>FNEU01000013.1 GCA_900100245.1 Lachnospiraceae bacterium G41
CATCAGATGTCCTTCTATTATCTCCACTCCCTTGTATGCACACAGTTGCTTGATTATGTCTCGCACACTTTCTTTGTATTGATTGTAAATTATTTTTCGCCTATACTTTGGAGTGAACACTATGTGGTACTTACAAATCCATTTAGTGTGTGATAGACTATTTGCCTTATTGGCCATTAAAATCACCTTCCCTTCGCTATTTGTTTGGCTTGAACAACCTCATTATAGCGGAAAGGTGATTTTTTTGTATAACACACACCGCGCACCCGCATAGCGGGTGGTTTATATTTCGCACGCTTCGCGAGCTCAACAGGGTCACGACCCATAATAAAAACGACGTGTTTAAAAAAACACACCGTTTGAGAGTATAGCACCTGAAAAGTATTGGTGCAAGAAAAAATTATTTTATTCAGTGTTTAACGAAAAACTTACCGATGATAACAAAGATAACAAAAACTATTACATTAATGCATACAACCGTCGCACCAATCGGCGTCGAAAGAATGATGGATGCAATGATTCCCGATACCGCGCAGAAAACTCCGACAACGCCCGAAGCGATAACAACCGACAGGAAGCTTTTGAATATTCTCTCCGTCGATAAAACAGGGAATACAATAAGTGCCGAAATAAGAAGCGAACCGACAAGCTGCATGCTTAAAACTATAACAACCGCAATTATGATTGATAAAAGAATCTTATAAAGATTACATCTTATACCTGTTGCGGATGCAAAGCTTTCGTCAAAGGTAACGGAAAATATTCGATGATAAAAGACAACGAAGAATGCCACTACCACGAGGGAAAGCACTATGCATAAAAAAACATCTCCCGTTGATAATGTCAGAATGGACATCGAGCCAAAGAGCGTCGAACACACATCTCCCGAGAGGTTTGCGGTTCTTTTATTCGGAACAATATTTAAAAGAAGATAACCGAATGCAAGAGCTCCGACTGAAAGCATTGCTATCGCAGCATCGCCCTTAATCTTCTTTTTATCATTTGAACCCATGAGAATAACCGCTACCAGAATAGTCACGGGAAGTACCAGTATCATTTTATCTGTAATGGAAAATACCGTTGCGATACAGAGTGCTCCGAATGCAACATGAGAAAGACCGTCTCCGATAAAAGACAGTCTCTTAAGTACAATGGTCGTTCCAAGAAGCGATGCGCAAAGTGCAATTAACGTTCCTACTATCAAAGCATTTCTTACCATGGAACGAGACAGATATTCAGCCAGTATAGTTAAAACAGACATCCGCCGTTCTCCTTAATAAATTCATGCTTGGTACAGAATACGCATTTTTCTTTGCCGATATGCAAAATGTGTGTTGCATATTTTTTAGCAGCTTCCAAATCATGCGATACCATTATTATTGTTATCTTTTCTTCTTTGTTGATTTTGTAAATGAGTGCATAGAGCTGTTCCTGAGCGTAAGGATCAAGACCTGCTACAGGCTCGTCTAAAAGAAGTGCCTTTCCTGTGGCGCAGAGCGCTCTCGCAAGCAGAACTCTTTGCTGCTGTCCGCCGGAGAGTTCGGGATAAGAGCGTTTTGCCAGATCGGTTATTTCAAGTTTTCTCATGGCTTCCATTGCCATGTTCTTTTCTTTTTTACCAAAAAACGGACGCCATCCCAATCCGTTCAGGCATCCAGAAAGTACTATTTCATATACGGTAGCGGGAAAATCTCTCTGGATAAAAGTCTGCTGGGGAAGATAACCGATTTCTTTCTGCTTGAGATTGTCACCGTATACTATACTTCCGCCCATGACTTTTTCGAGTCCCAAAATACACTTCATCAGTGTGGATTTGCCCGATCCGTTTTCTCCGACAATATAAAGGTAATCACCTTCGTTGATTTCAAAATTGATATTGTCGGCAACTATTCTTTTTTCATATCCGACAGAAACGTCGACACCTTTAATCTGTGCCATATAAATCCTATTCCTGTTTTAATGCATCAAGATTACTCTTCATCAGAGAATAATATGATGCACCCTCTTCTATTCTCTTTAAACTTACACACTGAATCGAATCGAGGGTAACTGTTTTCGCGTCCTTACCCGACTGTTCTATTACAGTATCAGCAAGTTCTTTATCTCCGCTTTCTGTGATGTAAATCACATTCTCGTCTGAGTTTCCAAGGCATTCGGAAAGTTCAACCACGGGAGCAAACGAAAGATTACTCTCGCTGCTGCAGCCCGGAAACGCTGCCATGTAACTAAAACCGTAATCCTCTGCCAAATATCTGAAAGGAAATCTGTCAGCTATTATAAGCGTGCGCGGATTAGCATTAAAATATTCTTCGTATTCTTTATCAAGTTCGGAAAGCTTTTCTTTATATGAAATTAAGTTTCCTGATATTTTATCCGGGTTAGAAGTTTTATCCTTAAGGGCATTTCCGATAACGTCCACACATTTAATACTTCTTTTAAGAGAAAGCCATATGTGTTCATCGTACGCTTCTTCTTCCTCTTCTTCCTGGGCAACAACTATGCCCTCATCGTTTTCAAGGAGAATATCTGAAGCGATTTCATCCATGAGACAGATGTCCGTTCTTTTATCACTCGGATGTTTTTCGGAATATTCCTTAGCCCATTCTTCTGACTCACCGCCGATGTAAATAAAAACATCGCAGTCCTCTATATCGACCAAATCTTTTACGGTGGGCTGATACGAATGCATATCCGTACCGTCATCCTCTAAAAGAATTACTTCAATATCGTCGCATTCTTTTATGATTTCTTTGGTCCAGTCATATATGGGGAAAACCGTACAGACAACAGTAATTTTGTTATCCGCTTTTCCCGATACTTCACAACCGGTTAAGAAAGCTAAAAGAGCGGCGAAAAGAATTATTGTCTTTATAAATAAACTTTTATTCCTGTTTTTCTTCATCTTCCTTAACTTCTTCTTTTGTCTTGCTTTCCTTGGGCAGATTGATTATAACGGCTGCTCCGATTGCAACAGGTAAAACAAGAAGTGAAATAAACTGGGATGTGGATAATGTACCGCTGCCTAAGTTAAGCGCACCTCTCGGGTCTGCTCTGAAAAACTCAACGATGAATCTTCCGATTGCATAAAGTATTACGTAAAGTACGCAAATGTTTCCTTTCTTTTTGATTTTCATCGAAAGCAAAAGAAGGATACCGCAAATTGCGAAATCGCCTGCTGCTGAGAAAAGCTGTGTGGGCCATACCTTAATGCCTGCCATCGCATGAGGCGAAGGGAAAGTAACGCCAAGGAAAGAATCTGTCGGTCCGCCGTAGCAGCAGCCTGCGAGGAAACATCCTACACGTCCGAATCCCTGTATCATTGCTATAAAAGGAATTACAAAGTCAAGATATTCGAGCGCATTGATCTTTTTAATCTTAGCGTATATAAGAATTGCAGCAAAACCGAATATGATTCCGCCGTAAGCTACAAAGCCTGAGAAAATCTCAGGGAAGCCGATAACGTTCTTCGGATTGGTGAAAAGTTCCTTGTAGCTTACTATGATATAAAGAATCTTAGCGCCAAGGAAGCCGGCAATAACACCGACAAGTCCGATATCCGTGATCACGTCTCCGTCCATATTTTTCTTTTTAGCTCTTAAAAGACAAAGACCCATGGCAATGATAAAACCTAAGGCTATCATTACCGAATATCCGTGAAGAGTAAATTTTCCTATAGTTAATAAATCGTTATGCATAATCTTTTTTCTTTCTTTTTTCTTTAATTAAAGAAGTGTCTTTCTTAATTCTGCGCCCTCTTTTTCCATAAGGAGTGCGGGTGCAACATCAAATATTGTCTTGCAGCCGAAATCTTTTTTATTTGCAAGTCTGTATGCTGCTCTTGCGTATGCAGTAAGAACGCATGCTGTGAACTCGGGGTTTGATTCAAGCTTAAGTGAGAATTCCATCATATGATTGGTCTCTTCGTTCCAGCCTGTCTTGCCGCTTCTTAAAACAAATCCGCCGTGAGGAATGCCTGAATGGTTGGCATTGAATTCTTCCTCGCTGATGAAGTGTACTGTTGTATCATAATCTGCGAAGTAGTTGGGCATTGTAACGATTTCCTGCTCAACAGCCTTTGCGTCTGCGCCTTCTTCAAGAACTACGAAGCACTCTCTTGTGTGTTTCTGTCTTGTGGTAAGCTCAGGATTTTCACCGTTTCTTACACTTTCAAGTGCCGACTCAACGGGGATTGTGTACTGCTTTGCATTCTTAACGCCTTTGATACGTCTTACAGCGTCCGAATGTCCCTGGCTTACGCCCTTGCCCCAGAATGTATAATCCTTGCCGTTTGTAAGGATTGCATTGCCGATAAGTCTGTTAAGTGAGAAGAGACCGGGATCCCAACCGATTGAAATGATGGAAACCTTTTCGTTCTCAAGACATACCTTATTAACATTCTCGAAATGCTCGGGAATCTTTGCATGTGTATCAAATGAATCTATACAGTTGAAGTACTTTGAATACTCCGGAGTCTGCTTAGGCAAATCTGTAGCTGAACCGCCACAGATGATTGCTACATCTATTTTATCCTTCCAGTCAGCGATATCTGCAACATTAACAACCTTTGCGCTTTCTGTAAGAATCTTTACACTGTCGGGGTCTCTTCTTGTGAATACTGCAACAAGTTCCATATCCTTGTTCTGCTTGATTGCACACTCAACTCCGCGACCTAAATTACCGTAACCTATAATACCTATTCTGATGCTCATAAATAAAGCCTCCTTTAAAATACATACGAGTACATTATATTTTTATTTGTTTTTTTATGCAATTATTATTTTTTATAAGAGGCTTCAAGGCCCTTTTTTACGGCAAATCTTATTTCGTCGGTATCTTTTCCAAATCTCGTATCGTTAATATTTCCAGCTTCGTCCCTCGTGGAGATTGAGATAGTATATACACCATCTTTTACGAATAAATCATTGCTGAAAATATATGTATAGGTATAGCCTGTTTCGTCCTTTCTCTCTTCTACGTAGTAATCCGTACTGTTTTTAAGCTCAATCACTCTGGCATTTGCGGCAAAAAGAATTCTGGCATTCTCGATATCAACCTTACTTAAATTCTTTTCCGTAATCGTGAAATCTTTTATTTCTTCCGTTACCGTACCGATGATTTCTTTGTTTTTATCACCAAATTCAAAAGTCGAGCCATTTCTGTTGATCATAAAAGAAATAATCCGCTCACACTCATTTCCCGCTTTGTCCGAAAGAAAAACATTAAGCGTATAGTAATCGTCCCTAAAAGAAGAAGCATCAAATATGTTTATGCTATTCTCGTTTTCTGTAAAAAAGTATTTGTATTCATCTTTGCTGTTTCGCCCTGTGATTCTCACATAAGATTTTTTTGTATCAAGCCATTCATCTATAGCGATAATACTTACATTCAATTCGCCGTTTATAACCTGCCCTTCCTTTATGCCTACGGTTATTTCTTCGGGCGCTGTATAATCCTGAATATAAACATCACTTTTATAAGTACTTTCGTTTCCTGCGGCATCTTTTATACTTATATGGAAACTGTCCTTCCCTTCCTTGAAAACATATTCCTTTTTTATTTCTCCGACCATTTTGTTGTCAGATATAATCACTGTCGCTTTCCTGACCTTTGAAGTAAACTCCTGTTCATCATCGGTTATTTCGACTTTTATTGTTGGTGGGATCGTATCCTTTTCTTCACATAAAACCTGTATATGCAATAAGAAGCAAAGACAAAATATTAAAAACAAAAAAGTTGTCGCACGAAAAACGCATTTAGTTTTATGATACTTTTTTCTTTTCATTCTTCGCTCTCCTGTTTAACTTTTTAATCTTCAAGAGTTTCAAAAAAGCCTTCGCACTTTTCTCATAAAAGAAGCTATATGCAAATAGAAACGCAGAAACAAAAGAAAGCGCAATAAAGAAAAGTTCTATAAAATCAATATTCTCGCTCAAAATATTTTTCAACATAATCAAGCTCTCCTTTCGCTTCTTTTATCCTTTTTAAAATTCCTTCTTTTTCTTTTTCAAATTTCCTACCGCCGTTTTCTTCGTTTAAGATTTTTTCGATAACCTCAAGTTTATTATTCATTTCATCAATGCTTATTCCTTCCCTGTAAAAGTCCGCACCGTATGCAAGGATTGAATCTGCGAATAACGAATAAACTTCTATTCTTACAACACCTTCTTTTTGGGATACATCGTTTAATATTTCACTTAAATCGGAATAATATTTTGCATACATCCCGGCATCCTTCCCTTCTAAAATCATCATCTGTATTTCCGATAAAAAATGACCGATTCTTGCATAAACATCTCTGTCTCTTTCATCAACTGATGCTTTGTCAAACCAGTATGTCGCCCGAATATAGTTTTCATTTTCATCATTAAGATCTTTTTGAATGTAATTATCATTTTCATCATTCATGTCTTTGTAATAAAATAGATAAATCCGTCCGATACTCTCGCATATTGTTTTTAAATCGTTCTCTTTTAATTTCTTTTCATCTCTTTCGAGTAGTTTTTCAATTTCCTTGCTTTCAAAATCATCGAAAACATAATCGTTTTTATATTCATCCAAAAGACGTAAATACCATTCACTGCACGGTTCTTTTTCTATAAGTTTTAAAAGATTTTCTTTTCTTTCATTTGAATCAGGTGAATCACATGCGCCCTTAACAAGAGCTTCATAATCCAATCTTTTCGACTTAACTTTCGTGCATAGAAAAATGCCTGTTATTGATACAAAAAACATAAGTAAAAAGAAAAGATTTTTTCCCACAATCCTCTTTAATCTTTTCACTTCTTTTTCATTTACATTTTTAATTTTTTTTAATGCTTTAAGCGCAGTATCCGCACTTTTATATCTTTCATTCGGATTAGTTTTAAGACACCTGTTTATAAATAGAACCATTCCGGGCGAGGGTTCTTTTTTTAATATGTATTTAAGTGTCGCACCAAAAGAATAAATATCTCCCGCAACACCCGCATCTTTTCCGATAAGCTGTTCAGGTGGTGCAAAGTTTTTGCTTGCCATATTGTTTTCTGATTTCTCAAATGAAAAAGAAATACCAAAATCAATTAACTTAATTTCGTTATTGTTCGTAAGCATAATATTCGACGGTTTTAAGTCACGGTAAAGTATCTTTTTAGAATGAAGAAATATGAGACAGTCAAGAATTGTATTACCTATTTTAATAGCTTCACTTTCACTGAAACCTCCGTACTTTTTCACATATTCTTCAAGATTTAAACCGTCAATTAAATCCATCACAACGCAGTATGAATTTTCGGTTCTTAAAATATCCACGATTCGAGGCAGTGCAGGGTGATTTACATTTTTTAAAACAAAAGCTTCGGCGTATCCCGCGTTTAGAAAGGTCGCATCTTTTAGGAGAATTTCTTTCATCGCAAGGTATGTTCCGACACGCATATCCTTAACCTTATATACTCTGGACATACCGCCGCTTCCGATAATACTTTCAACCCTGTATCTGCCGATAAGTTCACCATTTTTAACCATAGTTTTATCCTCTAAATTCCGACAGATTAAATTGTTTAAATGGGAAAAAATAAGATATGCTTTTTGTTAAAGAATCAATCAGAGCCAGGCACCCTTCGGGAGCCGGACACCGAAACCAAAAAGCGCCACAACTCTTCGTTGTGACGCTAATTTTACTCTTAAAAAATTAATTTGTAAATAATGTTTTTAGACTGCCTCTACAGGGTCATAAGTTTTAAAGAAAATATCTCTCTCAATGATATAAATGTCTTTGTGATCGTCTTCTCTGCATGCAAGGAAATCTCCGGGTCTTCCGAGGTAGTAGCTCTCTTCATCCCATGCGGTAAATACCTTTTCAATCTTACGTAATTCTTTTGCGTAAACGCTTGAAGTATCATGATTGATGCAGGCCTTTGCGTGAGATACAAGATTTAAAACCCTGCCCTCATTTTTAATATGTATCGCGGGCTCGTATTCTCCCTTGAATTCATACTCCTGTTCGAGTATCTGATAGGTATCGAAAAACTTCTGTTTCTTTATCGGCCATACTTCACCTTTAAATCCGATGAGGATATAAAAATCGCCGTCAACTTCGATATCAACATCACCCTCAATGGTTCTTATGGTAATCGGTGTGCCGACAGGAAGAAGTTCAGACAAATCGACAAATCCGCGGATAATCGGCTTCTTGACATATTTCTTCATGCCCTCAAGCGATATCTCGTAATCCTTGGCATATATGATTTCGCTGTTTGCGAAATATCTGTCGAGTCTGTCTCTTAAATACTCATCCATTTCGAGTTCGTTGAAGTTTCTTACGTAGAGATCTTTGTCGATATAGCCACCGGATTTTTCCACATGTCCGCCGCCGGAGCCTATATTCTCCGTCAGATAATCCGCGAGTTCATTAGCTTTAACTTCCTTGGTACAGCTTCTGATGGATAATTTGTATCCCGCGCTCATTTCGTTGTAAACAACCGATACTTTAACTTTGTCAACCTGAAGCGCCAGATCGTTGATGAAGCCGAGAATATTCGGATCGCAGGGTTCGGAATATACTATCAGATATTCGTGTTCTTCGTTGAAATCATAATGAATTAAAGCCTGTCCCGCAATCTTTAATTCGGGAAGCGAAATGTTCGAATTTGTAAACAGTTTTACCAGTGATTTGGAATATTTAACGGAGTCAATCATATCTCGGTCAAGAGGGTGGCTGACTTCCATAAAATTACCCGTATCAGTCATAAGTCCGTAGTAGAAAGCCGTTCCGAGTTTTATGTTGTCATCGATGAAAAATCCTTCCTTCATCATCATCGACCAGATAAGCGTCGAACAGCTGCCAAGGTAAGGTGCAACCTCTCTGAAATCACCGACACCGGTTCCCTGATGGTGGTCGATAATTGCTATCGTCGATGCGGTCAGATTGCTTACATTTCCTTCACCGTGCTGACAGTCGACTGTTATTAAAAGCGCATCGCCGAAATCGGTGTCTTTCTCGACATACTCTATCGGAATACCGCATTCGTTAATCATTAAAACCAGATTGGATTTCTGAATCTGACTTCTTCCGCTGTATACAATTCTTACTTTTTTTCCAAAAAGCGAAGAAAAGTATGTGTAGAGTCCGAATGCGGATGCGAGTGCATCGGGGTCCGGATTATCGTGCGGCTGAATAATTATATTGTCGTATACTTCAAGTTCTTTTAATCTCATTTTTTCTCCAATCCTAGTCTTTTCATCATTTCTTCGTTCATCTCATCCACAACGTTCTGCGGTCCGATGATTTTGGCGCCCTCTCCGAGTCCGAAAACCCATCCGAAAAACTGTTTGCTGACATTGACGTTTTCGATTACAAGGAATTTCTTTGCGCCTGTTTTGACTATATTTACGTCCTTTCCGAACTTGTCGATAACGACACCGGAAAGTTCGTTGTCAAACTCCATTTTTACTCTCTCCGTTC
This sequence comes from Lachnospiraceae bacterium G41, assembly GCA_900100245.1. Classification (GTDB taxonomy): domain Bacteria; phylum Bacillota; class Clostridia; order Lachnospirales; family Lachnospiraceae; genus UBA3766. Next base: position 9,440 of record FNEU01000013.1, read on the forward strand.
TGCCTGAATACATTCCGAAGACTCTTCCTGAATATTCGGAAACATTGATCTTTTTAAATTCAGACATTCCTTCTCTTCTTGCTTCAACAAGACTCATTTTGTTCATCTTGTCGACTCTGAAATGCTTTATCTTTTCATCCTGCGAATCGTATGCAATCAGATAATAATTCTCATCGCTCCAGATAAGAGCCCAGGGCGATACATAATAGAATTCACCGTCTCTTCTGTACTCAATTTCTTTTTTCGCATTGTAATTAAAATATCTGAATCTTATCTGGCTGTTTTCGGCTATTGCGGTATGAATCATATCGACATTGATGTAGATGCTTTCATTCATCGTCTTAACTCTGTCGCCGACCACAACCTGTCTTTCAAGCTTGCCTGCATTGTAAGTGCTCGTTAAACTCTCGAGTTTTTTGATAAGCGCTTTACTCTTTTTATCCGTGATAAATTTTGATGCCGAAACAGAATCTACGAGCAGCTTTAATTCTGCGAGTTCGAAGGTTCTTTCTCCTAAAAAATAACCGTAGTATCTTCCCGAATCATCGCCGATTACGTCATAACCGAGTTCCCTAAGTGCTTCGAGGTCCGTATAAACGCTTTTTCTTTCAGCGGATACATCGTAGCTTTCAAGCTCACTTATAATCTGAGACATAGTCAAGGAATGCTCCTCATCCGTCAGCCTCTCTAGTATCTTAATCAGATAAATCAGCTTGAATTTCTGATTGTTTCCTTTTGCCATAATTTTCCCCTTTTAAAATATTTTTTCCGCTTTTTTATCATCATTACCGCTGTTTTCAAACTGCTTTGAAATCTCGTCGGGAAGTTCGTCCAAAGGTTCGGACTTCGGGCGCGCGGTATAAAATCCCTGAATATAATCCACGCCGTATTCTGTCACAGCCTTTAATTCTTCTTCGGTCTCAACGCCCTCGCCTACAACTCGCATATCGTTTAATTTTGCAAACTCGATGATGTTGTTGATAAAGAGCTGCTTGTTCGAATCTCTGCTTATATCCTTGATTAAGAATCTGTCGATCTTAACGATGTTAGGTGTATATCGTAAAAGATTCTGAATGTTACTCTGTCCCGAACCGTAATCGTCTACGGCAAGCTGTCCGCTCATATCATCCACGGTCAGTGTTTTAATCTTAAAGAGTTCACCGTCGGAAATCGAATTCTGCTCTGTGATTTCAAATACGCAGTACTTAATGTAATCCCTGTATTTTTCAGTGAAGAGTTTAAAGTCTTCGTCATTTAAGAAATGACCGGGAATACTGTTGATAAAAAGTCTTCTGCCTTTGAATTTATCAAAATGCTCTACGTAATAATCCATTATTCCGAAAAGCGTCATCTTTTCGAGTTCATAAAGCTTTTTATATTTTGCTGCAGCCTGTAAGAGTACAAGCGGTGAAATATCCACTCCGCCGGATGTTCTCATCAGTGCTTCGTACGCATATATTTCGCCTGTAACCGCATCGACGATGGGCTGGAAATGATATGTTAAAAGCTTCTTGTTTAAGACAAGCATCAAATCGTCGTAATGATCTTTTGAGTCTTCTGAAAGTGCATCCTCAAGATAATTCTTTCTCTTGTCATGAAGAATGTTAAGATACAGTTCGCCGTATGCAAGTCGCATCACGGAACGAAGGTCCGAATCCCAGCCTTTGCCTTCGATGGTGTATCCAACGTTTAACTCTAAATCATAATCCTTGTACTTCGCAGGATTGTGGCTTTCGACAGACTCAAGTAATGTTTTAACTTCTTCGTTTAAAATATTCTTAGCTTCTTCGGGATCGTTTAAATCTTCGGTGTAATCCACTACCGCAAATTCATCATCGGAGATACGTGCGATGAATTTTTTACGGCCGGAATTTTTGGAAAATGCTCTCGCAATAAGTCCGGCTACATCTTCTATTTCGCCTACTCCGTAATTCTCGTAAATGTATTTGTATTTATCGAGTTTAAAAATGGCCATCGCAAATGCGCTAAGGTGACTTTCCGTTTTGCCGGAAAATTCATTGAACCATTTTTCAAGTCCCTTAAGGTTTGAAATCTGCGTCATCGGATCAAGGAATGCAGCCTGTTCAAGTTCCATCTGCATGCCTTTTTGAATCATTCTGGTATAGATGGTTCCAAACGAAAGGTTTAAGGCTCTCGACATTCTGTTTACACGGTTTGCCATGTATCCGATATCGCTTGTTTTATAAAAATACAGTCCGTACTGATAGTCCTCAACATAAAGTGAATTAACCACGAATACGGTCTCATCTTTTAGCCATTCTTCCGCATCGGGAACAATCATTTTAAGGTCATCTTCCATGAGCCCGAATTCTTCCTTGCTCTCTGAAGAAAGGATGATGTACTCATTCGAATGGTCTATATCAAGATTGCTCTGATACATAATGTTAAGCGATTCAAAAAGCATCGATCTGATGCAAAGATACGATTTGTCGCCTAAATTATAATTAACCAGTGCATCGAGCATTTCGGGAAGATTTTCGCACATAAGGAATTTATCCGCACCCGCAAAAACATAGGATTCATGTGATGAGAAATCCCTGTTTATACGCATGCATTCAGCCATTCTTTCCCTGTAGTCGGAGAAATCTTCTTCGCTAGGGCATCCGCAGGATTCGTTGTAAATTACCTTGTACGGAATCTTTACAATTCTCTTCTCTGCTTTGCCTGAAAAAATCTCTCGTAAAATATTCGCACAAGCAAGTGCCTCGCCTTCAATATTTCGTCTGACAGTCGTTATATTGGGGATAAAATATTTACCCTCTTCAATACCGTCATAGCCTGTTACAATAACATCTTCGGGAACTTTATATCCGAGTTTTTTAAGCTTTGTACAAACCGCAATCGCCATAATATCGTTGGCGCAGAAAATCGCTTCGGGCGGTTTCTTTCTTTCACGAATTATTCTGTCGACTTCCTCACATGCCGTGGTATCTTTAAACTCTCCGTATCCGACCATACTGTCGTCAAAGTTGATGTTTTCATCGCCTAAAGCTTTTTTATAACATGCAAGTCTGTCAAGCGTATCGGGATCCCATCTGTATCCGCCCATAAAGAAAGTATCCTTGGCGCCGTGATCCCTGATAACATGTCTTATAAGATTTTTGTAAGAGGTTTTGTAATCGTCCGAAACGCAGAAACATCCTTCGTTTTCGGAATTAATTAAAATCACCGGAACATTCTTTTCCCTGGCCTTTGATATAAGTTCGGAACCGCTCTGTTTATTCGCAAGTCCCCTGTCAAAAATAATAAGGCAGTCAAGAATATCATAGTTGATGATATTGTATACGCTGGATGCGCCCGAATCATAAATACTGCCGTCGTAAACGCTCAAAAGACTATTGAAAACAATCAGTTTGAAATTCTCCCTGACTATTTCCTCGTTAAGCATTTTGACAAAATCGGACTTAAATCCCGTATGAACAGCCGATATGCACAAACCGATAATTTTTTTCTTTCCTATCATTGCAAAACCTCAATACAAACCCATTTGTATGTAACTAAACATTGTAATAAAGGTCGAATTCGGCAGGATGAGGTATCTTGTTGATACCTGCACATTCAGCCTTTTTAACCTTTATGAAATTATCAATAAGCTCTGCGGGGAATACATCGCCGGCCTTAAGATAATCATTGTCTTTAGAAAGAGCTTCAAGCGCTTCGTCCAAAGATGTGGGAAGACCCGTGAGTTTTGCCTTTTCTTCCTCGGGAAGATTGAAAAGATTGCAGTCGTAAGGGCCCCAGCCGTTAGCGTGAGGATCGATCTTGTTTAACACACCGTCGATACCTGCCATCAAAATTGCGGCATATGCGAAGTAAGGATTACATGTCGCGTCGGGGTTTCTTAACTCAAATCTTCTTAATTCCGGAGCCTTGGCGTAAGCGGGGATTCTTATAACCGCACTTCTGTTACTTGTTGCATATCCTACAGTTACAGGTGCTTCAAATCCGGGTGTGAGTCTCTTGAAGGAATTGGTTGAAGGATTTGTGATTGCACATAAAGAAGCAATGTGTTTTAAAATACCGCCCATAAAATAATGAGCCGTCTCGCTTAAATGTGAATAACCGTTGTCATCTGAAAATACAGGTTCGCCGTCTTTTAGGAGGAGCATATGAACATGCATTCCGCTTCCTGCCTCGCCGTATACGGGCTTGGGCATAAATGTTGCGGAAAGGCCGTATCTTGCAGCCACATTTCTGATGATGTATTTAATCAAAACCGTAGCATCGGCCATTTTCGAAAGTTCGCCTAGCTTGGGTTCAATTTCAAACTGTCCTGCGGCACCTACTTCGGGATGATGATATTTCACAGGTATTCCTGCTTTTTCAATCTCAAGAACCATTTCGCTTCTGGCTTCAAAGCTTGTATCCTGAGGCTTTGCGATATGATATGCCTTCTGTTCCCTGATGACATTTCCCTGGCCTTCGTAAGCGCCGTTCCAGGGTGCCTGTGCCATATCGATTTCGTATGAAACCGCATTATGTGATACTTCCCATGTGACTTCGTCAAAAAGATAAAATTCAAATTCGGGAAGAATATTCATAGTATCGGCTATACCGGTACTCTTTAAATAATCGATTGCAGAATTGATGATGTTTCTCGGATACTGCTTAAGCGGTCTGTTGTTCGGATAATCAATAATCATCGCATTACCCGTCATCGAAAGTGTAGGGATATCGCAGAAAGGATCGATAAATGCCGTATCCGGATCCGGGATAAATACCATGTCGGATTTTTCAACTACCGCATAACCGTAGTTTGATGCATCAAATCCGATACCGTTTTTCATAATACTCTCATCAAAGCCTGTAGCCGGAATGGTAACGTGGCGGTAATTACCGTTGATATCCACCATTTTAAAATCGACCATTTCGATTCCGTTCTCTTTGATCATGTTAATGACATCATTAACTGTCTTGCCCATATGTAACCTCCCTTAATATATAAAAATCTTCCTTTTGTTTTTACTGTTGGCAGTACTCTCCGTATTCGCAGCCAACATTTCTGGCTTCGATTACATCTACAAGTTCAAGACCCTCCCTCTTTTTCTCGTATAATTTGAGTATTGCTTTGCCGGTACCGCCGTTCCAAAGGCGGTTATGCTTTTTCGAACCGTCGGGCGCAACATAGTTTACAAAAAGCATTTCTTTTTTGGGACAGACAACATTTATCTGCAAAAGGCTCTTTTTATTTTCAAGCCATACTTTCCAGATAACCTTGTCCGTGGTTTCATTGCAGGTGAAACGCTGTCTGGAAAGACTCCAGGGCTTTGAGAAATTGTAATCATACTCTCTGCCTTCGTGGAAAAGACCTCCTAAAAGTTTGCCGTCCAAAGCAATTCCGAATACTCTTGGTCTTCCGCCGCCTACGTCAAAAACACTATTCTCCAACTGCTGTTTTTTGACTCTTGAGTACAGATTGTTGGATGAAAGCCAAAGCCAGGGCGATGTAAAGTCCCTGCCCCAGTTTTTGTCAGCGTATCCAAAGCATTTATCGGGTATAACATTGTATTCCCTGCCGTTAAACTTAATGGTTCCGCTGTACTTAGTCTTCATTCCTTCCGCATGCCAGTACATATCAAATGCCTGAAGCTCACGCATTATCTTGCCTGCGCCATATCCGACATTATATGAAATCTGTTTTTCGATATTGATTTTCCATTCGATTTCGCCTGCATCACACATCCATTCCGGATGGCGCGAGGCACCGCCCTTTGATACCTTTACGATACCACAGGTTTCATTTTCGCTTAAAAAGCAGTTGCCCGCTTTGATTATAAAAGGAGTACCGGGTCTGATAATGACCTTTTTGATGCCGTAGAATCTGTGAAGCTGAACATGCTCTTCGCCCCAGCAGCCGGCCTTGATCATGACATATGAGGGCTTTTCGTTTTTGCTTCCCCCGCCCTGTGTCTGTCCGAACACGGGATATTTCTTCCCGTACTTTGGATTAATTACAAAAAACTCGATAAAAAATGCCTTCTCTTCTCCTGTAGCCGCATCAAGCGCAGTAAATGAATGCCACCACCAGTCATATCCTTTCTTGCCAAAGGATTTGTTGAGCATAAGGGCATCCCTTTTTTCATCATGAATATTGAACATATATTAACCTCCCGCACATATCAAAATTATAACATCTTTTTAAGTAAATTTTAACTAAAAAATATAATATATAAGGCATTTTTCAAAATAAAAAAAGACCGGCATTTTCGCTTATTCACGATTGTACCGGTCTTTAAAAGCTTATTATGATTTAAAGAAAGTTAAATTGTGATTTAACTTTTACCGTGTTTGTTTTAAAACAAGGCTTTTTCCTATTCCATTTCTCCTATGCCTTCTGAGATACCGAGTATCACGATTCCGACAATAACTGCGATAACGCATGCGTACTGGCTTGCCTTTAGCTTCTCTTTTAGGAAGATTCTTGAAAGAATTACGGATACGATACAGTATGAAGCCACCATCGGAGCGGCAAGCATGGGTTTTGATGCCATTGCAAATACATAAAAGATCTGTCCGAATTCTTCAAAGCAGGCAGCCGAACCCTTGGTTGTTAATTCTGAAATAGCAAAAGGATTGTATGCTTTTTTTGTTTTGATAAGCATATAGATATAGCAGACTATACCTGCAAGAAGGAATGTGAGCCCGTAAAGGATGAGCACATCTATTTCACCAAGCCCTAAACCTGTTTCCTCATCAAGGATGATTCCGTCGGCTGCTGTTCCGATTGTATCGAACAGGCAGTAAATTATCGGGAATAAAAGTGCAAGTGCTCCGAACTGATATTTTCTCTTCTTTTTCTTTTCCTCATCGGATTTGGCAGTCTCTAATTCTTCTTTTCTCGAAAGCCTGTTTTCAACTATCGCAAGAGCAACCACTCCGAGAACAATAATAACTGTTCCGATAATGTTTAATGCCGAAAAATCACCGAGATCGTCATTGATGGTTCCTGTAATAAGGAAAAATATCATCATTGCAATCATGGAAAAAGCTCCCGAAGCATTCTGTATCGGAGAGATAATAGATACTTCAAGATATCTTAATCCCGCATATCCGACTACCATGGATATGATGTATGCAAGTGATGCAGGTGTGTACTTAATAGCGTTTACAACGAGGCTTTTAACGTTAAAGCCGCTCTCTGAAAACGGAAGCAGTATAAATGCTACTATTCCCATTACAAGTCCAACCCATACCGCGATTTTCAAATGAGAATGCTTGTCTGTTTCATCAGTACCCATTTTGTAAAAAAGGTCTGCGCATCCCCAGCCGATGGTTGCAATTAATGCAAAAATAAACCAACTCATTTCATGTCTCCTGTTCTAGCTTTTTTTATTTTCTCATTTATTCATTTTCCTGTGTTGCCACAAGATTAGAAATCCATATTCCTTTTTTAATCATTATATATCCGACTATAACCTTGATAAAATCAAGCGCCTGTACGCATATGTAAATTCCGAAGATGTGCATATTGGTATAGCGCGAAAGTATAAATGCACATGTTCCGCATACAGTCCATGAAAAGACGGAGTCAAATATAAACGTGATAACTGTTTTTCCTCCGCTTCGAAGCGTAAAATACATCGAGTTTAAGAAGCCCTGCAAAGGGAAGAAAATCGCGGTTATTATGATAAACACCGTAGCCATGTGCTTCGATGATTCCGTGGTATCGTAAAGCTTCGGAAACCAGCCTGACAGTGCTATTAAAGCAACCGTTAATCCAAGACAGCAAGCGGCGGTAAACCACATAAGCGTAACCGATGAATCCTTGGCTTTTTTGAATTCTCCCGCACCGAGCATCTGTCCGATGACAATACCTACGGCGTTTCCGAGTGCAATAAATACAACATTTAAAAGATTGCAGATGGCATTGGAAATATTCATTCCCGCAAGTACATCCAGACCTCTTCTTGAATAGCATGTGGTCATAAAAGCAATCGCACCCGCCCATAAAAACTCGTTTAACATGATGGGTACGCTCTTCCTTAGGATAGGCTTAATCATTGCAGTATTCTGCACGAAAAGCCTTTTATAAAGACCTTTGAGGAAAATATGCTTTTTGCTTCTTAAATGTGCCCAGACTACAAGCACCGTAAACTCTGCCACTCTTGCAATCACAGTTGCATAAGCAGCGCCTTCCACTCCGAGCTTCGGAAATCCGAATTTACCGAAGATTAAGAGATAGTTAAACAGAACATCCACCAATACGGAAATAACACCCGCAACCATGGGTTTAAAGCTCTCGTCGGTTTCTCTTAAACTCGTTGCATAAACCTGTGTTAGCACGATAAACGGAATGCCGAGAAGCATTATTCTTAAATAATTTTTTGCAAGAGATAAAGTTAATGCCGCATCAATTTCTTCGGACTGACCTTTCATATAAAGTCCTATCAAAGCGGTATCGAAATTAAAGAATATAAGTATTCCGAGAAGTCCTACGAATATCGCCATCCAGAATTTAATTCTGAATACGTCCTGTACGCCTTTTATATCTCCGTTGCCGTAATACTGGGCACCGTAAATTCCGGGGCCCGAAAGCGCACCGAATAATGCCAGCCAGAAAACAAACATAAGCTGTCCCGCTATCGAGACAGCAACTATTGCTTCCGTACCGAGGCTTCCGACCATTAAGTTGTCGACAAGTCCTACGGCATTGCCGATTCCGTTTTGAATCATAATCGGAATCGCAAGAAGGCATGTTTTCTTAAATAATTCTTTGTCTATTCTTGTTTTTGTTTCCATTTATTCTAATCTGTGATATTTCTAATTAAACTAATTTGAGCCGTGCCCGCTTATTTTATCATACCTGACACAAATATTTCCAGCCCTATTCCGATAAGAATTATTCCGCCGAAAATTTGTGCCTTGGTCGATAATTTGTCTCCGACCTTTTTGCCGATTAGTAGTCCAGCTATACAAATGATAAAAGTCACCACAGAAATAATTCCTGCGCATAAAAGAGCCGAAAATATTCCGTATTCGGCAATCGTAAATCCGGCAGAGAGAGCATCTATCGAAGTTGCAATTCCCTGAACGATTAAAAGTCTTATAGTAAGTACTCCGGCAACCTCTTCTTTTCCGTTATTTCTTACGGCTTCGATAATCATCTTCATTCCGATAAACACCAAAAGAATAAGTGCAATCCAGGGAATAAATTTTTCAAATATCTTAAAATATTTTATAACCGTATGAACGCAGATCCAACCGATTAAAGGCATCAGTGCCTGAAAGAAAGCAAATACTCCCGCTATCGAAAAGAATTTACTTTTTTTCATTTTGGGTTCATTAAGACCGTTTGCAATCGATACGCTGAACGCATCCATTGCAAGTCCTATACCGAGTAATATGCTGTTTACGATTAAAACTGCTATGCTGTTCATAAACCCTCATTGTCAACAACAGGCGCGGGAGTTTTTTTCTCCCGCGCCTCTTTTATGATTAGTTCTTTTAACTTACATTCCGGATGAATAGTTCGGAGCTTCCTTGGTGATATGAATATCATGAGGATGGCTTTCTTTTAATGACGCTGCGGAAATCTTAACGAATTTTCCGTTTGTCTTAAGTTCCTCAATGGAAGCCGTACCGCAGTAACCCATACCGCTTCTTAAACCACCGATTAACTGGAATACGGTATCTTCAAGTCTGCCCTTGTATGCTACTCTTCCTTCAACGCCTTCAGGAACAAGCTTCTTTGCGTCTGTCTGGAAGTATCTGTCCTTTGAGCCGTTTTCCATAGCTGCGATGGAACCCATGCCTCTGTAAACTTTGAACTTTCTTCCCTGGAATATTTCGAATTCGCCGGGTGCTTCGTCACATCCTGCAAAGATTGAACCCATCATACATACGTTAGCACCTGCTGCAATTGCCTTGGTCATATCACCCGAATACTTGATACCGCCATCTGCGATAATGGGTATTCCGTATGTCTTGGCAACTTCGTAGCAGTCCATAATGGCTGTAATCTGAGGAACGCCGATACCTGATACGACACGTGTTGTACAAATCGATCCGGGTCCGATACCAACCTTTACGCAGTCAGCGCCGGATTCGATTAATGCCTTGCAAGCTTCTCCGGTTGCTACGTTTCCTGCAATAACCTGAAGATCGGGATAATTTTCTTTGATCATTCTTAAGCATTTAAGAACGTTTTCGGAATGTCCGTGTGCGGAATCAAGTACTACAACGTCAACCTTTGCGCTTACAAGTTCTTTAACTCTGTCAAGAACATTGGCTGTAATTCCAACACCTGCGCCACAGAGAAGTCTTCCCTGTTCGTCTTTCGCGGATAAGGGATATTTAATTGTCTTTTCAATATCTTTTATGGTGATGAGTCCGACAAGATTGTAATTGTCATCTACAATCGGAAGTTTCTCTTTTCTGGCCTTGGCAAGAATATTCTTGGCTTCGTCAAGAGTGATGCCTTCCTTTGCTGTAACCAGGCCTTCGCTGGTCATGGACTCTTTGATTTTCTTGGTCATGTCGGTTTCGAACTTAAGGTCACGGTTCGTGATGATACCGACTAATTTTTTATTTTCTGTAATGGGTACGCCTGAAATTTTAAATTTGCTCATCAAAGCATCAGCATCTGCCAATGTATGCTCGGGTGAGAGTGAAAACGGATCGGTGATTACGCCGTTTTCTGATCTTTTTACCTTGTCGACTTCTTCGGCCTGTTCTTCAATAGACATGTTTTTGTGAATAATACCGATACCGCCCTGTCTTGCCATTGCAATTGCCATACGGCTTTCTGTAACGGTATCCATTCCCGCACTCATCATGGGAATGTTGAGCTTGATGGTCTTGGTAAGATATGTCGAAATATCCACCTGATTAGGTATAACCTGTGAATATCCCGGAATCAATAAGACATCATCAAAAGTAATTCCTTCCTTGACTATTGTACCCATTACTAATCCTCCTTATTTATATAAATTTTATAGTGACCGTAATAAATTACGATTTTTTGACTTTCTGCGGATAAAATCTGACGATAGGCGACATGAAATCATCGTTTAGCGAAAGAAAAATCTTTCTTTTGCCGTTGTACCAGAGCTCGTAAACCTTGGTTTCGTCAGTATCCTCTCCTGCGCTGTAGTCGGAAACCGCTGCCTGTCTGTTGGCATAGCCTCTTAAAGCGTCGCTTCCTTTTACGGCGAGAATCTCCATTTTATTTAAATCAATCGTATCGACCTGTTTTCTGCTGTTGGTATTGTATATTCTGTCGATTCTTATCTCTTTGTCAAGATATGTGTACTCGTATTCTACGGACATTCTTCTAAAATATACGAAGAACGAAGCGACTCCGCCGGCCACAATACCTATAATAAAAAAGGGGCTCACCAAAATCGCCGCCGGCAGCGCAAGGACTGCCACAACCAAAAATGTGTACCCCAACACTTTATTTAAAACACTGTCGCGCTGCTTGATAAGCAGCTCTTTCATGGTTTCGCTCATTTTTTACCTCGTACAAATTGAGTGTCCACTAGTCACTTTTCTGTCTCAAAAATAAAAATATTAGACATATTCTATAATATTTGGAATTTTCTTTCAACCCCTATATTGCTTTTTATTTATAACTTTTTTAAAATATTATTGTCGGCGGGCAAAAAATTGCCTGCCTGTGTATTTTCGGAGGGCGCAATGCTTTTTAACTCATATATTTTCATACTAATATTTATTCCTTTGTGCCTTTTGGGATACTTTCTTTTAAACCGCTTTAAACTCCGCATTGTGGCGCAGTGCTTCCTCTTCGGAATGTCTTTGTGGTTCTACGGATATTTCAACTACTGGTATCTTTTTATTATAATAGCGAGCATATTAATCAATTATTTCTGCTATGTTTATATAGGGAAACTTCGCGAAAAAGGTGGGAGCGGTAAGGGCTTAATGATTGCCGGCGTAGCGGTGAACCTTGGAATCCTCGGATTTTTCAAATATACGGACTTTTTTATCGATACGGTTAATCATGTATTTAAGAGTGATATCGGTCTTTTACATATCCTGCTGCCCCTCGGAATCAGTTTCTTTACTTTCCAGCAAATTTCTTTTATAGTCGACACCTACAGAGGTCAGGTCGGCAAATACAAGTTTATATACTATGCTTCGTTTGTTGCATTCTTCCCCCAGCTTATCGCCGGACCTATTGTAACTCACGACGAAATGATCGGACAGTTTCTCGATGAATCCAAAAAGAAGCTTAATTTCGACAATCTGACCAAAGGCATATTTATGTTCACGATTGGTCTTTCAAAGAAAGTTCTTTTGGCCGATGTGTTCGGAAGCGTGGTTAATTACGGATATGTGGCACCCGAAAGGCTAACCTTCCTTTCCGCATGGGTGGTTATTTTATCATATACCTTCCAGATATATTTTGATTTCTCGGGCTACTGCGATATGGCTTTGGGCCTCGCGAAGATGTTTAATATCGACATTCCATTAAACTTTAATTCGCCTTATCAGTCCGTCACAATCACCGAATTCTGGGACAGATGGCATATGACGCTTACACGTTTCTTCACAAGATATGTCTACATCCCTCTTGGCGGCAACAGAAAAGGCAGAGTACGTACATATATTAATGTATTCATCGTATTTCTTTTAAGCGGTTTCTGGCACGGTGCAGGCTGGACATTCATCCTCTGGGGCGTTCTTCACGGCGTATTCGTGATTATAACAAGGCTCATAAAAGATATTATCGGCGATAAAAAAATCGCCAATCCTGTTCAGTATATTTCGCGCGGAATATCGTGGATTATTACATTCTTCTTTGTAAACATCACATGGGTGTTCTTTAGGGGAGAAAGTATCGGCAACGCGCTCTTCGTCTTAAAGAAAGCATTTACATTTAATACGGGTGCTGCAGGTCTTGTAGTCGACCCTATTATTCACGGCGCATTTAAAACACCTGAGATGTCTGAATTAATGGCTTTAACAAACATCGATGCAAAGATTCCGAATCTCCTTACCTGGGGCTTCTTACTTGTATCGTTTGTTATAGCAATCTTCCTTCCCAATTCAAAAAAGATGTTTGATAAGTTTAAACCTAATGTAATCACTTTGATATTTACGATTGTTTTCTTCGTATGGAGTTTCTTATCCATCAGTGGAGTAAGCACGTTCCTATATTTTAACTTTTAAACTAAAAAGGTTTACAGATGAAAAAGAGCAAAGTATTCTTTACAATCTTCATAATTGCTTTCGTGATTTTGGTATCGCTTCCCGCGGCACTTGTTGTTTACGTGGATCCTTATTTCCATTATCACAAACCGCTTGAGGGAAAGAACTATATTTACAGAGACCAGAGATATTTAAATGACGGAATCGTCAAGAATTTTGATTATGACGCAATGATAACAGGAAGTTCAATGACCGAGTGCATGAGACCGTCTGTAATGGATTCACTCTTTGGCACTAAGGGAATCAAGGTTCCGTTCTCGGGCGGAAGTTACCTCGAAGTCGGCGATTTGGTGCGAACCGCATGTAAAGAAAATCCCAATCTTAAAATGGTAATACGCGGACTTGACTGCAACCGTTTCTTTAATACCAAGGATGATCGCGATTATGAAGCAGATTCATATCCTACATATCTTTATGACAATATTATTTTAAACGACACGAAGTATGTATTCAGCAAGAATGCAATCGTAGATGCGGCCCTCATATTAATCCGGCGTGGTGAAGCTGCACACTACTCTTCAATGGATACATATTCAAACTGGAGCGCAGATTATAACTACGGAAAAGATGCTGTGTTAAAATCATACTTTCGTGAGAATGTAACTCCCGCAGAAACTCAGGTTCATCTGACCGACGAAGAAAAGCAGATTATGTATGAGAATATTACTGCGAATGTAACAGACATTGCAGACGAAAATCCCAACGTTGAGTTCTATCTTTACTACACACCTTACAGCATTTATTACATTGATTATTATAAAAGACTCGGCGAACTCGACAGACAAATAGAAGCAGAAAAGTATATTACTTCCCTGCTCCTTGATCATGAAAACATTCATGTATATTCATTCTATATGCAGCACGAATTAATCGAAGATTTAAACAACTACAAAGACCTTGCTCATCACGGTCAGGCCGCAAGCGATATGATTCTTAACTGGATTTACGACGGCACGGGCGAACTGACAAAAGATAATTATGATACGTATTATGATGAGCTTCGTGATTATTATTTCAGTTTCGATTATGATTCGGTATTTTAAACGGATAATTTGCAATACATTTAAAAACCGGTATGACAATTCATACCGGTTTATTTTAATTATTCTTTATTTATCTTTCTTAATCTTTTTAAAATGCTCTTTTATCTTCGTCTCATAACCCAAATCACCGGGCTTGTAGAAATTCAGATCTTTCAATTCATAAGGCAGATACTGCTCTTTTACGTAATGATTCTCATATAGGTGCGGATACTTGTATTCGACACCGTGACCCAATTCTTTGGCGCCGGGATAATGTGCATCTCTTAAGTGCAAAGGTATCGGCTGGTTGCCGGTCTCTGCCACGACTTTGTGTGCTTCTTCCAAAGCAACAGTGCAGGCATTGGATTTTGGCGCACATGCAAGATAAATTGCCGCTTGTGAAAGAATAAGTTCTGCTTCGGGAAGTCCGACTCTTTCAACCGCAAGGGAAGCATTGGTTGCAACCACAAGTCCCATAGGGTCTGCGTTTCCGACATCTTCCGATGCAAAAATCATCATACGTCTTGCAATAAATGTTACACTCTCGCCCGCCTCAAGCATTCTGACCAAATAATACTCTGCGGCATCGGGGTCTGAACCTCGCATACTTTTTATAAAAGCGGAAATCGTATCGTAATGATTGTCTCCGTCCTTATCGTATTTAAGTGTTCTTTTCTGAACGCATTCTCCTGCCACGTCAAGCGTGATGTGAATCTTGCCGTCTTCGCCTCTCGGTGTGGTCATAACAGCCAGTTCAATGCCGTTTAAGGCCACTCTCGCATCTCCGTCGGCCACATCTGCCAGAAACTCCACGGCCTCATCATCTATCACTGCATTCATTGCTCCAAGGCCTCTGTCGGAGTCGGTAACCGCCGTTAAAATAAGCGATTTGATATTCTCCTTTGACAAAGGAGATAGTCTGAAAATATTAGATCTCGAAACTAACGCCTTATTAACCTCAAAGAAAGGA
The DNA here is from genome assembly GCA_900100245.1 of Lachnospiraceae bacterium G41. Classification (GTDB taxonomy): domain Bacteria; phylum Bacillota; class Clostridia; order Lachnospirales; family Lachnospiraceae; genus UBA3766. Next base: position 24,626 of record FNEU01000013.1, read on the forward strand.
TTCTCCGTAGTCGCACCGATTAATGTAATCGTACCGTCTTCAACGTAAGGCAGAAGGAAATCCTGCTGGGCTTTGTTGAATCTGTGTATCTCATCGATAAAAAGAATCGTTTTTCGCCCCGTAAACGCAAGTTCTTTTTTAGCCCCTTCAACTACCTCTTCCATATCTTTCTTGCCCGATATGGTCGCGTTAAGCTGCTTAAACTCGGCCTGTGTCGTATTGGCGATAACTTTCGCAAGCGTGGTCTTACCACATCCCGGAGGACCGTAAAAAATAAGCGAACCTATACGGTCTGCTTCTATCGCTCTTCGAAGCATTTTGCCCTCGCCTAAAATGTCTTCCTGACCTACAACCTCATCGATGGTTCTCGGACGCATCTTACCTGCAAGGGGCGCTTCTTTTTTAAGATTCTGTTCTTTGGCAAATTCAAAAATATCCATAAGTATGCTTATTTAAACTGATTCTGTGAAGCATCGTACTTAAAACCCACAGATTCAAGTCTGCTTTTTATATCGTTAACATCCACGTCCAGTCCGTCAGCCAGTGCATCAAGGCTGCCGTATTCGTCACGCAGTTTCATGTTTACAAAACTAAGTAAAATAAAAGGATCTTCAGGTATCATAAATATACACTTTCATTTATAAATAATTGACGGTAATCATAAAAGAATCTAGCCTTTGCCCTGATTCTCCAATATTTTTTTCTTAAAATATTCGCCACGCTCCGCGAAGTTCTTAAAATATCCGTAGCTTGCAGCCGCAGGGGAAAGTACCACAGCATCGCCGGAGTCCGCATACTTTAAAACAACTTCCAGTGCTTCGTCTATATCCTTGACCTTTTTGCAGTTAAAAGGTCTTTCTGCTTCTTCGTAGATTCTCTCGCCCGTAGCGTATGCACAAAGGAATATGATGTCTCTTGCTTCTTTTATGAACTTAATCAGTTCCTCGTAGCCTATGCCTCTGTCCATACCGCCGATTATCGCAATCTTGATATTCGGAATACTCTTGCATGCATTAATCGTCGCAAGGGGGATGGTTGATATCGAATCATCGTAATAATCGATGCCGTCGACATTGCCGATAAACTCAAGTCTGTGAGGAAGTCCTTCGAATTTTTCAATCTCCGTGATTGTATCATCCTCGTTTAATTTAAGCCCGCTGACACAAACTTTCTTAACAAATTCGGCGTTCCACTGATTATGCTGGCCGAGGATTTTTAAATCATATTTATGCTCTTCGAATTCGGGGATTCTGTATTCAAGGCCGCGCATGTTAAGTCTCGGTACGCTTTCGCCCACGAATATTTTATCGCCCGGAACCTGGTACTTGCCGATGTTCATTTTGGCAAGCGCATATTTTTCAAATGTTTTGTAATAATCCAGGTGTTCTTCGTAGAGATTTAAAAATACGGCAAAGTGAGGCGATACGCGTACGTTGTTAAGCTGATGACAGCTCATCTCCATTACCGCGATTGCCTGCGAATCCGAAGCCATTTCCTCATAATAATCCAGGCATGGAATACCGATATTTCCTACCAGAACCACTCTGTTTGAAATAAGATTTGAAAGAACGTGATAAAGCATACTGGTCGTGGTACTCTTGCCCTTAGTACCTGTAATGCCTATCACACGGTCTCTGAACTCCTCCAAGAAAAGTTCGGTCTGTGAAGTGAATTTTTCATCGGGATAGTCTCCGGGAATGCCGGGACTTTTTATGATAAAATCGTATCCTTCTTCATTCAATTCTTCAGGCTTTCCTTCGAATACTTCTATCTTTGAAGGTTTGCAGAATTTTTTTAGAAAACCTTCTGTGGATTTGCCCTCTATACCGTAGCCCCAGATGAGTACGGATTTGTTATCAAATTTCTCGGTTATGCTCATTTCTTTTATCCGTCTTTACGAAAGTTTTTTGGGTACGCTTTCAATAGCATATATAACTTCATCAAGTGCAACCAGATCATCCAGAAGATTGGCTCCCACATCACTTCCGTTTATGGGAAAGATAGCTTCGATTCCGATATGATCCATACGGCCGCTTCTTGAAGATACAACCATAAAATTCTTAGCCTTAAAATCTTTTTCAAGTATCTTAAGGAAGGAATTTACTTTGTTTTCATCTCTTAATTCAATGTATATTTCAACATTTTTTCTGCGTTCTTTTTTATCATTTTCAAGTGTGTATAAAACCGATGTTGCTATAAGAACTATAACCGTACATGTGCAAGCTCCGACATAAAAACCAAAGCCCGTAGCGATGCCTATCGCACCTACAGCCCAGATGCCTGCCGCGGTGGTCAGTCCGACGATATGATCCCTGCCTTTGGTAAGAATGGTTCCGACGCCGAGAAAACCCAAGCCAGAAATAACCTGTGCGGGAATTCTCGCAGCATCCGTGTTAATTCCGATGTTAAATACTATGTACAAAGATATCAGCGAAGTCATGCTGGCGCCAAGGCACACGAGTATATGCGTTCTGAAGCCTGCAGGTCTCTTGTATTTTTCTCTTTCAAGTCCTATACAGCCTCCGAGGAAAGCCGCCAAAAGGAGTCTTATAATAACGGTTATCGAGTTGAAACTCTCAAGAAAATCGATTACTTCAGTCATATTTACCTCCGTCTTTTTTACGCCTTACAAAAGAATATTATATCATAAAAAGCTTATATTTTAAAAGAAATACTCAAAAAACGGCGTGCCAAAGCATGCCGTTTTTTATCAGTCGGTTATTCTTCTTCTGTATTCGGAATTGGGATTACAGTTTCTCTCCAAATCGGTAGCCCTTCTGTTGTATTCAGGGTGATTCTCATAGAACTTTTCTTTTTCCTTATACATGTTTTCGTCCGCGATATGCAAAGCTTTTCTGACTTCAAACGAAGCATCCACGAAACAGCTTCCTATCGCGAATTTGATTCTGTCCGATTCGTCGGACAGCTTTCTGATATTGTCGATGAGCGCATTGAATTCTTCCTCTTTTTTGTTCTCAACGATTATGAGGAATTCATCTCCGCCGACTCTGTAAATATCAGCATCCTTGAAGTTTTCTTTTAGAAGTGCTGCCGCATCTTTTAGGAGCTGATCCCCCACCAGATGACCTTTACTGTCATTGATTGCTTTAAGACCGTTTAAGTCCATAAAAGCAACGCCGTACGGATTTTTGATTACGTAATCGCCGTTTACAATATCGGTAATCATATTGTTCATGGCATTACGATTGAAAACGTTTGTCAGAGAATCCATTATGCTCTGCGTTTTCATTTTTTCATACAGGAGATAATTGTTTATTTCCGCTGCTAAAAGAAATGTTGTTATCTCGAGAATCTGCTTGATATTGAGTGTGTCGGATACATCAAAATTGGTTGCCCAGATATATCCGATTGTTTCTTTGTTGGCTCGAAGCGGATAAATTACAAGATTTGATACATGCGCCATCCTAAGCGAATCGTACCAGAGTTTGTTTATCTTTTTTAACTCTTCCATATCTGCTTCGTCATGAATGATATAGCAGTTGCTTCCGGCAACAAGTTCACTCCAGGATTCGATGATTTTAAAGAATTCATCGTCCAGATAGTCTTCCATTCTTCTTGCGTCTTCACCGGGTGTTATACTGTGTGCGAGTACGGATGCTGTTCTGTTTTTAAAATCCGTCAAAAGAATGCAGCATCTGTTGGCTTTGCATGCTTTCCTTATATCATCGATAACCGCTCCCATTGCCGCCTTAAAATCCGATGTCTCATGAAGCATTACGCTGGTCTTTATTACCTGGGCGGCGGTCTGCGCTGTAACATCGCTTAATTTGTCGGCCTCCGCATTCGGAGTCATATCATATGAGAACAGACTGTAGCCGATATCTTCCCTGTCGGAAACCAGGGGCATCATAAAAATATCCATCCACGAATTGTATCTTTCAGCATTCACATACGCATGGATGAGTCTGTTTTCAAATATGCATCTTGCGGTCATTGCCTCAAAATTATAGTCACGTAAAATGTACTCATAATAAGGACGACCCGGAATAAAATCTTTCGGATCCACATTTACAGACTTTAGATATAAATCGTTTGCAGCCTCGATGCAGGGCTCTGAATGCGTACCGTTGGGATTGACTTTAACCGATACGACGCACGCAAGCTTTTTTAAGTTTTTTACAAATAACTGATAATCCAAAAAAATCCCCTCCGATTTTTAGTCCACCAAAATATTTATCGGTTACTATTATCCCATTCTTGACAAGAAAAATCTATGTTTTTTATAATTTAAACAGGTTTTGGAGGTTATTATGGGAAAAGAAATTGAAAGAAAATTCAAAATTAGAGAAATGCCCGACTTAAGCGCTTATCCTTTTAAGTGTTTGGAACAGGGTTACCTTAATACAAACCCCGTTGTAAGAGTCCGCAAGGAAGACGATACATATTATCTCACGTACAAGGGAAAAGGCTTTTTAGAGAGAGAAGAATACAATCTCCCGCTTAACAAAGAATCCTACGAACATCTTATCGTGAAGGCTGACGGAAAGATCATAAAAAAGAAAAGATATCTCATTCCTTATGAGAATTACACAATAGAGTTAGATATTTTCGAAGGCGAACTTGCACCTTTGGTATTTGCAGAAGTCGAATTCGAGACTTTGGACGAAGCCACATCCTTTACTCCTCCGGAATGGTTCGGTGAAGATGTTACCAAGGACAAGAACTACTCTAACGCACATCTGGCGTTATCATAAACAAAGCCAGGCACGCTTCGCGAGCCGGGCTCCGATAAAAAAGCCGGAAGGTAAATCCTTCCGGCTTTAATTTATCCTCTGATCTCTACGATGGGACCGCCCTTTCCTTCGATGTAATCTCCGGTAATGGTTACGGTGCCAATGTTTTCATCCTTTGGAATTTCATACATAATATCAAGCATGAATTCTTCGATGATGGCACGAAGTGCTCTGGCACCCGTGTCTTTTTCTTTTGCCTTCTTTGCAATGGCTCTTAATGCGGAATCATCAAAAATAAGCTTAACTTCATCGAGTTCAAGAAGCTTTTGATACTGCTTTAAGATTGCATTTTTCGGCTCTTTTAGGATGTCTACGAGTGCATCCTCATCCAGGCTGTCCAAGGGGCAGATAATCGGAAGTCTTCCGACGAATTCGGGAATCATTCCGTACTTTTTGATATCCTCCGTGGTAACCTTGTGAAGAAGCTTTTTGTCTTTATCGTATTTGTCTTTCAGTTCACTGTTAAAACCAATGCCTGCCTGCTTTGTAAGACGTGCCTTGATGATTTCCTCCATATCGGGGAATGCACCGCCGCAGATAAAGAGAATATTTCTCGTATTAACCGTGGTCATAGGAACCATTGCATTCTTGCTGGTAGCGCCTACCGGTACTTCTATCTCAGCACCTTCAAGAAGCTTTAACATTCCCTGCTGAACCGATTCACCCGATACGTCGCGGTGATTGGTATTGGGCTTCTTTGCAAGCTTGTCGATTTCATCGACAAAGATAATACCGCATTCTGCTTTATCCACATCGTTGTCAGCTGCAGCAAGGAGCTTGCTTACAACACTTTCGATATCATCGCCTATATAACCTGCTTCGGTAAGTGCAGTTGCATCAGCGATTGCAAGCGGCACGTCAAGAAGCTTCGCAAGAGTCTGTACGATATAAGTCTTACCGCAGCCCGTGGGACCGAGCATTAAAATGTTTGATTTTTCTATCTCAATCTCATCCATTGTGTCGGTTGCGACTCTTTTATAATGGTTGTAAACGGCAACGGATAAAATCTTTTTGGCTTCTTCCTGACCTATTACATATTCATCAAGCTTAGCCTTTAATTTGTGAGGCGCAGGAATATCCTTAAGCTTGATAATGGGCTCTTTTTTCTCGTCGGGATTTCTCTTCTTAATCTTAGTTCTGGGATTGATATTTCCACCCATCAAATCGTTAAGATTTAAGAAAAATGTACCGTGAGGAGTAGCCGGACCTTTAGGCTTATCGTCCTTCTTTTCTTCCTTCTTTTCAGGCTCGTCTTCGCCTGCTTCTTTTATGATTGTTGCCTCTTCTTCAGTTTTGTTTTCTTTAATACCTGTCGGTGCTTCGTTAGGATTTACGCCGCCCATTCCCGGAAACATTCCGGCCAAGGTGGCAGGATCCATTCCAAGCATATCCTTATAAGGGGATTGATTTAACATGTCTGTGCTCTTTTGCAGGCAGTCAATGCATATGCAAAGTGAGTCGGACATTTTAAGCATTTTCCCCGCTACACTTTCGGTTCTGTGGCAGACCGAACAGATATCTTCGTATTCGTTGTTCATCTTGTCTCCTGATTAGTCTCTTTTATTTGCCCTGAAGCGTTACTTCAATCGTAAACTCTTCATACTCTGTTCCGTTGTATCTTTCGTAGGTAATATGGACTTTGCTGCCCTTTGCGTATGAAGCAAGGTACTTTTTAAATTCAGCCATCGATACAATGGAATCGCCTTCAAATTCGGTAATGATGTCGCCACGCATAAGTCCTGCCATATCGGCGGTACCGCCGGGAACAACTTCCGAAATATAAACGCCCTTGGGAATAACGGCACCTTCGTTTGTATATAGTGTCGAATTTATTTCAACTGCCGAAATACCAAAGTACGACTGCTGGTCCTCGGGTAATTCGGTTAACTGCTGCTTGTTCATAAGCTCGCGGATAATGGGGTCAGCTTCATTAATCGGGATTGCATATCCCATGCCTTCTACCGCATTACCGAAGAGTTTATCGGAGTTGATACCGATGAGTTCGCCCTTCATGTTAAGGAGAGCACCGCCGGAGTTGCCGGGGTTAATCGCTGCATCGGTCTGAATGAAATTGCCGGGTTCGCCGGACTCAGTAATGATTTCTCTGTCAAGTGCACTTACTACACCTGCGGTTACGGACTGGCCGTATCCTAAAGCATTACCGATTGCTACAACGCCTTCTCCTACCTTTGTTTCATCGGAATTGCCGATAATTGCAATCTTTATACTACCGAGTGTTGAATCGTTTAACTCGGATAAATCAACGGCTACAACAGCAAGGTCCATTGAGACCTTTTTGCCTTTAACCGTTGCGGGAGCATCTGTTCCGTCGCAGAAATTAATGGATATCGTCTTGTTGTTTTCAACAACATGATAGTTGGTGGCAATTAAAAGTTCAGTATCGGACTGACCAACGATAATACCGCTTCCTGCACTTTGTCCCTCGTATTTATATCCGTTGTAATCATAATCTCCGACTACATTGATTGATACGATGGCGGGCATACAGTTTTCCGCTACTTCCGCAACCGTATATCCTTCATTTGACATAACGATATCTTCAACTTCTTCGATTATTTCTTCCTGTTCTTCAGGTATCTTGGCGTGGAAATCGTTTTCTTTGTCATTGGGCTTTATAGGATCCGAAGGACCCGGAGTAAATGTAGTCTGGGAAGGAGTTTCACCTACAACCGCAGGAACAACAAGTTTGTTCGAAACAATGGCAATACCTGTATATGTAACGCCTGCACACACTCCGAACACAATTCCCAAAAGAATTATCCATAAAACAGATAAAATTTTATTAGGTTTTTTCTTATTCTCTGAACTCATAAATAACACCTCCCGTCGGAGAAAATTTATTTAGTTTCTTCTTTATCGTTTTCCTTTTTATCAGTCTTTATTTCAGGCTCGTTATCGCTCTTCCAAGCTACTTCCCTGTTGGTTGTAACAGCATGTGAACGGTCAATCATCTTATCCTTGGGACGAACCTTTATTTCATCACGAAGAGTTGATTTTCTGCCGGTTTCTTTATAAGGGTCGGTATTGCTTGATGCCTTATGTACCATTCTGCCGTCCTTATACTCTGTTTCCGTTATACCATATCCTGCATGGAAATTAATCTTTTTGTTGTTTTCGTAAACATCCTTGCCAATCCAGTACTCGGGAAGCGATGAAAACTTCGTTAGCAAGAATCTTGGCAAAAACTCATGTATAAGGCCTAATCTGTAGCCCATAAACTTAAATCCGCTGTTTATGATAAGTTTGGGTATAAGATAAGCTTTTTTTCTTTTTTTAAGATATTCTATTGTCTTTGATACAAGCTTCTTTCCTTCGCCGACAGATGAAATATTCTTAAATATATCGGGATAGTCAGCCTGTGACACACCAAGATCGAAGTTTCTTTTAAACAGCGTAATATTTCCGTAATCATGTGAATGAATTACTTCCGCACTGGCGGTATAAGCTATCTTATATCCGGCCTTAATCAGGTGTGCGGCATAAATCATGTCCTCGTTGAATATTACATATTCCTCGAATCCGCCAAGTTTCTCATACACATCTCTGTCATATGCCGCGCAGACATTCGAGCAAAAATATGTCTTGATTCCGAGTTCATTTATATCAGATACGCTTTTAAGCCTCGATTTTCTTGGGTAATTGAAATTTCTTGTAAATTTTTCTATTTCTCCGGAATTCTTCTTTGCAACCTGTCTTGCATATGAAGCCGCTGCTTTTCCTGTAATAATGGGATTGATGAGCTTTTCAATCATCTCCTCATTCTTAGGTACGGCATCATCCGTCATCATAACAAAAATATCGGCCTCTGATCTTAAGACGCCGTCTCTTCTTGTTCTGCCGTGATTGAACTCTCTTTTTGAAATATGCGTAACGTGAATATTATCGTACGCTTTTTCCAGAGGATGATTAAACATAAGTTCCGAATAATATCTTTCCTCGGTGTTCATCACTATTATTCTGTTAATCGGATACGTCTGTTTTTCGAGCATATCAATAAGCCTTATAAAAGATTCTTTAGGCTTATATGCCGGAATTATGACGTCCACAATAGGATTCTCTCTCATATATTTCAAAAAGGTCTCCATATTTTACTATGGAGACCGCACTTTTTATTTTCCGTACATTGCTGCTTCAGATTTAATCTTTTGAGATAAATCCTTAACCGTCGCAGATGGAGTATACTCAATTCCCGGATACAAGAATTCGTGTAGTTCTTTTACATTGCTTTCAAGATCTACAGGAATAACGCAATCTCCTTTAGCTCCAAGAAGACCGGAGGTTTTATTTTCACCAAACGGAAAACCGTCTGAAGCAACTATATTGTACTTGGAAGCTTCAGTAGCCATAGGAATTATTTCCTTGTCCAAATCCATATTGGTTGCTATATAAGGGAATACATCCGTACAAATCTTGGAAATCTGTACGGGATCAATCTTCTTGGCCTTTACCACTATCTGTTTCAATACATCACGCTGTCTCTCGGTACGCTTATAATCAGCTCCGGCCGTATAACGGATACGGCAATATGCAAGTGCCTGATAACCGCTTAGTGTCTGAAGTCCCGTATTCTGTACCGGAATATAATCATCGGTAAGTACAGCATTGGTCTCAGTCGAATACATTGATCTCTGATAGTCATTTAAGTATTTTATCTCATTCTGCTGAATATCAATATCTACACCGCCGACAGCATCAATGGTATTCATTACGCCGTCAAATCCGACTGTAACAAACTGAGTAATGTACAAATCCAAATTCTGATTAAGCATATTCAATGCTCTTGCCGGTCCGCCGTAAGCATATGCAGCATTACATTTCTGTAAACTTACATTCTTATCAGGCTCGGCGATATTTAAAAGCGTATCTCTGTAAACACTGCAAAGTCTCGTTTCGCCGGTTTCATTGTCGATTGCGCAAATGATAATGGTATCGGTTCTGGTACCATTTTTAAGCGTGCCGTTACGTGCATCAACTCCGAAAAATGCCAAAGTGGTATAAGTCTTTTTGATTTCCTCGACGATGGGATCATCCTCTTTGACATTTGTAACAATCTCTTCCGGTTTAAGTTCATACTTTTTAACACCGGTATCCTCGTCCGTTGCTCTGAAAGCATAGATAAGAACTACTATTACGGCAACAAGTACTAAAGCTTCAAGACCGATGATGACATTTCTGACAACTTTATTGCCGCCTTTTTTCTTTCTTCTTTTAACGTTTCTGTTTCCGTTTCCTCTTGTCCTGTCTGACATCTCCAAATCCTACCTAGGTAGCCTCCTAATAAGCATTTTTATTGACAAACCCTTTAAGGAATGTCAAAAGAATAATCTGAACATCCAACCCTATTGTCCAGTTTTCGATATAGTATATATCGTATTCAACTCTTTTTCTGATGGAAGTATCTCCTCTGTATCCGTTTACCTGAGCCCAGCCGGTAAGACCCGGTCTTACCTGATGCTTAACCATGTAACGTGGGATTTCTTCCTTAAACTGCTCTACGAACTGAGGTCTTTCAGGTCTCGGTCCGATTAGTGACATATCCCCTTTTAAAATATTGAAGAACTGCGGCGTCTCATCAAGACTGGTTCTTCTTAAAAACTTTCCGAAGCCGGTGACTCTCGGATCGTTTTTCGTGGTCCACTCTTTTTCCTCTTCTTCGGGCTTCTGTTCAATCATTGTTCTGAACTTGTACATCTTAAAGACTTTATTGTGAAGTCCGACTCTTTCCTGAACAAAGAGAACAGGTCCGTCTTTTCTGCTTTTAATAACTATAACCGATAAAAGCATAATCGGAGAGAAAAGAATAATGGCCACAAGTGAGCCTATTATATCAACAGCTCTTTTTAAATACCAGTTAAAAGTACTGGTTAACGGAACTCGTCTTATATTAATGACAGGCAGTCCCGATAAATCTTCTGTGTAGGGTCTGGACGGAATAACGGAATTGTAATCCGGAATAAACTTTGTATGAACACCGGATTTTTCGCACTTTCCTACGATTTCCTCAAGTCTTTTATAATTCTTAAGGGGAAGTGCTATGGCTATTTCGTCTAATTTGTTCTGAGGAAGAATCTCTTCAAGATTGTCTATTCTTCCAAGAACCTGTATTCCTTTATAATATGTTCCCGCGGGTACTTCATCATCAAGAATTCCTCTGATAAGATATCCCCACTGAGGATTGACAAGAATTCTGTCTATATATTGCTCGCAGGCTCTCGAATATCCGACGATAACAACCTGCTTAGTATTACGCCCTTTTTTTCTGATGACCGAAAGAATCTTTCTGACCGCAACTCTGTATGCAGTCATTAAAACCACATTGAGTACCGCAAATAAGATAATCAGCGAACGGGAAAAGTTGGGCTGGTTAATCAAATAGAGTACTACCAGGAATATCATTGCACCGATGACATTTGCTTTGATAACATCAAAGAATTCACCGATTATGGAAGACATTCTTTTTGGTTTGTAAAGGTTCAGTGTTGCAAATATGGCAAGGTATCCCGGAAGAATGAAATACAGGGCAAAAAAGTAAGTTTTCCACGGTAAAACGCCCTGGTCTACCGGTGTGAAAATTACCATTCTGCCGTACCATGCCAGAAAGTATGCTAAAGCCGTTACTAGAAAATCAAGCACAACATGCAATCTGTTAAAAAATGTTTGATTGTCCTTAATCATAAGCAACTTGCGTCCATCAACTCAGACGCCCTCGAATTATAATGATACAATACGAAATTGTTTTTTTCAAGCCTAATAAATTATGTTCTTTATCATGTCAAACTCTATCTTTAAGGCTCTTTTTCTCTTGGCCGAATCGAAAACAATTTTCCTTGCTCTTTCGGCCTCACTTCTTTTAACTTTTCTTCCTTCTTTGATTCCGGCTCTGTAAACTTTGCCCAAACCTTTTTTAATAAAGAAAAGCTGTTTTATTATAATTCCCGTTTCCATCGCAGGGAAATTAACTATCTTTTGTAAAACCGTCTGGTTTTTGAATCTAACCAGAATGGAGTTTCTTGCGGCAAGCTTTACCTTGTATTCGTTATAGCGCGAACCGCTTGTAGCGCTTCCCTCGTGGAAAACCTTTGCCGAAGGCTCATACTTATTCGTATATCCAAAGATGCGTGCCCTGTATCCGATGTCCACATCCTCCAAATAGGAAATATGGTTTTCATCAAAGAGGCCAAGTTCATTTAGGATGCTTCTTCTGTAAATAGCCGCACCTGCACAGGATGAAAAGATTTCGCCAGGTTGGTTGTGGCTGTCCGCAAGCTTGTCTTTGCCCCTGGTTCTGGCCCAGCCTAATATATTATAGAAATCTCCGGCATTATCAATAAGCGCATGGTTAAAGGCGGAAAGCATTTTGCACTGAATGGAAAATGTGCCATTACCTTCCTCATCCATAGCTTTTACGAGAGTGCTTAAACAGCCGTCATCCACATATGCATCATTATTTAAAAGAAATACATATTCGGCTTCGGAAGCTTTTATTCCGTCGTTTACGCTGGCAGCGAATCCGCGATTTTCATTATGTTTAATGAATCTTGCTCTCGGATACTCCAAAACTACTTCTTCTATTCCTTCCACTGTTGAAGCATCGTCAACAACTATAATGTCGTAATCCGTGAAGTCCTGCTTATCAAGTGCCGCCAGGCATTTCTTAAGATACATTATTCCGTTGTAATTGGGTATTACTACACTTAACTTCATAAAGGTTAATTACTCCCGCTTGCGATCGGGATCGTATAAAATCTTATACCCAAGTTCTCTTACCTTCTTGCAGAAAGCAAGGCTTATATCCACATAATCAGGAGCATTTTTCGCAAGTTTTGATTCTACCATCTCATCATAGAGTTTTTCAAGAGCAGGATTGATTCGCATGTTTCTTACATCTCCGGCCTCAACCTGCTGTATGAGTGAACCTCTGTGCATATATCCGCCCATACCCTTTGCAAGTCCGCGGTACATTACGGTTCCGTCTTCTCTCATCGCACCGCCGGAAAGCTTGCCTAATCTGTAAATAGGTCCGCATACCATTCCTAGTTCCGGTCTCGTTGTGAAAAGGAGGTTTTTATATTCAATATGATAAAATCCCAAATGTGATGTATGGCTTACGGTAACGGCCCAGCCCATAGTCTTGCAGAAATCATCCACTGCACGGCGACCTGCTTCATATGCATACTCTTTGGCATCGGTATTGCCTGCGGTAGAATTTGCATGACATCTCCAGTGATATAAAATCTTGGGCACATGAAGAATTCTCTCTTCGGGGTCGTCCATGCTTTTTACCGCTCTTAAGAAAATATCGTAATCCTGAGCACCGTCATATTCGGGACGGAACAAAAGTTCCTGAATCAGATTTCTCTCTATAAATGCAAGATGACAGATATAATTGTTTGTCAAAAACATATCCAGATTGAAATTAGGCTTTCTGTTAGGTTCAAAGAAAGACTTACCTTTTGCGTCCGTCTTGTCTTCATCCGAATAAACAAGCTTAGCTCTGTATTCATTGGTAACAAGTGCTTTTGACATATAGTAAAGCGCATCGGGTGTTAAAAGATCGTCATGATCGAGTACTCCGACATAGTCTCCCGTAGCAACCTTTACGCCTTTATTAATGTTCGCGGAGATTCCTCCGTTAGAAGTAAGATGGATATATCTTATAAGGCATCCGTCGTAATCGTAAGACACATCTGTATCTGCGGAAAGTCTGTGGATACTTTTTACATCCTCTTCGCTTAATGCTCTTCCTGCAGGTCTGTCCCCGTTGACCACGCCGGTCATGTTTTCGATTTCATCCATGAGTCTTTTGTTTCTCGAGCCGTCAACCACGATGAACTCCCAGTTGTTATAGGTCTGTCCGAGGACGCTGGCAATCATTTCATCGAAATACATGATATCTGTTTCGAACGCAGGAACAACCAAAGAAAACTTGATGCTTGAAGAAAATCTGCTGCTCCATGCTTTCTGTGCTTTTAATTCTTCAGTTGTGGCAAGCTGATATCTGAAACTTTTAGGAGGTTTGCTGAGTGCTGTATCTGCTACGGCTACAGCTGTCTTTTCAATTCCGTTTCTTCTTAAATATCTGTTTGCTTTTCCGTACAATTCGTTTGCCTTAGCCATTTCCAGTCTCCGTTATTATGCAAGTTTACTCTTAAGTGCCTCTGTTAATTCTGCTACTTTCTTCTTAGCGTCTTCAAGGCTCTCACCCTTTACACCCATGTAGAACTTAATCTTGGGTTCTGTTCCCGAAGGTCTTGCACAGCACCAGCCGTCATCGGAAAGTTCGAAGTAAAGAACGTTTGAATTAGGAAGTCCTGTTGAGCTCTTTTCGCCGGTAGCAATATCAATTCTTTCATCCTTTGTATAATCTCTAATGGCAAGTACTTTCCAAGCGCCGAACTCCTTGGGAGGATTGGCTCTTAAGTTCTCCATGATGGCTGCGATCTGTTCACTGCCTTCCTTGCCCTTCATGGTGATTGTATAAAGGTCTTCTTTGTAATATCCGTACTTCTCGTACATATCAAGCATCATATCCCATACAGTAATGCCCTGCTTCTTGCAGTATGCAGCAACTTCGCAAAGACACATAACTGCAACGATTGCGTCCTTGTCTCTTGCGTGGGTACCTGCGAGACATCCGTAGCTTTCCTCGAGACCGAATACGTAATTGTTGGTACCTTTCTCGATAAACCACTTAATCTGCTCGCCGATATATTTGAATCCTGTAAGGACTTCTACTTCTTTTACGTTGTATGCCTTACAGATTACGTCTGCCATGTTGGTGGTAACGATTGTCTTAACAAGTGCGGGGTTCTCAGGCATCAGGCCTAATTTTGTACGCTCTCTTAAAATATATTCTGCGATAAGCATACCTGACATATTTCCTGTGAAAGGAACATATTCGCCTGATTTTGTATCGTATGCGTAAATTCCGAGTCTGTCTGCATCGGGGTCGGTTGCAAGAACAACGTCCGCATTAACCTCTTTTGCAAGCTTAAGTGCAAGCGTGAATGCCTTAGGATCTTCGGGGTTGGGATACTCGAGTGTTGTAAAGTTGGGATCCGGCATTTCCTGCTCGGGAACAACGATTACGTTTTCGAAGCCGAGTTCTTTTAAGATTCTTCTGGCAGGTACATTACCTGTTCCGTTGAAAGGAGTATAGACAATCTTTAATTCCTTGCCCATTTCTTTTATGATCTCAGGATGAATAATCTGCTTCTTTAATTCAGCCATGAAAGCATCGTCTATTTCCTTGCCTGTCTGGATGTAAAGACCTTTGCTTATTGCCTCGGCCTTATCCATTGTTTTAACTGTATGATAATCGGTTACGTTCTTAACGTAGGAAATAATCTCTTTGTCTCTGGGGCTTGTAATCTGAGCGCCGTCTTCCCAATATACCTTGTATCCGTTGTATTCGGGAGGATTGTGGCTCGCTGTAATTACAATACCTGCGGTACATCCTAAATATCTGACTGAGAATGATAATTCGGGTGTGGGTCTTAAAGCATCAAAAACATATGCCTTAATTCCGTTAGCTGCCATACAAAGTGCTGCTTCATCGGCAAACTCGGGAGAGAAACGTCTCGAATCGTATGCAATCGAAATACCCTTCTCCTGTGTTCCCTGCGCAAGAATATAATTTGCAAGGCCCTGTGTAGCCTTTCTGACGGTATAAAGATTCATTCTGTTGGTTCCTGCGCCGATAACGCCTCTTAAACCGCCTGTACCAAATTCGAGTTCTCTGTAAAATCTATCTTCTACTTCCTTATCATCATTTCTGATAGCAAGTAATTCTTTCTTTGTTTCTTCGTCAAAATAATCGTCTTCAAGCCAGAAGTTAAACTGTTCCCTGTAATCCATACGTATTTGCTCCTTTACAATTATTGATTTTTGCGCATAAGCACACACTATATATTTTAACTCTTTTTTACATTAAATACAACAAAATCAAGTCCTCCTAAAAGAGAAAAAGCAGTCCGAAGACTGCTTTTATAAACATGTGATATGAAATGCCAGAAACAATATGTTTCTTAATACCCACTGTCCCAGTAAAATGCCTATTCCTACGAGGATTGTTACCGTCACAGGGAACCCCTGAAAGCCAAGTTTTTTAGTAGTTTTCACCAGTATTGTATTGATCATAAATACCAGATAATCGGCATATGTATACGGTACGAAGGGATTCATCAGAATACTCTTAAGTAAATGACCGTGTATCATATGATAAAAACTTCTGGTTCCGCCGCATCCCGGACAGTATATGTGGATTATACTGTAAACCGCACATTTAATACCGCCGTCGATAAGATAATCTCCAAGTAAGAAAAACACTATAATGGTCGGAATCGTCAGTATGCCAAATACTATTCCGAGCTTAAACCAGGTGTCGGTAAGATCATCTTTAAATAAGCGTTCGCTCATATTATCTTGCATTTAAGATGTTGATGATAATGATTACAAGCCAAACGATAATAACGATAACTGAAGCAACGAGGCCGATAATACTTGTGATTAAACCGCCTGTAGCGGGGCCGCCTGCTTTTTTCTTCTTTGCAATAATGCTTAAGATCAAGCCTACAATACCTAAGATAAAGTTAAGGCAAGGGAATGCGCAGCAAAGAAGTGATGCGATACCTACGATAAGACCTGCTATTGAAAGTCCTTTTGAACCGCCTTCGGCAACTGCTTCTTCTGCATCTGCAGCATAGCTGTAAGTAACCTGCTCAGCCTGTTCTACTGTTTCCTGTACATCCTGAACGGGTGTCTCGTTTAAATTGTTGTTATCCATTTTTCTTTCCCTCCGGATTGGTAAAAAATTTTATATGTATAAACACACATATAGGCAAATTAATTAAATGTGGCTGATATCCGTAAACATTGCAAGATCCATATCAATGGTGCAGATGTCATTTAAGTTAAGATCATGAACATTATTGTGACCCGTGCTTCTGCAGATATCCATCAAATCTTCGGTCATACTGTTGGCCATATCGATGTCAAAGCCTTTTTCTACAAGTACGAAGTTAGCTCCGAGTGCAAGAATCTTTGCAAGTTCCTTTGCATCCTTTAATGATTCAACACGAACTAAAATCTCAAGCTTTGAATTTACTCTGTTAAGATAATTTCTTGCTCTTCTTAATGCGTAAGGAAGAATTCTTAATGAAATATCATTTAAGATTACGTAATCAAGTTTTGCAAATACACATGCTTCCAAATCATCTTCGATTCTGCCGGCTACAAGATCGATACCGATAGGTACGCCGTTGAATCTTGCTCTTGCGATTTCAACTTCTTCCTTAAGTTCTTCCTTGCTGGAAAGATTAGGAATATGTCCGTCTTCACCCTTTACAAGTACCAGTGCCTGATTTGTATAATTCTCGGCCTTAGTGTTGTTGGGAATATGTTCTCCCCAAATAAAGAGTTTTGAGAAGCAGAAAGGCTGCAATACTTCTACAGGGCTTGCCGTACGTGCACCGAGCACGGTTCTTGTTTCAACTTCAGCTTCTCTGTCCAAAGGAAGAGGATTGCACTGTGCGGGAAGGAGAATTATGTTTTCAAGACCGTATGCATTGTTGCGGTCTGCAAAGCGATAATCTTCAAACAGCTTCTTTGCATTCGAATCATAAATAACCGTATACTTGGGATCTCTCTTAAGAACCGAATATTCTACGGATGATTCGTCAGCATTGGCTACGTTTTCGTCAAGGCTTATATAATCTCTTTCTTCGTCTTCTTTTTCGCTTTCGGGCTCTGTGAAGAAATCATCTTCTGTCTCAGCTTCTGCTTCGGGTTCTGCTTCAGGTTCTGCTGTTTCTTCTGCAATTTCTTCAGCTTCTGCGGTTTCTTCTTCGCTTTCGTCGCCTGCTGCCACTGCTGCCGCACCTGCTACTGCTGCCGCACCTGCCAAACCTGCAACTGCTGCTGCAGCGCCAAGGCCTTCTCCCTCTTCTTCTGCTGCATCTTCTGCAACTTCTTCTGCCTTATCAAATATTTCTTCTGCTGCTTCTTCTATTTCATCTGCTACTTCTTCGGTAGCTTCTTCTGCTGCTTCTATTTCTTCTGCTTCCTCTTCAATCTCATCGGCTGCTTCTTCAGCGGCTTCTTCGAATAAATCTTCTGCTTCAGCATTTTCTTCAGAAGCTCCTTCGTCTTCTACAGCTTCTGAATCTTCTGCTTCTTCGGATTCAATTTCTTCAGCAGCTTCTTCGTTATCTTCTGATTCAGCTTCTTCCTCAGTTGCTTCATTTTCTTTGGCAACTTCTTCTTCGCTTTCTACTGCTTCTTCGGCATTTTCTTCCGAAGCTTCTTCAAATTCGAAAGGCTCATCAGCATCTTCAGTTGCTTCTTCGGATTCCTCAGCACTTTCTTCTGCAGTTTCTTCGCTCTCTTCAGATTCTTCTGCAGGCTCTTCTGCTAATTCTTCTGTGTCCTCTATAGCTGCTTCTTCAGTATTATCTGTTGCATCTTCGGAATCGGAGCCGAAATCTTCTTCGTCATTATCGAAATCAAGGAATACTACACCTTCATCCTCGTCTTCGATTTCGCCGGTTGCTTCTGCCTCTTCAGCAGCTTCTTCAGTATCTGCATTCTCTTCTGCTGCTTCTTCGGATGCTTCTTCGTTTTCTACAGCTTCTTCATTTTCATCTGCTTCTTCAAAAGCGAATCCTTCTTCGTCTTTATTTTCTTCAGACTCTTCTGCAGTTTCTTCTGAAATTTCTTCGTTTACTTCTTCGTTTACTTCTTCGTTTTCTTCAGCTGCTTCATCTGCTTTAGCTTCTTCAAAGAAACCATCAGTTTCTTCTGCTGCTTCGTCTGCTACATTTTCTGTTGCTTCATCGGTAGATTCTTCTGTTTCCTCGGTTGCTTCTTCAGCTTCTTCAGCTACTGCTTCGTCTGCTGTTTCTTCAGCATTCTCTTCAGAATCTTCAACTACATCTTCAGTATTCTCTTCAGCTTCTTCAGCATTCTCTTCAGCAACTTCTTCTGCAACTTCTTCAGATGTTTCTTCAGTTGCTTCTGCAGCCTCTTCTGTTTCTTCAGCTGCTTCTTCGCTTACTTCATCGGTTGCTTCGGGAGTTTCTTCAAAGGAAAGAGCTTCGTCGTCGTTAGGAATTACAACTTCCTCGTCCTCTTCTTCCTCTTCTTCCTTCTTAGGCTCAGCGCCTACCACCTTCTTAATGGTTCCGAGACCGTCACCATAGTAAGGAGCGAATTCTTTATTGTTTTCTTTGTTCTTTGCTTCTTCTTCAGCCTTAAGTTCTTCTTCTGTCTTTACAGGCTTGCCTGAATAGAATGTGGAAATAATGCCGTTGTCGATTCTTTCGTCTTTTTCTTCAACCTTTGTTTCGCTTGCAATCTCTTTGTCGGTATTCTCACCGCCGATAACTCTCTGAACACTGCCGACATGGCTGAATGAAAATGCGGGCTTTTCTTCTTTTTCTTCTTTAACTTCTTCAGTCTTCTCGCTGTCGTCTTCTTTCTTCCAAAATTCCTGACGCTTCTCGATTACGAATCCGCCGGTAGGAGCACTTTCTTCTGCCTTTTCCTCAGCTTCTTCTTTTGCTTCTTCTTCCTTGGCATTCTCTTCAAGGATCTCGTCTATGAAATCTTTATGCTCGCTCTTGGGCTTTTCTTCATCGGATGTAAAGCTCTCGGCCTTGGTGAAAAGACTTGCAAAATCAGGACCTTCGTTTTCAGACTCGGGCTTTTCAACATTGGGCTTTTCTTCTTCGGATGAGAATTCTTCAGCCTTGCTGAATAAATTAGCAAAATCGGATGTTTCACTCTCGCTTTCAGGCTTCTCTACATCGGGTTTTTCTTCATCAGAAGAAAACTCGCTTGCCTTAGAGAAGAGACTTGCGAAAACAAGATTTTCATCATCCGATTCACTCTTTTCGGGTATTTTCTTTTCTTCGGCAGACGAAAATTCGCTTGCTTTTGTAAACAAGCTTTCAAAATTGGGGCCTTCGTCTCCTGCCTCAGATTTAACTTCTTCGGTTTCTTCTTTTTCTTCCGAATTCATTCCTGCTGTTTCTTCATCAGCTTCCTCGAAAACAAAATCGTCTCCGTCATCGAATTCGTCATCTTTGTTTTCATCTGCTTCGATTAATTCGAAAGCGGATTTGTCAGCATCACATATGGGACAACTGTATAAATTTTCAAAGGTCTCACCGGCCTGCTGTTCGTCAAAAACATAACCACATATTTTACATTCATATTTTGCCATTAAAATGCCCTCCCACAAGCATAAACCTAATCTCTTATATCATATATTTTTTAAGGCCGAATGTCAAGAAAAACAAGGATTATTTAAGCCTCATTTGTCCATCAAAAATCCTGCATTTTTTGCGTCTCTTTACGAGTGTTTTTTCTTTTATGAGCGATACTTTTTCTTGCTAGCGCCCTTCATCCTCGTATATACTCTAAATGAACGCTCATAAAAGAAATCATAAAAGGAACGTAAAAATGCCAAATTTCAAATTTATTCTTACATATGACGGAACAAAATATTACGGCTGGGAGCATCAGCCCAAGGTCGAGGAAACAATACAGGGAAAAATGGAAAGCGTTCTTTCAAGAATGCTGAACGAAGACGTGGAAGTGATTGGGTGCGGCCGTACCGATGCGGGCGTAAGCGCAAGGGGTTATGTCTGCAACGCACATCTTAAAACAAACGATACACCTGAGGCAGTTAGGGATTATTTAAACAGATATCTTCCCGACAATATCTGCGTCGATTCATGCGTGATTGCAAGCGACAGATTTCATGCAAGATACAATGCAGTCGGAAAGACCTACAGATACACCTGCTACATCGGCGATACAAAACCCGTATTTGACAGGAAATATGTTTATTCGCTTGATTTTAAACCCGATATCGAAGAAATGAGAAAAGCGGCAAAATATCTGATGGGCGAACACGATTATGCTTCTTTTTGTTCAAATCCCAAAATGAAAAAATCCACAGTCAGAAAAGTGTATTCGATAGTAATTGAGAAAAACGGTGATTACTTAACCTTTACATATCACGGTTCAGGCTTCTTACAGCACATGGTAAGAATCATGACCGGTACTCTCCTTGAAGTCGGAGAAGGAAAACGTGAAGCCTCGTCAATCCCTGCTTTGATAGAAGCAAAAGAGCGAGCAAAAGCCGGAGCTTGCGCCCCGGCCAATGCCCTTTGCCTTATTAGGGTGGAGTATTGAGGAAATGAAAATTTGAAAAACTTATGACCTCTTCTTTGCTCTCCTTGCAAGTACTACACTCTGCAGGAGGATAAAGAAGCACAACATTCCGCCGGTGGTAATACTTTGCCACCAGGGATCGTTAAGTCCGCTGGAAACAACTATCTTTTTAATAGTTGTAAGTGTAAGGGTTCCGAAAAGAGTACCTACAACATTTCCTACACCGCCGGTAAGAAGCGTGCCTCCGATAATCGAAGATGCAATCGCATTCATTTCCATACCTGCAGCGTTCGTTGCATTTCCGGCACCCGTATGCATCATAAATACAAATCCCGAAACACCGCTTAAGAGTCCGCTTAAAACATAGCTTATAAAGCGGGTTCTTTTTACGTTGATACCAAGCATCAAAGCACTCTGCTGGTTACCGCCCATCGCATAGAAGTTACGGCCGAGCTTAAAGTATTTGAGTAATACAAGAATCAGTAATACACAAACAAAAGCAATCACTACGCCAAGTTCAATTCTGGCCGGAACTCTGTTACCGTTCTTGGCAACATAACCGAGCCATGGTATCTCTATTTTTACATCACGAAGTTTTGCAAAGCCTTCATGGTCAATCTTCTGGGGATTAACCGAAAGTATTGTCGTAAAACCTCTTGCGAAAAACATACCCGCTAACGTTACTATAAAGGGCTGTATTTCCAGATAACTTACAAGGAATCCGTGAACCAGTCCGAAAGCAACTCCGATACCGAGTGCAAGAAGGACTGATACAAATATATTTCCGCCATTGTTTAAATAGATTATGCAACTCATTACAACCAGTGAAGTTACAGCACCTACGCTGATATCGATGCCGCCGCCGATCATTACGATTGTTAAACCGCAGGATACGATAATAAGACTCGCATTGTCGTTAAGCATATCGAATATCTGCTGCGCATGTAGGAAACCGCCTCGAAGGAATGCCATTGCAAGCAGATACATTGCAACGAATATAAAGATTGTAATCGTCATTAAAAGCTGAGTATCTGTAAGCGGTTCTCTGCGAAAATCTCTGTTATTTCTCATAATTATTCCGCTCCTTTCATTGATACTCTTTGTTTATTGCTTTTTACCCTGGACACGGTCTTTTGGAATTTACTCTTAATAACGGGAGATCCGATTACAACGAGAAGGATGATAACTATAGCCTTGTAAGCCTTTACATCCGTTGAAGGAACCTTCATTGCATAAAGAGTAATGGTAAGCATCTGAATAACATAAGCACCGATAATACTTCCGCTTATCTTAAACTTACCGCCGCCTAAGTTGTTACCGCCGATGGCAACCGCAAGGATGGCATCCATTTCGATATCAAGTAAGAGTGTCTCGTGGTTTATAAGACCGAGACGGCTTACACCGATGGTACCTGCAACTGCCACGCAAAGTCCTAAGATGATAAAAGATAAAAGCTTTATGAATGTGGAATTGATACCGTTAAGACGTGCAGCGCTTCCGTTGATACCTACCGACTGTGTGAAAAGTTCAAGTGAGGTAAAGTGAAATACAAGTACGAAAATGATTGCTACTGTGATAACGATAAGCACCGGTGTGGGAACCGGAATGCCCGGAATAAATCCGCCTATTGCGGTAATAATGGGGCTTGAAACCGTAGGTGTCGCACCACCGTTAATCCAGTATGCTATCGAACGTCCGCACGTGTATAGGATTAGCGTCGCTATCATCGGTTGTATCTTAAACACCGAAACAAGAGTTCCGTTAAATGCACCGAAGATCATTGCGACCACACATGCGAAAAGAAATGCTGCCGCAACGGTTACTCCCGTAATATTGGGAGATACTTTAAGAATTTTTACAAATGCACTGCCGGCTATGGCTGCTGCGGCACCGACACTGATATCCTGTCCGCCGCAGGCTGCGGTTACAAGTGTCATGCCCATTGCAAGAACAGCCAGTTCGCTTGCACCGTTTATAATACTTATGAGGTTGCCCGCAAGTACCATGTTTCCGTTGTTGTTCTGTGTAATCTCAATTGAGAAGAACGACGGATCTCTAACCAGGTTAAAACCTACCAAAAAGAGAATGGCAATAATGGGAATTGTAAGCTGGCCGAGCCCGCCCTTAAAAAATCTTCTGAAGTTATCCTTCATTTACAGCCTCCCCTCCGGCTATGGTCTTCATAACCTGCGCCTGATTTAAATCGGAGCCTGTTAATTCTCCGACGATATGTCTGTCTCTCATAACAATAAGACGCGAACATGTACGAAGCATCTCTTCTACTTCGGATGAAATAAATGTAACGCTTACTCCGTCCTCAGCCAGTTTAAGAACCAGTTTCTGGATCTCAAGTTTGGTCCCTACGTCAATACCTCTGGTAGGTTCATCCAGTATAAGATAATCGGGATGAGTCAAAAGCCATCTTGCTAAAATAACCTTCTGCTGGTTACCGCCGCTTAACGATCCGACCGGAGTTTCCCTGCTGGCTGTTTTTATGTTAAGAACCTTGATGTATTCATCCGCAAATGCTTCCGCTTCGCTTCTTGAAATGGGCTTAAAGAATCCCTTCATTACCTGGAGAGCAAGGATGATATTCTCACGTACCGAAAGCTCCGCAATAATACCGTCTCTCTTTCTGTCTTCTGCCAGATAACCGATACCGTGCTTCATGGCATCAATGGGTTTTGTAATCTTTACGTCTTCGCCCTTTATTTTAACGTTGCCGCCATTAACCTTGTCGGCACCGAAGATTGCTCTTACACTCTCGCTTCGTCCCGAACCAAGAAGACCGGTAAAACCGTTAACCTCGCCTTTGTGAATACAAAAATCAAAAGGCATGGCTTCATTACTTGAAAGAGACTCGGCTTCATAAAATATTTCTTTGTTTTCAACCTTTTTTTCTTCTGTTTCTCCAAGGTTTGAAAGTTCGTCAAGTTCTTTACCGATCATCTTGGCAACCAGTTCAACCTGGGGAAGTTCTTCTGTCAAATACTCACCTACGAGTTCACCGTTTCTTAGAACCGTGATACGATCACATACTTCGTATACCTGCTCGAGGAAGTGAGTAACAAATATAATTCCGACACCCTGTTTTTTCAGATCTCTCATAAGATCAAAAAGCATATTAACTTCTTTGTCGTCCAAAGAAGATGTAGGTTCGTCCAAAATAAGAACCTTACATTCCATATCAACCGCACGTGCAATCGCTACCATCTGCTGAACGGCGAGCGAACAGCTTCCGAGCTGCTGTGATGCTCTTGCGGGGATTCCCAATTTTTTAAGGATTTCATTGGCACGATTTTCGTTATCTCTGTGAAATACTAGTGCACCCTCTCCACGACCGATAAACATATTCTCGGCAACCGTAAGATTCGGGCAGAGCGTAATCTCCTGATAAACCGTACTGATACCCTTGTTCTGTGCATCCTGAGGTGAATGAATCGATACATTCATTCCTTCAACGGTTATTTCACCGCCATCCATTCCGTAAACGCCCGTAAGGATTTTTATGAGCGTAGATTTTCCGGCGCCGTTTTCTCCCATCAAAGCATGGATTTCACCTTTTCTTAAAGTAAAATCCACATCACTTAAGGCTTTAACGCCCGGAAAAACTTTATTTATATGTCGCATCTGCAGTAATTCAACTTCCTGCATAATCGTTCCTCCGTTAATTTTTTATGGCGCAGCCGGGCTGATTATTTCACAGCCCAGCCACGCCATGTAGGTAGGTTCAATTTAATTATTCGCCTAAACCGTATGTATTGATGTCGTCATCTGTAAGAGTCTTAGCATCGAAACCTTTTTCTTCGTTGATAATCTTCTTGGATGTAACTGTCTTCTTGCCCTGGATAATATCGCTGATGATCTGTGCCTGGAAAGGTGAGCACTGTCCGTCATAGTTCCAGTTGCCGGCCTTTAATTCTCTTAAAGCCCACTTGTTGCAGTCAAAGCCCATAACAACAACTTTGCCGTTGATACCATGAGAGATACCTGCTTCGTCAAGAGCTGCTACGGCACCTTTAGCCATACCGTCGTTCTCTGCGTAGATTACGTTGAAGTCATCACCGCTGTTGATAACGGATTCAACGATCTTCTTAGCTTCTGCTTCGTCCCATGTAGCTGTCTGCTGAACAACCTTGTTCATCTTGCCTGATGCGAACTGAGCGTCAAGAGCACCTGTACGTCCGATCTGAGCATCCGAACCCATAGCACCCTGGATATGGATTACATTGTACTCATCGAGGTTCTGTGCAAGTAACCAGTTAACTGCTGTTTCGCCTTCTTTGCTCATGTCTGAAACAACTGCTGCTTCGTAGAGACTTTCGTCTACATCGATCATACGGTCGAAAAGGAATACTTTAATTCCGGCTTCTTTAGCTTTCTTTAAAACTTCATCCCAACCGGTTGTTTCTGCTGCTGAAATAAGCAGATAGTCAACACCTTCAGTGATAAATCCCTGAGCTGCCTGAAGCTGCTCGTCGTTCTTCAAACTGTAAGCTGTCTTAAGTTCATAACCGTTTGCTGCAGAGAAAACAGCTTCCATGTCCTTAACGTTAGCTTCACGGTAACCTGATTCTGAAGGAGGGTTGTTTACAACACCAACCTTGATAGGTCCCTTTGATCCGCCTGAAGAACCTGTTCCGCCTCCTGTTGTACAAGCTGAGAATAAAAGCGTTGTAACAAGTGAAGCAATGAGAAGTAACGACCCAAATTTTTTCTTTGTCATCTTATTTTTTCCTCCTTATAATTTGTCGCACCGCGACTGTTTAACTGAATGATAGAGCATAAAAAAAAGAAGGTAAATCAAGCATCATACCGACTTGGTTGAATATAATCCTGATTTGCCTTCACTTTTTTAAAAACGGTTAAAAATTATTTTATTCCGGTTGATTTTGATACTGCGAACGATAATCCGACGGCGTCATTCCGACATTTTTCTTAAAGATATAACTGAAATAATGGGAATCGTTATATCCTATCTCCGTGGCTATCTGAGAACTTTTAAGATTACTCGTTTTAAGCAGTTCTTTTGCTTTGCTGAGTCTTAAATATATAAGATATTCCGTAAACGACTGACCGGTTGTCTGAGAAAAAACGGTAGAAAATCTGCTCTTACTCATATTAACCGCTTTTGCGACATCCTGAAGCATCAGGTTCGCATTGGAATAATTTTGTGACATGTACAATTTGGCTTCGCTTATAACCGAAGGCACTTTTTCATCGGACACTTCGCCCATTTCCCTTACTCCTAAAATAACCGCACGCTCGTCTTTTCTTTCTGCAAGAAGGTGTCTTATATGTCTTGCGGTTTTAAAGCTCTGGAAAATTTTCTCGGGGTTATCCACTATTTCGCCTATGCCCACACGGATTTCCTTGCACTCGGATCTTTCGAGTTCCTGTGATAAAGATGTGGCAACAGCGTATGCTCTCTCTTCCGCATCTTCTGCGGTATCTCCTAAAACAAGCAGTCTTGTACCTGTACGGCTTGCGGATGCATTAACTATTCCGCCGCTGCTTTCCGCTAAAAGAGCAGCCGCTTCCTGACCTGTACCGGTAGGAGAAAAAGCAGCATCGATTACAACGTAAAAAGGTGCAGGAACGGGACATCCCATGCTACGAAGCTGTTTCAAAACATTGTGCGCATCCTCTAATGCGGTTTCATCGGAGAAAAGCGAACCGATGAGTTTTTCTTTTAGGAACTTGCCTCCGTCCTCCATTCTTGCACGAAGGCTTGCCGCATGCTCGAGGGTTTTTCTTTCTTCTTTTAACTGTGCGCTTACCTTATCAAGCGCTTCTCTTAAATCCGCGGAATTAATCGGTTTTAAAAGATATTCTCTTACGCCGAGCTTGATGCACTGTCTTGCGTATTCGAATTCATCGTAACCGCTTAAAACTATAATGCCTATCCAGGGCATCTGGCTCTTTAATTCCCTGCAGAGTTCCAGACCGTCCATAAAAGGCATTTTAATATCTGTTATAACTATATCGGGGTTGGTGTCGCGAATAATAGGAAGCGCCATCTCTCCGTCAGGTGCTTCTCCGACAAGCGAATAAGGAGTATCTTCCCACGGGAAAGATTCTCTTATTCCTTCTCTTATTACTATTTCATCATCAACCAGAAATACTTTCATGTTCCGATATCTCCTCTTTCGTTCTGCAAGGTACCTTAAAGCTTACCTTCGTACCTTCCGAATTACTTTCTATCATAAGTCCGTCTGCCTGGTTATAGTACAGACGAATTCTCATATTTACGTTTACGAGGCCGAAACCGCCTCCACCGCCCTCGCTGACGGAAGGCTGGCCTTTCTTCATTCTTTCGTTTAAATCTTCAAGCTGTTCCTCAGTCATTCCCAGACCCGTATCGGAAACAGAAAATACAAGGAAACCGTCTTCGGCTTTTCCCTCAACCTTAATCATACCGCCGCCACGTTTGATTTTAATGCCATGGTAAAGCGCATTTTCAATTAATGGCTGAAGCATCAGCTTAAGCATATAGTATTCACCGATTTCATCGGGAATATCGATTTCGTATTTCATGATATCGCGGTATCTTGTCTGCTGAATCTTAAGATAACCTTCGATATGTTTTTTCTCCTGACTGATAGGAATCCAGTCGGCACCGGATGAAAGGCTGATTCTGAAGAAGTCGCTTAGCGCACTGGTAAGCTGGATAACTTCGTCTTTTTCTCCTGCCTCGGCTTTCCACATAATAGCATCAAGCGTATTGTAAAGGAAGTGCGGATTTATCTGCGCCTGAAGAGTTCTGAGTTCTGCCTTTCTTAACCTTTTGGCATCGAGTTCACTCTTTTTCATCATGGCTTCCAGATCGTCGGCCATGGAATTAACCTGCTTGGTAAGGTTTCTAAGTTCGGTAACATCCGTGTCCGGAAGTCTCGCATCAAGAGTACCTTCTGCTAAAAGAGCCGTTACCTTTTCAAGTTCTTCGATGGGCTGTCTTACAAAGAAAGCAGTCTTTTTCATCGATCTGTTTCTAAACCATATCGCGAGAATAACTATGATTACTTCGGCAGCGGCAGTAATAATGATAACCCATAAAAGGCTGATACTCATCTTAGCGGAAGATTCGATTTCTTTGGCTACGTATTCGTTTAACATACTGTCGACGAGCGCAGCAACGTCTCTGACTTCAACTAACACCGCTTCGTTTTCAACAACCGGAACCTGCTTGTCGATATTGTCTCTTATGATATCGACATAATTTTCCAGCGTTTCCATGGTACGGCCTGCGACCATCAAAGAAAGACGGTTCTCCTCGCTTGTTTCCTCGGAAATTCTTTCTACCGTATCTTCAACATCATGCATCATGACATAGATTTTGCTTTCCGCAAAAGTCTCACGTCCGCTGATGATGTTCCACGCAGCTCCGGGAATGTCTTCCGCAACAACGGTTTTAAGACCTGCAATTGTTTCCATTCTCTGAATGGAGCTGTGATATTTATACGCGTAAAAAAGCATCAGCAAAAGACTGATTATAATAGGGAATACAAGCATAAGAACCATTCTGTGCGAAAGGTCGTTTATTCGCCCGAGTATGCTTTTTTCTTTGCCTGTTCTTTTCATCAATATCCTCTTTCGGGAATCTTGGAGGTATCCTGCTCATCCGAGAAAACCTGTTCTACAGGATGGATAACTTCGTTAACTTCTTCGCCCGCTTTAAGTTTGATTGCGGTCTCCATTACTTCTTTGCCCAGTTTCGGAGTACATTCCACAACACAGTTAATTTTGCCTTCTTTTAAAACATCTATGGCTTCCTGTCCGCCGTCTATCGAAATTATAATAATGTCTTTGCCGGGAGCATATCCCGCCTTCTCTATCTCAGGCAGTGCGCCGAGCGTCATTTCGTCATTGTGCGAATAAATTACATCTATATCATCACCGTATTCGTCAAGCAGATATCTCATGCATTCGGCACCGCGGCTTTTAAGAAAATCACCGTCAATGCTTTCAAGAATATTCATTCTCGAATCGTTTGCAATCGCATCCGCAAATCCCGCCTGACGCTGTCTCATGGGTGTCGAATTTTCCGTGCCCGTAATCTCCACGATATTTACATGGTCAAGACCGAGAGCATCGGCTTTTCTTATAAGGTACTCTCCCGCCATGACACCTTCCCTGTAAAAGTCGGCGCCGATAAGGCATGTGGTAAGACCTTCTTTTTCGGTACTAATATCCCTGTCAACGAGAATAACGGGAATACCCGCATCCTTGGCTTCGGTCAGCACATTGTCCCAACCGTCTTCAACTATGGGCGAGAAAGCGATAACATCTACTTTATATGCTATAAATCTTCTGATGGCCGCAATCTGGTTTTCCTGCTTCTGATTGGCATTTTCGAACATCAAATTGATACCGTATTTTTCTGCCTGTTCCTCTATATCCTTGGTATTGCCGATTCTCCATGCACTCTCCGACCCGATTTGCGAAAAACCTAAGATAAGACTTGTCTCGCTTTCCTGATTCGAGCCCTTTGAGCATCCCGCGAACAAAGATAACGAAAGCACAAAGCCCACTGCCATGCAAATATATCTTTTTAATAACCCTTTTTTATGATTTCCCATATCAATTTCCCTCTGAAATACGGAATTAATTTTCCACATAAAGTATATATTGAAAAGTATTATTTATCAAGAATTCCAAAACCCATAATAATGTGTTTCTTAATCGTATATATATTATAATGGGATAAAGGAGATTGATTATGCATAACAGAATAAGAGCTTTGATTTTATGTTTTTCATTTTGTCTTTTAACGGTTTTTTCGGGATGTCAGAATGTAAAAATCATAAAAGAAACAACTGCGGAAACCGCATTCAAGCCGGTTGAATTCGAAAAAGTCGGAAATCATACATATTATCGATCCGATATTTTTAAAGCCGACACAATGGAGGAATATAAAAAAGGAAATATCCTGCCTCTTATTGAAGAGGCGGATAAAAGTCTCGATGAAGATGTTTTATTAACCAATTTTAACATCTCTATTGCTTCCGGAAATATGAGACTGTATGGTTTTCTGATGAGTGACGGAATTATTTATCAGGAGATTAATCTGTATGCGGATAAGGATAATAATTCCGTATATGTCTGGAGCGAAGAATATAAAGATGTTACTCTTCCGCAAAAGGGAACCCTAATGGACGCCAAGGACTTTTATGATGATGTCTTTGATTTAGCCAGAAATCATAAAAGTGAAATGTTTATAAAGGGTACGGAACAGCCGATAAGCGGAGAATATTATATAAAGGGAAATCTTGACGGAACAGTTTATTATGATTTCATAATTAATTATAACAGTGCGGTATGGATTGATGCATACACAGGTGAGATTATTCACACATATTTCTTTAACGGATTATATACTGACTAACATAAAAAAGTGTCGGACGCTTTCAAACGTCTGACACTTTTTTTATTTTTCTTTGATTATTTTCTTAAACGGCATTAACATTCCGTCAGTCATCTTGCCGTTCATTTTCTTCTTAATCGACGGATTTCTCATCATACCGCCGACTAGATACATCGCAAGCATTGCACCACTTTTCTTCTGAGGGAAATCATAGAATTTATGCTTCTTATAAAACTTATGGTCCTCTCGCATCAGCCCCTGCATCTGCCAGATAAGGTCTCTGAATATCTTCATACCGCCGACACCGTAAAAGTTCTTCGGGGGCAGATATCCTTTTTCGACATCATAAAAGAGTGTAGCCGCGAGTTTGTCGATTTCTTTGTCGGGATTGTACTGATTGGTAGCTATGCCGGATAAAGGATTACCTCCTACCTGAGCTCTCGCCTCCATCAGAAGGCGAAGGTTTTCCTCCGCGTCAAGGCATCCGTCCACGAGATATCCGACGGGCTTGCCCATCGTAACAGTACGGTGTCCGTTGCAGAACTGCCTGTCATCAAACATTTTAAAACGATAACCCATGCTGTGATCTTTTATGGTGTAAGCATAAACGGTCGCATCAGCGGACTGTATGTGTTCTCTTAAGAAAGTATCGAAGCCGTCCTTATAGATACATTTGCCGTCTGCCGCACAGTTAAAGCATCCCAGGCATCCGCCCGTAAAAGGGAACTCACCTATATTGACAATCTCTGTTTCATATGGAAGTCTCGATTTTAATCTCTCGCACATATTCTCCAGGCGATTGTCCGAAGAATTTGAAAAATCCGCAACTATTACAATCCTCTTTGATTTATCCGAAACTCCTGCTTTAAGTTTCAGCGGCTCTGCGAGGGAAACGCATTTCTTTAATTTGCCGGGTTTTACGGTTTTGGGCAAAACTTTGGAAAAACCCTCTTTTATATTCCATAATACATTGTCAAAAAATCCGAGTGCCTCTTTCTGACCTTTTTCATGCAAAAGATCTTCCATATCCGCAGACAGTCCGCGGATGATTTTAAAGCCCATGTCATTTAAGTTTTCTTCAATGAAATTATGTGCCGTTATATCATAAAAGTGGAGCGATGTGCTCACCTGTGTGGCATACTTTTCGGAAAAATCGATTCCGCTTTCTTTCATAAGTTCCACAAATCTGTGAAGCTGTGAAGGCACCAAAAAAGTGTACACGGGATAAGAAAAAATAACCAGATCGGCCGCTTTTAAGGGACGAATCCAGAAATCTTTGTCGTTCTCCATTTTTCTTATCTGCTGCCCTACATGGAGTACTTTGTAATTATGGTCGGGAAAATGTTTTTTGATGTATCTGAGTGTACATAAAGTGATGCTGTTTTTGCCTGTCGGCGAACCGTTTAATATTAATATGTTCATACTTATCCCTCTTAATGGAGTCAGGCACC
Source organism: Lachnospiraceae bacterium G41 (assembly GCA_900100245.1). Lineage (GTDB taxonomy): Bacteria > Bacillota > Clostridia > Lachnospirales > Lachnospiraceae > UBA3766. Next base: position 56,395 of record FNEU01000013.1, read on the forward strand.
TGCGGAGCCAGACACCATTTATTCCTTAAAATAAAATACCGGACGCCCAAAGGGAGTCCGGTACAGTAATTCACAAAATTACAGTTCTCTGTTTCTTTCAACGCATGCTTCCACAGCATCCATAACAACACCTCTGAAACCGCCTTCTTCAAGAACCTGAACGGCTGCAATGGTTGTACCTGCGGGTGAGCATACCATATCCTTTAATTCTCCGGGATGTTTGCCGGTCTCAAGCATTAAAGCCGCGCTTCCCTTTACTGCGGAAGCTGCGAACTCATAAGCCTTGTCTCTTGTAAGGCCTGCTGCCACACCTGCGTCAGCCATGGCTTCGATAAACATAAATACATATGCGGGTGCGGAACCGCTTATGCCCACAACCGCATCCATCTGAGACTCGGTAACTTCTATTGCCTTACCGCAAGCACTTAAAATGCTGATTGCGGTCTTCTTATCTTCTTCGCTTACGTTTTTATTTGCACATACGCCTGTACATCCCTCGCCTATAAGTGCGGGAGTGTTGGGCATACATCTTACTATCTTCATATCGGAACCGATATTCTCTTCAAGCCATGCAACAGTCTTTCCGGCAGCGATTGAAATAACAAGTGTATCCTTGTTCCATGCATCCTTAATTTCCGCGAGCATACCGCCCATAAACTGAGGCTTAACCGCAAGAAGAACCACATCCGAATTAGCAAGTAATTCTTTGTTGTCGGATGCAATCTTAATTCCGTATTTATCAACCGCTTTATTTTTCATACTATCGCTTACATCAAAGCCGATAATATTTTCTTTTGCGACAATTCCTTTATTTACGATACCGCCTAAAATGGCACCGCCCATATTTCCGAGTCCGATAATACCGATACGCATTTTTATATCTCCTTTTATTGTTTTTATGTTTTATTTTTTAATGCCCGCACCCCATGCGGATATCATAATATTTCTTATGGCATCAAAAGCATCCATTCCGTTTTCAGGCATTGATTCCGAAGTGATTCTGTAATACTCGTCGCCCTGAGAAAATCTTACCACATATTTTTTTCCGTTAATTCCGATTTCATCCTTCCATTTGGTCATCTTATACTTTTTAACAGCCTTCATACAATCATCAAAAGTAGAAGCCGGAACCAGGCGTGCATAGGATTTTTCAGGTTCACCATCCGGTGTTTCATATCTTATGAGAATCAGGTATCCGTTATAATCACATGTATAAAGCACATATTCTTCGGAATCGTTACCCCCGACGGTTGCCACAACCGCCTCGTAATAATCAAATACGATATTGTCTCCTATCGCACTGTTTATAAGGTCTTCTTCGGTAATATCAAGTGATTCAACATCCGCTATCGGTTCATTTTTATTGACGATATTGTTAACCTCAGCATTAGCATTAACATCGTTATCTTTATTGCTAATCGGCTTTTCGCAACCAAACAAATGAAGCATCATCATCACTCCTAGTATAATTCCAAATACTTTAAAAACAGATTTCATAAAAACTCCCTTGGTTTCCCTTTTAATACATTCATATCTTATCACATTATGAAGAAAAAAAGAATTTTAAATTAATTCAAGAGAAACCTTAAAAGAAATCATCCTCTCTGTCTCGCTGCCGTCAAACTTGATAACGTATGCCTGCATTTCCTGATCTGTGGAAACGATTGTGCCTTCTCCGAGAATCATATGCTTTACCCTGCTGCCCTCGGGGAAAAGATCGCTCTTGTCTTTTATGAGAAGTTTGTCGGAAAGTTCGACATATTCTTTGGTTTCTTTTATGAGGGCGTCGTTGGGTTCGTTTATATATTCAAGGTACTGTTTTTCGATATCAAATAAAAATCTCGAAGGGAAGCGCGGCGAACCGTCGAAGTTTCTGCCCATGGCTTCGGTCAAAAAGAGTTTGTCTTTGGCACGGGTGATTGCGACAAACGCAAGACGTCTTTCCTCTTCCATCGCAACCTGCGTACGAATTTTCTTTGAAGGGAAAATTCCTTCGTTTAAGCCGCAGATAAATACATTTTTAAATTCAAGACCTTTGGCCGCATGAATGGTCATAAGCTTGACACGGTCCTTGGTGTCCTCGAGATCCGTATTGGTATAAAGTGCAATGTGCTTTAAATAACTGTCGAGGTTGGTCTCTTCGCCGCAGGTTACTTCATAGTCATAAACTGACTGCTTAAGCTCCGCGAGATTGTCAAGTCTCTCCTGCGCACCCTCGGTTCGCAAAACTTCCTCGTATCCGCTTAACTCAAGAACCTTGGTTAAAAGTTCGGATATGCTCTTGGTTTCAAGATTTTCGGAAAGCTTGTCGATTAAGTCCAGAAATTCAACGGCTTTGGTGCCCTTAAATACCGGATTGTCGATATTCGCCTTAAGAGCGTTAAAAAGAGTCGTGTGGCTGTTTTCGCTTGCTTCCTCAAGGAACTTAATACGTCTCTCACCCATATTGCGCTTGGGCGTATTGATAACGCGCTTGAACGCCAGATCGTCCGCCGAAACCAGCATTCTAAGGTAGGAAAGCGCAACCTTTATTTCAACACGGTCGTAAAACTGTACGCCGCTGTAAATAACATAGGGAATCTGTTTTGTAAACAAAGCATTTTCAAGACTTCTTGTCAGAAAATGCGATCTGAAAAGAATCGTCATGTCTTTGTAGTTTTCATTGTTCTTTTCTTTTAACTCAGTTATTTTTTCGGCTATAAAATCAGCCTCATCATCCGCGTTCTTCGCAAAGTAAGCAGCCGTATTGTCTCCTTCGCCTCTTACGGATACAAGATTTTTTTCTTCCCTGTATTTATTCTTTGAGATAAGTGAATTGGCCACATCGATGATACTTTTAACCGAACGGTAATTATCATTCATCATGATGGTCTTCGTGCCTTCAAACTTTTTGTCAAAGTCCAAAAGATAATGAATGTCCGCACCACGCCATGTATAAATCGTCTGGTCGGGATCGCCTACGACGAAAAGATTTTTATGATAATCCGAGAGCACTTCCATTAAGTCATACTGCGGCTTGTCAATATCCTGAAACTCGTCAATCATGATATACATGAGTCTTTTCTGCCATTTTTTGCGGGATTCTTCGCTTACCTTGAATGTGTAAAGCGTAAAGATAATAAGATCGTTGTAATCGAGTCCGAAGCATTTCTTTTCCTGATAGAGATAACCATAAAAGATAATATCTTTGGGCGTAATCGCGGAGTCGTATTTTTCTTTTAGGGTCTCAAGCGACATATCGAACATGTCAAGATAATAATCCGGGCGTTCGAAGAGTTTTAACATCTCAATCATATCGCGTGCTTTCGAGAAAGTCATATCACGAAGAGAAAGATTTCTTTCTTCATAAATGACCGAAAGCATGGAATCGATGTCGGAGTTGTCCAAAACAAGAAAAGACTTCGGGTAATTAAACACGAAGCTTTCTTCTTTTAAAACGTTTGCACAGAAACCATGGAAGGTATTGATGTATCCGGTGTCTCTGTCGCCCGTTAACATATGAATACGCTGCCTCATTTCGTTGGCAGCCTTATTTGTAAAAGTCACGCAAAGAATATTGCCGGCAGGAATTCCGACTTCATTTACAAGATATGCAAATCTGTGCGTAAGTGTTCTCGTCTTGCCGCTTCCGGCACCCGCTATTACGCGCACATATCCTTCGGTGGTTGTAACCGCTTCTTTCTGAGAAGAATTTAATTTATCAAGTATCTGTTCTGCCATATGATATACCTTTTACCCCATATAGATGCATTATATCATAAAGCGAACAAAGTTTCGAGTATTTTTTTAATCATATTCAAACAAGCCCTGAATAACATCCGAGATATCCATAATGTCTTCATAGGCTAAATAATCCATCCTTCTGCAATTTCTTAATTCGGGATCAATCGCTTTTATCTGCTCACATATGACTGTTCCTTTTGTCTTATCCTTTCCGTTAATTGCTATATGCACAGGTCCGGGTAAAACATTTTGCAAAATCGGGCAAACATGAAAAATGCCTGTAGCTCTAATAAAAGCATTTTTGCTCACAATCACAAAAAGTTGTTTTTTATATGTATCAATTTGTATTATATCCCCTTGATTATATTTCATTACAGCAACTCTCTTCCTTTCGGCTCACCCCAGTCAAAATCAGAAACGGATATTATTCCGTTATATGCTTTTAATCTCTCTTCAAAAGTCTTATGAACAAACTGTTTTCTAAGAACTATTGCATCATTTTCAATTTCAATATTTAAAACATCTGATACTTTCAAATCCAGTTTATCAAGTATTTCTTTGGGTATTCTTATTCCCTGGCTATTTCCCCAGGCTCTGATTGCTACACTATCCATAATATTATCTCCTTTATGTATATACATTATATCGTATAATTATTTTAACATCAATAAAAAAATAGAAGTTAAAATGACTTCTATTTTTCTTGTAATTTCTGTAATATTCTTTCCATACGTTCGTTCTTAACATGCCACACTATTTCTAATGGCCAAGGGAGATCCAAGATATACTGACGATCTTCGAGAGATAAAACATCAAGAGTTTTCTCAAACGTTTTTCTGTCACGATATAATCTTTTACCAAAATCAATTTCAACATATTCTTTTAAGTTATTATCTTCCACAATCACCTGCTTAAAAGAGGTTCTGCCGAGACTGTCCTGAACCTTTTCATAAGTTACACGTTTCTTGGGAGAATTGTCCGAAGGTTCTTCAAGCAAAATTACCCCTGTATCAATGTAGTGCTTCCATACCGTCTCGCGGATTCTTTCGACGGGTGTCGGAAAATCCAGTCTTTTATGAATTTCTGATACGGAATACCCTTTATCCGCCAGTGCACGGATTGCATCTCCTGAGGCAAAATCAAGTGTAAAATCCGCAAGAGCTTTTTTAAAATATTTATCGCTCATAGTTTTACCAGACAGTAATAGAAATTCTGTCGGAACCTTTCGAAAACTTAACTTCCCCCGAAGAAGTTTTGCATTTATACAACTCTTCGTCTATGCCTTCTTCAGGATCAAAACCGATTTGAATCATATCGGGCGAAGGATGTTTTTTGACTATGGTAAGGCCCGTTATGTCTATGCCGTCATGCTGATAGGTTTCCATTTTAAAAGTACCGCCTGTGATATATAAGGTTCCTGTCAGAACAAGGTGTCCGCCCTTTCCGACACAGATAGCCTCATAATCCATATTCGGAAGCGTGCATTCTCCGATATCCATTGTTACATCGGTGCAGATATAATAAAAATTATTTGAGGTCTGCCCCGTGAGACTGTGATATTCTCCGTTTGTGAAAATTTCTTCCAGGACCTTTATCTCCTTTTCATTTCTCGCCTCGTAATCATCACGTGGTCCGATTACCTTTAATAATATCTCGTTATCTTTGACCTCATATTCGCAGTAAGGATCAAAAAACAAAGAATTCTTTTCATTTCTTTCAACATTTTGAGGATATTCAAACAACTCGGGAATTATTATACTGCTCTGAGGAGTACCTTTTATTCTCACTATATCTACGATTGAATTCTGAGTATTCCAGTAGACCTCTTCTTCGGTCTCGCCGGGTCTCGGCCCTGCAGGTTTAAGCTTAGTCGCAGATTCCATATCTACGGTAAGACCTGATAAATCAACGGATTTGGCATTCTCTATGCATAAAGGCTGAAAGTTTTCGATATCAAGAGAGAAATTTCCGCTAATTGTGACGTTTTGACCGTTGCAGTCAAGAACAATATCTTTATATGCAGAGGCAGTATTTAAAGACAAAGTAATATCCTTTGAAATCTTTATTGGATATGAACCCTCTCCGATATTGTTTTTGTGTAAAAAATCAATAACGGAATCCAAATCGGACTGGCTTGCACAAATCCATTCTTCAGTTTCTTTGTTATAATACGGACTCTGTTCTTCTATTTTGGGGCTCTCGCCTTCGGGAAAATCTGCTTGATGTGTCGGACTTATAAAGTTCATTCCGTCCGGAATCACAAATTTAACTTCGCCTGTTTTGTTTTTCTCTTCTAATGCTGCGTTTGCTCCGTCGATTGCCCGCTGAAGCATTTCGCTTCCTTCTTCATCGCTCATATTATTTTTTATGAGCGCAACCTGCATATCCTCATTCTCCGTATCAATTGAAAGTTCATCAATCGACATACGGAAAACCTCTCTTGTAACTTCAAAGCAGTCACCTTCCATATAAGCGCGTTCGGCTACCTTCATTGCATCGTTGTTCTTAATCTCATATGTAATCACTCCGCCTCTGTCGTTTAGATATAATACAAACTCGGCTTTGATTTTTAAAAATATCGCGTAGCCGTATTCTTCGGGAACTTCTTTTACGCCCGGCATAGCAGCGTAATTAATTTCACCGTCTCCGTCAAGAGGCTGTTCTATCGGCATTTCAGGCTCGTTTTTTGTGCAGGCAACTAATAAAAGAATCCCTGCTGCAATCAGAGAAAAAATTGCAAAAATATTAAATTTCTTTTTGTTCTTCTTTTGCATAAAACACCCTTTATTTTTCTTCGGATTTTTTAATGAGTATTATTTCATAGACTCCAAGTAAAATACATCCTACTGTGTAGCATAAAATATCTTTAAGATCAAATACACCGCCTATAAGCACCCTGAAAAATCTGCTGCCGCCAAGTCCTAATAAATCCACGATATGAAAATACTGCAATACTTCTACGAGTACCGCAAAGAAGAAAACATACAACGGTAAAAGATGCACTTTTTCAGGTATAAAGATTCGTACAAAACAATACACCGCAACAACCACAATCACATCGCCTATATAAGGTCTGACGAAATTGTCGTGTACAAAGAGTGCAATCAAAACCTCTATGGCTATTAGTATAATTGTTGCAAGTGCGTAAATAAGCCTTTTTTTCATTTATAATATTTCAACCACTTCACCGATATACATGTCATGCTCTGCATCGCCCCAGCTTATTGTCATGGTATTAAAGCTCTCCTTATTGCCTGCAGTAAGAAGCGCCCATTTTTTATCAAACTGACTGAAAATATCTGTTGTAAATTCCATTTTCATTTCCTCCTAAAAGAATCTCTCTAAATTTTTATTATACCAAAAATCCGTCTTTTATTCTACGTAAAGCCTAATCACAGTGAAACTTAAAAACCCGAAAGCATTTGCTCTCGGGTTTCTTTTCAATCGTTAATAGAAGCCACAGGCTCCCTGTCCACAGTTATCGTACAGGTTCCGCCGTGGTCGTTGAAATAATCCTCTATGTGGGCAATCTCTTCATTGTAATCATCATATTGTGTCGTACTGATATGATCGATGATAAAAGCATCTCCGCCTTCTGCGTGAATCCTGAAATTATCATCGTAAATCATTTCGTAGCCGTACGTTTCGCCGTTAATCTCGCACTGAATTACGGTCTTGTAATAGTTCGTATTCGAAGCCTCATGATATCTTAGAAGAATGATTGCGCCAATGTACAGAAAGCATAAAAGAATAAATCCTACAATAACACACGCTATAATTGTGATTATTCTCTTTCCGGTCTTTCTTTTACGGTTAGCCTGATTTGCAAGCTGCTCGTTTAATATCGCAAGCTGTTTTGCAATCTCTTCCATTCTGGGATCACTTTCTGTCGCGGGTTCTTCCACCTTACTGCCAAGCAGCATGCTGACGGGAACCTCAAAAAGTTCCGACAGTGAATTTAGCATTTCTGCATCGGGTACCGATATTCCTTTTTCCCATTTTGAAACTGTCTGTCTTACAACATTTAACTGCTGAGCCAAAGTTTCCTGAGAGTAGCCTTTTTGTTTTCTTAAGATTTTAATGTTTTCTCCAAGCATCTGCTTTTCCTCCTGCGTTTTTTGATGGCTCCATCTTAGGCCCGAAACACCCATTGCCACAAGCAACGCATTTTAACATTAACGTCTTTGCCTGAAAATTTCATACATCATAAGCGATGCGGCCACCGATGCATTTAAACTTTCCACTTCACCGCACATGGGAATAAAGGCTGTATTATCACATTTTTTAACTGTGCTTTCTTTTAGCCCGTTTCCTTCGTTTCCGACGAAAAATGCTACCGGTTTTTTATAATCGTATTTGTCATATGCCTTGGCATTTTTATCAAGAGCCAGCGCATATGTTTCGATATTTTTACTCATAAAAGAATCAAACACCGAATCAATATCCGTATATGCAAATTTCATTCTGAAAACACTACCCATCGTGGAACGGATAACCTTGGGATTATAAATATCCACACAGTCATTTGAAAGTAACAAACCGTTAACACCCGCGCCTTCAGCAGAACGGATAATCGTACCGATGTTGCCCGGATCCTGAATGTTTTCAAGCACCGCTATGATTGGATTTTCTTCGGATAAAATCTCTTCGATTGAAGATTCGCGAATTTTAATTACGGATAAGATTCCCTGAGGGGTAACCGTATCCGCAACTTTTTTAAAGACCGATTCGGATAAAACTTCATATCCGATTCGCTCCAATTTCTTTTTTGTTTCTATATCAAAAGAATCGTAAGCACCCTCTTTTATATACACTTCGAGAACATCGCCCTTGGGTGCTTCGTTAAACATTTTGATGCCTTCGGCAACAAACTTTCCCTCTGAACGTCTGAATTTAGACTTTTTAATCAGGTTTTCAAGATATTTTATTCTGCCGTTACTTGCAGAGCTAATCAAAATCGTATCCTCCGGTCTTACATTGAAAGCATCTTGCTTACTCTGTATTCGTATTCGGAAATTTCTTTTTGCATTGCGAGAGCTTCGTCGATATCAAAATCCACGAACTCGCCTTTGCTGTGTGCAACTACTCTATTGCTCTTGCCTTCGCAGAGAATCTCTGCTGCATATGAGCCCATGATGGATGCATAGAATCTGTCTTTACATGTAGGTGAACCGCCACGCTGCATATATCCTAAAATAGTCGCTCTGGTTTCAATGCCGGTTGCGGCTTCGATTCTTCTTGCCATACTGGTGGAATGTCCGATACCTTCGGCATTGATGATGATATGATGTCTTTTACCCTTTTTTCTGTTCTGGATAATATTATTTATAATGGTCTGTTCGTTATAATCGTATTTTTCGGGAATAAGAATATCCTCGGCACCGTTTGCGATACCGCACCAAAGTGCTATATATCCTGCGTTTCTTCCCATAACTTCGATGATACTGCATCTTTCATGTGATGATGAAGTATCTCTTACCTTATCAATGGCTTCCATTGCGGTATTGATAGCAGTATCAAAACCGATGGTGTAATCGGTACATGCGATATCAAGGTCGATTGTTCCGGGAATACCGATTGTATTGATGCCGTGCTTTGAAAGTGCAAGCGCACCTCTGTAGGAACCGTCACCGCCGATTACAACCACGCCGTCGATATTGTGTTTTTTACACACTTCCGCACCCTTTGCCTGGCCTTCTTCGGTCACAAATTCGGAACATCTCGCGGTTCCCAAGATTGTACCGCCTTCATCGATGATATCAGATACACTGCTTCTGTTCATATCAACTATTTCTTCAGCAAGAAGTCCCGCATATCCTCTTTTTATACCTTTAACAGCCACACCTTTACAGATTGCCGTTCTTACTACGCCTCTTATGGCCGCATTCATTCCCGGTGCGTCGCCGCCGCTTGTAAGAACACCGATAGTTTTAATCTCAGCCATTTTAATTCCTCCTTAGTTATCTGACCACAACCGAACCAACACCCAGTATTTCCTCGAGTCTTTCGATGAGCTTCTCATCGGCATTTACTCCGAGCTCTCTTCTGGTCAGTGTCTTTAATTTATTCTCTTTTATGATGCGAATGTTCACATCATCGATTCCTCTGTGTTCGTTTAGGATATTATTTATCTTTCCCCATAACTCATTATACTTTCCCATATCATCAAACTTCAACCATAATGTTTTGGGAACTTCGGTAAATGAGGTAATTTCTTCCGCAATAAGCTTGGAATTTACGTCTTCTTCGGTGGTAACTCTGCCTGTTACAAACACGGGATTGTCTTCGATTAAATATTCCCTGAGTCTTTCATACGCCTGCGGGAATACCATTATTTCGACTCTTCCGACCAGATCTTCGAGTTCAAATATAGCCATAGTCTCTTTTCTTCTGGTAAGTCTGACATTTAAGTTTGTTACAATACCGCCGATAGTAACTCTCTTTTTATCCGGAAGCCTGCTACCCTGCAGTTCTTCAAGGTATTCAAAATCTGCTGTGGTAGCTGTTACATTCTTTTTCCAAACATCTTTTACATCATCGAGAGGATGTCCCGAAATATATACTCCGAGCACTTCCTTTTCCATACTGAGGATTTCGTTCTTGGAAAATTCCGGTACATTCGGGAGTTTTATTTCCATCGCTTTTCTCTCATCCGTAGGAATGATATCAAAGATGGTCATCTGATTGGAATTAAGCTTTTTGTTTTCCGCAGCAACATCATCCATTATTGTTTCATAAACCTGGATGAACTGCTTTCTGTTGCCGCCGAGTGAGTCAAATGCGCCTGCCTTTATGAAGTTTTCAACCGCACGCTTGTTGACTTCCTTGGCGCCTATACGGCGTATAAAATTGGATATACTTTCATATTTTCCGTTTTCTTCTCTCTCTTCAACTATACGGTCGATTACCTGGCTTCCGACATTCTTTATTGCATGAAGCGAATAAATAAGTTTGCCGTCTTTTACGGTGAAATCATTCATACCCTCGTTGATGTCGGGAGGAAGCACTTCTATGCCCATTTCCTTGGCGGAATTGATGTAATAAGCCGTCTTCACGGGGTTATCAAGCGAGCAAGTAATTAGCGCTGCCATATATTCAACGGGATAATAATATTTCATATATGCGGTCTGATAGGAAACTACTGCATATACGGCCGAATGTGATTTGTTAAAAGCATATTCGGCGAACTTTTGCATTTCCTTGTATATCTGTACAGCCACATTCTCTGAAATTTGACGTTTGATACATCCGTCTATGCCGTGTTCTTCGTCTCCGTAAATGAAAATCTTGCCGTACTTTTCCATGTCTGCCGCTTTTTTCTTGGACATGGCTTTACGTACATTGTCGGAGTCGGTCATGGAAAATCCTGCAAGGTCACGCACTATCTGCATTACCTGTTCCTGATATATCATACAGCCGTATGTGGGTTCCAATATCGGTTTTAATTCCTCGCATAGGAATCTTACATCTTCGGGATTTTCCTTGCATTTAATGTAGTTGTCTATATACTGCATGGGGCCGGGTCTGTAAAGCGCAATACCCGCCATTACGTTTTCAAGGTTCTTAGGCTTAAGTCTTTTCATAAAGCCTCTCATACCGCCGGATTCAAGCTGGAATATACCGTCGGTATCTCCGGTACCTATGTACTCATAAACCTTGTCGTCTTCCATGTTGATTTCTTCAAGCTTAACATCGATACCCCTGGTGCGTCTGACATTTTCGCAAGCTTTTTCAAGTACGGTAAGCGTTCGTAAACTTAAGAAGTCCATCTTAAGAAGTCCGAGTGATTCAAGGGTCGGAGCTTCATACTGAGTAACGAGAACATCGTCGGTTCCTTTTGCAAGAGGAACATATGTCTCAACTTCTTTGGGCGCTATAAGAACACCTGCGGGATGAACCGAGGAGTGTCTTGGAAGGTGCTCGAGTTTTAATGACATGTCGATTACTTTGCGGACATTGTCATCGCTTTCATACATTTTTTTAAGATCGGGACTGACCTCGAGTGCTACGGAAAGCGTAACTTCTTTTATCTTGCCGTCATTGATTCTTGCAGGGATTGCCTTGGAAATTCTGTCGCCGATTTCATAGGGAAGTCCCAATACTCTTGCGACATCACGAACCACACCCTTGGCTTTTAGTGTACCGAAAGTAATGATTCTCGATACTTTTTCCGCGCCATATTTGTCTATTACGTAATCAATAACTTCGTCTCTTCTTTCATCACCGAAATCGATATCGATATCGGGCATGGTTACACGGCCGGGATTAAGAAATCTCTCGAAAATAAGACCGAATTTAATCGGATCGATATTCGTAATCTTAAGACAGTATGCAACGATACTTCCTGCGCCTGAACCTCTTCCGGGGCCGACCATGATGTTGTGTTCTTTCGCATATGCAATGAAATCCATAACTATTAAGAAATAGTCTACAAATCCCATGTTTTCGATGACCGAAAGCTCGTAGTCAAGTCTTGCCTTTGCCGTGCCGTCATCATTCGGATATCTCTTCTTTAAGCCTTCCTCGCAGATATGTCTTAAATAACTCTCCGAAGTAAAGCCCTCCGGCACTTCGAAATGAGGAAGTTTGGGAGTCTTATCTTCAAGATTAACATGGCATCTTTCGGCTATAAGCTGTGTATTATCTATTGCCTCTTGTGCGTACGGGAAAAGCTCTCGCATTTCCTCTTCGCTTCTGACATAAAACTGGCCGTAAGCATACTTCATTCTGTCGGTATCGGTTACGATTTTGCCTGTCTGAAGACACAGTAAAAGATCGTGTGCATCGGCATCCGAAGCATACGTATAATGAACGTCGTTGGTGGCAACGAGCGGTATGTTTAATTCCTTTGAAAGCTTGTAAATCTCGGGATTAATCTGTCGCTGTTCTGCGATTCCGTGATCCTGAATCTCTAAGAAATAATTGCCCTCTCCGAATATATCGAGATATTCTAAAGCAACCTTTTTAGCCTCGTCGTAAAGACCTAGGAGCATATTGACCGCAATCTCTCCCTGAAGGCATGCAGAAAGGCATATAAGGCCCTTATGATATTTTCTTAAAACCTCTTTGTCTACTCTGGGCTTATAATAATATCCGTCCTTAAAACCTATGGAAACAAGGCGCATCAGATTGTGATACCCCTCATCGTTTTCCGCTAAAAGAACAAGGTGAAAATACTTGTTTTCACCGGCCTCTTTGTTAAATCTCGAACCCGGAGCAACATACACTTCACAGCCGATAATAGGAACAATGCCCTCTTTTATGGCCTGATTGTAAAAATCAATACAGCCGTACATGGTACCGTGATCGGTGATGGCCGCATGTGTCATGCCAAGTTCTTTGACGCGCTTTAGATATTCACTTACTTTGTTGCTTCCGTCCAAAAGACTGTATTCCGTATGGACGTGAAGATGTGTAAATGCCATTTTTTCCCCATAAAGATTTTGATGTATGAATCAAAAATCTTACTAATATACATTTAAAACTAATATAATATTTTATCACAATAACCTTAAGTATAAAAGAAATATTACTCAGTAAATATTTATAAAAAAAAGCCATGGGTAATCACCCACGGCCTTCTTTTATTATAATTTGATATCTACCAAATCGTCCTCTTTATGAACTTTTATGTAGATAATCGCACCCACAATAATCATAAGCATTATCGAAGCAAAAATAATGTACGGTAATTTGCTCTCGCCTGTCTTTTGCGATTTGGCAGTCACATTGCTGCCTCCTGTTCCCTTGGTATCGATTGAAGTGATCGTTGTCGTGGAGGTATCTTTATTATTGCTTAAATTCGTTGACTCCACTGAACCGGTACCGGTGCTTGAGTTTTTGCTAAGAGTACTTGTATTAGGTGTATTTGTGTTACTTGTGTTAGTGTTGCCTGTATTTGTGTTACTTGTGTTAGTGTTCCCTGTGTTAGTGTTGCCTGTATTTGTGTTACCTGTGTTTGTGTTGCTTGCGCCTGAGGTATTGATCTTTACAAGATGTTCGCTCTTTTTTCCAAGACTTACACTAACTGTCTTTTCTTCTCCGACGGTAACTTTATATCCTTTGGGAACATCGGTTACTTTAATTGAATATGTTCCTGTAGGCGATACATAAACATCATGTCCGTTTGCATCTTTTACGGTTTTCATATAATCTTTTACTTCACCGTCTGCATCGGTTACATATGTTTTCTTGCTTCCGTCAGGTTCCGTTACCTCTAAGCTCGCACCCTTTACAGCTTCACCTGTTTCTTCATCCTCGACTTTGATAAGTAATGCTCCGCCTAAAGCAGTATTGACTTTAGCTATATGCTCACTCTTTTGTCCAAGACTAACTTTTACCGTGCTTTCCTTACCTACCGTTACGGTAGCACCATCCGGTACGCTGACAACTTTAATACTATATTCTCCGACAGGTGCAAGATAAACATCCTTACCGTCTTTATCCTTAACGGTTTTTGCGTATTCTGTAATCTCGCCATCAGAATTTGTCTGATAAGTTTTCTTGGTTCCGTCAGGCTGTGTTACTTCAACCTTTGCGCCGCTGACAGGAGTACCATATACTTCGTCAACAACTTTGATTGTAAGTGCACCGCCTTTAACCAGATCAACTTTAGCTATATGGGTGGTCTCACTTCCCTGTGTTACCGAAACCGTTTTGGTATTTCCGGTCGTAACATTGTATCCGTCAGGTACTTCGGTTACGGTTATTTCATAACTTCCGATCGGAGTTTTATGTTCTCCCGAAGCAGTTTTGGAATACTCTTTAACCTCTCCGTTTTTATCCGTTGTATAGTACTTGGTACTTCCATCCGGCTGCTTAACGGATACTTTGGCACCCTCTACGGGATTTCCGGTAACTTCATCCTCAACCTTAATTGTTAAACTTCCAGTTTCTTCAACATAGAATTCATATGTTGTCTTATTACCGTTTGTTACAGTATCAGTCTTACTTGCATCTCCGTATACTTTGTAATTAGCAGGAGCTGTAATTGATACCGTATAATTTTTGGCTTCAAGATTGCTCTTTTCGACCCTTCCTGCTTCACCCGTTGTTCCAAGCTCAACGCCATCTAAAAATACTTTTGCTCCTTCTACAAGGTCTGATGTACCTTTCTTGCATACAACTACTTCAATTGATCCTTTAACAAGCGGTGCAGTTTTTTCTTTAACATAGAATTGATATGTTGTCTTATTACCGTTTGTTACAGGCTGAGTCTGGCTTGCATTTCCTGATACTTCGTAGTTAGCAGGTGCTTCGATTGATACGGTATATTCTCCTTCAGAAAGATCTGTCTTTCCTATCTTTCCTTCCGCATCAGTTGTACCGAGCTTTTCGCCTCCAACATTTACGGTTACACCTTCTACAGGTGTTGTTGT
>FNEU01000001.1 GCA_900100245.1 Lachnospiraceae bacterium G41
GACCAGGGCTGGCAGTATCAGATGAAGCCTTATCAGAAAAGATTAAAAGATAAAGGCATTATTCAAAGTATGTCCAGAAAAGGTAACTGCTTGGATAATTCTGTAATGGAAAACTTTTTCGGTTTATTAAAAAGTGAAATGTTTTATCGCCATAAGTTCAATTCAACAGATGAACTTATAGTTGCCATAAAAGAATATATAGATTATTACAACAATAAAAGGATAAAAGAAAAACTAAAAGGACTTAGTCCTGTACAATACAGAACTAAGTCCATAGAAGTAGCTTAAACAATTAATTAAAGTGTCCAACATTTGGGGTTCACTTCAAAAGAGTCGGGATTTTTTATTGCTTAAATTATTTTTTCTGAAGCACATCGCCCATGTAATTGATACATTTAATCGCTTCGTTGTAATTTGCTTTACCTGCATTAAACATTTCTTCGTTATATTCTTCATCCAATGCGCCATGAAAGCACGTAGAAGAGTTTGCAATATAGGTTGTTGCTTTATCCGAAAGCATCTTGCAGTCCTTAAATTCCTTTGGCGGTTCAACCTTTGAAAATTCTTCAAATGCATCTTCCAAATTATCCAAAGAATCGTATAATTCTTGCTTGTAATTATCTTTATTTGTATCAATTGTATCTATTATTGCTCCGGTTGTAACTATCTGCTCATAGAGCTTTTCTACTTCTTTGTGATACTCATCGTATTTGTTAGTCTTGTCTGTACATGCGCACATACACAGAACACCAAGAGCTACAAAAATACCGAGAGCATATTTCTTAATTCTCATATGTTCCTCCGATTCACATTACATAGTAATGATACCTTGTTAAAAATACCATATTTTGTGTTTTTTTGCAACAAACAATTATTGAATAGGTAATTGTTTTATGATAGTATTAAATAGGTGTTTTATATAAAAAAGTAGTATTTTCGGAGGTATTTATGAACGGCGCAAGCCTTCTTGTAAAATCGCTCGAATGTGAAAATGTGGATGTTCTTTTTGGATATCCCGGTGTTTCTATTTGCCCGTTTTTTGATAAATTAACCGACTCAAAGATTCATCCTGTGCTCGTAAGACATGAGGTAAATGCCGCACATGAAGCAAACGGTTATTACAGAAGTTCGGGGAAACCCGGTGTTTGTGTATCAAGCTCAGGTCCGGGCGCGACCAATCTTATTACCGGTATTGCAACCGCTTTTGCAGACAGTATTCCTCTTATTGTTATTACAGGACAGGTAAAGAGTGAGCATATCGGTTCGGATCTGTTCCAGGAAGCCGATATTGTTGGCGCCTGCGAATCTTTTGTTAAATATTCTTATCTTGTTAAAAACGCTTCTCTTATTCCCAAAACCGTAAAAGAAGCCTTTCATATAGCAACCACAGGTCGTAAAGGTCCGGTTTTAATTGATATTCCCGTTGACATTCTTTTAGAAGAAGGCCTTGAATTTAATTATCCCGAAACAGTCAATTTAAGAACATATAAGCCTACAGTTAAAGGCCATGCGGTACAGATTAAGAAGATTATCAATGAACTTTCCAAAGCTGAGAGACCTATTATTATGGTCGGTGGCGGTGTAAAGCTTTCCGGTGCGAAAGAAGAAGTTCTTGCTTTCTCTAAGAAGCACAACATACCTTTTGTATCCACTCTAATGGGCCTCGGCATTGGTTATGAGGATAATCCCTTATATATTGGTATGGTTGGAAATAACGGCTCTAAATACGCAAATAAAGCCATTAACGATGCTGATTGTCTGATTGTTGCAGGCGCGAGAGTAGCAGACAGAGCAGTAAAACAGCCTGACTTAATTACAAAAGACAAAACTTTGATTCATATAGATGTCGATCCGGCAGAAATCGGCAAAAATGCAGGTCCGAATATTCCTGTAGTAGGCGATTTAAAAGAAGTATTCGATGAGCTTAACTGTTTTGAAGAAAAGTTTGATTTCTCAGACTGGGTTCAAAGAATCAATACTTATAAACAAACCAGAGTCGGAAACAAAGAAACAACAAATCTTTATGTTGATCCCAAGGAGTTTGTATATGAGCTTTCAAGCCGACTAAAAAATGAATCGATATTAGTTACCGATGTGGGCCAGAATCAAATTTATGCATGCTCCAATTTCGTATCACAGGGCGCTGATTTTGTTACTTCAGGCGGATTCGGCTGCATGGGATTTTCGCTTCCTGCGGCGATAGGCGCCAAGATAGGAAATCCCGATAAAAATGTTCTTTCTTTAAACGGTGACGGAGCATTGCAGATGTCTATGTGCGAGCTTTCGACATTAAAGCAGGAAAATCTTGATATAAAGATAGTTGTATTTAATAACAAGTCTCTTGGAATGATAAAAGAGTATCAGCATCTTAAATACAACAACAATTATACTTTTAACGAGCTTAACGGCCTTCCGCATTTTGAAAAGATTGCAGAAGCTTATGATATAGAATACAAAGAATGTCATTCCAATGATGAAATGGATGAATGCATTGAATGGCTTTTAAATTCAAAAGATACTTGTATTCTTGAACTTAACGTTGACAGAGATGCATTTACATGCATGAATATGTAATTTCGGAGTAATTTTTCGTATGAAAAGGATTTTTTCCGTTTCGGTTGAAAACAGATTTGGTGTATTAAGCAAGGTTTCTTCTTTATTCGCAAGAAGAGGCTATAATATCGAGAGTCTTACTGTGGGCGAAACTCATGATCCCACGATTTCAAACATGACTATTGTTTCAAGCGGTTCACCTCACGATCTTGAGCAGATTGAAAAACAGTTAAATAAAAAACTTGATGTCATTAAGGTTCGTACCTTCAAGGAAGAGGAAGCCGTTGCAAGAGAGCTTATTTTAGTTAAGATTAAGTACACTGCGGCCAACAGAAGTGAAATAATTGAAATATGTCAGATTACAAAAGCTGAAATCGTAGATACGACCGACAGCAATATGATACTTCTTTTATGCGATACTCCCGATCGCGTGGATAAATTCATCGATATGCTCAAGAAATTCAGCATCATCGAACTTTCGCGTACCGGTACTCTTGCTATGAAAAAGTGTAAGTAAAATTATGAAAAAACACGATATTATTCTTTTAGTTGTAATAATAATAGTTTTACTGCCTATAGCAATTATACTTTTAAATTTGGGCAAAGGCGGTTATGCGATAGTAAAAATAAACGGCCGAGTAATGAAAACAATCAGCCTTAATAAAGACGGACTTTATGCCTATGTTACCGATTATGGTTATAACAAAATAGAAGTAAAAGACGGAAAAGTAAGAGTTTTTGAAGCTGACTGCCCCAATCAGGACTGCGTTAACAAGGGTTATATTGAAAGAAATGGTGAATCAATCATTTGCCTTCCGCACAAATTTGAAGTAACCATTAAATCAAAGGATGACGATTATGATGTCATCGTTCAGTAAATAAATGAAAAAAACTGTCAAATTAACTTTTTTAGGATTGTTCACCGCCGTTGCACTGGTACTTTCATTCCTTGAAACATTAATTCCGAATATGGTACCGATACCCGGATTTAAATTGGGACTTGCAAATTTTGCGGTTCTTTTAGCATTATATCTGTTCGGGTTTAAAGAAGCGGTAATAGTTGATGTATGTCGAATAATTCTGGCTGCATTATTGTTCGGTAATTTCTTTTCGTTCTGGTATGCGTTAACGGGTGCTGCATTTGCCCTTGTAATCGAACTTATTATAAAAAAGACCGACAAGTTTTCGCCCATCGGAGTTTCGGTATTTGGTGCGATATTCCATAATTTAGGACAGTTTTTGGTGGCTGTAATAATTTTAAAATCCTTTGGAATACTTTATTATCTGCCTTTTACATTGCTTTTCTGCGTGCTTTCAGGCGCATTAAACGGTTATTTGGTATTGATATTAAAAGACAGACTTAAATTCCTTAAAAAGACCGATTGAAATGAAAAAACTATATTTAATATTACCTGTAATTCTTGCTATATTTTGCACAGCATGTGCTACATCGCCCGAGTTTACAGAGTTTGTCCCGATAGAGAGTCTCGAAGAAGATAAGATTTATTATTTTGACAATGCTTTTTATTCTTTCGATTATCCGGGCAAAAAGGTAAATGAGTTTTATACAGATAAATTCATAAAAGAAGATGACCGCATTCCTTTCGAAGGAATTTTTATTGGAGCTCCGATATCAGGAGAAATGCATTTTGATAAAACAAAAGATGAGCCTGTAGTTGAGTATATAACTTTCGTTGTTTACGAAGATGATTTATCTCAATATGACTGCCAGGAGTATTTATATAATACATACGGAGCACTTATAGCCGAGGGAGCTGAAGACGATATTGACGGACAGATTTACTGGAGAAGATATTTTACAGGTCAGAAACTTCTTAAATATTCAAAGAAGGCGAAAGACGATTTTTATACGATAACTGTTGAGTAGAATATTGGTACTTTTGGGGGATTATTTTGAGCAATAAAGGAATAGAAACTGAAATTGACCATAAACACAAAGAAAAAATAGGACTCTTATTATTAACAGTTCCGATATTGGTAAATATTATTTCTATTTTTACTGTTATTTGCGGAATGGCAAGTGAAAACAGAAATTCTACGTATCTTTTATTGTTTATTTCATTAATTTTACCATTTATTGGTTTTATATTCTCATTTGCCACACAAAAGATTTATTTTGGAAAGATTAAAGTTTGGTGGATTGTATGTTTAATCATTAATATATCTTTCTATGTAATTTACTTTCTGTTTGTTTCATTTGTAGGCTTAGTATATAGAATATTTTTGGGTACAGTCAATTAATAGATTAATTATGAATGATGATATTTTTAACGATGAATCATTAAAGAAAAAAATTAAAGATCACGAGAGGCAAGGCAGATTATTTGCGTTAGCTCCGATATTGGTAAATATCATTGCCATAGTATCCTTTATTTGTGCGTTAGCTTTTGCAGGAAATACTAATGTATCTTTTATCTTGATATTAGTCCCCGGATTTATATTTCCAATAATGGCTTTTATTTATTCACTCATAATACAAAAAATATATTTTGAATGTCCTAAACCCTTTTGGATAATTGGATTTATTATAAATATTATAATTTTTGTTTTTTACTCACTTGGCATTTTTATATGGGGATTTATCTTTTTTATCTTTAGCGGATTTAATTTTTTCTGCTGGTGATTTTTAATCTTTGAATTATTGTAATGGAGATTACTTATGTATGGTTTTATAAAGGGTACAATAGATTATATAAAAAATAATCAAGTATGTATTGATACCGGAAACGTCGGTTATCTGGTAAATATATCTGAGAAAACTTACAACGAATTACTCACAGAGTCTGACGAAGTTAAGCTTTATACATACACGAGCGTTAGAGAAGATGACATTTCATTGTATGGATTCCTTTCTCTTGAAGAACTAGATTTTTACAAGCTTTTGATTGGAGTAAATTCAATTGGACCTAAGCTCGGAATGAGCGTTCTTTCGTATTTTACAATTAGTGAACTTGTAACATACATAGTTAATAAAGATGCTAAGGCAATTTCAAAAGCTCCGGGGCTTGGCGCAAAATCTGCAGAAAAGATTATTATAGATCTTAAAGATAAAGTATCTGCATTCTCGGTAGATGAAGTTGAATACGTAAAAGAAGCAGAAGATGATGAAACTGTAAATGAATGTATTGATGCATTAATATCTTTGGGCTTTAAGAAGAAAGATGCACAGATTGCAGTTAAAAAAGTCGGGGATTATACAGATTTATCCGATTTACTTTCTAAAGCTTTAATGTTTTTTGATAATTGAGAGGTTCTATGAGCAGAACAATAGAAACAAAACTTACAAAAGAAGATGTATTAATTGAAAAAGGATTAAGGCCTGTAAGGCTTTCGGATTATCTTGGCCAGGAAAAGATTAAGTCTTCGCTGGATATTTCGATTAAGGCTGCAAAGCTAAGAAATGAGCCCCTGGATCATATTCTTTTATACGGGCCTCCCGGACTTGGCAAAACTACGTTAGCGCAGATTCTGGCTAACGAAATGGGCGTAAATATTAAGATTTCCTCTGGCCCTGCAATTGAAAAGCCCGGAGATATTGCTGCGATATTAAACGGTTTAAAACCCGGAGATATCCTTTTCATCGATGAAATTCACAGACTTAACAGAGTAGTTGAAGAAGTACTTTATTCTGCAATGGAAGATTTCTGCATCGATATCATGATAGGAAAAGGTCCCGCGGCTAAAAGTGTTCGAATGAAATTGCCGAAGTTTACATTAATTGGTGCTACAACACGTATTGGTATGCTGACGGCTCCTCTTCGTGACAGATTCGGTGAAATTCATAAGCTTGAATATTATTCGATAGATGAGCTTTCAAGAATAGTCATGAAATCTGCTATAAGGCTTGATACTTCGCTTGATATTGAATCAGCATCAGAACTTGCAAGAAGATCGAGAGGTACGCCCAGAATTGCAAACAGACTCTTAAAAAGAGTAAGGGATTATGCTTTGGTTGCAAACGAAGGCGTTATTTCAAAGCAGATTACGGACGAGTGTCTTGATATGCTTGATATTGACAAATACGGACTCGATGCTACCGACAGAAAATATCTTGAAATGATTATTGAACGTTTCAAAGGAGGCCCCGTCGGACTTGAAACTTTGGCGGCTTCGCTTTCCGAAGAAACCGAAACAATAGAAGATGTTTACGAACCTTATTTGTTACAGCTTGGATTTATTCAGAGGACCCCTAAAGGTAGAGTTGCATCCGACCTTTCTTACGCACATCTTGGGCTTGAAAAGGATTAATTATTTTTGTATACTTTTATTTGATTTTAAATAACAATACGGGGTATGTTTAAATGACCGGCAAAAGCGAAATTGAAGTAATTATTGGTGGCAAGGTTTATTATATTTCCGGATATGAATCCGAGGAATATTTACAGAAAGTTGCATCTTATATAAATTCCAAAATAAGCGATTTTGAAGGCGAAGATGCTTATAAAAGACTCAACAGTCAGTATCAGAATCTTCTTTTGCTCTTAAATATGGCTGACGATTATTTTAAAGCCAAGGCGAGAATCGATTTGCTTGAAGAAGAGCTTGCTTCGAAAGACAACGATTTATGCAATATCAAGCACGAACTCATATCGACACAGATTAAGCTTGATAATGCAAAGACCGAAATCATATCGAAAGACAATATGATAGCAAGACTTGAAGGCGATTGGAATAAATAAAAGAAAACCGTATGATTTTTCATGCGGTTTTTTCATGTCTATTTCTTTTATGAGGTTATGATGGTAGAATTACTTTCCCCCGCAGGTGAATACAGTTCGTTTTTAGGCGCGATAAATGCAGGTGCAGATGCGGTATATCTGGCAGGAAATATGTATGGTGCCCGGGCAAGTGCGGTCAATTTTTCGAACGAAGAGCTCATAAAAGCAATAAGATACGCACATTTATTTAACAGAAAAGTTTTTTTAACAGTTAATACACTCACCAAAAACAACGAACTTGAAAATCTTCGAGATTTTTTAAATCCTTTGTATCAAAGCGGACTTGATGCTGTAATTGTGCAGGATATCGGTGTTTTTAAATACATAAAAGATACATTCAAAGATCTTGATATTCATGTTTCGACTCAGGCAGTTGTAACGAGTAAGTACGGCGCTGAATTCTACAAAAAATTAGGCGCTGCAAGAGTGGTACTTGCAAGAGAGCTTACATTACCTGAAGTAAAGGAAATCACTTCAACAGGTATTGAAACAGAGTGCTTTATTCACGGTGCTATGTGTTATTCATATTCGGGAATGTGCCTTTTCTCGTCTTTTTTAGGAGGAAATTCAGGTAACCGCGGAAGATGTAAAGGCCCTTGCAGACAGCCTTATGTATTAGGTAATGCCAACAAAGAAGAATATCTGTTAAGTCTATCCGATATGAATACTGTCGAAATAATCGACAGACTGATTAATGCGGGTATTTATTCTTTTAAGATTGAGGGAAGACTTAAAAGCCCGTCATATGCTGCAGGCGTAACAGCTATCTATCGTAAATATATTGATTTTTGTCTTGAAAATCCGGGAAAAGAACTCATTATTTCCGAAGAAGATAAGAATATCCTTAAAACGCTTTATTCAAGAACTTCCACAGGCACAGGCTATTACGACAGAGTATCTTCTCGTAAAATGGTCACGATCGAAAAGGGTGCATATGCAAAGGTAGATGATGCACTTGAGAAGAAGATAATCGAAAAGTACATTAATACGCCTTTAAAGCAAAAGATTGATTTTAAATTTAAGGCGATACCTAATGAAAAAGCCGAATTAAAAGTAAAAACAGTTATAAACAATATAGAGTTTAAGGCAGAGGTTACAAGCGAAGAACTGATTGATATGGCTCAAAAGGTTGCAACTTCGAAAGAAGATATAATAAAGCAACTTAAGAAGCTTGGAAATACAGATTTTGAACTGGATAAATGTGAGATTACAATTGACAATTCGTTTGTTCCTTCTTCGCTAGTTAACAAATTAAGAAGAGAAGCAGTGGATTTGCTTGAAATCGAAATTTTCAATGCGAATTTAAACAAACAGACTTTAATTGAAAATGAATCTATTAAATCAAATGGCTTATTTGATTCAGAAAAATACAGTGAATCAAACGATTTAGTTAATTCTGAAGACATAAATCAAATATTTGATAATAACAAAAACATTGTAAATAAAAGAGCCTTCGTTAAATCTATCGAACAGTTGAATTTTGCATTAAATAATATCTTTTATGATTCTGTTGTTGTAAACAAAGATTTAATTAATAATCCCGAAGCAAAATCATTAATGAACGACTGTTCTAAGCCAATATATATTGAACTTCCGCCTGTATTAAGATCCTTAAATCAGTCAGAGTTTCAAGAATTAATCGATTATGCATCAAATAATGATGCAATTAAAGGCGTATATGCAAATCAATATGATGCATACGAACTTCTAAAGAAAAAAGGCTTTAAAAAAGAGATTTGTTCTAATGCAAATATCTACAGCTATAACAACTTGAGTGCTTCGATAAGTTCAAAATTATTTGATGAAATTACGGCTCCTTTGGAATTAAACTTTTATGATATCCCTGAGATAAATAAGAGTTTCAGCTATATGATATACGGAAGAGCACCTTTAATGCATACCGCAAACTGCGTTTTAAAGACTACAGGCAAGTGTCAAAAGTGTTTGCCTAATAAAGAATCGTTTGTGAATCTAAAAGACCGCCTGGGCGTGGATTTTAAAGTTTATACGGCATGTGATAACAATCTTTGCTTTAATACGATTTATAATTCGAAACCCACTTCTTTGCATAAATATTATAACCGCCTAAAAGAAAAAGGAGTAAATACCTGTATCTTTTCTTTTACAGATGAAAATACAGACGATTTGGAAAGAATTACAAACTTCTTTGAAGATGTATTTGCAGGCAAAAATACAGAGCCTCCTTATGATTTTACGGCCTTTCATATGAAGAACGGTATTTTGTAGAATATCTTTTATTTAAGTCCTTTTTATAGTATAATTTTTAAGGAAAATACAACTCTTTTAGGATGCTTTATGAATTTCTCCGACTATATTTATGTCGATGATTATTGCTTTTCAAAATTCGACGAAATAAAAGAGAATATGGAAAAAAGGAAGAAGATTATTACAGATCCGTTTTTTGTAATAATCTTAAATGAATATACCTCAAAACTGGAGTTTTGCGACTGGATGTTTCTTCTCCAGAGACATTATAAAAACAATCCTCCGCTTATTGTGGGACTTGCAAAGGATTACGATTCCGCAGAAGAGCTTACATGCCATATGATTGAAAACTGCCTCATAAAAGTAGGAAACCTCGATTATATTGCATATCTTGCTTCTTTACCTGAAATAGAAGAAGGATGTGAGCTTCCGAAAATGTTAAAGATTTCCGGAGGAAAGATGTATGCTTAAGGCCCTTGCAATAATCGGAATAGTGATTGGTGCTTTAATTGTACTGGCACTTATAATCTTAAATATTTTTCTTTTCGTACCTTTCAGATATAAAATCGGAGGTTCAAATAAAGACAAGCTATATTTCTACTTTTTGATGAGCTTTTTCCTGTCTTTTTTCAGAGTAAAGATTTATTACAAAGAAGAAATGGGCTGGGCTTCACTAAGGATTTTCGGCATAAAAATAATAGATAAAAAAATCCCGGAACTTATTGAACTTGTAGAAAAACTGTCTGAGAAATTTTCAAAGAAAGATAAAAAATCTAAAAATGTGAGTTCAGATGAATCTAAACCTGATGATGCTGTAGCCGAAGCGGATACAATTCCGGAAACAGATTCCGAAGAATACGAACTGACCGAAGAAGAGATTAAACAGTATCTTGATGAGCCTGACGAAATCGACGAAATGAATGCTGTAGAGAAAAACATAACATTTCTGTCTTCCATAAAAGATTTTATTTTAAACATCAAGAAAAAGTGGTATAATTTTAAGAGGTTTGTAAAAGAAAAAATCGACAAGTGGAACAAGACCAAAAAATATATCAAGTATTATTGGAAAGTTCTAAATCATCCGTCCGTAAAACCTACGTTAAAACTTTTCTGGGATTTGATGATTAAATTCATGAAACATGTATGGCCCAGAAAATGGAGACTTAAGATTAAGTACGGAGATGAAGATCCTTATCTTACCGGCAGAGTACACGGATACATATGCATGGCAAGAGGATTGTTTGGAAGAGAAATTGATTTCACTCCCGTATGGGATGAAGATGTATTCGAATTTGACGGATATGTTAGCGGAAGAGTACAGTTAATCGTTTTCCTTGTGTTTGCTTTTAAGATATTTGCCAACAGACATTTAAGGAAACTGGTTATACTGATTATAAAAGGAGGAAAGATTCGTGGCAGAAAATAATTTTGACGGCTTGATTAATTCTTTGATGGAAGGAATGGATGGATTTTTATCCACAAAAACCGTTGTCGGAGATCCTACCAAAGTCGGAGATACAATTATAGTACCCCTTGTGGATGTTTCCTTCGGTGTAGGCGCAGGTGCAGCTAGGGGTGATAAGAAAAACGGAGGAATGGGTGCTTTATCAGGCAAGATGACTCCTTCGGCAGTTCTAGTTATTTCCAACGGACATACAAGACTTGTAAATATAAAGAACCAGGATTCCATTACAAAGATTATCGATCTTGTTCCCGATATTCTTGACCGCATCAGCGTTAAGAAAAACAAAGACGGTGTAACGGACGAGAATGCAATAGAAACAGCATTCCCTAAGGAAAATGAAGAATAATATATGGATAATTTTATCTCAATACTTCGCGATTCAAATTCTCCTGAAGAATTAGAGGAACTTAAAGTTCAGCTTTACAGAGAAAATGTCAGAATAAAAACCGATAAGGCAGATCTGGAGGAATTGAGATCATCGATTTTTAGCGAAAAGCGTGAACTCGAAGATTCCATGGCGAAACTCGAAGAAGGTCGCAGACAGTTTGAAAAAGAAGCTGATGAAATAAATGCCAGAATTGAAGCATCCAGAAAAAATCTTGAAGAAGATATTAATGACTACAATATCAGAAAAGGGTTGCTCGAGGATGAAATCAGAAAACTGGATGAAGACAGGGCGAAATTAAACCGCGAAAAAGAAGAATTTCAAAATTTCAAAAAGCGTAGTGATTCTTTAAGAAAGGTGCCTCAGCTTGAATACCGCCAGGGAATATTCTTTAAGGGTATTACCTCGGAAAAGAATTTAAAGAAGAGATACAAAGATCTTGTAAAAGTATTTCATCCCGACAATGATGCGGGCGATACATATACTTTGCAGAATATCTCGCGAGAATATGAGACATTATTACATGATATACAGATGAAAGCATAAAAGCAGGAGAGTAAATTTCCTGCTTTTTCTTTTATGATCCGGACACACTTCGTGAGTCAGGCACATAAAAAAAGTGCCTGTCCGTTTGGACAAGCACGAATAATCATTAGTAACAATTACGCTCTTTCAACCAAGCCTGATTTTAAACATCTTGTGCATACATGCATGGTCTTTGTGGTACCGTTTACCTTACACTTAACTGTTCTGATATTGGAATTCCAAATATGATTTGAACGTCTGTGTGAATGGCTTACGTTATTACCGAAATGAACGCCTTTATCACAGATATCGCATTTAGCCATTTTTTACACCTCCTTAAACTGACAAAAAGGATAAGGAGAATGCTTCTCCACAATCCACAACGAAAGTATTATACCCAAATAAATCTAAAAAGGCAACTATAAATTGAAAAAATTGTAAATTTTATTAACATTATGTGAATATTGTTTATTTTTTCGAATTCAGGTAATATAATGTGTAACAGTGTGTTAAAAAACGAGGAGGGGGCATTATGAAAGGAACTCTTGATACGCATTTAGGTAACGTTTCCATTAACAACAATGTCATAGCCGAATATGCTGGAAATGTAGCTTTGGAATGCTACGGTGTTGCAGGCATGGCACAGATAAATGTTGCCGAGGGTGTTGCAAGCATTCTCAAAAGAGACAGCATGTCAAAGGGTATTTCTGTTTCTCTTGATAACAATAAACTTACTATCAATCTTCATATCATCGTTGCTTTCGGCGTTTCCATTACAGCCGTAGCAAATAACGTAATGAGTGAAGTTAAATACAATGTTGAACAGTTCGCCGGTTTAGACGTTGAAAAAGTCAATGTCTTCATCGAAGGCGTCAGCGTTGTTGAATAAGGAGGATGGATTCGTGTCTAAGAATACGATCGATTCAAAAATGCTTGCCAGAATGTTTAATGCTGGCGCATGTAATCTTGAAAAGAACAAAGATTATATAAACGAGCTTAATGTTTTTCCTGTTCCCGATGGTGATACAGGAACAAACATGACAATGACAATAATGTCGGCTTACAAAGAGCTCAATAATCTTGAAGACCCCGATATGAGAGCAACCTGCAAAGCCATTTCTTCAGGCTCCTTAAGAGGTGCGAGAGGAAACAGCGGTGTTATTTTATCACAGCTTATAAGAGGCTTTACCAAAGTCGCTGTCGAATACAAAGAACTTGATATCGATATTATTACGGATGCATGCAAAAACTCCGTGGCTACAGCATATAAAGCCGTTATGAAGCCTAAGGAAGGTACAATTCTCACTGTGGCTTCGGGCGTTTATGATAAAGCTGAAGAATTAAGAAAAAGCGGAGAAAAAGATTTAACGGTTTTTCTTGAAACTGTTATCGCATATGCAGATGAAGTATTACTTAAGACTCCCGAGCTTTTACCCGTTCTTAAACAGGCAGGCGTTGTGGATTCCGGCGGACAGGGTCTGATGGAATTTTTACACGGTGCTTTGGATCTTTTCGAAGGAAAAGATGTTGAAACAAATATTGCTTCGCAAAAAGCTGCCGCAAAAGTAGAGAAAAAAGAAGCATCCGACAGCATTGCGGATGAACTTAAATACAATTATAAAACAGAATTTATTATTCTTTTAAACAAGCCTTTTAATGCCAAGACCGAACAGGATCTTAAAAACTTCCTTGAAGCGTTAGGCGATAGCGTTAATATCATTCCTACTGACGGAAATATTAAAGTTCACTGCCATACAAACGATCCCGGTCTTATCATTCAGAGAGCTTTAAAGCAGGGCGTTTTAACAGATATTAATGTTGAAAACTTAAAGCTTGAGAATAAGGAAAGTGATTCTGCAGATAAGGCAGAAACTCCCGCAAAAGCCGAAGTAAAACCCGAAGCAAAAGAAGAACCCAAGGAATACGGATTTATCGCAGTTTCTGTCGGTGACGGAATGAGCGAAATCTTTAAATCCATTGGTGCAGATTATATTATTGAAGGCGGTCAGACAATGAACCCTTCTACGGAAGATGTTTTAAATGCCATTGAAAAAGTCAATGCAAAGCATGTATTCATTTTCCCGAACAACAAAAATATCATTCTTGCAGCAAACCAGGCCAGAGATTTGACGGAAGACAAGGAAGTAATTGTAATTCCGACCAAGACAGTTCCTCAGGGAATCTCTGCATTAATCAATTATTTGCCTGATTCTTCTGTAGAAGAAAACACTGAAAACATGACCGAAGGCGCTAATAACGTTAAAACCGGTCAGGTAACTTATGCTGTAAGAGATACCGAAATCGACGATAAAGTAATCCAGAAAGACGATTACATGGGCATAGGCGATAAGGGTATTTTATCGGTAGGCTCAGACAGAGATTCCGTTACCAAGGAAATGATTGCCGAAATGGTGGATGAGGATACCTGCGTTATTACCGTTTATGTTGGTTCCGATGTAAAAGAAGAAGATTACGAACAATTAAAATCCGATCTGGAAGGACTTTACGAAGATATTGAAGTCGAGATCCAGATAGGCGGACAGCCGATATATTATTACATCGTATCAGTAGAGTAATTCAATGAATTTAAACGATTTAAAGAATGTATCAATCAAAGAATTAAAAGGGGTAGGCGATAAAAACGCCGCCCTTTTTGCGCGTTTAGGGATTGAATCGGTATACGATCTGATTTTATATTTTCCGAGAACCTACAAGAAAATGCCACCTCTTTTTAAGGTGAATGAGTTAAGAGAAGGCGAACTGTGTGCGGTAAGACTTACGGTAGACGATGATTTTTATTTTAAGAAAACTGCGAATAATGCCGTTACAACCGTTTCCGGATATGATGCTACCGGAAAGGTGTCTATGACATTTTTTAGGGTAACTTATCTAAGGAATTTACTTAAAAAAGGCAGCGAGTGGGTATTTTTAGGAGTAGTAAAAAGAAAAGGCAGGCATTATGCGTTTGAAATGCCTGAAATTCATAAAATATCCGAATATATTGAAAGTCTAAAGAATCTGCAGCCTGTATATCCTCTGACGAAAGGCATTAATTCAAAGACTATTTCAAAATATGTCAATTCATCAATTGAGCATTATTCACCTTTTAAAGATTCCTTAAATGCAAATATCATAAAAGAGTTTGATTTTCCGACACTTTCGAGAGCTCTTGCGGACATTCATTTTCCTGTCGATTCTGAAGATTATGTGAAAGCAAGAAACAGACTTGCCTTTGAAGAGTTTTATGAGTTTTTCATCGAACTTAACGAAATCAAAAAAGCATATAACAGATTAAAATCCAACTATGTCTTCATTGAAACAGCGGAATACGCGCGTTTTAAGACGCAGATTCCGTTTGAACTAACCAAAGGACAGAATGATGCACTAAACGATATTTTAGGCGATTTATGCAGCGGATACGTAATGAACAGACTCGTTCAGGGTGATGTCGGATGCGGTAAGACAATTATTGCATTTTTATCCTGCGTTTTATGTGC
The DNA here is from genome assembly GCA_900100245.1 of Lachnospiraceae bacterium G41. Lineage (GTDB taxonomy): Bacteria > Bacillota > Clostridia > Lachnospirales > Lachnospiraceae > UBA3766. Next base: position 15,391 of record FNEU01000001.1, read on the forward strand.
TTCCAACGGTTATCAGTCTGCATTTATGGCTCCGACGGAAGTACTGGCTGCTCAGCATTTTACGAAATTCAAAGAATTGAATGAGAGATATTCTTTAAATCTCAATATAGCTTTTTTATCAGGCTCAACGACAGCCGCTCAAAGAAAAGATATATTAAGCGGACTTTCCGACGGAAGCATTAATCTTGTTGTCGGAACACATGCGCTTATAGAAGATAATATAGAATTCGAAGATCTTGCGCTTGTAATAACAGACGAACAGCATCGTTTCGGTGTTTTGCAAAGAGAAACCCTTAATGAAAAGGGAAATGCTCCTCATGTATTAAGTCTTTCCGCAACACCTATCCCGAGAACCCTGGCTTCTGTTTATTATACGGGCCTTCAGGTGTCGGTAATAAAAGATAAGCCCTCCAACAGAATACCTATTAAAACCGGTTTAAGAAGTGCTGAAGACAGACTTGACGGCTTAAGATTCCTCTACACAAAAGTAAAAGCAGGACAGCAGGCAATTATAGTATGTCCGATGATTGAAGAAAACGAAGACACAAATCTTTCGAACGTTACGGATTATGCCAAATTCCTAAAAGATCTGATGCCCAAAGATGTTCGAATCGGCATTCTTCACGGAAGAATGAAAAACAATGAGAAAAACCGCGTAATGCAGTATTTTGCAAACGGCGATATAGACATACTTGTATCCACCACAGTAATCGAAGTAGGTATCGATGTTCCGAATGCGACAGTTATTTTAATCGAAAATGCCGAAAGATTCGGTCTTGCGACACTCCATCAGTTAAGAGGCCGAGTAGGGCGAGGTAAACTTGAATCCTTCTGTATACTCATAAACGGCTCCGGCAAAGAAGAAGAGAACGAGAGATTAAATGTAATGCTTGAATCGGACGACGGCTTTTATATCGCAGACGAGGATTTAAGATTAAGAGGTCCCGGAGATTTGACCGGTGTCAGACAAAGCGGTGATGTAAGATTTAAAATCGCCGATATTTACAGAGACAGAGATTTGTTCTTTAAAGCAAAAGAATTTGCCGATGCATTATATTAAAGGTTTCTTTTATGAGAAACCTTTTTTTATGAAAAAATGAACCTTTTATGATTTTGCGACATTTATTTAGTGAAAGCTTTCAAGAAACTGCGAGAGGTACTAAATGACTAAACATGATTTGGAAAAACTGATTGAAATACGCGGTAAGGATATATATCAGTTTTGTTATCACTTAACAGGAAGCCGTGAAGACGCCGATGATTTGTACCAGGAAACTCTTTACAAAGCTTTTGAAAAGATACAAAAGATTGAAGACAGTGAGGATTCTTCTTTAATAAACGAACGAAATTACTGCCTGGGAATAGCTACGAGATTATATAAAAATATCATCAGAAAAAAAATAAGAAGAAAAGAAGAATCTTTGGATGATGAGCAGTTTGATTTTAATTCCAATCTGTCATCGGACTTTTGTACTGAGAAAAAAGTCGAAGAAAAAGAACTTTACGCTCTTTTAAGGAAAAGCATTCATGAACTTCCCATTAAACAAAGACAAGTGGTTTATCTCTTTTATTTTGCGGATATGTCTTTAAAGGATATCGGTAACTGTTTACGAATCCCCGAAGGTACCGTAAAAAGCAGATTAAACACGGCAAAAGGCTCGCTTAAGATTAAACTGGAGGAAAAAGGTTATGAGTAAAGAAGACGAAATGATCCAAGAAGCTTTAAAAATTGATATAAATGCTTCGGATGAATTAAACAGGAAAATAATAGAAAACGTTGGCAAGAAAAAGAGTAATGTATATATTTTACGCGTGGCGGCAATTGCAGCATCGTTTTTCGCCGTAGTTCTTGGAACAGGAATCATCGCAAATGCAGCTACCGATAACGGAATCATAGAATATGTTAAAGGTGTAATCGACAACAGATTTTATGTATTTGGCAACGGATGCAATACCGAAACTTCATTTGTTGAAATGGACGGGCAAAATGTCCAGCAGGTTGATTTTAAGGATGACCAAGTTGTGTTCTACAATCCGATTGAAGACGGCGAAACCGAATATTCGCTTTATTTAAAAGTTAAGGGCGACGGAACGGACGATTTTATTCTTTTATCCGCCAGCGTTGACGAGGGTGCTTCTACAGAAGAACTTTACTATACAATTAAAGGCTGCTTTTGGTACACATTAAAATCACAAGAATTTCAGGATGCCGACAAAAAGGCACAGATTATTGCCGGTTTAAGAGAAGCTGCCGGAAACGCTGATATTGATGCAATAAAAAATGCATTAAATGATTTGGCTGACGAATATGAAGGAAACAGAAGAGTCTTTTTCTTTAATTTCCCGGCTGAAATTTATAACACTAATGAAAGGGCAATTGTATATGAAGATATAACGGATCTGCCTCTCGGAGACTCAGCGATTATAGTAAATACCGTCAACGATGAAAAGACTTTTATCTTTGAAATTACCGTAACCGAAAATGAAAATCTTATAGATTATAATTCTGGCAATTTGTATTCGGATGAATATTATCAGGAACTGACCGACAAGAATTTACCGATATATGACTTAAGATAATATTCGTTTTGGATATCCGGGGCAGAAATCTCTGTCCCGGATTTTTTGTTTTTAATCATAAAATACATGATGTGGTTATTTGTTTATAAATCCACCATATCGTGTATTTTTTTCTTTTATTTGTGCATCTTTTATGATATAATTTGAAAGAATGCGAAAGAATGTTCGCATGAAGGCATTCAGTTTAAAAATGACTTTAAAATTCTTGCAATTTAAAGAATTCTCAAATAAACGGAGATTAAAATGGCACCTAAGAAAGAAGTTTATGATTCAAGTTCGATTATGGTCCTCGAAGGTCTTGAACCCGTCAGGGAAAGACCCGGTATGTATATCGGTTCGACATCTACCAAGGGACTTAATCATCTTGTATACGAAATAATGGATAACTCTGTCGATGAGCATATGGCGGGTTACTGCGATACCATCAATGTTACGCTTAATGCTGACGGTTCTGCGACAGTTTCCGATAACGGACGAGGCATTCCAGTAGACAAACACGAAAAAGGTATAACTGCAGAAAGAATTGTACTTACCACGCTTCATGCGGGCGGTAAGTTTAACAATGACGTATATAAAAATGCCGGAGGTCTGCACGGTGTAGGTTCATCTGTAGTTAACGCGCTATCAAAGAGATTTGATATTACGGTTAAAAGAGACGGATGCATTTATAAAGATGCTTACGAATTCGGAAAGCCCGTTCTCGAACTTGAAGACGGACTTTTGCCCGTGTGCGGTAAGACGAGAGAAACAGGTACCAGCATTACTTTTATGCCGGACGATACGATTTTTGAAAAAACATATTTCAGATCCGAGGACATTAAATCCAGAATTCATGAGACTGCATATTTAAACCCCGGACTTACGATTGTATTCGAAGATAAACGCGACGTAAAAGAAAAAATCGTTTATCACGAAGAGGAAGGAATTAAAGGCTTCGTAAAAGATTTAAATGCTGAAAAGGAAGCTTTGCATGACGTAATCTGTCTGCACGGTCAGAGCGAGCATGTAATCGTAGACTGCGCATTCCAGTATGTAGATGAGTTCCATGAAAACGTACTCGGCTTTTGTAATAATATTTACAACGCGGAAGGCGGTACTCATGTAACAGGATTTAAGACAATCTTTACGCAGATTATTAATAACTACGCAAGGTCATTAGGCATCCTAAAAGACAAAGATCCGAATTTTACCGGTGCCGAAGTAAGAAACGGTCTTGTATGCGTGCTTTCAATCAAACATCCCGAACCCAGATTCGAAGGTCAAACCAAGACCAAACTAGACAATCAGGATGCAGCAAAAGCTGTTTCCAAGGTTATAAATGATGAAGCACAGCTTTTCTTTGACAGAAATCTCGAAACGCTTAAGACCATAATCGGCTGTGCCGAAAAGGCTGCCAAAATAAGAAAAGCCGAAGAAAAAGCTAAAACCAATATGCTTACAAAGCAGAAGTTTTCCTTTGATTCAAACGGAAAGCTTGCGAACTGTGAGTCAAAAGAAGCAGATAAATGCGAAATATTTATAGTCGAAGGTGATTCTGCAGGCGGTTCCGCAAAGACCGCAAGAAACAGAAAATATCAGGCAATTCTTCCTATCAGAGGTAAAATCCTTAACGTTGAAAAGGCAAGTATGGATAAAATTCTTGCAAATGCAGAAATAAAGACCATGATTAATGCCTTTGGCTGCGGTTTTTCCGAAGGTTTCGGCAATGATTTCGATATTTCGAAGTTAAGATATGACAAGATTATCATTATGGCCGATGCCGATGTCGACGGCGCTCATATCTCAACACTTTTGCTTACTCTTTTCTACAGATTTATGCCCGAGCTTATATTTGAAGGACATGTTTATATCGCCATGCCTCCTCTTTACAAGGCAATTCCTTCCAAGGGCGAGGAAGAGTATCTCTATGATGATGCAGCGCTTTCGGCTTACAGAAAGAAACATAAAGGTCCGTTTACTCTTCAAAGATACAAAGGTTTGGGCGAAATGGATGCAGAGCAGCTCTGGGAGACCACTCTCGATCCGGAGAGAAGAAATTTAAGACAGGTACAGATTGAAGATGCTTCGATGGCTTCTAAACTGACCGAACTCTTGATGGGCAACGATGTAGGTATCAGAAGAGATTATATTTACAAGCATGCAAATGAAGCGGAGCTTGATGTTTAATTTGAAGTTAATACAGTCAGAACTGTAAATAAAGTTATAAATCAGTTAAGGAATTTTAATTAATATGGCCGGAAAAATTATAAAAAGTGAATATTCCGAAGTAATGAGCAAATCCTTTGTGGATTATGCGATGAGTGTTATTACCGCAAGAGCACTTCCCGATGTAAGAGACGGTTTAAAACCTGTTCAGAGAAGAGTTTTATATGATATGCATGAACTCGGTATCAAGCACGATAAGCCTTACAGAAAATCTGCAAGAATTGTTGGCGATACAATGGGTAAATATCATCCTCACGGCGATTCTTCTATATACGATTCACTTGTCGTTATGACACAGGATTTCAAAAAAGGTCTTGCGCTTGTAGACGGTCACGGTAACTTCGGAAATATCGAAGGTGATTCCGCCGCTGCAATGCGTTATACTGAAGCAAGACTTCAAAAGATTACTGAAGAAGCATTTCTCGCAGATCTTGACAAGGATATTGTTGATTTTGTTCCCAATTTCGACGAAACAGAAAAAGAACCGAGTGTTTTGCCGGTTAAATTTCCCAATATCCTTGTAAACGGTTCCGAAGGTATTGCTGTTGGTATGGTTACAAGCATACCTCCTCACAATCTCGGCGAAGTCATCGATGCTACGCTTGCTTTTTTAAACGATCCTTATATGACAACAAAGGATCTTATGAAATATGTCAAAGGACCGGATTTTCCTACAGGCGGTATCGTAATAAACGAAGACGAGCTTTTAAATATTTACGAAACAGGTGTTGGTAAGATTAAGGTTCGTGGAAAAGTTGAAGTAGAAAAAGGCAAGAACGGTAAGACAAATCTGGTGATTACTGAGATTCCTTATCCGATGATTGGCGCAAATATCGCGAAGTTTTTATCCGATATCGCAGCTCTTTATGAATCTAAGAAAGCCCTTGACATCGTTGATATTTCCAATCAGAGTTCAAAAGAAGGCATTCGTATCGTAATCGAACTTAAGAGAGATACCGATATCGAAAACTTCAAGAATATGCTTTACAAGAAAACCAAACTTGAAGATACATTCGGCGTTAACATGCTTGCAATTTCCAAAGGCAAGCCGGAAACAATGTCTTTAAGAGACATAATCGCTGACTGTGTTGAGTTTTCTTATGAATTTAACCAGAGAAAATATACCAATCTTTTAGCCAAGGAAGAAGAAAAGCGTGAGATTCAGGAAGGTTTAATCCGTGCTTGTAACGTAATCGATTTGATAATCGAGATTTTACGAGGTTCAAAAGACCGTGCCATGGCTAAAAAATGTCTCGTGGAAGGTGTTACGGACGGTATTCATTTTAAGTCCAAAGAATCCAAGATAATGGCTATGCAGCTTATGTTTACTGAAAAGCAGGCAAATGCAATCCTTGAGATGAGACTTTATAAATTGATCGGTCTCGAACTTGATGCCCTCGTAAAAGACCATGAACAGACCATGGCCAATATCTTCAGATACGAGGATATTCTTGAAAGAAAGAGTTCAATGACTCAGGTTATTGCCGAAGAGTTAAAAGAACTTAAAAAGCAGTACGCTGTACCCAGACGTACCGTAATTACCAACGAAGGCGAAGCCGTATACGAAGAAAAGAAGATGGAAGAGATGGACGTTTACGTTCTTATGGACAGATTCGGATATGTTAAGGCTGTCGATCTTCCTACATATGAGAGAAATCTTGAGACCATAAAAGAAGAAAGCAAATTTGCCGTTCTTTGCAAGAATACCGGTAAAGTATGCCTATTCTCAGATAACGGTATGCTTTATACTGCAAAGGTTTCGGATATTCCGCTTGGAAAAATCAGAGATAAAGGTATTCCTATTGATAATATTACTACTTACACATCGAATGATTCGGGTATACTTCTTTTATGCTCACAATCTGATTTGAATCTATTCAGACTGATATTTGTATCAAAGATGAGCTATATGAAGGTTGTAGACGGCGGAGAATTCGATGTTACAAGAAAGACCATCCAGGCAACGAAGCTTATGGATGGCGACAGAATCTGCTCAGTCAGCATTTTAAATGAGCAGAAGAATATAATACTTGTATCGAATGACGGATACTTCCTAAAATTCCCGATTGAACAGATACCCGAGAAAAAGAAAATGGCAGTCGGTGTAAGAGGCATGAAATTAAATGGCGACGCTTTAATCGACAAAGTATTCTTCACGGGTAATGCAATTGAATCTGTTATCCATTATAATGATACTGACATTCCTTCAGGAAAGATTAAACTTGCTAACCGTGACAGCAAAGGAAATAAGTTAAGGCTTTAATATGAGAGTAATCGCAGGCACTGCCAGAAGCATTAATTTAATAACACCCAAAGGCTTTGATACGAGACCTACGACAGATAAATACAAAGAGACATTATTTAACTGTCTGCAGTCCTATGTAGGCAATTGTGTTTTCGTTGATTTATTTGCAGGCTCAGGTGCTATCGGTATTGAAGCATTAAGCAGAGGTGCTGCAAAAGCTTATTTTTGCGACAATTCCAAAGAAGCAATTAACTGTATTAAGGAAAATTTAAGCAAAACAAAGCTTGCGGATAAGGCAGTTGTTTATAAAGAAGATGTTTCATTCTTCGTAAAAAATAGGATAAAAGAAATACCCGATATTATCTTTTTAGATCCGCCTTTTAAGCTTCATCTCGAAAAAGATATCATTCCTTTCCTTGTATCCACAGATTTAATTGGCGAAGAAACGATAATTGTAGTAGAATGCGATTATGATTCAAACTTTGATTTTCTGGATGATTTAAATCTTGAAATATTTAAAGAAAAAGAATATAAAACAAACAAACATGTTTTTATTTGTAAGAAATAGAAAGGCAGTAAAATGAGCAGAGCAATCATCTATCCCGGCAGTTTCGATCCTGTAACTTACGGCCATATCGATATTATCAAAAGAGCTTCAAAAAATTATGATACCGTATATGTTTCCGTTTTGGACAATAATAAAAAAAGTCCCTTGTTTACAGTTGAAGAACGTGTTAAAATGTTAAAAGATGTGACTAAAGATTATGACAATGTCATAATAGACACATTCAGGGGACTTCTAATTGATTATGCCAGAGAAAAAGACGTTCACGTTGTTTTAAGAGGTTTAAGAGCCCTCACGGACTTCGAATACGAGCTTCATATGGCTCAGACAAATTATCTGATTTCCGGCGGATGGCTTGAAACTGTTTTTCTTTCGACAGATTTGGAATATTCATATCTTTCTTCAACAACAGTAAGAGAGATTGCTAGTTTCCATGGTGACGTTTCTAAATTCGTACCTGAATGCGTGGCAGAAAGTTTGTATAAAAAATTTGGATATTAAGAGGATAATTCAATGGCAGCTGAAAAAGATAATGTTGATGTTCAGAGACTGGAACGCAAGATTTCAGAAATCGAAAAAATTCTTGAAGAAAGCAAGCCTTCCAAATTAAAAAAAGGAATGATTCTTGTTGAAATCGATCTTATTTTTGAGAAGCTCGAAGAACTCAAATCGATGATTCCCGATCAGATTAAGCTTGCTAACAACGTTCTTTCAAAGAGAGAAAAGCTTTTAAAGAGCGCGGAAGCTTTTGCTCATGATAAGATTGACAAAGCTAATGCAAAGGCTTACGAAATCGAACAGGAAGCCATGGAAAAAGCTGCTGAGACAGAAGAAATGCTTCAGAATAAGCTTTCCGAAAACGAAATTATGCTTGAAGCTCAGAAGCAGGCCGACGCTCTTGTAGAAGAAGCTCAGGTTCTTTCACAGAGAAGCGTTGACGAAGCTGAAGATTACAAAGAAGACATTATTAAGAGCATGAACTTCTATATGGACGATGTTCTTGTAGATATGCAGAAAGCCATCGAAGAAGTAATGCTTAAGAACAATAAAACATTTGAAGATGCACAGGCAAGACTTGATGCTTTGTATCAGAAGATAGAAGATAACAGAGCTGAGATTGCTCCTTTACTTGAAGAAAATGTTCCGGAACCTACCAATCAGATTAAACCGGAGCCTGAATACGTTCCCGAAGAAGAGGAATATGAAGACGGCGAGCCTGTTGATGAAGACGATTTCTAAAATAAATGGCCTCTTAAACTAAGAGGTCATTTTTAATGCGTATAGGAGATTTTATGTTTTCAAACCATAAAGGTGAATTTAAATACTTAAAAAAGCAGCCTGTCAGAATAGGCCTTTTAACTCTTTTATTACTTGCAATGTGTGCAGGCGTTTTTATGATAGGTTATATCAATAAAGGTGATGTAAAGAATGTATTTACGATTATTGCTGTTCTCGGCCTTTTACCCGTAGCAAAGCTTATCGTTTCTTTTATCATGTATATGCGTGCTGAAAAGTATTCATGCAGTGTGGAACTTAAAAATGAGATAGAAGCAATCGCAGAAAATAAAGATTTATGCCTTGGATATGATTTTTATCTTACAAGCTATAAAGTGAATTTTCCGCTTCTTTCCGTATTTGTATATGACGGTTCGATTCTATGCCTGTCCGGAGATTCAAATCTTGATGCAAAAGAATGCAGAGAGCATATTGAAAAATATCTTGCCAATAATTCAATTAACGGCTTTAAGGTTTATATTCTGGAGAATAAGGAAAAGTATTTTGACAGATTAAAGAGTGTCGCTTCAGATTATGCAAAATCCGAGGGCGATTTAAGCGCATATGCTTTGATTAAGAGTATTTCTTTATAATTTATGAAAGAATTTATAATCAACAAAACTAACGAAAACCAAAGACTGGATAAATATCTTAAAAGAATTCTTCCCGCATCATCCAATTCTTTTTTATATAAAATGCTTCGAAAGAAGAACATCGAGCTAAACGGCAAGAGAGCAAAGGGAGATGAAATTCTTAAATCCGGCGATTCAATAAAGATCTTCTTTTCAGATGATACATTCTCAAAAATGTCTGAATCTGCAAAAGAAGATATCAGTATTTTCCTTGATGCTTACAAAAATATTAAAAACGTTGAAATAGTCTTCGAACACGAAGATTTTATGGTTGTAAATAAGCCCGAAGGCGTTTTGACACAAAAAGATAAAAGCAGCGTTCCTTCTTTAAACGAATGGTGCATCGGATATCTTTTGTCCAAAAACTTTATAGATGAAAAGTCCCTAAAAGAATTCAAGCCCTCTGTATTAAACAGACTCGACAGAAATACAAGAGGCCTGGTTATTTTCGGAAAGACCCTCGCAGGCTCACAGAGGCTCTCTGAACTCATAAAAAAGCGCGATTTAAAGAAATATTACTTTGCCAAAACCGAAGGCGGCTGTAATTTAAACGGCCTTTATAAGGCTTATTTAAGTAAGGATGAAAAGAGCAATAAAGTCACAATATATGATGATATTAAGAATATTCCCAAGGATATTAAATATTCTCCGATATCGACAAAGATAAACGTTCTTAAATCCGAAAATGACTTTTCTTTACTCGAAATTGAACTTATAACCGGTAAAAGTCATCAAATCAGGGCTCATTTATCATATCTTGGATTTCCTCTTTTAGGAGATAAGAAGTACGGCGGTAAAACTGATAAAAGCAATAATTATCAGGATCTTATTGCCTACAAACTCGTATTTCCCGAATTTGATGAAAACGATACCTGGAATTCTTTAAGCAAAAAAACAATCAAAATAAATGTTGACAATTAATTTAGCGTCCGCTATACTTTGTTACAATAGTTTGGTAATTTGGTAATTGGTTAGCAATTTAAAGCGCTAAAGTAAACGAGGATAAAAAATGAACTTATCATTATTACATACGCCCGACGGAGTAAGAGATTTTTACGGAGCCGAGCTTGATTTAAAAAACTACATAATGAATAAATTTGAAAAGAATATAAAGCTTTACGGTTATGATGAAATTCAGACACCTACGCTTGAGTTCTTAAATGTATTTCTTGAAGACGAAGATGTAGCTTTCGAATCAAAGACATTCAGATTTATTGACAGAGACGGTAGCACACTTGTTTTAAGACCCGACTATACACCCGGTGTTGCAAGATGTGCGGTAAAATACTTTTCAGATGAGAACAAGCCCTTAAGATTCTTTTATAAGGGAAATGCTTTCTCGAATAAAGGCGAATACGAAGGCAAGGCAATCGAAGTTACCCAGATGGGCATTGAACTTTTAAAAGACGATACAGTTTTAGGCGATGCCGAAGTAATTGAGCTTGTTATCAAAAACCTTCTTTCAATCGGTCTTGAAGAATTTAAGATTTGCGTCAATACAAAGGAAAGCAATACCGACAGACTTGATAAGATGTTAAAGCTTTTGGACAGCATGGGTTATTCGGAATATGTAACATACGATCCCGATATCGATTCAAACTTCAAGTATTACACAGGAATGCTGTTTAAGGTATATACATACGGCGTAGGCGATTCAATCTGTAAGGGCGGTAGATACAATTCACTACTTGAAAAATATGGCGATGCAGCTCCCGCTGTAGGATGCGTATTCCTTGTAGACAATATCTTACAGAGCATGAAAAAGCAGAAGATTTCCACAGATATCGATGTAAAGAAGGTTTCATTTGTAGTATACGAAGAAGGCAAGGAAATCGAAGCAATTAAGAAAGCAAACGAACTAAGAGATAAAGATATTAAATGCATAACCATTGCAAAGAATCTTTTTGATGATGAATTAAAAGAAATGTGCGATACAAACGGTTATGAAATTATTACCTGCTAAACGGAGATTTTTATGAACGACAGATATTTGACAATTGCACTTTGCAAAGGCCGGGTTGCAAACCAGACAATGGAGCTTCTCGAAAAGCTTGGCATTAAGTGTGATGAAATAAAAGATAAGTCCACGAGAAAACTTATTTTCACGGACGAAAAGAATAAGATTAAATTCTTCCTTGCAAAAGGTCCGGATGTTCCAACGTATGTGGAATACGGAGCTGCCGATTTAGGCGTTGTCGGAAGCGATATAATAGATGAAGAGCAAAGGAGAGTAACCGAGCTTCTGGATCTTGGATTCGGAAAATGCAGAATGTGCGTATGCGGTCCCAAGGATGCCAGTGAGCTTTTATTACATCGTGAGCAGATTCGTGTCGCAACCAAATATCCTGTTATAGCCAAAGATTATTTCCACAATAAAAAATATCAGACCGTTGACATCATAAAATTAAACGGTTCTGTTGAATTAGGACCCATCGTAGAACTTTCCGACGTTATCGTAGATATCGTTGAAACCGGTTCCACCCTAAGAGAAAACGGCCTCGAAGTTCTTGAAGAAATCTGTCCGATTTCATCCAGACTTATTGTCAACAGAGTAAGCATGAAAATGCAAAAGGAAAGAATCGAAAAGCTGGTAGAGGATATAAAAGCCAATTTATAAAATTTGAAAGGACTAATCATGAATAAATATATTTTAAACGAAGAGAATAAGCAGAATCTCTTAAATAATCTTCTTAAAAGAAGCACTTCAAATTATCCCGAATATGAAAAGAAGGTTGCACTTATCTGTGAAGATGTAAAGGAAAGAAAGGACGAAGCTCTCTTTGAATACACTCTTAAATATGATAAATATGCTTTAAACAAAGACAATATTAGAGTTACAGAAGCTGAAATCGACGAGGCAGTTAAGAACCTTGATCCCGAATTATTTGCAATTATGAAAGAAGCCTTTGAAAATATCAAAGCTTATCATGAGAAACAGGTTCGTAATTCGTTCTTTGATACAACCGAAGACGGAACATTCTTAGGCCAGAGAATTCTTCCTATCGAAACTGTAGGCGTATATGTTCCCGGCGGAAAGGCAGCTTATCCTTCATCCACACTTATGAATATCGTTCCCGCACTTGTTGCAGGATGTAAAAGAATCGTGATGGCAACTCCCTGCAATGCAGAAGGAAAAGTAAGCGATACAACACTTGCTGCCGCTAAAATATGCGGTATTAACGAAATCTATAAAATAGGCGGCGCTCAGGCAATCGCATCTTTAGCTTTTGGTACAGAAACAGTTCCTAAAGTAAGTAAGATTGTAGGTCCCGGAAATATTTTCGTAGCTTTGGCTAAAAGATATGTATACGGACATGTTTCCATCGATTCGATTGCAGGCCCGAGTGAAATACTCGTTCTTGCAGACGAAACAGCAAATCCTAAATTTGTAGCCGCAGATTTAATGAGTCAGTGCGAGCATGACGAAATGGCAAGCGGTATTCTTATTACCACAAGCGATGAACTTGCAAACAATGTTGAAAAATACGTAGAAGAATTCTTAAAAGATGCACCAAGAAAAGAAATCCTTGAGAAATCTCTCGATCAGTTTGGATTTATTCTGGTTGCAAAAGATATCAAAGAAGCAGTTGATGCAGTAAACGATATTGCAAGCGAACACCTTGAGATTTTAACAAAGAACCCTCTTGAGACCATGGGTATGGTTAAGAATGCAGGCGCTATTTTCCTCGGAGAATATTCATCCGAACCTCTCGGTGATTATTTTGCAGGACCCAATCACGTTCTTCCTACCAACGGAACAGCTAAGTTTTTCTCACCTCTTTCTGTTGACGACTTCATCAAAAAGAGCAGCGTAATTTGCTTCTCCAAGGATGCACTTGAGAAATGTCACACAAAGATTGAGAAATTCGCAAGGAGCGAAGGACTTTACGCACACTCCAAATCCATTGAAGTAAGATTTGAGTAAAATATTAAACCATTGTGGGATTTCCTGCGATGGTTTAATTAATTACTATATGTTATAATGATTTAGGTTTTTACAAAATTTGATTATTTTATGAAAGGGAAAACTATGAGAACATCATCCCAGGAAAGAAACACTAAAGAAACTCAGATTAAGATGACTCTTAATATTGACGGTTCGGGAATCGGAAATATCAATTCCGGTATCGGATTCTTCGATCACATGCTTAATTCCTTTGCTAAGCACGGCAATTTTGATCTGGGCCTTGACTGCAAAGGCGATTTAAACGTTGATTGTCACCACACAGTTGAAGATATAGGTATAGTGCTTGGAACATGCTTTAAAGAAGCTTTGGGCAACAAGGAAGGCATCAACAGATACGCTTCGTTTGTAATGCCCATGGATGATGCTTTGGTACTTTGTGCCGTTGATTTCTCAGGCAGACCTTATCTTAATTTCTCTTATGATTTTAAAGACGAAAGAATTTCAGATTTTGATGTATATACTGTAGGAGATTTTGAAACCGAAACATTAAGAGAATTTTTATACTCTGTTTCATATGCCGCAGGCATGAATTTACACATCAAAATTATGGATGGTGCCAATACACATCACATTATCGAGGCTATATTTAAGGCAATGGCTAACGCAATGAGAATAGCAGCTTCAAAGAATCCCGACAGAGAAGGAATTCTTTCTACGAAAGGAGCTCTTTAATGGTTTTAATAGGCAAGAAAATTGAATTTAGCAATTCATCCTCTTTTAGGGATTATGAAGACATCATAAAAGACGTAAACGTCAAAGGCTATGATTATCTTTATGTAAAGGGCGAAGCATATTCTGACGCGGATAAGGAAAATTTCTTCCACAATATGATTGAAATCGTATCTATGTGCGAAAAGAAAGTAATAGTTGAATTTCCTCTTACACATTTTGAGGATATGAAAAAGCTTTACTATGCAAATGTTAGTCAGATAATCGCTTCCGAGGGTACAACTCTTGAAGATTCAGTAATCGAAGACGGCAAAAAGAGATTTGGCGATAAACTTGTTGTATATAAAAAGGATTTCATTGAAATTTCTTCAGAATTTGAGATTGCATCTAGCTATCCTTTTATTTTAGGAGAAGAACCTGAAGATTATAATGCAAAAGAAGCTTTTTATTTAACAGATACAAGCAAATCAACGGAAAGTGCCGTAGAATTTAAAAATATGCTTGAAAGCAAAGGCTTTGACGTTTTTTCTCTTAAGTGCGAAATCCCGTGGGAAAATCTTAAGAAAAATGCAGACGGTTTAATTCCTGCGATTATTGTTGATTATAAGAGCGATAAAATCCTTATGATGGCTTATATGAATGAGGACGCTTATAACAACACTTTTAAGACCGGTCTTATGAATTATTATTCAAGATCGCGTAATTCACAGTGGATAAAGGGCGAGACAAGCGGCCACTTCCAGTTTGTAAAATACATTAAGGCTGACTGCGATTTTGATACACTTTTATGTGGAGTATCACAAATCGGCGTTCCCTGCCATACAGGAAGGGATACCTGCTTCTTTAACGATGTGCTTGTAAACGATTCGCTTGAAAAGAATCCTTCCAAGATTCTGACAGATCTTTACAAAGTTATCGAAGGCAGAAAGGTTAATCCAAAAGAAGGTTCTTATACCAATTATCTTTTCGATAAAGGTCTTGATAAGATATTAAAGAAGGTCGGAGAGGAAGCATGCGAAATCGTTATCGCTTCCAAAAATGAAGAGCCTAAAGAAATTAAGTATGAAATAGCAGATTTCCTTTATCATTTATCTGTACTGATGGTTGAAAAGGGCGTAACCTGGGAAGAGGTTGCTGACGAACTTGCTAAAAGGTAAACATGAGAAAAACTGCGCTTAGTCATGAAATTTTAATGACTGTCGACAAGCCTGCGAGATATATAGGCGGAGAATTCAACTCCGTCATGAAAGATCTGAATGATATTGATATCAGATTTTGTATGTGCTTTCCGGATGTTTATGAAATCGGAATGTCACATCTTGGAATTCAGATTTTATACGCCATGTTTAATTCATTCGAAGATACATGGTGCGAAAGAGTATATTCTCCATGGCCTGATTTAGACAAAATAATGAGGGATAAAAATATCCCTCTTTTTTCGCTTGAAAGTCAGGATCCCGTGAAAGATTTCGATTTCCTCGGAATAACACTTCAATACGAAATGTGTTATACAAATATTCTGCAGGTTTTGGAGCTTTCACAGATTCCGATTTGGGCAAAGTACAGAAACGACGATGATCCTATTGTAATCGGTGGCGGCCCATGCTCATATAATCCCGAACCAATCGCGGAATTCTTTGATATGTTTTATATAGGTGAAGGAGAAGTAGCCTACAGAGAACTGCTTGATTTATATAAAGCATGCAAAAAAGAAGGATATTCACGTGAGGATTTCCTTTATAAAGCAACTAAAATTGACGGTATTTATGTGCCGTCACTAATTAATGTCGAATATAACGAAGATTTCACCATAAAAGAATTCCTCCCCGTAAAAGAAGGCGTTCGTACAGTAGTTAAAAAAGAAGTCGAAACAGATTTAAACGATTCTTTTTACCCAGTAAAACCAATTATTCCTTTTATAAAAGCAACACAGGATAGAATCACTCTAGAAATCATGAGAGGTTGTCCCAGAGGCTGCAGATTCTGCCAGGCGGGACAGCTTTACAGACCAATTCGTACAAGAGATGTTGAAGTCTTAAAAGAATACGCAAGACAAATGATAGAGAATTCGGGTTATGAAGAGATTAACCTAAGTTCGCTTTCTTCGTCGGATTATCCCGAATTAAAAGAACTTATTTTATATCTGATTGATTACTGCAACGAAAAGAAAGTAAATATTTCTTTACCGTCTCTACGAATTGACGCTTTTTCACTGGATGTAATGGGTCAGGTTCAGGATATTAAGAAATCAAGTCTTACCTTTGCGCCCGAAGCCGGTTCGCAAAGAATGAGAAATGTTATCAATAAAGGCCTTACCGAAGAACAGATACTTGAAGGCTCGAGATTGGCTTTTTTAGGAGGATGGAATAAGGTTAAGCTTTATTTTATGCTCGGTCTTCCTTTTGAAGAGGATGAGGATGTTGTTGCAATTGCAGAACTATGCGAAAAGGTTGCAAAGGAATATTACGAAACACTTCCCAAGGAGCAGAGAAAGCAAAGAGTTTCTATCACAGCATCAACTTCATTCTTTATTCCAAAGCCTTTTACGCCTTTCCAGTGGGCTTCGCAGTTTACGCTCGAAGATTTTAGGGATAAAGCATATCTGACACGTACAAGTATTATGAATCAGCTTAATCAGAGAAGTATTAAATACAACTGGCATGATACAGATGTATCCGTCCTGGAAGGAGTATTTGCAAGAGGCGACAGAAGACTTGCCAAAGTTATATATGATGCATATAAAAACGGCGCAATGTATGATGCCTGGAACGATTATTTTAATTACGACATCTGGCTTAAAGCGTTTGATGACAACAATATCGATATGAAGTTTTATACCACAAGAAAAAGGGAACTTGACGAAGTATTTCCTTGGGATTTTATCGATATCGGTGTTACGAAGAATTATCTTAAAAGAGAGTGGCTACGTGCCAAAGAAGGAAAAATTACCGAAAACTGCATGATTAAATGTAACGGCTGCGGCGCAAATGTTTACGGAGCCGGAAAGTTTTGTTTTAAACAGTAAAGATGGAAGAAAGAAAAGTATTACGATTCAAATTTAAAAAATACGGACCGATTGTATACATCGGACATCTCGATATAATGCGCTTTTTTCAAAAGGCAATAAGACGAAGCGGTATCGATGCGGCTTATACCGAAGGTTTTTCTCCGCATCTTAAGTTAAGCTTTGCACAGCCATTAAGCGTCGGAGTCGAAACAGACGGAGATTATTTCGACCTTGAAATGGAAACTCTGCCGGATTTAAATACGCTTGTATCAGAAATGAACAAGCAGTGCGTAGACGGTATTGAGATTTTAAATGTCACATTGCTCAATGATGATGTTCAAAACGGAATGAGCAGTGTTAAAGCGGCTGATTATATTTATAGTTTTGAGTCTCTTTTAGGAGAAAAAGACCTGTTGGATAAATTTTTCTCGCAGGAAACTTATATTTTCGAATATGTCAGAAAAGAAAAAACGAAAGTCAAAGACTTAATGGAAGATATATACGAATTTAAGATTTTGTCCGACACAGAACTTTTGGTTAAAGTAAATTCCTCATCCGCAAGTAATTTAAAGGCTGATGTAGTAATCGAAGCTTTGGAAAAATACGGACTTAAGGCCAAATGCCTTAAATTCAAAAGATCGGATCTTTATACAACAGATTCTGAAGGTGAGTTTTTAAGTTTAAGAGATCAGGGCGAAGTTTTCTTTAAAAAATACCGTGAAACATTTATTTTATGATTAAACCGACAGTAAAAAACGAAGATGCAAAAAAATATGTGAATTCCTCGGGACTTGAGCTTGTTATCGTAAGAAAAGACGATAACATTGTTTATCTTGTGTTTGAAAACAAGGAATTAATCGATATTGAATTCGAAAAAGAGAACGAACTTCCAGTCGGCACAAAATGTGTAGGAAAAGTATCAAAAATAGCAAAGGATATTAATTCTGCATTTATTTTATTGCCTGATAAAAGCACAGCTTATCTAAAAAATATTCCGGCAGACCTTAAATGTGAGCAGAATATCGCTGTAGAAATAACCAGAGCATCCTCTAAAGGAAAATTACCGTCTGTAACTCTGATAAACGAAGATATCGAACACAGAACCGATTTGTCTATCATTGAGAAGGGTCCCAAAATCTATGAAAAACTTCTTTTAAAGTATAAATTTAACAGGATTTTGACCGATATAGACAATATATTAAAAGAAATTAAAGAATTTATAAATTCGAACAATGTCATTGATTTGTCCGAGCTTATTCTGTATAATGATTTAATGGTTTCACTGAGTACTTTATATTCGGTGAGCGCCAGATTAAAAGAGGCTACTTCCAAGGTAATCTGGCTTAAAAGCGGAGCGAATATTGTCATAGAAGAAACAAGCGCATTTACCGTAATTGACGTAAATTCCGCCAAAAAAGACAATAAGAAAAGTAATTCGTTTTTAGAGATCAACAAGGAAGCTGCAGCGGAGATATTCAGACAGATGAATTTAAGAAACCTGTCCGGTATTATACTGATAGATTTCATCAATCTTGAGCGCGAAGAGTACAAAATTCTGATGGATGAATTAAACAATCTGGCAAAAACACAAAAATCATTTACGAAAGTGGTTGACATAACTGCACTCGGAATCGCGGAAATAACACGTAAAAAAGAAGGCATTACATTAAGCGATATTGTTAAGTGATTACGAATTTTGCTTTTTTTGACACAATATATGGAACTAAAAAATTAAAGTTTGCATAACTCAAAAAAGTTCTTGAATATATACACAAAATTTGGTAATATAATTAAGTGATATAAGCGTTCAAGAGAGAATCTAATTATGTTAGATTTTATCTTTTTTCGCTTTTATAATAATTTTTCATGATTCCACGCTTAAGGGGAACGAAAGGGAGGTTAAGGAATGGCAACTGCTCAGGTATTTTCTTGTAATTACAGCGGCAGCATCAAGAATAAGTTGCTTAAAGGCGGAGATAAGTTGTTCTTAAAGATTGAGGACACCAAGATTTCCGGAAAGGCTTTCATCTGCAACGAGGAAGGTCGTAACGGATATATCGATAACTTCGAATATCCTATCAATGATGTAAGAGAAGTATATAAGGGTGATTATCAGGGTGATGTTGCTCTTATTATGAATACACGTATAACCAGTTTGTACGGAACCAAGAAAGCTCAGACTATTTTCCCTGCAATCAAGGATATCGATGTAGTAGTTGAAATCCTTGGCGAATTAAAGGAGAAGACAGCTGCAGCAGGTAGTACAGGCGGAGCACCCAGAGCTGCTACAACACAGAGCCAGCCTATTGCTCGCCCCGTAGCACCTACTCCCAGTGCACCTTCACCCGCAGCACAGCAGGTTCCCACAGCACCTGTTCCTTCAGCAAGCCTCGATGCAAAGAGCATCAAGCAGGAAGTTACACAGAGTGTTGTTGTTAAGAAAGATTCCGGTATCGGTGGCAGCGATGCAATCGGCGGCGCACTTCTTAACAGAAAACCCGCAGAACCCATGAGAACCGCTTCCAATGCCGTAGGAAGTGCAGTTATGCAGAAGGGTTCACCCGCACCTGCTCCCGCTCCCGCACAGCCTACACCTCAGCAGCAGAAAAAGAATGATTCCGAAGATTTCCAGAAGAGAATGGAAAAACTTTACGTTCTCAAGGATTGCGGAATGTTAACAGATAAAGAATTCGATGCAAAGAAACTCGAACTTGTTTCGGAACTTTGCGGAATGACAGACTTCAACGAAAAGGTTCAGAAGCTCGTTGTTCTTAAGGAATGCGGAATGCTTTCCGAAAAAGAATTCGATTCCAGAAAAGTTGATATCATCAAAGAGTGCTGCTCAACAGATGTTGAAGACCTCGGCGAATACAAGAGAAACGTTGAGAGACTTCCTTATCTTAAACTCGGTGGCATGATTGATGAAGCTGAATTCATAGAGAAGAAGAACCAAGTACTTGCAGAAGTTGAGTATTCAGATCTTGATCCCGATGAAATCACACTTAAGAAACTCGAAAGATGGCCCGTTCTTCGCGATGCAGAAATGCTTACAGAAGACGAATTCAAGATCAAAGTTCAGCAGCTTGTTGATCATATCGATGTTTCAGAATTCGACAGCATCGAATTACTCAGCGCTAAACTTAAAAAGTGGCCCCTTCTTGTACAGGCTAAGCTTATTTCAGAAGGCGAATTCAAGAAGAAACAGACAGACGTTATCGATGCATTTACAAATGCTCCTTGGAACGATGTTCCCAGCTTCACAGTTGTTGTTGAAAGACTTATGGCTCTTAAAGATTGCGAATGGCTTTCAGAGCTTGACTTCCATTCAAAGAAGGTTGAACTTCTCAGAAAGGTTGCTAATGTTGAAGATTACGTTACAAAGGTTCAGCTTTACTTAGCACTTCCTCAGATTGGTCTTATTTCACAGGGCGACTTCGAAGTTAAGAAACAGGAATTCGTTGATGAAATCTTTGCTCCAGGAAACGGATCTACAGAAGAGTTCCAGACCAAGGTTAAGAAACTCATGGATCTTGAAAAGACCGGAATGCTTTCAACAGATGAATTTACTAACTACAAGATGAAGTTAATGAGCGAATTATAAAATAGAAAAAGACTTGCGAAAGCAAGTCTTTTTTTATGCTCATTATTTTATAAATTATTTGTTGACATAAGAAACAAAATCACTTATTATATTAGAGTATGCCGCATAACGAGGTAAAAGAGGCTTTTTGCCCACCACAGTTAGCGAGATTGTTAATAAGGAGGTGCCTTATGTACGCTATTATTGCAACAGGAGGTAAGCAGTACAAGGTTTCTGAAGGCGATGTGATCAACGTTGAGAAGATCGAAGCTGAAGTAAACGATACTGTTACTTTTGATGACGTTCTTGCAATCAGCGATTCATCATTCAAAGCCGGTGATGACTGCGCTAACAGCACTGTTTCAGCTACAGTTCTTGAACAGGGCAGAGGTAAGAAGGTTATAGTATACAAGTACAAGAGAAAATCCGGTTATCATAAGAAAAACGGACACAGACAGTACTTTACAAAAGTTAAAATCGACAAGATTAATGCTTAATTATGGTATCTGTTATTTTTTACAAGAAAAACGGTTCATATTACAGAATTGAATGTTCCGGTCACGCCGGAGATGCACCGCAAGGTGAAAATATTGTATGTGCAGCAATTTCTGCACTGGTCATTAACTGCTTCAATTCTGTTGAACAGTTTACCGAAGACTACGTTTCATCAGAGACAAGTAAAGACGGTATAACGAGTTTACAATTAAAGAGTGATATTTCACATGACGCAGAACTTCTTGTAAAATCTTTGGAATTGGGATTAAGAGAGATTTCAAAGGATAACGGAAAATATTTGAAAATTTCGGTTAAGGAGGTATAAACCTATGCTGCAGATGAATCTTCAATTATTTGCACACAAAAAAGGTGTTGGTTCTACTAAGAACGGCAGAGATTCAGAATCTAAGCGTTTAGGAGCTAAAAGAGCTGACGGTCAGTTTGTTAAGGCCGGCAATATCTTATATAGACAGCGTGGTACTAAAATTCATCCCGGTGTGAATGTTGGTATCGGCGGTGATGATACATTATATGCCAAAGTTGACGGAGTATTACGTTTCGAGCGTAAGGGCCGTGACAAAAAGCAGGCAAGTGTATATCCTGTAGAACAGTAATTAGAACAACGCCTCAAGGATTTTCTTGAGGCGTTTTTAATGAGGAAATTAAGCTATGTTTGCTGACAGAGCAAAAATATATATAAGAAGCGGTAAGGGTGGCGACGGACACGTTTCTTTTAGGAGAGAAAAATATGTTCCGGACGGAGGTCCTGACGGCGGAGACGGCGGAGACGGCGGAAGTGTTTATTTTGTAGTTGATGAAGGAATGAACACTTTGGCTGATTATCGTCATGTAAGGAAATATAAAGCTGAAGACGGCCAGGACGGCGGTAAAAGAAACTGCAAGGGTAAAAGCGGCGAAGATCTTTACCTGAAGGTTCCTAAAGGAACAGTCATAAAAGAATTGAACTCGGGTAAAGTAATCGTAGATATGTCAGGCGATACCAAGGAATTTAAGATACTTAAAGGCGGCAGAGGAGGAAACGGAAACCAGCATTATGCGACAAGTACAATGCAAGCCCCCAAATATGCTCAGCCCGGCCAGCCTGCAAGAGAACTTGATTTGTTCCTTGAATTAAAAGTTATAGCTGATGTCGGACTTATAGGCTTTCCTAATGTCGGTAAATCTACATTGATATCAAGCTGTACGAATGCAAAGCCTGAAATAGCTAACTATCATTTCACCACATTATCGCCTCATTTAGGTGTGGTAGATTTAGACGGTGCATCTTTCGTAATGGCTGATATTCCGGGTATTATTGAAGGTGCAAGCGAAGGAATCGGCTTAGGCTTTGATTTCTTAAGACATATAGAGCGAACCAAGGTATTTATTCATGTTGTGGATGCATCAGGCTCTGAGGGAAGAGACCCTTTGGATGATATCGAAAAGATTCACGCTGAACTTGAAAAATACAATCCCGAGCTTTTAAAAAGACCTATTGTAATCGCAGCAAACAAGATAGATATTATAAATAACGAACCATCTGATATTGACGAAGACGGTAATTTCATTTATCCCGAGGAACATTACAATGTTCAGAGAATAAAAGACAAATATGAGCCTTTGGGATTTAAGGTATTCCCCATCAGTTCCTATACAAAGGAAGGTGTAAAGGAATTGCTTTACTATGTATCAGACGTCCTTAATTCACTTGATAAGACGCCCGTTGTATTCGAACAGGAATATGACCCTGAAGTTCATATGCCTATATCTGATGAACCTTACAGCGTATCATACGACTATTCCGCAAACGAATATGTTGTAGAAGGTCCGAGAATTGAAAAGATGCTAGGATATACAAACCTTGACAGTGAAAAAGGCTTTGCTTTCTTCCAAAACTTCCTAAAAGATAACGGTATCTTAGACGAACTCGAGGCTTTGGGCATAAAAGAAGGCGATACGGTTCGTTTATACGGCTATGCTTTTGAGTACTTCAAATAAAAGGAGATATTATGACAAGCAAACAAAGAGCATATTTAAAATCTCTTGCAAATAATCTTGAACCTTTATTTATGGTCGGAAAATCCAGTTTAACACCCGAGTTTAATGAAGCGGTTTTAGAGGCATTTAATACACACGAACTTATTAAGTTAAGCGTATTAAAGAATTGTCCGGACGATCCCAAGGAACTTGGAATTACAATTGCTGAAAGAACTCATTCCGAACTCGTTCAGGTTATTGGCAAAAAGTTTATTTTATACAAACCTTTTAAGGATAATCCTGTGATTATTCTTCCAAAGGAAAGAAAAGAAGATTAGAATAATTATATGAAAATATGTATTTCCGGCGGTACTTTTGACCCCATTCACAACGGACATATTGAGATTGCAAAAATCGCCTTGTCACAGTTTAATCTGGACAAGGTTATTTTCATGCCCACAGGAAATTCATATATGAAAAGCGATGTCACGCCTTCGATTCACAGATACAATATGATAAAACTTGCAATTGAAGGTATTGATAAATTCGAAATAAGCGATCTTGAAATTAAAAGAGCAGGATATACATATACCAAAGATACTGTGGCATATTTCAAAGAGAATTACCCTGATGATGAACTTTATTTCCTCATTGGAACGGATACTCTTTTTATGCTTGAAAAATGGTATATGCCGGAGTATCTTTTTAAAAATCTTATCTTTATAGTTGCTAAAAGAGGCGACGCCGACAGTGTTGCCAAAGCAGAAAAATTAAAAGAGAAATTTAACGCAGATATTCGTTTCATGCATAACGATATAATCGATATTTCTTCAACCGAAATTCGTGAAGAATTCGACAATAAGAGTTACGATGAATTCAATAACCGCTTCTTTGACAAGAAGGTTTTTGAATATATCAAAGAAAACCATCTTTACAAAGAAATGAATGATGCGGAAATGATAACGCTTCTTTCAAAAGAATTAAAAGAATCAAGATTAATGCATACATTCGGTGTTATAGATACCGCAACTGCACTTGCAAAAGCATATCAGGCAGACATAAAAAAATGTGAAAGAGCAGCACTTTTACACGACTGTGCGAAATATATGCCGCTTGAAGATATGATAGCAATATGCGAGAGGAATTTTGTTGAATTAAACGATCTGGAAAAATCAAAAGATGCACTCCTTCATGCAAAAGCCGGCGCATGCCTTGCGTACGAGAAATACGGCATAAAAGATAAAGAAATACTTGATGCGATTAAATATCATACAACAGGAAAACCTGATATGTCTTTAATCGAAAAGATTATTTTTGTCTCAGATTTCATTGAACCTGGGAGAACACACTCTGAGAAGCTTCCTATGTATCGAATGATTGCAATGGCAGATATAAATTTAGTTACTATGAATATCCTAAAAGACACATTAGATTATCTTGAGTCTTTAAACGTGGAAATTGATTCGCTCACAAAAGAGACTTATGCATTTTATAAGAATTTGATATCAAATAGAAGTTAATCAGAGCCGGGCACGACACGCGTACCAGGCACTGAAAATAAAAAAGAATACCGATTAAGGTATTCTTTTTTTGAGAAAAATAGTATGAAACGTAACAAATATTATTTACAAAGTCTGAAAACACCGAATACTTTACCTAATACCTGAATATTACCGTTAACGATAATAGGTTCCATTGCATCGTTTTCAGGCTTTAATTCGATATGATCTTTAAATTTATAGAAAGTCTTTATTGTAGCGCTGTCTTCAAGCAGAGCAACGACTGTATCACCGTTTGAAGCTGTATTGCATTGTCTGACAAAAACATAATCTCCATCGAAGATTCCGACATTAATCATACTGTCGCCCTTTGCCATTAGAACGAATACCTCATCATTAGGAAGCATTTCTACGGGAAGAGGGAAGTAACCTTCAATATTCTGAGTTGCTAAGATAGGTTCGCCGCATGCAACCTGGCCCACAATGGGAACTGAAGCAGTTTCTGTTCTTATCTGATTAAATGAATCATCGATAATTTCGATACATCTGGGCTTAGCAGGATCTCTTTTAATAAGATCGTTTGCTTCGAGTTTATTAAGATGTGCAAATATACTGCTGGTCGAAGATAAACCTGTGAATTTACACATTTCACGAACTGTAGGCGGGAAGCCCTTTTTCATAATGTTTTCTTTTATATATTCAAGCAATTCGTAATCAGTACTTGTAAGCTTGTTCTTTTCTCTGGACATTAGAATTCTCCCTCTTTTAAAACGAACATATTTTCTATTAAATAATATCATAACGATTTCGTTTTAGCAAACATATTTTCGATTTATTTTTTATTTTTGCTTAAAAATCATAAAATAAATAAAAAAGATGAGGAAAATTTATTCCTCATCTTTATTTTTTGATTCTGTGATTTCATTTTCGTCTTCTCTAAGCTTAAAGTTCATAATCGCTTTTCTTCTTGTATCATCAGAAATAGAAGCATAATGCTTTCTGGTTGTATTTACGTCCTTATGGCCAAGGAAATCAGCTACAAGGTAAATATCATTGGTTTCGCGATAAAGATTTGTACCGAAGGTACTTCGAAGCTTATGAGGTGTTATGTGCTTTAAAGTATTAAGTTTACTCGTGTATTTTGAAACCATATTTTCCATAGCACGAACCGACATTCTTTTATTCTGCATACTTAAGAAAAGTGCATCTTCATGACCCTCAAGCGGAATAATGGTTTTTCTTAAATCAAGGTAATTAGATAATGCATCGCAGACTTCATCGCCAAAATAGATGATGGCTTCCTTACCGCCTTTACGTCTGACCTTAAATCTGAATTCATCAAGATCAACATCCGAGATATTTAAGCCGACACATTCGGAAACACGAATACCGGTTCCAAGCATAACGGTAAGAATCGTAAAATCCCTGGTAGCATTTCTGTCAAAAAATCTCGCTTCACCCTTGGTGAGTTTAGCACCGTTTTCAACCAAATCAAGCAAATCAACAACTTCATTTACATCAAGTCTAATGATTTCTTTTTCATGAAGTTTAGGCATCGGAACAAGGTCGGCAGGATTAGTCTTTATAAGTTCATTGACAAAATAATAATGATAAAAGCTCTTTAAAGAAGCAAGTTTCCTGGCTTTTCCACGTTCGTCATTGGTATAAACCTTACCGTCTTTCTCGTAATACGAAAGAAATTCCATGTAAAAGAGAATATCGTTTCTTGTGATTTCATCAAGAATATCGATTTTATAATCTTTTATGAGCGATTTCTGAAATTTTGGATCTGAATCATAAATATATTCAAAGAAAACTATCAGATCGTATGCATAAGCAATTTTGGTTCTTGAGGATATTACATCATTTTTACCGATGAAATATTCCGTAGCAAAAGAAGGGAGTTTTTTTAACAATTCCCTTAATTTAAGTACATTCTGCGCTTTTAATTTTTCGTGATAATTAAATGATTTTGAATCCATAATTATATGTCTTTTATGATTTATTTTATTCTGTTGAAGGCTTTCTCCAGCCTTTAATATCCGAGTTTTGAATAGCAGTAAATATTCTTTCTCTGACGCCCGGAGCATCATCGTTAATAGATTTTATAAGGTCTTTCGCATACTGCCTCTTGGTATATCCGTCAACCGGGCAGGGAGATTTTAAAACAGGAATATTATTAGCCTTTACAAATCCGATTATATCGGCTTCTTTCATGTAAATAAATGGCCTTATAACAGTAACACCCGTACGATCCAGGAAAGTAACGGGAGAGAAGGTATTCTGTCTTCCTTCGTAGATTAAAGACATCATATAAGTCTCAACCACATCGTCCTGATGATGAGCGTAAGCAATCTTATAAATCCCGCGTTCTTTTAGGAAATTATACATTGCGCCTTTACGCATTTTAGCACATAACGAACAGGGATTTTCTTCTTTTCTTATATTAAAAACAATATCTGAAATATCTGATTTAACGAGTGTGTATTCCACATCCAGCTCATCGCAAATCTTCTTAATATCATCAAAATTTACATTTTTAAAACCCAAATCACAGGTAATAGCGATAAGAGAGTAGTGTACGGGGTAGAAGCGTCTCATTCCTGCGAGCGAATATAGTAGAGCCAGGGAGTCTTTGCCGCCCGAAATGCCGACTGCAATTATGTCTCCTTCTTTTATCATTTCATAGTCATCAACGGCTTTGCGCGTTTTTGACATTATCTGCTGAAGTTTCATTTTTAGACCTTTTTTATTAGTTTTTTTACCATATTGATTATAACATATTTATATAGAATTATAGTAATTTATGGTTTATAATTTTATTGTATTTATATTTATTAAAGGTGTAAAAATGGGTAAAAGAATAATTAAATTTATAATTGCATTTGTTGTGGCAATAATCCTTGGAGCAATAGCCGGTCTTATTTTGGCAGTTGTAAGAATTGCAGCGCCCGAATATTATGATTTAACAAAATTCATAATGAATACAATATTCTGGATAATTATGGCTTTAGCTTTTATAGTTATATTCATTATTATCGGAGTTTCCACCATAAAAGAATTCAACTTCATGAAGCTGGTAAATAACGAATTAATGTATAACGGATTGACCGAAACAATTTACAATGCAGCTTCTAAAAGAAAGGAAAGGTATAAGAAAAACAAAACAAGCGTCGGATATGTCGGAAGCGTTAATATGATGATAAATTTCTTGGCGATGCAGGATAAATTTAAAGAAGCAGAAGAGATGTTGGAAGAGTTCGATTTAATCGAATTAAAAGATAAGATGAAGATTGAATCCGGAAATCCCAACAGATCAAATGCGACAACATATTTTGGACTTTTGGATACTGCAATGTGTCTATACATAGAATTAAATAATAAAGAAAAGGTTGAATATATTTATTCGATTTTTAACCCTTTATATAATCTGTACATTGCAAAATTTGATTATTTAACGGATGTTTTATACGAGGCAAAAGTTAAATATCTGATATTTAACGAAGAATTCAACGAAGCAAATTCAATACTGGATATTTTAAAATCTAACCGGCCGTTTTTATATTATGCATTTTTGTTGGATGTACATAAAAAGAAAAAGGAAACAAATAAGGATCTGATTGAAGAAACTTATAATAATGCGATAACAGAAGCTGAAAAACTTGCTTCAAAGGGCTTCTTTAAACAATCACTGGCAAAGAAAAAGGAAGACATTTATAAAGAATTGGCCAAAGAGGGATAATCATGAAATTCAAATGGGATAAGAAATATTTATACTGGGGTGTAACCGCACTTGTTGTTTTGGCAATTGTGGTATTGTTTAATTTCCTTTTAAACAACAATCTGGCCATCAGAACAGCCATCAGTAAGTTAGTAAGGATATTGCTTCCGATTATTTTAGGATTTGTATTTGCATTCCTTGTAAATCCTTTAATGAAATGGTTTGAAGTATCCGTATTTTCATTGTTTGACAAAAAAGCTCCCGACAGAGTGCTTTTGCCAAAATGGAAGAAGAATTTATATAGAATTCTCGCAATGGTTTTATCATACATTGTCATAATTGTATTGATAGCATGCTTTGTAATCGCTGTAATCCCTCAAATAAGCGAAAGTATTGTAAATATTTCGGTTTTATTTCCTAAATACAAGGAAAACTTCACGGTTTGGTTTGACGGTCTTACCCGCAAATATCCGGAGCTTTATAAGTATTTAGGCAATTACATCAAAGAAAACGAAGAAATAATTGATAACTGGACCGATACAACGCTTGTTCCTTGGTTAACATCAATGGCTTCAAAATCTTCAGTTTACCTGTTAACATTCTTTAAAGCTCTGAAAGACATTGTAATCGGATTTATCGTATCGATTTACGTTTTATCCAAAAAAGAACTGTTTAAGGGCCAGGCAAAGAAGATTGTTTATTCGATTTTCAATGTTAAAAACGGTAATATCATCATAAAAAACACGCGAATGGCCAGCGATAAGTTCTCCGGATTTATAATCGGTAAAATCGTAGATTCGCTTATAATCGGCTTTTTATGCTTCTTAGGATGCTCAATTATTAAGATTGAATATCCAGTTTTGATTGGTTTAATCATCGGTGTAACCAATATAATTCCTTTTTTCGGACCGATTATCGGTGCAATTCCTTGTTTATTGCTGTTACTTATAATTAACCCGATACATGCGCTTTATTTCCTCATTTTCGTCATCATTTTGCAGCAATTGGACGGAAACTTTATAGGACCAAAGATTCTTGGTTCATCTACAGGAATTTCAAGTTTCTGGGTTATATTCGCAATTACTGTATTTGGCGGTTTCTGGGGAATACCCGGTATGATTATCGGCGTTCCTTTAATGGCTGTAATTTACACATTAATCCAGTCAGCTTTGGACATAACGCTTAGAAATAAAGAATTGTCCAAGGATACAGATGATTATGTTTATCTGGATCATATTGATAATGAAAATAAAGAATTTATTGATCGTGAATTACCAAGTGTTTTAATGGCTAAGAAAAAAGCTGAAAAGAAAAAACTTGCTAAAAATAAAAAGAAGGAAAAAGAATTAAAAAGGCAGGAAAAACTTCAAAATAAAGAAAAAGCCTCTGAAAACGATAAAAATGTCGTTGATAAGGAAAATATCGCTGAAAACGACGAAAAAGCGAATACAGACGAAGAAAAATCTTAAAAAAACATCAAAAAAGTGATTTTTTAGCATAAATTAACCGGTATTAATAAAATACCGGTTTTTTATTTGAAAGATTAGTTAATTCATTAGATAAACTAAATTAAAGTAATTTAATCGCTTACCACAATATCTAATAATTTAACGCAGCAGTTAAGGTGGCTTACCGATACACGAAAACCACTCTTTTGAGCCTTAACTCTGCGTTAAATTATTCTTTTGCGAATAGTTGCACGTAATCTTCTATGAGCTTTACGGCGCCTTCAATGCCGGTTTTTGCTGAATTTATACACAAATCATATGATGATGCACGTCCCCATTTGTTGTCCGAATAATAATTATAATAGCTTGCACGTGCTCGGTCTTTTTTATCAATAAGTCCGTTTAAGTTATTTTCAGACATTTCAGGATTTTCAGAAGCGATTCTTTTAAGACGAAAGTCTTTATCTGCATAAATGAAAATAGATAAGAGATTTTCATTATCTTTTAGGATATAATCCGCACATCTTCCGACTATTACGCAAGGACCTTCGCTTGCGATATTTTTTACAGTCTCATACTGCGCTAAAAAGATTTTCTGGCCGTAAGGCATATCTGTTACGGAACCGCGGTTAAAACTGATTGAATAAGGATCCGTTACCAGATTGTATAGAAAACTGGACGTGGGCTTTTCATCATGTTCCATGATTATTTCCTTACAAAGCCCTGATTCCTTCGATACACGGTCAATAAGGGCATTATCATAGAATTTTACGCCTAATTTCTCTGCCAGCTTCTCTCCTATTTCGTGTCCGCCTGAACCGTACTGTCTTCCGATAGAAATGATAAATTTGTTTTCTGCCATAATAAAGTCCCCCTTATTTTAATTTATCAAAACTTTTTATTTTCTTAATTTATTTAATAATTCAACAAATTCGTTATTCAAAGGCGCTTCGAATTCAACATATTCTTTTGTTGTAGGATGAATAAATCCTATAGTCTTTGCATGTAAAACCTGTCCTTCGATTCCGAATTTATTGTTTGCTGCACCATATGTATAATCACCAAGTAAAGGATGATTTAAATATTTCATTGCTACGCGAATCTGATGCGTTCTTCCGGTTTCGAGTTTAAATTCTACTAAATCATAACCGTCAAATGATTCAAGCACTTTATAATGCGTCACAGCGTGTTTTCCGTGCATTTTATCGCATACAGACATCTTTTTGCGGTCATTCTTATCTCTGTCTAAGAATACGTCTACAGTGCCTTCATAGTCTTTTAAATGCCCCGTAACGATGCCCTGATATATTCTGGTGATTGAATGTTCTTTTAACTGATCTGCTATAAATCTGTGCGCAGAATCATTTTTACAGATAATAAGTGAGCCTGAAGTATCTTTATCGATTCTGTGAACGATTCCCGGTCTTAAAATTCCGTTAATTCCGGACAATTTATCTTTGCAATGATATAAAACTGCATTTACAAGCGTTCCTGTTAAATGTCCGGGTGCAGGATGAACCACCATTCCCTTTGGCTTATTTACAATCATAAATTCATCGTCTTCATAGATGATATCAATAGGAATATCTTCGGGAAGAATCTCAAGCGGTAAAGGCTCGGGAACATTTAATTCAATTTCATCATCTTCTTTTAATTTGTATGAAGATTTTGAAACAACTTTACCGTTTACGTTTATGTTTCCTTCTTTTATGAGCTTTTGTAAATAAGTTCTGGACGCATCTTTATAAACATTGCTTAAAAATACGTCGATTCTTTCTTCATTATCGTCAGCTATGAATTTGTAAGTCGTAAAATCGCTCATTTATTCCTTTTCCCAAGACTTTTCGTCGTAGGTTATCTCTTCGAATGCTGATAAAATAACATCATCGCCCGGAAGGCTTGTCTCAATACCCTTACCGAGTTTGCATAAAAGCTTTGTATTATTATCTTTCTTAGCAACAGTTTTCTTATATATATCAAATAAATCCTTCGCTTTGCATTTACACTGCGAAATCATTACTTTGTAAGGAACCAAGAGGTCTCTAATTTCCAAATATTCTTCGTTTGAAATCAAATCCGTCTTAAAAGACACAAATGCCAGCAATACAAGGCTTAATGACACGCAGTCGGCCTCAGTGAATTTGCCTGTTTCTTTTAATACTTCATAAAAAATATTATCGGCGAAATATATATCGCTCTCATTATCTTCATCATATGCCTTTTTATGCACGTTTAAGGCTTCTTTGATAAAATGTTCAAGTGTCTCCTCATCCTGTGCTATAAGCTCGTAATTGTTATTCTCAAGCCACATGAAAAACTTCGCTTTGTATAATGCGCCAAGTCGTAATGCATGTGACATTAAAGTAATGTAATCTTTGGGATCGGCTCCCTTGATATTTTCTACGTTTAAATTCTTAAAAGCTTCTTTTGAAATCATTAATGTAATCCTTCTATATATAAAAATCGAGTATGGATGTTAATCTCCATACTCGCGCGCCAGCCGCATGCTGCGAAGCAGCAAATTTCCTTATGCGGCTGTGCGCATAAAAAGGGCAGGGAATTTCCCTGCCCATATTATTTTTAAATTAATTACAGCATGCTTTCGGAATCTTCGTCCTCTTCTCTCTTATCTCCTACTATTCCTACTTCTGCAGGGCAGATAAGGAAAATGAACTCGGAAATCTTCTGCATTGAGCCATCGATTGCATATACAGAACCTGCTGTAAAGTCGATAAGTCTCTGGCCTACTGCCTTGTTAACCTTTGATAAATCAAGGATAACTGCTCTTCCGTTTAATAAAGTATCAGCAATTTCGTATGAATCGTTATCAAAAGAACTTGCAATAATATTGCAAATTTCAAAACTGCTTGAACCCGAACCGCTGTTTTTGTTTGTAGATCTCTTAAGCAATGATGAAAATCCTCCCGATTTTTTCTTACCTTCTTCTTTATCGTCGTCAAATACATCCATTACGCTGCTAACCACTTTGAATTCCTCCTAAACATAATTTCTGGCACCAAAGATTGCGGTTCCGACTCTTACAAAATCAGCACCTTCTTCAATGGCCACCGTGTAATCACAAGTCATTCCCATTGACAGAAAAAACCTGTTTTTATTATACAATCCTTTATCTTTTAGGTCAACCATTAAAGAACGCAATTGCACAAAATATTGACGGTTTTCTTCGGCATTTTCAACATATGGCGCACTAGTCATAAGTCCTAAAACTTCAATGCCTTCTATCTTGTTTATTTCTTTAAAATTCTCTTCAAGGTTTTCGCTTGTAAATCCGAATTTGGTATTTTCCTCAGCCACATTTACTTCAAGAAGTATTTTTACGGTTATATTTCTTTTACGAGCTTCTTTACCTATTGCCTCGGCTAAATGAAGCGAATCGACGGAATGAATCATGTATACCTTATCGATAATATACTTGATTTTATTGGTCTGAAGATGTCCGATCATATGCCATCTGATATCATCAGGCATAGTCTCCATTTTTGATGCCAGCTCCTGCACATAATTCTCGCCAAAATCCCTGTAACCAAGATCATACAATTCTTGAATCATTTCACAGGGCTTTGTTTTGCTGACAGCGATAAGTGTGATATCCTCGCTGTATCTAGCGCCTTTTTCGGCAGCAATATCGATATTCTTTTCTACTTCTTTTATGTTTTCAAGTAATTCGCTCATTTTTTACTCATAAATATATTCGTTATCTTTTACTTTAGATGCATCAAGAGCAATGTAATCGTAAGGCTTAATCATCGTATATTGAGGATCTATGATAATGTATTCCTCATTCTCATAAAGCTTTTTGATGTTCTTAAAATCAGCATAGCCCTGATTTATCTTATAAACTCCTAAAAGAGTCGCAGTCCGGTTAATCGTATACGAAGTAACTTCATCCGCTCCGTAAACAGTATTGTTTAGTTTAACCACACTTCCGTCGACATAGTACTCTCCTCCGTCTGTTCGATATACATTAAGCTCAGTTGTTACAAATGTCTTGGTACCGTCTTCGAGGTATTTATCAAGTTTAACGCATACGGTATTGGTAGTATCGTTAAAATCAAACGCAACAGTATCGGGAATAAGCAGGAATTCCTTTTCAACAACGGAACTCTTTGGAATCTTATAACCTGAATTTTCATTCATAAAGATTTCAAAATCAATAAATCTGTTGTTTAAATAATCAGCCACGGATACATTAAATGTAACCACGCAGATCTTTTCGATGGATGTGTTCTTTCCGGGCGCGATAGCATCTATGATTTTAACTTTACCCTTTAAGGTTTCCTGGTTCTTTAAGAATTTGACTTTCATCTCTTTGCCGTCAAATTCCTTTGCCTTCTCCTCTTCTATCGGGAATACAAGCTGCCAGGTGTTTGATGTCACGAGCTTATAAGCGAAATCGCCTTCTTCAACAATTTCATTATTGGCAATCATATGCTTCGTATATTCTCTGTCTTTGTCAAAATACGCTGAATTGATGTCTTCAAGCTTAACATCCTCATAATCGTCATAATAATATACGACATATCCGGTCTTGGCATTTTCAGCACCGTCAGCACAGTAATACTTATTAACATTGGTACCGTTTAAACTCATAGAGGAAATCTTGTTTAAAATATAAAGATTTGACATCTTTAAGCTGATACTGTCCAAATCGTCCTTAAAATCATATACGTCAACAAAATCAGAATGGTTATATTCTTTGGAGAATTTAACGATTTCACTCTTAATTTCAACTAAATCGTCCTGTGAAAGCGTACTTGCATCACCTGTCTGATTTGTCATCATTTCTTTGATTTTACCTGAACCGTCTATGGAATATACAAGATCGTTATGAGAAGCCTTTTCGCCCTCTTTTAGATAGAAATTATAATATCCGGAGCTTTTCGCATAGTAAATCTCTTCTTCACGTAAAATAAGTCCCGTGTAAGAATTCTGTTCACTTAAAGCGCCTTCTTTTACCTGATACGTGGAAATATTTTTAGAATTAACGTATTTGTATCCGCTATAAAAGAGATAAGCAGCGATTAAAACTATGAAAGCATAAAAAATAATCCTGAAAGAAATGATGTTTCTTTTAGGAAGAAAAATAAGGGAGCCCTTTTTAGACGAAGAATCATCGTTTTTCTTGGAAGATTTCGCTTTGGATGCGTTTTCTTTAGGCTGATTCTCTGTTTTTATCCCTCTTCTTTTATTGTTGCCTTCGTTGTTGAAATCGAATCTGCTCTGCATTGGTGTTTTCGTATATAAAGCCCCGGAAAAACCGAGGCTTTAATATAAACTTAAAATTCTAATCTATTTTATAATGCTTCCATTACCTTATCTTTTAAAGATTCGGGAATATCCCCGTCAGTAGTGGAAATTGCTGCATAAATGTCTATTCCGAAATTTTTGCTAAGTTCATCGAGCTGCTTTATTATAGTTTCCAAATCATTTATCGAAGTATGCGACAATGCTAAGAAATTGTCGAAATAAAGTTCCTGAATATCGTGATCGCCGGAAATGATTCCGAGAAGAAAACCTATGAACATATCACCTGAGGATATATCATATTCTGAAGCATTGATGAGTCTAATCTTGTTGTTAAGCTCATACATATGCTTGGTTGAAGTATCGAGATAAACGATGTTTCCTAAAATCTCCTTTACCTGAGAGTTTACTTTTTCGAGCAAAAATCTTGATTTGCCCTTTCCGTTCTTGCCTGTTATTAAATTGACCATTGTAACACACCTCCGATTGGAAATATTATAGTTTAGTGCATGTAAATATTATAGTTGATTTCGCGTCAAAAAACAAGAAGATAAACTTATTTCGCACTCGAAATAAGGGTATCCATATCGGCATATAAAGTATCGTAATCTTCGGACTTTAATATGCACGCAATATAGGGATTTTCCTCGGAATCCTTAAAATAAAGAATGAGGCATTTGCCCGCCGCTTCAGTGGTTCCTGTCTTACCGCCGATAACGGTATATCCTGCGGGAACTTCCCTTGATTCATTTAAATACAGATTTGTCGATTTAAGTTCAATTGTCTTGATTGTGCCGTCTGCCTTGGTATAAGATGTCGTATAACCGCTCTGGTTAACGATTTTTAAGAATTTTTCATTCTTAGTGAGTTCATTTAATATTAGATAAAGATCATATACGGTTGAAGCGTGGCCTTCTTCGGTTAAACCGTGAGGATTGACAAAATTGGTGTGCGTAGCGCCCAGATCCTCTGCTTCTTCCTTCATCAATCTTAAGAATTCTACGTATCCTCCGTCACAATTAACTGCTAAAAGATTAGCAACGTCATTTGCAGAGAATAAAAGAAGTATATTTAAGGCCTGTTCAACTGTTAACTTATCTCCCGGCTCAAGTCCGAGCTTCTGAGCACCTGCTTCGGTAACTTTACATTCATCGGTAAATGTTAGCGTCTGAGTCAAATCATAATGCTTTAATACTACCAAAGCCGTTAAAAGTTTGGTAATGCTGGCAGGAGTCAACTCCTCATACATATTCTGACCGTAAAGAACACTTTTTTTGTTAATGTCAAAAAGACCTGCAGCATATGACGAATTTAATACAACAGGATAATAACTTCCGTCGTCAATGCACAAATCTTTCGCAAAAGTATTCGATTCTAGATAAAGAGTATTTGCATTTGAAACGGCCAGCGTGGGTGAGGCCGAATTTCTTTCAAATGCATAAGGAATGTTGTCCTTTTTGCAAGCACACAAAAAAGACAACATAAGAACAGCAAATATAGATAAAGTATATTTATTTATACATTTCACGCCACTCTAAATCTCCTCTGTCAAGTGATTTGATAAGAAGTTCCGCGCTGGCTAAATTAGTGGCCAAAGGAATATTGTGTACATCACAAAGATGTATAACATTGTTAAGATCAGGCTCATGTGACTTGGGCGTTAGAGGATCTCTTAAGAAAATAACAAGGTCAATCTGATTGTGCTCAATCTGAGCGCCGATCTGCTGTTCGCCGCCAAGATGTCCTGCCAGAAACTTATGTACATTGAGGTTTGTTACCTCTTCGATTAGTCTTCCGGTGGTTCCGGTAGCATACAGTTCATTTTTGCAAAGTATCCCCCGATATGCTATGCAAAAATTCTGCATCAGTTTCTTTTTTGCATCATGTGCAATGAGTGCAATGTTCATAGTTTTTACCCCATATATTTTGCTTAATATTTTTAGTCGTTGTTAAATTTTCTTTGCTTTTGAAGACGGACATTCATTACAAATCCCATACCTACATAAATAACAAGCAAAGAAGTAAGGCCGTAACTTACAAAAGGAAGCGGAATACCCGTATTCGGGAAAAGTCCTGTAGTTACGCAGATGTTTATTGTACTTTGGAAACCTATGAAAGCTCCCATACCCCCGGCAATTATCCTGCCGGGCAAGTCCGCGGCTTTAAAGGCCACTATAAAGCATTCTATCGTAATCAGCATCAAGAGAATTATGATTGTCGCGGAACCGACAAAACCAAGTTCCTCTCCCGCTATCGTAAATATAAAGTCTGTCTGAGGCTCGGAAATAAAGTTACCTTTTTTAACCGAATTGACACCCGTATTGTTTAAGCCCTTACCGGTTAACTGTCCTGAACCGATTGCCATAATCGAGTTTTGCTGCTGGAAAGCTTCCTCAAGCTCATATTCGTCCGGATGAAGCCACGCCAATACTCTAAGCTGCTGATATCCTTCGACGAGACCTTTATCATTTTCACTGTTTTTAACCAGTATGGAATCAGGCTGTATCAATAAAAGAAATACAATAATAAATGCCGGAATTCCGACCGCGGCCAAAGCAATGAAATATCGGTAATTTATTTCTCCCAGGAACAATATGCTTAAGAATATTAAAGCAAATACAATTGTGGTAGATAAATCGGGCTCTTTAAATATAAGTGCTAAAGGAGGAATAACCAGTATAACCATGATTAAAATCATATACCACAGATTGATTCTTTCCTTAAACTTCATTATAAACTGTGCAAAAAACAGAATCAACAAAATTTTTGCCGCTTCGGAGGGCTGGAAACGGATACCAAAGAGCGTAAACCATCTCTTTGCACCAAGCGCGGTATTACCTTTTACGAGCACCGCAACCAGCAATGCAATCATGAGAAAATAGTAAACCGGCCATATTTTAAGCCATATATGATAGTCGATAAAAGACAAAATAATCATAATGGCAAGTCCTGCTATAAATCCCATCAGCTGTTTTTTGGTATTTTCGGGCTGAGCGGAATTAACAAGCAAAATTCCCAGTACGGTAATAACGCAAAGATACAATATTAACTTGAAATCATAGTCTTTAAACTTATAATTCTTAAACATATTAATCTCCGGCCTGACCGTTGTTTATAGGCGTGTTAGCCTGTCCGTTTAAAAGTTCTTCCTGATCGTAAATGCCGTAATAATAAGCATATACGTCTTTTGCAACCTGAGCCGCATTGTTTGAATCATAACCGTTCATGATTCTTACGGTAACTGAAATTTCAGGGTTTGAATAAGGTGCGAATGAGATAAACAAAGCGTGGCAGGCTTCATTCCATGCTTCCTGTGCCGTACCGGTTTTACCTGCAACCTCAAGATCATAGTCGAAATATGCTTTATGCTCAACCACTTCTCTCATACCTCTATGAAGCATATTCCAAACAGACTGGTCGAGCGTAATATAATTTCTGACCTCTGCGGAATTATCAAGATAAAGTTCACCGTTTGAATCGTATATTTTATCTATCAAAGTATAATTGTAAACTGTTCCCTTGTTGGCAACCGCGGTTACATATCTTGATAAACCTACCGTAGTATATGCATGTGTACCCTGACCGATCATCGAAGGTACAGGAAGGTCATCGGATACATTAGGCTCGGACTCCGCTATTTCTACGCCTGATTTTTCGGATAATCCGAACATATCAGCATATTTAGCCATTCTTTCAATACCGAGTCTTGAATTGTATGTTCCGTTATCATTAGCAAGTCTGTAGCCCACCTCATAAAAGAAGCAGTTACAGGAATTTGCAATACCGCCTTCAACATTTAAATTTCCGTGAGCACCGGGAGATATCCAGCATTTATGTACTACGCCTGTTAATTTGTCAAAATAACCTTTACACTGAATCAATGAGCTCTGATCGATTACGCCTTCTTCAAGACCTGCAACGGATGAAACAATCTTAAATGTGGAACCCGGTGCACTTCTGTACTGTGTCGCATAATTCCACAAAGGTCTTGAATAATCGTTATTTAACTGTGCCAGATAATAATTATCCGAATTGGCAAGTCTGTTGTTATCGTACGAAGGATAAGAAACAAGAGCCAAAACATCACCAGTATTTACATCCGTTACGACGCACGAACCGGAACAAGGTTCCAGGGCCAATTGTGCAGGGGTTATTTTTAATTCTTTTATGAGATCTGTCATAAATACATATGACGAAATTCTTCCCTGCTTAAGTGCCGCAATTTTATCGCCCGGAACATCAATTAAGTTCTGATCATAAAGAATAATACAGAGTTGTTTGCCCGAAATATAATTGCCTGCAATCATGTATTTGTAGATTTTCTTTGAAAATTCTTTGTTGTTTCTAAGCTTTTCAAGAGTAATATCTACAATCTTGTCATAAATCTCCTGAGTATCCGAATATTTCGTACTCATGTTAAGATTATTGACATTAATCCAGTTCATATTGATGCAGTATGTCAGAAAATCTTTAAGAGAAATTGTCTCGTCGGTGGTCCATGCGATATACATTTCATCATCCTGGTCGATTAGTTCCTTATCAAGGATTTTTACATTGTCTGACATCAGATAATTGACTATAAAGCTCTGGTAAATCTGATATTCTTTTGGTAAATCCTTGTAAGCTTTGGGCTTTTCTTCATAAAGTTCGTTTCTTATTTCTTCAAAAACCGAATCCTGTCTTGCGACAAATGCATCGTATACTTCTCTTTCGGTCTCGGAAGCATAGGGCTTTGAGATATGATTTAAATCGATAATATTATTGTTTATAAGCTGAAAATACACGTCATCAATAGGAATTTTAATATCCGCCTGCTTTGTATTTTCAGTCATTGTGAATTCTTTTATGTTGTCAATTTTTGATACAAGAATACCTGCGATTCTCTGCTCCAACAGGTCGTAAATAGCAATCTGTAAATCCCTGTCTATCGTTAGGTAAATATCGTTACCGGTCTTCTCTTCTTTGGTCTTGGTAGAATCAAGCACTTTACCGAGAACATCTACATAAACGGTTTCTTTACCCTTTACACCTTTTAAATAGGCTTCCTGGGAATATTCGATACCTGTTTTACCTACATAATCATTTAAGGTATAATCGCTGTTTTCTTCCTGGGAATATAAATCATATTCTTCCTGGGAAATCATACCTGTATAACCGATTATCTGTGAGAAATAAAACGGATCGTTATATCTTCTGACGGAATTCTGATTGACGGTAACTCCGGGAAGTATGTCTTCATGCTCTAATATACTTGCAACTGATTTTTCGGAGATATCCTTTGCAATCGTTGTACCCATGTATTTCTGGTAGCCTGTTAATGAAAGCGCATAGCGAACCGAAACGATTCTTACTATCTCTTCTTTGGTATATCCGCCGCCCACAACAAATGATTCTTTATCATTGGGGTTTTCGTAATATCCGATAGCATATTTTTTACGAGCGCAGAAATAATTGATTACGTCTTCGGGAGTCGAATTCTTTTCCTGATATGTTAAATCCTGAGTTTTCGCATGTCCGTAAATATCTGCCAAGAATCTTAAAAGCTGCGTGCCTTCAACGCTGAATGCATATTCATCGTTTTCATTCACGTAAACTTTAAAATCCATGCTAAAATCATCGCCGTTTTTGCTTAATATCTTATACACCTCATAAATGGTGTTATTAAGCTGCATATTTTTGCCTTTGCCGGACTCGATTACATCCTCAAAGTTAACGTCGTAAGATAAGACATTGTACGCAAGCAGATATCCGTTACGATCGTAAATATTTCCTCTGATACCGTCTATGGATTTTTCACGAATGATTTTAAGTTCGTAGTTATTGACATATTCTTCACCTTTTATGATCTGAAGGTTGAAAATTCTGACAACAAGAACAACACCGATAGCCAAAAATAAGCAAATCGGCAAAAGAAGACGCGATTTTAAAAAACTCTTTAATTCTTCTTTGAAACGTTCAAACATTTATGAACTCTCCGCGTTTTTCTTTTTAAATACGTAGGCCTCAATTACCCAAAGCAAAGGATAAATGATAACCGAAATCAAAAGTGTATAAACAACTTCGGGTAAAATAATGTTTAAAAAATAAAATCCGAATTCAAACCTGCTTCTTAACAAAAACAGGAAGAAATATGTAGCAAAGCAGCATACAAGGTCGCTGCTTACAATCATAATTGCAGGTAATTTAAAGTCTTTCAGGTAAAAGAAATTGTGAAGCAAACCGTTTAAAAAACCGATGAGCATGTAAAGAATGGTATAAAAACCGAATATATCAAAGGAACAGACATCCAGTAAAAGACCGCATGCAAAACCGACAAACATTCCTTCCCTGTCACCCTGCATAAAGCCCGAACATGATACCAGGATAATCAGTATGTTCGGAATAATGCTGGATATTTTTAACATAGGAAAGATTGTTGTCTGCAATACGAAAAAGACAAGTATTAAAGCTAAATCTATGAAAAATCTTTTCATTACATTCCTTATTCGAGTTCGGTCTTAAGCTTGGTAATTACCAATACTTCACTGATATGCTCAAAGTTAACGCTCGGGGTAATATATCCCGATACGGATAAATGATTGGAATCTTTTTCCATATAGGATATGATTCCTACCTGAATTCCGGGCAAATAAACATCTGAAATATTACTTGTAACGATTTTATCACCGACTTCAACGCCTTTTGCGTTTTCGGAAAGCTGATTAAATGTAATATATCCATTCTCCATGGTAGAAAGGCTTCCCGAAACCATCAAATGGTCGTTAGTCGTCAAAACCATGCATGAAACATTGCTTGTATCGTCAATAATACTTAAAACTCTGGACCAGTTCGAACCGACTTCAGTGATTCGACCTACCAGTCCACCGCCGGCCAAAACATTCATGCCGACTTTCATTCCGTCATTGGAACCTTTATCAATTATAAAAGATGAAAACCAGTTGCCTGTTGAACCTGAAATAACTCTGGCACCTGTTTTAGGATAATCGGAATATGTTTGATCAAGCTGATATAACGCTCTTAATGAATTAAGCTCGATTTTATCCTGCATGAGGATATCATTTTCCATGGTAAGGTCGTTAACCTGCTTCATCAGTTTGTTATTCTGATCAACCAGTTCGTTCATCTCTTTTACCATTTCTTTTCTCGAATAAAGCTTTTCTCCGACGATGCTTATACCCTTTTGAAGAGGAATAACGGTAACTGAAACAACTTCGTTTAAAGGCTTTAGAGGAATATCGAAAACGAAGGTAAAAAGCATCAAAATAACACAGATTGCTGAAAGAATCAGCAACCAGTATTTTGTAGGCAGTTTATACTTTTCCTGAGGTTTTCTGACTAAAGGGCTCATTATACTTCAAATGTTAAATTCTTATATTTCTTATTATTTCTGATAATCTCGGCAAGACCGAAAATAACACTGTTTTCAGCAGAATCGGATGTATTAACTTTAAGGCCTGTGCCGTTAGCAACATTCTGACAAAGGTTACTTACAAGGCTTCCGCCGCCTGTAATATAAATACCCTGTTTGTAGATATTTGCGCCGATTTCCGGAGGCGTGCTCTCAAGTAATTCTTTTACATTATCAGTTATCTGTAAAAAGCTTTCTCTTAGGCAATTCTCAAGTACAATAGGATCAACCATGCATTCAACGGGAAGTCCGCTTGCTACGTTTCTTCCGTAAACAACACCCTTCTCTCCGCTTCTTTTAAGATCTGCGATCTGCATTTTTAAAGCTTCTGCGGATTTGGAACCGATATGAAGGTTGTATTCTTTTCTGACTGTTGCTTTTATGATGTCGTCGAATTTATTCCCGCCGATTTTAACAAGTTTGGATTTTACGATACCGCCGAATGAAAGAATCGAAATTTCCGTCGTATTGTATCCGACATCGACTATCATTACACCCTGCGAGCTTTTAACATCGATATTAAGTCCGATGGCACATGCGATAGACTTTTCAACAACAGATACACTGTGGGCTTTCATTGAAGAATCTTCGATTAATTCACCGAAAGCTCTTCTTTCAACATCGGTAACATCGTGAGGAATAGACATTACATAATCGGAATTTTTGTAATTGCCTTTCGTTATCTCCGAAATAAAAAGTCTTAAAAGATCCTGCATATTGTTGATATCCGAAATAACGCCATTATTAAGAGGCATTGATACCACAATATTATCGGGAGCTTTTTCGAACATTTCATAAGCCGAATCGCCATATGCAATAACATTCTTTTTATTTTCAATCGCAATCATATTGCGCTCAACAAATACGCGCTTTTTCTCATGATTATAAATACAAATTT
This sequence comes from Lachnospiraceae bacterium G41, assembly GCA_900100245.1. Taxonomy (GTDB): domain Bacteria; phylum Bacillota; class Clostridia; order Lachnospirales; family Lachnospiraceae; genus UBA3766. Next base: position 58,827 of record FNEU01000001.1, read on the forward strand.
TACTGGTACCCAAATCGATACCAAAAGCATTGTTGGCCAAAGTATTTCTCCAATTTCTTCTTCACATAATAATACAGTTTACTATTATACCACATTTTGAACCAGAGGGACGGTTCTTTTGGCTTTTTTTCAAAAAAATATGAGCTGTGACCACATAATACACCGCGGGCACGCTCTCGCTAATCTTTTGTACGCAGCGGATGCTAAATTCGACTTCGCACAATTGTGCTCGTCTTATTAAGCACCGGCGACAAAAATTACCCGCTCGTGCATCATGTGGCACAGCTCATTAATATACTAATTGAGCCAAAAGAACCTTTCTAATTCAAACATACTATAATTCAACCAGATTTCTCTCGTATAAGGTCTGAAGGGATTTTATTATACCCAACTTGACATGAGGGAAAGTAAGGCCGCCCTGGAAATAGACACTATAGGGCTCTTTTACGGGTCCGTCTGCGGAAAGTTCGATTGAGGAACCGGATATAAAGGCTCCTGCGGCCATGATTACGTCGGAATCATATCCGGGCATAGCCCAGGGTTCGGGTTTAACGAAGGAATCAACGGGTGATGCGGCCTGAATGCCCTGACAGAAGGCAATCATTTTGTCTTTATCATGGAAGGTAACAGCCTGAATAATGTCATGTCTGTCTTCTGTGGAGTTTGGAATTACTTCAAAGCCGAGTTTTTCATAAATGTTAGCTGCAAAGATTGCGCCTTTAAGAGCACTTGCAACAACTGTGGGTGCAAGGAAAAGACCCTGATAAAAATCTCGTAAAATAGTTAACGAAGCTCCGACTTCTTTACCAAGTCCGGGCGAAGTAAGTCTGTATGCTGCATTTTCAATGCATTCCTTCTTACCGCAGATATATCCTCCTAAAGGTGCAAGTCCGCCACCGGGGTTTTTAATTAAAGAGCCGACTATCATATCTGCTCCGACATCGCTCGGCTCAATTTCTTCAGTAAATTCACCGTAGCAGTTATCAACCATGCATATAACTTCGGGCTTAATGCTTTTAACAAATGCAATCAACTCGCCTATTTGTTTTACAGAAAACGAAGGCCTTGTCTGATAACCTTTTGAACGCTGAATCGTTACCAGCTTTGTCTTATCATTTATTGCATTTTTAATGTTTTCGTAATCGAATGTACCATCAGGAAGTAAATCTACCTGTCTGTAAGATACACCGTATTCTTTTAAGGAACCGATGCTGTCTCTGATACCTATTACTTCTTCCAAAGTATCGTAAGGCTTTCCTGCAGGGCTTAAAAGCTCGTCTCCGGGACGTAAATTACTCATAAGAGCAAGTGCCAGTGCATGAGTTCCGCAAGTAATCTGAGCCCTTACAAGCGCATCCTCGGTATGAAAAATATCAGCATATACTTTTTCAAGAGTCTCTCTGCCAAGATCGTTATAGCCGTATCCTGTGGTTCCAAGCATGCACGCTTCGGATACATTATTCTTTTGCATTGCAGAAATAACCTTAAGCTGATTTATTTCAGCAAGTTTGTCGATATCATCGAATCTTGGTTTTAAATCTTTTAGGATATTATCTGCAAATAAACAGACTTTATCATCAATTCCGAAATCTTTGTAAATATTTTTCATTACAACCTCTATTAAACAAATATTTATTATTCAAACATATTTGAAAATAATTATTCAATTATTTTTTATTATTCAAATATATTTCAAATTTTTTAGATAATATTTTTTTCTTTTAAAACGCTCAAAACATAATTCTCGATTTCTTCAGGAGTCTTATTGTCAATATCAATAAAATCCGCATATCTTTCTCTTTTAAAGAATGTAACCTGCCTTTTTGCATAATGTCTTGAATTCTGTTTAATAAGATAAACGGCTCTGTCAAAATCATATTCGCCGTTAAGATAATCAATAATCTCTTTATATCCGATGGCATTATATAAGCCCGACTGCGAATCATAGGGATATTTGGCGATTAAGTTCTTAACCTCGTCGACTAAGCCGTTTTCTATCATAATATCCACTCGCTTGTCTATTTTCTCATATAAAAGACTTCTGTCGCGATTTAATACGAAATATGCAAGATTATAAGGTGTTTCGCGTTCCTGCTGTTCTTTGTTGTGCTCTGATATTTTTTTATGATGAAGCTCATAAAATTCAATGGCTCTTATAACGCGCTTGATATTCTGCTTGGGGATTATTAAAGTCGATTCGTAATCAATCTCTTTTAATCTTTCAAACAATGCGTCTTCGCCGTTTTTATTATAAAAGTCTGTGATTTCCTCACGAATCGTATTATCGTCTTCTTCGGTAAAATCAATATCCCTTGTTACGGCCTGAATATAAAAGCCCGTGCCACCGCAAATGATTGGGATATGATTGTTTTTATATATTTCATCCATTGCTTCAAGTGCAAGGGATTTAAATCTTACTGCATCGCAAGAATCGTCAGGGTTTAGACAATCTAAAAGATAATGTTTAATACCGCCCATTTCATCTTCGGTAATCTTGGCGGTACCAACATCCATAAATTTATAGACCTGCATTGAATCGGCGGAGATTATCTCTCCGCCGATTATTTTTGCAATATTTACTGCCAAAGCACTTTTGCCTGTTGCAGTTGCTCCGGCAATTACTACCAGAGGCTTTTTCATGAAACTATCCTTTTGAACATCTTTTCAAGATCTGTCTTTGAAATTCTGATAAGCGTAGGTCTTCCGTGAGGACACTGATAAGGATTCTTTAAGGTAAGCATATTTTCAAGAAGCTTCTTGCAATCATCCTTGCTCATCTTCTGATTGCCCTTAATTGCAGCCTTACATGCTCTGGTTGCAATTCTTGTCTCAATGATATCGATATGAAGCGAAGGTGAAACATTAATAAGTTCGGATAAAATATCAAGGAACAAGCTCTTTGCATCGGAACCGAACAAATCAGTCGGTATACCTCTGATAAACAAATCTCTGTCACCGAAATCATTTATTATAAATCCGAATTTTTCGAATTCATTCTTGTAACGAAGATATACATCCATTTCAGCCTTGCTTAAGTTTACAACCTGAGAAAGCATCAGAGTCTGCGTTTCAATCTTATCATTTTTAAACTTCTCCATAAATCTTTCATAAAGCACTTTTTCATGTGCGGCATGCTGATCCATGATAAGAAGTTCGTTTTCAACCGATATTAACCAATATGTATCAAATATCTGATCAATAATCGTAAATTTAGAAAGCTTTGAAGGATCAAGTGTCTTTTCGTTAAAGAGAACACTCTGTGTTTCCTTAACCTTTGGCTCTCTCTTGCCCGGAGAATTGAATCTGTCAACTTTCTTAAAGATATTGTCTACATTTTCAATCTTAGGAGAAACTGCTTCGTCATCTGTATCTTTGTCAAAATCTTTTACTCTGAAAGTAAATTTGGATTTTTTAGGAGCTTCTTCATCAGACTTTATAGGTGCGATGTCATCATTTAATACTGAGTATTTCTTATCTGTATCTTTTAGTCTGTCTGCATCATCTTCCTTGGACTTTTCTCCTACGCGGTCGATAATATCTGCTTTTCTCTCCCATTTGAAATCCATGAAAGCATCATTTGAATCATCTTCAGCTTCATCGGTAACAAATGTATTCTCGGGAATATCGCTTAATTTAACGATCATACCCTTGTTTTCCTGCTCGATTTCGCTTTCTTCCTTGTTTTCGATGGAAGCAAGCCATTCCTCGAACATATTAACGGGAGCTGCCTGCTCTTCTACTGCTTCAGGAGCAGCTTCTTCAACGTTTGCTTCAATTTGAGGCTGAGGATTTTCTGCAGTTGCTTGGGCGGGAATTTCTTCATTCGCCTCTTCTTCCTTGGCAAAGATATCTTTCTTAAATAAAGCAGAACCGTGCGAACCTGTATCTGCAGGCTTTTCTTCTTCGGTTTCTTTCTTTTCGGCTGCAATTCTGTTCTTAAGTAATGCAGAACCTCTGGTACCGTCCTTATCTACATAATCATCAGCTGTTTCTTTATGAGAACCGATTCTTGTAGTAAGAAGTGATGAGCCGTGTGAAGAAGCATCATAAGAACCTTCGTCCTTAATATTTCCTTCGGACTCTGCGAAAGACGTAACTTTGTTAAAGGATGTCTTTTCACCGGCTAATGTACTCTTAGGCGCTTCAGCCGTTGTATCTTTTGTAAGGAAATCGTAATTGGGACTGTCCTTTTTAATTACAACATTCTTGGGTGCCTCAGCGGTCGTATCGTTTCTTAAGAAATCATAATCATCCTTAGGCGCTTCGGTTTCGGCAACTGCTTCTTTTACCTCTTCTGCAGTTTCCTCATTCTCTTCAACGTCGTTCTTCATACGTTCTTCAAACTTGTCGTATTTAGACTTGTAAGGAATCGTTGTGATATGATTCATAAATTCATTGTTGGGCTTGTCTTTCTTTTCTTCAAACTCAACAGTGAATTCTTTTGATTTGTCATTCTGAGCATAGGCTTCGGATTCGGCAGCGGTCATATTGTTAACGCCCTTCTTGCCGTCATAGCCTTTTTGTACTACAAGGTCACCCTTCTTGAAATTCTTTTCAAAAGGTTCGGGAGCTCTTTCAAGAGGCTTTTCTTCTTCCTTGAACTTAAACGCACTCGGAATAAGCTCATTCTTTGTAAGAGCTTCACTGATTGTCTTATTTAAAATCTCAACGAGGAATTCTCCGTTTGTAATTCTAACTTCACTCTTTGCGGGATGAACATTTACGTCGATTCCGAAAGGATCGAGATCTATAAACAGAACAACAAAAGGAAACTTATGCTGCATCAGGAAATTGCGGTATCCTTCTTCAATTCCTCTTGTAACATAATCATTCTTGATATATCTGCCGTTTATAAAATAATATTCTCCGGATCTGGAAGGACGGCATAAATCAGGCTTTGAAATATAGCCCTGAATCTTTATGAAATCATCCTCATAATCCAAAGGAATAAGACCCTCGTGAATTTCTTTTCCGAAGAGTCTGAAAATAACGTCCTTAAGATTGCCTGAACCGTTAGTCTGAATCTTAACCTGACCGTTTACAAGAAGCTGGAAGGCAATAGAAGGATTGGAAAGAACAAGTTCTTCCATCATTTCAATAATCTTCGTAGCTTCGGACGAAGGTGAATTTAAGAATTTTTTACGAGCGGGAACATTAAAGAATAAATCTTTTACGATAATTGTCGTACCTTCGGGAGCGCCTGTTTTAATCATCTCAATTACGCTGCCGCAGTCAAGATTAATTTTGGTGCCCATTAAATCTGTTTTGGTACGGGTAATCATCTCGGTATGAGAAACGGAAGCGATACTTGCCAAAGCCTCGCCTCTGAATCCTAATGTACTTAGGAAGAATAAGTCTTCGCTTGATACAATTTTACTTGTAGCATGACGAAGAAAAGCTGTCGGAACGTCTTCATATGAAATTCCGCAACCGTCATCTGTAACCCTGATATAATCGATACCGCCGCCTTTTATCTCAACGGAAATGTTTTTTGAACCCGCGTCAATCGCGTTCTCAACAAGTTCCTTGACAACGTTCACCGGTCTCTCGATTACTTCCCCCGCAGCAATCTTGTTAATAGTAAGATTATCAAGAATTCTGATCATAGTTTTATCCTATTTTTGCATTTACATTGTAGCCTGTATAAAGTGTTTAACCCGTCAAGAGGAGTCATGTTTGTAACATCGATTTCCTCAATCTCTTTTATTATATCAGAATCTGACGTCATGTCCAATAGAGTTAACTGACCTAAATCAACTTCGTCGTAATTTTTTTGCTTTTTTTTCGTCATATTTGGACTAATTGTGACGATATCTTGCATTTTATCGATAATATCGTTCTCGGAAAGCTTCGATAAAATGTCTTTCGCACGTTCAATTACCATATCCGGAACGCCTGCAAGCTTGGCAACCTGAATACCGTAACTTCGATCCGTACCGCCTTTTATAATTTTCCTTAAGAAAATAATATCGTCGCCCTCTTCCTGAACGGCTATGCAGTAATTGTTTACGTTCGGAATTTTACCCTCTAATTCAGTCAATTCATGGTAATGCGTGGCAAATAATGTTTTTGCTCCTAAAAGTTTCTGGTTTGCAATATGCTCAATTACAGCCCATGCAATCGACAAACCGTCGAGTGTAGATGTTCCTCGACCGATTTCATCAAGGATTAAAAGTGAATCCTTGGTGGCATTTCTGAGAATATTGGAAACTTCATTCATTTCAATCATGAATGTAGACTGCCCGCTCGCCAGATCGTCCGATGCTCCGACTCTCGTAAATATCCTGTCGCATACACAGATACTTGCTTCTTTTGCCGGTACGAAACTTCCTATCTGAGCCATTAATACAATAAGCGCAGTCTGTCTCATATAAGTCGATTTACCAGCCATATTGGGGCCTGTAATAATCGAAATATTATTCTTTTTATTGTCTAAAATCGTATCGTTTGGAATAAACTGATTATCCGGAACCATCTTTTCAACTACGGGATGACGGCCTTCTTTGATATTAATCGAGCCTTTTTCGTTAATCGAAGGTCTGACATATCTGTTTGTCTCTGCTACATACGCCAAAGAGCATAAAACATCAAGATAAGCCATCGCCTTGGCCGTTTTCTGAATACGCAGAAGGTTTTCTTCGATGTAGACGCGTATTTCCTCAAATAAGTCGTATTCGAGGCTGCAGAGCTTATCCTGTGCGTTTAAAATGGTATCTTCTAATTCTTTAAGTTTCTCCGTTGTATATCTTTCGGCATTTGATAAAGTCTGTTTTCTGATATAATCCGCAGGAACCATATCAATAAATGATTTTGAAACTTCAAGATAATAACCGAATACTTTATTATATTTAACTTTTAAAGTCTTAATTCCGGTTTTCTCTTTTTCTTCGGATTCAAGATTTGCAAGCCAGTTCTTGCCTTCGGACTTTGAAACTCTTAAATAATCAACGCCCTCGTTGTATCCGTTCTTAATAATACCGCCTTCTCTTACAGAGAAAGGAGGATCTTCTTCGATTGCTTTATCAATCTTTTCAAATATATCGATTAATGGGTCGATATCGTCGAATATCTTTTTTATGAGGGGAACATCACAATTCATGATTGCTTTTTTGATATAAGGTACCATTCTTAAGGATTCTTTTATGGCAATCATATCCTTGGGATTTAAAGTTTTGTAACTTACCTTTGCAAGCAGTCTTTCAAGGTCGTATACGGGATTTAAACATTCCCTGATTTCTTCCCTTACGATGATTTCGCTGTAAAGATATTCGACCGCATCAAGACGCTCAATTATCATATCTTTATTGACCAGCGGCTGTTGAGTCATGCTTCGAAGAGTTCTTGCACCCATGGCGGTTTTTGTTTTATCAAGAACCCATAAAAGAGAGCCCCATTTCTGCTTGTCTCTCATCGTTTCTGTCAATTCAAGATTACGTCTGGTCGCATTGTCGATTACCATATAAACGCCGTTTGATGTAGGAGTTAAAGTGGTAATATGATTAAGCGAAATCATCTGTGTCTCGTTTAAATACATTAAAAGAGAACCTGCTGCAATTACGCCGAGTTCGTAATCATCTATGCCCATTCCTATAAGAGAATGAACCTTAAAATGCTTTAAAAGCGTCTTCTTGCAATTGTTTTCTTCGAAGTGATAATCATCAAGACAGGAAACCTGTGTACCGATTTTGCTTCTTAAATCTTCTATATCAAGCCCTGCGGATAAAAACTGCGAATTGCAGATTATCTCGGCGGGTTTGTATTTAAAGATTTCATCATAAAGATTTTTAATACCCGAAATTTCGGACAAATAAAAATCACCTGTAGTTACATCACATACAGAAAAGCCGATATTGTTCATGTAAATAAAAACAGACATAAGATAATTATTTCTGTTTTCATCAAGTGACATTGAATCAATATTGGTTCCCGGCGTAACTATACGGGTGACTTCTCTTTTAACAAGGCCTTTTGCAAGCTTAGGGTCTTCAACCTGCTCGCAAATGGCTACTTTATAACCGTTTTCGATTAATTTTGTAATATAAGGCTCTACGGAATGAAAAGGAACTCCGCACATCGGAGCTCTGTCTTCAAGACCGCAGTTTTTGCCTGTTAATGTGATTTCAAGAACCTTGGAAGCTATTAATGCATCATCAAAAAACATCTCGTAGAAATCTCCGAGACGGTAAAAAAGAATACAGTCTTTATATTGTTCTTTTGTTTCAAGGTATTTCTGCATCATCGGTGAAAGTGCCGAGATGTTTTTCATTACCTCATCATATGATGACATATTAACTCCCCAAAAGGTTTAGCTTTAAACCATTTCTCCGAAATAATAAAATCCTTTGCATTCAAGGCATTTGACATTAACTATCTTACCGATTAAATCTGTATTGCCTTTAAAATGCACGATTGTATTGTTTTCAAGTCTTCCTGTCAGAAGGCTTTCATCCTGCTTATTTACTTCCTCAACCAGTACTGGTAAGGTCTGACCTTCAATTTTTACAACCTGTTCTCTGGCTGTTTCCTGAACGCATTTAAGAACTCGGTCAAACTGTTCTTTTACGAATTCTTCCGATACCTGAGGCATATCGGCCGCAGGCGTGCCTGTTCTTTTTGAATATATAAAAGTAAATGCGTTGTCAAATCCGACTTTTTTAATTACATCGATTGTATCGTCGACATCTTCCTTTGTTTCTCCCGGGAAACCAACGATAATATCGGTTGTAATCGAAATATCAGGTATTTCACGCCTTATTTTAAGTGCAAGATCAAGATATTTTTCTTTGTCATAAACACGATTCATCTTCTTTAAAATCCTTGAACTTCCGGACTGAAGAGGCAAATGAATGTGATGACAAATCTTCTTTGAATTCTTAATTACTTCAATAAGCTCGTCGGATAAATCTTTTGGATGAGAAGTCATAAATCTGATTCTCTCAAGCCCTTCTATCTTTTCAACTCTTCTTAAAAGTTCAGCAAAAGATATAGGATTTTCAAGGTTTTTGCCATATGAATTTACATTCTGGCCCAAGAGCATTATTTCGATAACGCCGTCTTTTACGAGGTTTTCAATCTCTTTTATGATCTCATCTGCTTCTCTGCTTCTCTCTCTGCCACGAACATAAGGAACTATGCAGTAAGTACAGAAATTGTTGCAGCCAAACATTATATTAACGCCTGATTTGTAAGGATATTTTCTGTCTACGGGAAGATTTTCGCAGATTACTTTTGTTTCATTCCAGTGGCTTACGATTGTATTGCCTTTCTTGTAAAGGTTAGCGTCGGAATCATCGAAATCCTTATTTTCGATACCTTCGTAAACATAAAAGAGATACTCTGCAAATCTGTAAATATTATGCGTTCCAAAGATAAGATCTACAAAGCCGTAGCTTGTACAGAGTTTTTCTATTACACATTCTTCCTGAGTCATACAGCCGCAAAGAACAACCTTCATATCCGGGTTCTGCTTTTTAAAAGTTGAAAGTCTGCCGAGTCTTCCGTAAACCTTCTGATTGGCATTATCTCTGACCGAACATGTGTTATAAACTGTTAAATCTGCGTTTTCGTCTTCGATTACGGTAAATCCCGCAGACTTCAAAATGCCCGAGATTTTTTCGGAATCCCTGGCATTCATCTGACAACCGAATGTTTCAACGCAAGCGGTTATATCTCTTTTCTTTTGTACTTTTAAATCGGCAACAACTTTTTTAAGAAGTTCGAGATATTTATATTGTCTTTCGAGTTCTTCTTTGTTATCGCAAGTTTCAAACTGATTCATTATTTAACCTCTGACCTGACCGTTTCCGGTAATCTTATATTTGTATGAGGTTAACTCATTAAGTCCCATAGGTCCTCTGGCATGAAGCTTTTGCGTGGAAATGCCGATTTCCGCACCAAGGCCGAATTCAAAACCGTCGGTAAATCTCGTGGAAACATTTCTGTATACACATGCTGCATCAACACCCTTTAAGAACTTCTCTGCAGTCTCATCATTTTCTGTAATAATACAATCTGAATGTCCTGTGTTATATTTGTTGATATGAGCGATTGCTTCTTCTACCGAATCAACGGTTTTAACCGAGATAATATAATCAAGATATTCCTTTGCGAAATCTTCTTCGGTAGCATCAACACAGTCGATAACTTCTTTTGTATCCTTATCACCGCGGATTTCAACATTTTTCTCTTTTAATTTCTTTGCCAATTTAGGAAGAAGTGCTTCTCTTACATCCTTATGAACTACCAAAGATTCGCATGCATTACATACACCGATTCTCTGAGTTTTTGCGTTGAAAATAATATTTACGGCCATATCGATATCTGCATCTTTATCTACATAAATATGGCAGTTTCCGCTTCCGGTTTCGATAACGGGAATAGTTGAATTGTTAACTACTGCCTTTATTAAGCCGGCACTTCCTCGGGGAATCAAAACATCAACATACTCATTCATCTTCATAAATTCGGTAGCGGTTTCTCTGTCTGTTTTTTCAATAAGCTGGATTGCATTTTCATCGATATTGTTCGCTTTTAAAACATCGCGGATAACCTTAGTAATCGCAAGGTTCGAATTAATTGCATCTGAACCACCCTTTAAAATGCAGACATTTCCGGACTTAAAAGTCAGTGAAAATGCATCTGCGGTAACATTGGGTCTTGATTCGTAAATAATTCCGATTACGCCTAAAGGTACACTAACCTTAGTTATATGCATTCCGTTAGCCATAATCTTCGTATCAAGTAATTTATTTAAAGGATCTTCAAGTGCTGCAACCTGACGGATGCCTTCGCTGATACCTTCAATTCTCTGTTCTGTCAATAAAAGTCTGTCCAAAAGACCGGCTTTCATATTTTCGGATACACCTTTATCATAATCGATTTTATTCTGTGCGATGATGTAATTGCTTTCTTTTATGAGTGTATCTGCAATCAGTAAAAGAACATCATTTCTGGTCTTTTCATCAAGAAGACCGATTGTATATTTCGCATTTTTAGCGTTTTTCCCTAATGTTTCAAGATACATGTCATTACCTCTTTGTTCGTTAACTGCCGCATCATGTTTTTCGCCAAGATTTGTGATGCTTCCGTCAGCTTCTTTTATATCAATGCTGTCAAGCTGTGATTTAAGATTGGCCCTGATATTTGCCACATAAGCCTGACGAAGATTCTTCTGTTCCTCGGCCTCCTCAGGTGTTAATCCGACATCCTGAGATTTATGATACAGTTCATTTATTCTGTTAATAAGTTTCTCAATTTCCATTTTTATTCTTCACTTAATTTAGCTACAAAGTCTACAAGTTCGAAATTATCATCCTTATCGGCTACAAAAAGCGTACCGAAATCTCTTCCGTCCATAATTCTGTGAAGGATATGAATATCATCGGAATTTGCAATAATCATATCTGCACCGGATTTGGTAACTATCTGGGCTGCATGAATCTTCGTGTTCATACCGCCTGTGCCGATGGATGAACCTGTCTCGGCCTTACCCATATTAATGATTTTATCATCGATTTTTTCGACAATACTGATAAATTTCGCATCGGGATTGGTTCTTGGGTTGTCGGAGAAAAGTCCGTCAATATCTGATAAAAGAATTAAAAGATCAGCTCCGATTAATGATGCAACAATGGCTGAAAGCGTATCGTTATCACCGAATTTGATTTCGAATGTTGAAATTGTATCGTTTTCATTTACGATCGGGATAACGCCAAGCTCCAACAGCTGTTCAAATGTATTGTGTGCATTAAATCTGTTAAGGTCGTTTGTAATCGTATCCTTAGTCAAAAGAACCTGAGCACAAACCTGATTGTATTCAGCAAATATCTTCTGATATACCATCATAAGTCTTGCCTGTCCTACAGCGGCACAAGCCTGCTTTGCAGCGATACTGTGCTTTGCATCTTTAAGATGTAAAGCTCTCTGGCCTACAGATATTGCACCTGAGGATACAAGAATAACATCCTTGCCCATATTTCTGATGTTGCAAAGTTCTCTGACTAATGTCTCAAGTCTTGTATAATCAATTCCGCCTGTTTCGGGATGTGTAAGACTTGATGAACCAATCTTAACTACAATTCTTTTTTTATCTTTAATAGCTTCTCTGAAATTCATGACTTTCTCCGTTTTGTAGTTTTCCCACTATTTTAATTATTTATAATACTTTCCGCAACTTTCATGCCGTCAATTGCGGCAGATACTATTCCTCCGGCATATCCGGCGCCTTCTCCGCATGGGAAAATACCTTTTATATTGCTTTCATAATTTTCGTTTCTTAACATTTTAACAGGTGAAGAGCTTCTTGTTTCCGCTCCCGCAAGCAAAGGATTAACGCTTGCATAACCTTTTATTATATTATCATAATCAAGCATTGCTTCACAGAATGCTTTATTTATAAAATCAGGATAAATCTTCGTTACATCGGTAAATGAATATTTGCCTTTAATTGCTTCATCGGGATTTATCTTACATTCTTCAAATTCTAATTCGCAATCTGCTTTAAAATCCACAAAGAATGTCTTTAATTCACTGATAGGAATGCTACCGTTTCCTGCATTAAAGGTTTTCTCTTCGATTTCCCTCTGCATTTTCATTCCTGATAAAACATCCGAACCATCAAGATCTTCTTTGTTTATCTGGACTATAATCGCACTGTTTGCGTATCCGGAATCTCTCTTAAACTCACTCATTCCGTTAACGCAAAGCTTATTTTCTTCACTCGAAGCATTTACCACATATCCGCCGGGACACATACAGAATGAGTATACTCCACGATTACCCTGATGCGTTAGTTTATATGGAGATGGTTCGAGATCTTCATAAAGGTTCTCAAAATCGTAACCGTATTGAGCCTTGTCTATAAAAGACTGATCATGTATTACACGAAAGCCCATGGCAAAGGGTTTTGTTTCCATCGAAAGCTTGCTTGACAGATACTCAAATGTATTTCTTGATGAATGACCAATTGCAAGAATAAGTTTGTCACATGGTAAAACGCTTTCTTCAAAAGTGTATACGTCTTTTATAGTTATTTCTTTTATATTTCCTTTAGATTCATTGAAAGAAACGAATTCTTTTGAAAATAAGAATTTAACGCCTCTTTTAATTAAATCTTCTCTTAAATTCTTAATGACTGTTCTTAAAACATCCGTACCGATATGCGGCTTTGAATCATAAAGAATGTTTTCCGAGGCACCGTATTTAACAAATATGTTTAATACGAATTCTTTTCTTCCGGCAGAATCTTTAATGCCTGTATTAAGCTTACCGTCGGAAAATGTTCCTGCTCCGCCTTCTCCAAATTGTACATTGGAGAATACATCAAGTTTTCCGCCTTCAAAAAACTCTTCTACGTCTTTTATACGCTCTTCTACGCATTTTCCCTTATCAATGATTACGGGTTTAAATCCAGCTTCGGATAAAATTAGAGCTGTAAACAAACCTGCAGGTCCCATTCCGACAATAACAATGTTTGAATCACTATTATTATTTCTTTTTGGAACTTTATAAGGTTTTGCTATGTATTCGGAAATGTTTTTATATTTTCGTAAAAGATTTTTCTCTACCTTTTCGTCAGCTTTAAAAGATACGGAATAAACATATTTAATATCGCTTTTATCTCTTGCATCCAGTGATTTTTTTAGGATTAGAAAGTTGGATATTTCAGAGTTTTGACAATATTTTGAAGTGACATATTCTTTTATGTCGATTTTTTGTTTTGCACTGATTTTAATTGAATCGATTTTAATCATAAAAGTCTGAAAGTCGCCTCAAACGTAAACTTAATCTATATCTTTATATATTCCGAGTTTATGAAGAACCGAATATATCTTCGAACCGAAAGGAATTAAAGATAAATCGTATTCATTAACGCCTTTAAGCAATACAAGTGCCGTAAAGTAAATAACTATAGCAATTGCCATTGCTATGAATAAAGCTATTCTGTAATCAACCACTTTGGAAATAAGGAAGTATGAAAGGAATGTAAATACTCCCATTATCACGGATGATATAAGCGGAATCAGGAATGTCTGCTTTATCTCCTGCTTGTAAGCGATTGTTCTGTATATAGCAAAATGATTCAGTGCACTTACGAACACTGCAAATAAAAGATTTGCGATAACAACAGAATGAATGCCCCATTTAAATACTTTAAGCATTAATAAGAGTGCAAGGAAATGAAGCACAAATGCTATAAGTGAGTTAAGTACAGGTGTTTTAAGTTTATTAAGTCCCTGTAAAATACCGTTTCCAAGTGTTGATAACGAGAAAAAGATTACGCTGATTGAACCGTACATAAGCATTATTGCAGCAAGGTCGATTTCACCTTTGAATAAAAGCGAAATGATTGGTTTGCCAAGTATTGCAAGGCCGAATGCAGCAGGGATTGATATAATCATCGTAACTCTGATAACCGTAGCCATCTTGCTTCTTGCAGACACATAATCCTTATTTTCGATACTGCCGGTAAGAGATGGAATAATGGCAGAACACATAGCATTCGCAAGAGCAATCGGAAGTGTAATCATAAGCTTATATTTACCGGAATAAACGCCCCAGTAAAATGATTTTAAATCACTCTCGCCGACTTTAATCATATGATGATTAAATACGGACTGATCGACTACACCACAGATATTGTACATTACAGAGCAAAGAATCATCGGAATAGCTGTTCTTAAAATAAGAATAAGCACATCAAGGAATGTATCTCTGTTCTTGGAAGTATCGGCTATTACTCTTTTTTCGATGGCATTCTTGTTATGCATATAAAAATATATCATAAGAAGAAGACCTGCCAGAGCTCCGACACCGCAGCCGATTGTGGCTCCCGCGGCGCCTAAAGCCGAAGCATAATTCTCATTCATCATGAGATTACCGTACTTGGTACCTACACCAAATAAAAGCTTTGCAGCCGATAAAGATACAATTACAAGTATTATCTGCTCAAGAAGCTGCGATAATGCGGTAAAATGCATGATTCCGAGGCCTTGGAAATAACCTCTGAATACAGCCATCAAAGCAACTACAAATATGGTAGGAGCCAGAACTCTCATAGCCATTGTACTCATGGCTTCGCCCATAATGGTCGTAGAAAAGAAATCCGCGAAAATAAATACCGTTAAACTGAAGAAACCGCCGGAAATAATCGCAAAAAGCAAAGCACCTTCAAATACTTTCTGCATTTTCTTATACTGTCCCCTGCTCTGTCTTTGTGCAATTAATTTGCTGACAGCTGCCGGAAGTGAATATGAAGAAAGAATAAGAATTATCGAATAAAATTCGTAAGCGGCCGCATAATAACCGTTTCCGATATCTCCGATAATGTTGGTAAGTGGAACTCTTCTGGCAATACCGATGATTCTGCAAAGAATTCCGGCTATCGCTAAGATAGAGCCCTGTACAACTATTCCTTTGGCAATTTTCTTTTTGTCAGACATTTATTTTTCCTAACCCTTATTTATGATAAGGCTCGTTATTTATTATCTTAAAACTTCTGTAAATTTGTTCGAGCAAAACGACTCTCATCAACTGATGAGGAAAAGTCATATCGGAAAATGATAGTTTCTCATTTGAAATCTTTTTAACCGAATCCGACAGTCCCAATGATCCGCCGATAATAAAGCAGATATTGCTGTAACCTTTTATGCAAAGGTTTTCGATATTCTTCGAAAAAGAAAGAGAATCATATTTCTTTCCTTCGATTTCAAGCGTGATTACGTAAGCTGATGAAGGTATTTTCTTAAGAATTCTCTCTCCTTCTTTTTCTTTTATGATAGTTTCTAAAGCTCTGCTTAAATTCTGTTCGGCTTCTTCGTCGTCAACTTCAATAATGTTTAATTTACAAAATTTGGAAAGCCGTTTAGAATATTCCGAAACGGCTTCCCTGAAAAATTTTTCTTTAATTTTACCGACACATATTACGGTTACATTCATTCGAAAATATCTCCGTAATACTTGTCAATCATAAGATCTGCAAGGCTTTCGCTTACATTAGGAAATTCCTGAGAAATAAGATATTTAATCTTGGCATTTCTCTTAAAGAAATTGGTCTGTTCGTCATCCGTTATCTCTAGATCGGAATCGATGAAGCTCATTGTAATTGTCTTTTTAAACCACTCTTCGAATTCAACGTTTTCCTTATTCTCGTCTACGGCTTTGACTTTATAATCCTTATATCTTGTCAGCGAATGAATACCGAAGTATATAAACAAGCCAAAGAAAAGGAACATAATTACATCAATGATGTAAGATACAAGTCCGTGAGGCTTTAAAGGTAATACGCCCGCAAGTAAAAGACCTATAAATATGCATCCTAAAGAACCCATTACAATGAGCATGATACCGGTTGATAAATATTCTCCGGCTTTATCTTTTTTGGACACGTATTCTGTTTCCTGCTTTTCTTCCATCTGTCGTCTTAAAAGCTCCGCCTTTATTTTTTCAATTTCTTCGGGGCTGGGCTCTTTTGTGACTCTCGAAACAAAAGCTTCTTGTTCAATCGCCTCATCATCATTGCCTTCGGAATTAATAGTTGTCTCAGTTGAACCGAATTCATCTTCTTCGGTTAATCTTGCATAATCCTCGAAGCTCATAAAAATAGATGAATCAGGCTTGTCGTTAATTTCTTCCTGACGTTTTTTACTCTCAAGTGATTCGACAAGCGGAACTTTACAGTCCGCACAAATTGTAAATCCTTCTCTGTATTCTGCTTTACATTTAGGACAAAAAGGCATTTTTAGTTTTCCTTCCCTGAAAGATATTCATCAATACCCTTAGCAGCGCATCTGCCTGCACCCATTGCTAAGATAACCGTTGCAGCACCTGTAACCGCATCACCGCCTGCGAAAACGCCTTCCTTGGAAGTCTCGCCGTTTTCTTCTTTAACAACGATACACTTTCTTCTGTTAATTTCAAGACCCTTGGTGGTTGATGAAATAAGAGGATTAGGTGATGTACCGAGTGACATGATTACAGCATCACATTCAATTTCAAATTCGGAACCGGGGATTTCAACAGGGCTTCTTCTGCCGCTCTCGTCAGGCTCGCCGAGTTCCATTTTGATACATTTAATACCGCAAACCCATCCGTTCTCATCGGATAAGATTTCAACGGGATTTGTAAGAAGGTTAAAGATAATGCCTTCTTCTTTTGCATGATGTACTTCTTCTACTCTGGCAGGAAGTTCTTCCTCGCTTCTTCTGTAAACGATATGTACTTCACTACCAAGTCTTAAAGCTGTTCTTGCAGCATCCATAGCAACGTTACCGCCGCCTACTACAACAACTTTCTTACCGATCATGATAGGTGTTTCAGCATCTCTGAAAGCCTTCATAAGGTTTGAACGTGTAAGATATTCGTTAGCTGAGAATACGCCGTTTGCATTCTCTCCGGGAATTCCCATGAACTTGGGAAGACCGGCGCCAGAACCGATAAATACAGCTTCAAATCCATATTTGTCAATAAGTTCGTCAATCGTAAAAGATTTGCCGATAATTGTATTTTTCTCGAATTTAACGCCGAGGGCTTTAACGTTTTCGATTTCTTTTTTAACAACCTTCTCTTTGGGAAGTCTAAATTCGGGAATACCGTATACAAGTACGCCGCCGAGTTCATGTAAAGCTTCGAATACTGTTACGTCATAACCAAGCTTTGCAAGGTCGCCTGCACAGGATAAACCTGAAGGGCCCGAACCGATAACTGCAACCTTCTTATTCTTCTTTTCTGCATTAACTGTAGGCTTTACACCATTTTCAAAAGCCCAGTCAGCTACGAAACGCTCAAGCTTACCGATGGATACGGGTTCACCTTTTATGCCTCTGATACACTTGCCTTCGCACTGGCTTTCCTGAGGACATACACGTCCGCAAACTGCGGGAAGTGATGAAGATTTGGAAATAACATCATATGCTTCCTTGAAATTGCCTTCTTTTACTTCTTTTATGAAGTCAGGTATTGAAATGGATACGGGGCATCCTTTAACGCACTGTGCATTCTTACAGTTAAGACATCTGGATGCTTCTTCCATTGCTTCTTCTTTATTGTAACCGAGGCAGACTTCCTCAAAATTGGTAGCTCTTACCTTGGGATCCTGCTCTCTGATGGGAACTTTCTTTAATACGTCCATTAATTATCACCTCCGCAATTACCGCATCCGCCATGGTGCGTATCGCCTTCCTTTGCTTCAAGATACTTTCTGCCCTCAGCAGTCTTATAAATCTGTGTTCTCTTCATTGCTTCATCGAAATTAACGAGATGTCCGTCAAATTCAGGTCCGTCAACACAAGCAAATTTAACGGAGTCGCCAACTGTAAGTCTGCAGGCACCGCACATACCTGTACCGTCAACCATTATAGGGTTCATTGAAACAATGGTCTTAAGTTCAAGCTTCTTGGTTAAGAGGCATACAAATTTCATCATGATCATAGGACCGATAGTTATGCAAAGGTCATATTTCTTGCCTTCTGCATAAAGATCTTCGATTACCTTTGTAACCATACCCTGTCTCTTATAACTTCCGTCATCTGTAGTAATGTAAAGTGTACCCGCAACGGCTTCCATTTCTTCTTCCATGATAAGAAGGTCTTTTGTTTTGGCACCGACAATAACGTCAGCGTCTACACCGTGCTCATGAAGCCATTTAACCTGAGGATAAACGGGAGCTGTTCCTAGACCGCCTGCAACAAAAAGAATCTTTTTCTGCTTTAACTCATCAATTGGAGTATCGATTAAATCCGAAGGTCTTCCGAGAGGTCCTACGAAATCGCAGAAAGCATCACCGGTTTTAAGATATTTCATCTTATAGGTGGATGCACCGATAATCTGTACAACTATGGTGATTGTTTCTTTTTCTCTGTCATAATCGCAGATTGTAAGAGGGATTCTCTCTGACTCCTCATCCGTTCTGACGATTACGAACTGACCGGGTTCGCAATTTGCCGCTACATTCGGAGCTTTTACGACAAATTCGTAGATCAAATCTGCCACAAGTTCCTTGGCTTCTAAAATACTGTACATTACTTTTCCTTTCCTTTCCGTAAACCTAGTACTCTGTGTTTACACTTCTTTCTTTTATAATGTAATAATCGCCTTTAGCATTTATTTCAAGAGTTCCGTAATCATTAGGGTCATTTGCGTTTACCGCAAATCTAAGACCGGTAAGTGATCTCAAATCATCATTTGCGGTATCTACATAATACTCATTGATTACATAGTAAATCGTTCCCTTAAGATTAAGTGCATCTTCAATAATATATTCAAATTTACCCTGAGCGGTTGTGGCCTTACCGTCGGTATCAACCAATCCGCCGAGTGAATATCTGTAAACAGTCGCAATATTGGCCGCTTCAGCCCACGAAACAGTAGCATCGTCAATTTTCACATTGTATTTTCTTGTAATAATGGTACTCGGTATGCCTTCTTCGTTATATGAAATAAATCTGAATTCCGAAGGACCCATGGGCATTATCAGAGGATATTCGTAAAGAGTTGCGAACTGATCGGGATCGACTCTTTCTTCTTCTTTTACGTTTGCTCTGTAGCATACATAATAAGTCTCGCAATCGACATCCGAATCAACCTTTATTAAAATAGGCACGTTGTATGAACCCGATTCAATGGAAACCTGAGGAGCCAAAGGTATCTTGACCTTGATATTGTACTTGGCTTCGTTTATTTCGCTGATTACACCGAATTCATTGACGAATATCGCTTTAATATCGTATTCGCCCGATTCAAGATAAATGGGTTCGGTATAAAGAAGCGAATTTTCATCAGGATCCGAACCGTCGGTTGTGTAATAAACATAACCGTTTATCGCACTTGTAAGTTCAAGATAAAGCGTTTCGTCATATTCGCCTTCTTTGTATGAAAACTCCGGTTTTTTGCAGAGATATTCCTGGAATTTCGATACAATCTCATCATCGTTACATGATAAAAGAAGGTCGTTTATACCTTTCCAGTCCTGATTTTCATAATAAATATTAAATATTCTCTCGTAAGTATCGGTAGCAAGATCGGGATTTTCGTTTGCTATTTCTTTTAGGATAAAAATAGCATTATTGTCCTGTCCGTCGTATAAATAGCAGTTTGAAACGGCAAATTTAATCTCTGTATTGTTGGGATCTTTTTCAATTGCCTTTTCGTAATAATCAATTGCTGTTTCATAGTCCTTGTTTCTGTAAGAGGTCTCAGCCTGCTCAATCAGATACTCTACGGACTGTCTGTTAATTAATTTTTTAACTCCGAAAATGCATACAAAGATAAAACCGATAAACAGAAGCACTACGAATAATACAACAATTTTCGTAAAAATGCTTCTGCTCCAGAAATCAAACACCGAAAGAACCAAATCTTTGATGGCGCCTACTTCGTTCGGATCTTCCTCATCCCATTCTTCTACAGAATCGATTACCTGCTCTCTCGAAACGTGCTTATTCTTTTCATAATATTCGTTTCTGGTTTTGG
Source organism: Lachnospiraceae bacterium G41 (assembly GCA_900100245.1). Lineage (GTDB taxonomy): Bacteria > Bacillota > Clostridia > Lachnospirales > Lachnospiraceae > UBA3766. The sequence goes on from FNEU01000001.1 coordinate 79,293, forward strand.
GAACCTTTTTCTGCTTTTTGACCTCTCCTACATCGATTTCCTTTGTATGGTCAAAAACACCGTCGATATCTACCGAGAGATCGACATCGGGATCATATTCGGGAACTATATTTATTTCTTCACCGCACACTTCGCAGAAAAGATTACCTTCCTCCAAGTGTGAACCGCAGTTAGGACATTTCATATGTTTTTCCTTACTCTACTGAATTTACAAGATTACTCATTAACATTGCTATGGTCATAGGGCCAACGCCGCCGGGAACAGGTGTAATCTTACCTGCAACGGGCTCAACGCTTTCAAAATCAACGTCACCGCAAAGCTTTTTGCTGTTAGGATCCACTCTGTGAATACCTACATCGATTACCGTTGCACCTTCTTTTACATAAGATGAATCAATCATCTTAGGCTTGCCGATAGCAACTATAAGAATGTCAGCTCTCTTGGTAACATCGCTTAAATTCTTTGTTCTGGAATGACAAACGGTAACAGTTGCGTTTTCTCTAAGCATAAGCATTGACATGGGCTTACCTACAATATTGCTTCTGCCGATTATAACGCATTCCTTACCTTCGATTTCAACATTGCTTCTTTTAAGAAGTTCAATGATGCCTGCAGGTGTACAGGAAACAAAGCCTTTCTCTCCGATTGAAAGTCTGCCGACATTGATTGGATGAAAACCGTCAACATCCTTATCGGGATTAATTCTTCTTATAACTTCATCCTCATTAAAATGCTTGGGTAAAGGAAGCTGAACAAGAATGCCGTTAACCTTGTCGTCATTGTTGAGTTTGTCAATGAGTTCAAGAAGTTCTTCCTGTGTGGAATCTTCTTTAAGGTTATATGATAAAGAATTGGCTCCGATATATTCGCATGCTTTCTTTTTATTGCTTACATATACACTGCTGGCGGGATCTTCGCCGACCTGAATAACAGCAAGTGTTACTTCAATGCCTTTTTCTTTTAGGAGTGCAACTTTCTCTTTGCACTCGTCTTTAATCTGAGCTGATATAAGTTTACCGTCTATTAATTCAGCCATTTTTTCCTCCGAGAATATTAAAAATTTAAATAATTGTCAAGTTTATGTTTAGAAGAGACCCGTAATCTTGCCGTCTACAACATCGATTCCTAAAGCTGCGGGAGCCTTGGGAAGTCCAGGCATTGTCATAATCTGACCGGTGATAACAACTACGAAGCCAGCGCCTGCGGATACATAGCATTCTCTGACTTCAATATTGTAATTGGTGGGACGTCCGAGTAATGTAGGATCGTCGGAAAGCGAATATTGTGTCTTTGCAATACAAACAGGCATATTTGAGAAGCCTAACTTCGTTAATTTTTCAAGCTGCTTCTTGGCTGTGGATGAATAATTTACGCCGTCTGCTCCGTAGATTTCCTTTGCAATTGTTTCAATCTTTTCTTCAAGTGATAGTTCGTCCTTGTATAAAGGATGATAATGACTTTCTTTTGTTTCAAGAGTTTCAAGTAAGGTCTTGGCAAGTTCTACACCGCCTTCGCCGCCTTTTTCCCAAACTTCGGAAAGAGCAAATGAACAGCCTCTTGAAATACAGAAATCTTTAACAAAAGATGTTTCTGCCTCTGTATCAGTCACAAAAGCATTAAGTGTAACAACAACGGGAACATCATATTTCTGAAGGTTCTCAATATGCTTTTCAAGGTTTACGATACCATTCTTTAAAGCATCGAGGTTCTCTGTAGATAATTGATCCTTGGGAACTCCGCCATTATACTTAAGAGCACGAACTGTTGCAACAAGTACGATTGCATCAGGCTTAAGTCCTGCCATACGGCATTTGATATCAAGAAATTTCTCTGCGCCGAGGTCTGCACCGAAGCCTGCCTCTGTGATGCAGTAATCTGCAATCTTTAAAGCGGTCTTGGTAGCTCTAACGGAGTTACAGCCGTGTGCTATATTTGCAAAAGGCCCGCCATGAACGATAGCAGGTGTATTTTCAAGCGTCTGGATAAGGTTGGGCTTAAGAGCATCTTTTAAAAGTGCTGCCATAGAACCTACACCGCCCAAATCCTTTGCGGTAACGGGTTCTCCTGCGAAGTTGTAAGCTACAACAATCTTTCCTAATCTTTCTTTTAAATCTTCCATATCATTTGCAAGGCAAAGGATTGCCATGATTTCGGAAGCTACTGTAATAACAAAATGATCTTCTCTTACAACACCGTCTGCCTTTGCACCAAGACCGATTACGATATTTCTAAGAGCTCTGTCGTTCATATCAAGGCATCTTTTCCATACAACGCTTCTGGTGTCGATACCGAGCTGATTGCCCTGCTGAATATGATTGTCAAGTAAAGCAGCAAGCAAGTTGTTTGCAGATGTAATTGCATGGAAGTCACCGGTAAAGTGAAGGTTTAGATCTTCCATAGGAACAACCTGTGCCATTCCGCCGCCTGCGGCACCACCCTTAATACCAAAGCAGGGTCCGAGTGAGGGCTCTCTTAAAGCGATAACAGCTTTCTTTCCCATGAGGCCCAAAGCTTGTCCGAGACCTACTGTTGTTGTAGTCTTTCCCTCACCTGCAGGTGTGGGGTTAATAGCCGTTACAAGCACAAGTTTTCCGTCTTTATTGTCTTTTACGGAGTTGATATATTCATCCGATAATTTTGCTTTGTATTTACCGTATAATTCCAGATCATCTTCAGGAATATCTAAAAGTTTTGCAACCTCGGTAATTGGTTTCATTTTTGCTCTCTGAGCAATTTCAATATCAGATTTCATAGTCTTCTCCTTTTCTATTTATTCAATCGAATTAACCATAGCGGTAAATTCGGCTTCATCCATTAAAATCTTACGGGGTTTTGTGCCCTCTTCGGGACCAACAACCCCTTTGGCTTCAAGCTGATCCATTATTCTGGCAGCACGGTTAAACCCAATCTTAAAGGCTCTCTGGAGTGCACCTATGGATGCCTTTTCTTTGCCTATAATAAACATACCCGCCTGACCGAATAATTCATCTAAATCTCCGCCCGGTGCAGGAACTGTAGTACTCATTCCGCCGCCTTTTACGGACTCAATGATTCTTTCGTCGTATCCTTTTATGTTCTGATTCTTTATAAAATCTACTACATCAAGAACTTCGTTATCCGATACAAAGCAACCCTGAACTCTGGAAGGCTTGTTCATTCCCTGAGGGAAGAAAAGCATATCACCTTTGCCAAGAAGTTTTTCAGCGCCGTTTGAATCAAGAATTGTTCTTGAATCGATACCTGAAGATACACTGAATGCGATACGGCTTGGCATATTAGCCTTAATAAGGCCTGTTATAACGTCTACAGAAGGTCTTTGCGTTGCTATGATAAGATGTATGCCTGCGGCTCTGGCAAGCTGAGCCAGACGACATATCGATTCTTCAACTTCCTTGCCTGCAACCATCATCAAATCTGCAAGCTCGTCGACGATAATTACTACCTGAGGAAGCTTTGAAATATCGGGATCTTCGGCTGCTTTTTCGTTATAGCCTTTCAGATCTCTAACACCTGCATCCGCAAATTTTTTATATCTGTCTTCCATTTCGCTTACACCCCAGTGAAGAGAAGCGCTTGCCTGTTTGGGATCGGTTACAACAGGTAATAAAAGATGAGGAATGCCGTTATATACGCTTAATTCAACGACCTTAGGGTCAATAAGAATTAACTTAACATCTTCCGGATGAGCCTTATATAAAATACTCATAATAATAGTATTTATACAAACTGATTTACCTGAGCCTGTAGCACCTGCAATTAAAAGATGCGGCATCTTGGCAATATCGGATATAACTACCTGACCGGACAAATCCTTACCTACAGCAAATGCAAGATTGGACTTTGAATTGTGAAAATCTGCCGACTCAATCAGATCTCTAAAAGGAACTGATGAACTCTCGGAATTGGGAACTTCGATACCTACGGCGCTTTTACCCGGTATGGGAGCTTCAATTCTGATATCTGCGGCACCAAGGCTTAATTTAATATCATCCGATAAAGAAACAATTCTGCTCACCTTTACACCGGGAGCAGGAGTAAGTTCATATCTTGTAACCGCAGGACCTTTGGAACAGTTTGCGGGATCGATGGATACTTCTACACCGAAGGTTGAAAGTGTTTCTTTTAATTTATTTGCAGTTTCAATAATATCATCGCCTTTATTTTTCGATGATCTGCTACCCTTGCTTAAAAGCGTAACAGGAGGGAATTTATAAGGCTTTGCGGGAGCATTACTCTTTTTCTCTTTGTATAAATCAAGTGTAGGATAGCTCGATATAGCAACCTGCGCAGGTTTTGTATTACCAATCATGGAAACAGCGCCCGGAGTCATTTTTACCACGGGAAGAGTTTCTTCCACAGGAGTTTCCTTGACAGTATTTATAGGCGAAATTTCATTGTTTACCGCTCTTGATTTAATTTGCGAATCATCGGCATAAACATTTATAGGCCTTATTTCATCTGCATTGGGGTCTTTTTTAATATTCTTGGCATGAATCTGATGAATATCGCCCGACTCGGCTTTGTTATCTTTATGCTTAACCTTTTCGCTGTCAGCATAAAGAATATCTTCTGAAATCGGCTTGATATCGGATGGCGCAACATCAATTATCTTATTCTTGCCCTTTGGAGTCTCTTCTTCAGGATCTTCGGTGATTTTATAAGAAATCTTTTTTCTTCTGGCTGCTTCTTTTTCACGAAGTCTTTGAATTTCTCTCTCGGTATATTCTCTCTCAGCTTCGGGATCGGGGTCTTCAAGATCGTGATATCTTGCGTATAAAATCTTTGAATATCTGACGATATATTTGCCAAACATAACAACGATACTTGCTATCATAAGTACGATAGAAAGTATCCAAACAAGTGCTCTTCCGCAGCTTTTGTCAATTATATAAGCAAGAAATCCGAATATTACTCCACCGCCTTTTCCGTCATGGTAAAAGATTTTCATTGACTCGTTAAATGATAAGCCACTGATTGATGAATAAGCAAAAAGATGCGCTATCATTCCCACACAGGCAACAAAAAGAACTGCCGAGATAACATTAAAAACAGTTTTCTTGGTAGTATCTTTTACGATACAATAAACAGTGGTAAGTATCCCGACAATCGGCAGAATATATGCACTAAAACCAAACAGGCCTTTTAAAAACTTTGTTATAAAAAGACCTACTCCTCCGTCGAATATTCCAAGTGAAAATAAGAACATAACAGCAAAAAGTACAAATATACCAAAGTATATAAGTACCCTTACATAGTCGAATTCGTATTCTTCGTTTTTTCTTTTTTGAGTATTCTTTTTATTCGAAGTACGTGCAGAAGAACTTCTGTGATTTGACCCGCTTCTTGAAGAGGAAGCAGATGTTCTTCTTTTACGATTATTGTTAGATGTCATAATAATCTTTGCCCTTCAAATCGGTTATATCAAAATCAAGATCTTCGTCTTTAAAGTCATAATCGTAGGTAAGTTCCCTGGCAACATGAGGTTTGGGTCCCGGAAGAGGATTTTTAATAAATCCCGAATCGCTTCTATCCGGTACAGTTTCTACAAGGGTAAGGCCTGATGCTTGTCTCATATCGTCGGTAACCTCCTCTTTTACAGCAGTTTCAGCAACTACAGGAACGCGTTCGGGTAGTGTAGGTGTTTTAACCGCAGGTGTTTCAACTACAGCGGGCAAAGGCTTTTCTTCTTTCACTTCTTCGGATTTCTTGCTTTCAATCTTACCCGTAGCAATTGTAACAGCCTTTAAATCCTTCTCATCCTCATCCTCTGCGTTTGCAGTCTGAGGATTATTCTTGCTCTGATATGCAGGCTTGTAGTTGTTATATTTTTCTTCTTCAGTACTTTCATCCGAAGACTTGTATTTAGCGGTCATTCTTTCGCTCTCGGCATTAGAAACATCTTCAACACTTAATGCAAATGTCGGAAGTTCAAATATACCGATAACGGTAATAATCATGAAGAATAAATTAAGTATATACGAATATTCGCTCGTATTAAACTTAACAAAAGTAAATACGGATATAAAATCAATTACAATTACAGTGGGAAGGCCTTTATCAAATTCATTTCTGATAAAAGCAAAAATTGCGATTGCGGCGAATACAAAGATTGCAATACCTTCCACTCTTTTTTCCATCGGTGCTTCAAACGAAAGCGAAAGTCCTTTGGGAATAAATGAATAAATGTAATTTAATACATTGTCCATTTTGTTAAGTCCGTTATTGTAAAACAAAGTAAGGAATAAGAATAACGAACCTGCAAAGGATACAATATAAATTGCCGACTGGATAAATCTATTCTGGAATATCGTTTCCGTATATTTTTTACATGTAAGTAAAAGCATGCTGACGGTCAGCACCAGAAGGGATGCTCCTAAAATATCCCACATTGCGACAAATCCGGAGAATACTCCGAGCGCAACGATGTAAAGCATCTGATAACCGTCAATAATATGCGACTTTTTGTTTAAATAAATTACCCATGAAAGATAATACAAATATCCGACATAAAGAAATGCAAGCAGTGTATCGGGTGAGATATTCATCGATGCACTGATTGAATACGGAGTAAATGCAAGAAGCAGGCCTACCAAAACGCCATATCTCATTCTGATAGAACGTTTTAACATAAAATATGCAAATGCAACAATTCCGCACTGAAGCAGAATGTTAAATGCATAAATCGGATAAACGGTAGAGCTTATCTTACATAAAAGTCTGCAAATGCCGGCATATGCATAAACCGCATAAGAAGTACCGGGAATACGTTCTGTAGCTCCCAAAGCATAATCATAATAAGCATTTTCGATTTCAATACCAAACTGAGAAGTGATATACATCACTCTGGTAAAAATCATAAGAACGATAATGCTTATAACACCGACAACTTCGTATGCTTTTGATATAACGGGAAGTTCTTTGATCTGGTACTTCTCAGGGATTTTAGGAACCAAAAATTTGAAGACAATGGCCAGCAAAGCGGCCACAATAAATACAATTCCGTACCTGATAAGGATCAGAACTATAGCACTGCCGCTTGCAGATCCGGTCATACTTACCGAATAAAGCCCAATGGCACAAAAAAAGATTAAAGCAAATATCACATAGAAAATATAATGATATATGTTTTTCTTTGTAACCATAAATTAACCTTCCAAAACCAAAAACTAAGAAGTATATTTCTCAATGTTATATCGAGGACGTCTTTTGACCTCCATGTAAATCTTTCCTATATATTCACCGATAAGGCCTATCGAAATCAGCTGTACACCGCCTAAGAACCAGATACTTACGATAAGTGAGGTCCAGCCGGGTTCTACTTCTTTTAGGAAGTAAGAAACCAGTGCGTAAACAAATGCGGCGAGGCTTAATAAAACACTTATAAATCCCAAAAGAACTATGTATCTGATGGGCTTTACGCTAAAGGATGTAATGCCTTCAACCGCAAGTGCAATCATCTTTCTTAAAGGATATTTACTCTTGCCTGCAACTCTGACTTTTCTGTCGTAATAAACACATTCGGTTTTATATCCGATAAGAGGAACGATTCCTCTTAAATAAAGGTTTTCTTCGGAGTATTTTGAAAACTGCTCAAGCGCTCTTTTAGACATGAGTCTGAAGTCTGCGTGATTGTAAATCGTTTTCGCTCCGAAAAAGTTCATTACTCTGTAAAAGCCCTGAGCTGTAACTCTTTTAAATATCGAATCGGTCTTTCTTTTGTTGCGGACACCGTAAACAATATCATTTCCTTCGTGATATTTATCAACCATTTCTTCGAATACATCGATGTCATCCTGAAGGTCCGCATCAATTGAAATTGCTATATCACAGATGTCTTTTGCAAAAATAAGACCGGCGGTCAATGCAAACTGATGGCCTACATTGCCCGCAAGTTTAAGTCCTCTGACTTCTTTATGTACCTTGTTTTCATTATCGATTAATTCCCAGGTTTTATCCTTGCTGCCGTCATCGATGAAAAGAAGAAACGATTCGGGTGAAATCTTGCCTTTTTCGATTAGCTCTTTGAGTTTATTTCTTAAACTCTCAAAGGTTATCGGAAGCATCTCTTCTTCGTTGTAGCAGGGAACTACTATCGAAAGAATATCCATACTAAATTTCCTTAAATGCCTGTTCGAGATCGGCAATTATGTCGTTAACGTTTTCAATACCAACTGAAAATCTGATTAAATCAGGTTTAACTCCTGCTTCAAGAAGCTGCTCATCGGTCATCTGTCTGTGTGTATGACTTGCGGGATGAAGCACGCATGAACGTGTATCGGCAACATGTGTAACAATTGCAACAAGCTTTAATGCATCCATAAACTTGATACTCGCTTCTCTTCCGCCCTTAATACCGAATGTAAGAACACCACATGTACCGTTAGGCATGTATTTCTTAGCTCTTTCGTAGTAAACATCGCCTTCAAGTCCGGGATAGTTAACCCATGCAACCTTATCCTGCTCTTTGAGCCATTTAGCTACTGCCAATGCATTTTCGCAGTGTCTCTGCATGCGAAGGTGAAGAGTTTCAAGACCAAGGTTTACGTAGAAAGCATTCTGAGGAGACTGAATGGAGCCTAAGTCTCTCATAAGTGTAGCTGTAGCTTTTACGATAAATGCAGCCTTACCGAACTGCTTAGTATAATTTGTTCCGTGATATGATTCATCGGGAAAACAGAGTCCGGGGAATTTGTCGGGATATTTTGTCCAGTCAAAATTACCGGAATCAACGATACATCCGCCAACGGATACTGCGTGACCGTCCATATATTTGGTAGTTGAATGAGTAACTATATCAACGCCATATTCGAAAGGTCTGCAGTTAACGGGTGTAGGGAATGTATTGTCTACAATAAGAGGTACACCTGCTTCATGTGCTGCAGTTGCGAATTTCTCAAAATCAAGCACAACAAGTGAAGGGTTTGAAATTGATTCCGCAAGTACGCACTTTGTATTGGGTTTGAATTCTTTTCTTAAATCCTCAAGTGAAATCTCGGGATCTACAACAGTTGTTTCAATGCCCATCTTGGCGATTGTGGTTGTTAACAGATTAAATGTACCGCCGTAAAGTGCAGAGCTTATGATGATGTGATCTCCTGCTTCTGCAATGTTGAATACCGAATAAAAGTTTGCTGCCTGACCCGAAGATGTAAGCATTGCTGCAGCGCCACCTTCCATATCACAGATCTTGGCTGCTACATAATCGTTTGTAGGATTCTGAAGTCTTGTATAAAAATATCCTGAAGCCTTTAAATCGAATAAATCGCCCATCTGTTCGGATGTATCATACTTAAATGTGGTTGACTGATAAATGGGTAAAATTCTTGCTTCGCCTTTGGTGGGTTTCCAACCCGACTGAATACATTTTGTCTCAATACTGTAATCGCTCATTTTTCTTATTCCTCGTAGTTCTTTTATAGTGTTTTATTCTTCGTCCCAGTTAGTGTAAACGTTTTGAACGTCATCATCTTCATCAAGCAAATCGAGCGTTCTCTGAAGATTTTTAATTGCAGTTTCATCATCAAGTTTGATGTAATTCTGCGGAAGCATTGTTACTTCAGCCTGTGCCATAGGAATGTTGTTGTCTTCCATAGCCTTAATTACATCATTGATTGCATCGGGAGATGTAATGATTTCATAGCTGTCTTCTTCATCGCTGAAATCATCAGCACCCGCATCAAGTGCAATCATCATAAGGTCATCTGCATCCATATCGCATTCTTCCTTATCAATGATGATCTGACCGCATTCATCAAACATGTATGATACGCAGCCCTGTGTTCCGATATTTCCCTGTCCTTTTGTAAATGCGGAACGAACATTGCTTGCTGTTCTGTTCTTGTTGTCTGTAAGGCATTTAACGATGATTGCGATACCATTAGGTCCGTATCCTTCGTAAGTACACTGTTCGTAAGTAACATTTGCACCTTCGCCTGCAGCTTTCTTGATACCTCTGTCGATGGTATCATTAGGCATATTGTTAGCCTTAGCTTTAGCTATAACCGTTGCAAGTTTATAGTTATTCGCGGGATCGGGTCCGCCTTCTTTAACGGCTACCGCGATTTCACGTCCGATAATCGTAAAAATCTTTCCTTTGGCTGCATCATTCTTTTCTTTTTTGTGTTTAATATTTGCAAATTTTGAATGTCCGGACATAAATGTCTCCTCCTACGTAAAAATCAACAACATATTATATCATTTTTATGCCTGTTTATCAACAAAATCAGCGCTATTATTTGCATCTTCGCTAGTTAATTTTGTAACAAAAACAGATTTGATTATATGATTCTCAACTTCAAGTATTTTAAACGAATATCCGCCGTATTCAATGACGGATTTATCGTCGTTTTCAGGTACGTATCCGAGCTTGTTTGTAAGGAATCCGTTGATGGTCTCAATATCCTCATCTTCGCTCTCCATATCGATGCCCAAAATATCGCTTAATTCCTCAAGCGGAGTCAGACCGTCGATTTCGTAACTCTTTTCGCCTTTCGATTCGACAAAAGTCTCTTCTTTGTCGTATTCATCCAGAATGTTTCCTACGATTTCCTCAAGGATATCTTCCATTGCAACAAGGCCGCTCGTCTGACCGTATTCGTCGATTACGATAACCATCTGGAGCTTGTCGTCTTTCATTTTTTTGAAAAGATCGTCGATTTTCCTTGTTTCGGATACAAATCTGGCTTCTCTTAAAAGTTTAGGATATCTTCTGATGGCGCCGTCTCTGTCTTTGTTGTTTTCCTGATATCTTAAAGCATCTTTCAGGTGGATAATACCGATGATATGATCAAGACTGTCTATATACACAGGATAACGGCTGTTTGAGCCTTCAAGCATTATCTTTATCGCATCAGAAAGCTTGGTGTCGCCGTTAATTCCGACAATATTCTTTCTGTTGGTCATAATATCCTTGGCTTCCTTGTCGTTAAGTTCAAAGATATTGTTAATCATTGCAACTTCATCGTCTTCTATCATTCCCTGATCGTTTGATTCCTGAACCATCGAAAGAATGTCGTCTTCGGTTACTTCATCCTCTTTGTTGTATTTGGATTTGCCGATGATGTTGAAGAAACCCGTAATAAGAAAATCCGAAAAATCGGAAATAGGAGCCATGATTACAGAAATTTTCAAAGAAAAGAGCGTAAATAATGCCTTAACATATTCCGATGAATGTCTGAATACTCTCCTTGGAAGTAAGAAGAAAAACAGAAAATTAAAAAACAAAAATACAAACTGAATTAAAACAATAAAAAGAATATAAAGAATAACACTCCAGTCCGCGATAAGCGTAAAGCGGTCGGTAATGTCTATGATAATGTTGGCGGCAAGCAAAATAACAAACATATGTGCCGTAATTAACGCCGCATGAAATCTGTTTATATATCTGTTTTTGTTTTTTAAAAATTTCTGAAGACTTTTTTCGTCAGATGATGAAAGTTTTTCTTTGATGGATAAAAGATTGGCCTCATTGAAATCTTCGACCACATAAAGACTGACCGAAAGAAGCGTCTCAACGATAAACAGGAGTACAAGAATTATATAAAAAGGCCATGCATCCTCAAAATAATAAAATTCATAACCGAGATAATTACTTGCTAGCATTCATAACCTCTAAAATTACACAATTATTGTAAATTCTGTCATCAATCTTAAGCGCAGAAAATGCCTTGGGCATATATTCAAGTATATTTCTTGCGGTAACGCAGAATGCGGTAAGTTCCTTGCCTGCAAATTCTCCGCTTCTACCATGTAGATAAACCGCTGTATTAACACCTCTGAAAGGATATTCCTCGTTTATAACAAGAGAGGCAATCATTCCGGCTAAAATATCGCCTGAACCTGCAGTTGATAAAGACGAATTGCCGGATTTGTTGACAAATAAATCAACTCCGTCACTGACTCTCGTGGAAGAATCCTTAAAAACAGTAATAATTCCGTACTCTTTTGCTATTTTCATTGCAAGATCGTCTAAATTCTGTTTAACCTCTTCTGTTTTAAGAGAGCAGAGTCTTGCAAGCTCTAGAATATGCGGAGTTATAATAACAGTTCTGTTTTTTTCCTTGTTGTACAAAGGATGATTTGTATCAGCCTTAAAATCTTCGCTTAACGCATTCGCAAATTTGTATTTAACAGAAATAGAATTAAGCGCATCGGCATCAACTATGATGTTACCGTCATAATTCTTTAAAACATATTCGGTTATTTTAAGAGTATCTTCCCTAATGCCTAAACCGGGTCCGATAACAACAGAATCAGCCTTCTTTAAAAGACGGTCCAGTTTATCTTTGAAGAAAGTATCCTTTTCATCAAATACAGGATGCTTAATATTGTCAAACCAGTCAAATATGGCTTCAGGCATAAGCACCTTAAGTGATTCGATATTGTTTCTGTCGGTAAAAATATTTACCATTCCGCAGCCGCTTCTTAATGCAGCCATCGCGCAGAAATAAACACATCCGGACATACTTTCGTTTCCTGCAATAACAAGAACCTGACCGAACGTTCCCTTGTTACCTTTTTCATTCCTTTTGTTTAAATGTGGATTATAATTCATAGAATTCCCAAACACCCTTTTATTTTTTATTATAATACCACATTTATGGGTATTCTTACATTAAAATTTTATAAATAAACCTCGTAAAATAAAAAAACCGAAGAATTTTTATCTCCGGTTTTAGAAGCTAAATTATTTAGTTTTCATTTTCATGAATTTTGAATGACAGTTTCATCAGGCTGTCAGATAAATGAACGTTTTCAACATTGATTCTGTCGGGAACATCGAGATCCACATGTGCGAAGTTCCATATACCCGAAATATCGCAGTTTACTAAAGTTTTACAAATCTCTGTTGCGCCTTGCTTCGGAAGTGTTAAAACAGCAATATCAATATTGTTGTTCTTAATAAACTCAGCGATATCATCGGTATGCATTACCTTCATTCCTCTGATATCAGTTCCTATAAGGCTCTCTTTGCGGTCAAATATGCCTTTTACGAAAAAGCCTCTTTTTTCAAAATTCATATAATTGGCAAGAGCCTGGCCTAAGTTGCCTGCGCCGATAATTATAAGATTGTGTCTTTTATCAAGTCCTAAAATCTTGCCTATTTCTTCGTAAAGATAATTAACGTTGTAACCGTAACCCTGCTGGCCGAAACCTCCGAAATGATTGAAATCCTGTCTTATCTGTGACGCGGTTACATTCATTCTTTTAGAAAGTTCGCCTGAGGAAATTCTTTCCATTCCCTCGTCTTTTAAATCGCCTAAGTATCTGAAATATCTCGGAAGTCTCGAGATAACTACCTGCGATATGTTCTTATCCTGCATTTCCAACCCCTTAATTCTACCAGTGAAAAAAGGGCGACAAGAATTAAGCTATGTCGCCCGTTGTATTTAAATTATTTAACTCTTCTTACTCTGAATACGCCATCCATAGCTTCAAGTTTCTTGATGATATCGTCAAGATCCGAGCTTTCGGAATCGATCATTGTGTAAGCATAATCACCCTTAGACTTGTTGGTCATATCAGTGATATTGATATTAAGCTCACCGAATAAACCGGTAAACTTGGTAATCATGTTGGCAATATTCTTGTGGAAAATAGCAACTCTTGCAGCCTGTGAGCAGATGCCCATATCACATGCAGGATAGTTAACAGAGTTGATAATATTACCGTTTTCAAGGTAATCCTTCATTTCCTTAACAGCCATCTTAGCACAGTTGTCTTCAGACTCTTCTGTAGATGCTCCAAGATGAGGAATAACGATGCAGTTTTCTTTTCCTGCTGTCTTGGGATTAGCAAAGTCGGAAACATATTTACGAACCTTGCCGGACTTGATTGCTTCAAGTAAAGCATCCTCGTCAACAAGGATATCACGTGCAAAGTTAAGAAGGATAACGCCGTCTTTCATCTTTGAAAATGCTTCTGCGTTGATATAGTTCTTGGTAGAATCCATAGCAGGAACATGAATTGTGATAAAATCACAGTTCTCGTAGATTTCATCAAGGCTGTTAACATGCTTGATATCTCTGCTTAAGCTCCATGCAGCATTGATTGAAAGGTAAGGATCGTATCCGTAAACTTCCATATGAAGGCTCTTGGCAGCATTTGCAACCTTAACACCGATTGCACCAAGACCGATTACACCGAGCTTCTTGCCTTCGATTTCTGTACCTGCGAAAGCCTTTTTAGCCTTCTCAGCTGTCTTGGCAATATTCTCGTCATCTTTATTCTCTTTAACCCATTCGATACCGCCTACGATATCACGGCTTGCAAGAAGCATACCTGCGATAACGAGTTCCTTAACACCGTTAGCATTTGCACCGGGTGTATTGAAAACAACGATACCTTTTTCTGCGCACTTATCAAGAGGGATGTTGTTAACGCCTGCACCTGCTCTTGCTACGCAAAGAAGCTTGTCTGAAAGCTCCATATCATGCATAACGGCACTTCTTACAAGCACGCCGTCTGCATCAGCAAAATCATCTGTTGCAACATAGTTTGCATCAAAATTATCAAGACCTACCTGAGCGATAGGGTTAAGGCAATTATATTTAAACATTATGCATTCTCCTTCTCGAATTTCTTCATAAATTCAACTAATTTTTCAACGCCTTCAATAGGCATAGCATTGTAGATAGATGCTCTCATACCGCCAACTGATCTGTGGCCTTTGAGGTTTACGAAGCCTGCTTCTGTTGCTTCTTTTATGAACTTAGCTTCGATTTCGGCCTTCTTTTCAGCATCTTCGATGTTGCATACGAAAGGAACGTTCATTAAGGATCTGTCTTCCTTAACAACTGTACCTACGAAAAGCTTGGACTCATCAAGGAAATCATAGAGGATTTTAGCCTTCTTTTCGTTGAGTTCCTTCATAGCCTCAAGTCCGCCCATCTTCTTTAACCATTTGAATACCTTGCCGCAGATGTAAATTGTGTAGCAGGGAGGTGTGTTGTATAAAGAATCATTGTCGGCCTGAGTTTTCCACTTAAGCATGGTAGGTGTTCCGGGTAAGCAGTCGTCTGTAATAAGGTCTTCTCTGATGATTGCGATAACGCAACCCGCAGGACCTACGTTCTTCTGAACACCGCCGTAGATTACAGCATACTTTGTAACATCAACGGGCTCTGAAAGGAAGCATGAAGATACGTCTGCAACGAGATCTTTGCCTTTTGTGTTGGGAAGAGTTTTGAACTTTGTACCGTAAATGGTATTGTTCTCACAAATATATACATAATCCATATCATCCGTAATAGGAAGATCTGAACAGTCAGGGATGTAAGAGAAAGTCTTGTCTGCACTTGATGCAAGCTCTACAGCTTCGCCGTAAATCTTTGCTTCTGCAAATGCCTTCTTAGCCCACTGACCGGTAAGGATATATCCGGCTTTTTTATTCTTCATCATGTTCATGGGAACTTCTGCGAAAAACTGTGAAGCGCCGCCCTGAAGGAATAATACTTTGTAATTGTCGGGAATGTTCATAAGTTCTCTTAAATCTGCTTCTGCGTCTTTAATGATTTTGTCATAAACTTTTGAACGATGGGACATCTCCATTACGGATTGACCTGAACCCTGATAATCCATCATTTCTTCTGCTGCTTCTTTTAAAACTTCTTCAGGTAAAACAGCGGGACCTGCAGAGAAATTGTAAACTCTTGCCATGATATAGCCTCCAATTTATATAATAAAAAATTAAATAAATACCCTATGGGTAAATAAATTCACGTTCACTATTTTACTTTTATAAAAATATTAAGTCAATACAAAAAATGCATAAAATGATAATTTTTTAACAATATATGAAAAATTGTAAAATTTGTCCATAAATAAAGGATTTTCGTAACCTCAATAATACATATTTTTCTCATAAAAAAACCGGACATATTTAATGTCCGGTTAAAAAATCTATTCAGTATCTTCTAAATCTTCAGATTCTGCTGTTTCTTCAGCATCTTCGGGTTCTTCCTCTACAGGAGGCTCATAATGATGAACTATAACGGGTGTTCCGATTTCCATCATATCATAGAGTTCGCTCATTTTATTAAGCGGTGTATTGATACAACCGTGTGAACCGCCCCAGAGATAAATCTCTCCGCCGAAGGTTCTTCTCCATGTGGCATCATGGATACCAATCTGACTTGTAATACACATCCAGTAATAAACGAATGATTCATATCCGGGTCCGATAAGAGTTACATTTCTTGCCTTATTAAGGATGAAGCATACGCAGTCGGGCGTCATATTGCCGTTAGCCTTACAGCCTGTAACAACATCTGTATCAAACGCAAGTCTGTTATCAACATAATAATACATATGCTGATTTGTGATATCAACTTCGACATAAGTACCGCCGTAATTGTTGGCATATGTGCCTCTGTCTTCTTTTTTGATATAAATAGGCTCTCTCTCGCCGGGACTCTTATGAGACTTAAGTATAGCTTCAAGCTCCTCTGCTTCAGCCTTTACGTTCATAAGACTTCCGTATGTGGTGTATCTTGTGTAAGGAATGGTAACAGTGCCGCCGCTTGTCGTATCAAAATACTTATCCTTATACAAATTATCATACTTATCCGACATATCCTGCACAAAAGCAAGCACTTTTTCGGAATCAATTACTGCTTCGCCGTTTTCGAACACAAAATCCCCGTTCTCATCCAGCTTAAGCATTTTTGATATAACAGCTCCGTCAACGATAATATCTTCGCCCGTTGCCAATTTGTATGTCATATTGAAATCAAGAGTTTTTTCAAGTTTTTCCCAGTCCGAAAGTATTTTTTTCTCTTCGGCAGATCTTTCGATATTCTTGTAAACTCCGGCTTCTTTTAGATTGATATAACCTGTATCCTCGACGGATGCAGACATTACAAGTTCTTTTAAAAGATCCCAGTCTAAAAGATTTTGCGTATCATCGATAAGTTCATATCCGCCTTCATCGGTATATTTGATTTCGGCGCGTCTTTTAGGATCGAATCTGTCTCTTTTTCCAAGATGAGAATCGGAGACAATCTGCAAAAGCTTTTCATCATCAAGATATCTCTTGGGATGATAAATATAATCATGCTCTTCAAAAATACATTTAACCCACAGATAGGGATTCTGTGAGTCTTTTATGTACTGAATCGCATTTCCGATTTCGTCGTAGTTGTAGCTGTATATCTCGGAGCCGTCAATAAAAATTTGAGTCCCGTCAGTATCTTCAATGACGAGATTATGATTTACCACGCTTTCGTTGATCAAAGTATCGCAGACATTAAAGTTCTTATTGGTAACATTCACACCATTAATGTAAGTGTTGGGACAGAACCAGTGTCTGAAATAAAATACTCCGAAAAAATACACCCCCGCAAACGTAATAAGAAGAAACGATAAAATTGAAATTAAAATAATACCGATTCTTTTCACGAAAACTCCTTATTCGGCTTTTTCAATTTGTGCTATAGCCGATTTCTTCATAGGGATTCTGCAGTTTTTGTTGTTACCGAATTCAACGATTACATCTTCATCTGTAATATCAATGATAACACCGTAAAAACCACTTGTTGTTACAACGGCATCGCCAACTTCCATATTGGAAAGCATAGCCTGAACCTTTTTCTGCTCTTTTTTCTGAGGTCTGATAATTACAAAGTAAATAAATACACCGAAAATAGCGATATAAAGGACTGTACCCCAGATACCGAGGCCTCCTAAAAATCCGCCACCGGATGTATTTGCAGCTGCATCAAGTAAAAGATTAAACATTTTAAAACTCCTTTATTTAAAATTAAACAACTAATACAATAATTTATTTCTAAAAATAATACAAGTGGAAATTATTATTCCTCGTGCATCATTGATGAAATTTTATTCTTTTTAAATTCTGCGAAGCATCCTTTGTCGAGAGCATCTCTGATTTCAGCCATAAGATTGTTGTAAAAATACAGATTATGCAATACGCAAAGTCTCATTCCGAGCATTTCCTTTGCTTTTAAAAGATGTCTTATGTAGGCTCTTGAGTATCTCTGACATGTAGGACACTGACAGCTTTCTTCTATCGGCGAATCATCAAGCTCGTACTTGGCATTCATAAGATTAATCTTTCCGAAATTGGTATAAAGATGTGCATGTCTGCCGTTTCTTGTAGGATATACGCAGTCAAAGAAATCAACGCCACGCTCTACCGCTTCGAGAATATTTACCGGAGTTCCGACACCCATCAGGTATACAGGCTTATCGGAAGGAAGGTACGGAACAGTCTTTTCGATGATTTCATACATTTCTTCATGAGTTTCTCCCACAGCAAGACCGCCTATTGCATATCCGGGAAGATCGAGCTCGGAAATTCTTTTAGCATGCTCTATACGGATGTCGGGGAAAATAGCACCCTGGTTGATACCGAATAAAAGCTGATCCTTATTAATGGTATCATCAAGAGAATTAAGTCTAATCATCTCGGCCTTACATCTTTCAAGCCATCTCGTAGTTCTTGCCACAGAATCTTCAACATACTTTCTCTCTGCCTTGGAATTAGGACATTCGTCAAATGCCATGGCAATCGTTGAAGCAAGATTTGACTGAATTCTCATACTTTCTTCGGGACCCATAAAGATTTTACGTCCGTCTATATGTGATGCAAAATAAACGCCCTCTTCTTTTATTTTTCTTAAGGAAGCAAGGGAGAAAACCTGAAATCCGCCTGAATCGGTCAGAATAGGTTTATTCCACGACATAAACTTATGTAAACCACCTAGGGCTTTTATTTTATCATCTCCCGGTCTTACATGAAGATGATATGTATTTGAAAGTTCGACCTGTGTACCTATTCTTTCGAGATCCTCTGTGGATACTGCGCCTTTAATCGCAGCAATGGTACCGACATTCATAAATACAGGCGTTTCGATAACACCATGCACGGTCTCGAAGCGCCCTCTTTTAGCCGAACCTTCTTTTTTTAATATGGTAAATCTCTCGCTCATAAACTATTCCGTATTTTATTCTTCAGCAACTGCACCATTGTATTCATTGACCAAACATACAAATTCTTCAAAAGTAAGATTGTTGATGTAAATGAATTCGGCAGCTTCTTTTCCTACATATCTAAAATGCCATGGTTCGTACTGAATTTTGGTAATATCTTCTTTTCCTTCGGGATATCTTAAAATAAATCCGTATTCAAAAGAGTGTTCTTTAAGCCAAATGCCCGCGTCGGAATCTCCAAAATCGGAATCCATACAGTTGTGGCTGTAACTTAATATATCAACAGCAAGACCGGTCTCATGTTCGCTGGTTAAAGGCGGTGTAACCTTCATTGAAGCGATTTCGGTAGCTTCATTCTGTGAATACCCAAGTCTTTTAAAATAATTTATCTTCTTTTCATAAAGATAAACCTGCGTGTTGTAATTTCTGTATCCTGAAGCCATTAAAAGATTGATACCGTCTTCTTTTGCCGCTTTATACATAGCATCAAGATCATCATAAATACGTGTATCAACATCAAAGCCGTCAAAGCTTTTAAGCTTGCAGTCAACATCCGCTTCAAGAGGATTGTCTTTATTTACCAGAATTAAATTCCAGTCTTCAAGGTTAAAAGAAGCGATTCTTTTAGAAATGCTTGTTTCAAAATCCGCAGGCTCATTATTCGTATTAACTGAATAATCTTCGGATACATCAACGCTTTCTTCATCAAGTGTATGCATATAAAGAGGTCTGCCCTCTTCGTCAACGCCCGACATCTGGCTCGCAAAAATCATATTTGAAAAGCCTACGGGAATATCCGTAAAAAGCATCACATACAAAAAGAGTATTGTGCCGATCGAAAACTTTATTTTATTTGAAAACAAAAACTTTTTAATACTTTTAAAACTCATAAAATAAACTTACTTTATACCGTGGAAAATCACACAGTTGGGATAATCGATTTTTACTTCTTTTGCACACATGGAAAGGAGTCCCTTTTCAAGATCTACATTAAAGAATGTAAGTGTGCTGGATTCGTGATTTAAAGATACAAGATGCTTTTTATCGGGGAACAAAGCAGCATCCTTAGGATACGAACCGCTGATGGGAAGCCAGAGAATCTTAGTTAATAAACCTGTTTCTTCATCTCTTTTAAATATTTCAACGGAATTGTCTCCCGCGGATGAAGTTACGATATAATTTCTGTCTTCGGAAAATTTAAGTGCTCTGGAAACAGACATAGATGCGTGATAATTGTCAACTGTCTGAATTGTCTGAATCTTTTCAAATTCGGGATAACCCGAATCAAGAGCCGTATATGTGAATACGTCAACGGAATTTTGCATTTCGTTAAGAACATAAACGTATTTGTTATCTACCGAGAAAATCATATGTCTCGGGCCTGAATTTTGATCCGAACGGATAATGTCTACGGGCTTAAGCTTACCTGTCTCGTAATTAAGCGCATAGACATTTACATGATCCATACCGGTATCTGATGCTAAAAGAAACTTATTGTCTCTTGACATCTTTACGCAGCTAACGTGCGGAACATATGATCTGTCTGAAACTTCGCCCATACCCTGAACATAGATTTCGTCAGTTATTTCTCCGACCGCTCCGTCTTCGCCTACTCTTAAAACAGTTATCTTTCCGTCATGATAACCTGCGACAAAAAGATATCTGTCTGTATAGTCTGTGGAAAGGTAGCAGCCTCTCATGCCGTTAACGGACGTAAAATTGATTTCATCCAAATCACCGTTCGCGCCGATTTCATAGCTTTTAACACCCATATCGGTGATTGAATAAAGGAACTGATCGTTATGCGAACTGGTTAAATATGACGAATTGGAAATTTCAATCGAATTTCTGTAAATGAAAGTTCCTTTTTCAATATCTACATCAAATATCGTAATGCCCATTTTGTTTCTCTTGGTATAGCTTGAAACATAGGCAACATATTTTTCGAATCTCATGCAAACCCCCAACTGATTAAATATATAAAAAACCGCAAAAATCCATATAAAATCAATTTACATAATAACACAAATAATATAAAATAAAAATGTTTTTTGACAAAGTATATATTTTTAGATCGGAGCAAAAATGAGCAACAAACTTATTACTCTTGAAAACATTTCAAAATCTTATGACAATCATCTCGTTTTGGACGAAATGAATTTATACATAAGAGAGAATGAATTTGTAACTCTTCTCGGCCCTTCAGGCTGCGGCAAAACAACCACTCTTCGTATTATAGGCGGATTTGAAAATCCCGATACGGGACGTGTTATTTTTGACGGAAAAGATATCACCAAATTACCTGCGTATAAAAGACAGCTAAATACAGTATTCCAAAAATATGCTCTTTTTACGCATATGAATATTGCGGAGAATATCGCTTTCGGTTTAAAGATAAAGAATAAATCAAAGTCTTATATTGACGATAAGATTAAATACGCTCTTAAACTCGTTAACCTCGAAGGTTACGAAAACAGAATGCCTGATTCACTCTCAGGCGGTCAGCAGCAGCGTATTGCTATCGCAAGAGCTATCGTAAACGAACCCAAGGTTCTTCTTTTAGACGAGCCTCTCGGCGCGCTTGACTTAAAGCTTCGTCAGGACATGCAGTATGAGCTGATAAGACTTAAAAACGAACTTGGCATTACCTTTATATATGTAACACACGATCAGGAAGAAGCACTTACAATGAGTGATACCATCGTTGTTATGAACCAGGGTTATATCCAGCAGATCGGTACTCCCGAAATGATTTACAACGAGCCTGAAAACGCTTTCGTTGCAGACTTTATTGGTGATTCGAATATTATTGACTCCATTATGATAAAAGATGAGCTCGTTGAAATCTTAGGTACCAAATTTGCATGCGTGGATACAGGCTTCGGTGAAAACGTACATGTCGACGTAGTAATAAGACCTGAGGATATCGAACTTGTCGCTCCCGAAGAAGGAACTATCTCGGGTGTTGTTACATCTCTTATATTTAAAGGCGTTCATTATGAAATGGATGTTATGGCAAACGGTTTTGAATGGCTCGTTCATTCTACCAAGATGTTTCCTGTAGGCGAGAAAGTCGGCATAAAGGTTGATCCTTTCAACATTCAGATTATGAACAAACCCGCCAGCGAGGATGAGGAGGCCGCACAAATTGAAGAATAAATTCGTTAAATGGCTGTCCCTCCCTTATGCATTCTGGTCGATAGCCTTTATAATCATCCCTCTTGTAATGGTCTTCTATTTTGGATTAACCACAAAGAGCGGAAAATTTACATTCTCTAATATTTTATCTATAGCTTTACCTGTGCATTTTAAAGCTCTTTTAATTGCACTTCTTTTATCATTGATAAGTACAATCATTTGTTTGTTGCTTTCATATCCTCTGGCTATGATTTTGTCTAACCTCAATTCTAAAAACAACAAGCTTATGATTCTTATCTTCGTTCTTCCTATGTGGATGAACTTCCTTTTAAGAACACTTGCATGGCAGACGCTGCTTGAAAACGAAGGTGTAATCAATACAATTCTTAAAGCATTTCAGCTGCCTGCTTTAAAGATTATCAATACACCTTATGCGATTGTATTCGGTATGATTTACAACTTCCTGCCTTTTATGGTTTTGCCTATTTATAACGTTCTTTGTAAAATCGACAAAAACCTTTTAAACGCAGCAAGAGACTTGGGTGCCAATGAAGTTCAGACATTTTTAAAGGTTACTCTTCCTTTAAGTGTTCCCGGAATTATCTCCGGTATCACTATGGTCTTTGTACCTGCTCTTACAACCTTCGTTATTTCAGAGATGTTGGGCGGAAGTAAAATCCTCCTTATCGGTAACGTCATCGAACAGGAATTCACGACCAACTCAAACTGGCATTTAGGCTCAGGCCTTTCAGTCGTTTTAATGTTATTTATCGTAATATCAATGATAATTACCGCCATTTTCGATAAAGACGGAGAAGGGAGCGCATTATGATATCAAATGTTTTAAAAAGAATCTATATAGCGCTCATCTTCATTTTCCTTTATGCTCCGATGGCAGTGCTTATCGTTTTATCGTTTAACAAGTCCAAATCAAGATCGAAATGGGGTGGCTTTACCTTCCAGTGGTACAGTAAACTTCTCTCCGATTCTTCGATTATGGAAGCGCTTGTAACTACAATAATGCTTGCTGTTTTATCCGCTCTAATCTCAACATTTATCGGAACAATTGCAGCCATAGCAATTACAAGCCTTAAAAAAGGAACCAGAACATTAATGATGGGTATCACAAATATACCTATGTTAAATGCCGAAATCGTAACCGGTATTTCGTTAATGCTTCTCTTCATCTTCTTTAACGTAAAATTCGGATTTACAACAATTCTTCTAGCGCATATAACGTTTAACATACCTTATGTAATTCTAAGCGTTATGCCTCGTATCAAGCAGCTTAATCCTTCTGCATACGAAGCCGCAATGGATTTGGGAGCATCACCTTTTAAAGCGTTCTTTAAGGTTGTATTTCCCGATATTTTACCCGGCGTATTCTCCGGTCTTTTGATGGCATTTACGATGAGTATCGATGATTTTATCATCACTCACTTTACAAAAGGTGCAGGCGTGGATACACTTTCAACCAAGATTTACTCACAGGTCAGAAAAGGTATTGATCCTAAAATGTATGCACTTTCATCCATCATATTCGTAACCGTTTTAGTTCTTCTGATACTTGTTAATCTTCTTCCGGGTTCCGGTAAGAAAAACAAAGCAGCCAAGTAAACTATTATCATAAAAGAAAAAGCCGAACTTAATTGTTCGGCTTTTTAAGTATCTTTATGTCTTTTATGATTTATTCTGACTTAACTTCTTTCCAGAGTGAATTGTAAAGTTCGTCTCCGTCCTCACCAAGATATTTGTAAGTCTCAAGGTTGTCGTACTGAGTCAAATCGGGGAATGCGATTTCGGAATTTCTGATATCTTCGTCCTCGATAAGTGCTCTTGCAGCATCATTGGGTGTTGAATATGTGATAAAATCGAAGTTCATTAACGCAATTTCGGGCTTGCACATATAGTTGATGAACTTCTCGGCATTTTCCTTATTCTTTGCATTCTTAAGAACTACCCATGAGTCAATCCATACGTTTGTTCCTTCTTCGGGAATAACATATACGAGATTTTCGTTTTCTCTCTGTGTATAGATTGCTTCGCCTGAATAAATAACACCGATAGCAGCTTCGTTACCGATCATCTTATCTCTTACCTGGTCTACAACATAAGCCTGTACAAGGGGCTTCTGCTCAAGGAGAGACTGCTTTGCAATCTGAAGCTCGTCGATATTGATTGTATTCATTGAATATCCGTTTAACTTAAGAGCTACCATAAATGCGTCTCTGACTGAGTTCTGCATTAAAATCTGGTTTTTATATTTAGGATCCCAGAGCTGTTCCCATTTTGTAATGGGTTCGTCAACCATTGTCTTATTATAAAGAATGCCAACGGTTCCCCAGCAATAAGGTACGGAATATTTGTTTTCGGGATCGAATTCCTGACTTGTTACAAAATACTGTTCGCCTATATTTTTAGCATTGGGAATATTGTCCCAGTTAAGTTCGGCGAGCATGTCGTTGTCAATCATTTTCTTGATCATGTAATCCGAAGGACATACAACATCGTAATTTACGGCACCTGCCTCAACCTTTGGATACATCATTTCATTTGTTTCGAACTCATCATAAATAACCTTAATCTGAGTATCTTTCTCGAACATCTCGATTACTTCGGGATCAATATATTCACCCCAGTTGTAAACGTAGACTTCACCGTTTTCATAAGTCTTGCTGCAACCAAACATAGGAAGCAGAGTTAAAGTTGCAAGTAAACCAAACAAAAACAATTTTTTCAATTCTTTTTCTTTTCCTCCTTTGGACAAAACAAATTGTTAGTAATGTCGGATGTTTCATACTCTTAAAAAAACATCAAGGTCTAATATATCATATATTTGTCATATTTCAAGAAATATTTTAACAAAATAAAAAAAGCCAAAAGAGAAACGGTCTTAAAACTCATTCTCTTTTGGCTTATCTCCTAAAAGAAATTATCTTACTTTCTCGTTAAAGCCGACTTTCTTCTGAACCTTTCTTAAAGTCTTGTTGGCATAATACTGAGCCTTCTCGTCATTATTCTTAACAATACCGTCAAGATATGCCTTGTCTTTAAGAATCTCAGCATGTCTTGTCTGTAAAGGATTAAGCATATCCGCTACAGTCTCACCTACAGCAAGTTTGAAATCACCGTATCCCTTACCGTCAAATTCTTTTTCAACTTCTTCAAAGGTTTTGCCTGTGCATGCTGAATAAATCTCAATGAGGTTTGAAACACCGGGCTGTTCTTCTCTGTGTTTAATCATTGCCTCTGAGTCAGTAACGGCTCTCTTGAATTTTCTGATGATTGTATCTCTGTCATCGGTTAAGTATATCGAAGCGTTAGGATTTTCGTCAGACTTGGACATCTTCTTTAAAGGATCCTGAAGAGACATAATCTTTGCACCGGTCTTTCCGATGTAAGGCTCGGGAATTGTAAATACATCACCGTAAATAGCGTTAAATCTCTGTGCTATATCACGTGTCAGCTCAAGATGCTGAAGCTGGTCGATACCTACGGGAACAACATCTGTCTGATATAAAAGAATGTCTGCAGCCATAAGAACGGGATATGTGAAAAGACCCGCATTGATATTGTCTGCATGCTTTGCGGACTTATCCTTAAACTGAGTCATTCTGTTAAGCTCGCCCATATATGTGAAGCAATTTAAAATCCATGCAAGTTCAGCGTGTCCCGATACATGTGACTGATAATAAATACAGTTCTTCTCGGGATCAAGTCCTGCAGCTATATAAAGTGCAAGAAGATTTTTAGCTTTCTGTCTGAATTCAGTAGGATCCTGTCTTACAGTGATCGAATGAAGATCTACTACAGAATAAAAGCATTCATACTGCTCGGACAATGTGAGCCAGTTTTTTAAAGCTCCGAGATAATTACCCAAAGTAAGACACCCTGTAGCCTGCATTCCTGAAAATAATACTTTCTTGTCGTCAATCATTTTAAGTTACCGTCTTTCGTTTATTTTAAATAACTTTCTGTATTTTATATGAAAGACATATCAAATGTCAAAAAGTTTTTATTTGTTTCCGAGCAAATCCTTGCTGAAAGTTACTTTGAATACAGCGCAGGATCTGGATTCGAGTTCAAACTTCATGCCCTGCTTGGTTTCTTCCTTCTCTTCTTCTTTTTCTTTAACATCGCCCGTCGAGAATACAACGTCCCATTTGGCAGACACGGGAAGGAAAGGAAGCGAGAATGTAATCTCTTTCCAGTAGAAATTATAAGCAAGATAATAAAGAGTTACATTACCTTTATCAAGGCTTGAATACATAATACCGAGATGTCTGTTATATGTTGCAAGATCAGCTTTCCAGGCTTCGTCCGAATGGTAGGATAAATCGGGATATCCGATATGTGCTCTGTCAAGCATTGAAAACTCGCGGTTTAAAACAGCGTTTAAATCACTCTTTCTGAGGGCTATAAGCTTCTTTGTATATTCAAGCATCTCCGAAGCTTCTGCCGTAAGATTCCAATTAATATAACTTACAGCATTATCCTGACAGTAAGGATTGTTGTTTCCGTTCTGCGTATTGCAGATTTCATCACCTGCCAAAATAAGCGGAGTTCCCTTCGAAGAAAATACGAGGAACAAAGCATCCTTCATCATTTTCTTACGTAATTTCATAACTAAACTCTTCTTGGTCTTGCCTTCAATACCGCAGTTCCAGGAGAAATTGTAATCACAGCCGTCAACATTCTTTTCACCGTTATCTTCATTGTGCTTTCTGTCGTAAGAAACCAGATCGTTTAACGTAAAGCCGTAATAGTTTGTAATAAAGTTAACACAGGCACTCTTTTCAGGATAATTCTTAGTGTAATAAACAAGATCCTTTAATGTTCCTTCATCACCCTTTAATACTTTTCTCATCTGATACATAAATGCATCGGAATATGAAGAAAGATTGCGTTTCGTCGGAACAAAAGCGGCCTCATAAATCTCATTCTCGGGAATGTAGTCGTATAAAAGCTTCGTATCACCGAATAAGGGGTCGTTTGCTATAAAAGAAAACGGAATCTTGTTGCCCTTTAAATGGAAACCGTCAACATTGTAATTTAAAAGCCAGAATTTAAGCACTTCATAAATCTTATGCTGCTTAACTTTATCAGGGAAATAGAACTGTAAAACGACTTCAATTCCGTTTTTATGAAGCGTCTTCACAAAATCTTTGAATTCTTTTACTGGCTCGTTAGTTGCGCAGTATGAAGCCTTGGGAGCAAAATAAAAGCCCTCTTTATAGCCCCAGTAATTGACTTTGTTTTCAGCCTTATAGTCAGTGGTATCGACCATAAAAGAATTGTCTTTTGAAATTTTTTCGAATTCCTCAAACTCATAGCAAGGCATAAGTTCAAGAGTTGTAATGCCCAAATCTTTGAGATAATCAAGCTTTTCAAGGATGCCTTTAAAGGTACCTTTATTTTCGACTTTGCTTGAAGAATGAGCTGTAAAACCTCTTACATGCAAAAGATAAAAGATTGAATTTTCAAAAGAAATACCGGGCTTTTCGTCTTTATTAAAATCATCAAGTTTAACAATTGATGAATAGATTTCGTAATTATCTTTCTTTAAACCGAATTTTTCATTTCCAACGAGAGTATACGAATAAGGATCGGCAAACTCTTTTTCATCAGAATAAAATTTGTAAAGATATTTATCGTATTCAATGTCTTTTATGATCACAGAAAAAACATTACCGTTTCTGTATTCGCGAGAAAGCGGAATTCTGGTAATCGTTTTGGACTTTTTGTTCTTTAAAATAATACCGCAGTTGTCGGAATCACTTTCAAACGCAAACAAAACCCCGTCATTTAAAGGAGTTGCACCGCATTTGCAAGGATATCCCTTTTCAAGCTTAAAATTATTCATTCGTAATCCCTCGGGTTTGGAACTTCGATTTCGCCGGGAACACCGGAAGGCATAAGCAATTCTGTCTTTTTGCTTTTAACATAATAAGCAAGAATAAGATCATATAAATTGCCAACAAATCCGATGATACCGCCAAGAACCAGATTGACAAACATAAAAACCCAGCACCATCCGATAGAATTCTCGAAATAAGAAACAGCCGCAGCGGCCTCGGGTTTTGTGCTGAAATTCCTAAAAGAATTGATAACTTTCATGTATCTGATGCAGCCTATTAAGTTATAAACCATCAGGCAAAGGGTTGCGAAACCGTAACCCACGACAAGAGTAGCCAAACCTATAACTAACTGCAGAACGACAATAAAAATCCAGAGTGCAAAAGAAACATACATCAGTGTTGTAATCTTTTTCATGAATTTTCTGATTTCAATTTCGTTCATAAGTTACTCCTAACCATATCAGACTTTATTATTATATACATAATTGTATTTTTTTTAAAGTATGTTAAAATATATTTGTTTGCACGGAGGTATTATATGTCAAACTTAAACGAAATCCCTGAAGAGGAAATGACAGTCGACCTTGATCTTGAAGACGGCAGAAAAGTTACCTGCGCAGTCGTTACAATATTCGAGGTAAAAGGAAAAGATTATATTGCTCTTCTTCCTATGGTTGACGAAGAAGATGATTTGTACGGCGAAGTATGGCTTTACGGTTACAGCGAAAATCCCGATGACCCTAACGAAGAGCCCGAGCTCATTTCCATCGAGGATGATGACGAATACGAAGCCGTTGCGGATGCTTTTGACGAATATCTTGATACCCAGGAGTTTGATGAGATAATCGAGGACTAGTTAATGAAAGTTGCTGCCATTATTGCAGAATACAATCCTCTGCATAACGGACACGAATTTCAGATTAAAAGAGCCAGACAATTAACAGGTGCCGATTTTATTATCGTTGTAATGAGCGGTGATTTCACCCAGAGAGGTGTTCCCGCAATAATCGATAAATACCAGCGTACCAGAATGGCTTTAAACGCAGGCGCGGATCTTGTAATAGAGATGCCGCTTTATTATTCATGTTCTTCTGCCGAGTATTTTGCATCGGGAGCAATCAATCTTTTAAAAGGATTAGGTATAGTTGACTATCTCGTATTCGGTTCCGAATGCGGCGATATTAAAATTTTAACCGACATTGCGGATGTATTAATCAATCACAAGCAGGAAATCTCGGGTGTTATTCACGGGCTCGTAAAAGAAGGAATCTCCTATCCCATTGCAAGGGTTCGTGCAGTTGAAGAAGCAATTCCCAATTCCTACGAACATGTTGAAGCAATGAATTTCCCGAATAATATTCTGGGATTTGAATATATTAGAGCTTTAAAGCAGTTTGAATCATCCATTATACCTGTAACCAACCTTCGTATCGGTGCCGGATATCACGACAGAATGATGGATAATCCTATCTGCTCGTCTCTTGCCATCCGTTCTTCCCTGGAAGAGACCAACGAACTTGAACACATAAGGTCGCAGATACCTTTCCACGTATATAAAATCCTTGAAGAACAGTATGATAAAACATTCCCCGTTCTTAATAAGGACATCTCTTCCATCCTAAAATACAAGCTTTTGTTGGATGAAGGAAAGGGTTATGAGGAATATCTTGATATTTCTCCCGATTTCTCGGCCAAGATAATTAAGAACCTTAACAAATACGAATCATACTCACAGTTCTGCGATTTGTTAAAGAGCAAAGACATCACGTATGTAAGAGTTGCAAGAAATCTTCTCCACATACTTTTGAATATTAAAAAAGAATCCATGAAAAAATACAAAGAAGAAGGTTATATCTTCTATGCAAGAATGCTTGGATTCAAAAAATCATCAAACGAGCTTTTATCGGCACTTAAGTCTGAAGCAACCATTCCAATCATTTCAAAGCTTGCTGATGCAAGACATCAGTTAAGCCCCGTAGGTATGGAAATGCTCGAAACCGATATTCAGGCAGCGCATATTTACGATACAATCGTTTCAGAGAAGTTTGGAATACCGACTGTATCTGAGTTTTCCAGAGAAATTGTAATAATCGAATAAATAGGAAAGAGCCAGGCACCTAACGGAGCCTGGCACTTTTTTAGTTCGGTGTCTGACTCCCTTTGGGTGTCTGACACCGTTTTTAGTTCTTAAAAGAATGAATCGGTGCGGGAATTCTTC
Source organism: Lachnospiraceae bacterium G41 (assembly GCA_900100245.1). Lineage (GTDB taxonomy): Bacteria > Bacillota > Clostridia > Lachnospirales > Lachnospiraceae > UBA3766. Next base: position 109,459 of record FNEU01000001.1, read on the forward strand.
CGCCTCTGTTAATAAAATCATCGCAGGAGAAGTTATTGACAGGCATAATCGGAGCATGTCCCAAAAGACCGCCGAATTCCACATTCTCTCCCACTTCTTTGCCGATAACGGGGATAATTCTTACAGCCGTGGTCTTCTGATTTACCATACCGATAGCAAGTTCATCTGCAATAATACCTGAAATTGTTGTAGCCTTAGTTGAGCCAGGAATTGCAATCATATCAAGGCCTACAGAGCAAACACAGGTCATTGCTTCAAGCTTCTCAAGTGTAAGTGCGCCTGCTTCAACGGCATTAATCATGCCCTGGTCTTCTGATACGGGAATAAATGCACCGCTTAATCCGCCTACATATGATGATGCCATTACACCGCCCTTTTTAACCTGATCGTTAAGTAATGCAAGTGCTGCGGTTGTTCCGGGTGCGCCTGCATATTCAAGACCGATTTCACAAAGAATATCTGCTACGGAATCACCGATTGCAGGTGTGGGTGCAAGTGATAAGTCTACAATACCAAAAGGAACACCCAGTCTGTCGGAAGCTTCCTTTGCAACAAGCTGACCTACTCTTGTTACCTTAAATGCTGTCTTCTTAATAGTTTCACAAAGGATTTCAAAGTCTTTTCCTCTGACCTTTTCAAGTGCTGTTTTAACAACTCCGGGGCCTGATACACCGACATTGATGATACAGTCTGCTTCAGTCACGCCGTGGAAAGCACCTGCCATAAAAGGATTGTCATCGGGAGCATTACAAAATACTACTAACTTTGCGCAGCCTAAGGAATCTTTTTCTTTAGTGTATTCTGCGGTTTCTTTTATGATTTCTCCCATTAACTTTACCGCATCCATATTGATACCGGTCTTGGTTGAACCAAGGTTAATGGATGAGCAGACTCTGTCTGTCTTTGATAAAGCTTCGGGAATTGATTTAATAAGCATTTCATCCGCAGGAGTCATTCCTTTAGATACAAGCGCCGAGAAACCGCCGATAAAGTTAACTCCTACAGCTTTTGCAACTTCATCAAGTACTACGGCAAGTTCGGAAAAATCTGAAGGGCTCTTACATGCAGCAGCTCCGATTAAAGCAATTGGAGTAACAGAAATTCTCTTATTTACAATGGGAATACCGAATTCTTTTTCGATATCCTTACCTGTTTTAACAAGATCCTTAGCATATTTGTAAATCTTGTCGTATATATTCTTTTTTACTTTTTCCAAATCCGAATCGATGCAGTCAAGAAGTGAAATACCCATTGTAATAGTTCTTACGTCAAGGTTTTCCTTTTCTATCATTTCATTGGTTTCGGATACTTCGTTTATATTAATCATGTTTTCACCTATTCTGCGGAGCCAGGCACGCTTCGCGAGCCAGGCACCAAACCTAAATTTATTTAAATTCTGTGCATGGAGTCAAAGATTTCTTCTCTCTGACATTTAATAACAACGCCGATTTCCTCACCAATCTGCGCAAGTTCATCAGAAATATCTCCGATGGGCTTTGATGCGGCATTCATGTCTGTAATCATCATCATGTTGAAGAACCCGCCTGTGATAGTCTGGGAAATATCCTCTATATTGATATTGTTGTTTGCAAGATAAGTACAGATCTTGGCAATAATACCTACACCGTCCTTACCAACAACCGTAATAATTGTTTTTTTCATAGTTTTGACTCCTTTGATATATATTTAACAATATACTATTTTAGACATTTCATTTCTTTTTGCAACATAAATCGGAAAATCCAGCCCATCATATTTTGTATCAGACATTGTAATTTCAACTTTTACTGCTTCATAAGCAAGGTCAGGAAGGTTGTTTTTATCACTTAAATGCCCTATCATAATGCTTTTTATATCATCATTTAAAAGCTTTGAGATAAATCTTCCACTCGCTTCATTTGATAAATGCCCTCTGTCAGATAAAATCCTTCTTTTCAGAGGATATGAATAAGGGCCTAACTGAAGCATTCTGACATCGTGATTTGCTTCCGCAAAGATAAAATCAAGTTTTCCGAGAGACTTTAAAAGCTCGTCGTCATAGCATCCAAGGTCGGTAACCACAGCGGCTCTTTTATGAGCGTTTTCAAAAGAAAAGCAAACAGGCTCGTTTGCATCATGGCTGACCGGATGAGGATTAAATGTGAAATCATTTATCGTAAAAGGCGACAAATTCCTCAAAGATTTAAAACAGTCCCTGTTAAAATAGCCGAGGGATTTTGTGGATAAAATACCTTCTATCGTACCCTGTGAGGCGTATATGGGTATTTCTCTTTTTCTCTCAAGCACTCCAAGTCCTTTTATATGGTCGGAATGTTCGTGAGTAATTAATATTGCATCTATATCATCTAATGATAAATCAAGCGAGTGTAAGCCTTCTTCGATATTCTTCGCGGATATTCCCGCATCAATCAGAATATGCGTGTTATCGTCTCCGACATATATGCAGTTACCGCTGCTTCCGCTCGCTATGGGAGCAATTCTCATTAAGGTAAAAATCCTTCCAAAAAATATTTAAGTATTAATCATAAAAGAAATACTATCCGTTTATAACATCTACTCTGTAGCCTGAATATAGCTTTGTATCAAGGTCCGCAGGCAAATCATTGACTGTAACGCTCTGGCCTTCTTTTATGGTGATATCAAGTAATTCAAGAGCTCTTTCAACCGTTATATAATCAAGAATTTCGATATTGTCATTAGTCTGTATTTTATATGAATCTGTGACTGCTTTCCCGTTAACCGAGAATATGCAGGGAAGATTGACATTCATCTTATTGACTGAAATACCGATTTTGGCATTGCCCTTATTAATTTGGGCTATCGTTGCAGAGCCTTTTTCACCCTTAGTAGAAGGAATAAGTTTAATCTCATCTCTTTCACGAATCACAGCCGATAAATTGGTTAATTCGTTATTAAGATAAACCTTGCAGGACTCTCCGAGCAGACCTTTCACAGACATTTCTTCACCGTTTAACGTGAATTCAAGCGCATCACCGTTTCTTGGTTTTAAAGCATGATTATCAAGACCGATTTGCATTAATGCTTCAAATATCGTTACATTACCATGATCAAATATCTTAACAGAATCGCCGTTAATAGATATATTAACAAACGAATTGCCGTTCTTAAAATATTGGAGGCAAATACCGAGAGGAATTACAAGAAGCGCTTCCTTGGCAAAGGATGTATCAACAAAATAAGTCTTTTCCATTACTTCTTCGCCGCGAAGATGAACATTCTTAACAGTAGTTTGAAGTTCTTCTTCAAGACCGCTTGTATAACCGTCGGTAATAACACCTCCGCCATAAACAAATACAGCGTTAACATTAAAACCGTCATTTAGTTTTATGATTTCTTCCGAAACTAACTTTGTAATGTTTTTGACAGGAGTTTCAAGCATTTCAAGAACTTCGCTTCTTGTGATGGTCTTACTCATGCCAAGAATATCCTCATATTCGACTACTTCGGAATTGTCTATTGCCTTTTTAATCTTTTCCGCTTCATCAAATTCAACCATACAGAAGTTTTCAATGACTTCGGTCAGAGAATCACCGGCATTTGAAACAGAACCGAAAGCATATACCAGACCTTCGTTTAAAATACATATATTGCTGGCTGATGCGCCTACGTCAACAAGTGCAATATTCTGCGATTTGAATTTTTCGGGAACTGCTGTTTCTATAGCCGCAAAAGGTTCAAGTGTAAGATTTGCCACGCATAAATCCGCACCGTCAGTCGCAGAAAAAAGCCCGTCCACTACGGAATAAGGCAGGAAAATAAAAGTCGAATCCATGCCGATTTTATAGGCTTCTTTTCCAAAAATATCGGTATCTTCAGTATCATTTCGATACAGATTATCAATCCTTTTACCTACACAATAATGCTTCTTGCCGAATTCATATCTTTCTTCAAGATTTTTATATGCTTTTTCAAGACTTAACTCATTTAGTTTAAAAACATCTTTATCTTCAACGATATGCTCGTCCGTAAATGAAAGTTCTGTATAAGTATTTACAGTCTTTAAAAAACGCCCTGAAGCTGCAACACAGGCCTCTTTCAGATGAAAGCCGCACTTTTCCTCGAGTCTTTCCTTAACTCTTTTTATTGTGGCGGATATTCTTTCGATGTCTACATCCTTACCGTCAATCATTGAAGGCTTTTCATGCTCGGAGGATTCAACCGCTTTTACTATGAACTTGTCATTATCCATGTATCCGACGATGCCCGTAACTGCGTTACTTCCGATATCCAGGCCGAATACTGGGCACTCTTTGTTTTTAGAAGCGTCCATTGATTTCCTCCATTGCTTTATCTATCTGCTCATATAAATTCTCCGGTGTCGAATCATTATTTATGATCCTAAAACCGAAGTAGTCTTTTCTTTTAGTCTTTTTTAAATACTCATTATTTGCATTCTCATAAAAGACAGTATCGTGCTGCATAGCTATAATCGACTCGCACTTTTCTAAAGTATAATCCCTTGAAGACATAAGTCTTTCGATTCGTGTTTCCTTAGAAGCATTCACTTCCCAAAGTTCATTAAGCATCGAAAAATAGCCGGCTTCAACCAGCAAAGCAGCTTCAATAATGAATATTTTAAAATCTTTGGAATTCTCTTTTATGAGTTTCTCGATTTCTTTTCTGACCGCAGGATGAATGATATCGTTTACCTTTTCAACAAGCTCAGAATCAGCAAAGATTTTTTCGGCCATAAGACTTTTGTCTATCTCTTTGTCTTCACCTAAAATATCCCTGCCTAAAAGTTTAACAATATCTTTATAGCAGGAATTGCCTTTTAGTTTGACCTCGTTTCCGATATCATCAGCCTTAATCACGAAACAGTTATATTTACTTTGAAGATATGAAAGTGCAAGGGATTTGCCGGAACCTATTCCGCCCGTAATCCCTATCACATAATTATTTAGCTTCATACCAGTTTTCCCCGACATTTAAATCCACACTTAAGGGAACCGAAAGCTTGTAAGCATTTTCCATTTCGGTCTGAAGGATTTTTACTACTTCATCCTTTTCGTCATTCTTTATTTCAAGTAAAAGTTCATCGTGAACCTGAATAAGTATTTCCGAAGAAAGGCCGTTCTTTTTAAGAGCATCTCTTACATTTATCATTGCAATCTTCATGATATCCGCAGCGGTACCCTGAATAGGCGCATTCATTGCAACACGTTTGCCGAATTCTCTTTGCATAAACTGCGAAGCCTTAAGTTCGGGAATAGGTCTTCTCCTTAAAAACGCGGTAAGCGAATAGCCTTTTTCTTTGGCACTTTCAACGCAAGTATCAAGATATTTTCTGATACCGGGATAGCCCTCGAAGTACTCTTTTATGTACTTTTCAGCGTCTTTCCTTGTGATCTCCAAATCCTGTCCCAAAGAGAATGAAGACATACCGTAAATAATACCGAAGTTAACGACTTTTGCAGCACGTCTTTGAGCGGATGTTACTTCATCGATAGGAACATTAAATACCTTGGATGCTGTAACCGCATGGATATCCTTATCGGAATTAAAAGCATCTATTAAAGTCGTATCATTCGATAAATGAGCCAAGATTCTAAGCTCAATCTGAGAATAATCAGCATCGGCGAATATGCAGTTATCCTTCGGAATAAATACCTTTCTAAGCTGCCTTCCAAGATCCGTTCTTACAGGAATATTCTGAAGATTTGGCTCTGCAGAAGAAATTCTTCCGGTAGCAGTTACAGTCTGAAGGAAATGCGAATGAATCCTTCCGTCAGATCCGATGGCTGATGCAAGTCCTACAGCATAGGTTGATTTTAATTTTGTAAGTGTTCTGTATTCGAGGATATTCGAAACAAAAGGATAATCGGCGGCAAGTTTTTCAAGCACATCTGCAGATGTGGAATATCCGGTTTTTGTTTTCTTGGAACTTGGCATATTCATCTTTTCAAACAGAATTACACCAAGCTGCTTGGGAGATAAAATATTAAACTCTTCTCCCGCTTCTTCATAGATTTTCTTCTCAAGTTCATCTATTGAAACACTCAAATCTTCCTCATACTTTTTAAGACCCGCTCTGTCTACAAGAATACCTGTCTTTTCCATTTCAAACAAAACAAGCGATAAAGGAAGTTCGATATCAGTATATAATTTAAACTGCTCGGTTTCGTTTAATCTCTCATCAAAATTCTTTTTAAGCTCTTTAAAGCCATATGCCACCAGAGCCTGTTCTTTGGCGTCAAGCGAATCGCTTCTTACAGTCAGGCCTAGATAATCGCTTAAGAGGCTTTCAGCAGTATATGAGTTGTTTAAAGGGTTTAAAAGATATGCGGCAAGATCCAGCGCATACAAATTCTTGACTATTTCCTTGCTCTGCTTCTTAAAATCCTCATCCTCAAGCATTTCATACGCATCCGAAGCCTTGAATACAATCAGTTTGTTTTCGCCCTCAAATAAAACCTTTCTTACAAAAGGATTTATATTCATCATAAAAGATATTTTATAAAACTTATCGTCTATTCCGATTACAGAACCGAACGTACCTTTTACGAGGGATACGGAGGCACCTTTTATACCGTCTAAAAGAGACATAAGCGCATCAGTACTTTCAATCTCTGTAACGGATAAATTATCCAAAGATACATCATTCTTAATCTTGGACATATTGTCTTCGAACTTTTTAAGATATGTTCTAAGGCCAAGCTCCTGTAAAATGTTATATCCGCCCTCAGAATAAGTAAGCTCATTCTTAAGTTCATCAAACGAAACATCTATGGGCGCATTGGTTTCGATTGTCGCAAGTTTTAAGCAAAGATATGCCAGGTCTTTATTCTCTTTAAGAGAATTTCTGATGGAATCTTTTGAAATTTCATCCACGCATTCGTAAATCTTATCAAGTGAATGATATTTGATTACAAGTTCCGAAGCAGTCTTTTCGCCTACTTTGGGAACGCCCGGAATATTGTCGGACGAATCACCCATCAGGGCCTTTAACTGTATAAATTCTGCGGGGGTAACATTGTATTTTGCAAATACATCCGCAGGATAATAATCCTCAACGGTTGTCTGACCTTTTATGGTTTTGGGAACACGTATTTTAATATGTTCATCAGCAATCTGAAGTAAATCCCTGTCTCCTGATAAGAGAGATACTTCCATACCCATACTCTGAGCTCTTTTAGCCATAGTGCCAAGAAGGTCGTCGGCTTCATACCCTTCAAGCTCGAGAGTTTTAATGTTCATCTCTTTTACGAGGTTTTTAATATAAGGCACCTGTTGTCTTAATTCGTCAGGCATTCCCTTTCTGGTGCCTTTGTATGCTTCAAAAAGCTTATGTCTAAAGGTCGGAGCATGAAGATCGAATGCGATTGCAAGATAATCGGGATTTTCTTCGTCTAAGAATCTAAACAGAATATTTAAAAAACCGTAAACGGCATTCGTATGTATACCGTTTACGTTTGTTAAATCAGGCACTCCGTAAAATGCCCTGTTCATAATACTGTTTCCGTCAATTAAAAGTAATTTTTCCATATAATCCTAATAAGTAAACAAAGTTGAAAGTAAAAGTCCGAGTAAAAAGGCCACAATAAAGATAACTATGCCGCAGATAACGGCAAAGTATCTGTTGAACTTGGCTTTTGCTAAAGCCTCATTTAATTTGTCGTTTAATTCATTGTCAAGATTAAAGCTCGTTGCGGTATCAAGACGCTTTAAACCTTCGCTTACAAGATACTCAATGGAGAGTTCTTCCATGCATTCCTTGCAGCTTCTGACATGATTGACAAATTCAATGGTCGTTTTGGAATTTAATGAATCATCAAGAAAATCTTTAATTTTCTTTTTGCACTCATAACAATTCATGTTAGCTCCTTTTCACACCCTTTAATTTTACAACAAAAACGCTTTTTTTACTACATAAAATATTCTTGAATATATCCCTTTTTTATGATAAACTATGTAAACGTAAGTTGCGTGTTGGGCTTTGCAAAAATGCCTTAAAATCAGCACAAGCCGGCGTGTCGGAATGGCAGACGAGGCAGACTCAAAATCTGTTGTTGGCAACAACGTGCGGGTTCAAGTCCCGCCGCCGGCATAACTCCTTTAAAAAGGAGTTTTTTTATTACAAAATTAAAAAGTGTCCGACCTTTTATAAGTCGAACACCATTTTTATTTAGTCGGTAATTCAAAATAGAACGTAATTCCGTCTTCATTATTGAAGCAGCCGTAAGCCATCTTAAGAGAATTCATTATGGCCCTAACAATAGATAATCCTATACCGGTTCCGCCGTAATCTCTGCTTCTAGCAGCATCAGCCTTATAAAACTTTTCCCAGACTCTCTTCTGTTCTTCTTCGCTTAACTGTCTTCCTGTGTTAAATACGTTAATTCTGACTGTATCTTCTTTTTTCTCTATAAAAACCTTTATCTTCTTTTCGCCTTCGCAGTAATGAAATGCATTTGAAAGATAATTCATAAATACAGCTTCGGTTTTCGGTTCATCGGCCCAGACAAATATGCTTTCGTTTTTATTTTCAAATAAGACTTCTACATCATTTTTTTCAGCCAGAACCTGTCCCGAAGAAATTTTATTCCTTATCATTTCAACAATATCGAATCTTTCGATTTCGATAGGATTATTGCCGTATTCAAGTTCTGATAAGGACATGATTTCTTTTACGATATTATTCATTCTGCCGGCTTCATCGATAATAACATCCAGATAGTACTGTCTGCTTTCATCGTCTTCGATAATGCCTTCCTTTAATCCTTCCGTATAGCATTGGATAAGAGCGATTGGTGTCTTTAATTCATGAGAAACATTTGCAAGAAATTCCTTGCGCATTTCTTCATTTCTGTTTTTTCTCTCAATATCTCGTAAAAGCTCGCTGTTCGTACTTTTAAGCTCCGAAATTGTCTGTTCGAGTTTCTCGGACATTTCATTAATGTTTTCCCCGAGAACGTCAATTTCATTATAACCTTTGGATTCATACTTAGCGTCAAAATCAAGACTTGCCATCTTCGAAGATATTTCTGTGAGTCTTACGATTGGCTTTGAAATTCTGTCAGTAAAAATAATAATCAGCACAAAACCGACTACAAACATAAAAAATGCAACAACCAGAATAAAAATGTTTAAAAGCACATAATTTTCAACAAAAGACCTGAAAAGTATTAGGTATGCAATCGAAGAAATTAAAATGATTACAGAAAGAATAAATATAAAATTTAAAGCTAATTGTTTCTTAATCGAGTGTTTCAAACTTGTATCCTATTCCCCAGATGGTTTTAATGTATTTACCCTTATTACCAAGCTTTGCACGTATTTTCTTTACATGCGTATCTATTGTACGGTCTTCTCCGTAATAATCATAATTCCAGACATTGTTTAAGATGTTTTCTCTCGGAAGGGCAATTCCCTGATTTTGCAGAAAATATGCAAGAAGTTCAAATTCCTTGTATGAAAAATCAACCTCTTTGCCGTCAATTGTAACTATATGCGTCAGTCTGTTCATTACAATACCGTCGCATTCAATAACATCGTCCGAAGAAATGCCTTTACATCTTCTTAAAATAGCCTCAACTCTTGCAACAAGTATTTTGGGCGAAAAAGGCTTGGATATATACTCATCCACACCAAGCTTAAAGCCCTGAAGTTCGTCTTCTTCACCGCTTCTTGCTGTAAGCATGATAATCGGAACCTTTGATTCTTTTCTGATTTCCTTGCATACACCCCATCCGTCGAGTTTTGGCATCATAATGTCAAGAATTATCAGATCTATATCTTTGTTTTTAAAAAACTTATCAAGCGCATCTTCGCCGTCACAGGCTTCAATGACGTTATAATCACTCTTAGTTAAAAAGTCGTTGATGATTTTTCTCATTCTCTGTTCATCGTCAACAACGAGTATTTTTGATTTTTTCATAGGTCCTCCAAAGATTGCATATTTTACGAATAACTATTTTAAACGAATATCGTGAAAATGTGAAATAATCAATTACCATTATTATAACACAAAGTTTAATTCTTTTATGATGACAAAAAAAGAAGCAGGATTCGAAAATCCTGCTTCAGTATGTTAAACAAGTATGAATTTAAATTATAACTGAGGACCTGCTGCAACAAGTGCCTTACCGGCTTCGTTGGTTGTGTACTTGCCGAAGTTCTTGATGAATCTTTCTGCAAGATCTTTAGCCTTAGCATCCCACTCTGAAGCATCAGCGTATGTATCACGAGGATCAAGGATTGCAGGATCAACTCCGGGAAGCTCTGTAGGAACTTCGAAATCAAAGATAGGAATCTTCTTTGTAGGAGCGTTGTTAACGTCGCCGTTAAGGATTGCATCGATGATACCACGAGTATCCTTAATGGAGATTCTCTTGCCTGTTCCGTTCCAACCTGTATTTACAAGGTAAGCCTTAGCGCCGCTCTTCTGCATCTTCTTAACGAGTTCTTCACCGTACTTTGTAGGATGTAACTCAAGGAATGCCTGACCGAAGCAAGCTGAGAATGTAGGTGTAGGCTCAGTAATTCCACGCTCTGTACCTGCAAGCTTTGCTGTGAAACCTGATAAGAAGTAGTACTGTGTCTGTTCAGGTGTAAGGATAGATACAGGAGGAAGTACTCCGAATGCATCTGCTGATAAGAAGATTACGTTCTTAGCATCGGGACCTGCTGAAATACCGTTAACTTTCTTAACGATGTTTTCGATGTGCTCGATAGGATAAGAAACACGTGTATTCTCTGTTACGGACTTGTCAGCGAAATCAATCTTGCCGTTTGCATCAACTGTAACGTTCTCAAGAAGAGCGTTTCTCTTAATAGCGTTGTAGATATCGGGCTCAGATTCTTTGTCAAGGTTGATAACCTTAGCGTAGCATCCGCCTTCGAAGTTGAATACGCCGTTGTCATCCCAGCCGTGCTCGTCATCACCGATGAGGAGTCTCTTAGGATCTGTAGAAAGTGTTGTCTTACCTGTTCCTGAAAGGCCGAAGAAGATTGCTGTGTTCTTACCTTCCATATCTGTGTTAGCTGAGCAGTGCATAGAAGCGATGCCCTGAAGAGGTAAGTAGTAGTTCATCATTGAGAACATACCCTTCTTCATTTCTCCGCCGTACCAAGTGTTAAGAATAACCTGCTCACGGCTTGTTGTGTTGAATGCAACACATGTTTCGGAGTTAAGACCAAGTTCTTTGTAGTTATCTACTTTAGCAAGTGAAGCTGTGTAAACAACGAAGTTAGGCTCGAAGTTAGCAAGTTCTTCCTCTGTAGGCTGGATGAACATGTTCTTTACGAAATGAGCCTGCCAAGCAACTTCCATGATGAAACGAACTGCCATTCTTGTGTCTTTGTTGGCACCACAGAATGTATCCATTACGAAAAGTCTCTTTCCGTTAAGTTCTTTCTTAGCAAGATCCTTAACGATTGCCCATGTCTCTTCGCTCATAGGATGGTTGTCGTTCTTATATTCGTCTGTTGTCCACCATACAGTGTCTTTGGAATTCTTATCCATAACAATGTATTTGTCTTTAGGTGAACGACCGGTATAAATACCTGTCATAACATTAACTGTACCGAGTTCAGTCTCTGTTCCTTTTTCGAATCCTGTAAGTTCAGGCTTCATCTCTTCTTCATATAAAAACTCATATGAAGGGTTGTGTACGATTTCTGCGGCATTAATACCATACTTTGTTAAATCGAGTGCCATAATATATCTCCTTATTTAAAATTTTTTAACTCCAATATATCGCTACTTTGGAATATTACACCGCTAAATAGTATAAAAAAATGTGCTTTTAAAGTCAATAGACTTTATTGTAATTGATATTTAATTAACAAAAGTTTTACATATATGTGTAAATGAGGCTCAATTTTAGCCTAAATATAGTGATTTTTGCCTATATGTAACGGCTGCTTTTTGCTCATAAAAGAGGGCTTACTTATTATAACTGACAGTTTATCGAATTACATTCATTCTGATAATGGTCAAGCCACATAATTTCCCTGTCACTCATCTCATCTCGTAAAAGAAGATTTTCGTCAAGCGGAACATATGTCAGACATTCAAAACATAGGAACCTTCCGTCAGGTGTTTCACACTTTTCTCTGACAAGCAAAATATTCTCAATTCTGATGCCGTATTTACCTTCTTTGTAAATACCCGGCTCATCGGACACAAGCATTCCCGGTCTAAGAATTGCTTCTCTTCCGACAGGCTTTTGCATCCATCTGATTGCATGAGGTCCTTCGTGAACAGAAAGCATATATCCGACACCGTGACCGGTACCGCATTTATAATCGTCCCCTTCTTCCCACATAGGTTCTCTTGCCAAAACATCCAGATTAAGACCGCTGCAGCCTTCAATAAATACAGCATTCATCAAAGCGAGCACACCTCTTGCAACTCTTGTATAATCATGTTTCATTTCATACGTGGGTGTACCTATCGCAACAGTTCTTGTAATATCCGTCGTACCGCCAATCCACTGTCCACCGGAATCGAACAGATAGAGATTGTCATTTAGAATCATCGAGCAGTCATTTTCTTTGGACTCGTAATGCATCATTGCAGCATTAGGACCTGATGCGGAAATTGTATCAAAAGATAAATCCCTGCAGTCTGAATTGTAAAGTCTCATTGAATCAAGCCTTTTCATAAGCTCGTATTCATTCATCGAAGTAACGTCGTTTGTTTTTACCCAGTTTTGGAATTCACAGACGACTTTATTGTCTTTCCTGTAAGCTTCTCTAAGGTTATTAATTTCAACATCATTCTTAATTGCCTGAAGGCGTGAAACATTGCAGTCTGAATTGATTAACTGATAGTTTTTGCCCTCAAGAATCTTGGCAAATTTGGCAGGCATTTTATCAAACGCAAAGCAGGCTCTCCTTGAGCCGGGAAGATTCGCAAGAAATCTTTCGAAATTATTGTATAAGAAACAGTTTATTTTTTGGTTTCTAAAAAGACTCGAAGTCTCTTCAAACCCTGAACTTAAATGAATTCTTGTATCTTTAGAAGCAATTAAATCTCTGTTTTTTCCCTCGTTATCATAAATAAACAAGGATACATCTCGAGGTGTAACAATCACAAAACTGAAAGCCATCGGATTATATTTAATGGCATTTCCTCGAATATTAAGAAGCCACATGTTGCTGTCTAAAGAAGCTGACATATAATAGAAAATTTCATTGTCTATTAAATATTTTCTAATCTTTTCAATCTTCTTTTCAGTGCTCTCGCCCATAAGTTCATCAGATAAAAATTCAACGGAATCATCTATTTTTGCTTTAGGATAATCTTCACCATTAAATCTGAAATAAGCGTCCAAAAATATTGAATTGTCGTTATCCAAAGCATTAAAACCGTAATCGAGTATTTCTTTGTATGAAAATATCTCTGAAGGACATGCAACGGTTAAGCCTTCTTTTATGAGTTTGCCTATAAATTCTTTTATTGTAGGATAACCCGGAGTCGAAAGTTTCATAAGTTCAATTCCGCTACCCTCGAGTTCTTTTTCAGCCTGAATAAAATATCTTCCGTCGGTAAAAAGATATGCTTTGTCAATTCCGATGGCAAGAGTTCCGTTTGAACCCGTGAAACCGGAAATTGTGCTCCTGAATTTGTAATAATCATTCACATATTCGCTCATATGCGGATCCGAGTCTTTGGTGAAATACCAGTCATATCCCACAGTTTTCATTTCTTCTCTGATACAGTCGATTAATCTCATATTTTTCTCTCTTATGTAAACTTTTTGTTAACTTTGATGAATACTTTTTGAATTATATTTTTATATATGTTATAGTATTAATACCGCGTTTTCAAGTTATGTTTACCAAAACGTATTACTAGTTAAAGGAGGTCAGCGAAAAATGTCAAGTAAACACAGTGAAATTACTCCCGAAATAATCAATCTTGCGGATAAAACTTTCGAAAAAAGCATAATCGATAATGAATTATTCGTGCAGTACGATGTCAAGCGCGGTTTAAGAGATTTAAACGGTCGCGGTGTCCTCACAGGACTTACACATATATCGGATGTACGTGCAAATAAAATAGTTGACGGCGAACAGATTCCTTTACCCGGAGAACTCTTTTACAGAGGTTACAATGTAAAAGATCTCGTAAAAGGTTTCACGGAAGAAGACCGTTTCGGTTTTGAGGAGATTACTTATCTTCTTCTTTTTGGTGAGCTTCCTACAGAAACACAGCTTGTTTCTTTTAAGGAAATCCTCGCAGATTACCGTTCGCTTCCTACAGGATTTGTACGCGATATCATTATGAAAGCGCCGAGCAAGGATATGATGAATACTCTTGCAAGAAGCGTTCTTACATTATATTCATACGACGATCGTGCTGACGATACTTCTCTTCCGAATGTTTTAAGACAGTGTCTTCAGTTAATCGCGCTTTTCCCTGAATTTGCCATCTACGGATATCAGGCTTACAGCCACTATCATGACGGCAATTCGCTCTTTATACACAGACCGAATCCTAAGCTTTCAACAGCTGAAAATATACTATCACTACTTCGAGCCGACAGCAAGTATACACCGCTAGAAGCAAAGCTTTTAGACCTTGCACTCGTACTTCATATGGAGCATGGCGGCGGTAACAATTCAACCTTTACGACTCATGTTGTAACTTCAACTTTAACCGATACATATTCCGCTATCGCAGCTGCTATCGGATCTCTTAAAGGACCTCGTCACGGTGGCGCAAACATCAAGGTGGTTCAGATGTTTGAAGAAATGAAAAAAGAAGTTGCAGACTGGGATGACGAAGACGAGATAAGCGAATACTTAAGAAAAATCCTTCACAAAGAAGCATTTGACCATCAGGGTCTTATCTACGGAGTCGGACATGCTATTTATTCAACCAGTGATCCGAGAGCTCAGGTATTTAAGAGTTATGTTGAAATGCTCTCAAAAGAAAAAGGCCTCGAAAAAGAATTCGGTCTTTATTCGAAAGTTGAAGAACTCGCACCCAAGATTATCGCTTCCGAAAGAAAGATGTACAAGGGCGTTTGTATAAACGTCGACTTCTATTCCGGATTTGTATATGACATGCTTGGTCTTCCTTCAGAACTTTTCACACCTATGTTTGCAATCGCAAGAATCGTTGGCTGGTCCGCACACAGACTTGAAGAGCTTTCAAATAACGGAAAGATTATAAGACCCGCATACAAGCCTATTATGGAAGATCAGAAATACATTCCGATGTACAAACGATAAATCAACAGGTGCCAGACACGCTTCGCGAGTCAGGCACCTTTTCAATTTCAACAATAAAAAATTGGTGCCTGGCACGCGTGTCGTGCCTGGCACCATTCATTTTACTTAGGTACAATATTCTTTAAATCATATGTCAGAGTCATGTATTTATCGTCTGACAATTCCTGCCAGGTAAGGATAATTCTCTGAGCAATTCCTCTTGAATCTTCCTCGTTGGCATTCATAAGAAGCGTTACATACTGGAAGGATGAATACTGAGTTGTAACATCCCCCATTCTAAGAGACACTACTATAGCTCTTTCAACCTGCTGCATTGCTTCTTCAAGCTGTTCGGTAGAGAGTTTCTCAGGTCCCGAATGAGTAAGTGTAAATAGAATCATCCATACGGTCTGATTTGATCTTGCAATCGTTCTTTGTACGAAATGAACGATATTCTTAAATCCCTCGTATTCAACTCTTAACGCACCATTCTCATAACTCTTCTCTTTCATAAATCCTTCAAGTCTTGAAAGATCCTGTTCGCTGTTGAAGTTTTCAATGGTATTGTTAAGATATTCTTCTCTCTGCTTGTAGTAATGATAGGAATCTTTGCCGTTCTGCTTTACATAGTAAAGAGCCTTGTCTGCTCTGTGGTAAAGCGTATAGAAATCGATTCCGTCATCGGGAGATACTGAAATACCGATTGAGATTGAAGGATTGTAGGAAAGCTCTGTTTGATCCTTCATATCATTGTGAACGGCTTTCATGATGATATCGCAATATGAATTGATTTCATCGTCGGTATATTCGCCTTTTAAGAATACTGCAAATTCATCCCCGCCTATACGTCCGGCCATGTCTCTCGGTCCGACATTGCTCTTTAAAATCTTTGCGAAATTGCAAAGAACATTATCGCCGAAAACATGTCCGTAGGTATCATTTACGAATTTAAAATTATCTATATCACAAAGAAGGAAAACACCTTTATTCTTTGTAATAAAATACTTCTCAATATCGTCTTCCAAAAACTTTCTGTTCCAAAGTCCCGTGAGCGGATCTTTTTTGGCAGAATTTGAAAGATTTCTTCTTAAATCTTCAATCTGAAGAATTTTCTCAATTCTAGAAAGCATTATTTCAGGCTCGAAAGGCTTTAAAATAAAGTCCATTGCACCCATTTTAAGACCTTTAATCTCACTTTCTCTCTGATCGTCTACGGTCAGAAATACAACAGGGATATTTGCAGTCTCAGTATTTGCTTTAATATGTTCAAGTGTTTCATAGCCGTCCATTCCTGGCATTCTTACATCAAGCAAAATAAGATCGGGCTTTGCTTTCTTTAAGAAATCAAGAGCCTGCTGTCCGGATTTGGCCATTGAAAGCTGATAGTTATCTTTCAAAACATCAGCAGCCACTTTTAAGTTTGTAGTTACGTCATCGACGATAAGAATATGTTTCTTACGGTCCATATTTCCCTCATTCAGTATATTTTTTTAAAATGCAAGAAAGCTTTCAACTTCGCTCTTCATATCTTCCTTATCACATACGGTATTATGAAGAATTACTGCGTTTCTTATGTCATTAACAGCCTTGGGAATTTCAATACCCGAAAGCTCGTTTAACTTATCAACCAATACGAAATCATCTTCGTCATGTTTGATACCGTCAATTGATGAAAGTACGGCTCTTGTAAACTTGTAAGGAGAAGCTGTGGAAACGATTACGGAAGTTGTATCATCCTTAGTCTCGTTCTCATAATTCTCATATACGGCACTTGCAACCGCAGTATGTGTATCAAGCACATAACCTGTCTTATCAAATACATTCTTAATGCGTTTAGAAACCATTTCTTCCGAAGCAAATCCGCCGATAAAGCTTTCGTCAATAAACTGCTTCATATCATCAGTTACAGTATAAACGCCTTTTTCTTTAAGATCATTCATGAACTGAATGTTCTTATCGGCATCACAACCGCATGATAAGTAAATCAGTCTCTCAAAGTTCGAAGAAATCAGAATATCCATTGAAGGTGATGTAGTAAGGATAAAGTCTCTGTTTCTGTCATAAACCTTTGACTCAAAGAAATCATAGAGAACTTTGTTCTCGTTTGAAGCACAGATAAGTTTGTTTATGGGAATACCGATTCTCTTTGCAAAATATCCGGCTAAAATATTTCCGAAGTTACCTGTGGGTACTACGAAATTAATCAAATCGCCTTCTTCAATCTTTCCGTTCTTTAAAAGATTTGCGTATGCATAAACATAATATGCAACCTGAGGAATGAGTCTGCCTATATTAATAGAGTTTGCGGATGAAAATCTGTAGCCTGCGGCATTAATCTTTTCATTAAATTCCTTATCAGCAAAGATATTCTTAACACCGGTCTGGGCATCGTCAAAGTTTCCGGTAATACCTACAACCTTAACATTATCTCCAACCTGTGTAACCATCTGCTTTTCCTGGATAGCAGATACGCCGCCCTTCGGATAAAAGACAACAATCTTAACGCCTTCAACACCTGCGAAGCCTGCAAGAGCAGCTTTACCTGTATCACCGCTTGTAGCGGTTAAGATAACGATCTCTTCGTTTATATTATTCTTCTTTGCTGCTGTCTTCATAAGATAAGGCAGGATTGAAAGAGCCATATCCTTAAAAGCTATGGTTGAGCCGTGGAATAATTCAAGATAATAAGCACCGTCAACAAAAGACATAGGCACTATTTCTTCAGTATCAAATTTAGAATCATAAGCATGCTCTATACAGTAACGTAACTCTTCTTCGGTAAAATCGGTAAAGAAAAGTTTCATTACTTCATAAGCCACGCCTTTATAATCAAGTTTGGAAAGTTCTTCAAGACTGATTTCCAATGAAGGAAACTGATTGGGCATAAACAAACCGCCGTCCTCAGCGATACCTTTTATAATTGCATAAGAAGCACTTACAGACTTAGATGAATCCCTCGTGCTTTTGTAAAGTATTTCCATGATGTCTCCAATTTCTTTATTTTTGTTCATAATATTATATCACGAAGCAAATATGAGGGCAAATGGTTGTCAAAAAAAATCGGGACCTCTTTCGAAGTCCCGATACTTTAGTTTACTTTATGAAGATTGGAAGATTACTCTTCTGTTTCAACTTCTTTGAAGTTATCTTCTTTAACTGTTGTGCTTTCATCAGCCTTTGCCTTAGCATTGGTTGCTGCAGAATATGCTACTCCGCCAAGCGCTCCGCTAAGGAGTGTCTTGATATCGATACCTAATCCCTGAGTCAAACCTTCTGAGATCTGAGTTGTGGAATTAACGATATCTGATACCATCTTAGCTGAATTGCCTTCGCCGTACATAGTAATTTTGTCTACGCTTGCGAGAGGTTTAGCAACATTCTCTGCGATTTGAGGAAGTACTGAGAAGTACATTTCGAGGATTGAAGCCTCTTTCATCTTTGCCTGAGCAAGAGCTTTCTTTTCAATACCTTCTGCTTCAGCGATTGCTTTAGCTCTGATAGCTTCAGCTTCTGCAATACCTTTTACTCTGATAGCTTCAGCTTCCTGCTCTGCTGCATACTTAGCTGCATCAGCCTGTGCACGCATAGCTTCTGCTTCCTGCTGTTTTCTATAGAGTTCAACGTCAGCCATCTGCTGTGCTTCGTATTTGTCTGCATCAGCTTTCTTTCTGATTGTAGCAGCAAGTTCCTGTTCCTTAACGGAAGCCTCTTTCTGCTTGAGTTCAATCTCTCTTTCCTGTTTTGCAATGTCTGCGTTAGCAGATGCAACTTCGATGGATTTACGCTGTTCCTCTTCCTGAATACGATATGCTGCGTCAGCCTCAGCCTTCTTGATGTCGGCTTCTCTCTTAAGTTCAGCCTGCTTAATTGCGAGCTGGTTGTTTCTCTCAGCGATATCTGTTTCAGCATTAACGTTTGCTTCGTTTGCAAGCTGTTTTGCTTTAGCCTGCTCGATTGCTACGTCCTTTTCAGCCTGAGCACGTGCGATTGAAGCGCTCTTCTGAATCTGTGACATGTTGTCCTGACCAAGGGCATTGATGAGGTCGTTCTTATCTTCAATTCTCTGGATGTTACATGAAATAATCTCGATACCGAGGTTGTTCATGTCGATCTGAGCTTTAGTCTGAACTTCATCACCGAATTTCTTACGGTCATTACAAAGTTCCTTAAGTGAAACCGTACCGATAATCTCACGCATGTTACCCTGAAGGGAATCAGTTAACGCTTCGGCTATCTGTTTCTCGTTCATGTTAAGGAAGTTCTTCATCGCAAGCTTGATGCCTTTATCGTCCGTCATGATACGAACTTTTGCGATTGCGTCGATATCTACACCGATGAAATCGAGTGTCGGGATATAACCGTTTGTCTTGATATCGATAGACATCTGTTTTACGAGCAGCATATCTTTTCTTTCAAGGAAAGGTAATTTGATACCTGCTCTACCGATTAATACCTTGGGCTCTTTTTTGAAACCTGAAATAATATATGCTGTATCAGGGGGAGCCTTAACATAGCCTGATGCAATAATAACTGCCAACAAAGCTATAAAGATTAGTAATACTACTGCGATAACGCAAATTAATGTTCCAACTGTCTCGGGCATTTTGAATTCCTCCTTCTAAAAATTTCAAATCCTTGACTTGTATTGAATTATAGCAAAAATAAAGCTTCTAAACAATGTGTAAAATAGAGACATTAGAGGGTCATATTTTAGTTACCGAAGAAAAATACAAACACTTATAAATTCTCTATTATATTAAAAATCGCAAATTATAATATTTATCATAAAAGATATATAAAGTATTAGATATCTGTTAAATATCAAAAATACTTAATTGATCAGATTTGGGCAAATCTTTTATGATTCCAAGGCCTACAAGCTTATCAACTACAGCATCACCAATCTTACATTTCTTCTTAAGATCAGCCTGTGAAGAAAATGAAGCATCTCTGCAGCCTTCTACGATATTCTTCGCTGCGGTATCAGCAATACCTTCGATACTCTTTAAGGAAGGCATTAGTTTTCCGTCGATTATCTGGAACTTATCCGGCTTTACAACCTTTAAATCTATAGGTGTAAATTCAAATCCGCGAACATAAAACTCTTCAACCAGTCTCATATCGTCCAAAGTATCTTCTTCTGTCTTTGACATTTTTGGCAGGCTCTGTAAGAACTGCATGTTCTGTCTTAAGAACTGAAGACCGTTGCACATTGTTTCATACGAAAACTTAGTTGCTCTGATGGAAAAATAAGCTGCGTAATAAGCCAACGGATAATATACCTTATAATATGCAACTCTCCAGCCCATGGTAACATATGCGGCAGCATGTGCTTTAGGGAACATGTACTGAATCTGCTCGCAGGACCATATGTACCATTCGGGAACATCGCACTTAAGCATATCTTCTTTCCAGACTTTCCACTTGTCTTCGACTTTATGCTTGGCAACTTTACCTTTACGTACATTTTCCATGATACTGAATGCTTCGGAGCTTTCAACACCCTTGTCTATAAGGTAAGTCATAATATCGTCACGTGTTGAAATAACACCCGTGATATCGGCCTTTCCTTCGTCAATCAGTCGCTCGGCATTTTTATCCCAAACACCTGTACCGTGTGTAAGACCTGAAATTCTGATAAGGTCGGTGAAAGTCTGAGGTTTGGTCTTTAATAGAACATTCATTGTATTTCTGGTACCAAACTCAGGAATACCGAGGCATCCTAAAACAAGACCGTCTATATCATTGGGTTCATATCCGAGTTCTGTGGTAGTCTGGAAAATACTCATAACTCTCTTGTCATCAAGAGGGATTTCACGGCAGTTTGTACCTGTTAAGTCTTCAAGACATTTCATCATTGTAGGATCGACATGTCCTAAAATATCAAGTTTAAGAAGGTTTTTATCGATGTCATGATACTCGTAATGAGTGGTAATGACATCGGTATTCATATCATTTGCAGGCTTTTGGATAGCCGTAAATTCGTATATTTCACGACCGTGAGGAAGTACAACGATACCGCCGGGATGCTGGCCTGTAGTTTTTCTTACACCTTCAACGCCTTTGGCAATACGTTTAATCTCACAGTTTCTTTTATGAATACCTTTAGACTCAAAGAAATCATGCACATAGGCAATACTCATTTTATCTGCGACACCGGACATGGTTCCCGCATGGAAAGTATGACCTTTGCCGAATAAAACTTCTGTATATCTGTGAGCCTTGCCCTGATATTCACCCGAGAAGTTTAAGTCGATATCAGGCTCCTTGTCTCCCGAGAAGCCAAGGAATGTCTGGAAAGGAATATCGAAACCCGATTTGGTCAGTTTTGTGCCGCATACGGGGCAGTCTTTGTCAGGTAAATCATATCCCGCCATACATGCAAAACTTTTTATAACCTCAGAATCAAAATCATAGTAATGACAGTTCTTGCAATAATAATGTGCGTGCAAAGGATTAACCTCTGTTACGCCGGACATGGTTGCGACAAATGAAGAACCTACCGAACCTCTTGAACCTACGAGATAACCGTCCTCTTCAGATTTAAGCACCAGTTCTCTTGCAATCATATACAGAACTGCATAACCGTTGTTGATAATACCGGTAAGTTCAGTTTCAAGACGTTCTTCAACTTCCTTGGGAAGGTTTTCACCATATATTTGATGAGCGGTATCATAACAACATTTTCTAAGTTTTTCCTCCGAATTTTCAAGCTCCGGAGGACATTTTTCATTTGATGTCGGACAAACGTCATCACACATATCCGCAATCAAATTGGTATTTGTAATAACAACCTCTTCTGCTTTCTGTGCTCCGAGATAATCAAACTCAGATAACATTTCGGCTGTAGTCCTGAGGAACAAAGGCGGCTGTTTTTCTTCCAATTCTTTTTGGAGTTTGGATACGTTTAAAGTCTTTTCATCATCGCTTGACTCTTCGAGATCCTCTTTCTTTACAGTCTTTTTGTTGAACTTATTCATATGAATAATATCTCTGTAAATTTCATCTTCGGGATTTAAGAAATGAGCATCTCCGGTAGCACAAACTATTTTATTAAACTGTTCTCCGAGTTTAATGATGGTTCTGTTAATATCCCTTAAGTCTTCGTCAGTCTGAATATTTCGATATGTGGGATTCGTCTTGTATTTCATGAACTCATTATTTGCAATGGGCATGATTTCAAGATAATCATAAAAGTCAACAATATGTGAAATCTCTGCGTCGGATTTTTCTTCAAGAATAGCTTCCATCAGTTCGCCTCTTTCACATGCAGAGCCGATTATAAGTCCTTCTCTGTACTTTTGTAATAAAGATCTCGGTATTTTAGGAGATTTGTAATAATAATTAATATGCGATTCGGAAACCAGTCGGTTTAAATTAATTCTTCCTGTCTCATTTTTTACGAGAATAGAAACATGGTAAGGCCTGAGTTTCCTGATGGTTTCGGGAGAATTTTTAACAAAGTCGTTTAATTCTTTTAGGGATAAAACTTTCTGTCCTAAAAGCATATGAATAAATTCAACGAAAATCTTGGCTGTAACATCGGCATCGTTTACTGCCCTATGATGTTCTTCTTTGCCAAATTTAAGTTTAAGCTTATGGGCAACTGCCTCAAGGCCAAACTTAGACGAATCTTTCAAGAGAGCTCTTGCCATAACAATCGTATCAAGCCATGTTTTATCAAAAGAAATGCCAAGACGACGACAATTCTCTTTAATAAATGAAACATCAAACTTAGCATTATGAGCAACAAGAGAACATCCCTCGCAAAACTCCATGAATTTAGGTAAAACCTCTGAAATATCCGGAGCATCGCAAACCATATTCTCATGAATTCCGGTTAACTGTTCAATTTCGAAAGGAATCGGAACATGAGGATTTACAAATGATGAGAATGTATTCTTAATAGCACCGTTAACAACTTTAACAGCTCCTATTTCTATAATCTGATGCTTATAAGGCGAAAGACCTGTGGTTTCAATATCAAAGACCACAAAAGAATCTGCCAGTGTCTGGTCTTTTACATCAACAGCAGCATCAAAATCGTCATCCACCAGATAACCTTCCATACCGCAGATAAGTTTGAAAGGCTTATCCTTGAACTTATCATGCATAATATGGTCAACTTTAGGCAGAGCCTGAACTACGCCATGATCTGTTACGGCGATTGCCGGCCATCCCCAGTCTGCAACGAGATTTACGAGATCTTCTTCTTTGGATACACCGTCCATTTCGGAAAATCTTGTATGGCAATGGAGTTCGACTCTTTTCTTAAGCGAAATATCATGTCTCTCGTGTTTTTCGATACTTGTTGCTTCAATGCCCTTGATTCTTGACAAAACAAGTTCGTTATTATCGTATTTATCCATTGAAACACTGCCTTTGACAGCTATTTCAATGCCTTCTCTTATTAGGTTTTTACCCTGCTCATAAAACTCAGGATAAAGCATAAGCTTGGCACTGATAGAATCAGTCATATCATACAAATCAAAAAGAATCATATGATTTTCATTCTTAAGCGCCTTATCTTCAAAAGCAATAACCTTACCCTTGACGCAGACACCCTCAATTTCACTCTTTATATCAACCAAATCTGTAAAAGGACCGTCAACGGAATCGCCGTACAGTACGCCCGGTTTGTCGGAACGCACAAACTTTCTGCCGTAACCGGAAACCGAAGCCTGTGAAGAATTCTTTTTATATTTCATTCTTTCGGGAAGAGGCTTGTTTTCAATAGTTTCTGCCTTTGTCTCAACGGCTTTCTCTGCCACAGGTTTAACCGTAGTCTCACCAAGCATTTCTTCATCGCCGTCCACTTCGACCTTTGTATGCTTTTTAGCATAATTTTGCACGATCATATCTACTTCATGGTCGAATTCTTCTTTCACTTCATGCATTGACGATTCTTTAAATTCAATTGCTATGCTTCCCTCAACATTAGTACGTCCTAAAAGATATGTTTTAAGTGCTTTTTCCAGTCTGGACGAATTGCTTTCGGAAATCATTCCTTCTTCAATGTAAATAAACATGTGATTGACATCTTCGAAAATCACATCACTTCTTGAGAGCATAGTATATAAAAGAGGCGATTGTTCCTTTAATTCAAATAGAACCGTCTCCGAATACTCATCCCAAAGATTCTGTAAATTGTACTGTGAGGATAATACAAACTGAGGATAGATTTCGACCTTCGAGTACTCTTCAAAATACCATTTCGAAAGAAGAGACTCAAGTTTGTCAATATTCTTGTATGAAATAAGATATTTCGATTCAAGCAGAATACGGACTGTATCGGACTCTTTGCTTTTGGAAATTTTTAAAATTTTGCACTGAGCTGCTATTTCTTTTATTTTAGAATCAAGTTTTACCTCGGGGAAAACTTCCAAAAACAAATTATCCATAAAACACTCCTATTTCCAGTTGTCAAGCTCCGCTTTGAGTGCTCCTAAAAGTTCGCTTTGAGGGAGCTTTTTGACAATTTCGCCTTTTTTGATAAGCAGGCCTTCGTTGATACCGCCTGCGATTCCTATATCCGCTTCTTTTGCTTCGCCCGGACCGTTAACCGCACAGCCCATAACCGCAACCTTTATATTAAGCGGATAATCTTTTACCATTTCTTCTACCTGATTGGCAAGACCGATTAAATCGATTTTGGTTCTGCCACAGGTCGGACATGAAATAACTTCAATGCCCTCTTTTCTTATGCCTAACGAACGAAGAATCGCTTTTGCGGACTTAATCTCCTCTAAGGGATCTCCGGTTAGGGAAACTCTTATGGTATCGCCTATTCCTTCGTGTAAGAGAATTCCGAGACCGACTGCGGATTTTATATTACCCGCATAAATCGTACCTGCTTCGGTTATACCAACATGCAAAGGATAGTCGCTCACTTCACTGATTCTCTCATATGCTTCAACGCACATCGGAACATTCGAAGATTTAATACTGATGACTATATTTTCATAGCCTTCATCTTCTATCATTCTGACTTTATCAAGAGCCGATTCTACAAGGCCTTCTGCGGTTACACCGTTATATTTTGCAACAAGGTCTTTTTCAAGAGAACCCGAGTTCACGCCGACGCGGATGGGTATGTTTCTTTCTTTCGCAACCTTTACTACTTCGGCTAACTTTTCTTTACCGCCGATATTGCCGGGATTGATTCGAATCTTATCCGCACCGTTTTCCATAGCTGCAATAGCCATTTTATAATCAAAATGTATATCTGCAACACAGGGAATATGTACTCTTTTTTTAATCTCTCCGAAAGATTTTGCAGCCTCTAATGTAGGAACCGTAAGTCTTATAATCTCACAGCCTGCTTTTTCTAAAGCAAGTATCTGCTCTACGTTCTTTTCTGTATCTTCCGTAGGGAAATTGCACATTGACTGAATCGCTATGGGATTGTTACCACCGATAGCTACATTACCAATTTTTATTTCCCTCGTAAATTTTCTTTGCATATTATATTCCTTTCATATGTCCAATTGTACGGACAGTTTACATAATATCAGAAAGTTTTTTAATATCTGAAGAATTTTGTAATGTCATTAACCAGCACAAATACCGATAAAATCAAAAGAATAATGATTCCGGCAACATGAATATACGCTTCAACTTTTCTCGGTACCTTTTTGCCGATAATCGCTTCTATAAAAAGGAACAATAATCTTCCGCCGTCCAGTGCAGGGAAAGGCAGAAGGTTCATGATTCCAAGGTTAACTGATAAAAGAAGTGCAATATTAACCATATTAAGCACTACGGTTGCAACACCGTACTGCTTGGTTTCTTCAATTGTTGTATCAATAACCTGGGCTACACCTACAGGTCCTGCGAGATCGTCTTTTTTAAGTTTGCCTGTAAAGAGCATCTTTAAGGATTTGAATGTAACCTTTAGCCAATATCTAACTTCAAGTGCAGAATACTTAAATACTTTGAAGTTTGAACAGTCTACGAAATCCTTTGACTGAATACCGATTAATCTCTGCTGACCGTTAGCCTTAGGTACAAGTGTAGTAGAATAAATCTGTCCGTCTCTTTTATACTCGATTACAAATTCATCTGCATTATCAAGAAATGTTATTAGTCTTATTTCCGAGAAAAGATAAACTCTCTCTCCGTTTACTTTGATAATCTCATCACCGGCTTTAATACCTGCTTCTTCTGCGGGATAACCGGGCGTTACCAGATCAACTTTTGTTCCTACTTCACCACAGAAAAATACAACGATAAGTCCGAGGAAATAAGCCAGAATAATATTGAAAATAGGTCCTGCAAAAACTGTTGCAATTCTTGAAAATACGCTTGCTTCACGGAAGGATTTGTTTCTTTTATCAATATCAATATCCTTGATAAGTTTTTCTTCTTCCTCTTTTTCTTCTTCCTCTTCTTCAAGCTCATCGGGATTTTCAAAAATACAAGCACCGCCGAAAGGCAATGCACGTAAAGAAAACTCGGTACCGCCCTTTTTAAAATGAAAAATCTTGGGTCCGAGTCCTACCGTGAATTCAATAACTCTGATTCCGTTTAATCTTGCAATCAGAAAATGACCGCCTTCGTGACAGATGACGATTACACTGAAAATCACTATGAAAGATAATATAGTCCAAAGAATTGATAAATCCATGTACAAGCCTTTTCAAACAGAGCCAGGCACATAAATGAGCCGGGTACTGAAAATCAATATTTTGAAGAAATATATTCGTAAACTTTGCTCTCGACATCGAGTATTTCATCAAGTGTCGGAGTCTTGCAATAATCAAAGTTAAGCGTTAAAGCATCTTCGATAATGTCATAAATCTGAAGGAACTTAATGCGTCCTTCCTGAAAATACCTGTTGGCAATTTCATTTGCGGCATTAAATACCGTCGTATAAATATAGCCTCTGTTATAAGAATCAACCGCAAGCTTAATGCCTTTAAATGTCTCATGATCGGGCTTTAAGAAATCAAGTTTCGAGAGTGAAAAGAAATCAATTTTTCTCTCAGGCATGGGCTGTCTGTTGCCCTCATACAAAGCATACTGAATAGGCAGTTTCATATCGGGTAATCCGAGCTGTGCAAGTACTGCATTATCTTTAAACTGAACCATCGAATGAATTATGCTTTGAGGATGAATGATTACTTCAACGTCTTCAATATCTACATCAAAAAGCCACTTTGCTTCAATTACTTCAAGGCCTTTGTTTACGAGAGATGCGGAATCAATCGTAATCTTTTTGCCCATAGCCCAGTTAGGATGGTTTAATGCATCTTTTAGGGATACATCTTTTAATTCATCATACTTTCTGCCAAGGAAAGGCCCGCCGCTTGCTGTAAGAAGTATCTTATCAACCATCTTTCTGTCCTGTGCTTTTAAGCACTGGTAAATGGCCGAATGTTCACTGTCAACGGGGTAAAGATTTACATTGTTTTCTTTGCACAAAGGAACAATAATATGACCTGCGGTTACAAGTGTTTCCTTGTTTGCAAGCGCAATATCTTTTCCTGCCTTAACCGCGGCAATTGTAGGTCTGATACCAATCATTCCTACCATTGCTGCAACAAGCATATCGCATGCATCAAGAGTGGAAATATATTCAAGACCTTCCATTCCCGATAAAACATTGACGTTTAAATCTTTTATGCGCTCTTTCAGGTCATTGGCCGCGCTCTCAACATATAAAACTACATGTGAAGGCATAAACTCTCTAACCTGCTTTTCCATCAAATCCACATTAGAATAAGCGGCAAGCGCAAGCACTTTAAAATCGTCTTTTTTATCATTTACAATCTCTAAGGTCTGTGTTCCGATGGAACCGGTGGACCCTAAAATAACAAGATTTTTCATATCATCCTCGTATTAAACTATTTCAAGTACTACAAGATTATTTATTCACAAGGAACAAAACTATCATAAAATACACGGTCGGAGCGGTGAAAAGAACCGAATCAAATCTGTCCAAAATTCCGCCGTGTCCGGGAATTACGTTTCCAAAATCCTTTACATTATTATTTCTTTTAACAGCTGAAGCAACCAAATCGCCGCACATTGAAATGAATGCGCCGATACATCCTATTAAGAAGAAAATAGGAATCATTGCGAATCTTTTATCATGGTTAATCTCGTAAATAAGGCCAAATACAGCGGTTGCAATACCCGAGCCGATAATACCGCCGACAGCGCCTTCCCAGCTTTTCTTAGGAGAAAGTCTCGGAGTCATCTTATGCTTGCCCCACGCAGAGCCTACAAAGTACGCACAGGTATCGGAAACCCATGATGTGATAAAGATAACCCATATAAACCAAACGCCGTCTACAGACTCTCTGGTGTAGTATATAAACGACATCATAAAAGTAGTATAAATAAGTCCGAAAATACCACCCGCAACCTGATTGGCGTTAAATTTCGGATACCAGAAAATATAGGTGCAAAGTATGCAAATAACGCCGGTAGTAAATATACCGAGCAAAACAATCGTGTAATTTGTAAAGAATCCGTTGGAAGTGAATAACCAGTCAGCCATTCCCTTGGGAAGAAAATCCACAATTGAGAATAAAAGAAGCATGCCGTAATAAAGGATAATCGTAACTACTCCCACATATTCGAAACCGTTTACACGATGTCCTTCTTCACGTACTCTGCTGGCTTTAGTATATTCAAGATAAGCGGCTGAGGATAATACTCCTAATGCAAGTGCGAGGAACGGTCCTCCCAAATATCCGAATAATACCGTTAAAGAAAGTACTACCGCACCGCTAAAAAATCTTTTCCAAAACATTGTAAGTCCCCTTATTTTGCGTTACCGAAACGCCTGTCTCTTTTATTGTATTCTTCTATGGCTTTGATAAGTTCCTCTTTGTTAAAATCAGGCCAATGGCAATCCGCAATATAAAACTCACTGTATGCAATCTGCCAGAGTAAAAAGTTGGATAATCTCTGTTCGCCGCTGGTTCTAATCAGCAAATCGGGATCGGGAATATCCTTTGTATCAAGATTATTTGAGATAAATTCTTCGTTAATGTCTTCAGGATTTACTTTTCCGCTCTTAACATCTTCAGCGGTTTTTCTCATCATTCTTACGATTTCATCTCTTCCGCCGTAATTGATGGCAATTTGAAACTGCAAACCTGTATTGTTCTTAGAATCTTCTTCAAGATCTTCAATAAGCTTTTGAATATCGGGTGCAAGTCTTGTTCTGTCGCCGATAATACGAATACGAACATTGTTCTTAGCAGCCTTTTTAAAGCCTGATGAAAGATAACTTCTAAGAAGTGTCATAAGAGCCGCTACTTCATCTTCGCTTCTTTTCCAGTTTTCTGTGGAAAAAGCATATACCGTAAAATATTTAATGCCCAGGTCGTCGCAGACATAAAGTAAATCTTCAACGTTTTTGCCACCCTGTACATGTCCCATTTTTCTGGGAAGACCTTTAGCCTTCGCCCATCTTCCGTTACCATCCATTATGACCGCCACGTGACGCGGAATCACTAGATTATCCATTATATTTCCTCGATTAGTTCTCCATAAAATTATAAGCGTTCAATCATACATTGAACGCTTATATCAAAGGTAATTATATCATAAAAAACAATTATTTTAAACTGTAAGGATTTCCTTAGCTTTCTCTTCAATAAGGTTGTCAATGTCCTTAATATACTTGTCTGTCAGTTTCTGAAGATCGTCCTGTAATTCTTTGATTTCATCTTCTGAAATTTCAGTCTTGGAAAGCTTCTTAAATGCATCATTGCCGTCACGTCGAATATTTCTGATGGCAACCTTGCCTTCTTCACCTTTCTTTCTGACTTCTTTTACGAGATCCTTACGTCTTTCCTCTGTAAGCTCGGGGAATACGAGACGGATAACGTTTCCGTCGTTAGAAGGTGTAATTCCTACATCTGAAGCCATGATAGCTTTTTCAATATCTTTTATGAGCTTCTTCTCCCAAGGAGCAATCTGGATTACTCTGGGCTCGGGAACGGAAATATTTCCTACACCCTGAAGCTGAGTCATTGTTCCGTAATAATCAACCATTACTCTGTCAAGAACATGAGGATTGGCTCTTCCTGCACGGATTGTCTGATAATCAGCGGAAAGATGCTCTATGGTTTTTTTCATCTTTTCATCATAAATAACGAGTTGTTCTTTCATAAAACCCCCTTGTATATGAAATTTTTTATATTCAAAACTACCTAAATATTATACTATATTTTTAAATTATTTCCAATGCAGTTTTATACTGTGATTTTGGTTCCGTTGAACTTTCCGTAAAGCGTGTTTACGATGGAATTTTCCTCATAAAGAGGGAATACCCAAAGTTCCATTTTGTTGTCTCTTGCGAGGATGGACGCCGTCATATCAACGACCTGAAGGTTCTTTGCGATGACTTCGTCGATTGAGATTTCATCGTATTTAACAGCCGTGGGATCTTTTTTAGGATCGCCGCTGTATACACCGTCGATAGATTTTGCAAGAAGTACTGCGTCTGCATCAACTTCGATTGCTCTTAAAACAGCGGGTGTATCTGTTGAGAAATAAGGATGTCCCGAGCCGCCCGCGAAGAATACAACGTTTCCTCTCTTAAAATATTTATTCGCTCTGTCCTTTGAGAAAAGCTTCGTAAAAGAGCCGACCTCAAAAGGTGTGAGGATGTTTGTCTCAAGGCCTACACTTCTGAAAATTTCTGAAACATAGATGCAATTCATTACAGTTGCAAGCATACCAATCTGATCTGCTTTAGTTCTGTCGATGTTTTCGCTGCTTCTTCCTCTCCAGAAGTTGCCGCCGCCGATAACAATTCCGACTTCGGTACCTTTATCCACGATTTCTTTTACCTGACGTGCTACCATCAAAACAGTTTCTTCGTCAAATCCGAATTTCTTTTCGCCGGCTAAAGCTTCGCCACTTAATTTCAAAAGTATACGCATAATAAGTAAATTCCAAAGTGTTCAAATGAACAAATCGGTTTCCTTTCTTTAATATATTTGATATTTATTATCCGTATATTATTATAACAAATTATATATTTACAAACTATATTAAATTAAAAAGAAAGTAATTAATTTATTGTTGGTATTTACCATTATATTGGATTTTTATTGTATATTATTTACAATATTACGATTATTTGTTAAACTCTTTTTAGGTGTTACCTTTAAAACGGTAGGCGGTTACCCTTTCTGAAGGGTGCTCACCCTTCAATCTTAGGAAAGGGGGTGATGCGATGAACGTTACTTTAACTGATTTGATTCAGTTAATAATAATGATAATCGCTCTTATTGGTCTTGTTTACAAGATCATAAAAGATGCAAAAAAATAACCGCCCATTGCAGCTGAGCGGTTAAAAACTATTATTTAATCTCTTGGGCAACCGTCTATCGGTAGCACCTAATTTTATTATAAATAATATATTTCATTTGTCAATAAAACTACAAATTCTCAAAGAATGCACTCGGTGAAACATCTGCATATTTCTGTGAGCATTTGCCTTCGATAACTGCGCCATTATTAATCTGTACGCTCTTGCAGTCTATATCTCCTAAAACTTTGGCTTCGGATTTAAGAACTACCGGTCCGTTTACATCAATCTTACCCTTAACGGCTCCGCCGATCTCGGCTTCGGTTGATTCGATGTCTCCGATAAGAACAGAATCTTCGCTGATATAGATACCGTTGTATGCTTTTACGTTTCCGCGAATCTTTCCTGCATTAACAGAAATAATTAGGGCTTCAACGTTTCCTGTAACAGAGCCCGATAAAATAAGTTCACCGTTGGCCTTAACCGGACCTTCTACTACGCCGTTAATCTCAATACTTCCTGTAGTATCGATACCGCCGTGAACAACGGTTCCTTTACTGATTACGCTAAAATCATTGCTGTCAGCCTGGTAATCTGCAGTTATTTGATTAGATGAAAAAGTATTATCCATAGTTTCCTCTACAATAGTTTCTGTTGCACTTGCTGTTTCAGCAGTTTCAAATGTTACAGGTGCTTCATTTTCATCTGCATTTGTCTCAGCCGCATTTTCAAAAGCAACTTCATTCTGTTCTGAATTCTCTTCTGTATCTTCAGCTTCGGTTGCCTCGTCGGAAACATTCAGATAATTCTTGATTTCACGCTCAAGATTTTCGTTGTTTCTTTTATCTTTTTTATTCTTCTTTTCTTTTTTTGCTATTTCATCTTTCATCTGCTTTGACGAAATCTCGATATCATTCTCTGATCTGTCGTCGGTGAGCTGATTTACCGCAGAAGCAAGATCTTCTCTTAAATCATTAAAAAACCCCATAATACACTATTCCTCTGTTTTCTTTTTTACATGCTGAACCGGTTCGGTATATTCCGTAATCGGCAAAAATACAACGTTATCCTTTGTCTGAAGGCTTTCGAAAACTATTTCAAGCGCTTCGATTGTTGAATGCTTGTCATTTGCATCATGCATTAAAACAACCGCTTCTTCCTTGCCTTCTATATTTTTTAGGATGTTATTTGCAATCTGGCTCTTTGAAAGGCCGCCGTAAGTCGCATCATTGCTCGTGACATTCCAGTCGTAATGAACAAGATTTTTTTCCAAAAGATAATCTATAAGTTCCTGCTTGTCGCCCTTATAAATTGTATTTGAGCTTCCGCCGGGGAATCTGTAGAATAAAGGCTTTTCACCTGTTTTCTCTTCAACAAACGCGTAAATCGAGTCTACATCTTCCTTAAAACCGTCGAGGCTTGAATAAACATCTCCGTAAACATGCTTGTAAGAATGGATTCCTAAAGTATGACCGTCATTAACGATTCTCTGATATTCTTCATCATATCCGTCCTGTGCGAGTACAAAGAATGTAGCCTTGGCATTGTACTTATCAAGCACATCCAAAAGTTCGTTGGTATATTTACTCGGGCCGTCATCAAATGTAAGATAAATTCTCTGATAGCCTTCGTATTCTTCTGCATCGGTTTTAACTCTTAAAACATAGTCCTGTTCTACATTCGCAGTAACAACAGGAGTTGAATTGACTTCGTTTGAAGCCACCATCTCCGTTTCGGTAATCTTTAAAATATTCAATTCTTCAGCCAGGGAAGAAATAGATGTGTTCGTTTTATAGAGATAATATAAATTCAGAACGCATAAAACATTAGGAACAGCGATAAAAAAACACACCAAAAAAACGATGAGTCTTTTGAAGAATTTTATTCTTTTTTTGCGGAATTCAGTATATTGAATATTATCGTTAGATTCCATATCAAGACCTCTAGAATTATGTAAAGCAATGGGTGTGCAAAAGTTATGATAACACAATAAAAAGCACTATTCAAATGGTATTTTTTCATATTAGTTTTGGCTAAATATGTTAACCACAATATATTGTAACAGCTCATAAAAAAAGTGACAGAACATAGCCAAACGTTTCTTTTATGAGAATAAAAAAAGCACCATGCATAAGCATGATACTTTAAATATCTTTTATGAGTAATTATGCGTTAGCCTGAGCTGCAACTTCTGCTGCGAAGTCGTCATTTCTCTTTTCCATGCCTTCACCAACTTCGAAACGAACGAACTTGGAAATAACGATGTTTGCATCAACGCTCTTAAGGTATGCTGCAACGCTCTGCTTTCCGTCTTCAGCCTTTACATAAACCTGATCAAGTAAGCAGATTTCCTTGAGTTGCTTGGAAATACGACCTTCTACAAGACCTGCGAAAATCTTATCTGCAGAAATCTCATCCTTCTTAGCAAGTGCAAGTTGTGCAAGTGCTGCCTTACCTGCATCTGAAATGAAGTTAGGAAGATACTTGTTTGTCTTGTTCTCTTCATAAGCCTTCTTGTCATCATCACTCCAAGCTGAACCGTTAACTGCTTCTTCAAGAAGCTTGTTAAGGATGGGCTTAGGTAATGTGAATGCATCGTTTAATGCGCTCTCAAGTGTAATGTCTTTAATCTTTGCAAGTTCATCTGCTGAGATGTCGTTTCTTGAGATGTATGTAGGATTCATAGCTGCAACCTGCATAGCTACGTTTGTAAGTGCTTCCTTAACTGCATCGCCGTTAGCGCCTGAAGCAGCAACAAGAACGCCGATCTTTCCGCCGCCGTGAATGTATGTAGCAACTTCGTCGCCTGATACTCTTTCGAATCTTCTGAAGGAAAGCTTCTCACCGATCTTAAGAGTCTTGTCTGCGAATTCAGCCTGAAGTCCGCCGTCAAGTAATGCTGCAACGTCTTCGCCGTTTGCACCGCCGTTTAAACCGCTTGCAAGTGCCTTATCTGCAACATCCTGTACGAATGTCTGGAATACTTCGTTCTTAGCTACGAAGTCAGTCTCTGAGTTAACTTCAACTACAACTGCAACTCCGTTGTCACAAGCAACTCTTGCAATACCTTCTGCTGCAATTCTGCTTGCTTTCTTTTCCATTTTAGCTGCACCTGATTTTTTAAGTATATCTACGGCTGCATCCATGTTGCCGTCAGCTTCTGTAAGAGCCTTCTTGCAATCCATCATTCCTGCGCCGGTCATTTCTCTTAAATCTTTTACCATTGCTGCTGTAATAGCTGCCATATTAAATTCCTCCTGTTTCTTTTATGTATTTTAATTATGCTTCTTCTGCATCAAGTTCTGCATCTGCTTCTGCAGATTCAGCTTCGATATCTGACATAATTTCGCCCTGGTTAGCTTCGATGATAGCGTCAGCCATCTTGCTTACGATAAGTTTTACGGCACGAATTGCATCGTCGTTTCCGGGAATTACATAGTCAAGATCTTCGGGATCGCAGTTTGTATCAGCAATACCGATAAGAGTAATGCCGAGTGAATGAGCTTCCTGTACGCAGATCTTTTCCTTCTTGGGATCTACTACAAAGATAGCATCGGGAATTCTTGTCATTTCCTTGATACCGCCAAGGTTCTTCTCAAGCTTGTCCCATTCTTTCTGAAGCTTAGCAACTTCCTTCTTTGTAAGAACTTCGAATGTTCCGTCCTGGCTCATCTTCTCGATAGCTTTAAGTCTTTCGATTGAAGACTGGATGGTCTTGAAGTTTGTAAGCATACCGCCAAGCCATCTCTCATTAACATAATACATACCGCAACGCTCAGCTTCTGTCTTAACAGCATCCTGTGCCTGCTTCTTTGTACCAACAAAAAGAACAGTTCCTCCAGCCTGTGCAATTTCAGAAATTGCATTGTATGCTTCGTCAACTTTTCCAACAGACTTCTGAAGATCGATAATATAAATACCGTTTCTCTCGGTATAAATATAAGGAGCCATCTTAGGGTTCCATCTTCTAGTCTGGTGTCCGAAGTGCACACCTGCCTCGAGTAACTGTTTCATAGAAATAACGCTCATTTAATTTTCCTCCTTGGTTTTTCCTCCGTATGCTTAATGCTTAGCCAAACCCATTGGGCACCAAGGCTTAAAACAGCATACGTGTGTATTTATAGCGCAACGTATGGATTATAACATAAGAAAACCCCTTTATGCAAGGGGTTTTGTAAACTTATTTAATTCCGCAAAGCGATTTGGCGATCGTTTCGAAATCCGCATCTTTCGGTATATCAAAAGACCCAACTCTCAGTCTCTTGTCATACCCTTCAGAGCAAAGATACTTGTTAAACTCTGTATCGCTCTCAACAAGTCCCGCATTCTTAACCGCGAGTGCTGCAGATTCAGAGCTCATTCCGGATTTGATTTCAACTTTTACGGTTTCGGAAGATGTTGCGTTGTTGTCAGCGGTTTTATCTGAATCGTCTGAAACAGTAGCGTCATTAGTTGTATTTGCTGTTTCTGTAGCATTGTCTGCATTAACCGAATCAGTAGCATTATCAGTATTTGCATCATTTTTCTCAGTTGATTCAACTTTTTCGCTATCTTCAATTTTATTTTGTTCTGTGTTTGATGAAGTATTGTCAACCACCTCAGGTTGGGAAACAGAAGTGCTTTGAACATAACCGAGTTCTTTTGCCCTTGCAATTACATCTTCATCAGACACTTTATTCATATTTCCGGCTATTATCAGTATCAGAGAAGCAACAATCATTCCGACTCCGATACCTTTTAAATATGATTTAACATTCATGTTTTTATCCTCATAAAAGATATCCTAAAAGAAAAGCAATCACATATTTGCCAAATCGATTACAAGCTTAACTTCGCCAACACCGATGCCGAGTTCTTTGGCGATAGCCACATTGCTCTTGCCTTCTTTGTAAAGGCGAAGAATTTCATCTGTATTTTTGCTTGCAAAAGAAATGGATTCAGCGCTTCTTTTAACAGTCTTCTTAGTATTTCTCTTAGATTTTTTAGATTTCTTTGAATCAGAATTTTCTTCAGACTGTACATTTGTTTCATCAGAAATACCTGTTTCATTTTCATCAAGACCTTCTTTTAAGATCTTAATCAAATCATCTTCAGGATCGTCTGATAAAACTCCGGTAAATCCGTCGTCTGAATAATCTGTAACTGTTTCGGAAATTACTTCTTCAACATTGACTTCTGAATCAGCATTAATAACAGCCTCTTCTATCACTGTTTCTGTAACTTCAACAGGCTGTACAGATTCTGTTTCTAATTCAGCATTCTCGTTCTCAAAAGATTCAGATACAACTTCAACCTTAGGCTCTACAGCTTTCTCAGCTTCAGCCTTTATTTCAGTTTCTTTCTGCTCAATCTCACTAATAAGCTCTGACTTAGTCTTCTCAATATCAGCCTTGGCTTCATCTTTTGCAGACTCAATTGCCTTCAGAGTATCTTTTGCTTCATCAAGCTCGGACTTTGTTTTTTCGATATCAGCTTTAGCCTCATCTTTAACTGATTCAATAGCCTTCAGAGTATCTTTTGCTTCGTCGAGTGCGGATTTACTTTTTTCAAAACCTGCGTTGGCTTCATCCTTCGCAGTTTCAATAGCCTTTAAAGTATCTTTTACTTCGTCATGGTTTTTGTTGATACTGCCGATAGCATTCTCGCCACATTCTGTAACTGCTTTTATTTTCTCATCAGATAAACTCTCGATTCCCTTCTGAGCATTTTCCATATACTCATTCATTTCGTCTTCGAGAGATTTTTTTAAGTTTTCTTTGTATTTCTCAAGATCGCTGTCGATTAAATCGTGCATTCTCTTGATTTCTTTTTTCTCTTCCCAGCTGGCTTTGGTTTTAGGTTTTTCCGGAATAAAGAATCCGGCCACAAGGCATCCTGAGCCTATTATCAGTAAAATTATTTCAAGTAAAGTCATACCCTTAACTCCTAAAAAATAATTTGATCATAAAACAAATCATTTAGTCAAAGACCATTGTGTACTTTCCAAGGATTCCCTTCATCTTAAACAAAGCTTTGGTATGAAGCTGCGATACACGGCTTTCCGAAACTTCAAGTACATTACTGATTTCTTTTAAGGTGAGTTCCTCGTAGTAGTATAAAACAACCACGCTTTTCTCTTTTTCGGTCAGAATTTCAAGCGCTTCAACAAGCTTTTTCTTTAGTTCTTCTTTTAGGAAAGCATTTTCCGGCGAATCGAAATGTCTGCTTGCGCCACCTGATTCGTTTGAAATATCGGCGCCGGTCTCAAGATATTCATTCAAAGAAACCACATTGCTGGCTTTGCACTGTGTCTGCCATTCGGTCAGTTCATCTTCGCTGATACCGATTCTTTCGGCTATTTCGTTCTCATTCGCAGGCCTGCCGAGTTCGTTTTCCAGATCTCGCATTGCAGCATCAATCTGTTTCTGACGCTGTCTGACGGTACGGGGAATCCAGTCCAATTTTCTAATCTGATCAAGTATTGCGCCACGAATTCTTAAAGATGCATAGGTTTCAAACTTTACATCTTTTTCACTGTCGTACTTGTCAATCGCATCAATCAGTCCGAAAATTCCGTAACTGCAAAGGTCCTCGTAATCGACACTGTAGCCCAAATACATACTGAGTCTTCCGGCAACTGCCTTTACGAGAGGAATGTACTCAACTATAAGTTTATCCCTGGAAGCATCGGATTTATCAGTTTTGTAGTTTTCCCATAATTCTTTTTTTGAAGTCTCGTCCATTAAGCATATCCCCAAATTCAAGTAAGATAATCTTCCACAACTTAATATTATACCACATTCATACCTGTCATGTAATCAAAGAAAGTTTGTCCATGTAGAATATTATTTAAATGCATTGTATATTTTGACGAAATCGGGAACGAGCCAGGCACGTTGTCTGTGCCTGGCTCCTTCAGGTGCCTGGCTCCAATAGAAAAGCCTCAGGCGGTAATTTCGCCCGAGGCTTAATCTTTTATGATCTTATCTTTCCAATTTACGTTTCTTTCGTTCTTCCTCGAAGATGTATTTTATAATCTGGACTCTTTCGTCATTCGCAATATTAACGAACTGGCATCTAATTTCAAAATCCGCATCCTTTGAAGGATTGTCCAGTGGCTTTACTGCAAGAATCTTGGCTATATGTGCGAATTCTTTACCTTCGATGATTGAATAATTAGTGATAATCAGGTCATTTACTTCGCAAATATCTTTTGTAAGAAATCTCATACCGCCGCCGGAGATATTGACTATCTCGGCATCCGACATAGGAAGCTCGATGAATTTAACTTCTCTCTTTTCGTTAAAATCAGCCTTCTCATCCTGAGTTAAATGTCTAAACTTCACAGGTAGCATGCACGAATAACGATAATATTCTCTACGCTGGTATTTGACCAGATTGGAAATGATTTCAATTTCTAAAAGAGACTTCTCTCCCTCTTTGTAACGGTTAACCACACGCACGATACACTGGAATAGTCCTTCGGGCGTGAAGATGTGAATATCGTATTCACTGCCCACAGGTAAAAGAACCGTATTGCCCTGCTCAACAGGCATATTAACGACCAGACGGTCATCGGAGATTATATCAACTACCTTGGATTCGTATTTTTTCTTAAGATAACTGCCGTCATCCTGAAGAACCCTATCAATGACTTCAAGTTCAACCTTGGAGCCGAGAGCGATATATTTGCTTAAAAGTAACCCGTTATCTTTCATATTTACCCCTCTACAAACAATATGAAACTCAACCCATACAACTATTTAATTATACATCAAAAAAGGAAAAGTATCAAAACTTTTCCTTTAATCTTTTGGAGCCAGGCACGCTTCGCGAGCCAGGCACCTATTATTCAATATAATCGCAGCCTTCTTTGGTGCAGACCTTTTTATTTCCTCGTTTAGTAAGAGGATAAGAGCACTTCTGACATTTCTCCGCCAAAGGTCTCTGCCATGACATGTAATCGCAATCAGGAGCACCTTCACAGCCGTAATATGTTCTGCCCTTCTTGGTCTTTCTTACAACGATATCCTTACCACACTTGGGGCAAGCTACACCGATCTTTTCAAGGAATGATTTGGTATTGCGACATTCGGGGAAGCCGGGACAAGCTAAAAACTTACCGTGAGGTCCGAACTTAAATACCATCTTACGTCCGCAAAGCTCGCAGACTTCATCACTTTCCTCATCCTGGACTTTAACATGCTCAAGCTCTTTTGTAGCTTTGTTAACTGCTTCGTCAAGATCGGGATAAAAGTTTGCAACTACTGTCTTCCACTGAACGGTACCTTCTTCGATAGCATCTAGAAGCTGCTCCATATTGGCGGTAAAGCTTACATCAACGATGGTAGGGAACGCATCCTCCATCATCTTATTAACGACTTCACCTAAATCGGATACATAGAGATTCTTGTTTTCCTTAAGAACATAATGTCTTGCCATAATGGTTGTAATCGTAGGTGCATAAGTGGAAGGACGGCCGATGCCCTGCTCTTCCATTGCTTTTACGAGGCCTGCTTCCGTAAAATGTGCGGGAGGCTGTGTAAAATGCTGTTCGCCTTCGAGTTTATCAAGCGATAGTTTAGATTTCTTATCAAGTTTATTTACAAGAGCATTCTTATCATCCTTTTCGTCTTCGTCGGATGTGTAAACTGCTCTGTAGCCGTCAAATGCAATCTTTGAAGCGCAAACTCTGAATGTGTAATCCTTAGCCGCAATCTTGGTGGATACGGTATCGAATACGCAGGGTGCCATTCTGGAGGCAAGGAATCTCTTGTAGATAAGTGTATAAAGTCTTAACTCGTCTCTGCCGAGATACTCTTTCATCATCTCCGGAGTTCTTAAAAGATCCGTAGGTCTGATGGCTTCGTGAGCATCCTGAATCTTCTTGCCTGTGCCTTTGCTCTGCTCTGTGGGATTAACGTAATTCTCGCCAAAGTTCTTTGTAACATAATCTTTCGCAGACTTTAATGCCTCATCAGATACTCTGGTTGAATCTGTACGAAGGTATGTAATCACACCGACTGTGCTTTTGCCGACATTAACACCTTCGTAAAGGCTCTGAGCAATACGCATGGTCTTCTGAGTAGAAAATCCGAGTACCTTGCTGGCTTCCTGCTGAAGTGTTGAAGTTGTAAAAGGAAGCGGTGAGTTTTTCTTTCTAGAGCCGCTTTTAACTTCGGCTACCTTAAACTCTGCGCCCTTTAAATCTTTTTTAATTGCCTCTACCTGAGCTTTTTCGGTTAATTCGACTTTCTCATCGCCTTTACCATAAAAAGCTGCTACAAGAGGCTTTTTCTCGCCTTCAACGTTAAGAATTGCATCAAGCGACCAGAATTCCTTGGGAATAAAAGCATTTATCTCAGCTTCTCTGTCGCAAATCATCTTTAAAGTAACCGACTGAACTCGTCCAGCGGATAAACCTCTTTTAATCTTCGCCCATAAAAGAGGGGAAATTCTGTATCCAACCATACGATCGAGTACACGACGGGTCTGCTGAGCATCCACTAAGTTCATATCGATATCACGCGGATTTTTTAAAGCTTCTTTAACTGCAGACTGGGTAATTTCGTTAAATGTAATACGGGCAACTTTCTTTTCTTTTAGATTTAAAGCTTCGTAAAGATGCCAGCTGATTGCTTCTCCCTCACGGTCAGGGTCGGTTGCGAGATAAATCTTGTCGGCCTTCTTAACTTCCTTACGAAGATTTGAAAGCACATCGCCTTTACCGCGAATCGTTATATATTTAGGATTGAAATTTTCGTCAAAACCGAGCTGGCTCTTGGGCATATCTCTGACATGTCCCTGTGAAGCAACAACTTCATAATTTGAACCCAAAAATTTTTTAATTGTCTTTACCTTGGCAGGTGATTCCACTATTACCAAATATTTTGCCATAAATAACTCCAATCAATATTTCACTATTTATATAGAAGAAAAAGCGAAATATTATTCCCTTTCTACATTACACAATAAATGAATTTACACTATAAAAATGCATTTGACAAGTAAAAGATTTATAAAATACGGAATATTATCTTTTAGAAAAAATGTCATTTGTATGACAAATACGGAGATTATTAATATATATATTAATAAAAGAATGAGAAAAATATAAGAATGCTTTAAAAATATTTCAAAAAAGCCCGAAGAAAATTTTCTTCGGGCGGATTCTTTTATGGTTTTTACGAGGTTTTTATAAAACTTGAAATTAAGTTTACAGGATAAGTCGTCGAAAGTTTCTTTTTTAATACTTTCGGGAAAGTAACCGTAAAATATTTCTTTAACATCTTCGGCAGAGTCTTGGTAAATGCATGTTTAAACGAAAGTTTAAAAACAAACCAGCTAAGAGGTCCCACAAGTATAATGAAGAACCATTTAACGAAAAATCCGATGAACAACATCAGGTTTTTTACGAGGAATTTCGTAACCGGATTGTTTACCAGACGATATACACTTTTAATTGTTTTAAAAAATCTGATCATATCCATCCCCAAAATTTAAACTGTATATATTATACCATAAAAACTGTCTGCAATGAATCCTTAAGTTGAGTAAATAGTCAGATAAATCGGAATGAGTATATAAAGGTAAATAACATATCTGACAAGTGCAACAGGTCCTAAAAGAAACGTTGCAAAATACATGATTGAAAAAAAGAAAAGCGGGAAATACTTAAACTTCTTCTTTTCGATTACATATCCGAAGAAAGTAAGGAACAGCCAGAAAAACGAGCCCGGCGATACCAGATAGGACGAAATCGACCATTTTCTTGCAAAAATCGATTCCTCGATATTCTGATGATATTTCTGAACGAAATCAATCTGGGAATTCATCACGGCC
Organism: Lachnospiraceae bacterium G41; assembly: GCA_900100245.1. Classification (GTDB taxonomy): domain Bacteria; phylum Bacillota; class Clostridia; order Lachnospirales; family Lachnospiraceae; genus UBA3766. Next base: position 151,742 of record FNEU01000001.1, read on the forward strand.
GGTTCATAGCATGTAACGGGCCAGTAACCTTTTTCGCCGTCGGGATACAAAGTCAGTTCAAAACCGGGATACCAGAGACCACAGTTTAAGCAAAGGAATGCATCAGCGAATATACCCTTGTTATCTTTCATAAGGCGGAAATACATTTCTTTTACGGCTTTTTTGTTTTCCTTATAATATGCCATGTCTACCGTGGACTTGGGAATGTCTGCAATGTAAGGCAGATATTCTCTACCCTCTTCGGGAATAAGCCTTTCAATCATCGCTCTGTCGGAGTCAGAAACATGCGCATCTTCTCTGGTGTATACAGCCATTATCTGCTGAATCGGAACCGAATACATTTCACGTCCGTCGGGCTTGTACGAAGCAAATGACGGAACGAAAACAAGCTTGTAGATAAGAAACATTACAACGAATACCGTAGCTGTAATTCCGACGAGCCATTTCTTTTTCTTTAAAACAAACACAAGAGGAATGATAAAGAAAGGTATCACATATACACAATTATTTCTGAAAATGCACATTCCTGTAACGCAGAGACCGATCATAATCGATATCGCAACCAGAACTATGGGTTTATTACCGCGATTACCGGGCATCTGTGCGGGTTTATTAACGATATCAAGGAGCATTAAGGATAAAATAACCGCAAATATAAATTCGATCATAAAATAAGTATCTTTGGTGACCGACAAAACCTCCCAGACGATGGGCGGAAACATACCCAGATAGATAATCGCAATGAAATAAATGACCGGATTGCGGGCTTTTTTAAACAAATAGGAAATAATACACGAGAAAGCCATCACGCACTGAAACGCCTGAATGATAACGAAAACGGCGACGCCGTGGTTGATGGAATACGGATCCTTCGAAACGGCTTTAATAATGGAACCGAGCAAGACCGTATGGAGAATCGGATGAAATTCCGACATATTATTATTTAAATAACTTATATACTGTGTTCTAGCATCAAACGCAAAAATGCCGGGGTAAAGTCCCAGGAACTGTATGGTATATATGGTTCCGAGCAGTAAAAATGCAATTAAAAATCTGTATCTGAAAAGAATTCCAATAAAGCCCTTCTGCTTTTCGGGACCTTTGAAAACTCTTCCTTCTTCTCTCGCTTTTTGAGCCGCCTGCATTGCAGCTTCCATGGCTTCTTTTTCTTTGCCTTTTACGAGTTCGGAAATATCGTCAAGATGCGAATAAACGGTGTAAAGAATAATAAGATGCAGCGCAAAGAGAACAAATAAAACAAAAAAATAAACGTAGGAGAAATTGTAACGTGAGTATTTGTCAAACTGGATACCGAAAACGGCGAAAATAGAAAAAAGATAAGATAATACAATAATTATTACCTTTCTCTGCCAGGAAATATTTTTCAGTTTGAAAAAATATGATTTTTCTTTATCCATAATATATATCTGTCCAAAAATAATTTAATGGTATTATAACATACTAATATATATCAAAAAAACCAAAAATTGCCTTCGACATATACATATTTTATGAGAATTATTGGGCACTTTTTACAGCCTCAATTATCATGTCTGCCATATAGTCAATCATATCGTCAGTCATACCCGGATAAACGCCCACCCAGAATGAATTGTTCATGATAATATCGGTATTCGTATGCTCACCGACTATACGGTATCCTCTGCCTTCTTTTCTCATTTGATCAAAGCAGGGATGCTTGGTAAGATTTCCGGCAAAAAGCATTCTCGTCTGAATACCCTTGGACTCGATGAAAGGAACGACAAACGAACGCTTAACATCGCCTTTACAGGTAATCATAAATCCGAACCAGCTGGGATTTGAATTTTCACATGCTTCGGGCAAAATAACCTTATCTTCTATTACTTTTAATCTGTCATAAAGTCTCTTAAAATTCGCTCTTCTTTTCTCAACGAAAGAAGGGAATTTTTCAAGCTGTGCAACGCCTACGGCTGCCTGCATGTCAGTAGCCTTTAAATTATAGCCGAAGTGAGAATAAACGTATTTATGATCGTAGCCTAAAGGCAGTTCTCCGTACTGTCTGTCAAATCTGTGACCGCAGAGATTGTCTTTGCCCGAAGGACATGAGCAGTCTCTGCCCCAGTCGCGAAGAGACCTCATAATCTTGTGAAGCAAAGGATTGTCTGTATAAACTGCTCCGCCTTCGCCCATTGTCATATGATGAGGCGGATAAAAGGATGATGTTCCGATGTCTCCTATGGTACCGGTTAATTTACCTTCATATTCGGAACCCAGGGCATCGCAGTTATCTTCGATAAGCCAGAGATTGTGCGCATCGCAGAATTCTTTAACGGTTTTTAAATCAAAAGGATTGCCTAACGTATGTGCTGCCATTACAACTTTGGTTTTGTCTGATAAAGCCTTTTCAAGCATCGTGACATCCATGTTATATTGAGGGATTGTAACGTCAATAAATACAGGCACCACACCATACTGAATCGCAGGCGTAACCGTGGTCGGAAAGCCTGCAGCTACGGTAATCATTTCATCACCGGGTTTAACCTGTCTCTCTCCTAAAAGAGGAGAAGTCAAAGTCATGAAAGCGAGCAAATTGGCTGAAGATCCCGAATTAACAAGCGAGCAAAATCTGACATTTAAATACTCGGCAAACTTCTTTTCAAACGCTGCTGTAAATCTGCCTGAAGTAAGCCAGAATTCAAGTGCGGAATCAACCAAATTACACATCTCTTTATCATCAAAAACTCTAGATGCATAATTAATTCTGTCACCGGGCTCGAAAGGCTTCTTAGGAGCCTTAAACTGATTGTAATAATCTTCTACCAGTTTTAATATTTCATTTTTAGCTTCTGCTTCGTTAGTCCATCTGCTCATGTTGTTTAATCCTTTTACACATTTTATTCTTTAAGATTATAACATTTTTAATTATAATTCACTATATTATTTTATGGTTTGTAATGTATTGCATGCAAATACATCCATTCAATGTCTTTATTCATATTAGTAGGTATAAGTTTTACTTCGGGATTTTCGTTTTGAAATACCCTGAATAATTCGTCCGCAAAACCTTGTGCCATAATTTCAGTATTTGAAAAATCTAATTCAACTTCTTTGAATTTATCTAATCTTTCAGCAATCCTTCTCGCCTGAGACCTTGCAATAGGATTTCTTTCCCGACAAGCTTCAAAAACTGGAATACGCGTTTTTATGAGCCCTTCATCAATATTCGAAAACTCATCAAAAACTTCTATAGCTTTTCTCGTTGTTTCATTTTCCAATTCCATAACTACTACCGTTCCTTTCTTTGTAAACTTCATAGCATACGAAAGCAAGTGAGAATTAATTAATTCAAAATCGCCCTCATAGCCCGTCTTGAAAATAGCACCGTCTGAAACCAAAGCAAATTTATCAAGCATTTTAGACGTGAAAAAGATACCTTCTCCGGAATGATTTTTAGGGCATGAAGTAAACTTTCCTTTATACAGTTCCAAAACAGCTTCTCTTAAATCATTTTCCTTTTTTGCATTTTTATATTTATAATCGAGAATACTTTTAAAAACCCCAATACCATCATCAACAATTGTAATTTTTGTAAACAAACAACACATGGTAATATTTACAGTAACCTTTTTGCCAAAGGAATGCTCTATAGAATTATTAAATATCTCCGAAAGGGTATAACTCCATATATTTAAAGCATTTTTATTTGTTTTAATTAGTGGTAAAACATCTTCATATATTATTTCATCATCATTTTCAGATAATTGTTTCAAATCATATACAAAATCATATCTTTCAAACACAAAATTATATTTACATTTCCTATCAGAATCTAAACAAATGTGATTATCTGAAATTTCTGAATCAATATATCTTTTTACACTTGTCATTGATACGCCAAAAGCATCAGCAACTTTAGATACAACGAATTCATCATCTTCTTGGATTTTACGTAAAAGATATAATTTTATTTCATTTCTTTTATTCTCATCGAACGACATATTTATTCCTCACTATGAATTTTGTATCGCTAACTTTATTTTACTATTTACTAACCATAAGTCAAGCGAAATAAAAAAAGGATGCATTAGCATCCTTTAAATAGAACATAAAGAATATTATTCTTTAGTTATAAATTCTTTTATCTGTTTTAATGAGAAATCCCTGACATCTCCACCGCCAAGATAAACATCAGTCCATTCAATAATTTTATCAAGTGCTTCATTTATACTCCATCGTGGAGTCCAAGATAAAGCATTACGCACTTTGGATGAATCGAGTTTAAGAAAAGCTGCTTCATGAGGTCCGTTATCGCTTAAGTTTTTCCAGCATAATTCCTTCATCTTGCAATTATCTTTGTTACTCTGGTATTTATTCCATTTGTCGCAGAATTTTGTAACCATATCTCCAGTAGTAATGCAGTCACAATCATTCGGACCTACATTATAAGCACCTGCAAACGAAGGATTATTGAATTGTTCCATTGCAACCGAAAGATACACAAATAAAGGCTCCAGCACATGCTGATAAGGTCTGATAGAGAAGGGATTTCGAACAATAATATCCTTTCCTGCTTCTATTGCACGAACACAGTCGGGAATAATACGGTCATTAGCAAAATCGCCACCGCCAATCACATTTCCTGCACGACATGTGCTGATTGAAACAATTCTTCCATCGCTCATCTGACCTGATTCACCACCAAAGAATGAATTCTTATAGGAGTAAGTCACAAGTTCAGAACAGGATTTTGAATTCGAATAAGGATCAAAACCACAGAGTTCTTCATTTTCTTTGAATGATTCATTTAACTCACGATTAAGATAAACTTTGTCTGTAGTAACATTTACAAAACTCTTTACAGAATCAGTCAGACGTACACATTCTAAAACATTTACTGTGCCCATCACATTAACATCATATGTATAAACAGGCTCTTTATAGGAATCACGTACAATTGGCTGCGCAGCCATATGAATAACTATCTCGGGCTTAACCTGATTGAATACATATTTTAAAGTATCCAAATCTCTCACATCTCCGGTAAAATGTGTAATCATGCTCTTAATATCGCAAAGTTCAAACAACGAAGGATTTGTAGGAGCATTCAAAGAATATCCATACACATCAGCATCAAGAGACTCAAGCAAAAGGCAAATCCAAGATCCCTTAAAACCTGTGTGTCCGGTTATTAATACTTTTTTATTTTTATAAAATGATTTGAGTTTTTCTATATCCATAATCACCCCAATTAATCCATAAAGTATTATACTATATTATCAAAAATTTTAACAAATTATATTTTCCTTTATCACACGCAAATTAAAATCATAAAAGATATATATAATTCTAAAGAGTACTCAGATAATCCATAAAGTTTTGTTTATTTTCAAGAGCTGTGGTCGTTGGTCTTCCAAGGTCTTCTCTTGCGCCAATAGAACATTTAACTTCTATCAGACTAAGTTCATTTCTTCTCTTTGCAAGTTCAAGTTCTTTATCTAAATCTTCAAAAGAATTTACTGATACTGCATAAGGATAACCACACACCTTAGCTACACCTACCAAATCTATATTTGAAGCAACCGTAGGCATTCCTCCTACTGTTTCATGTGCACCGTTATTGATGACAACATGCATTAAGTTATTAGGTTTATTAGAACCAATGACAGCCATTGAGCCCATATGCATGAGTACTGCTCCGTCGCCGTCTATGCACCATATACGCTGCTCGGGTTTATTGATTGCAACGCCGAGAGCAATCGATGAACTATGGCCCATGGAACCGACTGTAAGGAAGTCGTACTTATGACTCTGCTTATTTGCAACTCTTGTCTCAAACAGTTCTCTTGAGGCTTTTCCTGTGGTACTTACAATAGGATCTTCTCCGCTTGCATCAACTATATGTTTAATGATTTCTTCGCGAATCATTTTGTTGTCGTTTTTATATTCAACTTTGGGAGCATCGGTTAATGCGCCTTTTCGAATAACAAAAGCTACATCTTTGCCGGAATTAAGTATCTTCCTGAATTCAGTCATCTTTGAAGATAATTCTTCCTCTGTGGTTTCAGGACCAATTATAAAAGAAGCAATATCCATGTCTTCAAGAAGCTTGACCGTTACCTCGCCCTGAAATATATGCTGAGGTTCATCATGAATGCCAGGTTCGCCTCTCCAGCCGACCACAAATATTACTGGAATTGCATATACTTTATCATTTAAAAGAGACGCAACGGGATTGATAATATTTCCTTCGCCCGAATTTTGCATATAAACAACAGGAACCTTCCCTGTTGCTAGATGATAACCTGCAGCCAAAGCCGTACAGTTGCCTTCATTCGCAGCAATTATGTGATGCTTAGGATTGATACCATATTTATCCATCAGGAAATTACAAAGAGCCTTTAACTGGCTGTCAGGAACACCGGTATAGAAGTCGGAACCAATTATATTTACAAAATTTTCTACTTTCATTTCAAGTCCTCTAAAATTTCCAAAAAAATAGTATTCATAAAAGAAGCAAATCGCCGTGAGCATAAAAAGTATATGAAAATCTAATTAGCGATGCTCGATCATCATTTGATACATTAAATTTCATCAATAAGCGTAATAATCTTACTTATAGGCATAAGTCTGTCATCAACTTCTTTTGCACGATGATATTTTAATATATCCTCGGCGGTCTGCTGCATTGCAGGAAATGCTGAACGCGTAAGCTGGTTGGCGTAAATAACAACATTTACTCCGTGCTCGGACAATTCATCTTCAGTAATCGAATTAAAACTCGTAGGAACGACTACAATAGGCGTAGTCTTATCTTCCTCACGGAATTTATCACAGAATTCAAGGATTTCCGAAGGGTCTTTTTGCCTCGAGTGAATCATGATGCCGTCAGCACCTGCTTCAACGAACGCTTTGGCTCTCAGAAGAGCGTCTTCCATTCCCTTTTCGAGAATCAGAGACTCAATTCGGGCAATAATCATAAAATCATCAGTAAGCTGTGCTTTTTTGCCTGCCGAAATTTTAGCGCTAAACTCTTCTATCGAAGCCTGCGTCTGTTCAACTTCAGTTCCGAACAGTGAGTTCTTTTTAAGTCCGGTCTTATCTTCTATAATCACAGCACTGACGCCTAATCTTTCGAGGCTTCGAACTGTATATACAAAATGCTCGGTCAGTCCACCTGTATCTCCGTCAAATATTATAGGCTTGGTCGTAACTTCCGTAATATCTTCAATCGTTCTAAAACGGCTTGTCATATCTACGAGCTCGATATCTGGCTTTCCCTTTGCTGTCGAATCACAAAGAGACGAAATCCACATCGCATCAAACTGATCGAGTTTACCGTCGCATTCAACTACAGTTTTTTCAACAATAAGTCCTGTAAGACCGCTGTGCGCTTCCATTGCTTTTACGATAGGAGTCATCTTTAATAAATCATGCAGGCGTTTTCTCCTGTATTCAGGCATGGCGAGTTTTTCCCTGAGCTGTAAGTCTATTTTTCTTACCTTTTCATTATAAGTATAAGGAACATCGATTAGTTCGCCGCCATATTCTTTTATGAGTTCTTCTACGTGGGTTCGGATGGTCTTTTCGGGACCGGTAACCCAGTTGTCACCATGGATGATATAATCGGGCTTTATCAGACTTATCACATCATCATAAAGCATATCGTCCTGAATCACGACTTCATCTACGCCCTCGAGTGAACGGTAGAGTTTCACTCGTTCATCCTGGCTGACCGTCGGAAATTTGTTGTAGCGAATTAAGGCTTTGTCAGACAAAGCGCCTATAATCACTCGGCCGTATTTCCGAGTCTCATTAACAATATTCAAATGTCCTTCATGAATTACATCGGTGCAAAAACATGTATATGCTGTCTTCATAAATGTCCTTTTCTATATATCTTTCAGTAATAATTTGCCTGAATGTCTGTCTTTTATTAACAGAACTTTACTTTCAAATCAACTTACTTATACTGTACAGGAATCTGAACTCCCGTATTAACCAATGCTTCTTTAAATACTACAAAGAAATCCTTAATATCCGCTTCATCGATAGCACCGAGTGCGCAGAGGCGGAATGTATTTGTGGTTGAAATCTTACCGGGATAAATAGTAAATCCTCTCTCATAGCAGTAATCATGAACCTTTTCAAAACTCCAGTTAGGATCGTCAGGGTAAATCGCAGAGGATACCAATCCAGCACGGAGTTCAGGTTTAATTACCTGTTTAAATCCAAGTTCATCAAGTCCTTCATTAATAGCATTAAATACTCTGGTATGACGCGCCCACTTGGCTTCTTCGCCTTCCGCCCAGTATTCTTTTAGTGCTTCAATGGTTGCATAAATCGTCTGAACAGGCGGAGTAAAATGCATCTCTCCGGTCTTCTCAAAGTACTCATACTGAAGATACAAATTACAGTAATAACTGCGTTTGGGATAATTCTTAGATTCTTCTATGATAGCTCTGTTTCCGACCACAAAACTTAATCCCGTAAAAGCCATAAGCCCCTTCTGAGCTGAAGCCATACAAAAATCGATATTATCTCTCTCTATATCAATAGGTCGCATAGCATATGTGCTTGTCGTATCAACTGTGAAGACAGCTCCATATCTGTGAGCCAAAGCACCGATTTCACGAATAGGATTTAAAATACCTGTTCCGGTTTCGTTATGCGTAGTATGAACGAGCGATATATCAGGATTATTCTTTAAAGTCTCTTCAACTATTTTTAAATCAGGCTGTTCGTCTACGGGAAACTTTAAATCTATATGAGGCAGATTATAATATTCACAGACTTCTACTGCTCTTGTTGAGTAAGCACCATTGTTAACCACAAGAACTTTCTTACCTTCAGGAAGAAGCGAATTAATACAAACATCAATATTAATGGTTCCACTGCCGCAAAATAAGACAGATGTATATTTATCAGTATCTCCGTGAACAATTTTCACAAGATCTTCGCGAAGTCCTTTCATAAGACCCGCAAATTCTTTTTCACGAGGACAAATATCAGGAACAACCTGAGCGTATTTAACAGTATCCGTTGTTGTAGAGGGACCGGGATTTAATAAGATGTTTCTTTTAATTGCGTTCATTTTATTACCTTTCAAGTTTATACATCATAAGTTTTATCAATCGCTTTAAGTTCATTAAATGTGTCTATTTCAACAATATCTTCATCACGACATTCCCTAACTTCTACGGCATAATGGTCTTTCTTATATACAAGCGGTACCTGTTCCCAATAACGCTCTTTCCCGCCCGGAGACGAATAAACCTTAGGAATATCATCCGCAAGTTTTTTTCCGTCCTCTTCGCTCCAGTAGGAAATACCAACCATCTGGTAACAATCAATACCGCCAACCTTCTCTTCTTTGATAATTCCGTCCTTTACCATAAAGCACCAGTCATCGGTTCTTTCCTTGGGAATAGTAAGAAAATCTGAAGTGTAATGATATTTCTTAATAATATCAGGATTGGACAAATACAAATCTGCTTCGAATACGTAAGCGTTAGATAATAAGTTCCTAGCAATCATTCCTGAACTAATATTATTCGCTTCGTTGTACACTGGATTTTCCAGAAACTTAATCATTGGATACTTATATAAAAGCTGATCAAACTGTTCAGCCAGATAGCCACGAACTATATAAATCTCATTAATCCCCGCCTGAAGACAAGCATCTAAAAGAGTATCAATGATACGTGTACCTTTTACTCTCACTAACGGCTTAGGAGTATTAAGAGTAATAGGCGCTAACCTGGAACCAAAGCCTGCAGCAATAAAAATAGCTCTTTTAGCGCGATAAGGTTCAAGCGCCAAAAGACCTTCTTTAGTTATCTTACCGTCTTTCATCAATCCGTTATCGTTCAATTCTTTCACGATTTTGTTCACCGAGCCAAGAGAATGAACACTTTTATCCTTAATTTCTCTCTGAGATAAAGGTTCTTCTGAAGAAGCTAAAATTTCGAGTATATCAAATTGTTTTCTTGAAATAGACATATAATCACCAATAAGATAATAATGATAGAGTTCTGTTCAATTTATAAAAAAATATAACCGTTTTTGAACGGTTATATTATATCATTACGTATACTATATGTCAAAATAACTAATGGTTTAATTTTTCTATTTCATTTTTATCAAGATATACGATTCTATTTTCTGGAATTTCATTTTTTAAATGATACTCTTTGTATGCCTTAATAATAAACGCAGGAATAAATCTGAATTTACTTGTTTCATTCTTATTTTTCCCAAAAAGAAACAAAATAAAAACAATAGATATAATTAAACCCAAAAAATAAAACGGAAATAAGATTTTATGTCTTAAACAATAATTTATATCAAAAAATTCTATTTTGGTTTCCCCAAAATACATCCAAACAAACCACAACAAAAATACAAACAAAAGTAATATTATAAAGATTTTTGAATTTTTATCAATATATGATATGTATCGATTGGTAAAAAAATAAGCTAAGGAAAAAATAATAAAAAATACAGAAGAAATAAATAATAAATAATATTATTTATACCTTTTTCAAAAAACAACGAATATAAAAATGTATGTACAATAAATACAACAAACGTTCCAAGCATACTTGGCAAAACAACTTTTTTTCCATATTTTTCCTTTCTTTTAAACATAAAATATATGAAACTTTTTATACAAAACTAATAAATACTCCAAGTAAAACATTTTATTAATGAAAAAATAAAATCGTAAAAATATAAAGAATTATTAAAGCCAAAATTGTATATAAAAAACTATTGAAAAATAAAAATACTTCAATCAAAGCAATATAATATTGCCTATTTATCAAAATAAAAATGCCCAACTAATAATATGATTGTTTTCAAAAATCATAGTGAAAGTAAAAAACGAAAAATATTTCAAAGAGCGTCATTTATAAAAATATTTAGAAAAATTATTAAAGTAAATCTTTGAAATCAAATTCAACATTATCTACACTTTCATATATATTTTCATTTACCACTCTTTCTAATTCTGTGGTATCACCGCTATATGTGTATTTTCTTGTATCTTTGCCAATATCCGAATCAAACCAAACCCTTTTTCTAATTTCATCTTCAGAAAAATCATCTATTGTTTTTCCAAATAACTCATAATCTTCGGAATTATATAATCCCGAATATTTCAGAACAGTAGCCTGAATATCTTGAAAATAAAAGGGTTTATTAGATATTACTATTTTATCATGTTTTTCATTCTTTCCTTTAATCAAAAACATTGGAGTACTAGCCGTAGGGTATGGATATCCTTCTACTCCATCATGAATTCCATGATCGGAAGCAATTATAATAACAGAATTATCGTAAACTCCTAGTTCTTTTAATTGATATATATATTTTTTAAATATACTTAAACAATATTTTGATTCATTAACACAATCATCACAAGGATAATGAGCTCCCTCAATATGTTGATATATAAAACATTTTGAAGAATATTCATTATAAGAAAGAGCTAACGATTGATCAAATTCAATATTTGCAATTTTATATATATATTTATCATCTTTAGGAAACTCTAAACAAATATCAAAATTTACCTTATTTATCTCGGCTGAATTTTTCAAAATGCATGGTAAAATTTGGTAAAAAACAATTCGTAAATAACATTCCCTAACATTTTTTTTATTTATGTACATAACAGAACTTGCATCTTCCAAATATTTGTAATTTGAAATAAATTGCTCTGGATTTCCTGGTGCATCTAATACAGAATGACAATAAAATAAAAAACGATAACCATTATTTGAAAAACGACTCATAAATGGAATGGTTTTTTCAGTTCCTTTTTTTTGAGTATATCCATATAACATTTGTGGAACAGAATAACTAGTCCAATCATATACACTGCATGTATTGGAATATAATGTAAAATCACTAAGTTCATCAAAAAAAGACGGATCATCATTTAATATTGTTTTAACAAAAGAATTATCAACTGCATCCGCAATTAGAAATATAACATTTTCGTCATTACCAACCGTAAACTGTTCCGTACTATCAAAATAATAAAAATCTTTCTCGCTTCTACTAATAATAGATTCTTTAGGAGATACAATAAATAAATATGAAAGTGAAGTAAATAATATAAAAATAATAGCAATATTAAGATAAATATATATTTTATTTGTCTTAGAAAAACACAAAAAAATTACGGCAACTAAAATAATAAAAAGACAAATTGATAGATTTATCAAAGAATATGTCTTATGGTCTCTCCAAATATAATTTCCGCCTATTAATAAACCTATATATTTGTTAAAAAAAAGCAATTGAATATATGAACAAACAATAAACGAAGAAAATATCGCCGTAATTATCTTGACTATAAATGTTGGTAAGCATACCAATAAAAACAGGAAAAGTAAAAAAACGGGAAAATAATATATCATAGATATAAATGAATCCCAAAGAGATATAGGAATCTCATCATAATTATTTAAATAAATATCGCAAGGTTGAATAAAGAAGATAAACAAAAACAAAAATACATAAGGCAAGAAAAAAATATATCTATCAGAGAGTAAAGATTTATTATATTTTTCATATTTTTTTTCAAAATACGAATGTATAAGAACAAACAAAGGTAACGAAAACAAGAACAAAAATATAATTAATAGAAAAGAAATACTATCAAATGAGGGGTTTAAAAGATTTTCAATCAAATACCACATAATAAAAGAAATACCAATTGATCCAAAAAAACCAAGTAAAATATTCTTAAAATCAAATAATAATTCTTTTTTCTTCCATATTTTTTTTAATGGAAAATAATTAAATAAGGAAATAACAACAACTATACCAAATCCTAATACAGGACCTAAATAGATTGACAATAAACCACCTAATATAAATGCAATTATAATTTCGGTTATCAAGCAAAAAATATATTTATTATGTTTTATTTTTATGACTTTTTTTTCCATAGAAATATTTCTCAATAAATATAATAACACAGACGTCCAACTTATATTATTAATCATAATCTAGTATTATTGTTATATTCAACTTCTTATTCTTAATTAATATATAGTTGAAAAGTATTTCTAATAAATTTGGGCTTGACTTATTGTCAAGCCCAAACAACAACATATAAAATATTATATATAATTATAATCCAGTACCTAAAGCAGTATATTTTACAGTAAATACAGGAAGATCGTAAGTAAATCCCTGACCCTCAATGTCAACATCATAATAAATCCACAGGTCTTTCTTACCTATTAATGATTTTCCTTGTCCATCACTATTCAATCTGGAGTTGGGACCGATTGCCATTAATCCTCCGCTAAAAGGATCCGGAGCTAAACCAAATTTAGGATTGTCAGAATACGAAGTATTATAAATACTTTGTTTAATTTTATATTCCCAAACATAATCAGAATAATCAGATATTCTTCCATCAAAACATGCGGAAATAGGATTAAAAGAATTAAACTCATTTACACCAATAGTACCCGAGCTATTTTTAAACCCATACCTGGCCTTCATGTTTATTCCGCCATTATCTTTACCTATTTTTAAACCTTCATTTATATCAATGCCTGTAACTTCAATTGGAGATTGAAAGCCTTCGCCATTAACATCTCCATCTTTATGTTGCTGAGCAAGAACACCATCGGATTTTATACTAATATCAACAACATCCAAATTAATAACAACCTGCTGTGTTTTTGCTTTATCTTTATAACCAGTTATCTTAAAGCTCTTTCCCTGTAAGGCAGAACTTTTAAGTTTATTTACACCAGAAGATGTTTTTAAATAATAAGTAGTTGCATCTTCATAACCGGAAGTTAATTTAGGACCATCATTAGCAGCAGATAACGTAAAAAATGTATCATCGTATACTGCAGTAGTAGGATCAGACCCAACAGAAGGACCACCTTCTTCAACTTCATCTTTATATATTTTACAATCATATCGTATTTGATAATCAGCAGTTAAATTATAGGTATGGAATCTCTTAACATCAAGACTAATTGAGCCATCGTTGTTTCCACCGGAATTTGAACCGCCTTTAAAATTATCAATAGAATTAAAAGCAACATTTTCAACAGGATTTCTAAAATATACATTTCTACTAAGATTATAAGTAGTTTCTTTATTATCAAAAGTAATCTTAATAACAGCTTGATTATAAAGTTCAGAATCCGAACCAAGAGTAACTTGTTTATCCTGATTATAATTTTCTATAGTGAAATACTTAACATTAGAAGCAAGCAGAACCGGACTACCACCATTTAAAATATAATATAATTTATTATTTAATGTATAAAAGAAATAACGATCCTTACCTGGCGTGCTCCATTTATTCTGTGTCGCATTATAATTCAACTTAACACATTCGCATTTATATCCACTAACACCCACTTCGGTATTTGTAACATCATTATGTACAGTACTTGAACCAGTACTAATTGAAGTAGCATCACACAATATTTCCTCTAAAGTATTTGCTACTATTTGAGCGTCTTCTTGAATAGAAACATCAAGATTTCCTTTAGAATAAACGCTAACTGAAGTAGACATAATTGAAACAATACCTACCATAACAATTGCAAACACAGCAATAGAAACTAATAATTCTATTAAGGTATAACCTTTAGTATTTTTTTTCATAATTATCCTCCTATTAATTACTGTATTTGAATATTACCTAACTCATTAACTTTAATAACGCTTTTCGTGTTGCCTTTTTCAACTACTATCGTAAATCCATCTTTAGCATAGACAGTTGAACCTGCATATGGAGTTTTAAATCCTCTTAATTGACCCGTGGATTGTTTGAAACCTATTGATATTAAAGTACCGTTTGTCATAAAAAGAGTATTATTTACTGATCCAATTTTATATTTAAAATATATCTCATCAATATTATTCGAAATAATCTCTCTTTGTCTGGTATCAGTAGAAAAATTAAAAGTATCGTCAGTTTCGGAACCAATTATTGAATATAAAGTTCCATCTAAATAATATAAATTTAAATATCCATTAGCAGATCCACGTGAAATAGCATTGTTTTTTGCCGCTTTTAACGAGGTTTCAAGTTTATCGGTAGCCCTTTTAGCATTATTATTATATACAGTACCAATACCGATAGAAGTAAAACCAACCATTAATGACATAATAGCAATTACAATAATCAATTCATAATACGAAAGACCTTTATAATTCTTATTCATACAAGACTCCTTAATTCTCAAAATCAAAATCTCTAGAATAATCACTCATTGATAATGCACTAGAATAAGTCTTCGATGAATTACCACCGCCTCCGCCAGAATACGTAAACATATTATCAACGTACGAATTGCAATCCTTCTCGAAGATTTTTCCAAATTTACCGTTAATCTGATAACTTCCTAATGTCATACTTACATGATTAAATGGATTATAATCATTATCATAAGCAGCACTTTCATCATCACCTTTTCCTGCAGTAATATAATTAAACTGATCAGTTCCTATGTTTGATAAAGTTACACCGTGCTGAATATGTCCACAAACATTTGTTTTAGAGATCCAAGTTGTGTTTGGAGTGGATTGTGTTAACTCTATATCACGACCACCAACATAAATAATTAGTTTATTTGTAAAATCTGATCCACCATTAACTCTATGTTTATTAGTATCCCAAGGGTTACCGGGAATTATACGTAAACCAAATTTATCAAAATTATAAATACTGCTATTCATTTCATATGCTACACCATCATTACCATCCGAATCTACAGAAAGACCGCCTTGATAAGTGTTCGCAACAGTATTAAAAGTAATGGAGCCAGTATTAACGTTCGGCAAATCACATATTCTTTTATTACCAGGGAAACAAGGCTTGAAAATTTTATTTATTAAACCATAATTACTAGGATCGTTTGCATTAACAGATTCTGCAAAACTAATAAAATTTTCCTTTGTAACATAATTTACTGTATAGGAAGCAGGATAAATGCCATTAGGATTGCCGTTAGTATTGATTGAACAAAAAGTATTTCTGCCTGGAAGATATGTATCATGATTAAGCATATATAATTCAGAACCATCTGCTAATACCAAATTGGAACTATCAGTAACTTTAATATCTCCAAAAACTGTTAATTTACCATAAACAGCTACGCAAGAGCCACCCTCTAATACCATATCACCATAAATAACATTATTTGAACCAACAAGGTTTATTCTGCTTTGACTACTTAAATGAAGGGCTTCAGTTCCAGGTTTAACAAAAGTTCCATATTCATTTCCGTCCTTATCTTTTCCTACACCCGTAGCACCATTACTGAAGTCAGCAATAAAACTGTTTCCCTGTAGAGTCATCATCTTAAACTGAGCCTCAGATGTTGATAATTTTGCATCCAAAAGCATAGACATCGAGCCTACTCCACCCGCAGATCCACCGGCGGATGTTTTTTCAAAAATATCAATTTTCAAATCAGTTTTTACTGAATTTGTGAAGCCTTCTGAATTTGTATGAATTACTTCGATGTCTTTAAAAGTATATGTAGTAACATTATTAGTAGGACCGGTAACAACAATCTGATTATTTAAAGATTGGTAAGTATAATCTCCATCTACACATTTTGTTGCAGTACCGCTTAAACTAGTTCCATTAATCTTATTGACAATAGTAGTAATGTTATAATTACCGGGATTATCCTTGTCCAAAGGAAGTGTTGAATCTGTTGTTAACTCCTTAATATGTGTCACAGGATCCCCACCACTCATGGCTTCATTTCTGATACCGGTAACAACTTCAACCAAAGCCGCGTCTGTTTGATAAAAATTCTTCTTTCCATTAACATTAGCGGTCTTCATTGCATAATTAGTTGAACTAATATAAAGCATCGTAGTTGCAATAATAGATAAAAACATAATGGTAATCATAACAGTAACCATTGCAATACCTTTATGTTTTTTTTCGTAAAAAGTCTTAATCATAACTTTCTCCTTCTATCAATACTTATTAGCAATTTTCGTTGTAGCTGAAGACAAGAATTTACCTGTATTATAATCATATACTTCAACTAATACATCATAACAATAATAATTATTACTTTTATAATCTGAACAGTCAGTATCTGAAATCTTACCATCAAAATACGTGGTAATAACCATATTAAACTTAAAACCATCAGCTTCAATTTCTTCTAATTTAAGGGATCTGTTATAATCCGAATTGTTGCTTCTGTGACCATTATCATTATCGGTATAAATACTTAAATAATAAGCTTCCGGTCCACCGGGATATACCAAACCAGAATGAAGATCTTCATGAGTACCATCAGTATTAAATACAGTTTTCTGCTTAGTTCCTTTATTGTATAAAATCAATTTATTGATCTTTTTTGTTTCATCGCTAAAATAATACGATTTCAAACCAGGAACATTTTTATCAGTTTTTGTAGCACCAACAGTCTTTTTATAATTATAATCATCAAAAACAAGTCCAGAAATAAATTCGCATGTATCAGATGTTAAATCAGCAGCAGCTAACAATTTTCTTGATTTAATATTCAAGCTTAAACCAGAATAAAATGCTTGAAGAATCGGAGTTGCAATAAGAGCCAATAAAACAATCGCACAAAGAACTTCAACAAGAGAAAATGCTTTATTGTTCTTTTTCTTTTTGAAAAACATTATCGCATTTCTTTTTTTCAATTTTTTACCTCCTTTAGATTAAATTATTATTACTAATTCAATCTTTTATATATTCACAAGAAAATTGTAAATATATAAAAAACCAATTAACAATCATTAATTTGTTATTATTGCGTTTCAAAATCATGAAACGCAATAATAACAGAAATACAAACACTATTCTTCAGTGTTTTCAATCACTTCAACTTCTTCTTCAATTTCCTCTTCATCAACCTTAATACCTAATTTGCTTTCAGGTGTCAAAGGATTACCATCATTATCAAGAACAAGCTCAAATAATCTATCAGTGCCGTGTTCCATAGAAGGAATATTGGCGTTTTTAACATCCTTTCCATTTCCAGAAATAGCATATTGATCAAGAGTAAACGAACCGTTTATTTCGTTAGTTGAATGATCTAATGATAAAGAAATAGAAGAAATATTCATTTTATCTTCATAATTATAGATAAAGTTTATAAATTCCTTAACATCATCATATTGACCCTTATAAACAACATTTGCAGAAGATTTTATCGCTACCAAAGGTTCAACATATTCACCATTTTCGTTAACACTGGCTTCAGTAATAGGAGTTTCCTCATCAGCCATGAAAGAAATAACCATCGATCTTACTGGTGAATCAGATAACTCAACCCCTCTTAAAAACATAATAGTGTTTTCTAACTTAATACCGCCAGCAAATTCTTGAATCATTTTATCTCTTTCTTGATTCAATTCTGCAATTTTTGCTTCATACCCAGGTTGTTTTTCAGATAATTCTTTCAGATAATTGTATCTGTCATTCAATCCAACCAATTCAGCATCTAAATCTTTAATACTCTGATTTTTAGGTTTGATAAAAAGAAAGATGGGTAAAGCAATAACTGCAACAAGTAAAACAAAAAGAATTAATTTTTTATCTCTATCAGATATTTTCATTATTCTTCACCCCCTTCATTATTTGTTTCAGGAGTCTCGTCAGTAACTTTAACAGCTTCTGAAGAACCCATAATATAATTTGGATCTCTAACGACTACAATAATATTGTATTCATCATAATGATCTGTATAATTATAAGGATCTTCTTCACGCATCAAAGCTTCTTCTTCATCAATTAAAATTTCACCTTTATCACTGACTACAATGTCTTTATCGTATTCATTAATAGTTCTCAACTCGGTGCTGACAACATAATCAAGATTGTTTAATTTTACATATGTATCAGCAACTGCTTCTTTACTTTGAGATTTTACATTAAATGTTATAATTCCTTCGTTTGCGACAATATTATCTACTACAGTACCGGTAGGAATTATATCTTCTAAATCATTTAAAAACTTGTAAAGCATAATGTTTTCAGAATGTGTTGTATCCACAAATACCTTCACAGTATTATATGCTTCTACAGTAGCCTCGTATTCATTAGCGACTTTTTCGGCAATTTCCATTTCGGAAATCTTCTGTTTCTTGAAATCAACATCAGCTTTCTTAAATACATACTTAAATTGATATGAAGCACAAATGGCAGCCATTACAAGAAAAGCAACTATAACAACTGCAATCAATATTTTATCAAGAAGTGCGCTCGAAGCTTCTTTATTCTTTTCTTTTCCAATCTTAAGACCGATGGGGCTCAAAACAGCGCCAAAACAAGCAAGAAATCTCAAAGCCTGATCAGAAGATAAATATGATTTCTGAGAAACCCTAACGCCATTAAGAGTATTAAATCTGGTAACTTCTGCGCCAAGTTCCTGTCTTAAAACTTCATCGATTCCGGCAATAGACGCACCTTCACCAAACACTTTAATGCCGTCAATAATTCTCTCAGGGTTACGTGATCTATGGTATTCTACGATACGTCCAATTGAAGAAATCAAATAACGTACAGCTTCCGAATACTCTTCATCAGATACACTCCTGTCCATTCTGTCCTTATCTCTAAGGAGTTCAATAGCCTCCTTTTCAGTAAGTTTTTTGATCTCCATTATCGAATTAATAACAGCATTTTTACCATAAGGAACAGATCGCTGAAGGATGATATCCTTACCTGCCATTATGTTAACGAATGTGGCATCTTTTTCAATCTGCAATACAAGATTTGTCTCATTCTCATTGCTGCTCATCTGAAGCTTCAAAAGCTGCTGAACAGAGTTTCCGACATAATCAATATCGTAAACAGAAAGTTTCAATTCATCAGCTACTTCATAATAACACTCAACTAAATCCTTAGGAGCAGCAACAGCATTAATTCTTAGTTTTTTGCCTTCATCATCTTGGAAAGTTTCCATTACATTGTATGCAAAAAGAAAATCTCCAGTAGTCGACATCGGGAAATATTCACTCGAATTTGCTGTGAGTACAGAATCAATCTTCTTTTTACCATTAACAAAAGGAATAACTACTTCCTTGCTGGCTATTTTCTTGGAAGAAATGGTAAAAATAGCCTTAGCCTTACTGGCCTTTCCAATGATTTTTCCGCGAATAGCACTGGCGATTTCAAGTATATCGGTGATATAACCATCGTCAAAGCTACCTGCAGGTGTACTGACTTCATCAACGCTGTTGACAGTAATATTAGTTGCCGACTTTCGCGTAGCATCAACAACTCTGATGACCTCAGCGCCGATATAAATGGACAACAACCTTTGATCCATTATTTTGTCCCCTTTCAATGAGTAATTTTTTATTTCCGATTATTTCGGATATATTTCAAGCTTTAAAGCTTAAAAATCAATGAACTAAAAACGATATGTACCATTTCAATATTGGGTTTCCAAAAAGGATTGTAAGATATATGCCTAAACAAAGGTATGGCCCAAAAGCTAGTTCTTTACCCTTTTTGCTTATCTTCATTCGAATCAAATGAATTATGCTTCCCAAAGTACAACCAATAACCGTGGCTAATAAAACATGTTTCCATCCAAGCAGCAATCCGGCTGCAGCCATTAGGTAGACATCTCCGAGGCCCATGGCTCTTTCCTTAGATACAATTACAATAATTAGAAATGGAATGCTTACAGCAAATAAGCCAATCACAAAATATAACCAATTTCTATAGTCTAATACTACTCTAGCAATTCCTAAAAGACCTATAAACAAATTCAAGCCTAAATTAATCTCTTTAGTGCGTTCATCAATAATAGAAATAACTATCATACACGAAGCACATGCACAATATAGAATCGTAACAGGTCTGAATCCCCATATCGCCAAGATTGCCATCCAGCTAAGAGCATTTCCAAGTTCAACAATAGGATATTGAATTGATATCTTCTCTTTGCAGGATCTGCACTTGCCACCCTGAATCAGCCAGCTGAAAAGAGGAATCAGTTCGTACCATTTAAGAACATGTCCACATTTCATACAATGTGATCTGCTGATAGCTATATTCTGTCCGAGCGGAATCCTGTATATACAAACATTTAGAAAACTACCAATAAGTAAACCTAATATAAATATAACAGCCACTGCATATATGATAAAGAATGGGTTCAGCCACAAATAGTCGGACATAGACGCACTACTCCCGTCACATAACATTCCAGTTAAAATTATTATACCAAAGGGTAAATCTTAATTAAACCCCCATTTCATTAAATATTTATAAACATTTTGTTTACAATTAATTCATATTTATCGTTAAATTGTATGAACAGGATACGTGATGCTACGCTTCATCACGAATCCTGTTCATATTGAAAGGGTTTATTAACTTATAGTGTCTAACAAGATTCGCGAACGGATTAAATATATATTCTGCTCGCTTTTTACACTTTTATTTTACCATATGTATAATCTTTGTCATTATTCATTCATATCGAAAAGTGTCTATTTCATAAACAATTTCCAACATAATATACTCATCCAACAAAAAAGCCACGGGTTGTCCCGTAGCTTCTAAATATTTCATCTATTAATTAATTTCAATATTGCTGTACAATCTCTTTAATGCAAAGATAATTATATTGTTAATTCAAAAACATTAAAATGACCATCATTATTTACAAGTTCAAAATTCAATTTTCTAATCAAAGAAATCGAAGGCATATTTGATTCATGTATCTCAGCAAAAATATAATGAACCCTTTTATTATTTTTTATATAATTAATAATACCTGAAAGTGCCTCATAAGCATATCCTTTGTGTTGTTCTTCTGGCGCTAGAATGTAATGCAATTCAGCCTTATCATTATCGATTGAATAACCAAAAACACCGATTTTAGAATAATTGTTTTTTGAAATACATATCCAATCTAATCGATCAAAATTTTTTAAATAAATATTATGATACCAATTTAGATGCTCTTGAAGCGTAATTTTATGAGAAGATTTAAAATACTTATAAACATCAGAATTTGATCGCCATTTAACTATCGAATCGGCATCATTTTCATCAATACCTCTCAACAACAATCTATCGGTTTCAATAACGTCTAAAACCTTTTTCATATGCAAGCTACCTCTATTATATGCTGCCAATTTTTTTAGAATTCTCGCTAATCCAATCTTTCAACTGCGGAATAGACATCCATTCTGTATTATTGTCCGAAGTATAACTAAATCCTTTCGGAACAAGTTCCCCGCCTTTAATCATGTCTTTAATATCACCCCAATTACATATCTGCGGTAAGATTTTAAAATGTTCAGGATACTCATAAGTAAACGGAGCATCTTCAACTCCAATCATTTGTTCATGAAGTTTTTCACCGGGTCTGATTCCTACTTCAATCTGTTCAGCAGACGAATCAACAGCAGTAGCTATGTCACATATATTCATTGATGGTATCTTTTTAACATATATCTCTCCGCCTTCCATATCATCAAACGCATGCCAAACTAATTCTACACCTTGTTCTAACGATATCATAAATCTTGTCATTCGTTTATCTGTTATTGTCAGTTTTCCGGTTTTTGACGTTTCAATAAAATAAGGAATAACAGAGCCTCTTGACCCCATAACATTTCCGTAACGAACTACAGAAAATTTTGTTCTGCCGCCAGAATAAGAATTGCCTGCAATAAACAGTTTATCTGAACAAAGTTTGGTTGCACCGTATAAATTTATAGGTTGACTGGCTTTATCGGTTGATAACGCAACCAAACGCTTTACACGCATATCTATACAAGCATCAATAAGGTTCATTGCTCCGTTTACATTTGTTTTTATGCATTCAAACGGATTATATTCTGCTGTCGGAACAATTTTAGTTGCTGCGGCATGAACAACAAAATCAACTCCATCAAGAGCTCTATAAAGTCTTTCTTTATCCCTGACGTCACCTATAAAAAATCTAACTCTGGAATCGTTAGGAAACTTTTTAGCCATATTCCATTGTTTCATTTCATCGCGGCTATAAATAATTATTTTTTTAGGATTAAATTTTGCAAGTGTCATAGGAACGAAAGTATTTCCAAAAGATCCAGTGCCACCCGTTATCAATATAGTTGAGTTGTTTAGCATCATTTTAGTCTCCTTAAATATTTGAAATAATTATAACATAAAAATTTTCTCTTAAAAAATCAACTCCAAATTTTTCCTAAAAGTGTTTTTATCATTAATGCACCGAGCATTATAGTTAATAAAACTATACACAAAATATTTATTATTGTAATCATCAACATTTCAGAGTGAGAAAAAACAACATTAACTAAAGCAAAAAGCACAATAGAAACAAATAAATATACAAACATTGACGCTATTTGTTTTCTCATAATTGTTAAAACTGATACAAACATTCCAAGAAAGGCTAAAGATATACTGCCGTATACTAATATCATAAAACAGAGTTTATAATCATTTAAATCTAAGCCATACAATAAAGACAATAGTGGAATACCAGCAAAAAATGCAAAAAACGTGTATCCTAAACAAATAATAGCAATAAAAGAAGACAATTTAATTAATTTATTAATTATGGATTTATACTTTTCTTTATTCCAATCCTGCGAAATTTCAAGCAATAGCGGTTGAAATACAACAAATGATACTATATCTAAAACAAAAATTGGCATAGAAATATATCCAAATATTGCTTGAACACTTTCATTCATATTATTATCTATTGCATACTTAGCAGCATTAGGAATATACATTGATAATGTTAGCATAGCGCATAATGGAAAGCATTCTTTTAAAATCATTAAAGACTTTTTTTTATCAAATTTGTCTCTTTTCATAACATTTTTAAAAATATAAGTGCATGTAACAGAGGCAAAAATCAAATCTATTAAAAAAGAAATCAACGAAGAAATAAAGATATCTTTAAAAACAACTAATCCAATAATCCAAGCAAAAATAGTAATCAACCAGCGAAAAGAGAAAAGCATAGCTCCAATATCAAGTCGTCCTTTTCTTTGAAATTCTGCAACAAAAACATCTTCAAAAGCTTCAATCTGATAAATAAAAATAATTATCAAAGTGGAAAATAATTTTTTTAAACTATAATCATTCAATAATACAGAGAAAAAAGCAAAAATAGAAATAGCAACCAGCGCAAATATTATAGTCATTAGCCTAGACAAAAAATAATCATAAAACGAATAATCATAATTCACATCAGACACTTGGAAATTTCTAACGCCATATTTACTTATACAGAGCATAAGGTTCGCTATAACAAATCCAAATGTCAAAATGCCAACATCATCTAGTGACACAATTCTAGATGCAAATGCTAAAACCAACACCGCCTCTGATGCATTTATAGTAGTTGCTATAAAATTCCATATGTAACTTTTTCTTTTTATACAAGTATAATCTTTATTATCTCCCATTTCTCTGTTCAAACCACTATTAAATTTTTATCCTAATAATAGTTTTCTTATAAAATCCCTTTCCAATAATGGACTAAGATCATATAAAGGAGGAGTATAAAATTTTCCTTCTTCATCCATAACCGATGCTAGTTTGGGTCCCTTTATCTCATCAATTCTTTCACATATTTCCAAAATACACGAATTATTTTGAGAAACAATCCAATCAATTGCTTCATCTAATTCTCCAATATTTAAACATTTCCTAAATGAAAGTCCAAAAGTTTTAGCCACATCTTCAAAGTTCGGAAAGCTTATTCCGCTCTCAGGCGTACAACCATTATAAACTCCATCGAAAAAGTTTTCGCATGTGTTTCTTATCCCACCATATCCATTATTACTAAACACAACTGTTTTAATCGGAAAACCATAATGACGAATAGTCTGAAATTCTTGAATATTCATCATTACAGAACCATCTCCAGTTATACAGTATTGAGGAACAGTAGAATTGTATGTTGCAGCGCCTATGGCTTGAGTAATATCGTCTCCCATAGATCCACATTTATAATTTATCAAAACCCTTTGATCTGGATAATCAATCCCTTCCTGAAGAAGACCAGTGACACTACTGCTATTTCCTAAATTAATAACAGCGTTATTTTGAACACGCTTCATAAAGTATTGCCAAAACAGAAGTGCAGGAACTCTTTCGTTATCTTCAAAAGATCCATGTCGTTCTAACATTTCATACTTTGAAAAAGAACTTTTGATATAATTACAATGATTCATCCACTCTTCTGAAGATGTATAATGAATTCCATGTTCAACTGCTTTTTCAAAAAATTCTTTTATATCACAAATAATACTTAAGTCAATATGAAGCCCTTCTTTTTTTGCCTCATCTTCTTCTGCGTCTACCATAATAAACTTTGCATTTGCAGCAAAATTAAACACTTCATGCCCGGTTTGTGTATAAGGCAAACTATTAGCCAATACAATAATTAAGTCTGATTTTTCTAAAATAAAATTTCCAGCCCTCGGACCTACAGAACCCGACATTCCAAAATAATTTTTTTCACCATTATAATTTATATCTGATTGAAGCGCTCCTCCTACTATAGGAATATCAATTGTATTTATAAATTGTTTATAAAGATTAATAGCATTTCCGGTTCTAATTCCAGAGCCAGTTAGAATAACCGGTCGTTCGGAATTATCTAGAATATGTTGAAATGTATTTAACTGTTCTGAAGTAATATGTTTAGTTTTATATTCAATCTCTTTTTCAGCGTCAAAGGAAATAAGCAAATCTTCCTCTACTAAAGCACCCTGAACATTAAGAGGAACATTTATCCAAACCGGTCCTCTTCTACCAGCGAGAGAAATATAAATAGCTTTTTCTATTTCATATTTAACCGTCACAGGATCAAGAATTGTTTTTGCATACTTTGTAATTCCAGATACCATGGATACTATATCATTTTCCTGGACCCCCCTCGAACGAAGGTTTAAACCGCAAAAAGGAACAGTGGTTTCATATCTGGGATAACCAGAAATAACTATCATTGGAACGCTATCAACCCATGCTCCCTGAACACCATTTAATGCATTCACGCTGCCTGGACCACTTGTAACGCAAACTGCAGCCATTTTCCCGGAGAGCCTTGCATACCCTTCTGCAGCCATCGAGCATGCCTGTTCGTGATGATTATATATTGTTCTAATTAAGTCTTTCTTAAGCACAAATGCATTATTTAAATGCATAGCACCTCCACCAACAACAGAAAAACAATCCGTTATTCCTAATTTAATTAATGTTTCAACTAATATATCCGCTACTCTTTTTTTCATATCTATAAGTCCTTAAATATTATATGTAATACTTCAATAAGATATTAATTTTATCTATAATATGATTTATTTATCATCAATTGCATCGGGAATTTTAAATAAATAGGGATCATTATCAATATCCTCAAAGTTAATTAACTCTTTAACAATCGGTGGCGCTTGTTTTGTGACAGTTTTCAATATTATTCCAACATATTCCCCTACAACGCCTATAAAAAATAATAACACAGACCCTAAAAAAAACATACCTATAACCATTGGCGCTGTTCCAACAACAAAGCTGTCCCAAAAAATTAATTTATAAATTAAATATATGAAACCTATAATTAAGCAACCAAAAGAACTAATAAAACCTAAAACCGAAGCTAATCTTAATGGCGCAGTAGAAACAGAAACCAACGAATCAATCGCAAATGATAAATATCTCCAAATATTATATGATGATTTTCCCGATTTCCTTTTTTGTTGTTCATATTCTATGAATTTTACTTCATATCCAATATCCGCTATAAAATATCTAAAATATGAATCATTGTACTTTGTACTCAAATCATATAGGCGCCTTGACATCAATACAATCCCAGAAATATTACTATACTGAGGTGTATCAGAAAAATTTTCAATTATACTATAAAATATTTGTCTTAATCCATATTTTATAAAGCCTTCTTTGCTGGCAATCTTTTTTCCGCAAACCGCTTCATATCCCTTTTCCCACCAACTAATAAAATCAGGAATAAGTTCTGGAGGGTCTTGAAAATCACAAGCAATCGATATAACAACATCGCCTGATACTCTACCGCAAAAAGAATCTTTTTTTGTATTTGTTCCGTAATTTCTAGCATTAGCTATTACCTTAATATTTTTATTTTTTTGAGCTAATTCTCTCATAACATTCAGCGTATTATCGATAGAAGCATTGTCCCTTAAAATAACCTCATAAAAATATTTTCCAGAATACTGTTCCATGATTTTTATTATTGTCGACACCATAGGTTCTACATTTTTCTCTTCGTTGAAGCAAGGTATCAAAATAGAAATTTTTTTCATATTAATTCTTTATCCTTTATTCAATATAACTTTAGTTTGAATTTTAAAACAAATATATAACTATTATACGAAATAAAAATAATAATTTACAATTATACTATATTATCTACATTCAAAAATATTTACCAATTACTGCTATGGTGATATATTTAAAATATGAAAAATTTTAAAAGTGCAATTGTAACAGGCGCTGCTGGATTTACGGGTGCCACATTAGTAACTGAATTATTATTGGAAGGAATTGAAGTTTTTGCTATAGTAAGACCAAATTCTCTTCACAACTTTAGACTCCCTTCATCAAACCCTCTGTTGCATATAATCGAACTAGAACCAGATAATTATTTGTATATTAATCAGTATATTAACAATCGTTGCGATATATTTTATCACTTAATGTGGACAGATGGAGTTTCTATCAATGATCAAAGAAAAAACATTGATTATTCTCTTTATGCCATTAAATCCGCTGTTCAATGCGGTTGTTCGCGTTTTATATGTACTGGCTCACAAGCGGAATATGGAATTGTCCCAATGAATACTTTGACCACTGAAGATTTAACTGCAAATCCTATTACGGCATATGGAAAAGCAAAATACGAAGCTTGTGTGAAAACAAAAACTTTTGCACAAAAAAACGATATAGATTGGATCTGGGCGAGAATATTCTCGCTGATAGGCAAATATGAACCTCCTAAACGTATGTTGCCAACATTATTTTTAAATCTAAATTCAAATAAAATCACCTATTTATCATCTTGTCATCAAAATTGGGATTATTTAGATGTTCACGATGCAGCAAGTGCTTTAATCGCCTTAGGCAAAAAGGGGGCAAATGGCGAAATCTATAATATAGCTAACGGAAATTACAAACCTTTAAAAGAATACACAGAACAACTAAAATCCTTAGTCTCAACAGAGGCAACTATCGTTTATGGAAAAGATCCTGACCCTTTTATTTCTTTGCAGCCCTCAATTATTAAAATCAATCAAGATACAGATTGGTTTCCTTTTCGTTCGTTTAAAGAAAGTATCGATGATTACTATGTTGATTTGTTAAATAATTAGTCTGTCCATTTTTTCCAAGGGGCCATCCCCGCATCCCAAATATTCTCCAAAATAGTTTTTTCTCTTGCATTATCCATGCATTGCCAAAAACCCTTATGCATATATGACATGAGTTGACCTTCATTTGCCAATAACTCTAATGGTTCTCTTTCCAAAATAGTATCATCACCTTCAATATAATTAAATATTTCTGGTTGAACAACCATATATCCAGCATTTATCAACGCTCCGTCAGAAAGGCTTTTTTCGCGAAACGAACGAACAGAATTATTTTCTGCTATATCCAAAATACCTTTTTGTTGCTCTATCATTACAGCTGTAAGAGTCGCAATTTTACCATGCGACTTATGAAAGTCTACCAATTTATTAATATCAACATCACAAACCCCATCCCCATAAGTTATCATAAAGGGAGCATTTTCAACATATTGTTCAATTCTTTTTATTCTCCCGCCAGTCATTGTACTATAACCGGTGTCTACTATAGTAACCTTCCAAGGTTCAATATTGGTATGATGAATAATAATATCATTTCTATCACCTGAATAATCAAAAGTTATGTCAGAACAGCGAAGAAAATAATTAGAAAACCATTCTTTTATCATATGTTGTCGATATCCAGCACAAATAATAAAATCGTTAAATCCATAATAAGAATACTCTTTCATAATATGCCATAAAATAGGCTTACCACCAATCTCAATCATGGGTTTGGGCTTAAACTGACTCTCCTCACTTATTCTGGTTCCATAGCCTCCGGCAAGAATAACAACTTTCATATAGTAACCCCTTAATTATATATTTTCTAAAACATTATTTAACTATACTATTTTAACATAAAAAATGATTATTTATTACATAAGCCACCAAATCGGTGGCTTATGTAATAAATAATAAAAACATATATATTTAAACTAAGAAAATAATAAAATAATCTCATTTTTTAAACCCATACTCTTTATTTGATTAATTATAGATTTTTCGGCTCCTTGCGAAGCAATTAGTATAGGATAATCATTATTATTTTTTAACACACTGGGACTCTCAATCACTTTATCATATGCTTTCAAACCCAGATAATTCGGATTAGAATCAACTATACAATATATATTATCTTTAAGAATCACATTTTTTTGTATTAACATTGCTAAAACAGAACCGGCACCCCAAACATTAATTTTCAAGTCCTTATAAAAATAAAATTTCGCTTTGATACTACTACAATAATCATCACATAAAGATATATACTTAATAATATCATTTTCTGAATTAGGACAGTCAAATTTTAGCGGCGATAAATTATTTTTTTGCCACAAGCCACGAATAGATTGATATGTTTCATTTCTATGATAAGCTGAAAGGCCAAAACCAAACTTCGATATTAATTTATCGAGTGAATCTAACCCAAAAAAATTAATATGTTCAACAGAAAACTCTTGATACAGATTATTTTTTAAAGAAAATAATGACACATCCGGAACTTCTATGAATAAATAACCCTTTTCATAAAGATGTTTTTCACACCAAGTAATTGCCTGGACAATATTGTCAATATGTTCAAGCACCCCAGTCATAATAATCAAATTAAATTTCAAATCACCAAGTTTTTCTTCACATATGTCGCCACCGAGTGAATCATTTATTACATCAATTCCATATTGTTTTTTTGCAAATTCACAATTTGCTTTCGAAATCTCCAATCCTAAAACATTATTTATGCCAGCAATATTCAAAAAATGCAGCAACGTCCCTCCTGCACATCCAACATCTAGTACAGATATGTTTTTATTTTTTATATTGTCTAGCAACAAATCTGATTCTTCCTTATAATATTTGTCATTTCCAAGATTATATGATTCAGTTTCATATTTTGAATATTTAGAATAATATTCATCCAATGATATTCTATAATCTATATCACCTGAATATATAAATCCACATTCTTTACATATATATACTATATAATTTTTCATAGGAGCAAGAAAACTAGAATCGAAATAATCTCTTTCAAATATTTTATCGTTATTGTAATTATTTCTTCCACAAATCGGGCAACATTTTCTGTTTATCAAAAGTTTTACCTCCAATTTTTACTTAATCCAACTTGCAAAGTCTATTATATATTTCGTCAAGATGTTCATCTAAATTATCTTCGGGAAATGAACCAAAACTGTTAATAGACTTACAATTCTTACAGATATCAATTGAGCCTCTGTTTCCTTTTGCGTGCTCTATCATTATCTTTTTGTGCACTTCTCCATTCCATATTTTTGATATCGGTTTGTCATAAACATTACCTATATACAACGGTGGATACTTGCATCCACAGCAATCGACATCACCATTTGAATGAATATTTAAATACATAAATAATGTATCACAACACTTTTTTTCGTTATACGAGCCCCCATAACGAGTTTCATGACTTATATCTTTATTTGTAATTGATGAATAATCAACGTTTTCGCATGCATCAATTATCTTTTCAACACAAGTCACATCGCTTATCGGTTTAAAAGTATCATAAAACTTCTTTTCGTCATCACTATTATCTAATGCAATATCTACAGTTTTAACAAACAGTCCACACGAGCCCTTATTATCATAAAAATACTTAATCTGATCAACAAATCTATCATAATCAATATTAAATCCACAAATATCTTGATATTTTTTTGAAGAGGTACCTTGAACAGATATCAAAAGCCTTGTTAATCCAGCATCAATCAATTGATCGCTCATCTTATTCGTCAATAAGCTTCCATTAGTAGTGACTTCTATTCTATTGCATATCTTTTTTTCAGAAATATAACGAATCATGTCTGGTAATTTCTTATTAACTAGCGGTTCACCATTACCGATGAATCTAATTATTTTTAAATCATCTTTACCATTCTTAAGCAAATCCTCTATTTGATTTATTATCAAAATAAAATTATCCCATGTTAATACCTGAGCATCTTTTATTCCTTCAATTGTAGACTGATTACAGTATACACATCTAAAATTACATATATCACTTGAAGTTATACCAATCGCAAAGGGGACAGACCTAGGAACAACACGCCATAATTCAACTCTATTTAAATCCCTTCCTTCATTACTCATAAAATCACTCCTAACTTTTATTTTTTTACCTTAAATTTTTTTTCAAATATTACAGACAATAAAGCAACAACGCCCAGTAGAGAAACAATCTTACCTATAAATAAACCAGGAACTTCGTATTTAAACGAAACATTATAATCTCCTTCTGTAGGAAACATAATTCCTAAAAAAGCTCCTTCAAAGAGTCTGACGGTTTCAACTTCTTTTCCATCTATATAAGCATGCCAACCCGGATCATAAGGAATAGATGTGAAAAGAACCCTTTTATCCTTTGAAACACTAACATGACCATCAATATAGCCATCACTCCAATTAGCAACTTTTAATACTCCTTTCGACAATTTATCGTATTGTTTTTGAAGTATCTCTTTATCTAAACCATAGATATTTATAGAATCGCATACAAAATACTCCGGTGAAATACCTTCCGCAGAATATAAAACACATTTATGCACATCCCCATCCTTGGCGAAAAGAGCACTATGCGAAGTTGAAGCATTTTGAACATCTATCTTCCCCATATTAGGTGAATACAAAATATACAAATCCGAACTCTTCAAAACAGGCTCAGCAACCTCAATCTGTAAATAGTATTCATCATATAAATCATCATCTATCATTATAGTTGAAACACCTGCATCGTAGTTTTTGGATATAATATACTGTCCAAATCTATTTTCTTCAATATTCATATACTCATTATCAATAATAACATCATCTAAATCAATCCTATAGAAGCAATCCTCATCAAATCCAGTCATACTATTTATTATATAGTTAGTGTTTTCAAATACATTATTTCCGGGATATTCACAAAAAACAACATTCCCTGAAACCATATATCCAATACCTAAATAATATGGGTTAACAAAAACACTTCCATCGACAACTTCATCGTTTTCAATTACTGGACTATTCAAAATATATTTTACTCCTAAAATCATTTCTGATGCAGGATTGTAACCGGTTTCAAGAGTTACTCTCGGCGATGCCGCAAATCCAATTTTAGAGAGAAACTTTCTGACAGGATATTTTTCTTGACTGCCAAAATCTGATATTCCATTATAACTAAACCAAGAGTCAGAGTCATATATTGGAGAATTTGAGTTAATCATTCGAAAAAGATCTTTGTCGGCCAATTTTATATTATCAACATTTTCATTCATGAAATTTTCCCAAATATAATGTTCCTTTGCATCGATTTTTTCATGAACCAAAAATTTGGAATTAGATACAATTTCAGACCCCAAAATTAAAACTGACAAAAGAAAAAATAGTATTTTCTTGTTTGCTCTTTTATAAATAAATATAACTAACGTCCACAATAATAAAAATATTAGATTAACCAACAACCCTGTATTATTATTTAAAGAATCCCCAATTAATCCAGTAATATTTCCTTGTTGAACAAGTAAATAAAAAGAAATAATTGATATTATTACTATAAAATATTTCTTAAAAGAAAAAATATCATCAAAAGAAAAATATCTAGATGCTATTGCACAGAACACAAAAGAAAAAATGAAAGAATATCTAAACCAAAAGAAATCAGGCTGATCAAATCCATGCATAAGCATATTTAATGGAGTAAAAATAGTGCACAAAAACAAAAATGCAGTAACAAGAGAACTAAAAATCTTTTCCTTTTTTTCAATTTTTGAATGGATAAAATATAGAGGGATTAAAAGAAGAACCAAAAGTCCACTATAAATATACGAATAGGTTCCTTCAATATTATAATCCATTCCCCAGAACAAACCGTTAATTACTTGAATTAAAGATATTGAAATTTCATTAGTTTTTGTAGAATCAGGAGCTCTATTTCCAAGCAAGAAAAAGAGAGTAGGAACCCATACAACTGCAGACACCATGATTGAAATCACTACACATAATACCCAATTTATTATTATATTTATAAGTTCTTTAATGGATATTTTTTTATAATGATAGATAGCAATATATATCACAAAAACAACAAGAGAAAAAACTCCAACCATATATCCCAGATAGAAATTGGTTATAAATAAATAAGTATACGCGATTATTAATAAAGGCCTCTTTCCTTTTTTAAGAAACCAATAAAATGCAATGAAAAATAAAGGTAATGTATATAAAGTATCAAGCCAAGAAATTTGAATCATTGCATAAGAAATAGAGTAAGCGCTGAGAGAATAAAATACAGAAATAATGACAGCAAAAAAATTTTTATTCTTCAATACTATATTTGAGAACAGAAAAAAAGAAACAGAAACTAATCCGACTTTTAGACATATAACAGCAAGAGTAACTATATTTACATCACATTTATAAAATAATACATAAAGAAAACTAAATGGGCTTAAAACTCCGGTAGATAATCCTAAAGCATTATTAACCCCAAGATTTGAAGAAAATGAAAACATAAGATTCTTATGATTTATAATATTGTTGGCAATATCTCTTAATCCACCAGCAACGCCCAAATATAAATCTGTCGACATAACAATATAATCTTTGCCATACATCTTGTTATACAAGAAAATCAAAAAAACAAAAATAACAGGCAACACAAATGATAAAAATATATATATACAAAAGATTAATCTATTTTTTTTATTTTCATTTTCTATAAACATAAGAATTCTCCTTTAAATAAAAAAGGGTACATTTAAGTACCCTTTTCTTGAATAAAAAATTATTTAATTAATTTCCAGAGAAGATACTAGCATCACCATCTGACCAAACTTTAATCTGATTGCCCTGTAATGAATAATTAATAGCGCAACCCTTAGCATTCTTAGATTTCATCTGATTCTTAGCACTACCTAATTCAACACCTAAAATCTCATCAGCAATAGTCTTAACAGAACCAGTAACGTTAGCGATATCATCACCAGTTGTAGATCCAAGAGCACAACCTGCTTTAACTACATCGGGATCCATAGTAGCTGTAGTAAGTGCAGTTCTAATAGAATCGCAAAGCTGAACGTCAGAAGCTACGTTTGTCTTCTCAATATACTTAATAAGCTGAGGTGCCATAACACCAACGAGGATTGCCATGATAGCAATAACGATGATAAGTTCTACTAAAGAGAAACCTTTGTTGTTTTTCATTTTTTAATCTCCTTTTAACAATTTTTTGTGACGTTTGTTTTTTCTGTAAACCTAATATAACAAAATAAAAACAAATTGTAAACATTTATTTATATTTTTTTTATATTTAAGCTTATTTTTATACAAAAAAACCAATAGTTTTAAAAAATAATTGGTTGTATTGTATATAAACGTATTTGAAATTATTAATAATGTGTTAATAAAATGTCATGAACTAAAATTTAAAAAACAAATTCAAAATAAAGGGTCGAATGCACTTTGTATTTCCAGTTTGCAAAACTTACTTCCGCATTTAATCTTTTTGCAAGACTTACTTCAGATTATACTCTTCCCGAACGGAAATTAGTATTGCAAAAACTGGCCCAAATGGAAATAAGTTTTGCAGTAACGGAAGTTAGTCTTGCAAACTGCTTGAAATAAGTGTTTATTACGTGGTAATCTTTTTATGAGGTCATATTTCTTTGCACGCAAATAAGAAGTCGAGGCTTCGTTTACGTGTTTGCAAGAGAAACTTCCACTTCATTTTCTGAAATATTTTTCAGGAGATGGCTATGTTTTATTTTTTATTTCATTAGTTCAGGTTTGAGAATGATCTCATTTGCGGGAATAGCTTCCATTTTTAGTTTGTCAGCTATTTCATCGCCATACAGGAAGCTAAACAGTTGATATGCGGATCGATTGTTTAGCTTTTTCCTTGTATAAGAGTTTATGTGATTCATCATAAGCTGCACCTTATCCTGTGTAAGGTCCTTAAACGAAGTTCCTTTTGGAATAATGCGTCTTATGAATTCATGTGTAACTTCTATCCCGCCTTTTTGATTTGATCTTTGAGGGTCACAATAAAAAACATAAGTCCTTCTGTTTCCTTCTTTATCGAATTCTAATGAAGCAGGATCCGTAAACTCGCTCCCTCTATCCGTAAGTATCACTTGAAACATTTCGCAGAAACGCTCACGGCCAAGAAGATTATAAAGATTGTTAATGATTTCAGTCACAGACCTGGCAGTATTGGCTTCTCTTAAGAAAGCAAGCATGCATGTACTGTTTCTAAAGAATAAAGTTAATAGCACTTTAGTCGAATCTCTCTTCCCTTCTACGGAATCCATTTCAACCACAGCATAATCCGGATGTTCTTCCATGAAAGCCAGAAAATCTTCATACGTTCTCCCTACATGACATTTTTTATCAATACGTACGGTTTTCTTCTTTTTTCTTTTCCTGTGTCCAACTTTACGCGGAAGATCTAAATTTCCTATTGATAAAAGTCCTGCATCTATATAGTTATATATTGTCCTTTCATCCACCATTATCAAATCTGCATTGTTTGAGCATATCTGATGAATCGACTGTCC
Source organism: Lachnospiraceae bacterium G41 (assembly GCA_900100245.1). GTDB lineage: Bacteria > Bacillota > Clostridia > Lachnospirales > Lachnospiraceae > UBA3766. The sequence continues at coordinate 187,669 of FNEU01000001.1, forward strand.
TTGCTTTACCAAAGGAGATACCACTTCATCTAGTCTTTTTAATTCTTCCGGTGTAAGGTCTATGCCCTGTCTTGATTCGCTGCGTTTCTTTTCATATGCTTTCTGTGCTTCCTTGGCATCATACATTTTCTTTTCGAGAGTACATGATTTTATATGGCTGCACGAATTGCACACATAAGGCGCTTTTGCAAGTTTAACGCATTTATGCTCAACAAAGTCAGGACAGTTTTCATTACAATCAGCACATAATGAACAGTAATTCTGATGGTGGCGGAGAAAATGGGTTACATGGCAATCTGCTCCGCAAATATACGTCTTGGTGCATTTCCTTCTGTGAGCGCATGGATTGAAACACATAGACCTTGTTCCTGTTTTTAGACTCAAAGAATGTCCTTTAACTTCTTTGGATATAGTTGTAGGATCTCGAGCAATAAGAGTTGCTATCTCTAAAAATGTTTTGCCTTCTTTTAAAGCTTTTTGAATACTGATACGGTCATCAAGTGTCAGATGAGTAAATTTATAAGATGACATACACTAACCTCCTTTCAATAAATAGCCATCTCCTGACACTTTTTACTTCAATTCTTGCATAAAAAAAGAAGTCAGTCTCGTTTGCAAGACTAACTTCAGTAAGTTTTTAAATTATAGATTAGTTATAAATCATATAAAGAATAACTAGAAATAAAATTTTCAATTAAGGTTCAAAATAAAAAATAAAATAAAATATATTTAAAATATTCATATTTTATAACTTATATTAAAAAAAACAAAAACCGATTCGAAAATCGGTTTTTGTACTATAACAAATATTATGATTATATATCAGCCACCAAGTGCTTCGTACAAAGTAAACATCGGACTAAGAATTGCTAATACAAGAAAACCTACAATAAAAGCCATTGATATGATGATTAAGGGTTCCATCAAAGCCATCATTGATTCTGTAGCATTTTGAACGTCTTCCTCATAATAAGAAGCAACATTTTCCAACATAGATTCAATATTACCCGTTTCTTCGCCAATGGAAACCATATGACAAACCATAGGTGGGAAAAGACCACTGGTTTTTAAGGGCCTAGATAATACTACACCTCTAGCAACTTGTTCTTTTGCTTCTTTCATTGCACGTTTATAATTATTATTATCCATTGATTTTGCAGTAATATCAAGCGCATCTATCATAGGAACACCTGCGCCTAGAAGTGTACACAGTGTACGACCAAGTTTAGCGCATGCTTTTTTCATCTGGATAGGACCCAAAACCGGAATTCTCAAAACCAATCTATCAATAATATCTTTACCTCCCGATGACGATTGGAAAGCTTTAAAAGCAATAAAGAGAAGGGCCGCAACTATCAATATCAACCACCAGAATTTAACAAAGAAATCAGAAATATGAACTATAACCATGGTAATAGCCGGCATCTCCGCATCAAGTCCTTCGAACATTCCCATAAATGAAGGAATAACAAATGTCATCATGGCAAAGATAACACCAATTAAAACCAAAATAAGAACTATAGGATAGATAACAGCTTTCTTAACAGCTGCTTCGAGCTGGGCATCTTTTTCAAACTGCGTAGCCATTCTGGAAAATGACTTATCAAGTGATCCGGATGCTTCACCTGCTTCTACCATATTGCAAAGCATACTGGGGAATACACCGCTTCTCTTTCTCATAGCTACAGCAAGTGGTTCTCCTTTAGAAATATCATTGTGAACTTCCTGAATAGCAAACTTTAATGCTTTGTTCTCAGTCTGTTCACCTAACATCTGAAAAGCTTCCACTATGGTAACACCAGCTTGAATAATAGACACAAACTGATGACAAAACACAGAGAAGTCCCTAGATTTAACTTTTTTGCCAAAAGAAAAATTTACTTTTTTGGCAAGCCCACCTGCTTCAGTTATGTTGAGCACAGTATTCTTTTCATTTTTGAGATTAGCAACAGCCATCTCTTTAGTCTTAGCTTCAATGTGACCTTTCTTCTTTTTACCGTCTGGTCCGACAGCAGTATAAACAAATTCAGCCATAATTTCCCACCTTTACTTTATTTTTCTGAATCTTTTGTTTCTTCATCCATATCGTATGCTACACGTACCATTTCTTCAATAGAAGTAATGCCTTCTTTAACATTTCTGGCACCTGCCATACGAAGCGTATTCATGCCTTCTCTTACAGCTACTTCCTGAATTTCATCAGCGGTAACCTTCTGGTGAAGGATTCTTCTGATACCGGAAGTGATAGGCATGATTTCATAAATAGCCTTTCGGCCTTTATAACCCTTGTTACATTCATCGCATCCACCTGGCTCATAGATTAACAGAGGCTGATCAACGGGTGCGCCCAGTAACTCTTTCTCTCTTTCAGTAGCTTCGTGAGGAATTTTGCACTTCGGACAGAGTCTTCTTACAAGACGCTGAGCAATGATACCAACTACAGCATCACCAATTAAGTAAGATTCAACACCCATATCGATAAGACGAGTTATTGAAGCGGATGTTGAGTTTGTATGCAGTGTAGAGATAACCAAGTGTCCGGTGATAGAAGCTTTAACGGCGATACCTGCAGTTTCACCGTCTCGAATCTCACCGATCATGATGATATCAGGGTCCTGACGAAGGATGGATCTAAGGGCTGAAGCGAATGTAAGTTCAGCCTTTACATTTACTTGTACCTGATTAACCCCTGGCACGTTTGCTTCGACAGGGTCTTCAACCGTGATAATGTTAACGGTTTCTTTGTTAAGTTCATGAAGTACAGTATAACATGTGGTAGATTTACCGGAACCTGTAGGTCCTGTTACGAGTATGATTCCGTGAGGGTTATGCGTGATAGCATCAAGCTTAGCTTCATCATCGGGATAAAGACCTAAGTGTTTCTTTTCTCTGGTAAGACCTCTCTTCTTCGTCATACGCATTACGGTTTTCTCACCGTAAACTGTAGGAAGGATTGAAACACGGACATCGTATTCTTCACCGTCCACAATTCTGGTAAGACGACCATCCTGAGGTTTTCTTTTCTCGGAGATATCAAGTCCGGAAACAATTTTAATACGGGCAACCATAGCTGCGAGTACGTTTCTGGGATATGTAAATACTTCCTGAAGTACACCGTCAATTCTGAATCGAACCCTTACTCTATCTTCCATGGGCTCAATATGAATATCTGAAGAATCCATACGTACAGATTCGTCAAGAATGGTATTAACAATCTTTACGATAGGAGCATCGTTTAACGCATCTTCATCTTCTTCTTCATCGAAACTTCCGAATTCGCCTGCGTGTTCTGCCTGGAACTGCTCTGCGGCTTCCATAGCCTGTCTCTTACCGTAAACCTTATCAATAAACATATTGACGGTCGTAGCCGATGCATACACAGGTGTAACTTCCATTCCGGTTACAATCTGAACGTCATCGATAGCACCGAGGTTCATCGGGTCGGCCATTGCGACCTTAAGTTTACTATAGTCGTTCTCATCATACCCTATAGGAATGAGAACATCCTTTCTCAGGATATCTTCGCCGATAGAGTCGAACAATTCCTGATCGGGTTTGAAGCCCTTTAGATCAATAGCTTCAATACCGAGCTGATCACAGATAACTCCGGCAAACTGTTCTTCGGTAACCAGTCCCATACTGATTAAGACTTCACCAAGTTTACCTTTTTGTTCTCTCTGCTGCTCCAGTGCCTGGCTCAGCTGATCGTCGGTAATATACCCCTTTTGTACCAGCAAATCGCCGATACGAATTCTGTTACCAAAAATTTTCATACAAAAAACACCCCTGTTTATTTTTTGCGGTATATAAGTTTTAGACAAACTTACACACCTATGTATTATCGCATAATTGGGTGGAGAAATAAATACCTTTTTATTTTTTTTATAAATTGTTTATAGTTGTCTTGGGGACGGGGGTTGTGTGTCATTTTTTGACACTAGGGGACGGGGGTGTTGTGTCATTCCTCTACTTCTTTGGCTCCGAAAGCAAAAGAACCGGGTGCTCACGCACCCGGTTCTTATATTCTACTATATTATTGATGAAGCTTTTTTAATAACGCTTCCTGTAAAGTTTTAGAAAAATTTATTTTCGCTTTTCTGGCTTCCTTGTCTAGCCATGCAGGGATAGTTAAAGTTTTTCTGACAGATTTTTTGAAATGAGATTTTGAATACTCTTCTACTTCTACAGAAACTAAAGTTTTAAAAGCTTCTTTTATATTAACATCCTTATCTTTTAAAAATTCTTGAAGATTAATTTCTTGAAGATCCGAAGGTTTAGGTATTTCCTCTTCATCAATTGACGAAGTATACAAAAATCCTGCCAAGCAATCAACCGCCATTTCCATTGCCTCAAATTCGTCCTTTCCCTCTGTAATCGCATATTTTAAATCGGGAAATATAACTGTATATCCACCAAGTTCATTTTTATAAAAAACTGCAGGATACATTGATAACATAAGTGTCACCTCCTCTTTTTTATTCCAGCCATTTTGTATATCTGATCCTCTGTATCTTTCGACAAATCTTTACTATGGAAAGGTATAGTTATCTTCCCTGGTTTATTAGGATGTACATATTGTCGATGAGAACCAACTTGATTTTTAAATCTCCAACCATCCTTTTTTATGATTCGTTCCATATCTTTTGGTCGTATTGGCATTTATAACCTCCTTTATTGTATAATTATTCGTATTGTTTGTCAACGTATTTGTATTATGCGCATTACATTTATATGCATAAGAACTATTGTCTTATCTTTGATAATTAACTTGTACTTATAAACAATTAAAACGTGAAAACTAAACCGAATCATCCAAATCACAGATTTTTCAGGCGCCGGATTTAAGAGTCCCGCGCCCGCCCTTGCCAAGAGAATACTATTTTGTGAAACAAGAGAATGTGATTGAATAATCAAGAAATTATAAAATCAGGATCAAATTATTAAATTATGTACATTTTATACAATATTCTTTGTTGTTTCAATATTTTTTTAGTGATTTTATACAATTGTTTCTTTACAATTGTGTAAATTATTGATAGAATGAGGTAAAACAACTATATGTAGTATTTTGGGCATAAAAAAAACAGCCATCCAATCCCTGCTAGATGTAAAACCTCCAGGATACGTCCGAAACGTAATCAGATATCGCTGTTCTTAATTTAAGAATAACATAATTTATGATTTTTTCAAGATAAAAATATACCTTTATACTAAATTGCAATTCTTCACTTTTACCCTCAATCATGCTATATTTATTACATATTAAAAGCATAAAACTAAAACTTAGGAGGGATTATGAAAACAATAGAAGAAATCAGAGAAATCATCTCTACTTTAACGTTGGAAGAAAAAGCTTCCCTTTGTTCAGGTGAGACTTTCTGGCTCACCAAGAAAATTCCCGGCAAAGATATACCTGTTATCATGGTATCCGACGGACCTGTCGGCCTTAGAAAACAGGCGAACGTTGAAGATCATCTCGGAATGAATGAATCCATTCAGGCTGTCTGCTTCCCCGCCGGTGTCGGAATGGCTGCTACTTTTAATAAAGAACTATACGGCAAAATGGGCGAAACTCTCGGTGAAGAATGCAGAGCCGAAAACGTTGCGGTTATTTTAGGACCGGCTGTTAATATTAAGCGCTCTCCTCTTTGCGGACGTAATTTCGAGTATTTGTCCGAGGATCCTTTCCTTGCAAGCGAAATGTCCACCTCATACGTAAAAGGTGTTCAGAGCAAACATGTCGGTACATCCATCAAGCACTTTGCTGTTAACAATATGGAAACAAGGCGTTTCTCGGCATCAAGCAACTTATCAGAGCGTGCTTTAAGAGAAATCTATCTCGCAGCATTCGAAGGCCCTGTCAGAAATGCTGAACCTTGGACCGTAATGTGTTCATACAACCGTATCAACGGTGAACTCGCCAGCCAGAACAAAATGCTTTTAACGGATATTCTGCGCGATGATTGGGGGTTTAAGGGCAATGTAATCAGCGACTGGGGCGCAGTCAGCAATCGTGCAAAAGCGCTCGAGGCCGGCTTAAATCTTGAAATGCCCACATCCTACGGTGAGAATGATGCAATGCTTGTCGAAGCAATTAAGCGAGGCGAATTGGATGAAAGTTTATTAGATAAGAATTGCGAATCTCTGCTTAAACTCATCTACGATGCTTACGATAATATAGGAAATTCTTCGGAGTTTAAGTTCGACCGTGACGAGCATCACGAGATTGCAAAGAATATCGCTACGGAAACATTTGTATTATTAAAGAACGAAGGAAATGTTCTCCCTTTAAATAAGAATGCAAAGATTGCAGTTGTCGGTGCATACGCAAAGACTCCCAGATTTCAGGGTGGTGGCAGCGCTCATATCAACTGCCACAAAATCACGAGTTTCCTCAATGCCTGTTCCGAGAATGGTCTGGCCGATATTAAATTTGCCGAAGGCTTCTCTCCCGTTGCCGATGATTTCGACGAAAACCTTTGCAATGAGGCTGTGGCTATCGCCCAAGAAGCCGACGTCACTCTTATCTTCGCAGGCTTACCCGATATATTCGAATCCGAAGCTTACGACCGCAAGCATATGAATATGCCTGCATGTCAGTTAAAGGTTATCGACGAAGTATCAAAGGTAGCCAAGAAGACCGTCATCGTTCTTCACAACGGCTCACCCATTGAAATGCCTTTTGTAAATAACGTTGATGCAATCCTCGAGTGTTATCTCGGCGGTCAGGCTGTCGGTGGTGCTCAGTTCGATGTTATCTTCGGTGACAAATCCCCGAGCGGACGTCTCGCAGAGACTTTCCCCATTAAGCTTGAGGACAACCCTTCATATCTTAATTTCCCGGGATATAAGAACAATGTCAATTACGCCGAAGACATTTTCGTCGGTTACAGGTATTACGACAAAAAGAAAATGAACGTGCTCTTCCCCTTCGGCTTCGGTTTAAGCTATACTGAGTTTAAATACAGCAATCTGAAGTTGTCTAAGGAAGAAATAAACGAAGACGAAGGTCTTACAGTTTCGGTTGACATAACTAATGTTGGTTCTGTCGCATCCAAGGAAGTCGTACAGTTATATGTTAAAAACTGCGATACCAAAGTTCTTCGTCCTGTCAGAGAATTTAAGGGATTTGAAAAGATTGAATTAGCCCCCGGCGAAGCCAAGACCGTTACGTTTATATTAAATAAACGTTCATTCGCTTATTTCGACGAGAGAATTCACGACTGGGCAGTTCCGAGTGGAACATATCAAATTGAAATCGGTAAGAACTCAAGATGCATCGAACTGTCTGCTCCTGTAGAAGTGACCGGAAAACAAATTTTGCCCGATGAATACAATTACGATTCGATAACCGAAGACATGCTCGAAGATCCCAGAATCGCCGAATATGTCAAAGGCTATCTCGCAGGATTCGGAAACGACCGTGAAAAGACTGATGTCGAAAAAGAATCAATGAATGAAGAAATGGAATATGCAAGCATGATGTACTCTCCTCTTCGAAGCGGTTTATACTTCAGTGGTGGTAAGATCAAATATGATGATATTGATGAATTTCTTGAAGAGATTAACAAGATAATAAAGAAGTAAAGAAAACTTAAGAGGGAGCCAGGCACGCTAACGCGAGCCAGGCTCCCTCTTTTTTGGTGCCTGGCTCCCGAAGGGAGCCTGGCTCCGTCCTTTATCAGGGTTTGGGAAGCCCATACTTATCCAGCAAATCATTTATCATATATATTTTCCCTCTGTCCGAAGTTGTAACATACACTATTTGTTTGCCCTTCATGTAAACTCCACCATATAGGAAATTCGATTTGGCACTCAATATGCTGTCTTCATTTGTTAACGACAATGTATAACTATCCACCAAACCGTCCGATTCAAGTGTAGTATTATACAAAACATATCCGGTCATTTTCTCATTATTATGATAATACTTAACTTTTCCCGAGTGTTTGCTTTTGTTCTCTGTATAAATTGCAGCCGAATAAAATTCCTCGAACACTTTCTGACAATCCTCAACGGTGTCATAACTCATAAAAGAAATGCTCACATCTCTGTCTTCATTCTTTTCTTTATCATTATATTTTGCCCATATTTTTTCATAGTTCCCTTCAAACCCGAGCTTTCGATAGTTTTTCTCATCAAAAATCCCGACATCATATCCGTTAGCTTTTATATCATCCTCTACGGTTATTCTGCTCGGCAGTTCAAACTTCTTGTATTTGTTCGTCGACAGAATAATTGCTACAACTATTCCCGCAATTGCCAGCACCGATACTATCGGAATTATTATTTTACCCTTTTCCATAATGGCTCCTTAAATATTATTCTTTGATAATTATATTCGAAATTGATAACATATAAGTTATTTTTAATCTTAAATCCGTTATTAATGAAAATATATATGCTATTAAGTAAATTTTGGAGTTTATTATTTTATTAGAGAAATTTAAGTACAAATTCAAGCAGTTATTTTTCTTTATGATAATAATTCATAAACACTTCAATTACAAATGTCAAAAATCACGAACCGTATTCTTCACTTTTAGAAATGAATGTGCTATATTTAGACCAAACAGACTTGGCTACAGAAGAAGACAAAGAAAACAAACTTGATTATTGGGCTAAACTGTTCAAGGCTACTACTTGGGAAGAATTAAAAGCGATTGTTAAAAACAATCCTTATTTAGAGGAGGTGGCAAAAACTATGTTCAGTTCAAATGTTATTCCTCAGGAAAAAACCATATTGGAAGCAGAAGAACGAGCTAGACATATGCAACGATGTATGTATGAAAACGGCTATGATGACGGCTAACGCGAAGCAGAAGAAGAATTTAAAAAGGCTAAAGAAGAATTAGATAACGAAAAAAATATATTATTAGCACAACTTGAAGAGTTAAAAAAACAACTCAATGATTCCAAGAAATAATAGATTCCAAAAATTAATAGAATACAAAAAAGTTCGACACAATGTCGAACTTTTTTTATTATCTATACAGATTGCTTAAACTTCAGATTGTCCAAAGCTGTCCAAATCTCTTCTTCTCTCATCTTTACTGTAACCTTGAAAGCATCTTTAGCTTCTTTAAGGCCAAACCCGAATTGTATCAAGTCCTTAACATCAACACTTGCCTCAGCCGCTATCTTCTCGCATCCGGTATCGCAAGACTCCGGCACAGATATTTTCATACTGTTAAGTCTTCCGCCTTCCGGTCCGCAATGAACCATATAGATTCCGTCGTTTTCAGGAAGCATTTCGTCTTTCACCTGAAGTGACATGACAAATTCTTTATCGGACTCGAAATATTTTAAGAAACTTTTAACATCTACTATTCTTCCGAGTGTCTCAGGAAAAGGATCCTGTGGTTTAACTATATCCACGAAACCATACTTGGCAAAAATCTGCGGTTCTCTCGTTCCTAAAAATACAAAAGCTTCTTCCTCGGACTGCATACAGTTGAATACTTCTTTTAGGATTGCATCCATGTATCCGCGTCTTCTGTAAAGTCCTTTGGTAAAAGCATTTTTAATCTGATATATTGTACTTCCGTCACCGCCTATATCCGGTGAAACCGAAAGTGTCGATATTACCTGATCTTTTTCTTTTGCCGCAAACACAAGGTTGCGGCCTTCTACTCTTAATTCAACTTCCATTTTCTATTCTCCGAAATGAACCATTCGGGGACGGTTCTATTTTGGCTTTTTTGACCATTTTAGAACCGTCCCCAAATGGCTATTTTAATAAGCAGATGGCCTGGGAGGAAATTCCTTCTCCTCTGCCTGTAAAGCCGAGATGTTCTTCTGTGGTAGCCTTGATGTTAATCTGATTGATGTCTATGCAAAGTGCATCAGCGATTTTCTCGCGCATGGCATCGATATAAGGTCTCATCTTGGGAGCCTGTGCAATGATTGTAGCATCGATATTGCCAATCTCATATCCTGCATCCTTAATCAAGTCCCTTACTCTCTCAAGAAGCACAATACTCGAAATATCTTTGTACTCGCCTGCAGTATCGGGAAAATGAAGTCCGATATCACCAAGGCAGGCTGCGCCAAGGATTGCATCCATTATTGCATGTGTCAGTACGTCCGCATCGGAATGTCCGAGTAACCCTTTCTCATATTCGATTTTTACGCCACCGACAATTAAGTCTCTGCCGGACTCAAGGCGGTGAACGTCATAACCCATTCCTATTCTCATATCGTAATCCTTTACTCGGAGCCAGACACGACTTCGTCGAGTCAGGCACCGTCATCACCTCTAGAACAACAGCACATTCGCCATTCCGAAATAAACAAGCAGCGAAATCGCATCGACCATGGTTGTGATAAAAGGCGAAGCCATTACCGCAGGGTCGAAGCCAAGTTTCTTCGCAACCATAGGAAGCGTACAGCCGACAACTTTTGCAACCATTACGGTCAGCACCATTGTAAGACATACAGTCAAGGCAACAGGAAGCGTTACGCTCGGATTGTGAAGTATCAGTCTGTCGAAAAGCATAATCTTCGCAAAACACGCAATTGCTAATACGGTACCGCAAAGAATAGCCGCTCTGATTTCTTTCCAAATAACTCTTATTAAATCCGAAAATTCAAGTTCCCCCAGTGAAAGCGCACGTATAATCGTAACTGATGACTGCGAACCCGAATTACCGCCGGTATCCATGAGCATCGGTATAAATGCAGTAAGTACTACCTGTGCCGCCAAAGCATTTTCAAACCTCGTGATGATAAGTCCCGTAAAAGTAGCCGACACCATCAGGAGCAAAAGCCAGGGAATTCTATGCTTGAAAAGATCGAGTGCATTGGACTTAAGATACGTTTTATCGGAAGGCGTCATACCGGCCATGATTTCGATATCCTCGGTAGCCTCGTCTTCCATGACATCCATAGCATCGTCGAATGTTACGATTCCGACGAGTCGAAGTTCCGAATCGACTACGGGGAGGGCGATGAAGTTGTACTTTGAAAGCATTTTAACAACTTCTTCTCGATCATCATGTGTGTTTGCAAAAATCACATTCTGATCCATGATATCTTTGATTAATGTATCTTCGTCCTGCTCGAGGAGCAAATCTTTTACGGTCAAATAACCGATTAGTTTGCTATACGATGTAACGTAGCAGGTATAAATTGTTTCCTTGTCAAATCCGGTTCGTCTGATACGAAGTATCGCTTCCTTTACCGTCATCTCCGGCCTTAAGGTAACGTACTCGATTGTCATGATTGAACCGGCCGAATTCTCGGGATATCTTAAAATCTCATTGATGTCCTTACGAAGTTCCGGATCAGCCTGTGCCAAGATTCTTTTAACAACGTTCGCGGGCATTTCCTCGACGATATCTACGGCATCATCGACGTAGAGTTCATCGAGCACTTCCTTAAGTTCGTTATCGGAAAAGCCTCTTATTAAAAGCTCCTGTAAATCGGGCTCCATTTCAACGAATGTCTCTGCAGCCGCTTCCTTCGGAATCAGTCTGAAAAGAACCGGAAGTCTGTTTTCTTCCATCTCTTCAAAAGCCGCCGCAATATCCGCCGGATTCATCGTCATGAGTATTTCTTTTATGGTAGGGTATTTTTTCTCTTCAAGAAGCGTAAGCAGTGTGCTTACAATGATTGATACATCTTTTGTTTCTGCCATCGGTAATCCTCCTTTTTTAAGTCATGAAAAACCGATGCAGGTAAGACTAATCGTAAAAGATATCTGCCGAATTCGTTCAATCGATCATAAAAGAATCCAAACTAAAAAACGGAAACGAACAGAATATCGTTTTTCCACGTTCGGTCCGCGCCTGCGTCGGTATTACTACTTCGATAATCCATATCCGTTTCCTCCTTGTAATTATTTAAAATCACGGCTTTTTTCAAACCGCATTTCAATTAAAGCACAATGTTATGTAAATAATCAAGTGTTATATAAAATTTCTTCAATAAAAAAGGTGCCAGGCTCGCAAAGTGTGCCTGGCACCATCTCTCATAAATGTTATTCTACAATTAAACATTAATCTCCGAAGATAATCCTAAGAACTCTTTGTTTGCCTCAAGTACAGGATTAACAAAATTCTTAAGATAATTATCTACCTGAATACTTGCACGTCCTGTATAAAGCTCAGGCTTAAGGATTTCCTTAATCTGCTCTTCGTTAACTCCGAATGCATCATCCTTTGCAATGATTGAAGGAAGTTCGTTGTCTTTACCCTCTTCCTTGATCATGCGGCCTGCTTCCATCGAAGCAACTCTGATTTTCTCATGAAGTTCCTGTCTGTCGCCGCCTGCCTTTACAGCATCCATCATAAGATTTTCTGTAGCCATAAAAGGAAGCTCAGCCATAAGATGCTTTGTAATAACCTTCGGATATACTTTAAGTCCGTTGGTTACGTTCATGCAAAGATCAAGAATACCGTCAATTGCAAGGAAACCTTCGGGAATTGAAAGTCTCTTGTTGGCAGAATCATCGAGCGTTCTCTCAAACCACTGTGTGGCTGATGTAATTGCAGGATTAAGTGTATCTACAATCACATATCTTGAAAGTGAAGCAATTCTCTCGCTTCTCATGGGATTTCTCTTATAAGCCATTGCTGATGAACCGATCTGATTCTTTTCGAAAGGCTCTTCCACTTCTTTTAAGTGCTGAAGGAGTCTGATATCGTTGCTCATCTTGGTAGCGGACTGAGCGATTCCTCCTAAAATATTTAGAACTCTTGAATCAACCTTTCTCGAATATGTCTGACCTGATACGGGATAGCAGTTCTCAAAGCCCATCTTCTTTGCAATCATAGGATCGATTTTGTCAATTGTTTCCTGGTCGTTGTTGAAAAGCTCGAGGAAACTTGCCTGAGTACCGGTTGTGCCTTTTGATCCTAAAAGCTTAAGTGTGGACTGAACATAATCAAGGTCTTCCAAATCCATCATAAACTCATTTATCCAGAGTGTTGCTCTCTTGCCCAATGTTGTAGGCTGAGCAGGCTGGAAATGTGTAAATGCAAGTGTAGGTAAATCCTTATATTCTTTTGCAAAACCTGCGAGATTGTTAATTACGTTTAAAAGCTTTGTTCTGACAAGCTTTAATGCTTCGTTCATCACGATAATATCCGTATTATCGCCTACGTAGCAGCTTGTCGCGCCAAGATGAATGATTCCTTTAGCCTTGGGACACTGAACACCGTATGCATATACATGGCTCATTACGTCATGTCTGACTTCCTTTTCTCGTTCCTTTGCAACGTCATAATTAATATCCGTTATATGCTCTTTCATCTCCGCAATCATATCGGGAGTAATCTGCTTTAAGCCAAGTTCCATCTCTGTCTCAGCCAAAGCAATCCAGAGTCTTCTCCACGTGGAAAACTTCATATCCGGTGAGAAAATATACTGCATTTCCTTAGATGCATATCTTTCGGAAAGTGGTGAAACGTATCTGTCTGTATCCATTCTTAAAACCTCAATTCTTTATATTTTGGTGCCAGGCACGCTTCGCGAGCCGAGCAGCTTTAATTCAAAACTCATTTTGTACTGCTTGATTTATCTTTTCTCGCTTTAGGCAGTACTATAAGTGGCTTATGTACTGCCTACTTTTGACTTTTTTCTTTTAGGCAGTATTTTTATCGGCTTTTGTACTGCCTTATTTCTCTTTTCTCGCTTTAGGCAGTACTATAAGTGGCTTTTGTACTGCCTACTTTTGACTATTTTCTTTTAGGCAGTATTTTTATCTGCTTTTGTAATGCTTAATTTTTCTTTTCACGCTTTAGGCAGTACTATAAGTGGCTTTTGTACTGCTTAATTTTTCTTTTCTCGCTTTAGGCAGTACTATAGATGATTTTTGTACTGCTTACTTTTGATTTTTTTCTTTTAGGCAGTATTTTTATCGGCTTTTGTACTGCCTGATATCATTTTTTCTCATCCAAGCAATACTTTAAAAAAGATAATAACAATATTGAGAATTATTACAGTATGAATAGTAAAATCAGTAAACGTACTTGTTATATTCTTCTTTCTTTTCGTTGAGTTTCATATCAAGGAAACTGCAGAAAGCATATCTTCCGGCTTCTTCGCTCTCCTTCTTCTTATTAAGGAAATCAAGGTATTCGCCACTTTCAAGGAATTCTTTCTTTGCCTCTTCGATATCTGCCTCAAGTTTAAGAGTAACATCGCGCATTTTCGCATCATCTCCGATGCGCTTTACATACTCTCTGTCGGTAAGCGTAAATCTTAATGTTGCGATATATGCATAGTAATGTACGGGATCTTCGTCGCAGTCATAAGCCATCAGAAAATCGTCCGCAGCCTGCTCGAATAAGAAAAGTCTTGATTTCGCCACACCCAAATTATGATAAATGCTTGCAACTCTCTCGGACTCTTCGTTATCGAGTGTCGATAAAAGAACCTCGTACTCTCTTATCGCATACTCATATCTTTCTTTAGTAAGGAAGAAGTCGCCCCTGGCCTTTCTCTTGTCAAACTCTGAGCTTCCTTCTTCGTCTTTTATGACTTTTATGATCCTGTCTGCTTCTTCCCTCGTTATAAAAGGAGCCAATCCTAAAAGAGTCGAAACAATCTTTATTACGTCAGCCTTTGATTTTATGAGCTTTTCAAGCATTACAGCGAGTTCTTTTGCGCTGCAATCCTCGTCGAGCCATTTAATCAGTTCTTTGTTGAACATGTCGGCGCTAAGAAGCTCCGGATTTTCTCCGAGGCAGTATATTAACTCATCGCCCGAATAAACATTCGTGCAGATTCGCTCTAAAAAGAAAGGTCTGTTTGCTTTTCCCGATATGGGTTTGTATACATTTCCCATTTTGTTATCCTTCCAGTTTCAGTTCCTGCTCCCAGTCTTTGCCGGACGAAGGGTAAAGTTCGCCGAATCCCATGTCCCAAACCTTAAACGAAACCGTATCCTCGCTTATCATCTTAACTTCGAGAGATACTCTGGTAATGCGGTTGTTGGATGTGTTAAGGCCCGTTAAAGTGAGCTCTCCATGAGCTACATAATTGTTATATACATAAGCAAGATAAATGCTAATTTTATCAGTTTCTTTTAAAACAAGTTCGCATCGGCCTACAGATTCAAACCACTGTGAGCCTGCTTCAATAAGAGGAATCTGCTCCTTTGGAACATCGTCGGTTTCGATTCCGATGGTAACTTTTAATCTGTCATTTCCGAGATATTTGATCTTGTTTTCTTTTCCGCTTGGAGACATCTTTTCCTTGGCTGCAAAGCATGCGCCCTTTGAGAAAAGATTGTTGCCCTTGAATACTTTTCTGCCCTTGCATAAAAACTGCAGCGATTCAACAGCCCAGTCCGAATAGAAACACTGTCCGATTAAATAGACACCCGAATAAATCGTCGAATTGCAAAGTTCGGACGAAATCTTAAGGAACATTGCATCTCTCTCGCCCTTTTCATACTGTACGGGTGTTTCCGAAGGGAAATTAATGTATTCTTTTACATCCACTGTTGCGACACCGGGCGATTTAAAGAAATTACGCATAAGTGAATATGAACGAAGCTTTTCTCCCGATGTATCAAATAAAAGAATATTGTGATTCTGCAGTTCTGCAGGCTGATAAAGCATGTAATAAAAGAAGCTTTCCTCGTAGGTTACAAAATGAAGAATATCAGGATTTACCTTAAGCATGTTGGGCAGTTCCTGAAGCATAAGGATTGTGTCGGAGTCCGCATCTTTTAGGGTGATGGTGATTGATACAATCTTATCCGGAGTAACCATTGCAGGGAAAAGTAAAAGTACTTTCTTTAAAAAGAGAAGGAAAATATCCTTTGCAAGATATTCTTCGCGGTCGATTCGAACGGTCTTTTTTAGGCGCGCTCTCTCAAAGAGATTGTTAACAAGTACACCGTCATCTTCTGCTTCCCTGGCTTCGTTGCCGAATAACCATGCGCCGTCATCCCTCCTTTTAAGCATGAAAAGAGGAACATTAAACTCTTCACTCTCTTCGCTTAAGCTTAATGTTGTGGGAGCATCGGAATCGACCTTGCAGTAGGAAACCTGAGCAAACAAATCGTTTATATCAAGTCCGACCACAAATCTGTCTCTGTTTATTTTTTCAAATACTTCTTTAATGTTTTCCGAAATCATGTTTTTCTCCGGGAATACACATTGGAGCCAGGTGCACCGACGGGAACGAAGTTCCCTAGTGTGAGCCAGGCACCTGTGTGCCATCTGTACCATCGGTGCCTGGCACCTTCAGGTGCCTGGCTCCGTCTTACATCATTTTAAATAATTTCTTCGTAAGGAAATCTTTTTCCATGTATGAAATCAAATCTTCTTCAACGGTTACATAATCATCAAGATGTTTTGCGATTACGCAGTCATTGAGTGCCGAGAATCTCCAGGGCTTGCCTTCAGCTTCGGACTCACTTCTTGTAAGAACCGAGCTCTGTGTAAGCTGCTCCATGTTCTGGTTTTCTTCGGTAATGTAGTACTGAACTGTCTCACCGCAGAAAAGAATGAATGCCTTAACAAATATACCGCTGTAAAGATGCGTCATTTCTTCTTTTCTGTACTCAGTTGCAACTCCGTCATCATGCTCGATGCAGTAATGAATGACTACATGACCCTTGGGATTTCCTTTATATTCAACAAACGAATAATCAGAATAACTCTGAAGCTTTCCGACGATGGGCAGGAATGCCATAAAGAACGGGAAACATACTCTCTTTTCGAGTTCTTCGTTTACAAGTTTCTCTATGAGTTCAATATTCCATGTTTCTTTTGCGGCAAACGAATAGTATTTAAGAAGTGCAAGCTTCGAAATTCTGTTGACGTTTTCGTTTTCTTTTAAGAGCTTTTCTATGCGCTCAAATACGTAATCATCGGTTATCGTATCTTTTACGAAATAATCATAAGCACACTGGGCAAGGAATGCTTTCTCAAGTCCGAGTGTACCCTGCATATTGATGAACGCGTCGAGATATTTGATCTTATCCGCGCAGAATGCATTCGTGAAAAGAAGTTGAATGATAATGTTTTCTATAAGTATATATGTGTCGAGACCGAAGGATTCGCAGTCTTTGTAAAGGCTCTTTAATTCTTTTACGCTGCCTCTGAAATGCTGCTCGAGATATGCTAAGATATTGCCGTCGTACTTGCCTTCCCTGTAAACATACTGCGCGTAGGAAATAAGCAGATCGTTTTCTTCGAAGTCTGTTCTCTCGAGGAGTCTTGATACCAGACGAAGTACGCTCTTAATTTCCACATGCTCGGGACCGAATGTATCGAGTACCGAAAATGCAGTATCGTACATACCTCTTGCGATAAGGATCTGCAGGAATGTACCCTTCTCATCGCCTTCGAAAATCTCCGGCTTAACGTTGTTTAATATATCTTCAAGCTCTGCATAATAATCGTTGTCAAAATAGAACTTAAGCAATCCTTTTACGATGGTCTTTTTATACGAGAATGTAATGACGTCCGAATGAAGGAGTCGCTCGTAATCAAATACATTGTCCTCAGTTACAAGGTCGTAATTGTAGGTGCTTTCAACCCTGCACATGATAAGACCAATCTTGTCTGAAACAAGATGTGCAATCTTCTCAAGAAGCATCGGATTGTTAAGGATTGCTTCGGATACGTTTTCATCAGGCACAACAATTCTGTTGCCGTGGATATCCTCATAAAAGAGTCGAAATTCTCTCGAATAAATCGGACAGTAAACAAGGCCGTTTTCGGGAGTAAATCTCTGCTCGCCGATAATCTTGTTGTGTAAAAGAATTACTCTTCTCACACCTTGGGGAACTTTCACTCTTCTGACAAACTGAAGCGTTACGCATTCGTTTGCATTGTCTTCGTTAACGAAATCGGGATTTAATACCTTTGCGTAAATGTATAATAAATCTTCGTTTATATGCTTTTCTTTTAACTGCTCTCTTGCAAATGCCTCGAGTGTTTCTCTATAGGAAACAGCGATTTCCGGATATCTTGCTTTTCTTGTTAATACATTTCTGTAAAGGAATGCTTTCTTTCTGTAATCAAGATCATTCTGATATGCGAAATACATCATGACCATCTGCGGTAAATCTTTGTCGTAATCAAGGGGGAGGCTGTCCATAAAGAACTCGTAGAGTCTTGTGATTCTAAGCTCAGATTCAACTCCGAGTAAATACCAGCCGAAATATTCCTCGCCGACTTTGTTGCCTTTTACGAGGTAAGAAACGATGGTGTTTAGAAGTTCTTTGCTCGGCATATAAGCGTACTGGTATTTTAAGATGTCAAACCAGAGCTGCTTGAATTCTTTTTGTCTTGATACAAAGAACTGAATTCTCTCGCCCAGGTTGGCGCTGATTGCCTTGTGCTTAAGACCAAAACGAAGAACCGACTCTTCGTAGTCTTCAAGCTTCATTAAAAGCGAAGGATTTTCGTTGAATATATTCAATCCCTCAATGTATAAAAGAGGTGAATTGTTGCCGCATCTGTACTGCTCTACGAGGAATTCGAGTTTCTTTTCTTTTCTCTGATAAAAGTCTTCGGTAAGGTAAATAATTAACCATGAAAGAACCGAATTGCCCATATCCTTGGAGTAGAATTTTCTAATCTTTTTAAGCGATCTGTTAACAATATCCGCATCCTTGGATAAAAGAGAAGTTATGTAGAAATAATATCCGTAAGTCTCATCGGAAAGTTTTTCGTTTTCTATGATTGAATCAACGCTTTCAAGGATTCTGAACGCGTCTCTTTCTCTCTTGCTTATGATAAATATCTGCGCTTTAAAAAGTGCAGCAATGATATTGTGCTCATTGGTGCCGTTAATCTTTTCAGCGATTGCAAGACTCTTCTTAAAGAATTCTTCCTCGGATATACGGTCAAGCGAGAACTCGATGTAGAGTCTCATCAAAGCATCGAGAGACTGCTTGAACATAAAGTTCTCGTGCTTTGTAACATCCTGTCTTTCGTTATCTACGATTACGGTTACTTTGAATGTTTTCTGAGGTGTATCGATGATAACTGTGCCGTAATTTCTGCCGGGCTTTAAGAACTCGGGAATAATCTTTACTTCAATATCAATCTTGTCGTTTTCAAAATCATCGCCCGAATAATGACTGCAGGGAACAAATACGAAATTGCCCTCGGTCTTAATGTCAACATTTACATAGCCCCATGTGTTCTTTTTAAGAGTAATCTTCTTGGTAGCTTCGCCGTTAGGATTAACTATGTTGATTTCGGGAGTTTCAAGCGTGTATTCGATTCTGTCCTTTTTCTTAATCGCAACGAGGAACTCATCGATATTTGCTTCGTTTAAAACATTCTCGCTTAAGCCCCTGTAAAGACTCTTATACTGCGCATCGTTTCCTGAGATAATCGATACGAAATCGTTCGAATAAAAGACATTAACAGCTTCATTCCAGTTGGTTCTTGCAAGATTTGCAAAATGGAACAGATTCTTAATATGTCCGAGAGTCGAATTGATAGTTTCGGCCTCTTTGATACAAATAAAAGGAAGAGTGTATTCTCCTTTGTTGGTAAGAAGAATAAACTCTCCCTTTGAATAATCATCAGCTTCCATCCCCTTGGGATCGAATACGAATTCAATGGTAGCTTCAAATCCTCTGAACTGAGGATTTAAAACTTTCATTCTGGGATTATTTGAGTGACAAACTCCTAAAATAGGTGAATCGCTTTGTACAAAAAGGGTAAAAGAACCGTTTCTCTCTTTGTCATCAACAAAGACAAACTCTATTCTTTCGGTCGAAAAAGTAACATTCCCGTCATGAACGGAAAAGTCAAAATTTTCTTCAGCCATTGAAAGTACGGTTCTTTTCACGAATTCCACCTCATACAAAAGTCAAACATTATGCTTGCCAAATCAATCTTTTATGATTTAAAACTTATCGATGCCAAACATTATGCTTGCAAAACATACTTTAAAATTTTTTATGATTTAAAACTTATAGTTGTCAAACATTATGTTTGCAAATCAAAGTTTTATATTATTTGATTAAATTTATATTTCCTTCAGTGCTGCGGTTAAATCATCGAGCCAGTCGCCTTCATAAAGCTCTATCATTCCCTTATCAGCTGCAGCTGTAAGTTTGGGATTGACAGGTATTCTGGCGATATTCTGAATATCATATTTCTTTGCGATTTCTTCAACCTTTGAATCGCCGTAGAGGTAATGCTTCTTACCACAGTCGGGACATTCGAAATATGACATATTCTCTACGAGTCCGAGTACGGGGATTTTCATAAGATCCGCCATCTTAACAGCCTTTTCGACTATCATTCCCACGAGTTCCTGAGGAGAAGCTACTACGATGATACCGTCAATGGGAATTGACTGGAATACCGTAAGAGGAACATCTCCTGTTCCGGGAGGCATATCGATAAAGAGAAAATCCTTATCTCCCCAGATTACGTCTGTCCAGAACTGTGTAACCGTTCCTGCAATAACAGGACCTCTCCATACAACGGGGTCTGTATCATTTTCAAGAAGGCAGTTGATTGAAATAACATCCATATCAAGTTTGCTTCTTACGGGGAAGATTCCCTGCTCGCTGCCTTCGCATTTAGCTGTAAGCCCAAACATTCTCGGAATCGAAGGACCTGTAATGTCAGCATCCATGATACCAACCTGATATCCTTCTCTTTTCATATTTACTGATAAAAGTGAAGTAACAAGTGACTTTCCTACTCCGCCTTTACCGGATACAACTGCTATAACTTTTCTTATGTGACTAAGTTCGTTGCAGGGCTGTAATAAACTCTCTGGTGTCTGCTGTCTTGATGCGCAATCAACTCCGCATGTCGAACAATCATGTGTGCATTCGCTCATTTTATAAAACTCCTTTGTACCTCACGTTATCCCGCTCACGCTTGTTAGAAGATACGCTCTTGCTTTTGTTGTAAGAGGCTCTATTGCTCTTGTTGGAAGAAGCGCTCTTGCCTTTGTTGGAAGGCTATTAGGCGGAAATTTTATGAGGATTTGATTTTTTGCATATATATAGTATGCATTATCGATTTATTATACTATATTTGCTATGTTTATGTAAAGAATTTAATGTTTTCTTCACTATATTTAGTTTTTTACGGGTGTATTTGTGATTTCTGCATTTCACCCGTAATTTTTTCTATTCAATCAGCCAAATTTACGGGTGTATTGTGTTTTCTTTCATTTCACCCGTAATTTTTCTCTTGTGTTTAACTGAATTTACGGGTGTATTTGCGCTTTCTTCTGTTTCACCCGTAATTTTTCTCTTGTGTTTAGCTGAATTTACGAGTGTATTTGCACTTTCTTCTGTTTCACCCGTAGTTTTTTCTATTCAATCAGCCAAATTTACGGGTGTATTGTGTTTTCTTTCATTTCACCCGTAAATTTCATCTTATCGCCTCTCAAAACTACGTGTGTTTTTTAACCTTCTTGCTTTTCACACGTAATTTCTTGCTTTCATTCAGCCAATACTACGTGTGTTTCTTATCTTTCTTGCATTTCACCCGTAAATTTCATCTTATCGCCTTTCAAAACTACGGGTGTTTTTAACCTTCTTGCTTTTAACACGTAATTTCTTGCTTTCATTCATCCAATACTACGTGTGTTTCTTATCTTTCTTGCATTTCACACGTAATATTTCTCTTATGTCTTAATAAAACTACGTGTGTTTCTCAACTTTCTTTCATTTCACACGTAATTATTCTCTCATGTTTAGCCAAAACTACGCGTGTTTTTCAACTTACTTTCATTCCACACGTAAATTCTCTCTTATGTTCATCTAAACTACGGGACTAATCAAGTTTTCTTGTTTTTAGCCCGTAATTTCTAACTTTTCAGCTCATAAAAGATGAACTCCAACCTACGAAACCTGGCTGCCGGTGTAAAGCTGATAATATCTGCCCTTCTGCGCAATCAGTTCATCATGGGTTCCGCGCTCTACGATACGGCCCTGTTCGAGAACCATGATACAGTCGGAATTGCGGACGGTTGAGAGTCTGTGGGCAATAACAAAAGTTGTTCTGCCGCTCATCAGCTTGTCCATACCTTCCTGAACGAGTTTCTCGGTTCTGGTATCGATGGAACTTGTAGCCTCATCGAGAATGAGTACAGGAGGATCCGCAATGGCTGCCCTCGCGATCGCAAGAAGCTGTCTCTGGCCCTGCGATAATGATGATCCGTCGCCCTTTAAAACCGTATTGTAGCCCTGAGGAAGTCTTTCGATAAAGCCGTGTGCATTGGCAAGTTTAGCCGCAGCAATAACTTCTTCATCGGTTGCATCAAGTTTGCCGTAACGGATATTTTCCATAACGGTTCCGCTGAAAAGATGCGTCTCCTGCAAAACCATACCGAGTGATTTTCTCAAATCGGCTTTTTTTATCTTGTTGATATTAATTCCGTCATAACGAATCTTACCGTCCTGAATATCATAAAATCTGTTGATAAGATTTGTAATAGTTGTCTTGCCTGCGCCTGTTGAACCTACAAAAGCAATCTTCTGACCGGGCTTTGCAAAAATGTCGATATTGTGAAGAACCATCTTGTCTTCCGTATATCCGAAGTCGACATCATCAAGAACAACATTTCCTTTAAGCTCAACATAAGTTGTGGTATCGTCAGCCTTGTGATAATGTTGCCATGCCCAGATTCCTGTATGTTCATCGCTTACAACAAGATTGTCGCCTTCTTTTTTGGCATTTACCAAAGTTACATATCCGTCATCGGTCTCAACCGGCTCATCAAGGAGTTTGAATACTCTGTCGGCACCGGCGAGCGCCATAACAATCGCGTTGAACTGCTGTGAAATCTGCATGATGGGCATATTGACGTTCTTATTAAGAGTCAGATAACTGCCGAGTGCACCGATGGTAAATCCGCCGATTCCGGCCATCGCAAAATATCCGCCGACTACAGATACAACTACGAAACTTAAATTTCCGAGCTGGCCGTTAACAGGTCCTAAAAGATTTATCATTTTGCCTGCGGTTGATGCGGTTTGATAAAGGTCGTTGTTTAATTTCTCAAATTCATCTTCACAGATATCTTCGCGGCAGAATACTTTTACGATCTTCTGTCCGTCCATCATCTCTTCGATATAACCGTTTACTGCGCCTAAATTCTTTTGTTGCATTACGAAGAATTTGGATGAAATACCGGCGATAATTCTGGTCGTTACAAACGTTACAGCAATCATCGCAACGGTAAGAAGCGTAAGTCTCGGGCTTAAATTAATCAAACCGATAAATGTACCGATGATATTTAAAAGACTCGAGATAAGCTGAATCATACTCTGGGCTATCATCTGTCTTGTGGTATCGATATCGTTGGTATATATCGACATGATGTCGCCGTGAGAATGTGTATCGAAGTATTTAATCGGGAGTTTTTCCATGTGGGAGAAAAGATCCGTACGAAGTCTTCTCATGGTTCCCTGCGCAACGTACACCATAATTTTATTCTGCGTAAATGTTGCAATCGCAGCTACCGCAAACATGATTCCTATCATGCCTATGCCTTCGAGAAGTCCCGAATAATCCGGATTAGGCGATTGTGAAAGAGGCTTGATGTAATTATCGATTAAATCCTGAATGAAAAGCATTCCCTTAATCTGGGTCAGCGTGGAGAATACAATACAAACCACAACCAAAAGCGAAGGAATGGGATATCTTCCGTAGGAATATGCTATGAGTCTGCCAAAAGTTTTCATAGGGTGTTCGAGTTTTGGCATGGGGCCCATGTTTCTGTTTCTTCCCATCTGAATAGGCTTGCCTTCTTTTGCCATCAGATCTCACCCCCTTTCGCTTCGTCAAAGTCTGCATTCGCGCCCGTCTGAGACTCGAATACTTCCCTGTAAATAGCATTTGTTTTAAGAAGTTCTTCATGTGTTCCGAAGCCGTTTACTTCGCCTTCTTCCATGACAATGATTTTGTCCGCATCCTGAACGGAAGAAATTCTCTGTGCGATGATAAACTTGGTGGTTCCGGGAATCGCTTCTTTTAGGGATTTTCTTATCTTGGCATCCGTAGCCGTATCAACCGCGGATGTTGAATCGTCAAAAATAATTATTTTAGGTTTTTTAAGAAGCGCTCTGGCTATACAGAGTCTCTGCTTCTGGCCGCCCGATACATTGGTGCCGCCCTGCTCGATCTTCGTTAAATATCCTTCGGGGAAAGCCACGATAAAATCATGAGCGCAGGCTAGTTTGCAGGCTTCCATGCATTCCGCTTCAGTCGCTTCGGGATTGCCCCAGCGAAGATTATCATATATTGTTCCCGAGAAAAGAACGTTCTTCTGAAGTACTACGGAAACCTGGTTTCTTAAGGATTCCATATCGTAGTCCTTGACGTTTAATCCGCCGACTCTGACCTCTCCTTCGTTAACATCATAAAGTCTGTTAATCAGATTAACGAGGGAAGTTTTCGCCGAACCGGTACCGCCGATAATTCCGATGGTCTCGCCCGAGTTTATTTTAAGATTGATATTATTTAGTACGTTTTTACCGGTACCTTTGCTGTACGAAAAGCTTACGTTTCTGAATTCTACGCTTCCGTCTTTTACCTCGAATTCGGGATTCTCGGGGTTTTCGAGTTCCGTCTTCTCATCAAGAACTTCTGCGATTCTTTTACCGCTTGCAGCCGAAAGTGTCAGCATGACAAAGATAAAAGAAAGCATCATGAGGTTGCCTAAAATATTAAGGCAGTATGTGAAAAGTGTAAGCAGATCACCGGTATCTAGTTCGTGTGAAACAACAAGATGTGCGCCGAACCACGCAATAAGAAGCATTGTTCCAAACATCGTAAACTGCATCAGAGGTGCATTCCAGATAACAACGTTTTCTGCTTTTACGAACATCTTGTAAATATTGCCGGCAGCTTTTTTGAGCTCCTCGGATTCGTAATCTTCTCTTACGAATGCTTTTACGACTCTGATTGCGTTGACATTTTCCTGAATAGTTTCGTTCAAATCATCGTATTTTTCGAACACTCTCGAGAAATATTTTCTCGCATTCATCATGATGATTGAAAGGCCGACTGCAAGGAAAATTACAGCGATAAGATAAATCGTAGCTATTTTATAAGACACCATAAAAGACATAAACAGCGCAAACAGCATGCTGACCGGTGCTCTGAAGGCCATTCTTAAAAGCATCTGATAAGCGTTCTGAACATTCGTTACGTCAGTTGTAAGTCTTGTGATAAGTCCGGCGGTCGAGAAATGGTCGATGTTTGAAAAGCTGAATGTCTGAATATTCGCATACATGTCTTTTCTTAAGTTTTTCGCAAGTCCGCAGGATGCAACCGAGCCGAACGCCGCTCCGAGAATACCCGAGATCAGCGCAAGAATAACGAGAATCGTCATTACACCGCCCATTTTAAGGACGTAATTCATGTCGCCAGCACCATTGTTTCCTTCAATGCCGTATTTAACAATCCATCCCATCAAAAGAGGGATTATGGTCTCAAAGATTACTTCAAGGACCATAAAAAGCGGCGTTAAAATCGAAGGTAACGTATAGTTTTTCAAATGTTTTGAAAGTGTACGAAACATGTTTGTGCCTTTCTTTTTTCATTTATTCATTTGATTTGTCTGATTTATGGTTTATATCTTTTATGATGTTTTCTTATTCAACGGTTTTATCGGATTTCTTTTTGGACGAAGAGATTATTTTGACCGTCAAAAGCCAAACAAGAAAGCCGATGATTGCTCCGAGGATGTTTAAGATAAAATCATCCACATCAAAAGAACCCCGCCTTGTAATAAGCTGAATCGTTTCAACCAAAGCGAGTATAAGGATGTTCGTCGATAGATACGCAATGAAATTCCTGAGCCTGTCGAATAAGTTCGGAAGGAAAAATCCCATCGGAAAAAGAAGAATAAGATTAACTCCGAGATTAGTTAAAGGAATGTAATTGTTAAATCTGTCCCCATCCAAAATCCATTTTAAATAAAGCGAAATTGTTTTAAACGGCACCAAATTGACCGATCTCGCAATATACTCTCCGACAGTCATATCCGAATAGTATGCACCTGACCTGTGTCCGAATAAGGTCGCATATAAAAAGATGATTATGTATATTCCAAAAATCACCCATAAAATCCATTTATATTTCTTGTTCACAACCAACCCTCAATGTATATAAATCCTTAAAAAGGATAAGATTTTTTCACATAAAAACACAATTTAGATTTTATCATAAAAGCCTTTAATTTGCTATTGAAAACATCTGTTTTGTTAAAGATTTTAAAAAATAAAAAAAACACCGAATTTCTTCGGTGTTAACAAGTAGCGAGAGGGGGACTCGAACCCTCAACCTTCCGGGTATGAACCGGATGCTCTAGCCAGTTGAGCCATCTCGCCAAAACAACTGCCTATTTAATATACAAAATAGCAGTTGATATGTCAAGCAATTTTTATTACATTTTGTCAGGTGCAGAGAAACCGAGGCATTCCATACAGTCTTCTGCGATGCCGAGTGTAAGTTTAAGAAGCGCGATATAACTCTTCTTTAATTCCTCATTCTCTTCTGCGAGAATCTTTGTCTCATGGTAGAACGAATTGAATACATTGGCCAAATCGTAAAGATATGCGCAGATTCTGTGAGGTGCGAATTCTTCGAATGCGCCTTCAATCATATCGTTGTAGCCTGTTATCTTCATTAAAAGGTTTTTATGAGAAGCATTCGAAATGGTTGACATAACTTTGCAATCATCAATATTACCGCCATTCTCTACGAACTTCTTTAAGATGGACTTAATTCTTACAACCGTGTAAAGAAGGTAAGGGCCTGTATCTCCTTCGAATGACATGAATCTTTCTGTATCAAAGATATAATCCTTTGAAGCCTGGTTTGAAAGATCTCCGTACTTAATAGCTGAAAGAGCAACCATCTTTGAAACACTCTCCGCTTCTTCCTTGCTCATTTCCCTGCCTGTAGAAATCTTCTCAAGCATCTTTTCGTTAATATCATTTACGAGGTATTCAAGACGCATTACGCCACCGTCTCTTGTCTTGAAAGGCTTACCGTCTTTACCGTTTACGGTACCAAAACCGATGTGAACAAGTTCTGTCTTTTTATCAACAAGACCGGTCTTCTTCGCACATCTGAATACCTGCTCGAAGTAAAGTTCCTGTCTCTTGTCTGTAACATAAACGATGTAGTCAGGATTGTAATCTCTCTTTCTTACCATGATGGTTGCAAGATCTGTGGTGTTATAAAGTGATGCGCCGTCAGATTTTAAAATCATGCAGGGAGGAATTTCCTTGGTATCGGTTTCTTCCTTAACATCTACAACCAAAGCGCCTTCGCTGATATATGCAAAACCGCCGTCTTTTAGGTACTTAACCATTTCGGGAATTACGTCGTGAACGTCCGACTCACCCTTCCATAATTCAAAATTAACATTAAGGTTATCGTAATTTTTCTTAAGGTCGTCTACAGAAACCTTCATAATGTGCTTCCAGATTGCACGATAACCTTTATCGCCGTCCTGAAGCTTTTTGGTGCAGGCCATAGCTTCGTCCTTAAACGCTGCGTCAACTTTGGACTTTGCACTTGCCTTGGGATAAATTTCCTCGAGATCTCCGACCGTAAAAGGAGCCTCAGCCGGATATTCTCCGTCAAAGTTTTCATCAAAATAAACAAGGTCAGGCTGTTCTTCCTTAATAGCCGCAATAACAAGGCCCATCTGAAGACCCCAGTCTCCCAAATGGATATCGCCAATCGCTTCATGACCCATGTAACGAATAATACGCTTTATACTTTCACCGATTACGGCACTTCTTAAATGGCCTACATGCAAAGGCTTTGCTACGTTAGGTCCGCCGTAGTCGACCATATACATCTTCTTTTCTGCAGCCTCTTCCACGCCGTATTTATTAGCAGCAGACATTTCCAACACGAATTCGGTTAAGAAATCATCGCTTACATTAAGATTGATAAATCCGGGAGGGCAAACTTCTACAGAAGAAAACGCTTTTGATTCTTTTAACTTCTCAGCAACTTCGTTTGCGATCATAATAGGCGCCTTCTTATAAAGCTTTGCGCCTGCCATTGCTCCGTTGCACTGATATTCGCAAAGGTCCGGTCTGTTCGAAACGCCGACCTTACCTAAATTCTCGTCATATCCTGCTTCTTTAAAAGCGAGTGCTGTTTCTTTGCTTAATTTCTCTAAAAACTTTTCCAATTTACTGCTCCATTCATAAATTTATATATCAAAATTATTTATCCGGCTAACAAAATAGCATATTCAGGCTTTTTAGTAGCCATTTGCACTGATATATCAATTATTAATACTACTTCCGGCTAACAAAATCTCTTTTTTAATCAATTTAGTAGCCAAAAGCTTTATTTTTCTCATGAAAATTTGATTTTCGGCTAACAAAATAGCATTTTTAGGCTTTTTAGTAGCCAAAAGACCTTAATTTCTACTTAAAAACTATAAAATTGGCTAACAAAATTTCATTTTAATACATTTTGTTAGCTAATGCCATATTACATTGAAATAATTCTTATTAATTCTTATTAATTCTTATTAATTCTTATTAATTGTTCAAATATTATTTTGCTAATTTTATTAATTTAATTAACCATTTAATTAATTTTCTTAATTCTTAGAAAATATACAACCACAATAATTCTGTCTGTAAAGATTAAACTCTTTCGACAACTCAATCGACATCTTATAGCCATTCTTTTTCTTAAAGTCTGTCGGCAGATAATTTATTCCGACATCTTTCGAAATCTTCTCGCCTATCGCATTGATAACATCCGCATTCTTAAGAGGGCTTAGGGTAAGTGTCGTTGCAAAGAAATCATATCCTAATTTCTTCGCTTCCTCTGCTGTTTTTCTTAGTCTTAAATCAAAGCAGATGCTGCACCTTTCTCCTCTCTCGGGACAACTCTCGAAGCCTTTCGTTCTTTCAAGGAATAATTCAGGCTCATAAGGTGCATCTATAATGTCTATATAATTTTTGTTAACATAACTATTATTTATGTTAACCAACTTGTCGTTCAGGGATTCTTTAGTTTGATAATTATTTATAATAATATCAGTATTTATGTCAACTAAAATATCGTTATCATTCGTGTTTTCAGTGTTTTTATCTTTTATTAGATATTTAGTTATGTCAACCTGTCTGCATTCTTCAGGTAAAACCCTGTCAGGATTATCATTATAAATCCCTATGAGTCTCTTAATCTCTGACAGCCTGTACTCATACTCATCGGCAAGCGTTATATTTGGATTATAATAATAGACACCGAGACTTGCAACATCGCGAAGTGCAAGCAGACAGTAACTGCTGCATGGAGCACAGCAGGCCTGAAGCAAAACTTTTGGTTCTTTTATGAGAGAAAGCCTCTCGTTCATTTGTTTAATATGGTAATCCGCAGGAAGTCCCGTCATTTTTTCAAAACCCTAAAATAATAAATATATAAGCCGATATATATAATGCTGAGTGTAATTAATTCAAGCGCCTATTATATTACCATATACCTCTCACGGCTTCAAATATTATTGAAAAAAAGGGCTCTTTTTAGTAAAATTAAATAATCAAATTTATGGAGAAAAAGACATGAATCAGTCACTTGAAAAAATGGAAAAAATGAGAAGTACCATAAGGACCGCCATCCACGGAAAAGACGATGTTATCGACATGGTTATGTGTGCGGTTTTTGCGAAAGGACATATCCTGCTTGAGGATATTCCGGGTGTCGGTAAGACCACTTTGGTTACCGCCCTCGCAAAGGTAATGGATCTTGATTATAAAAGAATGCAGTTTACTCCCGACGTTCTTCCGAGCGATGTTTCCGGTTTTACGATGTTTGATAAAACCACGAATCAGTTCACTTTTAAGGAAGGCGCCGTTTATACGAACCTCTTCCTTGCGGATGAAATCAACAGAACTTCGCCCAAGACACAGTCCGCTCTTCTTGAAGTAATGGAGGAAGGTCACGCAACGGTTGACGGAGTTACAAGATATTTGCCTAAACCTTTTATGGTAATTGCTACCCAGAACCCTATCGGCGCTTCAGGTACGCAAAAGCTTCCCGAGTCCCAGCTCGACAGATTTATGGTTCGTCTTTCAATGGGCTATCCGTCACATGAGTCGGCAGTTACGATTCTTAAAGGTGACTCTCATAAAACAATCGAAGGTATGGAAAGAGTTATTTCCAAAGACGAAATCTTAGCATTCCAGGAAGAAGTAGAAAACACCAAGATAAAAGAAAGCCTCTATGACTATGCGGTTTCACTTACCGAAGCTACCAGAAATACTGATACTTTCGCCCTCGGTTTATCGCCCAGAGGAAGTATTGCTCTTATCAAGATGGCCAAGGCACACGCTTTCCTTGAAGGCAGGGACTTTGTAGTTCCCGAAGATTTTAAGGCAGTTTTCTACCCTATCGCAAACCACAGAATCATTTTATCAACCAAATCAAAAGCATGCGGAATGAATATCGAGAGCGCCTTAAATCTTGCATTTGATTCCGTAAAGGTTCCTTAAATGAAGGTAAATATTCTTACACTTATTTTATATATATTTTCCATTGGAATAATAAGCGCGCTTGCACTCATTTATGAACAGCCGGCAATCGTGCTTTTTATTTTAATGCTGTTTATCTTAATTCCGGTTTCATTAATTGTTTTCTTTAATGTAAGCGACAAATTCACCTTCACTCTTTCACCGGTTTCCGAATATGTGGAGGAGCCGAACTCTCCCGCTTTTGTACTTGAATATAAAAACGCTGCTCCCATAGGACTTTTCTCATGCGATGTTGTATTTACAGCAGAAAACAATTTCTATCCGAGCATGACAAAGCATAAAATGTCTATTCCGCTTACAAGAAAGAGCAATTCTTTTACGATTCCTTTGGAAAGCTATGATATCGGACTCGTAAGCATCACTATAGAGAAATTTATTCTGCACGACTATTTATCCATTTTCAGAAAAGAAATAAACGTATCGCTCGAATCTTCCGTACCTGTTCTTCCGAAAGAGCGAAACATCGGCGATTTTCCGCCCGCTGTTCCAAAAGACGGTCCCGACGAATTCACAGAATCGGAAAATATCGGTAATATTTCATCCGACGTAAAAGAAATCCGTGAATACCGTCCGGGTGACAGACTTCAGAGAATCCACTGGAAGCTCTCCGCAAAGCTTGATGATCTGTTCGTAAAAGAAATGGCACACACCTCATCTCTTGCAATCATCCTAGTTCCGGAACTTTGCAGGGATGAAATACACGATACCGCTGAGTCTCTTTTATCATGTATAAAAATCATGTATGAAAAGAAGGAAAGATTTGAGGTCTGCATTTATAACGACATCTCCTGCGATTACACGTTCTTTACCGTTACAGACGAAGCAGGAATGCTTGAGGCAATGACGCATTTTTACTGCCAGCCTTTATACGAAGGCAGGGAAAATGCTTTGAATACATATCTTCACTCTTCCGGTAAGATTGCAACCGTAATTCATATTATCGGAAAGACGATTAAGATCAGCGAATAAGAATTTAGGTAACTTGTAAATATTTAGGTAGGTTTACATAACATATGATATCCTGGCTTGACAAAATCATTTACAAAAAAGAAATAAAGGATAACAAACTCATTGTCGGCGAAGTAACGCAGACAAAGAAGAGCAACCGTTTTCTTATATGCCTTTTTAAAGGCATTCTGGTTTATATTGCCACTTACTGCTCTATCTGCGGCCTTTTGGATGCTTTTGAGATTGAATACAACAGACCGATTATCATGGTTGCATTCGCATTTTTCTCATTTTATGTATCCTTCCTTTACTTTAACAAGCTTATTTTCTATATCTTTTATATTATTTTGTTCGTTGCTTTCACCGTCGAACTTGCGAGATATTATATGGCGGCCAACTCCGGTTTCCAGGCGGCAATCAACATCATATTCGAAGAATATTCAGACTACTTCGGACTCGCTGCTATCCGTGAAGGTTACGAATCCGTTACAAACAGATATTTAACCGTAACCATTGCGGCGCTCTTTTTAGGAGCGTTTACTGCTATCCTTTTAAACGTTACGATTTCGGGATACATGAATGCGTTCGAAACCGCACTTGTTACATTCCCTTATATAGAAGTTGCGCTCTTCATTCATAAAATCCCTTCCGCAATTTATCTTTTCGGACTTTTATTCGTTTATACATGCGTTGTTTTCCTGCAGTTTTCAAGGCATTCGAGGATGCAGGTCAAAGGTAAGCGAACGCACGAATTCCTACGGATAAAAATGAAGAAAGAAAACCGTTATGCATATCAGGCCGATATACCTGTGTTTTTGTATTCGTTTGCTTTCTCGTTTGTGATTTCGCTTGTCATCATAATTTTACTTAAGGCTCCTTTGAATATGCCGATATCCAAGGTTCCCGGCAACGCAATTCATAAGCAGACTCAGGAATATGTTAAGATCCTCGTTCAGAACGGCATCGGCGGGTTCCTTGATACATATACATCCACAGGCGGTCTTTCAGGCGGACGTATCGGTGGTGTAAGCCAGGTCAGACCCGATTACGAAACCGACCTTGAAGTTACTTTTGTTCCGATTAATTACGATACCATTTATCTTAAAGGATATACCGGAACCAATTATCAGCCTTCAGGCTGGTTTCCGTTAGCTCATGATTTAACTTATCTTGAAGACCAACGTGAGTATGATTTTGGAAATACCGCCAAAATTATGATTAAAGAAGTTGACGCAGATCCTAAATTCGATTATCGTCCTTATTTTTCAAGTACCACCGATATTGAACATTCGCCGTCTGACTATAATACTTATGAGATTACTTACAAGCCCGTTTTAAGTTCAGCCGATTATGCTGAGCCTAAAGAAGACGAACTTCTGATACTATCAGATTATTATGAATATGTTTATGATGCATGCCTTGTTGTTCCGGAGGATTTAAAGCCTGTTCTGGACGAAACACTTAAAGAAATAAACCCTGTTAAAACTGACGATATAAATCAGTACAGAATCAACTGCGCTAACGCAATATATGTTTATTTCCTTGAAAACTTCAACTATACAATGGCACCCGGCAGAACAGCTTATAAAAGAGACTTCGTAGAATATTTCCTGACTCACCAGAAAAGAGGTTTCTGTGCACACTTTGCTTCCGCTACAGTGCTTCTTTTACGAGAAATGGGTGTACCTGCCAGATATTGCGAAGGCTACTGCATTCCCATCACTCTTATTTATGAGGATGCAATTTTAACCGATAATAATTTTGATGAATGGTATTCTGGCAAACAGGATATCGAGCTTCAGTCTGTACTTGAAGTTCCCGTTAACGATTCATATGCGCATGCATGGGTTGAGATATATCTTGACGGATACGGATTTGTTCCTTTCGAGGCCACAATTCCTTCTTTCGATGAAGAAGACAATGATTTAGGTTTCCTTACATTTAACTTCTTCTCTGCCATAACAAGAAATACTCTTAATTTCGAACAATTTGGAACAACCAATAATCCTAACAACGGTAACAACAGCGGATTTAATATCAACAAAGTCTTTGATATTTTCAATTTCAACACCGCAGGCGTAAGAGCTACCGTAGTTATAATATTTGTGGTATTCATTGGCGCATTTCTTCTTTTCTTACTGACAAGATTTTTGATAATTCGCATAAAACTTACTGTATATCGTAAAAATAATGACGAATATCATCTTGTAATATATGAATATTCCAAACTTTCTGCTATGCTTAAGAGGAAGGGATATTTGAAAAAAGACAATCCTCTTCCGATGGATGTAAAGGAGGCTTACGATCTTTATCTGGCCAACTACAACAACCGTCACAAGAAACAGAAAGATGTAGACACAAAGGCATTATTTGAGCATTACGAGAAGGTAATGTATTCGTAAAGGGTTAACTTTTAAGGAGGGGAATTTATGGATAAGATTATCATTAAAGGTCTTGAAGTTTTTGCTCATCACGGAGTATATGAAAACGAAAAATCCAAAGGTCAGAAGTTTGTCATCAACGCCGAATTTGAAGTTGATACTCTGACCGCGAGTTTAAGCGACGATATCGAGGATACTCTTGATTATGCCAAGGTCTGCGAGTTCATAAAAGATTATATGGTCGTTAATCAGTTGAACTTGCTTGAGACGCTTGTTAACGAGCTATCAAGAAAGCTTCTTTTAACATTTAAGGACATAAAATCTGTCACACTTGAAATATGCAAGCCCGACGCTCCCATTCCGTCAAAATTTGATACTGTATCATTAAAAGTATTCAGAACAAGACACATTGCGTATATCGCTGTCGGCTCAAATATGGGAGAACGCGAAGAATATATAGAGAACGCCATAGATAATCTTTCGATGGATGATTGCATCGAAGTTAAAGATGTTTCGGGACTTATAGAAACCAAGCCTTACGGAGATGTTGAGCAGGATGATTTCTTAAATGGTGTATTCAAGATTGAAACTCTCTACTCTCCCGAAGAACTTCTTGCAAGACTTAACATTGAAGAAAACGAAGCCGGCAGGGAAAGAACAATTCACTGGGGTCCGAGAACGCTGGATTTGGATATTATCTTTTATGATGATTTAGTTATGTCAACCAACAACTTAATCATTCCTCACCCTGACATGGCTAACAGAGACTTCGTACTTAAGCCTCTTTGCGAGATTGATCCGTATGTGATTCACCCGAGATATAATCTCACAGTCAAAGAATTGTTATGTAAACTTGGGAAATAATGTTTGACATTATAAGGCATTTTAAAAGGACTTCCAAACGAAGTCCTTTTTTTATCTTCCGTTTAACATTTCAGGCGGACCGTAAATAGGCTGAGACTCATTTACAGGCGGTTCAAAGGAATTAAGTATCTCCTCGGTCATTTTAATGGCTCTGACGTTTTCTTTTATGTCGTGTACTCTGACGAAGTTAATACCTTTCATACATGCGATAACCGTGGTTGCAAGTGTACCTTCAAGTCTCTCATCTACAGGTAAATCCAGAGTTAAACCGATAACAGACTTTCTGCTCGTGCCTAACAATATCGGATAACCCAAATCTTTTAAATCATCCATATGATTTATGGCGATTAAATTCTGCTCTCTTGTTTTTCCAAAGCCTACTCCGGGATCAAGGATAATTTTATCTTTATCAATTCCCGCTGCATTTGCAATATCAAGTATCTCTCTGCAATCCGAAAGCAAATCTTTTCTAAAATTATAATAACTCGGATTATCCCTATTATGCATCAGCACGCAAAAAGCATCATATTCAGCTATGACTTTGGCCATATCAGGATCTTTTTTAAGGCCCCAGATATCATTTACGATGTCACAGCCTGCTTCTAACGCTGCCCTTGCAACTTTGGCATCATATGTATCAACCGAAACCGGAATATCGATGTTTTTCTTAATTTCTTCGATAACAGGTACAACTCTCTCAATCTGCTCATCCGCACTTACCGGCGTAAAGCCGGGTCTCGTGGATTCTCCACCTATATCGATGATGTCAGCGCCTTCTTCAATCATCTGAAGCGCTCTTTTTACAGCCACATCTTTATCAATGAATTTTCCGCCGTCGGAAAAAGAATCAGGCGTCACATTCAAAATGCCCATTACATATGTGTGGCCTATAAGATTAAATATTCTGTTGCCGATTTTCATTTCTTTTATCATTTCTTCTCCTTCAGAGCCAGGCACCCTACGGAGCCAGGCACTGCTAACTCCTAAAAGAAAAAAGCGGTCCTAAAAAACCGCTTTCATAATTAAAGTTTTAAAAGATTGAAGAAGCGGTTCTTGTACTCTTCTTCCTCGAACAGGCCTCTTGTAGCCATTGTAACCGTCGTGGTGCCGGGCTTTTTGATGCCACGCATTGTCATGCACATATGTTCTGCTTCGATTACAACCATAACGCCCTTGGCATTGAGTTCTTTGAAAATGCTGTCTGCTACCTGGTCCGTAAGTTTTTCCTGAATCTGAAGGCGTCTTGCATAAACCTCAAGCGTTCTCGCAAGCTTGGAAATGCCGACCACTTCCTTGTTCGGAATGTATGCGATATGAGCCTTTCCGTAAAACGGCATCATATGATGTTCGCAGGTTGAGTAAAATACTATGTTCTTTTCAAGTACTATATCGTCGTTGTCGACATGAAATCTCTTTGATAAGTGATTGGCCGCGTCATCTTCGTAGCCAGCATAAATCTCGCTGTACATTCTCGCAATTCGATCGGGCGTATCAATTAAGCCCTCTCTTGTAATATCTTCACCTATTCCTTCAAGAAGAAGCTTAACCCCTTCTTTTATCTTGTTCTCGTCAATCATCTTTTTCTCTTCTTTTCTGTTTATTTCGTTTTTGCGAAAATAATCTCTCTGAAATCGCTCATAAAAGAAAGCGATCCGAATATAAGTATCACATCTTTCTTTTCGGCAAAAAGCTTGGCAATCTCAAGTGCTTCGAAGTAAGAATCTGCAGCCGTAACTACTTCGTTGTAATCTTTTACGAGTTTTCCAAGTTCAAAAGCCTCAACCGCGCGCGACTTATCTTTGGGCGTTACGGTTACAATTGCTTTGGCTTTTGGCGCATACTTTTCAATCACATTTTCGAATGCCTTGTCTTTGTACATACCAATTATATATATCAGGTTTCGATTTGTAAAATACAAGTTTATGTTTTCGAAAAGCCTGTCGACCGAATCCATATTATGTGCTCCGTCGAGAATAAAAGTATAGTCTTTATTCTTTATAATTTCAAATCTTCCGGGCCAGACTGCGTTTTCAAAGGCTTTCTTTACAGCATTGTAAGTGATTTTAAATCCTTCACTTTTAAGTACTTCTATCGCATCCAGTACGCATATTGCATTATCGCATTGATGCTTTCCTATAAGGCTTAGATTTAGGTTTACATAATTCTTATATGATAAAATCTGGGAAATGTTTCCTGATTTTACAGAAGTCTTAAATTTTGCAGATTTTCTGTCGCTTTTTATGATATTCAGGTTATTGCTTGAATTCGTTTGCTTTGATGATTTTTTCTTGTCAGGTTTACATAATTTCTCGATATACTCATCAAAGTATTCTTCAACCTCCCCTGACTGGGGCGCCAAAACAACATTTTTCGTAGATTCTTTTATGATACCGAACTTATGTAAACTAATATCTTTTAGAGTATCTCCTAAAAAGGCAACATGATCAACACTTATTGATGCAATTATGTCAACCAAACTGTTCTCGATTGCATTGGTCGCATCAAGCTTTCCGCCCATACCGCATTCTAGGATAACTATATTGCAATTCTTTTCCTTGAATATTAAAAGCGAAAGCACAAACTCAATCTCAAAAGCAGTTGCTTTTAATTTATTCTTCTCAACAGTATCAATGATTAACGAAAGATTCTTTTCCCATATTGTCTTTGGCACCATTTTGCCATTAACAAGTATAATCTCACGCTCATCAACAACGGCTGGCGATAAGAATCTTCCAACCTTGATTCCACTGTTTGCCAGCGAATGCTCTAATAGATACCCAATACTACCCTTACCGTTTGTTCCCGCAATATGAACTATAGGAAGGCCTTTGTCTGGTCTTCCAAAGGCATCAAGTAATTTATTCACTTCTTTCAATCCGGGAACAGAGCCTAAAGTTTTTCTTCTATTCTCAAGCCATTCCCTACATTCTGAATAATTCATATTTGCCTTCTTTTATGAGCCCTAAAAAAATGAAAGGCAGGTGGATAAACCTGCCTTAATTTCTTAACAGTCGTCGCCGATGTCCTCGACATCGTGAGCTCCGATATTTAATGTATTGAGAGTTCTTCTCTTAAGTCTTGCTTCTTCGGAATATTTTAATATAAAGTCCTTGGTCTCCTTGGAGTTCTTTATATTGTGAAGGAAAAGCTTCGGATGTGTGGTATCGCCTGTATAGCAGATTACACAGCCGAGCCCGAAGAGTCTTTGGAAAAAGCCTCTCTCAAGTTCAACATCCTGAATCTTGTACATGTAGCAGTCGTCTTCTTTTTTGGTAAAGCAACCGGACTCAATCGTCAGGATATCTTTTTTTACGATATATTTTGTGAAGGTAAAGGGAAGTCCGAAAAGAGCCCATCTCTTTCTCTCGACTACCTGTTCCTCATCTTCATTAAACTCTGTACCCATATCCGTCCCCCAAATTATTTATCTGGAAATCTTAAATGTTGCCCATGCATACTGCTGCATGTATTCTCCCATATAAGCCTTTATTGCGGATGATTTGCCTTTTTCGAAATCATATCTGTCGCATTTGATTCTGTCGGGATTAATAGCATAGTAGTTTCTCTTTTTAACTACAACATCGCCAAGTCCTGCTTCGTTTAAGGATCTGGTCATTTCTCTGTAAATCTTGTTGATGTAGTCTTCTACTTTTCTGTCATAATCCTGGTTAGGGAAAAGGATTGAAGCGATTTCCTTTTTGGTAACTCCTGCACCCTTTCTGTCAACAAGGTATGCTAAAAGTTCCTTGGATCTTGATCTCTTAAATACAATGGGATCGCCCTTAGAATAAACATCAAAATTACCAAATGTCTTAACATATACATCGTAACTGTTCTTGTCTTCTTCTACAGGGTTTCTTAAGTTTCTTAATTCCTCAGCGATTTTAACAGCTGTAACAGGCTTTAAAACGTAACCTGAGGCACGTACTTCAAATGCATCCTGTGTGTACTCGGAATAACCGGTTACAAAGATGATATTGATCTTCGAATTGTACTTCTTAGCTTCATAAGCGAGTTCGATACCGTTCATGTCCCTCATTTCGATATCGAAAAAGCAGATGTCACATGTGTTTTCCGAAAGATAATCAAGTACTTCTTTTCCTGTCTTAAAAGAAATTACTTCAGCATTAGGTTCTGCTTCTTTAATGGAATCAACCAAAACTTCCAAAGCAATAGTTTCATCATCAGCAGCAATTATTTTCATAGAATATAGTCCCCCTCATATTTTGTATGCTAACATTCCATCTTTTGTCATTTTACTACACTTTTTTGTTGATTTCAATTGTTTGAAGTGTTATCATAGGAAAAATGATTTTTATAGGAGAACGTATAT
Organism: Lachnospiraceae bacterium G41; assembly: GCA_900100245.1. Lineage (GTDB taxonomy): Bacteria > Bacillota > Clostridia > Lachnospirales > Lachnospiraceae > UBA3766. Next base: position 226,673 of record FNEU01000001.1, read on the forward strand.
GCGTCATTTAATGAGTCCCCTGGATTTTTCAGTCGACGAACTTGACAGGTTGTTCAACCTTGCGAACGACATTGAGAAAAACCGGGAAAAGTATTCTCACGCCTGTGTCGGCAAAAAACTCGCAACCTGTTTTTACGAACCAAGTACTCGAACACGTTTAAGTTTTGAATCCGCTATGTTATCGCTCGGCGGACAGGTTTTAGGTTTTTCGGATGCAAATTCTTCATCTGCTGCAAAAGGTGAAAGCGTTTCCGATACCATCCGAATGATTTCGTGTTACGCAGACATCTGCGCAATGAGACATCCGAAGGAAGGTGCTCCGATGGTTGCATCCACACACAGCCGCATTCCCGTTATTAACGCAGGCGACGGCGGACATCAGCACCCCACACAAACACTTACAGATTTACTTACTATCAGATCTTTAAAAGGTCGTCTTTCCGATTTTACCATCGGTCTTTGCGGTGACTTAAAATTCGGTCGAACCGTACACTCTCTTATCAATGCGTTATCAAGATATGATAACATCAAATTCGTCTTCGTATCACCCGAAGAATTAAGAATTCCCGAATACATAATCGACAATCTAAAAGAAAAGAACATTCCTTTCGAAGAAGTTATCTCACTCGAAGAAGTAATGCCTAAACTCGATCTTTTATACATGACCAGAGTTCAGCGAGAAAGATTCTTCAACGAAGAAGATTATGTAAGATTAAAAGATTTCTACATCTTAAACAAAGAAAAAATGGCTCTTGCCAAAGACGACATGCTAGTACTTCATCCCCTTCCCAGAGTAAACGAAATCTCTGTAGAAGTTGACGATGACCCCAGAGCCGTTTATTTCAAACAGGTTCAGTACGGCGTATACGTACGAATGGCATTAATACTTACTCTCCTTGAAATAGATACAGAGAAACTCTAAAACAAACAATTTTCACGAAAGGAAAACGTTATGCTGAAGATTGGAAGAATTCATGAAGGTTTCGTGCTTGACCATATAAAAGCAGGTAAAAGCTTGTCAATTTATCATCATTTGCAGCTTGATAAAAAAGACTGTACCGTTGCAATGATTATGAATGCCAAAAGTGAAAAAATGGGTAAGAAAGATATCCTTAAAGTAGAATGTGACATCGAAGAAATGGATATGGACGTGCTTGCGGTAATCGATCACAACATCACAGTAAACGTCATAAAAGACGGAGAAATCGTTGCGAAGAAAGAGCTCACACTTCCCAAAGAAATCAGAAATATCTACAAATGCAAGAACCCTCGTTGCATAAGCAGTATCGAACAGGAACTTCCTCAGATTTTCGTACTTGACGAAAAAAAGGAAATCTACAGATGCAAATACTGTGAAGAGAAAACAAGACAGGAATTATAATTTAAAAGCCGAAGGAAAAATCCTTCGGCTAATTTTTTATACTAAATTGATAACTTCTTCTCTGGGAGCCTTGGCAGGTGTAATCTCCTTTGCATAAAGCACAGGACCTTCACCGTTATAATCTTTCCAGAACTCTATCTTAATTTCAGCAGTAACTGTTATCCAGTCGCCTTTTTTATACTTGTCAGCTTCATCTGTTTTACAAATAAATCCAAGAAAAGCAATATCTTCTGCACAGCATGTCATTGCAGAACGTCCGGGAACAAGAAGGCCTTTGCCAAGTGTCTCGGGTTTTACGACGTTGGCTAAAAACTTAACTGTTTTGCCGTTGTATCTGTCAAAATTGTCGAGACAGTCAAAGAACCATATACCGTAAGTCTCATCGACAAGTTCGATTACGGGAGCATTTACGTCAAAAGGTAGTTCCTCATCAAGTGTTGTATTAATCTCTCCGTTCTTGTCTTCGAATACGATTTCGGCATTTCTGTTTAATGCCATTACGTTTCTTTTATATGTAGGAAGTTCCTTGTTTAAACCGTCACATCTGTTAAAGATGATAAGTTCCGATTTTTTGACCATATCGGAAATAAGCGAACGCATATTGGCGAAATACATGTTAAATGTGGCTGCATTGATAATTGTTACCTGCTGTGCCAGTTTCCAGTGCCATGGCATCTTTAAATCCGACATCTGCCACATTCCGTTGTACTCGATGATGATTCTCTCGGGTTTGTGTTTTTTCTCAAGATTAAGAAGCGTAGTGCTGTTTAAATCTTCTTTGTTATCAATAACTTCGATTACCGTATGCGTTTTACGAAGAATCTCTTCTTCTATCTCAACCTCGCCCTCTTCGCACATGATAAGAAGAGTTGTGTTAGTTGTCAGAAAATACGGCTGTGTTATAGTAAATCTGATAAATTCAGTCTTTCCTGCTTCCAGAAATCCGTTTATAACAAATACGTTTTTCATATTAGAATAATTCCTTAATCTTATCTTCGTTTAATTTAGAGCCGATAACAACGACTTTACCTGTAACCTCAGGACTGCCGGCTCTGACATTTCTCTCTTCGGGAACATAGTCAAAGTAAATGAATCCGCCGTCCTTGTCGTAAACCATACCCTTTGAACGAAGTATTATGCCATAAGTTTCATTGTCGTCAAATTTGGACAATATATCGTTAATCTGTTCTTTTGTATATGATTTTGCAGTCTCAAATCCGATGCTTGCAAATACTTCATCAGCATGATGGTGATGATGGTGATGTTCGTGGTCGTGATGATGGTGACATTCACATTCGGGATCGTCGCATTCTTCATCATCGTCGTGGTGATGATGGTGATGATGCTCGTGTTCATCGTCATCGTCATCGTCGTCGTGATGATGGTGATGGCACTCACAATCGGGATCGTCACACTCTTCGCCGTGGCTGTGAGCCATTTCTTTTTTCATCTCTTCAAGAAGTTCCTCTTCAAGGCTCTTTCCTGCTTCGTATGTCTTAAGAATCTGCTCGCCTGTTAACTGATCCCAGGGAGTAGTAATAATCGTAGCCTTAGCATTATGCTCACGAAGAAGTGCAATTGCCTCATTTAACTTTTCTTCGGAAACATTCTGTGTTCTTGAAAGAATAATTGTGCCTGCTGCTTCAACCTGATTGATGAAGAATTCACCGAAGTTCTTGATGTACATTTTACACTTTGAAACGTCTACAACGACTACTGCTGCGTTTAAAGCAACATCTGTTAAATTCTCCTTAGTCTCAAGATCTGCAACAGCCTTAATAACGTCTGAAAGCTTACCTACGCCTGAAGGCTCGATGAGAATTCTCTCGGGAGAATATGTCTTGATTACTTCTTTTAAGGATGCTCCAAAGTCACCTACGAGTGAACAGCAGATACATCCTGAATTCATTTCTTTTATCTCTATTCCGGCTTCTTTTAAGAATCCGCCGTCAATTCCGATTTCACCAAATTCATTCTCGATGAGAACAACTTTTTCTTTATTCAGCACTTCTTTTAACATCTTCTGAATAAATGTAGTCTTGCCTGCTCCGAGGAAACCGGAAACTATATCAATCTTAGTCATGACTTTACCTTCTTTCTTTTCGTAAACTATATATTTACTTTTATTATCCAAATATTTATTATATCATACACGTCAAGTTTAACCTTCTTATAAATACTAAAAAAGGACCGCATCAGCGATCCTTTTAATATTCAACAAGTCTAATTAAGCGATTTTGCTCTTTGCGATTTCAGATAAGCTCTTGAAACCTTCTGCATCGTTAACTGCCATCTCTGCGAGCATCTTTCTGTTGATGTCGATGTTAGCAAGTTTAAGACCATACATAAATTTGCTGTATGAAAGTCCGTTCATTCTTGCAGCAGCGTTGATACGTGCAATCCAAAGTCTCCTGAACTGTCTCTTGTTTTCCTTACGTCCGGCATAAGAAGAAGCAAGCGCTCTCATAACGGACTGTTTAGCTATACGATACTGTTTTGATCTTGCTCCTCTGTATCCTTTAGCAAGCTTTAAAACTCTGTTATGTTTTTTCTTGGCATTTAAGCCACCTTTTATTCTAGCCATTTTTTACTTCCTCTCTTTCCTTAAATGTAAGGTAAAATCTTCTTCATATTCTTTACATTTGTGCAATCTGTAACTGCAGCCTGTCTAAGATTTCTTTTTCTCTTTGTAGACTTCTTTGTAAGGATATGGCTCTTATAAGCTTTAGATCTTTTTAATTTTCCTGTTCCTGTTAATTTAAAACGCTTTGCAGCAGACCTGGATGTCTTCATTTTAGGCATAACTAATGTCCTCCTTAAGTAAAATATATTTTAACTGTTACTTCTTCTCAGCCAAAACCATAGCTATCGAACGACCTTCAATCTTCGCTTCTTTTTCAAGAGTAGAAACATCTGAAAGTCCGTTTGCAAAATCTTCAAGAAGTTTCTTCGCGGTAGGAACTCCGTGAGCCATTTCTCTACCTCTGAATCTTACGGTTACTTTAACCTTTTCACCTTTTGTAAGGAACTTTCTTGCTGCATTCATCTTTGTATTGAAATCGTTGGTATCAATATTGGGCGAGAAACGGATTTCCTTAACTTCGGTAACTTTCTGTTTCTTCTTGTTCTCTTTTTCTTTACGAAGCTGCTCGTACTTGAATTTTCCGAAGTCTTCAATACGACATACGGGCGGATTGGCATTCGGGGAAATCATGATTAAATCAAGTCCCAAATCTTCTGCTCTCTGCAGTGCATTGCCTGTGGGCATAACACCGAGCATTTCTCCTTCCTCTGAAATAACTCTCACTTCACTGTCTCTGATCTGATCGTTAATAATATAGTCGTTGTTCTTCATATTCCTCCGTACATAAGTTTCGAAAAAAAATTGAGTGGACACAATATCCACTCAATAATATAAAAAAGCTCTTTGCTAACTTTCAAATATTAACGCCGAAAACGCAATTGTCGTCGGGTGAGAGCGGATACTCTGCTTTGTTTTGCAACATTAGTATTTTATACTGTTAATTCCTATAAGTCAAGAAAAATTTTTTTAAGCGTTCTTGCCACAGCACTTCTTATATTTCTTGCCTGATCCGCAAGGGCAGGGATCGTTAGGATAAACTTTAGCATCTTTTACGATGGTTGTAGAAGCCTTCTGCTCTTTGTAAAGTGCCTTCTTTTCATCCTCTGTGAAATACTCGTTCCACTCTTCGAGGTTGTAAAGCCAGTCTGCACCTGCTGCAACCATGTTCTTGTAAAGAAGTTCCTTGTCGTATTCAAGGCTAATCTCCGTATCCTCATCCATATCCTCGATAGGGTTGGGAGTAACCAAAGAATCATTGATACCGTCAAGAATACCTGTCATATAAAAGGTATCAACACCGTATTTCTCGCAAAGTTCTTTTACGGTACCTTTTACGGGCTCTTTTTCGGGAAGAAGCTTCTTATAGAATTCCTTCTCAAGTGTAAAATATTTGTTCCAGATAGGCTGCAAAGTTGACTTGTCAGCTGTCTCGTCATATGCTTTTGCGCGCCAAGTGTCTAATAATTTCATATTTAATCCATCCTTTATATGTATTATTTTTATTTTTCAAGCCGTTAAATAGTATAAAACAAAATGGCCAAAAATGAAAGTTTTAATAAGCAAACGAATAAAAAATATGGTAATCGCCAATAAAACAATGTATATTATAAAAGAAAAATGATTTAAAAAACTTAGGAGAAAATATGCTAAAAAGAATTTTTGCTGTCATCGGTTTAATAGTAATCCTCGGATGGATAATCGCCACTCTTGCTCTGGCAGTTTTCCCCATCCCCATGAAAACGGTTTTATTTCCCATATTCGCAGCCGGCTGCGTAATACTTCCTATTCTGCTGTGGCTTCTTTTATGGATGATAAGCGTAGTTACAGGAAAGAAAAACATCGCTACATTTGAAGTAAATAACGATAAAGACGAGGAAACTCTCTCTAAGGCAACGAAAGATGATGTCGATGCAGCTGTGAACGAAGCATCCGTTGATGAAGCCAATGAAATTCCTGAAGAAAAGTAAGTAACTTTTAGGCAAAAAGAGCGCAATTAAAGCGTTCTTTTTTTATTTGAATTAAAAACTACGTGCGAATATAGGTATTTTTTCTAAACGCATGTGTATTCTTGCATGCAATGTCTTAAAACTACAAGCATAAACTTGTTATTCTCCAATACGCACGTATAGTCTCGTCGAAAAAACACAAATACTACGCGCTTAAATTCATTGTCTTAAAAAAAGCGCGTAGAATAATTAGATAAAAGTCTAAAAGATACGCGCATATATGTATAGATTATAAAATCGCACGTAAAGACTTGAAATAGAAATTCATAAAATACGTGCTAATAAATTACATCATAAAAAAAGCATGTAAATAATGAAAATCAACATAAAAAAAACGTCGACTGCAAGTTCTTTTGCAATCGGCGCTTGTTTTTTTTACATAATACTTCTATGAAATCACATATACTCTCCGACTTCTTTCTGAATCGAAGGAATGATTGTAATGTCAGGGAAGTTCATTTCAAAGAATGCTCTGACTAAATCAACAAATATGATTTCTGTGCCGTAATGTCCGGCATCTATGATATTAAGTCCCCTTGATACGGCATCCAATGCTGCATGATATGTCATATCTCCTGTGATTAAAAGATCGCAGTTTTCTTTTATGCACTCATCTATCATGGATTTTCCTGCGCCCGTGCATACAGCAACACGACTGATAATACTGTCAAGGTCACCATAAACTTTAACAACATTTAAACCAAAGCCTTTCTTGGTTCTGATCACAGCTTCGTGTAACATTATGTCAACCGCTTCTTTGTTGTCATTGAGGAATTTGCCGATACTTCCCATTCCTATCTTTTCATTATCTTGATTTATGTTAACCTCTATTGCTCGTTCTCTTTTAATACCGAGAACTTCATCAGCCACTTCGGAAAGTCCCGTCGCATCCATATTGGTATGCATTGCAATATAGTTAATCTTATTGTTTGCAAGCTTAATTATTCTTGCAGTAATAAAATCTTCTGAATTTATCTTCATTACAGGTGCGAAAATCAAAGGATGATGAGAAATAATCAAATCCGCCTTTGCTGCAATTGCCTGCTCAACCACTTCGTCAGTAACATCAAGCGTCACTATGATACGATTAACTTCCGAATTCATATCTCCTATGAGAAGGCCCGAGTTATCCCACTCTTCCTGTAATTCGAATGGTGCTATTTTATTTAAGTTTTCATATATTTCTTTTACTTGCATATATTCTCCTTGAGCTTATGATTCTTACCTTTTAAAAAATTCGCTATTAATTTTGAACTCATGCTTTTTTTGAATCCGCTATTTATTTTGAACTTACTGTTTTTTAAAATCCGACCATCTGTTTTGACCTTTTTATTTTATCAAAAAATATAAAAAAAGCGAAGTATTAAACTTCGCTTTTAACTGACTCACTTAATTTGCTTGCCCATTCAAGAGCATCGTCGATATGCGGTCTGAAATTATCTTTACCGACTTTATCAATGAATCCGCTCTTTTCCATTGTTTTATAAGGCTGTTCGTTTACGTGCGAGAACACAAGCTTTACACCCTTTTCTTCACATCTTTTATAAAGATCTTCCATCGAATGCATTGCTGTTGCATCAAGTGCAGGCACACCACGCATTCTGATGATGATTACCTTTGTAAAATCCTTAAAAGATACGCCAGCGAGCTGGTCTGCATCACCGAAAAACATAGGACCTGTTATTTCGTATACACGAACCTGCTTGGGAACCTTTTTAAGTTCCGGACCGTCGGGATCTTCGTCGGGATCAAAATATTTCCAGCCCTGAACAGAAGAAACATCGCTCATTCTCTTCATAAATAATACACATGCGATAAGCATACCTACTTCGATAGCAACTACAAGGTCAAACGAAACGGTAAGAACAAATGTTATAACAAGCACAAGAATATCGCTCTTGGGAGATGTCTTGCAAAGATGTACGAATGTTCTCCACTGGCACATATTGTAAGCAACCATAAAAAGAATTGCAGCAATTGTAGGCATCGGAATAAGTGCAGCGTAAGGCATCAAAAGCACGAGTACAAGTACCAAAACAATCGAATGTACCATACCTGCGATGGGTGAACGTCCGCCGTTTTTGATATTGGCTGCAGTTCTTGCAATGGCTCCTGTTGCAGGAATACCACCGAAAAGTGCCGAGCCCACATTACCGATACCCTGTGCGATTAATTCCATATTTGAACGGTGATGTGAGTTTATCATACTGTCTGCAACAACACATGATAAAAGTGATTCTATCGCAGCTAAAACAGCTATAGTGAAGCCGTCCGGAATTACCGACATTACTGAATCAACCGATACTGCCGGAAGATGAAACGCAGGGAGTTTGTTGCTGATTGTATAGAGATCACCGATGGTATTAACATCCATTTTAAAGATTTTTACCATCAGTATTCCGACTATAACAGCTATCAGTGAGCCGGGAATTTTCTCTGATATAAAAGGCCACACAATAAGTATTGCAAGGCATACGCCACCGACTATAAGAGCCTGGTAATTGACTGTTTTAATGTTAAGTGCAATGGCTTTTATCTTGTCTACAGTTTCAATCGTTACGGTTCCTTCAGGGAAAGAAAGGCCCATAAAATCTTTTATCTGACCTATTAGAATCGTAACTGCGATACCTGCGGTAAAACCTGTTGTAATTGTATAAGGGATATATTTTATGAGTCCGCCGAGTCTGAATACGCCCATGAGAATAAGTATGATACCGGCTATTACGGTAGCTATAACCAGTCCGTCCATACCTTTCTTGGCAATGATTCCTGCGACTATCGTGGCGAATGCGGCTGTCGGTCCCGCAATCTGAACACGGCTTCCGCCGAAAAATGAAATTAAGAATCCGGCAACGATGGCCGTATATATACCCTGCTCGGGTCCGACGCCCGATGCAAGTGCAAGGGCAATAGAAAGTGGCAGCGCGATAATTGCAACAATTATGCCTGCCACGACATCTTTAACAAACTTTTTCCCATCGTAACTCTTCATTACGCTGAAGAGCATGGGCTTTATTTTATCCTGTTTCATGTAAATATCTCCTTTTTTAGCACCCGAAGTAATACACTACCACCAAAAAAAGGGAATTACAAGAATAATTTAAAAAAATTACCAATAATATATAATAATCGTTGTTATTTATGACGAAACTTGTTCCTAATTCTTAAAAGTCATGAAACGCTCATAAGCCAGATTCATTATCTTAAGTTCTTTGTTTATAACCGGTAATCTGTCCGAATTATCGGGCAGATAGGATTTTATCGTCTCGTATTTGTCGATAAGGAATTTAAGGAAACTTTCATATGTTTCTTTATCCATATCCTCATAGTATGGGTATTTTAAATCCACACATTCGGATATGTCCGTTTTATCGTACATATCTTTTAGGATAAGCGGTACTTCATCAAAATTCATACCTGCAAACGCACATTTCTTACAGTCGCAGGCATTGACCACCTTCATCACGGTATAGTACTTACCGTCTTCAAGCACCATATCTTCAAAAAGGATTTGATATCCGCTTCTTTTAAGATAAATCCTTACAAGCTCGATATCCGACTGAAGCTGAATATAAAAGACATTCATTCTCCTAAAAAATACGTCAGCCTCGTGGATTATCTTAACGCCCATCAGACCGCCCATTCCGCAGATTACGGCCGTATCAAAGGGATAATCGTCGTACTTGTCTTTGATACTTAAAAGTCCGTCGGAAAGGCATGTGGAGATTTTATCTTCCAGACAGAATTCTTTTATGTGCTCGCTTGCTCTTTTCAAGGGGCCTTCATTTATATCGCTGCAAAAGGCTTTTTTGATTTTCCCTGATTTAACCAAAGATATTGCCAGAAAGCCGTGATCGCAGCCGATATCCGCTAAAAAAGCAGCCGGCTCAACCAGGGAGGCAACTTTTAATAGTCTTTTAGACAAATTGTACCTGTTCATTCCGACTGCCTTTCTTTTCGGAGCCAGACACCTAAAGGTGTCAGGCACCGAGTAATTTTAATCATTAATCTTCGATATAATCACGAAGTTTGCCTGAACGTGAACGCTGACGAAGCTTTCTTAAAGCCTTTGCTTCAATCTGACGAATACGCTCTCTGGTTACGTTGAATTCTTTGCCGACTTCTTCAAGAGTTCTTGCCTTGCCATCATCGAAACCAAATCTTAATCTAAGGACTCTTTCTTCTCTTTCGGTAAGAGTTCCGAGTACCTCATCGAGCTGTTCCTTAAGAAGTGTCTGAGTTGCAGCTTCAACAGGGATGGGTACATTTTCATCGGGGATGAAATCACCGAGATGTGAATCTTCCTCTTCACCGATAGGAGTCTCAAGAGATACGGGCTCCTGTGAAATCTTAAGGATTTCTCTAACTCTTGCTACATCCATCTTCATGTAATCAGCGATTTCTTCGGGCGTCGGTTCACGACCGTATTCCTGAAGTAACTGACGTGAAACTCTGATGAGTTTGTTGATGGTTTCAACCATATGTACAGGAATTCTGATGGTTCTAGCCTGGTCAGCGATAGCACGTGTAATCGCCTGTCTTATCCACCATGTAGCATATGTGGAGAATTTATATCCCTTGCTGTAGTCGAACTTTTCTACAGCCTTAATAAGTCCGAGGTTACCTTCCTGAATAAGATCAAGGAATAAAAGACCTCTTCCGACATATCTCTTTGCGATTGAAACTACGAGACGAAGGTTTGCTTCGGAAAGCTTTTTCTTGGAGTTCTCGCCTTCAAGAATCTTCTTTTCAAGGCTCTTTCTTTCTCTGTCGGAAATATTGTCACCTTTTTCAGCCAATTTTCTTTTAGCTTCTTCGCCGACTTCCATCTTTTTAGCAAATTCGATTTCTTCATCTGCTGATAAAAGAGGAACTTTACCGATTTCCTTAAGATACATTCTGACAGGGTCATCTGTATCGATACCGAGTTCGCCGGATAAATCGATCTTGTCGATATCCATATCGATTTCGGCTTCAACGACACTCGCTTCATCCATCATGAGTCCGAGTTCGTCATCGGTGATTAAATCATCGTCTTCCATAGGACGGAAAACATCGATGTTGTTGGCATCTTCGAATTCCTGAAGACGGTCATATTCTTCTTCACCCATCTGAACACCTTCAAAATGCTTTTCGATGTCCGAAGGATCGAGAATATTCTTTTTCTTCTTAGCCAGTTTAAGTAATGATTTAAGTCTTTCTTCAAAGAGTTCATTTACTTTGGGCTCTTCAACGGATTCGCTTGCCTCTTCGATGAACTCTTCGTCTTCAATTACTTCGACTTCTTCGATTACTTCTTCAGTCTTTTTTCTTCTTCCCATTTTCTTTCTTTTCTCCTTATTCAGGTATTGTTATTTTGATTTTTCTGATTTCCATCAGTTCTTTTTTCTTTTCCATATATTCTTTTGGATCAAGTCCGGCTTCGCTCTTTCTCTTTTCATCGAGCGAATTAGACTTAAGCCTGAATATTATGTCAACCAAAGCACCTGCGATTTCATCACGATCCTCAACTCCGCTTAAGGTTGATGTAAACATATTCGAAACGGTATTCTGAACCTCCTCGTCCTCGAACATATTTACCATTCTGGCCGGCGAAGCATTGCCGTTCTTTAAATCCTCGAAAAACTTTGTCGCAACCTCTTTGTAAGGTTCTTCCCAAAAATCATCGGGCGAAACATAATCTTTTATCTGAGGATATATCGATGGATATTCAGCAAGATAGGTTAACATAAGTTGCTGAAGCCTTGCTTTGGAATCATCTTTTTTCTCATGAATTCCGGACTGTTCTCTTACCGGCCTGTTGAAATTCCTTAATCTGCCGGCTTCCTTTGCAACCATATTGGTTAGCGTATCTACGCTGATGCCCATTTCTTTGGCGCATGCTTTTATATAATTGGTTCTTACAACCTCGTCTTTCATTTCGGCTAAAAGAGCAGCCACTTCGTTATCATATCTCGTATTGGCATCGGGATCCGAAGGGTCGTACTTTTCCCTCAATGTACCTATTTCAAATATAAAAGCATTCTTAGCTTCGTCTATTCTCTTTTGGAATTCTTCTTTGCCAAGATTCTTTATAAACTCATCGGGATCCTTGTAAGGCTTCATATTAATAACCTTACACGAAAGTCCGAATTCTCTGCAAATCTTTGCGGCTCTTATTGCAGCCGTAACTCCGGGGCCGTCGGAATCATAGGAAAGATAAACGTCATTTGCGTATCTTTTTATGATATTGGCCTGACCGGGCGTAAATGCCGTACCAAGCGATGCCACAGCCATATTAAAGCCTGCCTGGTGAAGCGCTATTACATCCATGTAGCCTTCGCAAAGGATGAAATACTTGCTTCTTGAAGCCCTTGCTATGTCAAATGCATAAAGATTCGTACTCTTGTTAAATATCGGAGTTTCGGGAGAATTTAAATATTTCGGTTCTCCGTCTCCTAAAACTCTGCCGCCGAAACCTATTACTTTGCCGGCCTGATTTTTAATCGGAAACATTACTCTGTTCCAGAATTTAGCTCTTAGTCCGTGACGTTCGTCAAATACCCCGACACCGGAATCAATGATTTCTTTATCTGTAAATCCCTGATTCTTAAGATATAAAATACAGTCTTTTCCGCTTACACTCGAAAATCCGAGCCCGAATTTTTTCATCGTTTCGTCGGAAAGTTCTCTCTTCTTAAAATAGTCAAGACCGGTCTTTCCCGCATCGCTTCTAAGATAGGCATAAAAGTATCTCGCAGCCTCGGTATTACACTCGATCATTCTTAACTTTTTATCCTGTTTTTCCTTCGAAAACTCGCCCGTGTAGGTTTCGGGAAGTTTGATTCCGCTTCTTTGTGCGAGGGTCTGAACAGCTTCAACAAAAGTCTTGGAATCGTATTTCTGTAAAAAGGTAAAAACATTTCCGCCTTCGCCGCATGCAAAACATTTGAAAAGCTGTTTCTGCCTGCTTACCATCAGCGAAGGATTTGTATCGGCATGGAACGGACAGATGCAAACGTAGTTTGATCCTTTTTTCGTCAGAGGTATGTATTCGTTAATGACATCCACAATATCGTTATTCTGTTGAACTTCATCTATTAATTCCTGCGGATAATACATTTTTAACCTCAGCCGTACCAAACCCTGGGTATGTAGATTTCTTCAAATTTGGCAATTGCGTATCTGTCGGTCATGGCTGCGATATGGTCACAAACCACTCTCTCGGCAGTTTCGCCTTTTTCCATTAATTTTATGAGTTCATCGGGAAGCTCTTCCGTATGAATCAGATAATAATCGTAAAGATTGTTTATCAAAAGTTTTGCTCTTCCCTCTTCTTTTTTGGCAACGGAGTTTTTATATACACGGTCGTACATAAAATTCTTAATCTTAACCATTGCTTCAGCTACGGGAGGAGACATTATAATATCGTCTTTGCCGAGCGAATTGGTCACTATATCGTGGATGAATTTATCAAGTCTCTCGCCCGTTGTATTGCCGAGCACTTCCCTGACATCCTTTGGAACGTCATCTTCGGTCAGAATGCCCGCTCTTATCGCATCATCCATATCATGATGAAAATATGCAATCTTGTCGGAAAGTCTTACAATCTTGCCTTCAAGCGTGCAAGGCATGCATGAAGTCTGATGATTTAAGATACCGTCTCTTACTTCAAACGTAAGGTTTAAGCCCTGTCCGTCCTTTTCAAGCACTTCAACGGTACGTAAGCTTTGCTCATTATGTTTAAACCCGTAAGGGCAGATTTCATTTAAAACTCTTTCGCCGGAATGACCGAACGGTGTATGCCCTAAGTCATGTCCGAGCGCAATAGCCTCCACAAGGTCTTCATTCATTCTAAGTGCTTTGGCGATTGTTCTTGCATTCTGAGATACTTCCAGCGTATGTGTAAGTCTCGTCCTGTAATGATCGCCCTCGGGAAGAAGGAAAACCTGCGTCTTATCTTTTAACCTCCTAAAAGATTTGCTGTGGATAATTCTGTCTCTGTCTCTTTGAAAAACAGGTCTGATGTCGCACTGCTCCTCTTCACGCTCTCTGCCTTTGGAATTAATACTAAGGCAAGCGTAGGGGCTTAAAATATCTTTTTCTTCATTTTCAATTCGTTCTCTGATTGTCATAAAAGTCTCCGAAAAAGCCCATCCAAAAATATTATTCTGAAAAACCTTTTAAAATCCTTTTTTTATTTTTATTTTTTCTAATTTTATTTATTGACAATTGTTTCGGTCTTTGCTAATATATTTAAGTCGCTAAAGACATGCGGGGATGCTGGAATTGGCAGACAGGCTAGACTAAGGATCTAGTGTTGGCAACGACGTGTGGGTTCAAGTCCCATTTCCCGCATTAGGAACCCTTGAAAAATCTTTCAAGGGTTTTTTAAAACTTATTTGCTTTTTGCAGGAGTGGCGGAACGGCAGACGCGCACGGTTCAGGTCCGTGTGATGGAAACATCGTGAGGGTTCAAATCCCTTTTCCTGCAGACATACGACAGATTTTCATGTGAATGCGTGAAAATCTGTTTTATTTTTGTTATAATAAACACATCAATTATTTACGAGAGGTTTATACATGGAAGAGAAAAAATTCGCATTATTAATCGATGCAGATAATATATCGTCAAAATATATCAAAATAATAATCGAAGAATTATCAAAATACGGAACAATTACTTATAAAAGATTGTATGGCGATCTGACAAGGCCCAATAACAGGAGCTGGAAAAATGCCATGCTCTCCCATTCTATTGTTCCTTTCCAGCAATTTAATTACACTACGGGCAAGAATTCAACGGACTCAGCTATGATAATCGATGCTATGGATATTCTTTATTCAGGAAGCGTAAACGGCTTTTGTCTGGCAACCAGCGATTCTGATTTCACGCGTCTTGCAATGAGACTTCGTGAGTCCGGAATGACGGTAATCGGTATGGGCGAACAGAAAACTCCCGAGCCCTTCAGAGTATCCTGCGAAAGATTCTTCTTTATCGATCTTTTATCAGATGAAGAAGATACGGATATTGATGAAAACAAGTCTGAGAACGAAGAAGCTGCAGATGCCGTAACACCTATTCCCGCACTTGAATCACTCATAAGCAAAATCATTATGGAAAACGGTATTAACGGAACCGCAATGGATATCGGTGAACTCGGAAGCCGTATCACAAAATACGATCCCGCATTTGATATAAGAAACTACGGATATACCAAGTTTTCAAAATTCCTCGAGAACTTTAAGAATATCAATTTGAAATTCACAGAGAATACTGTTACCGCAATATTGAAGGATTCTGAAATCTCACTTAAGGCAATTGAGAATGACATTATTTCTCTCCTTAACGAGTGCGAAAAGAATTCCTGCAATACAGGTCAGTTAAATCAGAAGCTCATTGCTTTACATCCTACGTTTTCATTTGAAAACTACGGCTACAACAGATTTTCAAAACTTTTAAGCGATTTGGAAAGCGTAAAGGTTACAAGTCTGGGCCGTGTGGTTACACTTAATCCTGAATTCGTAAAAGCAACAAAGGCAAGTGCTACGAAGGCTAAAAAAACCACTGCAACAAAAAAGCAGTAAAAAAATAAGAGCCAGGCACACTGCGTGAGCCTGGCACTTTTTTTCTTTAACTCTCTTTTAGGATCTCATCGACGATAATAATCGCTTCGTCATAATCAAAATCTCTGACGGCTGCTCTTATCTTCTTATACTTCTCTCTCTTTTCATCAGTGCTCTGGGTTTTAAGAAGTTCTGAAATCTTTTTATCTGATTCAGTCATATCAAGCATTTCAAGACTTTCGCGTAAGGATGCAAGTTCATTTCTTTCTTCATCCACGGAGATCTGACCTCTTGTAACCTCGATATCTTTGCCGATTTCAATTCCGTTATCAACAAGCACAAACTTAATATTTGCAAGTATTCTTCTGTATTCGTCGGTTAAATCAGGCGCTTCATTCTTAACCTTTTCGTAATTGCCTTCTCTGACAGCAAATTCCAGTTCTTTAGCTTTTTCAGCAAGCGATGTGGCGCCAACTCCAAGCGCAAGACCTTTAAGAGCATGGGTTTCGAATGTGTACTGCTCATACTCTTCGTTTGCAATCATATTTTCCATACGTTCAATCTGTGCACCGCCGTCATCATAGATGTATTTAAGAACCTGAACATATCTTGAAACGCTGTTGTTGTAATTCTTAATGCCGGCCTGCGTATCAACGCCCGCAATCGTAATGTTTTTGCTAACCTTAAGACTCGGATCTTCCTTATCCACGAAATGAATGAATTCGTCAGGGAGATATTTTATGAGCAATGTTTCCAAAAGGTTTATGTTCATAGGCTTTGAAAGATAATCCTGGAAGCCTTTTTCAAGGAACATCTCTCTCGCACCTCTGATGGCATTAGCTGTAAGCGCAATAATAGGAACGTTTTTCTTATCCTTTTGAGGAAGGTTTCTTATTCTGGCTGCTGTTTCGATACCGTCCATGATAGGCATCATCTGATCCATCAGAATCAGATGGTAATGATTCTTCATTACCTTATCCAAGCATTCCTGACCGCTCATCGCAGTATCAACTTTAATCTGATACATTGCAAGGATACCCTGAATAACCTTTATGTTGGTTGCATTGTCATCGACAGCAAGTACCTTGGCCATGGGTGCGATAAAGGATTCATTCTCGGCATCGCCTTTGGTAGGCACAACGATTTCGGAAATCTTACCGGTATGCGCAAAATTCACGACATTCTGGAATATCGTAAAAGAAAACGTAGAGCCGACACCGTATGTACTCTTTACATTAATGGAGCCGCCCATACTTTCAACCAGTCTCTTGGTAATCGCAAGACCAAGTCCCGTACCTTCGATGGTTCTGTTTTTAATCATATCAGCACGTTCGAACGAATCAAAAATCGTAGGAAGTGCTTCTTCGGATATACCTACACCCGTATCTTCGACAGATGCTCTGATAAGCGCCATACCGCTTTGAAGCTTCCAGTCGACGTTTAAGGTCACGGAACCGGAGTTGGTATATTTTACCGCATTATTTAAAATATTCGTGAATATCTGTCTTACATGGACCTCATCGCCTCTTAAAACCTTGGGCAGAGTCTCATTTACATTTATATAAAGTTCGATATTCTTTTCTTTTAGTTTTGCCCTGACGGGGTCGGTAATATCTTTTATGAGAACGCCGGGTTCGTATTCGTTTTCCGCAGCATTCATTTTGCCCGCTTCAATCTTGGAGAAATCAAGGATTTCGGTAATGATTGAAATTAGGATAAGTGAAGCATTCTTGATACTGTAAGCGAGTTCTTCTATCTTTTCGCTCTTGTCTCTTTCGCGAAGAATCATTTCCGTCGAGCCCATTATGGCATTAACGGGAGTTCTGATTTCGTGAGACATATTTGCAAGGAACATAGTCTTTGCCTGGTTGGCTTTTTCCGCCTGTTCCTTAATCTGAATAAGATTCTTGTTGTATTTGTTCTCTTCCGTCTTGTCATAAAGCCAGAGATGATAACCTTTTAACATCTTCTTATCATAAAAGGGTTTGACCGATACCTGAAATTCTCTCGCACCGATGGACAGAACTTTTTTGTTGTTTCGATACACTCTGTTAATCATGTTATCGGATCTGTTGGCGAATTTAAGCTCGGGCAGAATATTGTATGCCACCTCATTTGCATAAAGAAGATTCTTTCTTACATCAATTACTATTACAGCATCCTCTATACTGTTAACGATATCTTCCTTAGCCGCCTGAACCGTGTCAAACATACGGAATCTGAAGATAATAAGCGTTACCATTGCAAACGATAAGACGTATGCAAAATGAATCGGTATATAGGTATATCTCGAATAAAAAGGCGTAAATCTGTAAATAAGCGCAAGAACAGGGAAAATAAACGATAAGATAAGGAAAATATATTCCTTCGCAACCTTTGAACCATCTTTAAAAGCTCTTCTTATAATAAGAACAATCATAAGAATGCTTATAAAAATATAAAAGCCGCAGCTTATCATGAATACTATTCCCTCTTTTATCTCAAGATGAGGGAATACTCCTGTGTTTACAAATTGAATGGAGTTGTAAACCTTGTCAAAACCGAATCCGACATAATAAAAGCCAAGTACAATATCTATGGCCATAAGTACAATAAGAAAAGGCGTTTTGACGGGAACATCGCTGAGTCTGAATATAAGTACAAGCCAGAATGTATTCATCAATAAAATTGCAATAAGCTGGAATTTGGTACAGACAATGGCAGCATGAAGATCGACTGCATTCATTTCGAGATAATATGCAATCATATCTATCAAAATGCTGATACCTACAAGACCGAGAAGTTTTTCCATTCTCGAAGATTTTTCACGAATAATAATTATACATAAAACTGCCGTAAGTAAAGTGCCGACAACATGAACAATATTGAAGATATTGAATAAACTTAACATATTTTTACCCCACCTGGATTAATTATAATACGATGACCAAAAAGTGTCAAAAAGTGGATATGAGCAATATATTGTTAGTTTTAAGCAAAATATTTATATCTAATATGTTTCACGGGCAATATAATCTTAATTGTAATTCGAATTGATTTTACAAACAGATCATTCCGAAAGAATTCCCCTTTTACACAGCAAAAAACCTCCTTTTCCCGGGAGGTTTTTTGTGTGACGTTTTTATGTCATTTTATTGACCATCAAATGCCCTTTTTCTGTTTTTCAACTTTTTTTCATCAAAATAATTAAAATAATTATCTTTTTCTTATTTTATGATTTTAGTTTCCCCACTCTTAATGCTCGAGAAACCGTCTTCGGTTTTATAAAATACTTCGATTAAGGTCGGATTGTATGCTTTCTTTCCGTCAGCGGAGAATTCAAGCGAACGTGTTGCGTTTATATATTCGTAGATTTCCATATTGGTTGCATACCAGATGTAATCTTTTCCACTCATCATCTCACAGAACTTCTCTATCCCGCTCCAGTCTTTTGATCTGCCGAATTCATAGCTGTGACCCCAGACATACATCAAAGGAAGTTCAATATAGCCCGGACAATTAAGGAAACGCTCTCCGAGTTCAGTTATATTAGGATCTGCCTGATGACATGTGGGACACCAGTCAAGAAAATCCATGGGAGGAAAGAAATCATATGTTGAAGCAACTCCTCTTGCGTATTTTATACCCACGGTTCTTAAAATATTCATTATGCGCTCATCATGTCTGCCGAATGCATAAGCTGCGCCCTGAACAAGTTTTCCGGTCAAGGCTTCGAGAGCCTTTCTGTCTTCGAGAAATTCATTTACTATCATGGGGTCTGTAAGAGCTCCGATAAATTTGTGTTCCACACCGTGTACGGCTACCTCGTGATTCTTATATACTTCCTTAACCTCTTCGGGTTTAATATAGACGTTACCGTCGGGGTTTTGGTCCGCTGTTCCTCCCAAAGTTCCGGAATTAACGTTAAAAGTACATTTCATTCCGTATTTATCAAATATTTCAATCAGTCTTTTGTCAAAGTCCTGATTATCGTCAAAACTGAATGTCAAAGCCTGTTTCTTTCCGTTAGGATAAATAAAATCCATTATTTTAATCTCCTTAAAAATATTCAGAGCCAGGCACGCTGCGCGAGCCGGGCACTGTTAAAACAAAAAAGCAAGGAATAAATCCTTGCTTTAATGATATCACTTTAGGATATGTAATACAATTATTCGTAGTCAACGACATTGGTCCATGATAAAAGAAATTCTCTTTCTTCCTCGTTACCTTTAACAGACTGGCTGGCTGCAACGATTGGAAGCCATTTCTGAACATACTGTTTGGCCGTATCGCTCTTTTTGCAGAAAAGGTCAAGATATTTGTCTGCGATATCCTGTTTGCCCTTAAGACAGAATGTCAGATATGTTCTTGCAACATCCGCAGATGCATTTCCGCTTGTAACATGAGCCCAGTCGATAATATATGCCTTATCATCGGGTGTAATGATAACATTTGAAGGAACAAAGTCTCCATGGCATACCTTATCATGCTCAGGCAAAGATGCAAGTCTTGTGTGAAGTTCATATCTGGTAGTTGCATCAAGTGTAGTGGCACTTATTTTTCTTTGCATCTTTTCTTTTAGCCTGTTTAAATTTGCAACCTTCTTGGAATGAATTTCCATCTGTAAATCCACAAAGCGGTTTAAATATTCATCCATCTTTTCAGGATGATCATCCATCATCTTCTGAAGAGTAACACCTTCGACAAACTCAGTTGCAATAGCCCATTTGCCGTCGATTTTACACACTTCGCGGACTCTGGGAATATTCAGACCGCAATCTTCTACTCTGGCCTGATTGCAGGCTTCGTTTAGAATATCAGCCTTTGAATAATCATTTGAAAATACTTTTATCGCAAGATTACCGTCACGGTAAACCGTTTTGTTTTTTCTTTCGGCAATAACTTTATCTAATTTCATAAAATCTCCTTTCTGACACCTCATCAGTCAGCTTGGCTTTATTCGCGCAAAACCGACATCCACCGGATGTCGTGCGCCCTTATACTTCTTCATGCTTTCCGTAGTAAGCATTAAGATACATCTGTTTAATCTCTTTTATGAGCGGATATCTCGGATTGGCACCGGTGCACTGATCGTCGAATGCAAGTGTAGCCATTTCATCAAGCTTATCAAGGAATTCTTTTTCGTCCACACCGTAATCGGCGATGGTTTTCTTTATACCAATCTTTTCCTTAAGCTCATCTAATGCTTTTATGAGATTTTTAAGTTTTGCTTCGTCATCTTTGCCGCCGAGGCCGAGGTAATCTGCAACCATAGCGTATCTCTCGAGTGTGTGAGGATGATCATACTGCGAGAATGTACCCATTTTAACAGGTGTTTCACTTGCATTGAACAAAAGTACTTCATCAAGCATAAGTGCATTTGCAACACCGTGAGGAATATGATAAAAAGCACCGAGCTTGTGAGCCATAGAGTGGCATACGCCAAGGAATGCATTCGCAAATGCCATACCTGCCATTGTAGCAGCATTGGCCATCTTTTCTCTTGCCTCGGGATCGTTAGGTCCGTTGTCGTAAGCTCTGGGCAGATATTCGAATATCATCTTAAGAGACTGTAATGCTATGCCGTCCGTATAATCGGTAGCCATAATCGAAGCGATTGCCTCTAAGTTATGCGATACCGCATCGATACCCGATGCGCTTGTAAGTCCCTTGGGTGCGCTCATATGAAGATCCGCATCCACGATAGCCATGTTTGGAAGCAGTTCGTAATCAGCCAGAGGATATTTAACTCCGGTAGTTTCATCGGTAATAACCGCAAAAGGAGTAACCTCAGAACCTGTACCTGCAGATGTGGGAATAGCAATGAAGAATGCCTTTACGCCCATCTTCGGGAATTCGTAAATCCTCTTTCTGATATCCATGAAACGCATTGCCATATCAAGGAAATCTGCTTCGGGATGTTCATATAAAACCCACATGATTTTGGCTGCGTCCATTGCAGAACCGCCGCCTAAAGCAATGATTGTATCAGGCTTGAATTCATTCATTAACATTGCGCCTTCTTTAGCAGAAGCAAGTGTGGGATCGGGAGCAACATTCGAGAATGTCTGATGAATAATACCCATTTCATCAAGCTTGTCGGTAATGGGTTTTGTGAAGCCGTTTTCGAAAAGGAATGTATCCGTAACGATGAAGGCTCTTTTCTTTCCATAGTAGTTTTTAAGTTCATCGAGAGCTACGGGAAGGCAGCCCTTCTTAATATATACTTTCTGAGGTGTTCTGAACCAGAGCATATTCTCTCTCCTTTCGGCTACGGTCTTGATATTCAAAAGATGTTTAACTCCGACATTTTCGCTGACGGAGTTGCCGCCCCATGAGCCGCATCCTAACGTAAGCGAAGGTGCCAGTTTAAAGTTGTAAATATCTCCGATACCGCCGTGGGAAGAAGGAGTATTGATAAGAATACGGCAGGTTTTCATTCTCTCGCCGAATTCTGCTATCTTATCCTGTTCTGTAAGAGTATTTAAATATATGGAAGATGTATGTCCGTATCCGCCGTCAGCAATGAGTTTTTCAGCCTTACTCAGTGCATCTTCAAAGTTCTTCGACTTATACATTGCCAGAACGGGTGAAAGCTTTTCGTGAGCAAATTCTTCCGAAAGTTCAACGCTTTCGACTTCGCCGATAAGAATCTTGGTCTTTTCGGGAACATTAACCCCTGCAAGTTCTGCAATCTTAAATGCTGACTGACCTACAATCTTGGCATTTAATGCACCATTAATAAGAATGGTCTTTCTTACCTTGTCTATTTCATCGGCTTTAAGGAAGTAGCAGCCTCTGTCCTTAAATTCTTTTTTAACCTTAGCATATATTTTAGAATCTACTATTACGGATTGTTCTGACGCACAAATCATACCGTTATCAAATGTCTTGGAGTGAATGACAGAGTTAACGGCAAGAATAATATCTGCACTTTCATCAATAATGGCGGGTGTATTGCCTGCGCCTACGCCGAGTGCGGGCTTACCGCTCGAATAAGCAGCCTTAACCATTCCGGGACCGCCTGTTGCGAGGATGATATCCGATTCTTTCATTACGACATTGGTCATATCAAGAGAAGGAACATCAATCCATCTGATGATGCCTTCGGGTGCACCAGCTTTTACTGCAGCCTCAAGAACCACCTTTGCTGCGGCAATTGTGGAAGCCTTAGCTCTCGGATGAGGGCTGAAGATGATCGCGTTTCTTGTCTTTAAAGCAAGCAAAGCTTTAAAAATAGCCGTCGATGTGGGGTTGGTGGTAGGAATAACCGCCGCAATAACACCGATGGGTTCAGCAATTTTTTCAATTCCGAATGCCTCATCTTTTTCTATTACTCCGCAGGTTTTGGTATCCTTATATTTATTGTAAATATACTCAGCCGCATAGTGGTTTTTAATGACTTTGTCTTCAACAACGCCCATGCCCGTCTCCTCCACTGCCATTTTGGCAAGAGGAATTCTTTCGGCATTTGCAGCCATAGCAGCTTCTTTAAAAATCTTATCGACCTTATCCTGAGAGTAAAGAGCAAACTCTTTCTGCGCTTCTCTTAATTCTTCAAGGGCTTTTTGAAGTTTCTCAACACTGTCGATAATTTCGTATTTGTTTGCCATTGTTAATCTCCTTTCCGTATGTAGATTATATTCTCATAAAAGATTGACATTTTTTTATCAATCTCTATGGTTCAAGTATAACACACTATTTTTTTATTGCAATAGAAAATCGTTATTTTTTTAACAATTTTAAAAAATTAAGTGTAAAACTAAGTTTTATAAAACACTTGCATACTTTTGATTGTTTTGATATAATACACTTCGTTGACCGCTTAGGGGAATCATACAGTGGCAGTATCACGGTCTCCAAAACCGTTCACGGGAGTTCGAATCTCTCTTCCCCTGTAAGAAAAATCTCAAAGATTAATTCTTTGAGTTTTTTTTATTTCTGTCCGCTATTCTTTTTTAACTTTGTAAATAATAAAGCTCACAATAACTGCCAGTAATAATACTATTCCCAATATAATAAAAATGTATATACCAAAAATAGGCAACAAAAGAACAAACACAGGCGCAGCATGTCCCAGGGTATAAAGTGTCGGCTTAAACATAAGTTGATCCACAAGTGCGCCAATGAAAAAAAGCAGAATCATTCCGACTACAGATAAAGGAAAGTGCAGGATTAAAAGCAGAGTCGAAAAGAAGCAGAATTTCTTAGCCGGGCCGGCATATTCATACCATACAGGCATTCTGATTCCCCTGCTTTTGTGAGAAATTTTGCTTTGCTCAATAATCTCTTCCACTGCAGCCTTTTTCATTGGATCGCTGCCAAAATACTCCAGTTCGTCATCGGAAACCGAATCTATTCCCTTAAACTCATCTTCAATTATTGTTTTCTTATCTCTTTTATCCATAGATATTTCTTACTTAACATTGTATATTCTGTAAATCGAAAAATCATAGTAAAGAAAATGAAAACCGTAGACCTTGTCATAATCGCACTCTAAGAACCAGCCGGGGTTTTTGTTGTCAAAACATATAAGATATACATCTCCCGCAATCTTATCAAGCTGTTCTTTGGCGGTAAACGTCTCGTCATTCTCAAAAGGATTGAAATCATCCTCAAAAGCGTATATAAAAGAATAATTCTCATCGTAATAGACGCTTAAGTAGTTATTGTGAAGATCCGCATAAAGTATCGCATCATCAGGTTTGAAATTACTCTCGGCGTAAGCAAGATAATCATCTATTCCTTTTTCGTATTCGTATCTCACCCTGTCTCTGTAAACAAGCGCTCCCGGGACAAAAGCCATCAGAAAAATAACCACATAAAGAATTTTCATCTTCATTTCGTTTAAGCCCGCAGCTATTGCAAAAAGAATAAGTGGTGCAACGCAGGATACATATCTTCCAAGGAAGCAGGGAGAGTTATTAACCGACAGTATTATTCCTATGGCGCTTACGGCAAAAAACATGATAAATGTAAGCGATACATATTTTGTATATTTGCTCTTATATACAAGCAGGAAAATAAGCGAGATAAATATAATCGCAAGCCACAGCCATACCTGCCAGCCCTTTTGATATGTGATAGATGAGAAGAATTCATAGAGGATATCTTTTACGAAATACATCGAATCGTATTCGGTATTCACACCTTCGGCTTTTTTGCCAAACTGGGAAACAAGGCTGAAAAGCCAAGGAAGATAACAAAGTGATACAACTGCTGCGTTTATTAAAAACCACGTGATTTTTCTTTTACGATCTTCTTTGTTCATGATGATGGCAATTGCAAGGAAAAGATAGATAAATACCGTGCAAAGCATCGTATAGGTATGAATGTATGTTGAGAATACAGATGCGATGAAAAACCATACCGCGTAAGATACTTTAAACTCTTTTGCAAGTTTGTATCCGAGGAAGCAAACGAACGAGAATGATGTAATGGCCATTGCATACATTCTGGGCTCTGTATTATGTGTAAGGAATGTGGGAAGAAGTCCTGATAAAATAATCATGGTCAAGGACATTCTGAAGCCGAATTCCTTTTTAAAAGGACACGCAAGGAGCCAGAAATAAAAGCCCATAAAAACAAGCGAACAGATTTTAATACCGAAAATATGATTAAAGAAAACATGGTAAAAAATCTTCGCTATAAAATAATACAAAGGCGAATGCACGTCATTTGAGCAAAGCCTTATAATATCTCCAAACGAATGACGGACCATGGCCACGGTATAGCCCTGGTCGTACGCAAGGTTTTTGGTCAATGCCAGCGGAAGCCATAAAAGCATTATGGCCGCTATGCACACATAAAGGATAATATTCTGTTTTTTCTCATCATCTACGAATGATTTAAGTTTCTCTTTAAGTTTCATAATTTTCTGCAGTTATTATCAGGTATTTATTTATTCGCTACCATACAGTAACTCGTATGTTTCATAATGATCTTCGGTATAGTATATAAGCCCGTCATTGGAAAATACAATTCTCTTTGCATTTCTTGAGCCTTTTTTATAATCTATATCGCACTCGTAATATACTCTTCCCTCTTTCTTCGGAAGCAGTTCTTCCCTGTTGCCGAATTTGTCTCCGCCGATACTTTTGCCCGGAGCAACCGTATTCAGATTACCTTTACTCGAATCCCAGCCCAAATCCTGAGCTTCTTTTTTAGTAATGTAATTACCCGGCAGATGGTTGTACAGATGTATATAAAGAGCTACTTCTTCTTTGGAAGTATATTCACCGTCTTCGCTTACGGTCAAACCGGCATCTTCCTGCAGATCAGTATCATCGGAAACATCTTCAGCATTATCCTCATCCGTAACAGCTCCACCATTATTAACAGCAGAATTTTGCTGATTGGTCATATTGATATAATCTTCGACCGGTACATGATATGCGGGATCGCTTAAATCACTTTCGCCCAGAGATACCTCGCCCGAATTTAAGTCAACTTCTAATTTCGTCCCGTCGGAATTAATAAAAGTATAGCTATCCGCATTACATCCGCCAAAGAGTAATGTCAGAACAAAAAGAAATATTAATAAAATCGGAAAACGTCTTTTTTTCATATCTAATCTCTAAAAATTCAATCTTCAGTCTTTTCAGGCTTTTTTATGCCCATTACAATAATCGGTCTTGAAGTAAAACCGTTGTCGGAATTGTATTTAACCACAGCATCATAAAGAGTTTCATAGTAAATCGGTTTGCAGAACGAATTGTGTATAAAGAAGCCCTGCTCCTCTTTGGTGATGCTCATGGTATGTATCATATCCGCTATATTTTCGGTATTGTTGTAAGACATAAAAATATATGTCTCAAAATTTTTTTCCATAAAATCGATATTTTCTTTTATGATTTTTTTGCCCATAAAAGAAACATAATCGTATCCGTTCTTTTTAAAATATCTGATGATACCGGAAAAAGAAGTGCCGAAATAACCTTTTAAAATGCTTGCATTCTTTTCAAAATAATTAAGAAGCCTCGGAAAAGTCGTTTCTTCGTTTTTTACACCAAGATTTTCCAGAGCATTGTATACGGAAATAACCTCGCAGCTGTTACGTGAAGCGGTAAAAGGTTTCTCTCCCATAAACATTTTCTGAAGATTCTTTCTGTATGAACCATATTTAAACATATCCAGGTCATGCTGTCTTTCGATATAGCGTGAACCGAGTCGATCCTTATACTCTCTCCAGTTTTTCTCGTTTTCTTCAAGATGAGAATCCGCAGTCTTTTTAGAGACATGAGTCAGTTTAGAAAGAAGTTCGAGCGAATTCACACAAAGAGAGCCGGTTAAAATTTTTGTATTAAACTTAGGGCTACTCATTATTCTTTTTCCACTCTTCAAATTTATCCCACGAATCAAAGAACATCGTAGTGCTCTTATACATACTGTAATCGCCGTAAACACCGACTAATTCGTAATTGTAATCTTCGAATCTGCCATCCAATGTTTTGTTGTTATTTATAACGATATAATGGACGTGCTTTCCTTCACATAAAAGTGCCAGCATCTGTACGTTTAACGTATCTTTTACCATCTCAGAATGAATATCGTCGTTCTGGCCGTGACCAAACTGAAGCATTTCAAATCCGTAGGGCATCGTAATGTAGGTCGTGTATTGTCTCGGATACTGCAAAATCTCATCAGGGAAAACTGCTTCATACTCTCTCTCGGCCACCATCATATCGTCGCACATATCAACGACACACTGAGGTATCTGATAAGCATTCGTCGAATCAAAGAACGCAGGCGATTCATACATAAATACACCACCGATAAGAACGCAGATTACAACTATCGCAAATGCTCCGGTTCGAACGAATTTGTTTTTAAATCTGTCCAAAATATGAAATACTGCATAGCCCGAAACTATGGATGTCGGAAGAAGCCACAAGAATCTGTAATACGTTCCCGCCTCGTCCATTTTATCCATGAAGAAATGTGAGAAAAGAGGGAACACAAAAAGCACGAGCATTGTAACTGACAAAATAACAAGTACGGCTTTCTTTACCCTGTCTTTTTCAAATACCCAGAGGTAAATCAAAGAAAGCGCGAACATTAACATGAACGTCGTATTTCCGGAATATAATTTAATTATTTCAAATGGATTAAGTCCGCTCTCTAACATAACAGTAACCTTTATAAAAACAGATTATACCAATCCGAATTTAACTGAAATAAAAGTAATAAAGCAACGCAAATCCCGCCATCGGAAGAAGTGTCGGCAGAACCTTAAAAAACAAAGACATTTTTTTGACTGCGACGGCAACGCAAAAGCTTCCGACAAAGACCATAATGGAATAAAGATATATACTGGCGGGAGTCATCGCTACAGAAGCAAATGACAGGAAAATTAAAAACACATAAAAGATATTCTTCTTTCCTTCACACTCCCCGAGCATTAAAAGAATCATAATCACAAGAGGTATGCCCAATGCAACGAACATTGATTTGCCCTGCCATGTACGCGATAAAATAAATGTCGAATCCGTAAGATACGAATGGAAATCCCAGATTGTAAGCAGGGAAACAAATGATGCAAACAGACTTCTGTATTTATCTTTCTCTTTAGTGAAAAGTAAGATAGCGATATTGTAAATAACCGCATTGTGAAGACAAAGATAAAAACTTCCGAGAATCCTGTGAGCAAGAATTGCAGGATGAACGAAAGTCACTTTGGAAAGATATGCTATAAATAAAGGATTCGAGGCAAGAAGGTGCCTTAAATACGATTTGCTTGTAATTGTAAAGCCCGTGTAATAATCGACTTTATAGAACACATCATTGGTCAGAGTCGTAAGTGCATTGCCGATTACAAAAGCATCGTCTCCGTCATTAACGCCCTGGAGATTGCGCATTACAATCATGTAAACGGTAAATAAAACAAATACGATGAACCCCAAATCAAATTTGGGAAGTTTGATTTTTTTTATGGTCATAAAATTAGTGATAAGCGATAAAACCGCAAGGAAAATAAGGACTGTGGAAGCACACCAAGTCAGTTCCGTGAGTGTCCTGTGGAGTCTGTAAAACGCAAGGAATAAAACCTGAAAGGTGGCCAGTTCCATTATAAAGCCGCCTGTCAGAATATTACCGATTGTATTGTGTTTTTCATCAAAAAATCTTGTAAATGCCAGTCCCATGCTAAAAGGAATTACAAGCAGATACAGGATAATCTGAAGTATGCTTAATATAATCATAACGCAGACTCTTCTAGTATATATATTCTGCCCTGCAGTCAATCTTTAATACATCACCCTCTTTTGCATCAAGACCTTTTAAAGGAAGCTTGAAATGCGGATCTGCTTTCTTAAATGTAAATGTATTGTTGACCTGAACGCAGGAACGAATATCCATACATCCGTTTTTGTTGATACCGATTAATTTGTCGGTCACTTCAGTATCGTTTAAATAAATGTGGTTTACATAAAATCTTAAAGGCTTGTCTCCGGGATCGACTCTTAAGTTTTTCAATCCGTCCTTGATTTTAATGTCTAAAAGCATATTGGGACCATGCTTTTTAAATTCTCCCAGGAAATATGAATTCTCTTCCCTGAATCCTTCGCCGTAATCTTCGTAAATCTGGTATTTGATATCAAACGCAGCAACTCTGTCCGTAAGATATTTTAAATCGTACACTCCTTTGCCGATATCGTGTCTTATGGTCGAGAGGGCTTTATTTTTGCTTAAAACCTTTTCTTTTATGAACTTATCATCGTTAAAATCACTGTCGAACTCGACCCACTCTTTTATCTTCTTTCTGAAATCACCTGCTAAAAGATAATTGTTTAACGCGCGCTTTATTGCGATCTTTGAATCGCCTTTTTCAAAGCTTACCCATTCATAATCGATTAAGTGCCAGCCCGCATCATTTACGATGATGTTTGAAAAGATAAAATCATTGTTGAATACGGGATATTCTTCGTTGAAGGAAATGAAAAACTTATAGGTTTCAAACAGTTTGTCAAAACCTTCCTTATCATTATTTACAATGCATTCGTCAATCAGAACATCGAGCGTCTTGCCTTCGATAAATTCAAAGATGAGACGTCCTTCTTTTTCGTCATATTCAAGGATTTCATTTATATCCAAATCGCTTCCAAAATACCTTTTTCTTAATTCTTCCATTGCCCTCTTTATGTCGGCAATATGTTCCTTACCTGCCTCGTAAATGCAGGATTTCTCGACTTTTTTGACGCCGTTTTCTTCGAAAATCTTTGTTTTGATGCAGTATTTGTCATCGCGGTCCATGGAATATTTCGCATAGGAGACATTTACATCGGGACCTAAAATAACTTCAAAGGAATTAGAAAACTCTTCAAACATACCGTCTTCGATAAGACCGTCAAAAGCTTTGGTTTCATCAAAAAGAAGCAGTCTGTCCTGATCGAAGTTTCGGATATTGTCTTTTAATTCTCCGCATAAAGGAAGCTTTTTGTCGGAATAAATTGCATTCGGAAGCTTGTAATCAGGATAAGGATAATAAAAATGATAATTAGTTATGTTAACCTTTTTGAAAATATTCTCAAGACCCTTTTTCGTAAAAGTTCTGACATGGCTATAAGTCTTGTAATTCTCAATGCCGTCAAAAAACTCACAGGTATGATCTTCTTTGCATCCTGCAAAATATTTAAGTCCCAGTCTGTTTTCGATAGCAATTACAATACGGCCGTCTTTCTTTAAATGCTTCTTTAAAATCTTTAAGAAATCTTCAAAAGGAGTTTCGGAGCCGATATATGAAATCGCATATTCAAAAACACCTATTAACATTATCCAGTCATAATCATTGTCAAGATCCGGCTCAATATCGGTAAAGTTTCCGACTTTGATCGAAAGATTACCGCACTCTTTGTTTCTGCTTGCGTTGATTTTGCTTCTCTTTAAAGATAAATCAATACAGTCTACAGATGAAGCAAGTTTACATAACTCTCCCGCTATGGCACCCGGACCCGCACCGACATCAAGCACCTTATCGTTTTTTGAGATAGGCAGCCATGATACAATATTCTCTCTTTCTTTGGCAAGATGGTATAGATACGACCAGCTCTCACTGTCTTCTATGACTTTTCTATAGTCCTTCGGATCTTTTTCTTCAGCCACTTTTAAAAGCTTGTCTTCTATCTCGCCTTCGGAATAAATATCTTTTCCGGAATAATGCATTAAGTCTATATTTACTTTTCCGATTTTTATATTTGCCATTTTATGTAAACCTTTTTCGTGAATTATTCAAGTAAAATCTATGTTTGATATTTATGTAAACTAATTATGTTATCTACATTAATGATATATTATGTTAACCTTCGAGTTCATATCGTAATATCCGACCGAATCCTTGTCAGATACAACAGTAACATTTATGCAGTCGTACAGTCTGTGATATACGGTAAATTCGCCCTTTTCAAATCCCGTAAGTCCGAGGGATAAAAGATACTCACCGCCCTGAAGATTCATATCCTGAGTGAATTCAATAGTCAGTTTGGTTCCGCCCTTTAATCCTTCGGTAATCGACTTTTCTATCATTGTATTGGTACCGGTAATCTCGGTACCCTGTACATTCTTAAACGTAAAAGCAAATATCGGAGCCTCGAGATCTTCGTAAATCTCGGCATCCATTACTATCTTAAAACTCGATCCTTTTAGGATAACATTATTGTTTTTCCCGTTGCTGTCGATAATTTTACAATCCGTATACCGGGCCTTTTTGGAACCGTACTCAAGAGTATCTGTATTAAGGCCTTCTTTTACTTCGCCTGCTTCGTCTTTGTACTGACCGACCAGAACCTGCTTGTAAAGGTCTATCATTTCCTTGGGCGAGCCTTCGCCGAGCTTGTCACCCTTGTTTAAAAGAATAACTCTGTCGCAGTATTTTGCGATGCTTGACAAGTCATGTGATACAAAAAGAATGGTCTTGCCCTGCTTTTTAAACTCTTCGAATTTGCGATAACATTTTGCCTGGAAGAATACGTCACCTACGGATAACGCTTCGTCGACTATCAAAATTTCAGGGTCGATATTTATCGCAACAGCAAATGCGAGACGAACAAACATACCGGACGAATATGTCTTGACAGGCGAATATACATACTCTCCGATATCTGCAAAATCAAGAATCTCAGGAAGTTTCTTATCTATTTCTTCTCTTGTAAGGCCCATCATTGTGCCGTTTAAATACACGTTTTCAACACCCGTATATTCGGCATTAAAACCGGCACCGAGTTCAAGCAGTGCGGAAATACGTCCCTTAACTTTAGCCTTACCTTTAGTCGGAGTTAAAACACCTGTAATAATCTTAAGAATGGTGGATTTACCCGAGCCGTTAGTACCGATAATACCTACCGTCTCACCTTTATCAACCGTAAAAGATACATCCTTGAGTGCTTCATTCTTCGGATATTTCTTCCAGGGCATCAGATGAAAGGTATCAATCAGTCGATCCGAGGGTCTTTTATAAAGGCTGTAAATCTTTGTTACGTTCTTAACTTCGATTGCAACTTCTTTATTCTCTTTTATGATTTCGTTTTCACTCATAATCGTTTAATCCAAACTTTATAAAACATCCGCAAACAACGGTCTTAATTTCTTAAATACATATGCACCAAGCGCAAACAAAATTGCTACAATAGCCCAGAAAACAAGTGTATCAAGCCATCTTTCATGCACCCATGTTCCTTCAAAAAGCGAGCTGCGATAACCTTCGATTATATAATAAATCGGATTGAATCTGAAAATCGGTTCAAGGAACTTAACCTTCTCGGGAATAGAACTTATATGCCAAAGGATGGGAGTTCCCCACATACCTACCTGAAGAAGAATATTGATTATTTGTAAAAGGTCTTTGAAAAATACTGTTACAGCACTCGTTGTATAAGTAATCGCAAGCACAAGCATAAAAAGACAAAATGAATAATATAAAAGCTGTATAAGCTGAAAGCTTGGCTTAAAACCATAAGCAAAGTACATAACAAGCAATACAAATATAAAGAAAATATGAATAAATGTAGCAGAAATTGTCTTGATAAGCGGAAGAATTCCTACTTTGAATACAACCTTTTTTACAAGATAATTGTACTCATTCATTGCATTGGCACCTGTTGTTACGGCTTCATTCAAGAAGAACCATGGAACAAGTCCTGCGGTAAGCCACATTACATAAGGAACCGGGCTGTCATAAGGGCTTCTTCCGGGGAAAACAAGGCCAAAAACAAAATAATAAAGAACGACTGTTACCAGAGGCTGAACAAAAGCCCATACTCTGCCGAGTGAGCTGCCTGCATACCTTTTCTTAAAGTCGTTCTTTGAAAGTTCCCAGATTAAATTTCTGTTCTTTTTAAAATCGCTCATTTATTATGTATCTCTTTCCTTAGCACATACATAGTTATTTTACCATAAAAATCGCTATTTTTCAAAGAAATACATTAAACGTTATCTTAAAGATTTTAAATACTCTTTATGCTCATCAGTCACGCGGAAACTTTCAACCGCTTTCTGAATTGCTTTTTTATGACACCAGTCATCAAGCACATGCTTTTCAAAGTAAGGAATCGTGGCATCATACTGTTTAGCCAAAGCAGTAGCAAAATACCAGGCAATCATCATTTTCAGATAATAATCTTCGCCTTTTTTTGAAGCAACCCACTTTAAATATTCGGGCTTAAAATCTTCTCCTAAAAACTCATTCATCAGCATTCTCATACCAAATCTCGAAGTATAAACATGGTCAGAAGCTATCCATTTTTTTATGAGCGGAAGCAGTTCATTATGTTTCTTTTTAAAGGCTTTAGGCGATGACTGATCGCATACAGGCCAGCAGTCGATGAAAGGTAAGAATCGTTCGGTTTCTTTTACGCATTCGTCAAAATCTTTTATCATTGCAATCATAAAAAAATGAACCAGATTTTCTTCGTAGTATTTATGCGGAAGCTTTTTTAAGAACTTCTTTCCTTCGTCTGTATCAAACATTTCTTTTGCAATTATACGCATATCGGGCGTTCTTACACCAAGAATCACATCCTTAGAAATGTTCGGAACAAGATTACTCTGAAAGTCCCTGTATTTATCATCCTTATATTTGCAAAGTTCTTCGTATACGCTCATTTATTCCTCCAAATTTCTTCCATAAAACGAAAAAAGACTTCAACGTTATTATAACAGTTTGAAGCCTTTTTTCATATCATTGAAAGGGTTGTTTTGTATAAAAATTTTAAAGAAAAATTTTTATCATTTTGAGTAAATAACGCCGGATGTCTCCACTGCAGTAAAATCTGAACACGAATGATCGTTACTTTTTCCTTCGGCGTCACTGTGGTTTATCCAAACATATAGATTATTGCCGTCCATCTGCATTACTAGTAATCCGTTGTCTTTTGCAACTCTGGATTTCATCATGCTTCTGGCAACTTCTTCACCGCTCGCACCATTACCGATCACCTTAAAACCGATGATTTCTGCAACCTCATCAGTAAATGCCGTTTGGTCTGTTAAAGAAGTCATATCAAGACTATAAAGATTACCACTTTCCAAGAAATCTATCTGAGGAGCGCTTGAAGGGTCATTCCTTATATCAATATTACTTCTCGCAATATTGATTGCTTCTCTTACAGTATCACATAACTGCACATCAGAAGACACATTAGACTTTTCAATGTATCTCATAAGCATGGGTGCCATAACACCAACCAATATTGCCATTATAGCAATAACGATAATTAATTCAACAAGTGAAAAACCCTTGCGTTCCATATAATTCCCCTTTTGACATATCCCTATATCTATATATAATCCCTCTACGTTTCCATCATACTATAAGGTCAGGGGAAAAATGAATATTCATTTATAACATTATGTTTATTTCTCGTGTCATTATCAGTGCAATTAAAAGAAAAATTTATTATTCCTATAACAATTATCTATTACTAATCCTAAATAATTAGAATTCCAATGCTAATTAAGTATTGTAAATCCAAAACTCTGAAGGATGCCTCTGAATTCATCAGATTTTCCGAAGCCCGCTTCTATAAGCCATACTCTGCTGACTTTTTCCTTCTTTAAATTTTCAAGCCAGTAATTATATCCTTCAGGATCCGGCTCTCTTCCAAAGAACATTGCATATACATCCCTTAAGAATTCTTCGTCACTCTTATTCTTATCTTTGTATTCTTTCGACTGGAAAAACTGACTGGCTGCCTTCGCCGCATCCATTTCGTTTCCTTCTTTAATTGCCTTTTTCCAATAGTCACATCCCGCAGGTTCACTGGCTCTCCCAAGGATTGTTGTATACAGTTTTTCTACATATCCCGACAACTGACCATCGTCAACATTTTTTGAATCTACTTTAAGCGGAACAATTCCCTGAGAAGAGGTCGGTGTTCCCGTTGTTTTGTCAAGATTTCCTCTTACTATTCCGTACGATTCGCATATTCCCGTAAACTCCTCAGAATCCACAAAGCATGCAACAACATATTCTTTGGAAGCACCGTTATACAGTTGGTCCAGCCAATAATAGTATCCTTGGTCATCTTTGGGACGATCAAAAAATGCTGCATACATTACGTCAAGAAACTCATTATAAGTTAGATTCTTATTTATAAACTCATCCGCTAAAATGAAATGTTTGGCTGTCTCTGCGCCCGTAAGTTTCCCTTCCAAAAGGTTATTTGTCCAATAGTCAAGTCCGTCCGGATCAGGGTCTCTGTTTAATGTAACATTATACATACGTGTTACAAATGCTGATACATTGGCAGTCTGTTGTGCTTTGTCTCCGACAAAAACCGTATACTCAACCGAAAATCCGTCCAATTTGACGGTGACAATCGTTTTTCCGGCCTTTAATGCATTTATTTTGCCACCTGATAAAGACAAGATACTCTTATCTTTAATTTCAACTGCCGCAGAGCTTACCTTTGTATCGCTCGTAAAAGATTTATAAGCCTGGTCTTCTACTTTGAATTTAACTGCCGTGCTGTCGCCGACATTTAATTTAATTTCACCCGAGGGGTATGATGTGTCGGCTTCAATTCCCGTTACGTAATTTGGATTAAAAATGTATCTCCACCAGTTATTATAGTATCCGTCTTTGTCACGGCCGTCTTCGTATGGCATATTGTAAAACCACCATCTGTGATGATTTACCGTTGGGTCTCCGTACTTGCTATAAAACGGATCATTCTGATATACATCGGGGGTAAAAATCTGTGCGTTCTTGCCGTTCTTCCAGTCTTTGTAATACTTTACCTCGTTGGTATAATTAATCCAGTCATAATCATTCTCTGAATTAGGAGAATAATGAACCATTCCATAGCCGTAAACTTTAGAATTCGAAGTGCCGAGAAGCTCACAGAGGCTGAATTTCTGCCAGTCATTGAGTGCCATATAATTGCTTCCGTCTATGGTATGTCTCGGCTCGTAATCAATCATGCCATATGTATATCCAAGCATATGTTCAGCCAGATGTCCGACATTTTCAATCGAACCGTCTTTTCTTGAAAAAGTGGGAGTTACAATGACAAAATTGTCGCAGTCTCTTTCAAAGCATAATCCGTTTACCCATGACGGGCTGCTACCTACCATACATGTTTCACAGGGGGATAAAGGATCGATACCAAACATTATAACCATGTCAAACTCTTTATTATTCTTACGTTTAACCAGGTTGAGTTTATCAATATAATAATCGTAATCCAAATCCCAAGCAGTATCATAGGGCTTATATTCAGGATCCTGTATTCCTGACCACCAGTCACCATTTCCAAAAGAATCTTTTTTAAATATTTTCTGAAATGATTTATTATCTAAAGAATTCATGGAGCAATACTTTGGGAACTCATTGATTACAACTGTGTCAACAACATTAAAATCAACAGTGTTGTGTGATATCTCTTCAAAGTTATCTATCCAGAATTTTAATGAATCATCAAGAGAAAATCCGAGATACTCGGACGCCTTAATCGTCTTCTTGCCATTCGAGTAATTCTTATTGTCTATCGACTTTAAAGTCGGATCAATCGCTGCAACAAGCAGGTTAATTTTTATATCTCCCGTTGCCGAAAGAGAAATATTCCCGTTCTTATCCGTTGTATTAAACGCTTTTGCCTCATAAGAAGGCACAAACGTCAGTAACAGCATAATAAAAGTCATCAGAAGAGAAAGTATTTTTCTGTTTTGCATTTTCAACCCTCCAAAAACAAATTATTTTAAACAAAAAAAGCAATCAAATAAGAAAAACTTAAATGATTGCAGTCTAACTACCTGGAAATAATTCCTTACGGCTTACGACTTTGCGTCCTAACCTTTCGGTTAGTTTGCCCTTATCACAAAAAAATTTTAGCATCTTAAATGAAATAAATCAAATGAATAAACTGTGAAATAAGGCATTTAACATGCTTTTTCAGAAAAATAAACCATAAAAGAATCAAAACTTCAATTCCGCTTCAGTAAAAGAAAGAAGTTCCTCCGTGCCCTCTTTTACGATTTTTCTCACACGATTTTCCTTTGGATACCCCCATACTTCAAAAAGCCGGGGACCCGCAATAGAACCGGACGGTAGATCATTGGCTAAAACATATACCATCTCAAGCGAGGACTTTTCGGGAGAATTAAATATCCACCTGAAAGCATTTGCCGCATTCTTTATAAAATCAGAAAAGCCGCCCGCAGCAAGAGCCGTAATCGTAGTTCCGGGATGAATCATATAAAAGAAAAGATTGGTGTTCTGATACTTTTGTGCCAAATAATAAGTGTATTTTGCCAGGCAGAGTTTGGATCTAGCATATACGGCAAAGTGATTGTATTTTTCAGAATAATAAAAATCATCAAAGCTGATTTTACCGTATTTATAAACCAGGGATATGGTGTTAAAATAATGCACTTTATGCGGTAAGCTTTTAAGATATGGCAATAAAGCTTCCGTGAGTCTGTACACGCCAAAATAATTGGTTCCTATTACGCTCTCAAAACCGTCTTTGGTTATGTCTTTTCTGTGAAAAGTACCTGCGTTATTAACAAACACATCAATATCAATCTTATTCGAAATAACCTCGTTTGCAAAAGCATCGATGGACGAAAAATCAGAGATATCAAGTTTCATAATCGATATCTTCGAATCAGGATAATCTTTTAGAAGGTTTTCTCTTGCAGCCTCTGCCTTTTTAATATTTCGGCATGCCATTATGATTTCGGCTCTAAGGTAAATCGCAGTCTCAACTGTTTTATACCCTATTCCGCTGTTGGCACCCGTAACGAGAACCGTCTTTCCTTCAAACGATATATTCTGTTTGTTAAGCCATTTTTTAGTTTTTTCTTTTAGTGCCATCTTCTCTAATACTTAAAAAACCTCACAGAAATATCTGCAAGGTTTTCATTCATCATTTAAGCAGCTTTGAAAACTCCAAAGCTTTCGTAATATCTCCGTCCACTTTAAGTTTGCCCGTAGTAAATGCAAACACGGGATCAAGTTTGCCGTTTGCAAGTTTTACGAAGTCGGAAAGACTGATTGTAATGGCGCAGTTTCTGTCATTGTATTCATAAGGTTCGACATTGATTCTGCCGTCTTTTACTTCCACATAAAAGACACCGCTCTCCTTGCCCGTAATATTAACCTGAACGGCAAGAAAGCCCATATTTGATGCATCAACCTTGGAAGCGGTCTCTCTTACTTTCGCAATAAGTTCATCGAATTTCATATATATTCCTCCAAAATTTTTATCTGTTTGTCAGAAAATGAGGTGTTATCAGTGTGAAGAATGCTCCCGCAATCACATCAAACACTGCTCCGAGTAAAAGCATGACTGCCATATTTTTTAGGATTAATCCGGCTATAACAAATCCCATTGAAGGCATTGCTCCGAAGTATACAAATATAATCTGTACCATCATTTTTACATACTGCGCATGATCGCCGGGAATCGAAATGCTTACAAAAGCACCGACTGCGGTTCCGAAAAGCGATAAGGAAAGAATGAATACAAACCATCCGATAGCAACCAGCGGACTCGTTTTTGTCATTACAGCTGCAACTATCATGGGTATGCTTATATCAATTGCACATACAGTCACAACTCCCAGTAAAGTTGACCAGATTTTCTTAAGCGGCGAATCGGGTATCAGTATAAAGAATTCTCTCGAGGTATCCTCATCGAGCGGATTGCCCATGGTTCTGTAAAATGCAAATAATGCCATTGCTGCCACAGGAATTAAAAACGGATCAAGCAAAGGATTTTTGATTTTACCCGAAAGCCAGCTTCCGCCAACTGCTATAAGCAGATTAATGATAAATGTCTTTGAAAATATTTTTAATGTGGCAAATCTCAAGCGGTTGTAAACGGTCTTATAAAAGAAAACTCCGGCTCCGCTTCCGTAATGGAAACCGTCTCTTTCGATTTTTGCGCTTCGATCTTTATTTCTGGTTACGGTACCGCCTTTTTGAGCCTTTTGTGAATTTTCAAGTTTCGCTGCCACTCTCTCGGTAGCAAACATTGCATCCTCGTAAAAATCCGCTTTTATATTCCAGATAATAATCACGGTAACTATGCATGCAACCACAAAGAGCGCTGTGAAAATCACAGTTCTTAATACATCGCCCATCATCGAATAATAAACCATACCTCTTATCCATCCGAGGAAAGGAATGAAGAAAGTATGCTTGCTTCCAAAGAATTTAAACGCAGCAAGTCCGACATCCTGCTTTGTTATCGTGGTATAAGCGATGAATGCCACTAAAAGAACTGCGTAAAATCCTATGAGAATCGAACCTATATTGACCGTACCTTTTTTCGAATTGCGTGACAGCGTATAAAAGGTTATCTGAACAAGTGTCGAAAACAGCATTGTCAGAATATAAGCAAGTAGAATAATAAATGCGCTCCATACGCTTATATGAAGATTATTAACAAGGTTCGGAATCTGAAATACCATATAAAAACCGACAACAATATTCATTCCGAGACTGTTCATAAGTCTGAACATAAGTACCGACTGCGGCTTCATCGGAGACGCAAACAAAAGCGGAACATCCGCAGGTTTAAACAGTTCACCGCCTTTATTAACAGTAGCTATGGTTAAGGTCACAAAGAAAAGAAATGCTACAACCACGACCATATCAACCATATCATACTTGGTCAGATTTCTTTCGGTAAGAAATACCGACAGTTTCGAGATATGTTCTTCTACTTCTTCTTCATCTATGGTCTGTTCAATTTGTGTTTCCTCGGTCTTGAAACTCTTCTCAATAAGAGGA
This sequence comes from Lachnospiraceae bacterium G41, assembly GCA_900100245.1. Classification (GTDB taxonomy): domain Bacteria; phylum Bacillota; class Clostridia; order Lachnospirales; family Lachnospiraceae; genus UBA3766. The sequence continues at coordinate 266,398 of FNEU01000001.1, forward strand.
ACGAGTCTGCCGATTAGCAATCCAAAAAGACTGCAGACAAGAGTAATTACAATAAAAAATGCCACCCATGTTTTTAAAAGCTTTTTTAAAGTATTAACAATCGTATGGAAGGCATAATAAACAAAAAGTCTCATTCTTATGCCTCCTCAGTATTTTCCTCTTCTGTATTTTCTTCTTCAGTATTCTCTTCTTCAGTCTTTTCTTCAGATACAGCATCTTTATTAATGCCCTCTGTAACCTCAAAGAATAAATCTTCAAGAGATTTGCCCATTCCGTCGATTTCGGCTTTGGTAACGTTTGCCTTTACCTGGCCGTTCTGCATAATGACGGTTCTGTCCCAGAGCATGTCCACACTGTCGATAATATGCGTGGAAATAAGCATGGTTTTGCCTGCCTGACGCATTTCTTCTATCATCAGTTTTAATTCTTTTATGGCGTGAGGATCGAGTCCTAAGAGAGGCTCGTCGAGTAAAATAATATCGGGATCGGGTAACAGACCAAGGCAGAGATTTAATTTCTGCTGCATACCTTTTGACAGCTCGTCACCGAATTTTTTTCTTTTATCATCGAGTTCGAATCTTTTAAGGAGCATATCGATTCGCTCCTTGTAATTCGTCAGTTTATAAGCTCTTGCGATAAACTCCATATGTTCCGCTACGGTAAGCGTTGAATATAACGAAGGCATCTCGGGAATGTATCCGAGTACTTTTCTCGCCTCCGAAGTCTTGTTGGGAATTCCGTTTACGGTAATATTTCCCTGATATTTCAAAAATCCGATAATGGACTTCATTATCGTACTTTTTCCTGCACCGTTAGGTCCCAGCAAAACAGTCAGACTACCCGAGTCGAGTGTAAAAGAAACATCATTACAGGCAAGATTCTTGCCATACTTCTTAGTTACGTGATTTACTTCCAGCATTTTGTTTCTCCTTTTCAAGTAAAATATTATTAGTTAACGGAAGTCCGCACTCCGAAGAGTATTATATCATATAATTTTTCGCCGAAAAACAATTATTAAAAAAGAAAACAGGCCGTCCAACTTGCTTATTTAAATCGCAAACAACAGCTTGTTTTCTATATACCGCATCATAAATTATTCTTTTAAATATCCGTAATCAGTTTTTCAACCAGTTTGGCTCCGGCTAAAAGATTGTCCGTTTTAATGTACTCATTCTTCGTGTGGACGTTCTCCATTCCGCAAGAGAGAACCAGACCCTTAATACCGTTTGCATTAAACTGATGATTGTCCGCTCCGCCCAAGGTGGACTTAATATTGCCCGAGAGTTCCAGTTCAATACATGCTTTAACAAATCTTTTTACCAAAGGTTCATTTTTATCAACTTCGTATGCTTTAATATGAACCGTATAATCTGCCTCTATGAGCGCATTATAAGTGTGACTCTCATTCTCGAATACATTCTTTAATTCTTCATACAAAGACAGTGCTTTTTCGTGATTGTAACTTCTTATCTCACCGTTAATTACACATTCTTCGGGAACAATATTCTTTGCACTCCCGCCGGCTATTGTTCCGATGTTTAAAGTTGTCTCATCATCAACTCTGCCCTGTTTAATCTTCGCAATTGCCTTTGATGCTATTTCAATTGCATTGACTCCTTCTTCGGGTTCAAATCCGGCATGCGAGGCCTTGCCGATTACTTTTATCCTGTAAGATATAAGAGTCCCGGCTTTGTTGACCGCTTCACCCACATCACCGCTTAAATCAAGACAGTACGCTTCTTTGGATTTAATCTTCGAAAAATCAAACACGGCCGCGCCACGGGTATATGCTTCCTCCGCAACGGTAAACAGGATTTCAGCACTTCTGTGGTCCTTACCGCTCTCTTTGACTCTTCTTATTCCCTCAAGTATTTCGGTTATTCCCGCAAGGTCGTCCGCACCCAAAACAGTGGTTCCATCACTCCTTATAATACCGTCTTCTCCGAGTACAGCTTTCTTCGAATTGCCGGGAATCACTGTATCCATATGAGCTGATAAAAGAATCGGTTCGTATGCGGAATTCCCTTCAAAATAAGCATAGATATTACCTGCATTACCGCCGATTTTACTTCCCGCATCATCCTCTGAATATACTATGCCAAGTTCTTTTAGTTCATCTTTAATCGCATCGGCCATTTTTCTTTCATTAAAACTTTCCGAATCTATTGCCGTCAGTTTAAGAAAGTTTTCCGTTATTCTGTTTTTGGAATAAACATCACTGCTCATCGTCAAATCTGAATCCTTTCGAGAGTACAAATCCCTTGGCAATCTCCTCGGGCATATCGGGATGTGCGGGATATAAAAGAGCCGTTTTGTTTCTAAGATACGGTTTTCTGTTATAAAATCCCACTCCGCCCGGATGAGTATTAAGGAATATATTCTGCCCTTTCATTTGAGAGCATAAAAGATCGACTACCTTCTGACCGATATGAAGTCCCTGATATTCGGGATCCACTGCCACATTCAGTATAAGTGCCTGATTATTCTTATCCGATACCGCCCTTGCACATCCGACCAAAGCTTTGTCTATGTATGCAAATGCAAAATGTCTGCTGTTATTAAAAGCCTTTTTTGTAGCATTGATATTACGATTGGAACCACCGAACGCTTTAATTAAAAGAGCATTTATCGCTTCAAAATCAGGATTATCAAACTTTGTATCATATACAATTTCTGTTTTGGAAATATCAATCGAACTCTTTTTTCCTACAGGAAATGAACCCGCAAAAGGAAGATGCTCGATATCATATTCATAACCCAAAGGCAGATAGAATTCTTCTTTGGGTTGCTTTAAATCATAATCTGCATTATAACCTTCATAAGTAAATGCATTCTTTGATCTCTTAAATCCGAGTTCTTCGTATAATCCAAGATTTGCTTTATCCGATACGACGAATAATTCGTGCCCATTAAATCTTTTAAGAGTTCTTTTTATAAGTTCGTCTTCAATGCCCAACTCCCGATTCTCTTTTTGCACGGAAACTTCCGAAATAAGCGTCCATTCCACATCATCGGAAATTGCTCTTAAAAAACCTGCAATACGACTGTCTTTAAGAGCAAATACCGAATATGTGCTGTTGCAAAAAATATCTTTTACATTTTCCCGGGTTAGACCATTCTTTTTAGAAACGTTCTTATAAAAATGATACAAATCCTCAATATTTATTTCTTGTAAGTTATCTGTATATTCTGTCATACCTCTGCTCCGGGTATATTCCATCTTGAAGGATTAATAACCGTTTTATATTCTTCGATTGTTTCTCCCTTGGGATGGCGAAGGAATTTCTCATCGGGCGTACGGCTTAATTTCTTTCTGTCCTGAGGTGCACTCCATAATCCTTCAAAATCAATCTGGTCAACAAATCTTTCGTTGTATGATTTGAATATTCCGGGTTTGGAAGGTACTCTTGAAAAGTCCTTAAAATAAGTATTATTCTTAAACGCCGGAATTTCATACAAATCTCTCGCATAAGCCCAGATATTCTTATGGTCAACCATTCTCTTCTGCTGGGGCCCGAGATTCTTGTAATAATACGAATCCCATCTTGCAAGAGTTACGAAAAAGCGGATATCCGAATCGGTCACATAGTCACCGAAAAGGAAACGGTTGTTTTCAAGTCTTTTATCAAGCTTATCCATGGCTGAGAAGAAATCATCATAAGCTTCGTTATATGCCACCAGACTCTGGCAAAATGCCATACGATAATGTGCGTTGTTGATGTTAGGGAAAAGCCAGTCGTTTAATCTGTCAATTTCACCTCTCAAATCCTTGGGATAAATATCAGGTGCATCGGGTGACTGGAATTCTCTGAAATTAACTTCCAGATAATTGGTTAATCTGTGGTAATCATTGTTTACCACTTTTAATGTTTCCTTGTCAACAAGGGCGGGAACAGTTGCTCTTCCCTTATAATCGGGATCTGCCTTAAGATAAGCTTCCGTTAAGAATTTAAGACCCGTTACCGCATCAGTTCTGTTTGGCTGATCGGTAAATCCCCATCCGTATGTATTTGATTCTCCTGTATGGTCCACTATCGAAATGCTTATCGCATCTTCAAGTCCGAGAAGTTCCCTCGTGATTGACGCCCTGTTGGACCAATGGCAGCCTTTAGCCCAGAAAAGATGGTATCTTCCGCTTTCCGCCTTTAAATCACCTTCGTTATCACCAAAAGGTGTCGTGAAGCGATTGGGCTGTCTTATAAAAGCACCTCTTTCGTTAATCTCAGCTTTTATTTCCTGAGGTCTGGGAGGAACATTTCGCTCCGCAGCATCAGCCTTTGCCAGTTCATCGCTGTATATTACACTTTCTTTTATATCTTCTTTAATAAAACTTTCACCGCAAGCCATTTTAATTTCTCCTTTTAGTATAAATTTTCAGTATCTAGATTATATAATTGTCCGCACTCTCAAGCATGTTGATATTACTTAAGAATGTTTTAAGTCTTTCATTAGTCGGATTTTCAAATATTTCCTTAGGAGTTCCGTCGGCAACAATCTTACCGTTTTCCAAAAAAATAATCCTGTTCGCTACAGACTTAACAAAATTCATCTCATGAGTCACCAGAAGAATTGTATTTCCTTCTTTGGCTACTCTTTTGATAGTCAGCAATACTTCGTTAACAAGTTCTGGATCAAGTGCCGATGTCGGCTCATCCATGAGAAGAAGTTCCGGTTCGAGCGCCAGTGCTCTTGCAATGGCAACTCTCTGCTGCTGTCCGCCTGATAAGTGCTTGGGATAATGATACAGTCTGTCAGACATTCCGACTTTTTCTATCTCTTCCAATGCTTTCTTTCTTGCTTCCTCTTTGGGTATTTTTTTAACCACCGTCAAACCTTCCATAACGTTTGACAATGCATCTTTGTTTTTAAATAGATTGAACTGCTGGAAGACCATTTCGGTATGCTGTCGTAACTCAAGTTTTTCTTTTTTGTTCTTGGTGGTTAAATTAAATGTTTTATCATTAAACTTGACACTGCCCGCTTCGGGTTTTTCCAGGAGATTAAGACATCTTAAAAGAGTAGATTTGCCGGTTCCCGAAGGTCCGATAATGGCTACTACCTCTCCTTTTTTAATATCCAGATCCACATTGTCGAGTACAACGTTATTACCGAATTTCTTGCTTAGTCCTCTTATCTCTACCAGGTTCATGCCTTCACCTCCTTAGGCTCGGCCGGAATTGAAGTCTTCTTTTCTATCAGAACAAGAATTCTTTCAAGAACGAAAGTTATTACCCAATATATAATCGCTATCGAGCAGTATGCTTCAAAGTATCTGTAGCTCTTGCCTGCCGTAATCTTGGCAGCCGCGGTTATTTCCACAACAGAGCAGGTAAATGCAAGTGATGTACCCTTAATAAGCGCTATCAGCGAATTGCCGAGAGGAAGAAGCGCAACCGTTATTGCCTGGGGAAGTGTTATCCTTCTTAATACCTGAAGACCTGTCATACCCATGGATTTTGCTGCTTCAATCTGACCTTTATCAACCGATTGAATCGCAGAACGGATAGTCTCCGAATCAAAGGCTGCCTGATTAAGTCCTAAAGCCACCATTGCGAAAACTATGCCCGGAATCGCGTTAATATCATAATTTGTTCCGTGATAGTAATTAAAATATTTAAGCGCAATGGGAATTCCGAAATATGTTATATAAAGCTGAACTATAATAGGCGTTCCTCTCATCAGCGACACAAACCCGATTGAGAGCTGATTCAGAACCGGTACTTTGTTGATTCTGATAACGGCTATAAGAAGTCCTATGCTTAAACCGATTACAAGTGCAATAAAAGTTAAATACAGTGTAGTCGGCAGATATTTTAATAAATAAGGGATTTGTTTGAATACTAAAACCCCGTCAAATAATTTGGCCATTTTCAATCTCCGTTATTTTAATCGAAAAGCCCGACAAATGAGCCGGGCTTATCATTAAATATACTTTTTATTCATAAGAAGGAGAGTAATCATCTCCGAAATACTTAAGGTTGATTTCTTTGGATTTACCCTCTTCGATTACTTCGCGAAGTGCTTTATTGATATCTTCCACAAGCTGCTTGTTTTCTTCAGTTCGGCTTACAATAAGATAACTGTCCATGCCTTCTCCGACACCGTATCCTGCGAGTGCAATCGCATGAAGATCGTATCCGAATTCAGGCTGATAGTAACCGAAGTACATAGGCTTATCAATGATTGTAAAATCATACTTACCGGACTGGATATCATTAAGCTGGATGTTAAGATCCTCTTCCGTATAATTAATCTCTATGGGTTTCTCGGGATTTGTATCATTGTAATTCTCAATTAGTGTTGTAACATTAACGGCTGCCTGTCCGACAAACTTAAGACCGCCCAAGTCTTCTACAGAGAGGCTGTCGGGAAGTTCTACGTCTTTGTTTGCTACAACGATATAAGCGTTTGAGAAAATAGGATCCGTGAAGTAATACTTTTCTTCACGCTCGGGATTCTTCGCAAAGTTGTTAACGCCAAGCTGGTATTTATCGGAATCAAGTCCCGCAAAGATTGAAGGGAAATCCGTTACTTCCCAAACAAGTTCGTACTGGGGAAGTTTCTCAAATACCGCTTCAACCAGTTCGATGTTCTGTCCTATTACCTGATCGTCATCACCGTAATATGTGAAGGGTCTGGGTGATGCACCGGTTACCGCATAAATCTTTCTGACCTCAACTTCGTTTGTTACCTCTGCAACTTCGTTTTCAACGCTTCCGCTCTCGCTGTTTGATGCTGCTTCAACATTGACTGTTGTTGCCTCAATGTTTGTTGTGTTGTTTACTTTTCCGCATCCTGTGAGGCTTGCTCCTATAAGCGCTGCCCCTAAAACTGTTGTAATTAATTTATTTATTTTTTTATTTAACATTTCTTTTTTTCTCCTGTTTGATATTTTTTTTAATTCTTAAATCATTTATATTTAATCAGTACCTTAACGGCACATTCGGTTGTCCTTAAAGTATAAACAACATCGTCCTATGGCTCTTTTTCCTAAAAAAATCTTTCTCATTTCTTTGTTCTCCGTTATGCCTACCTTTTTGGTGGGTTATTCATTGAAGAGAATACTATCACGTCTTATTCTTTTTGAAAAATATATAAAACATTTGACTGGCTATAAGTATTACCTATAGCCAGTCTTTTATATAAAACCCCTTCAATTACACTTTAAATTTCAGGTCCCCTGAAAATTATTCCGTAAGGGTTCCTGATTTCGTCAAGTTTAGAATACTCTTTTTCCTTCTCTTCGATAATATCCGCCAAATTATCACCTTTTTCGGATATATAATCCTCTTCAAATCTTTTAATATTGGCGAAATCATAGCTTTTATAACTGTTTAACTTAAGAAGATGATAGTATATGTAGTCCAGTTTCTTTAAAGTATTAAACAGTAATATATCCGCATCACTGATTTCATCAGAAAGAAGGTATTTGCTTTTATCCAGTCTTTTGTTAATTTCCTTAAGAGCATCAAAAAGATTGGCATTCCAACGGTTCAAATCGGTCTGGAATGTTGACTCGGAAGCCTTTTTAATCGGTTCAAGCACAAATTTGTTCAGATATTTAATTTCGGTCTTAACGTCTTTATGCGAATAATATTCACTGTAAAAACCTGTGTTTTTCTCGTAGCTATAAAGATTGTCTTCATCATTTGAGAGTTTTCTTCTGTCTGTTGCTTCAAACAATTCTCTGTAGTCCGGTCCTGTTCCCACAAGGCCGAACACATTACCCTGTTTGGCTCTCATATGAGGCGAAAGCTGATAATGTTTTTTTATCTCATCAAGTTTTGTAAACTCGTAAAATGCGTCCGTTTTAAACAATTCCCTTGTATATCCCCAGAGATTGGGATACTCCTGCAATCGCTTTTTATTCACGCCAAAGACAAGATGGTAATTGATATAAAACCTTATTAATGCCACATAAAGATGAATATCGGAGAGCGTAATATAATCTCCGTGCAAAAATCTTTTATCCGAGAGTCTCTCTTCAAGTTCATCCAGAGCATCGTGGAACATCTCATAACCCCTGTCGTACTGCTCCTGGTTAAGCGCAAATCCGCATGCATACGCATTAACCTTGGTTTTGATAAACTCAATTGTTTCGTCAATTTCTTCTCTTAAGCTTACAGGGTACAAATCGGGAGCATTTTCTTTGTGATACTGTTTCCAGTCAACAATAAGATACTTGGGAATATCCCATGCTTCATTCTGTACGACGGCACCGGTTTTGATATCAACTATAGCAGGTACCGTCGATCTTCCCGTGAAATCGGGATCGCCCTTAAGATATGCATCATCGAGATAATGAATCTTAAGTACAGGGTCCACTTCTCCCAAATCTCCGGAAAATACCCATCCGCGCGGGTCTCTTAATATCCCGCATTCTCCGATACTGATTACTCTGTCAAGTCCGAGAAGGCGTGCTGTTATTACAGCCTTATTCGAATGAGGGCAGCCGGGCATCCATATGATGCGGTATCTGTCAGACTCTATTGAAAGATCGTTTTCGCCCGGTCCGAAATGTCTGTTAAAAACAAATTCCCTGTCGTCGATTTTGCCTGTCTTTTTATTAATCTGATGCCTGAATGTGTTTTCAAAAAGTCCAATTGTCTGAAACGGTACTATATATGACATATTATTCTCCTTTCAAAAAATAAGTTAAATCCTTGGATCTAACTTATTTTTCTCTTCTGTTCACAAATCTTAAATGTATTCACAAGTCTTTCGAGTGCATCTTCAAGAGTCTTTCTCGGACATGCCACATTGATTCGCTGAAATCCCGAGCCGACTCTGCCGAAGATATTTCCTCTGTCGAGCCAGAGCTTCGCATCATGCACTATGATGTCGTTTAATTCTCTGTCCGTAAAATCATAATAATTAAAATCCAGCCATAAAAGATACGTCCCCTCAGGTTTTCTTACCTTTACCTCGGGAAGATTCTCAGACAAATACTCTATGGCATAATCAAGATTGGATTCTATTGCTTTCTTAACGCCCTCAAGCCACTCTTCTCCGTATGTATACGCTGCCTGACACGCGATTATACCCATTCCGTTTATCTGGCTGAAGCCCGCTGCCGAGTACGCTGCATGAAATCTGTTGTAAATCTCTTTGTTGCTTGTGATAATTCCGGATACCTGAAGGCCTGCGAGATTGAATGTTTTGCTCGGAGATACCGATGTAATGCAGAATCTGTCATAACCCTCTCCGGCATTCGTAAAAGTAGTAAATTCGCTGCCCCATACAAAGTCCGAATGAATTTCATCGCTGAAAACTATTATTCCGTATTTTTTGCAGAGCTCCCCTATTTTATGCAATTCTTTTTTGCTCCAGACTCTTCCCACGGGATTGTGAGGGGAACAAAGAAGATAGAGTTTCGGTCTGTATTCTTTTATCTTTTCTTCAAGATCCTTAAAATCGATTCTGTAATATCCGGTCCCGTCATTAACCAGGTCGCTGCTTATAATCTTTCTGTTGTTTTCCTTAATCGTTCCCATGAACGGATAATATACGGGCTGGTTAATCAGTACATATCCGCCTTCTTCGGTAAACGCTTTTACTGCGGTTGCTATCGAAAAAACAACCGAAGGCGATTTGTGAAACCACTCTTTTTCTATAACCCTGTTATAATGCCGTGCTATATAGTTTTTAAGCGCTTCAAGAAAATCATCATCAACTTCCGTATATCCGAATATCGCATGTTTAGCCTGTTCAACAAGTGCATCCTCTATGTATGAAGAAGTGCGATAATCCATATCCGCTACCCAGAGAGGCAGCACATCGTCAGGGAGATGTCTCTCTTCCTTAAAGTCGTACTTTAGGCTTTTCGTACCGTATCTGTTTGTAACACTTTCAAAATCCAAATTTCTTTCGCTCATTATTATTTCCTGTCCTAATCTTACTTTTGATTGATATCAAGTTTAATCAATGAAAAGCAAAATGAATAATATTAAAAAAAAAGAGTTGGCTATAGGCATTACCTATAGCCAACCGGTTTTGTTCGTTTAGTTAAAATCTTAAAATTATTTTTGGGTTCCTTTGTATTTGCTTATTTCATCAATATATCTCTGTCCCAAAGGAGAGATTGACATACCCTTTCTTACGATATATCCGACGGTATTGATGTCCTCGCTGTCGAGTTTGACGGCGCAATGCTCGGAGCCGTTTAAATGTTCGCATATAATACCTGAGCATACGGTAAATGCATTAAGGCCTATCATAAGATTAAGACCTGTGGCTCTGTCGCAGACTCTTAATGTCTGATTGAACTGATATGTCGAAAACATCTCTTCGGCAAAATAAAATGAGTTATTGATTCCCTGCTCAAATATTATGCACGGATACGAATTAAGTTCGTCAAACGTAACTCTTTTTTTCTTGGCAAGAGGATGCTTTTTCCACATATATGCATATACACCGCAGTCTAACAAAGGATGAAATTCGAGTTCGTTTTCATCAAGAAGTTTGGTAATTATTTTACGGTTAAAATCATTAAGATAGAGAATACCTATCTCACTTTTAAACTTCTTTACATCCTGAATAACGTCATATGTTTTTGTCTCATACATGGCAAAATCATAGCCGTCCATTCCAAACTCTTCGACCATTTTGGCAAATGCGTCTACCGCAAAAGCATAATGCTGCGCGGAAACACTGAAACGTTTCTTGATTTTACCGCCCGTTATATATTTGTTTTCAATCAGTTCGTACTGCGTAACAACCTGCTTGGCATATCCGACAAATTCTTCCCCTTCGGGCGTCAGACTAATCCCGCGATTGGAACGGATAAAAATATTAATACCGATCTCCTCTTCAAGTTCACGGATTGTAGCCGAAATCGAAGGTTGCGAAATAAACAATTTCTTAGACGCTTCATTCATCGAAGAGCTTGATGCTACCGCAATAACATAATTTAACTGTGAAAGAGTCATATATCCTCCAAATTAAATATAATCTCTCTTTTATTTTAATGATAATTTATTATTCGTAAAGGTCACCGGACAGATAATGTTCTCCGCTGTCGGGAATGATTACCACAATGTTTTTACCTGAATTCTCGGGACGTTCTGCGATAACTTTGGCTGCATATAAAGCTGCGCCTGCAGAAATGCCTACGGTAAAGCCTTCAAGTCCGGGGATAAGTCTCGCATATTCGTAAGCCTGATCGTCCGTTACATCTATTACTTCATCAAATATCGAAACATCAGTTACGGGAGGGATTGCACCGCCGCCGATACCCTGAATCTTGTGAGGGCCTGCAGTTCCGCCGTTTAAAAGCGCACTTCCCGTAGGCTCTACGCCGATTACCTTAATATCGGGGTTCTGCTCTTTAAGGAATTTGCCTGCACCGCTTACGGTTCCTCCGGTTCCGGCAGCCGATACGAAAATATCCACTTTACCGTCTGTATCTTCCCAGATTTCGGGACCTGTTGTCCTATAATGTGCAAGAGGATTGTTTGGATTGCCACCCTGTCCAAGGATAACCGCATTTTCAGTTTCAGCCAGCAATTCTGCTGCCTTTGCATTTGCACCTCCCATATTTAAATCACCCGGTGTATGATAAACTTCTGCACCGAAAGCTTTTAATAGTCTGGTTCTTTCTTCCGAAAGATTATCAGGCATACAAATCTTAACCTTGTATCCTTTCGCTGCCGCAATCGAAGCAATGCCTATACCGGTATTGCCGGATGTGCCTTCGATAATCGTACCGCCTTCCTTCAAGTCACCTGCTTCTTCCTTGCCGTTAATCATCGATAAAGCGATTCTGTCTTTTACGGAACCTGAGGGATTAAAGAATTCAAGTTTGCCGAAAATCTTATTGTCTGTACCAATCTTTTTTTCAAATGCATGAAGCTCAAGAAGCGGTGTGCGTCCTATAAGCTCTGTAATATTGTGATAGATTTTACCCATTGTTTTATCCTCCGAATTTTTCTTTTATTCTTTTCTTATGTTTCTCTTTTAATTTACTGCTCTTCAATCCTGAATTTATGTTCGGGATCTTTGCTTAAGCCCTCTCTTCCTGACGGAATATTCCATATTGAAAGATCCGGTCCGAGGGGAAGGATATCATTAGGATTGGTCTTTAAACAACATAAGTGATAATGCTTCTTAATCGCTTCAAAATGCGTATTGTCGCCAAATGCACTCTCAGCATACAGATCCCTCGCGTATCCCCAAAGATTCGGATAATCCTTAAGCATCTTTTTATTGACTCTGAAACCGTTGTAGTAGGCAATGTCAAATCTTGCGAGTGTAACATAGAGTCTGATATCAGATTCGGTAATATAGTCGCCAAATAAAAATCTCTGATTTGATAGTCTTTCCTCGAGCTTGTCAAAAGCATCAAAGACGAGTTTAAAAGCATCAGAATAGGCTTCCTGGCTCGTTGCAAACCCCGCCTTATATACGCCGTTGTTGACATTGTGGAATATATAATCGTTAAGCTCTTCGATATCGTCTCTTAATTCCACGGGATACAGCTCGGGAGCGTCTTTTTTATGATATTTTTTCCATGCCGTTTCAAAATATGTGGTGAGTTTAGAATAATCATTGTTCACCACAGCCCCGGTTTTAAGATCTACAATTGCGGGAACCGTATATCTTCCCTGATAGTCTGGATCAGCTTTTTTATAAGCTTCACTTAAAAGATGAATACCAAGGACAGGATCTTTGTCGCCTTCATCAAGCGTAAACGCCCAGTCAGACCAGGGCACATCCGGTCTTATGGGGTCAAGTGTTCCTACCGATATTACATCCTCAAGACCCATGAGCTGTCTTACGATAATCGATCTGTTGGCCCAGGGGCACACAGGTGCCCACAGAAGCCTGTATCTGTCTTTTTCTACAGGAAGTTCACCTTCCTTATCTCCAAACGGCGTTACGAATCTGTTGGCCTGTCTTTCGAATTTACCGTTACTTTGTATTTCTCCGTTTGTTACATGATCTACGACTGCCATCATTCCACCTCCGTCAGGTTTTTGGATATATTTTCGTTTCCCACGTATAAGGGACCGAATTTCTCCGCTCTGTCATTTGCTTCTTCCCATACACCTTCATCGGGGCCGTCCGGTAAAATATTGTCAGGGTTTTCTGATGCTCCCAAAAGATATCCTCTTTTAATCGCATCAAAATCAGTACTCTCTTTAAATGCAGGAATGGAATAAAGTTCCTTGGCATAATTCCATAGATTCGGATAATCCATGATTCGTCTCTCATTCAGTCTGAAACCGAAATAATAAGCCGTATCAAATCTTGCAAGCGTAACATAGAGTCTTACATCACTGTCGGTAAGTCTGTCTCCGAAAAGAAATCTTCTGTCCGCGAGTCTTTCTTCCAGCCAGTCAAGTCTGTCAAATACAAGATGATAATTCTTCTCATACTCCTCCTGACTCTTGGCAAAACCCGCCTTATATACGCCGTTATTTATCTCGTTAAACAGGATTTCATTAAGTGCATCTATTCCTGTCCTGAGTTCCAAAGGATAAAGATTGGGTGCGCCCTCTTTCCAGAAAGGCTTCCATACAGTTTCCCAGTAGTTGCTTAAACGGTGATAGTCATTGTTTACGACCTTTTTTTCTTTAACATCAACTATTGTCGGAACCGTTGCCCTTCCTTCATACTCGGGATCTGTGGCTGCATATATTTCAGGCAGGAATCGTATTCCGAGCACAGGGTCCACTCCGTCCTTATCAAGCGAAAACTCCCAGCCTTTGTCTGTTCGCACGGGTGCAACTTTTCCTATGCTTATTACATCTTCACCTATTCCCAAAAGCTTGAGAACTATAGCCTGCCTCGTAGCCCACGGGCAAAGAGGCGTCCAGATAAGGCGGTATCTTCCTGCCTCTACGGGAAGCTCTCCTTCCTTATCTCCGAAAGGCGTACAAAAACGGTTTTTCTGTCTTACAAAAGCTCCGTTTTTCGCTATCTCTCCCTTATCTTCGGAGGTTGCAACTTTTCCGAATGATTGTGATTCTCTTCCTTTTTCTATTTTCTTTCTGTGCAATGCTATAGAGCATGCTGCTTCCTCAAATTCTGCCATATTCATAATCTCCATTCTTTTAATATTCATCCAGAAAATGATGTCTTACTCCGTCTTTTTTATATGCAATGACGGTATCAAGATTTACGTTTTCTACGCTTTTAAAAATATTGGATTCGATAAACGGATTGTCTTTCTTCAATTCCGCAATCAGTTTCTTCGTCTCCAGTCGTTTGGACGATGTGGTACCGTCCTCATGACAGGTCGTACAGGTATCCGTAAAGTGACATGCGCATTGAAGGAAGTGTAAGTTGTTGTAATCCCTCCATGCGATGATATCGCTCTCTCTTATAAGGTAAAGCGGACGGATAAGCTCCATTCCTTCAAAGTTCGTACTGTGAAGTTTGGGCATCATGGTCTGTATCTGCGCACCGTGCATCATTCCCATCAGAATCGTTTCAATCACATCATCATAATGGTGTCCGAGTGCAATCTTGTTACAGCCAAGTTCCTTTGCCTTGCTGTAAAGATACCCTCTTCGCATTCTGGCACATATGTAACAGGGACTTTTTTCGATATTGTCAACCGAATCGAATATATTGCTGTCAAATATTGTTATGGGAATGCCGAGAGCCTTTGCATTGCTTTCGATTAGTGCCCTGTTTTCTTTGTTATATCCTGGATCCATCACAAGAAAGGTCAGTTTGAAATTACACTGTCTGTGTCTTTGTATCTCCTGGAAAAGTTTGGCCATCAGCATTGAATCTTTGCCGCCCGAAATACAGACCGCTATTCTGTCGCCTTCCTCTATCAGTTTGTATGTTTTACAAGCCTTTGCAAAAGGCGTAAAGAGCGGCTTGTGGAATTTCTTCCTTATGCTTTCTTCTGCTTTATGCTGCCTTTCCTTGGACTCTTCGTCTTTGGCCATCGAAGCCTTAACATATCCGATATATCCGCCTTCAAGACCTAAACATATTCTGTCAGACAGATAATATTCATCGTCAAGTTCTCTGGTTTTTCTGCCGATTTCACAGTAAAAGACAAGAGTTTTATCCTTCGGAATTAAATCTATATTTTCTTTTATGATGTTTTCATCAAGGGTCAAATCAATTGCTTCGGCCCCGGGAATCATGCCATATGCTCTTAATCCTTCATCTCTTATGTCTATAAGGACGTAGGAATCTTCAGGCAGTTTGACAAGATCCTCATATTTGATTTCTTTCATTTACTTTTCTGACTCCAACTCGGAATTTATCGGCAAACCATTTCATGACAGCTTCCACAGTCAGCGCATGCTGAATATGAAAAGAATCCTTGTTATATTTCTTTAAAAGTTCAAAAGCTTCATCTCTTGTAATCATTTTTGCATCCTTTCGCCTATTTACCTACTATGCTTGTAGGTTTTTATATAAACTATCACATTTTTCATCCTAAATCAAGAAAAAACTGCAAATCCTCATAATTAGTTTTTTCAGCTGCTTATCCATAAAACACTCTTTCTAAAACGTAACTTATATAGGGCGGAATATTTATTTGCTTTTGAACATTTGTTATACTATTATCAGTAAATTTTGGGGAGAAAATTATGAAGAGAAAAATCCTGATTTGTATAATAACTATAATTACATTCTTTGCTTTTGCATGCGCAAATCCCGACCCGGATACAAAGCCCGGTCCAATGCAGAATTATCAGGCTCGGCTGGCCGGATTTGATGTTTCGGATTCAGCTGAATTAACTTATTGTGTAATAGGATTTTTCCCCGCTGAATATGATGTATATGTCTTCAGCCAAGGGTTTTTTTATCATTATGATTACACTGAATACTGGCTCGCAAGCGATGACGGATTTGATTATTTTAATGATACAATTCCCACAGATTCCAAATATCTGATTGCACAGGGTTCGGTTCCCGAGGAAACATGGAACGCCCTTAAGAAGGCATTAAAAGACAACCAAATTAATAATCTCTCCGACGACATGGATGTGAACGGCATTGACGACGGCGGAATATACGAAATAGAAGTGATTGACGGCACCAAAAGATTTTTTGCGGGCGGATATATGGCCGGGCAAGGCAAAGGAGATAAGCATAAACGTTTTTATAATATACAACTCGCCTTTTCGGAAGCCATAAAAGAATGCGAAGATGCTTTGGAAAATGAAAAGGCAAACAACAATCCGATTGAGGATTCCTATAATTATATCTTTGTCGATGATCCGGAGGACGAGAACATTTTTGATTACTACTCCTCTACCGACGGTTCTCTTTTCATAAGACAGGATTTAAACACACAATCTTCTTATATAAACGATCACGGCAGATGGATTCAGATTGATATCGCAACAGGCGCATACGGTCCGAGGATTGAAAAATTTGATGTTGATGGTGACGGCGTAGAGGAATATGTAATCGCCGAATGTGAAGGAACCGGAACAGGTTTTTCCGTTTACGGACTGATTATCTACGAGGATGACGGCAATAAAGCCGCATCTTACAAATACGATTACAGTTATTTTGTCAATATGATTGATGAATCAATCGATTACTCTTACAACGAGGCAACACACGAACTAGAAGTACACGAAAAACTGCCGCCTTATTATGACAGATATGAAGGATGCAGTGTTACTCTTGATTCGAATTTGACTTTTGAGAAAATCGTTTACACAGATATAATCAATATCTCCTTTGAAAACGACAGAATATATATGTCAGCCCCTATAGGGTGTGTTTACTCCGAATATATGGCTCCGGATTATGATAACGCGATTCTTGTAAAGGCAGAACTTTTTTTTGACGAAGACATGAGCTTTTATCCCATTTGGTACATTACCGCTAATGAATAAAAAGAAATTCTATGGGGGAAAATGTCATCTACTTTTCTATCTTGCCGTCCCAGGACATAATTCCGCCAAATTCAATTACGTTTGTATATCCCAGTTTTGCAAGTTTGGCTGATGCCAGTTTACTTCTGTGACCGGTTCTGCAGTATACATAGATAAACTGATCGGTATCGGGAAGTTCTTCAGGCTTCTTATCTCCTATTTTTTCATTTGCAACATTGATAGCCCCGGGAATATGTCCGTTTGCATATTCACTCGCAGTACGAACATCAAGTATTATATAATCTCCGGGTGTGGCAAATATTTTCTTAGCCTCTTCCATGGATATGGATGTATATTTAGCCCTCTTTTTATCAGTTTTAATAAAATATAATGCTACAAAGGCACCTGCAATAATTACAACCGCAATCGCCAATGCAATGATAATTCTTGTAATAAGTTTCATAATAATTTTCTCCTGAAAAATCTAATTAGTATTTTAGCATAGAAAAACAAAAAAGACACCGATATGTATCGATGTCCTTTAATCGAGCGATAGACGGGACTCGAACCCGCGAGCTCAACCTTGGCAAGGTCGTGTGCTACCAACTGCACCACTATCGCATTTACCTGTCCGTTTTGCGGACAAGTAATATATTAACCGATTGATTTTAAAAAGTCAACAACTTTTTGAAACGGATTAGTTAATATTGATATTTATACTTCCGGAGCTTGTTTCAACCTTGATTTTTTTGCCTTTTCCGTCATTTGTAATAAACTTGGAATTCTTCTTCTCGTCGTTTACATTAATCGAGCCTGAAGATACATCAAGATCAAAATCGTAATCGTTTACATCTCCGATTAAGTTTAATTTAACTCCGCCGCTTGATACATCAAGGTCAGCGTTATCAATTTCGGTATCTTCTGCCTTAACGCCACCAGAGGTTGAATCTGCGGTTAAATTCTCGATTTCACAGCCATCCATTTTTATTGAGCCTGAGTTCGCATCAAGGTTTGCACTCTTGGCTGAAACCTTTGTAAAATCAATTCCGCCACTGGTCGAATTACCTTCAATTGTTTCTGCGGTTACATTTTCAAATTCAATTCCGCCGCTTAAACTTCTGGCATATAAATTTCCGACGTCAGCATTATTTATTACAAACTTTCCCGAAGACTGGTTTGCTTTTAAGTCTTCATACTTAACATTATCAAGAGTGGTTCTTCCGCTTGAAACCTTAATATCAAGATTGTCTGCTTCGGATCCGGTAATACTTACACCGCCTGATGAACTCTCAATCACACCGTCAATATTTACGTTTTTAATTTCCATTCCGCCGCTTGATGTCTTTATTTCTGCATACTGATCTTTCGTGACATATAATTTTATATACTGCTCTTCTGAATCAATATTCATTATGTTTATAGGAATCACTTTATTATCTTTATGAGTAATAATGAGAGTTTCATCCTCAACTTTTATATCAGGAATTGCCTCTTCAAGTAAGCGGTATTCAATGCGGCACTTATCACTCTCTTCTATGTATAATTTTCCCATCTCTATGTCGATCTTCATTGAAGAAAAATCATCGAGGTCATAATATTCATTGATATAAATAGGCTCTACAAATACCTTATTTTTGATATCAAATCCGAAATTATTTTTTCCTCCGAGCAATAATCCGAGTCCAAATATTCCTCCTCCTAAAAGAAGCAATGATGTATTTATAATTACCATAACCAGTATAAATTTTTTCATAATAAATCCTTTCTTTTATGCTTTTTTAACTCTTTTCTCGGTAGACTTTTTAATTATTTTGACAATAAGTCTTACGATAAGTATGAAAAGAAGTACTGTTACAAAGCAGATTGCAAGACCGATGGCAATTACCATCATACCGGCACCTATACATACAAGTTTCTGTCCGATACCCGGTGCAATAAATGCAGAAGCAAATACCGCAGTGCCTGCAGCCATAACGGAGAGTCCCGCACCAAAGAATGCAACGAATAGTATAAGCAGAACTATAAATAGGGTTAATACAATTACTAACAAACAAATAGCAATCGGCAAAGATATCGGAAGCGAAAAGATGGAAATAATCGCAATCCATACTATTGTTGCTGTTTTCTTGGCGGATTTCTTTTCTTCATTAGCATCAATATGCTTCATTGTGATATCCGCAAATATATTCTTGGCTACTTCCTTGGGAGTTCCGAGCTTCGCGGTAACATCTTCGTCCTCCACAAATCCGCAGTCCTCAAGATATTCTGTATAAAATGTTAAAGCATCCTCTCTGTCTTCCTGGGGCAAAAGTTTAAGTTGTTTGGAAAGGGCTTTTAAAAATTCACTCTTATTCATCTACATTTCCTCCTATCAGCCTGTCAATCTTGGTTTTGTAATCAATCCATTCCGTTCTGTAAAAACCAAGCAGCTCGTTTCCTTTTTCCGTGATGGAATAATATCTGCGATTTCTGCCCTCGAAAGGCTGATCGTATGTAGTAAGGTATTCGCTTTTCTGAAGTCTTCGTAATACCGGATAGAGTGTTGATTCGGAAATGTCTACGACTTCCTGGACCTTTTGCGTTAATGTATAGCCGTAAGCATCACTCTCTGCAACTATACCGAGCACACATGCATCCAAAAGCGGTGCCGTAAGTTGATATGTCATCCTTAATCCCTCCTGATTTATATTTGAAAATTCATAGCTATTTTTGTTTTCGTATAATACTATACGGCGTATAATATTATTTGTCAACACATATTATACAAATTTTCAGATTATATTTTTCATCTCATAAAAGAAATAAATGTTATGTAAACTAGCTTATCATAAAAGAGCAAAATAAAAAGGTGCCCGGCTCGT
The DNA here is from genome assembly GCA_900100245.1 of Lachnospiraceae bacterium G41. GTDB lineage: Bacteria > Bacillota > Clostridia > Lachnospirales > Lachnospiraceae > UBA3766. The sequence continues at coordinate 286,061 of FNEU01000001.1, forward strand.
ATACCGTGCCCGGCACCTTTAATATTATGTAAACTATCTTTAATTATCTTGCAGTAAACTTTCCGTCCTCAACATCAATCGTAATTGTATCGCCTTCGGAAACATTTCCTGAAAGAATCAGTTTTGCGGCAAGTGTTTCAACTGTTTTCTGTACGTATCTTTTAAGAGGTCTTGCACCGTAGTTAGGATTGTAACCTTCTGCTATGACTTTGTCTTTTGCTTCATCGGTTAACATAACTTTATACTCTCTGTCTTCAAGACGTTTGTTAAGATCGGCCACGATGAGATCTAAGATACCTGCAATTTCATTCCTGCCGAGAGGTTTAAACAGTATCGTTTCATCAATTCTGTTAAGAAACTCAGGTCTGAAGAACTTGTGAAGCATACCTGTTACGGCCTCTTCCACGCCCTCTTTAAATTCACCGTTTTCATCAATGCCTTCAAGCAACACGTCTGCGCCGATGTTTGAAGTCATTATGATGATTGTATTCTTAAAGTCTACCGTCTTGCCGTGTGAATCTGTGATTCGGCCGTCATCAAGTACCTGAAGAAGTACATTGAATACATCAGGATGAGCCTTTTCAACTTCATCAAACAGAACTACCGAATAAGGTTTACGTCTTACAGCTTCGGTTAACTGACCGCCTTCATCATATCCGACATATCCGGGAGGAGCTCCTATTAATCTTGATACGCTGTACTGCTCCATATATTCACTCATATCGATTCTGACGATATTGTTTTCATCATCAAAGAGTGACTGTGCAAGTGCTTTGGCAAGTTCCGTTTTACCTACACCTGTAGGTCCTAAGAAAAGGAATGAACCGATGGGCTTTGTAGGATCTTTTATGCCTGCTTTCGATCTGATGATTGATTCAGTAACCTTTGTTACGCCGTCATCCTGACCGATGACTCTTTTATGAAGTTCATCTGCCAGATGCAGTACTTTGTTTCTTTCTGATTCATTGAGTTTAGCTACGGGAATACCTGTCCATCTCGAAACGATTCTCGCGATTTCGGTATCTGTAACTTTTTCATGTACGAGCGAGTCGTCTTTCTTCTCGGCCAGTTTTTCTGCCTCTTCAAGACTTGCCTTTAATCTCGGCAGTTCACCGTATGTAAGCTCTGCAGCTTTTGCAAGATCGCCTTCACGTTTTGCGATTTCAATCTTCGAATTGAGGGCATCGATTTCCTCTCTCATCTTCGAGAGTTTATCTACCGCACTCTTTTCGTTCTCCCATTTAGCTTTTGCATTTGCAAAATCTTCTTTTTCAACTGCTAAATCTGCGAGCAAATCTGCCAGACGCTGTTCACTCTGTGAATCATCTTCTTTCTTTAAAGCCTGAGCCTCGATTTCCATCTGCAATATTTTACGCTGTTTTTCATCAAGTTCGGTGGGCAGACTGTTAAGTTCTGTCTTAATCATTGCACATGCTTCATCCACTAGGTCGATAGCCTTGTCGGGCAAGAATCTGTCAGAGATGTATCTGTCTGATAAAACTGCTGCAGCGACAAGTGCGTTATCCATGATTTTTACGCCATGATATACTTCGTATCTGTCTTTTATACCACGAAGAATCGATATTGTATCTTCGACTGTAGGTTCATTTACCATTACAGGCTGGAATCTTCTCTCGAGTGCAGCATCCTTTTCGATATACATTCTGTATTCATCAAGTGTAGTCGCACCTATACAGTGCAGTTCGCCTCTTGCAAGCATTGGCTTTAACATATTACCGGCATCAAGTGCGCCGTCAGTTTTACCTGCGCCGACAATTGTATGAAGTTCATCGATAAAAAGAATAATCTCTCCGTTTGACGATTTGACTTCATCAAGCACGGCTTTAAGTCTTTCCTCAAACTCGCCACGGTATTTTGCACCTGCGATTAGCGAGCCCATATCCAGTGCGAAAATAGTCTTGTTTTTAAGATCATCCGGAACATCTCCGTTTACGATTCTTTGAGCCAGACCTTCCGCAACTGCGGTTTTACCAACACCGGGTTCACCGATTAAAACAGGGTTGTTTTTTGTTTTACGGCTTAAGATTCTTATAACATTTCTGATTTCCGAATCCCTGCCGATGATAGGATCCATCTTTCTTGATTTGGCTTTCTGTACGAGATCCTGACCGTATTTGTTAAGTGCATCATAGGTACCTTCGGGATTGTCACTTGTAACCTTTACGTTTCCTCTGACCGATGAAAGTGCAGTTAAAAATCTCTCCTTTGTGATACCGTATTCTCTGAAAATCTCTCCGATTTCTTTGTTGGGATGATCAAGCATCGACAGGAACAAATGCTCTACCGATACATATTCGTCACCCATCTTTTTAGCCTGATTCTCTGCTGTAATTAAAACTTCGTTTAATTTCTGACCGATACGAAGATCTCCGCCGCTTACTTTAACTCTTTTTTCAACAGCTTCCTTAACCCTTGCCTTAAAATGCTCGGTGTTAATCTCCATCTTTTCGATTAGTTTTAATATCAGACTGTCGTCAATATTTATGAGCGCATAAAGAAGATGCTCTTCCTCAATCTCCTGATTGCCGAACTCTATTGCATACTGTTGCGCCATATTGACAGAATTTTGAGAATTTTGTGTAAATTTCGTTATGTTCATAAACTCACCTTCTTTCTGACCAATAATCCTTCTTTTCTGTTTCTTTTATGATAATTTGAGTATTATTTTTTCAACCAAGAATATAATATCACTTCTTTTAGCACTCGTCAAGTGAGAGTGCTAACAATTAACAAATTTTATTGCATTTTATAAAAAAAATTTAAATTTGTCCGCCTATATATATTATAAATATAAATTAAATATAAAATATTTGTTGAGATTAACATAATTTAATGGTAAAATCATTTATATATATGCTTAAATTGGAGATAGAATGGACCAGATTAAGATTTATCTTAATTACATAAAGGACATCATCAATGGTGAAGAGTACCTTTCGGACAGGGATAAGTTTACGCTTATTCTTCATCTTTGTGCTTTTTCACACCTGATTTTTGCCGGACTTTTCCTTGGTTTTGGCAATATCCTTATGATGCTTTACAATCTCCTTTCATTCCTTGTATATGAATCACTGGTAACATTAACCAAGAACAAACAGTTCAAATTAATCACTCTCGCCATTACCGCGGAAGTTAATATTTTTGTACTGCTTTCCACTCTTGCATACGGTAAGGGATTGTACTTCAATCTCTTCTGCTTCCTTTTGATTCCTGCGGTATTTTACATTTCCAATTCCGCCAAGGCTTTTAAGCATCCTTTCTTCGCATCTTTGGTTGTAACGATTATTACCACGGCTAATTATATCTTCTCCGTCTTTTATGAGTCGAATAATTATCAGACTCTCGTTGATCGTTATCACGTTCTTTTAATCGTTACAATAATACTTAATATAGTGGTTACTGTAGTTCTGCTCGGACTCTTCTGCTTTATGTTTACGATTGAAATGCGTAACAGCACGGCTACTCTTGAAAACAGAACCAGACAGTTAAAACAGTTATCCAGTATCGATCCGCTTACCAAGCTTGCCAACAGAAGAAGCATGATGGAAAAACTTAATATTTCCATGCATCTTTTAAGAAAAGATAAAAAAGTCTTCAGTCTTATTTTGGGCGATATCGATGATTTCAAAAAAGTCAACGATACCTACGGTCATGACTGCGGCGACAGAGTTCTTGTAATGGTAGCCGATACCATCTCTTCTCAAATGCGTGAAGGCGATTTCGTATGCAGATGGGGCGGCGAGGAAATCCTTATACTTGTTAACGGTAATATCGAAGCTGCCAAATCACTTGGCGAGCGTATCTTAAATAAAATCTGTTCGAGCGAAGTTATTCACGAAGGCAATTCGGTTAAAGTCACTATGACTTTCGGTGTGGCTCAGGCTAACGAAAGTTTCAGAATTGAGGACTTTATTCAGCAGGCTGACAACAGACTGTATTACGGAAAGACTCACGGCAAATGTCAGGTTGTCGCCGAGATCCCCAACAGCGTCAATTATTAATAAATTGAACCGGATATTCTGTAATTGCGGGATTGTTACATCAAACCCGTAATTTATTTTGCGGTTCGTTTCAGAAAGGAATTATAAAAAATGATAAGTGCAAACAATGTATCCTTAAGATTCGGAAAGAAAGCCCTCTTCGAGGATGTAAACATAAAATTCACCGAAGGCAACTGCTACGGCATTATCGGTGCTAACGGAGCGGGAAAATCCACATTCCTTAAGATTTTATCAGGCGAACTCGAAACAACTACAGGTGATATCGTTATCACTCCCGGTCAGCGTTTAAGCGTGCTCGAACAGGACCACTTCAAATACGATGCATACTCGGTAATGGATACAGTAATCCTCGGCAATCCCAGACTTTATGAAATCATGAAAGAAAAGGATGCCATCTATGCAAAAGAAGATTTCTCCGATGAAGACGGTATCAGAGCAAGTGAACTTGAAGCTGAATTTGCCGAGCTTGACGGTTGGGAAGCAGAATCAAACGCAGCCAATCTTTTAAACGGTCTCGGTATTGAAACTGAGCTTCACTACACACAGATGTCGGAACTCGGCGGTAACGAAAAGGTCAAAGTACTTCTTGCAAAAGCATTATTCGGTAACCCCGATATTCTTCTTCTCGACGAGCCTACAAACCACCTCGATCTTGATGCTATCGCATGGCTCGAAGAGTTTCTTATTAACTTTGAAAATACTGTCATCGTCGTATCCCACGACAGACATTTCTTAAATAAAGTCTGCACACAGACCGCAGATATCGACTACGGCAAAATCCAGCTTTATGCAGGTAACTACGATTTCTGGTTTGAATCCAGCCAGTTGCTTGTAAAGCAGATGAAAGAAGCCAACAAAAAGAAAGAGGAAAAGATTAAGGAACTCCAGGAATTCATTAATCGTTTCTCCGCCAACGCTTCAAAATCAAAGCAGGCTACATCAAGAAAACGTGCGCTCGAAAAAATCGAACTCGAAGAGATTAAACCTTCAAGCAGAAAATATCCTTACATCGATTTCAGACCCGATAGAGAAATTGGTAATGAAGTACTTCAGGTCGAAGGCATTTCAAAGACTATTAACGGTGAAAAGGTACTCGATAATATATCTTTTATATTAAGACGTGAAGACAAGGTTGCTTTCGTTGGAAGTAACGAAATCGCAACCACAACGCTTTTCCAGATACTCGCAGGTGAGATGGAGCCCGACGAAGGTACTTACAAATGGGGCGTTACCACATCACAGGCATACTTCCCCAAGGATAATACGGAAGAGTTCCAGACCGATGATATCATCACAGACTGGCTCATGGGTTATTCGCCCGTAAAAGATATTACCTACGTCAGAGGCTTCCTCGGAAGAATGCTCTTCTCACAGGACGATGCTCTTAAAAAAGTTAAGGTTTTATCCGGTGGTGAAAAGGTTAGATGTATGCTTTCAAAGATGATGATTTCAGGTGCTAACTGCCTTATTCTTGACGAGCCTACAAACCACCTCGACATGGAATCCATTCAGGCTTTAAACAATGGTCTTATCAGATTTTCAGGCGTAGAACTCTTCTCATGCCATGACCATCAGTTTATCGAAACAACAGCCAACCGTATCATGGAGATTATGCCCGGCGGTAAACTCATCGATAAAATTACTACTTACGACGATTATCTTGCAAGCGATGAAATGGCCAGAAAACGTACTATTTACATTGCAAAGAAAGAGGATGACGAAAACTAAATGCAGGCAATTGATTTACATGTCCATTCAACTTTCTCCGACGGCACTTTAACACCGAGCGAGCTCGTTGATCTTGCAATTAAATCCAACCTTGAAGCTTTCGCCCTCACAGATCACGACACGACAGACGGTATCGAAGAGGCTTATACTGCCTCTGTCGGAAAGGATATAGAAGTAATTCCGGGAATAGAATTTTCCACCGAATACAAGAAAAAAGATATTCATATTCTCGGATATTATATAAATCCGTACAACGAAAAATTCTCCAAGAAAGTTGTAGAATTCAGAAATTCAAGAGAAATCCGCAACCAGAAAATGTGCAAAAAATTACAGGGACTCGGAATCGATATCGATTACGATTCTTTTGTTGCGCAGTTTCCGGACAGCGTTATTACCAGAGCACACTATGCGAAATATATGATTTCTAAGGGTGTTGTTAAAAGCATTGATGAGGCTTTTGATACCTATATCGGAGACGACTGCCCGGGCTTTGTTCCGAGAGAAAAAATATCTCCCGCGAAAGCTGTTTCTCTGATTCTTTCATGCGGAGGAATTCCCGTTCTTGCCCATCCGATTCTATATAAATTCTCAGACAGAGATCTTGAGACACTCGTCGCAGAATTGACACGTGTCGGCTTAAAAGGCATTGAAACAATCTATTCCACTTATTCAAGCAAAGACGAAAAACTAATAAGAAAACTTGCAAGCAAATACCGCCTGATGATTACAGGAGGTTCTGATTTCCATGGAAGCAACAAACCCAATCTTTCACTCGGCTGCGGTCACGGAGATCTTTATATTCCCGCAAAACTTCTTCCGCCTTTAAAGAAAGCCTACCTTAAAGGTTTTGTACCCAACAAAGCCATTCACTCGGCGCTTTTCTTTGATCTTGACGGAACGCTTTTAAATGATGAGAAAATCATTACTCCTATTACCAAAGCTTTGCTCATAAAAGCATGCGAAAACGGTCATAAATTTATCATCAATACAGGCCGCCCTCTCGCATCCGCATTAAAGATAGTTGACAGACTTTCAATCGGAGATATCACAGACTATATCGCTGCTTTTAACGGCGGTGTTATTTACGATTGTAAAAAAGGTGAAATCCTTGAGAAAGTTACTCTTAAAAAAGAATATTCCGAAATCGTCAAAAAAACAGCCAAGAAATACGGCTGTCATTTCCATACCTATTCGGATTATGAGATATTAAGCGAAAAGAAAACCAAGGAATTGGATTACTATTCAAATTACGTATCACTCCCTTACAGACAGGTCAGAAACGTAATCAAAGAAGAACCGACTCCTTACAAGTTTTTAATAATGAATTTCGACAAGCCAGAAAAACTTAAGAAGGTTCAGGCAACAATCGAAAAAGAACTCGGCAATAAAGTATTTTGCATCTTCTCCTGTGACAAGTTCTTAGAGGTAATTCCCAAAGAATCGGGAAAAGGCAATGCTTTAAAATATATCATGAAAACATCTGGCATCAAAGAATCACATTCCTATGCTTTCGCGGATGAAGAAAATGATATCACTCTTCTTCAGGCAGCTTCAAACAGCGTATGTATGATGAACGGCAATCCAAAGTTAAAAGCAGTTTCGGATTACATAACTTTCCGTGACAATAATAGCGACGGACTCGCTGATTTCCTGGAATTGTTCTCATGAAAGTGGTTTACATAAACTTAAAAACAGTTTACATAATATTCTTGATAGTATATATAATCTTTGATACCGGAAGTCCTACAACATTGTTGTAATCACCATCTATCTTTTCAACGTATTTACCAAATAAGCCTTGGATTCCGTAGGCACCGGCCTTATCGTAAGGTTCGGCGGTAGATATATAATCTTCTATCTCTTCATCAGTCATAGGATATACATAGACCTTAGTCTCTGAATAATCCGTAATTGATTTCCCATTGGCTTGAACTATCGTAAATCCTGTAAATACTGAATGAACATTTCCCGAAAGCATTTTAATCATATCACGTGCGTCTTCTTTGTTTTTCGGTTTTCCGAGAATCATTCCGCCTGCATATACAACAGTATCCGCTCCTAATACAATATCATTTTCGCTTAAATCTGTATTAGCATTCTCTTCAGTATCAGCTACACTTACTTTTTTATCTTTTAGGTCTTCATAAACAGATACTGCTTTGATGTACGACAATGTTTTAACCATTTCAGCAGGTTCTTTTATATTGATATTTTCTTCAGCTTCTGAAGGAATGATGACGATTTTAAAACCTACGTTTTCAAGCAGTTCTTTACGTCTTGGAGACTTCGAAGCAAGTATTATTCTTATCTTTTCAGATTTCATATAATCACACTTTTCTAATATTTCCGTTAATTCTCTTTTCAGTTTCTATTTTACTTACCCATCAGATAAATTAAAAGCCATTAAATAAAGAATTCCGGCATTTCAGCCGGAATTCATCTTTTTATAACATCTTTTCAAGTTCAGTCTTAACAGCCTTTAATGCATCATCGATGCCTGCAGGATTCTTACCGCCGGCCTGAGCCATATTGGGACGTCCGCCACCGCCGCCTCCTACGATGGGAGCAACAGCTTTGATAATGTTTCCTGCGTGAGCGCCTGCCTTTACTGCACCGTCAGTAGCCATAATAACGATATTAACTTTACCGTCTGCTGCTGACATAAGGGCTACAACGCCTTCACCAAGCTTTTCTTTAAGTGAATCACCAAGATCTCTTAATCCGTTCATATCAACGCCGTCAACCTTGTTGGCAAGAACTTTGATTCCCTTCACTTCTTCTACGCCGCCCATAACATCGCCGAGTGCTTCTTTTGCAGCCTTTGATTTAAGTGATTCAATCTCAGAATTTGCAGTCTTTAATTCGCTCTGAAGATGTTTAATCTTATTAACTACTTCGTTAGGCTGTGTCTTAAGAGCATTTGCAGCCTCAAGCAATATGCTTTCAAGGTTCTTGTAGTAATTAATTACTCCGCTTCCTGTAAGAGCCTCAATTCTTCTAACACCTGCAGCAACACCTGATTCTGAAAGAATCTTAATCTGCTGTATGTCTGATGTATTGGAAACATGTGTACCACCACAGAGTTCTACAGAGAATGCTTCTTTGAAATCTGCTTCGTCATCACCTGAATCACCCTTGCCCATGCTGACAACTCTTACGGTAGCGCCGTACTTCTCTCCAAAGAGAGCCATAGCTCCGGTCTTATTTGCATCTTCAATGCTCATTTCATCAGTAATAACATCAAGTGATGCAGCGATTTCTTTATTTACGATTTTCTCAACCTTTGCAAGATCTTCAGCACTTATAGCCTGTGAATGTGAGAAGTCGAAACGAAGTCTGTCGGGTGTAACAAGTGAACCCTTCTGCTCTACATGATCACCAAGCACTGTCTTTAATGCTTTCTGAAGAAGATGTGTTGCAGAGTGATTCTTACAGGTATTCATTCTGTTTTCGTAATCAACCTTTACATATACTTCATCGCCTGCATTTATAAATCCGCGTGAAACATATCCTGTATGGCCGATACGTCCGTTAGGAAGATGAATTGCTTCGGTTACTACGAATTCGCCGTCCTTGGAAGAAATAATACCCTTGTCGCCAACCTGGCCGCCCATGGTACCATACATACTTGTAACATCGGTGATAATCGTACCGTTTTCTTTTTCGCTTAATTTATCGCACTTTCCTTCTTCGTTAGCCATAGCAACAGCCTTAGCTCCGCACTCAAGCACATCGTATCCTACAAATTCGGTCTTAATGCTTTCATCAAGAGAATCAAATACGCCTGCAGATACATTTAATTTAGCGGAGAAGTTCTGATTATCTCTTGCGGTCTGCTTCTGCTCTTCCATAGCTGCCTTAAAGCCTTCTTCATCTACCGTAAGACCTTCTTCTTCAGCAAGCTCTACAGTAAGCTCAATAGGGAATCCAAATGTATCATACAGATAGAATGCGGATTTACCGTCGATTTCCTTAGCACCCTCTGCATTTTTGTTATCAAGAATCTTTTTGAACTCTTTCATACCATTTTCAAGAGTATTCTCGAAACGCTCAATTTCTTTTCCAAGTTCGTCTAAAATAAATTCCTTGTTCTTAACAAGAAGAGGAAAACTGTTAGGATATATATCATCAATAAAGATTGTTGAAATCTTTAAGATATCAGCTTTTTTAAGTCCGAGTGCTCTTGCATGTCTTACGGCACGACGAATAAGTCTACGAAGAACATATCCTGCACCTGCATTTGAAGGAAGAAGCTTTGCGGGATCGCCGATAAGCATAACACTTGTTCTTGTGTGATCCGCAAGAATTCTCATTGATTTTGTAAGCTTCTCGTCAGCATCGTATTCCTTGCCTGAAGCCTTCTCAATATATCCAATAACGGGTGCGAAAAGGTCTGTCTTGTAAACATCCTTTGTACCGTTTAAGAAAGCAAGGTTTCTTTCAAGTCCCCAGCCTGTATCAACATTCTTTTGTTTTAAGGGCGTTAAAGAACCGTCCTGATGCTTTTCATACTGCATAAATACGTCATTACCAAGCTCTGTATATTTACCGCATGAACATCCGGGTCCGCAGTTAGGACCGCAATCGGGAACATCTGCAATATAAAACATTTCACTGTCAGGTCCGCAAGGTCCGTATTCAAGGCCCCACCAGTTATCCTCAGCAGGAAGATAATAAATATTCTCTTTCTTAAAACCTGAAGCAATTCTGAAGCCTGCGCCTTCTTCGTCTCTGGGAGCATTCTCATCACCTGCAAATACAGTTGCTGCAAGATGATCTGCATCAAATCCGAAAACTTGTGTAAGAAGTTCAAAACTCCATTTACATCTGTCTTCCTTAAAATAATCACCGAGGCTCCAGCTTCCCATCATTTCGAAGAAAGTAACGTGGCTCTTATCTCCGACTGAATCTATATCGTTTGTACGAACGCAACCCTGTACGTTGCAAAGTCTCGTACCGAGAGGATGCTTCTGACCTAAAAGATAAGGCATCAGAGGCTGCATGCCGGCGACGTTAAACATAACGCCTGTAGAGCCGTCAGATACGAGCGATACCGCACCTACATCTACATGTCCGCGTTCAACATAAAACTGTTTCCATGTGTTTCTAAGTTCGTCTGAAGTAAACTGTCTCATTAAATTAGTGTCTCCTTTATTGCATTATATGTGCTTAACACATATTAATTTCCTTAATCGGCAAAAAGCTGTGCCCAATATTTTCCGTACTCTCCGCCTTCGGAATAACCGACTCCGATTTTTTTGAAATCCTTATTCATTATATTGGCTCTGTGTCCGGGTGAATTCATCCATGCTTCAACCACATCCTTCGGATCGCCCTGGCCTGCGGCTATATTCTCACCGCACAAAGTACATTTATAATCTTTCATAACCGTAAAGCAGTCACTGCCGTCCGGTCTTTCGTGCTCAAAGTAAATTATAATTTCATCCGCTCGTATCTCGGCTAAAGCATCAAGCTCAGGATCTTCTAAAAGAGGGTCAAGCCCTTCTGCTGCTCTGTAATCGTTGCAAATTGATACTATCTGTGCGGAAAGACTGTTACTGTTATTGTTGTTATCGTTATTATTTACAGTCTCATTGTTATTGCTATCGTTTACAGTCTCATTATTATCGTTTTGATTGTTATCTTCGGTATTTACCGCAAGCTCTTCATCATATTTTTCTTTCTCAACGAAGAACTTTTGATTGATGAATCCGTCGTTTGATTCAAATTCAAAGCGAAACCATCCGTTCTCGGATGCTCCGGTTATTTCAATCACAGAATCCGCCTGAATTGTGCCTAACTTGTCAAAATCCGTGGATGGTCCGCTACGAACTACCGCAGATTTTATGAGCACATATTCGCCCTCTATTTCTTCTATCACATAATCATCCAGACTGGGCTTAACCACTTCGGTTTCATTTGGCAAAGCATCCGTATTATCTGTAATCTCCGTATTGCCTGAAGTAACCGCAGAAGTATCGTTTGTATCTTTATCACCGTTATCGGTGTTGTTGTCATTATCGGTATTTGTTTTCTTTATATCCGGAGCGGGAAGATTGTCAGTATCTAGTACAATTACTTCATTCGTTCCGTTTTTTATGTTTTGAATATCAGCTTCTGTACAGGCTACCGCGGCTGTTAACAGTAAAACGAACGCCGTACAAAAAATTCTTTTTTTCATGTAACGCCCCCGCAAATGAAAAATCAAATTAAAGCCTAATTATAATTCGAATATTTTTAGACAGAGCCAGGTGCGCCGACGGGAACGAAGTTCCCTAGTGCGAGCCGGGCACTGATAAATAATGCTGTCTTCTCAATAATAAAGCGGCACCCGGGGCCCCAAAAAGGGACCTCGAGTGCATACAAAGAATGCCTAAAAAACCTTTAATATAAAGAATTTTCACATTCCGATTTTAATTAGATTTCATGAATCTTTCTCTGAACATACTTGGTATGAAGAACTTCATGAGCTCTGTGGCTGTTAGGCTCGCCGAAGTATTCAGCATAAAGCTTCTTAACCGACTCGTTCTCATGAGATTTTCTTCTGGGCATGTTCTCATCATAGTTGTAAAGGGCTTTAGCTCTCTCTGCTCTGATGTCTGTGAAGTTACGAACAGAAGCGGGAACCTGAGGCTGACCGCCACCGTTTACGCAGCCGCCGGGACAAGCCATGATTTCAACGAATGTGTAATCTGCTTCTCCTGCACGAATCTTATCCATGATAATTCTTGCATTTGAAAGACCTGAAGCAACAGCAACTTTAACCTTCATACCTGCAACTTCGTATGTAGCTTCCTTAATTCCTTCTACGCCACGTACTTCCTTGAACTCAAGAGGGCTGTCGTTAGATTCGCCTGTGAGTTTCCAAACTGCTGTACGAAGAGCTGCTTCCATAACACCACCGGTAGCACCGAAGATAACTGCAGCACCTGTTGACTCACCCATAGGATCGTCAAATGCTTCATCAGGAAGGTTCTTAAAGTCAATACCACATCTCTCTATTAATCTTGCAAGTTCTCTTGTTGTCATTGTGTAGTCAAGATCGGGTACACCTGCAGCTGACTGATCAGGTCTGCCAATCTCAAACTTCTTAGCTGTACAAGGCATTACCGATACGGATACGATATCCTTGGGATCCCAGCCCATCTTCTCAGCGTAGTATGTCTTAAGGATTCCGCCGAACATCTGCTGAGGAGACTTACATGATGATACGTGATCAAGCTGATCGGGATAGTAATGCTCACAGAACTTAATCCATCCGGGTGAACATGATGTAATCATAGGAAGTACACCGCCGTTTGTTACTCTGCCGAGTAATTCTGTAGCTTCTTCCATGATTGTAACGTCTGCAGCAAAGTCTGTATCAAATACTTTCTCGAATCCGATACGACGAAGAGCTGCAGCCATCTTTCCTTCTACGCCTGTTCCCATAGGGAATCCGAAAGGCTCGCCGAGTGCTGCTCTTACAGCGGGAGCTGTCTGAACAACAACATGCTTTGTAGGATCTGCGATAGCAGCCATAATCTTGTCAACATCAGACTTCTCGTAGATAGCACCTGTAGGACATACAGCGATACACTGTCCGCAGCATACACAAGCTGTTTCGCCGAGACCCATACCGAAAGGTGAAGAAATCTCTGTGATGAAACCTCTGTTGTTGGCACCGATAACGCCGATACCCTGTGTCTTTTCACATGCTGCGATACAACGACGGCAGTTGATACACTTGTTGTTATCTCTTACCATGTGAGCAGCCGAATCATCGATTTCGAACTCGTTTGTAACGCCTGCATACTTGTTCTCATCGTCTACGCCAAAGTCATGGCATAATTTCTGAAGTTCGCATTTGCCTGAACGAACACATGAAAGACATTTCTTATCATGGTCTGACAAAATGAGCTGTAATGTTTTCTTTCTGTACTCAAGTACTTTGGGAGTGTTGGTATAAACCTTCATTCCTTCTGTGATGGGGTATACACAGGAAGCAACAAGTCTTGCTCCTCTACCTTCATCTGCTTCTACCATACAGATACGACATGCACCGATTTCGTTGATCTCTTTTAAGTAACAAAGAGTAGGAATGTCGATGCCTGCGCCCTTAGCAGCCTGAAGAATAGTGGATCCTTTGGGAGCTTCAACTGCCATACCATTTATTGTAATATTAATGGTTTCCATTATCTTCCCTCCTATTATTTCTTAGAAATAGCGCTGAACTTACATGTAGCCATACAAGCACCGCACTTAACGCATTTACTGGAATCAATTGCCATTGCAGGTAATTTCTTACCGGGTGCAATGTAATCAGTCTTGGAAATAGCACCTGCAGGACACTGCTTAGCACACATTCCGCATCCGATACATTTTTCTTTGTCGATAGAGAAGTTAAGGAGTGATTTACATACGCCTGCAGGACATCTCTTCTCAACAACATGAGCAACATATTCGTCTTTGAAATAACGAAGAGTTGAAAGAACGGGGTTAGGAGCTGTCTGTCCGAGACCGCAAAGTGAGTTAGCTTTGATGTAGTAGCAAAGTTCCTCAAGCTTATCAAGGTCTTCAAGAGTTCCCTGACCCTTTGTAATCTTGTCGAGTGTTTCGTACAGTCTCTTTGTACCGATACGACAAGGTGTACATTTACCGCAGGATTCATCAACTGTAAATTCAAGGAAGAATTTAGCGATGTCAACCATACAGTTATCTTCATCCATTACGATAAGTCCGCCGGAACCCATCATGGAACCGATAGAAATAAGGTTATCGTAATCGATAGGAATATCAAAATGCTCAGCAGGGATACATCCGCCTGAAGGACCACCGGTCTGAGCAGCTTTGAACTTCTTTCCGTTAGGAATGCCGCCACCGATGTCTTCGATAACTTCACGAAGTGTGGTTCCCATAGGAACTTCAACAAGACCTGTGTTGTTGATCTTACCACCAAGTGCGAATACCTTGGTACCCTTGCTCTTCTCTGTACCCATTGAAGCAAACCATTCAGCACCGTTTAAGATGATACGGGGAATGTTAGCGTATGTTTCAACGTTGTTAAGTACAGTGGGCTTTGCGAAAAGACCTTTAACTGCAGGGAAAGGAGGACGAGGACGAGGCTCACCACGGTTTCCTTCGATGGAAGTCATAAGAGCTGTCTCTTCACCACAAACGAAAGCACCTGCACCGAAACGAAGGTCGATATCAAAATCGAAACCTGTTCCGAAAATGTCTTTACCAAGTAATCCGTATGCTCTTGCCTGATCAATGGCAATCTGAAGTCTCTGAATAGCGATGGGATATTCTGCACGAACGTAGATATAACCCTGATTAGCACCGATTGTGTAACCTGCGATAGCCATAGCTTCAAGTACTACATGGGGATCGCCTTCAAGAACGGAACGATCCATGAAAGCACCAGGGTCACCTTCATCGGCGTTACAACATACATATTTCTGATCTGCATCGGGAACGAGGGTTCTTGCGAGTTTCCACTTCTGACCTGTAGGGAAGCCTGCACCACCACGTCCTCTTAAGCCTGCTGCAAGAAGTGTATCGATAACCTGCTCGGGTGTCATTTCTGTAAGAACCTTTGCAAGAGCCTGATAACCGTCTACAGCGATATATTCATCAATGTTTTCGGGATTGATTACACCACAGTTACGAAGAGCAACTCTCTTCTGCTTTTTGTAGAAGCCTGTTTCAACAAGGGGAATAACTTCCTCTTCCTTAACAGTCTCTTGATAGAGAAGTCTGGTAACAACTCTACCTTTGAGCAAATGCTCGGAAACGATCTCGGGAACATCTTCTACTTTAACCATTGAGTAGAAAGAACCTTCGGGATAAATAAGTACGATAGGTCCTAATGCACAAAGACCGTGACAACCGGTACGTACAACAGCTACTTCGTCTTTTAAGCCATTCTTTTCAATCTCGGCTTCGAACTTGTCGATGATTGCCTGGCTTCCGGAGGAAGTACATCCTGTACCACCGCAAACTAATACGTGTGAACGATACATTTAAATTTCCTCCTTATTATTTTAACTGGTTGCCGATTGTGTACTCGGTAACTACATGACCGCCGATAAGATGCTTCTCAACGATTTCAAGAGCCTTCTCGGGAGTCATCTTTGTATATGTAACTTTTTCCTTACCGGGCTGAATAACCTCAACAATGGGTTCATACTGGCAAAGTCCGATACAACCTGTCTGTGTAACTGAGCAATCGGGAATCTTCTTCTCTGCAACTGCGTCAGCCAAAGCTGTAAGTACAGGTCTTGCACCTGATGCGATACCGCAAGTAGCCATACCTACAACAACTCTGGTGCTTGCTTCGGATTCTGCACGAAGACCAACCTGGCCCTGCATTCTGTCTCTTATTGCTTTTAATTCTTCAAGAGATTTCATAGCTTTCCTCCTAAACTAGATATTTTTACCATTATCTGTATTGTATTTGTTTTCTGAAAGATATTCTTTGATGTAATCCGAAACTTCCTTTGTATCAAAAGGAACGTCTCCCAATACTTCTCTGAATTCTCTCGTGTCCATCGTGAAAGAATTTCCGTTAAAAACATACTTATAAACAAAATCAGTATCCGGATGATAAATCACCAGCTGATGAATCGTACCTGTAATATCTCCCAGGGGCATTCTGTCTATATTACTTAGTTGAAATTCTGCGGTTACCTTGGTACCTACTCCCGGCTCGGACTCTATATCAAAACTTCCGCCTGCCTGAAGCGCCGCTTCCCTGAAAAACGGAACACCGAGTCCTACCTTTCTTGTGGTCCTGGTTGTAAAAAAAGGATCTTTAACCGAAGCAAGCTGTTCCTTACTCATTCCGCACCCGTTGTCTTCTATCAAGACTCTGAGAAGATCTTTTTCTTCGTCAACTTCAACGGTAATGTGAACAATGCTCGCGCCCGCCCTTGTGGAGTTCTCGGTAACGTCAAGTATGTTAAGGGATATTTCTGTCATCATGGGCATATCTCCCTATTAAAAATAAGAGATTTTTAGTTAAACTTTGCTAAAATGTCTTTAACATCGTCCGGTTTAAGACGTCCGTAAACTTCGTCATTGATCATCATAACCGGTGCGAGGCCGCAGGCACCTACACATCTGCAGGCATCAAGAGAGAATTTTCCGTCAGGTGTGCATTCGCCACCCTTAATACCTAAAATCTCTTCGATCTTGGCATAAACGTCTCCCGATCCTTTAACATAACATGCAGTACCAAGGCATACCGAAATCTGGTATTTACCCTTGGGATTAAGTGCGAACTGTGAATAGAATGTAGATACTCCGTAAACCTTCTCGAGGGGAATACCCATTTCGTCCGCGATCATCGTCTGAACTTCGATGGGAAGGTATCCGTAAATGTCCTGTGCTTTCTGCATGATGGGCATTAACGCTCCCTTCTGGTTCTTGTTTTCAGCGATGATTTTCTTAAGTTCTTCCTCTTGCTCTTTGGTTCCGGCAAAAGGAACAGTTGTTTTCTTGGAACTCATCCTAAAAACCTCCTTGATAAATTTTTAACAATACTATTTTTCAATAGCCGAACGTAACATATATTGTAGCACAAGACAGTCTGTATTTCTATTGATTTTTTCAATTTTTCATAAAAAATTTTTCTCTTAAAAAACGCCTATTTACCTATGATTTCGATAGGTTTTAACTCTTCTTTCACCACTGTCCTATTTGCTTGAAAAAAAAGTTTTCCGTTGTTATAATAATTATGTATTTTTTGGGGGTTAAAAATCATATAGTTTTTCTTTTATTTTTTCTTGGTATATTTATCCCCATTTTTAACTTAATACGGAGGTTTATTATGACTGTAAACGATATTATAAAAATCCTTGACGGTACCGCTTTGGCCGGAAAGGATGAATTGGATAAAGAGGTATTGACGGCTTGCGGATCCGATATGATGAGCGACGTGCTTGCATTTGCAAAGCATCAGTGTGTACTCTTAACGGGTCTTTGCAACCCTCAGGTTATAAGAACTGCCGAGATGATGGACATTGTGGCTATCATTTTTGTTAGAGGCAAGACTCCCGACGAAACCATGATTCAGATGGCTGACGAAATGGGTCTCCCTATTATCACAACAAGCCACAGAATGTTTTCCTCATGCGGATTACTTTACGAACACGGATTGACAGGAGGTATCATTGATGGCTGATTTAATGGAGCTTAACTACGCAGTTTCCAACGAAGATTTTACCAGAGCGGGAGAAGCTTCAAGCGACGTAAAAAAGAAATTAAAACAACTCGGTGTTTCACCTGAAGCCATCAGAAAAGTAGCGATAGCTCTTTATGAAGGCGAAATAAATATGATAATCCATGCATACGGCGGCAAAATCAAAGTGACCATCTCGGAAGATGCCATCACTCTCATACTAGCCGACAAAGGACCCGGTATCGCAGATGTCGAAAAGGCTATGCAGGCCGGATATTCCACCGCACCAGACAAGGTTCGTTCCCTCGGATTCGGTGCAGGCATGGGGCTTCCCAATATGAAAAAGAATTCCGACAAGATGGATATCCAGACAGAACTCGGTGTCGGAACTACGGTAACTATGGTGATTAATTTATAACTTTAAAACGGAGACCAGAATGGACCACTACGGCAACTCGGTATACTTAATTGAAAATCTCTGCAAGGGCTGTACAAACTGTATCAACAGATGTCCGACCCAGGCTATTCGTGTGCGTAACAACAAAGCTGTCATTACTCCCGGCCGCTGTGTAGACTGCGGAGAATGTATCAGAATATGTCCTCACCATGCTAAAAAAGCAAAACGTGATTTTATCGATGCTACGGACAAGTACAAGTATACTGTTGCGCTGCCCGCTCCGAGTCTCTGTGCGCAGTTTAACAATCTCGAAGATATCAATATTCTTTTATCCGCTATAAAGAGCATCGGTTTTGACGATGTATTCGAAGTAAGTGCGGCTGCGGAAATCGTATCCGAAGAATCCAGAAAATACATTGCGGCTCACAAGGACAAGTGGCCCTTAATTTCCACCGCATGCCCTACGGTTGTTCGTCTCGTACAGGTTCGTTTCCCGAATCTTTGTGACAATCTTTTACCGCTTATTACTCCCGCAGAGCTTGCAGGTGAACTTGCAAGAAAACAGGCCGTTGAAAAGACAGGCTTTAAGCCTGAAGAAATCGGTATTTTCTTCCTCTCTCCCTGTGCGAGCAAAGTTACAAGCGTAAAGAACCCCATCGGTATGGAAAAGAGCAATATCGATGAAGTACTCGCCATAAAAGATATCTACCCCATCCTTCTTGCCGAACTGCCCAAGTTCGTTGAGCAGCCCGAAGATTTATCACGCTCCGGAAAGATTGGTTTAAGCTGGGGTATTACAGGCGGCGAAGTAGGCGGTCTTTTATCAGATGCATGCGTAGCTGCCGACGGTATCGAAAATGTCATCCACGTTCTCGAAGATCTCGAAGACGACAAGTTCTCACAGAACCTTGAATTTATCGAACTCAATGCCTGCAACGGCGGTTGTGTAGGCGGAGTCATGAATGTGGAGAACCCTTTTGCCGCAAAAGCAAAGATGCAGCATTTAAGAAAATATCTTCCCGTTGCAGCCGCAAGAAGCGATAAATACGGCGAATATCATGTCGACTGGACAAGCGAAGTCAAGTACCAGCCCGTATTCGAACTCGCAGATAACTTAAAAGAATCAATGGAAAAGATGAACCGCATCGAAGAACTGACCAAAGAACTTCCCGGACTCGACTGCGGATGCTGCGGTGCTCCTACCTGCAAGGCACATGCAGAAGATATCGTAAAAGGTATCGCCAGAAAACAGGACTGCATTCACGTGCTTCGTGAATATATTCATAAATTATCGGAAGATATTGCCGAATTAAGCGAAGGAATTTAAGTATGAAAGTTTTTGAATTAAGTAAACTCGAACAATTTACATCACTCTCACTTTCAAAGGACTCCGATATCACAGGTGTCTTTTGCTGTGATCTTTTATCCATCGCAATGGGTAAGGCGCCCGCAGGCAGTGCCTGGGTTACGGTTATGGCAAACGTTAATACTTTGGCTGTCGCATCCCTTACAGATGTCGCATGCATTATCCTTGCCGAAGGAGTTACTTTCGACAACACTTTAATCGAAAAAGCGAAGGAGGAAGGAATTGCGGTTTTAAAAACGGACCTTCCGATATTCGAAGCCGCTCTTCTTATCAATAATCTTTTATGATTCCGCTTCATTACGATTTACATATACATTCCTGCCTGTCTCCGTGCGGCGATAATGAATCGACGCCCGGAAACATTGTCGGTATGGCCGTTGTAAAGGGCCTTGATGTTATTGCGCTCACCGATCACAACACATGTAAAAACTGTGCGGCCGCAATGGCTATCGGCAGGGAATACGGAATTACCGTTATTCCGGGTATGGAACTTACAACAAGTGAAGAAGTTCATGTCCTCTGCCTCTTCCACACTCTCGAAGACGCAATGGGCTTTGACGCATATGTAGAACCCCGCATACTTCAGATTCCAAACAATCCGAAAGTATTCGGGGATCAGTTTATTTGTGATGAAAACGATGAAGTAAAAGGAACTTTTCCGACTCTTTTAATCTCGGCTACGGATATTTCTTTTGACAGGGTCGATGATGTTATAAAACCTTTTAACGGAGTAATGGTTCCCGCGCATGTTGACGCAAACTCATTTTCATTAACTTCTAACCTCGGTTTCGTACCGCCGGATGCTATCTTCCACTGCTTTGAGCTTCAGCACATGGAGAATTTGCATAAGATGCAGAATGCTAACCCGTATTTAAGAGAATGTAACGTTATAAAAGATTCCGATGCTCATTATATCGAGCATATAAGCGAAGCTGTAAATACACTTTATGCGGAGTCAAATTCGATAGATGATGTACTCGCGGCACTAATTAGAAGAACATAAAAGAAGGATATAACTATGAGAAAAAACGTACTGATAACCGGAGCAAGCGGAGCCATAGGAAGCGCGACCGCCTTGGAATTCGCCAAGGAAGACTGCAATCTCTTTTTGGTCTGCAACTCAAGAATAAATGAACTGGACGAATTGGCCGAAAAGCTTTCATTAAGCTACGGAATCGAAGTTTTCACAGCTTCCATTGATTTTAGCAATACCGAAAAATCAAAGGACGATTTGGACGATTTTTTAGGAGAAACCAATATCGATATTCTGGTAAACAATGCAGGAATATCATATATCGGAATCTTCCAGGATATGACCGCTTCATCATGGAACAATATAGTGAATATAAACTTAAACAGTGTGTATTCAACCTGTTCGGTGGTAATTCCCGGAATGGTTAGAAATATGTCGGGAAAGATTATTAATGTTTCTTCGGTATGGGGAAATGTCGGTGCATCATGCGAGGTTGCATACTCTGCTACCAAAGGCGGAATCAATGCATTTACAAAAGCGCTTGCAAAGGAACTTGCAATATCGGGCATCAGCGTAAATGCAATATCTCCCGGACTGGTAGATACTCCGATGAATTCGCATTTATCCGATGAGGAATTAAACGATTTGTTCGAGCAGATTCCGATGGGAAGAGCTGCTACTCCAAAAGAAATCGCACAATGCATTTTAAAACTATCGCAAATGCCCGCTTATGTGACAGGACAGATAATAACAGCCGACGGAGGCTGGACTTGATTGTATAAAGAAAGGATGCTACCTATAATTTGGAAGCATCCTTTTTTCAATATTTTCAACTTTTATTATATCTGTGGAAATTTTTTATAATCTTCTTTTTATCCTTCCGTTTTCCTATATGACTGTTCCCTTAGGTTCTGTGCTGTTCGAAAATATATACTTAAAAAAACTTGAATTAAATATTTACGCGAGAATCCTCATTTATGCTGAAAATGCGCGTAGTTTTCATAGTACAAAAACAAAATATTACGTGCGAAATTGGGATTTTGTTCTGATTGCGCGTAAGACAATAACGATTTAACAAGATAATTACGCGCGAATTCATGATTTTACCTAAAGTGCACGTAAAAGAATAAACTTGTTCCCGAAAACATACGCGCAAAATCACAATTTTACTCAAAGCGCGCGTAAAATGATTTACTGTTTAAATGTATCGGTATTTCATCATTAGATATATAATCAGATAAAAAAAGCGCAATGTGAATTGCGCTTTTTAGTTTACATAACTATTACTCTTCTGTTTTCCTGACGGCATCAATTCTCTGCGACAATGTCGGGTGAGAATGTTCCAGCGCCACCACAAAAGGATGCGGATTTAAGTTTGTCAGAGCATCTCTGCTTAGCTGCTTTAGCGCTCCGATTAAGGATTCGCCGTATCCTTCTTTGGCAGCGAAAGCATCAGCCTGATATTCGAATGTTCTTGAAATCTTATTGGATATAAGATCAAATACTCTGCTTAACGGCCAGCTTATCATCGTAAGAATTGTAAATGCAAAATAGTAATTAACCTCTTTGAATCCGAACGCTTCACAAATAGCCGGAATATTCAGTATTACTCCCAACGCAAGAATCAGAATAATAATTCTGAAAAACGAAAACCAGATTGTTTTAAATACATGCTTATATTTTGCATGTCCGAATTCATGTGCAAATACAGCAACAATTTTATCAGTTGAATAATTGTTCACAAGATTATCATCAAGAGATATTGTTTTCTTGCCGATTCCCGTACAGAATGCATTCGATCTTGTAGTTCTTTTAGAAGCATCCATTACATATATCTGTTTGATTTTGACATTGTATTTGCGGCAGAGTTCAGTGAGTTTGTCACGAAGCTCGCCTTCTTCAAGCGGAGTGAATTTGTTGAAAATTCTCATTATCGGAAGCGACATAAAAGCAATAAATACATTAAAAAGAATTATCGCCGCAACGGTCGCAAAAATACCCCAGTTTCCAATGGTCTCAAAGAAAAACATTATAGCAAAGAAAAGTATTACAGACAGAATCAAACCTATTAAAAAAGATTTTAAAATATCAAGTATAAAAGTCTTAATTGTTGTTTTGTTAAAACCATACTTCTCTTCTATCACAAAATTCTGATAATAATCAAACGGTATCGAGATTAACGTGGAAACTAACGTAAATACAAGTATTAAAAAGATGTAATTGTAAATATTTCCAAATTTACCGCCCGCTACCGGGATAAAAGAATCGAAATCAATCAGATAAAATACTCTAGCATGAATATTGAAAATCAAAAGAAGCAAAGTAATTAAAGCGCTGACAAGAGTCTGAATAGCGCTGAACTTCTTGGAATCGTTTCTGTAATTAATCCACTTGTTATATTTATCTTCGTCGTATACGTCTTTTACGTTCTCCGGAAGAGGTTTCTTAACGTATGAATCGTTTAGTTTTACGAGGACAAAATCAAAAACATTTTCAAGTATGTATGAAATTAATAGAAATATTTTAATCATTTAATGCCTCATTTCGCTAAGTTCTAATGTCAAAGGACCTTGAAATAATATCATATTCCAAGGTCCTTTTCAATCAATTAACTTTTAACGAAAATCTATTTTATTTCTTAGCCTTGTCTTCTTTTTCAAGGAAGTTATAAATAACCGAAGCGAAAGCACCGCCTGCCAAAGGTCCTACGATAAAGATCCAGAGATCTTTGATAGGGCCCGCATTGCCTGAAATTAATGCGCAAAGAGCAGGTCCGAAGCTTCTTGCAGGGTTAACTGATGTTCCTGTAAGAGCGATACCGAAAATGTGGATTAATACAAGTGAAAGACCGATGATAAGTCCGCCGAATGAACCGTGATTAGCTTTCTTGCTTGTAACACCAAGGATAATAAGAACAAATACAAATGTAAGGATGAATTCAACGATTAATGCTGCGGGAATACTTCCATTAACGCCTGCGATGCCGTTAGATCCGAATCCGCCTGTTTGGTCTTCGATTTCAGCAACGCCAAAAATCAAAGCAAGGATTCCGCCGCCAAGCCATGCGCCAATGCACTGAGCAAGTACATAAAGTCCGAAATCTGCAGCGCTCATTCCTTTGCTCATAAATACTGCAAGAGATACAGCGGGATTGATGTGACATCCGGAGATATTTCCGATGCAATATGCCATTCCAACGATTACCAAACCAAAAGCAAGAGCTGTAAGAAGATATCCGCCCCAATGTTCACAGCCTGTAATCATAGCCGTTCCGCAGCCGAATACTACGAGAACGCAAGTACCGATTAATTCTGCAATAAATTTTTTCATACAATTCCTCCTTTGTTATCTATAAAATAAGTCATTGCGACATTATTTACACTATCACTCTTTGATTTCTACAGCTTCAGGCAATTTGCCTTTGTTCGCAAATTTCTCTTTTATGGAATCAAGGATATTCTCAGGAAGCGAAAATACTTTTTCGATAAGAAAATCAAGAACCTTCTCCGTAAAATGGATAATGATTCTACCAAGAATAAATACCAATATAAACGGCAATGCCGCACTTATTAAAATTGCGCTCAGAGTAATCATAAAATCCTCCGATAAACAGGTTAGAATTGTCAAATAAAACCATAAATTATTATACACCAATATAAAAAAAGTGACCATAAAAAAATAAATAAAAAAAGACTTTAGAAGTTTAATTCCAAAGCCTTTTTCTAAAAGATTCTTTTATAATCCATCAACATAATAATACGAATACCATTCATCTCCAAGTTCTATTTTCGTGGCGTATTTTTTATATTCTTTGGGAAAATTATCCATAACTCCAAGAGTTCTGCTCTTATCTCGAGACATAATAACTTGTCCTTTGGTGCATTCAGCATCGTGAAAAATAACCTCACTTTGAGTGACAGATATTTCATATAAACCTGAATTTGCACCGGCAAATTTATAAGAAGTATCTTTGATTATTTCCAGGCACTCTGTTTCTTCATCCGTTAAAGGCACATTTTCATAACAATAATCTCGACCGGCGAGATATATTCGATTAATTATATATTTTTTTTGTTCATCGTCATATTTAAAAACAAAAGAGGAATTATAATCATTTTCTTCCTGTATAACGATTAGTTTGTCGGCTATGGTCTGATAACATTCTTTGCACTGAATAAACTCACTTCTGCACTCTCTTGCCTGTCTAAAATTACTTAATAAATTTCCGATAATCGGAACACCAACAAATACCAATAAAGCAGCCGAGGAAATTATCAGAATTATTAATTCAGGTTTTTTTGAATTTTTTTCATTAATTTTTCTTACAATACGAATTATTATGCAGATTAAAATACCCAGTAATAAAAGCACAATAATTGGGTAAAAACCGAAACAATACAAATCGAAGATTAAATCACCAATCATTATTTATCCTCACTCATTTCAGCATATCATCAATCAAGTCTTATAATCGGTGAAACCTTAAATAGCCTACATCAGTTTCTCGTCGTAAATCGCTCTCTGGCCGCCTACATATTTAGGGCGGTGTCTCGCGCAGATAATGGGTGCTTCGCCTATTTTTCGTAAGGAAATTCTCATAGGTACTACGACACTGTGCATATGCATTCCAATCATTGTACCGCCAATATCTATGCCTGCATCAGCCTTTTGGTTAAGGCTTTCAACAAGTACGGGATCGTCGAATCTCTCAAAGCAAACTGTCGCAAAAGCTCCGCCTGCATGATTGGGCTGAGGAATTGCATTTACCTGTTCTAAGCCGTATTTAATCATGGTTTCTCTTTCAACAACCAGTGCTCTGTTTAAATGCTCGCAACACTGTGCGGCAGCAAAAATACCCTTTTCTTTTAGGATGGGAATAATACCGTCATATACTGCATTTGCGGAATCAAGATTTGTCGCGGTTCCGATTTGCGAACCGAGAATTTCACTTGATGAACAGCCGATTACGAATATATCCCCGGGATTAAGTCTTGCTCCCTCTAAAATCTCTGTAACAGCCTTTTTGCTCTGAGCGGTAATTTCTTTTAAATCCATAATAGAATCCTTTCAATGTATTTCGTTTAGTAATTGATTTCACTTTCATAATTATATCACAATAAAACAATAAGGCTACTTTTTCGCTTAAGAGCATGTAAATATTTTAGGTATCTTTTTCACAGATACTATGTTATAATCACAACAGAATTTAATCATAGTGAGGAAATCATATGGAAACACGTGCTGCAGTTATTGCAATTATCGTGGAAAACGATGATTCCGCCAACGAGATTAATTCTCTCTTACATGAATATCGCGGTTCAATTATCGGGCGAATGGGAATTCCTTACCGCGAAAAAGGAATTTGTATCATAAGTGTTGCAATTGATGCCCCTCAGGATACAATCAGTTCCCTTGCCGGCAAAATAGGCAGAATAAACGGCGTTACAGCTAAAACCGTTTACTCACCCAAATAATAAAATTTGCTTTCTGACATCAAAACCTCAATCGAGCTTGAGATGAAAGTCGTGCATCATAAAAGAATTACTATGTCTTTATGCACTCTTTCTATGTCGGAAAGAGTGCTTTTTAGTTTTAGAAAGAGAGAATTATGATAAAATTTGCTATTTACGGAAAAGGCGGAATAGGTAAATCCACATTGTCATCAAATTTAAGTGCGGCCTTTGTAAAAAGAGGCTTAAAAGTAATGCAAATCGGCTGCGATCCGAAAGCAGACTCCACTTCTCTTTTATGTCCGAAAGAAAAGGTAACTTCGGTATTGGATCTTGTCAGAAGCAACGAATCTTTTACGCTCGAAGACATGGTAAAAGAATCGGAATCCGGAGTTTACTGCGTCGAAGCAGGCGGTCCCGTGCCGGGTCTCGGCTGTGCGGGACGAGGCATAATAAACGCACTTGAATCACTCGAAAACAAAGGTGCTTACGAATATTACAAACCCGATGTAGTCATTTATGATGTTCTCGGAGATGTGGTATGCGGCGGTTTTACCATGCCCATGAGAAAAGGCTTCGCCGAAAAGGTTTATATAGTTACGTCAGGCGAGAAAATGTCCGTTTATGCGGCCGCCAATATCGCAATGGCCATTGAGAATTTTAAGAAGAGAGATTACGCAAAACTCGGTGGCATTATTCTAAACTGCAGAGGCGTTGAAAACGAGCTAGAAAATGTCGAAACGCTCGTAAAAGATTTTGATACAAATATTTCCGCAATCATTCCCAGAAGCCCTCTTTTTGCAGAGGCTGAAAAACAGGGAAAAACAATCGTGGATCTTTTCCCTGATAGCGATGTTTGCGAAGCACTGCTTGGACTCGCTGACAGAATTATAAAGGATTTTGAATGTTAAAACAGATTTCTCTAAATGAAAACAGAATACCCGAAGGTGTCAGGATATCCGAAATCGATTTTGACAATCCTTTTTTCGACGGACTGCATTACAACGCTCCCGCAAGAGGTGTGTGGAATATAGTTCATACAGGTATGCTCATTCCCGAAGCGCATCAGATATATGTCTGTGCACAGGGGTGTCTGCGCGGTGTTATTCTAACCGCTGCGGAAATGAACCGTATGGAAAATATGTCCTGGGTTGCACTTCGCGAGCAGGATATGTGGAACGGCGAAATGGAATCGAGAGTCATCGAAGGATGTTCTCATATCGTCGATGAAATGAAAGAACATCCCAAATGCATACTCGTTTATTTAAGCTGCATGCATTTGTTTGAAGGCTGCGATTTTAAAGTAATCGCCAAGGAACTCGAGACACGCTACCCCGATATTGACTGGGTTGACTGCTATATGACTCCTACCATGAGAAAAACATTCGAGCCCATGGTGATGATGAAAAAGAGTCTCTACTCTCCGATTAAAAAACTTGAAGTTGATGAAAAAAAGATTGGCCTCATAGGATGTGACCGCGCGACTGATAAATCCTGTGAGATTTATTCTCTTTTAGAAAAAGCTGATATGAAAATGTGGGATATCACAGAATGCAAAACATATGAGGATTATCTCTCATTAGGTGCCGCATCTCTCCTTATCTCATATCTTCCGGTCGTAGGTTACGCTGCAAAAGATTTAACTAACAAGCTTGGTGTCAAACATCTGGCAATCGATTTAAGCTATGATTCAAATGAAATTGAGGCAAATCTTAAAGTACTGGCTGATGCCCTGAACGTAGATAACGAATATCTTAATGCTTTAATTGAAACTAATAAAACGAAAGCAAAAGAAGCTCTGCTTAAAACAAAAGAGCTCATAAAAGATACACCCATCGCAATAGATGCAACTGCAACGCCTCGCCCTGTCGGCCTGGCTTTGCTCCTAAAAAAATCCGGATTTAACGTAAGAAGAATCTATACAGATGCATTTTCGCCAAAAGAAAGAATCGCTTTTGATGAATTATGTAAACTTGATGGCAGTATAGAAATCTTCCCTTTAATGGATCCGACAATGCTTTATGCATCAAACGAAGAAGATATCTCAAGCAGCGAATACTTAAGTATAGGACAGAATTGTGCGTACTTCTGTCAGACGAAGCATTTCGTCAATATAGTCGAAGGCGGAGGAATGTACGGATTCGACGGTATTGTAAACTTATGTAAACTAATTGAGGACGCATACAATAATCCAAAGGATTTAAAACTCACTATCTCTCATAAGGGAATCGCCTGTGAGAGCTGTTTATAAAATGACACACAACCCCCGTCCCCCAGTGTCAAAAGGTAAAAAAGTATGAATCAAACCGCACGAATAATTTCAATCTACGCTGCCGATACATCGGGTGTCTGCTCCGCTTTATATGAGTACGGAGGGATGACCGTTATTCATGATGCGTCGGGCTGCAATTCGACATATACGACTCACGACGAGCCCAGATGGTACGACAAGAAAAGCATGATGTTTATTTCCGGTCTTACCGAAAAGGATGCTGTAATGGGCAACGACGACAGATTTATGGAAGATCTGATTGTTGCTGCAAACGAACTTAAACCTGCATTCATAGCGCTCTGCGCTTCTCCTCTTCCCGCTATGATCGGAACAGATCTAGAAGCCATTGCTTATGCGGTAGAAACCGAAACCGGTATTCCTTCATTTGCAGTAAAAACAAACGGTATGCAGTCGTATATTACAGGAGCCGGAAACGCATTTCTTGAGCTTGCAAAGAAATTTGCCAACTCAGATGAAAATGAGTTATGTCAACCAACTTCCAACCCTTATGTATTTAATGCACAAGCTCTGAAACTGATGTTTGGTACCAAGCTGCCTACCGCAGTTTCGGCCAATACGGATAATGATTTCCCGAAGCCTCAGGAAGATACTTTTAAGAAGATAAAAGTCAATCTTTTAGGAGTTACACCTCTTGATTATCCGACAAAAGAAAGCATTGACAGTCTGTTAAAATTCATAAAAGAATCAGGTTTTGAATTAAATGCGTGTGTTGGAGTAGATACTAATTTAAGTGAGTTTAAAAATATCAAAAAAGCCGAAGTTAATCTTCTTTTATCATCATGCGGAAAGCCTCTGGCAGATTACCTTTTCAGTGAATATAAAATCCCCTTCGTAAAAGGTGTTCCTTACGGATTAGGATTTTCAGACAAGATAAAAGATGCACTTATCAAGGCGTGTGAATCAGGCGAAAACATCGATGCAACCGAAGGTTTCAGAGAAGCAGGCAGTGTTGCAATTTTAGGAGAAAGCATTATGAGTGCTTCTCTTGCTAGTGCGCTTCTTTTAGACAAAGGAATCAAAGCCAACGTTCTTGAAACCGTAGGCGACGGCGATTTTGAAATCTTAAAATCATTCGATATTTCATGTGATGATGAAAAGATTTTGGAAAACGAATTAAAGAAATATGACGTGATTATCGGCGATCCTTTGTTTAAGCCGATATGCGCGGATAAAAAATTTATAGAACTTCCTCATGAAGCATTTTCCGGAAGGTGTTTTACCAAAAACGCGCCGAATCTTATCTACACGTCAATCGATAAATTTATTTAATTTAGGAGCCGGACACGTTTCGCGAGTCAGGCACCTAAAAGGAGTACACACATGATTAAAATAGCTATCTACGGTAAAGGCGGCATAGGCAAATCAACCGTAACAAGTAACTTAAGCGCCGCGCTTGCGTACCTTGGAAAAAAAGTCATACAGATTGGCTGCGATCCGAAGGCAGATTCGACCGCAAATCTTTTATCGGGAAATCCCGTATTTCCCGTTATGAATTACATGCGTGATTATGACAAAGAGCCCGAGTCACTCGATGAGATTTCAAAAGTCGGTTACGGCGGAGTTTTATGCATAGAAACAGGCGGACCCACTCCGGGACTCGGATGTGCGGGACGAGGAATCATTACCACATTTTCACTGCTTGAAGAATTAAAACTTTTCGAAACCTTCAAGCCCGACGCAGTTTTATACGACGTACTTGGCGACGTTGTCTGCGGTGGTTTTGCAGCACCCATCAGAGAAGGTCTTGCAAGCAAAATCATTATTGTAACATCAGGCGAAAAAATGGCTTTATATGCAGCCAACAACATAAACAGCGCCGTTGAAAATTTCAAGGAGCGAAGCTACGCAAATGTGCGCGGTATCGTTTTAAACAGAAGAAATGTTTTAAACGAGGAAGAAAAGGTTCGCGAATTTGCAAGCACTCACAATCTTGAGATTATCGCTGATATTCCAAGAAGCGATGACATCATTCGTTTCGAAGATGAAGGTAAAACCGTTATCGAAGGTGACCCCACTCTTTCGGTAAGTCAGAGCTTCCTTGATTTGGCAAAACTTCTCATAAAAGAAGACGAAGAAGGATTATAAATCTTTTAGGATTTTAGGACATAAATGAACAAAGCATTTTTTAAAACAACAAAAGAAATAGTTGAACTTGGATACGATAATCTCCCTGTGGAATTTGTATCCAATAAGCACTTAATATACTCATCCCCCGCCACCTTATCCTTCAACTCTCCCGGAGCCAAAGGATACGGTGTAAAGCGTGCAGGCCTCGCAGTTCCGGAGTCCGTGATGCTGCTTGTATCACCCTCATGCTGCGGAAGAAACACATCACTTTTTAAGAGTTCTCCGGAATATAAAAACCGTTTCTTTTTTCAGCTTTTGGACGATACCGACATCGTAACCGGAAGGCATTTGATGAAGATAAACGATGCATGCAAAGAGATACTCGATTCACTCGATAAAAGACCCTCTGCAATCATGATCTGTATCACATGCGTTGACGCACTCTTAGGTACGGATATGGAGCGAATCTGCAGAAAAGTAACAGAGACTCATTCGATTCCCTGCGTAGCATGCTATATGTATGCGTTAACAAGAGAAAAACGTCTCTCTCCGATGGCTTATGTCAGAACGAGTGTCTACTCTCTTTTGGAAAAATCCAAAAGAAAAAACAAAGACATGAACATAATGGGATTTTTCTCTCCCCTAAATGATAAAAGCGAGCTTTATCCTCTCCTAAAAGAAGCAGGTATAGAGAACATCAGAGAACTTGCAAGATGCGAAACTTTTGATGAATACAAAGAGCTTTCAAAAGCCAATTTTAACCTTGTTTTAAATCCCGAATCAAGACATGCGGCACAGGATATGCAAAAGCGACTCGGCATTCCTTTTATCGAAATGCTTCGTCTTTATCAGCCGGATAAAATACACAATCAGTATACGTTACTTGCAAATGCGCTCGGTGTAAAATTCGATGATTCGGAATATTTTGAAAACACCAAAAAGAAAATAGCGGAATTTAAGGAAAAACATGGTGAATTAAGATTTGCCGTCGGCGAAATCCTAAACGGTGACGCCATAGAGATAGCATTAATGCTCGTAAAAGAAGGCTTTAAAGTCGAATGCGTATTCGCAACCATCGGTGAGCTTAATTACAGATTTTTAAAGACTTTGGCAGAGTTAAGTCCCGAGACCAAAGTGTATTCCAATCTCTCGCCGACCATGCTGATGTATGAGAATGACGATATCGACTGCTACATAGGTTCTGACTGTGCTTATTACTTTTCGGATAAGCCCGGAATTGAATGGTGTGATGATACGGAGCCCTTCGGATATCAGGCTGTCACAGACCTTTTTGATGCACTTGATAATGAACTTTCAAAATAATTGTTTTGGTTTACATAATTTATTGGTTTACATAAAATAATTTAGCAGGTATTTTAAATGAAAAAATTCCTAAAATACATGTCGCCCTTTGCTCCCGATCAGTCCGGTGCGTGCGGTGTCTTTTATGAGCTGGGCGGATTAATCATAATATGTGATGCGGGCGGATGCGCAGGAAATATCTGCGGCTTCGACGAGCCCAGATGGTTTGATAAAAAAAGTGCCGTATTCAGCGCCGGTCTTCGTGACATGGATGCCATCATGGGACGTGACGATAAGCTTATTCAAAAACTATCCCTCGCCCACGAACAGTTAGGCGGAAAATTTGCACTGATTGTTTCAACTCCCGTTCCCGCAATTATCGCAACAGACTTACGTTCCCTTGAAAGAATGGGCGAGAAAAAAATAAACGTACCGTGCATAGCCATAGATTCAACAGGTACCAACTATTACGATAAAGGCGAAGAAAAAGCCTGGTTTCGTCTTTTTGAAACCTTTGCAAAAGAAACCTTTGAAAAGGTCGAAGGTAAAGTCGGAGTAATCGGAGCAACACCCATTGAAACAGGCTATAAGGATGCTGAAAAATTAAGCGCTTATCTTACAGGAAATACTGTTATTTATTCCATGGGAACAACTTTGGAAGATGTAATAAAAGCGAGCGAATGCGAGAAAAATATCGTCGTATCTCTCGCAGGATTAAAAGCAGCAAAATACCTGAATGATAAGTTTGGTATTCCTTACGAAATCGCTTATCCTTTTATTCCTGAAAACATAATTGATGAAGCGAAGAAATACGCAGGTAAAAACATACTTATCATTCATTCGCAGTTTGCCGCAAACGAACTTAGAAAAGCAATCGGAGGCGACAATATCAAATGCGCCACATGGTTTATGCAGGATAAAGAATTTGCACTTGAAGGCGATATTCAGTTAAGCGGTGAAGACGATCTGACGGAACTTCTTGAAAAAGAAAGTTTTGATTTGATAATTGCAGACTCCGATGCTCTGCCCTTAATCAAATCCACAGGTTATGAAGGCGAGTTTATCGATTATCCGGAATTTGCTGTTTCAGGTCGCCTGTTAGGTTGACATAACATCAGAATTGCAACTGCGGTTCTATTTGGAGAATAAATTTTGAATACTTGTATCATCAGAGTATACGGCATCGTTCAGGGCGTGGGTTTTCGCCCCTTTGTAAGCCGGACCTGTCTTTCAAACAACATAAAAGGCACAGTCGCCAACAAAGGCTCGTATGTCGAAATACATGCTCAGGGCGAAAATATCGATGCACTTTTTGATGCGTTAAACCACCGCCCTCCCAAGCGTTCCGTCATACTAGAAATCATTAAAAAATATGAAGACGAAGAGCCATATGATTCATTCACAATCATAGAGAGCGAAAAAGATCCCGGAGAGATTTTTGTTTCACCCGATATTGCCATCTGCGACGAATGCAAAAAAGAACTCTACACACCCACAGATAAAAGGTATTTGCATCCTTTTATCAACTGTACAAACTGCGGTCCGAGACTTACCATTCTCGACTCAATGCCATACGACAGAGTTCGTACCAGCATGGGTGAATTCGAAATGTGCGATTACTGCCATAACGAATACATTTCACCCGCATCCAGGCGCTATGATGCACAGCCTGTATGCTGCAACGAATGCGGCCCCGAATATTATCTTTTTGATAAAAGTCTTCTCTCTGAAAACATTTCGGAGACTGAAGAATCTTTTATGAAATATACGAATATTAAAGGTCGTGATGCAATAACCGCAGCAAGAAAAGCAATAATAGATGGTAAAATCGTAGCGGTTAAAGGTATCGGCGGATTTCATCTTGCTTGCGATGCAACCAACGAAGAAGCTGTAAAAAGGTTACGTGTTCTTAAAACAAGACCTGCTAAACCTTTTGCGGTAATGATGCGTTCCTTCGATACGGTTTTAAAATACTGTGAAGTAAAAAAAGAACAGGAAGAACTTTTATGCGGTCATCAGAAACCCATCGTTCTTCTAAAGAAAAAAGAAGAATGCAAAGAACTTGCAGAATCACTCGCGCCCGGAAATCCCACACTAGGTGTAATGCTTCCGTATGCGCCAATACAGTTACTTTTATTTGATTATAACGACGAGCTTTCAATGCCTGATGCACTGGTAATGACCTCGGGAAACGCATCGGGTGCACCGATTTGCAGAACAGATTATGATGCATTAAATGAAATATCGTCATTTGCTGATTATATTCTTTCAAACAATCGTAGAATTAGATTAAGATGTGATGATACCGTTACAGACTTTTTCGAAGGAAGCCCTTACATGATCAGAAGATCGCGTGGGTTTGCTCCTCTTCCCGTGATGATTTCGTCAAAAGTAAAAGGTCACGTGCTGGCAATCGGCGGCGAACTTAAAAACACATTCTGCATCGCAAAGGATTCAATGCTTTATCCTTCCGCATACATCGGAGATATGGAAGATCTTCGTTCAGTCGAGGCGCTTAAAGCATCGATTACCAGAATGGAAACCCTGCTTGAAGCATCACCTACTCTAGCCGTATGTGACCTTCATCCTTTGTATCACACCACAGAGGTTGCAGAAACGCTTAATTTGCCCCTTATTAAGGTCCAGCATCACTATGCGCATATTTTATCATGCATGGCAGAAAACAATTACCTGGACGACGTTATCGGTGTTTCCTTTGACGGTACGGGTTATGGTACTGACGGTACTATCTGGGGTGGCGAAATTCTTAAGTGTAGCGTCCGTGATTTTGAAAGAATCACAAGCGTTTCACCTTTTATTCAGTCCGGTGGTGATATATCCGCAAAAGAAGGCTGGCGAATTGCAGCAAGCATTCTTCGCGACACTTCCGAAAACGGCAAAGATATCGCACATAAATTAAACCTTTGCAGTGAAGGCGAATATAATCTTCTCGCGCAAATGGCAGATAAAAACATAAACAGCGTAAAATCAACCTCTGCAGGAAGAATCTTTGATGCGGTAAGCGCAATCCTGGGAATCAAACGCTCTTCCACTTTCGAAGGCGAGGCTTCCACATCATTAATGTTTGCTGCACAGAAGTATGAAAAAGAACATTCTGACATTTCTTTTATGAGCGATATCGAACTCATAAAAGACAAACAATTAAATACAAACGAACTTGTTTTAAATATTGCCGAAAAATATTTAAACAGCGAAGGCAAAGAAAAGTTGGCTTACTATTTCCATGATGCGCTCTCTTCGATGATAGTTAAGCAGTGCGTTCTGTCTTCAAATGAAACTGGCATAAAAACCGTCGCACTAAGCGGTGGTGTTTATCAGAATATTTTGTTGCTTAAATTAACAAAAGAAAAACTTAAAAATGCTAACCTTAATGTCATCCATCACAGCATTATCCCGCCCAATGACGGCGGAATTGCTTTGGGACAGGCATTATATGGACTTTTCTATTTAAACTAAATTAACGGAGGATAAAAAAATGTGTGTAGGTTTACCTGCAAGAGTAGTCAGTGTTAATGACGGTACCGCCATCATCGATGCAAACGGTGCCAAAAGAGATGTTCGCGCAGAGCTTCTCGACGACCTTGAACCCG
Organism: Lachnospiraceae bacterium G41; assembly: GCA_900100245.1. Taxonomy (GTDB): domain Bacteria; phylum Bacillota; class Clostridia; order Lachnospirales; family Lachnospiraceae; genus UBA3766. Next base: position 321,433 of record FNEU01000001.1, read on the forward strand.
GCGATTACGTAATGGTTCACGCCGGCGTTGCAATCGCAAAAATCAGTTCTGACGACGAAGAAGAAGGAAGCGAAGTTCTCGGACTTCTTGCTATTTAAGACTCTAATCAAATAACTGATTAACGCGGCACGAAAAAAAATATCTAAAAAGGAATACTTATGAACGAAATAATTGAAAAAGCCCGCGAAATAATCACTTCATACGACGGACCCAAAGTCCGCATAATGGAGGTTTGCGGAACTCATACTCATGAAATATTCAGACTCGGAATACGCTCTCTTTTACCCGAGAACATCGACCTTATCTCCGGCCCGGGTTGTCCCGTTTGTGTAACTCAGGTTGGCTTTATCGATGAGGCTTTGTATCTGGCACTTGAGAAGAACTGTCTGATAACCACATTCGGCGATCTCATAAAAGTACCGGGCACCGAAATGAATTTAGCCAAAGCACGAGCAAAAGGCGCAAATATCAGACCTGTGTACTCTCCGGATGATGCAGTAAATCTTGCAATAGAAAATCCTGATAAAGATGTAGTTTTCTTATCAGTCGGTTTCGAGACTACCACACCATCCTCATGCTTGGCAGTAAAGAGAGCAAAAGAACTGGGACTTAATAACTTTTCTATTCTTGTTGCGAACAAATCAATGCCTAACGCTTATCAAAAATTAAAAGGAAGCGCTGATGCATTTTTATATCCCGGTCACGTAAATGCCATTACAGGAAACGGAGTTTGTAAACAATTAAAAGAAGAAGGTGTATCCGGAGTTGTTGCTGGATTTACCGCAACTGAACTTATGACTGCACTTGCAGTAACTATCGAAATGTTAAAAAAAGGCGAACCCTTCTTCGTAAACTGTTATCCCAGAGTCGTAAAAGACGAAGGAAGTGTATTTGCTCAAAAGCTTATGGATGAAGTAATGGAGCTTTGCGATACCGAATGGCGCGGCCTTGGAATGATTGAGAAATCCGGATTAAAATTAAGAAGCGAATATTCCGATTTCGATTCAAGGATTAAATACAACATGCCTCACATTGAAGGAAAACCCAATCCAGGCTGCAGATGCGGCGAAGTATTGCAGGGACACTGCAAGCCTTCCGACTGTCCTTTATTCGGAAAAGTCTGCACTCCTCTTCACGCTGTAGGTGCATGCATGGTATCCGACGAAGGAGCCTGCTCTGCTTTTTACCAGTATGCTCAGTAAAACATGTGCCCACAGGTGCCTGGCTCCTATCTTTTAGAAGCAATTAGTTATTGATTTACATAATTAGTTGACATATATAGTTTACATATTTGCTTAACATAATGGGTTAACATATTTATTTTACATAATTTGTTAACATAACGAATAATTATTTATTTTATGAAAGGTGGCAATCTCATGGAAAACGTAATTACCCTTGCCCACGGTTCCGGAAGTATTCAGACAAACGAACTCATTAACGGAATCTTTAAATCAAATTTTGACAATCCCGACTTAACCGCAGATGATGCTGCAGTGCTCTCTCTTGATGAGGGTAAAATTGCAATGTCTACCGACGGCTTTATAGTTTCACCCTATGAATTCCCCGGCGGAAACATAGGAAAGCTTGCTATCTGCGGAACTGTAAACGATATCGCATGTATGGGTGCTAAACCTAAGTACCTTACATGTTCTTATATCATCGAAGAGGGATTCCCTGTAGAAGAGCTTGAAAAGATTGCCAAATCCATGGGTGAAACCGCAAGAAAAGCAGGTGTGGAAATTGTCGCAGGCGATACCAAAGTTGCTGGTAAAGGTCAGGTTGATAAAATCTTCATCACAACTACAGGTGTTGGCAACATAGTCGAAGGTGTAAATACCTCGGGTGCATTTGCAAAACCCGGAGATAAAATAATCGTTACGGGTGATATCGGAAGACACGGCTGTACTATTCTTCTTGCAAGAAACGAGTTCAATATCGATGCTGATATTACCAGTGACTGTGCACCTTTGTGGAGCAATATCGAAGCCGTCCTAAAAGAAACAAAAGACATTCATGTTATAAGAGATGCCACACGTGGCGGCGTCGGAACAGTCCTTTATGAAATCGCTCATCAAAGCAATGTTGGTATTTCTCTCGAAAGCGAAAAGATTCCAGTAGATCCCGGCGTTCGCGGTGTATGCGCAATGCTCGGTCTTGAACCTTTATATCTCGCTTGTGAAGGACGACTCGTATTCTTCGTTCCCGCATCGGAAGCAGACAAGGTACTGAGCGCATTACAGTCTTGCGAAAACTCTGAAAAAGCTGCAATCATCGGCGAAGTAACCGAAGATAATGTCGGCAAAGTAATCTTAAATACAGCAGTCGGAGCAAAAACACTTCTCTCCCGTCCAAGCGGCGAACTTCTTCCCAGAATCTGTTAATAAATTCAAATCTTATATTTCGATTATGATAACAAAGAACAGTTATAACAAATTAGAGCCCGGCAAAATCGTCGGGCTCATTTGTTCTTTTACTCTTTTGATCTTTTACACTTTTGATCTTCTACTCTTTTGCTCTTTTAGAAATATAGTCTATCTAAGTATCGGCCGCTTCTTTTGAAGTAACAGGAATACTGTCAGGGCGATTGCCACGCAACCGATTACAATTCTTATAATTGATCCTTCGGCCGCCTCGAATACAAGCAATCCGAGATTAATAACTATCAGGGTTACAAAGAAGAACTTGCCAAATCCTGTAATAAACATACTTCCTCGAATTGCCTTACGGCAATGTAAGAAAGCTGTAACGAATAGTACCGCCGCCAGAGATAATGCAATTAATGCGAACATTATATAAGGTGCATTGTTAAGACATTCCGTAAAAGAAAAGGGAGGCGGATCAGGAATCCAGTAACTTTTTGTATGATCATATACATAATGCCAATAGTAATATTTAATGCCAGACATACTTTCTGAATATGACAAAAGTATCATTCCGAAAATCATTGTCAAAAGCTTAATAAATGGCGCACTTACAGATACATCGATTAAGGCATAGAACATTTCAACCGCAAGAAATGCACAGACCGTATATAGTGCAAATCCAAACAGTAATTTGGCTACTATGCCTTCATACGGAGCAAAGAAAACCCTGTCCAACGCGTGTAATCTGTATACAATAATAATCTGCGCTGCGAAAGTTATGCATGTAGGTATTATTATCATCAATGAATCCAACAGTATTTTAACGAAAAACAGTTTTCTTCTCTTAACGGGCAGCCTTTCCATATATTCCGTAATATATCTTCCGTCGTTTAATAAGAATTGAAGCACTTTTACCACGCTTAGAATCAATACCGAAAATACCAGGATATTAGCCAGGTATTCCAGCATCGTTCGTGGATATACAGTCTGGAAATGAAACCACAGCTCCTCAAATGCTTCAGGCGACATCTGTGGAATATTGCTGAAATCATATTCTTTTATGAGTTTAATCGTGTCACCTGTTTTGATAATACCGAATACCGTGCATAAGATAATCGGAATCAAATACATGCGTGCCATGCTTGCAGTTACACTTATTTTTCTTACTTTACCCAAGGAAAAAGCCGCATTTTCCTTCTTCTTCGATTTAAGGATTATAAAGAAAACAGCTAATCCTATTGCAAACAAATCTATCCAGAACGTCAATTCAAAAAATATTCCGCGCAAATTTCTTATGCCGCCGATTACTGCATTATAGTAGTAATCTCGAATCATATTATAATTTGCCATGATAAGTAGAAACGCCAAAACTGATATTATAAGTTTAATAAGTGAAGGATACACCAGAAAGCGGTTCTTCGTAAACTCTCTCTTGCCAAGAGTATTGCGAATCAATACACCTGCTATTGCGAATACAATAAAACTTATAAATATATATGTATACAGTTTTGATCTGTCAAATCCAAATGCTCCTAAAAGAATATTATTGAAAGAATCGGTTACAAACAATTCATATGCGAAACACAGGGATATACCACCGAAGACATATCCGATCAGTTCTTCTTTTATGATTGATCCGAGTAAGAACATAAGAGCAAAAGCAACACATAAAAGAAGTGATAAATATGCGTATGACAAAATTCCCGATACTAAAACATCATCTTTGATACGAGCAAAATAATACTTATCCTGATGTAAATTAAGCACGGAAATAATGTAATCGTGTCCCTCCGAAAGAGTTTTCCCAAGAAGAATCCTGCATCTTAAGTATGATATAAAGAAAGATACCGTCATACATATAAATATCGAAATATTGCCGGTCACAAACGAGAACCATTCGAAATCTCCGTTATTAAGCGGAAGCCTTGTATAGATATTCTTTTCACCCAAACCTTTATACAAAAGCTTATAGAAAATCATAAATATCATAATGAAAAGAATCATTATAATAAGACTTCCTATAGCATTTGTTGCATCAAGATGAAGCATGGTATTCGTAAAAGGCAAAAATGAGCTCCTTAAAAATGTCGCCAGATCATTGCCCGCAGTAAAATGATCCGAGAGGTATTTCGCGGGATTGTCCGCCAGTCCCTCGGGAAAGCCGAGCGATAAATTGTAATTGGTCGCAAACACAGTATAGGAAATCGCGGTAACAAGCAAAATTATCCAAAATCCCAACGTTTCGCGAATATATTTACCATAGTTTTTCATAGGCTTCTCCTGTTATTGTTCCTTTTTATCACCGAGAGCAACGAAATACTCTTCCAGTGACAGATCCGTAACTTCGATAAAAGATGCACCAAGAGTCTTAAGCTTTTCTTTGATGCTTTCATCTTCTTCCTTTGAATTCATGGTATATATGCTGCCTGTATGCGATACATGTTCAAATCCGGCGTTTACAAGATCCTCATCCGATACGCCTTTTTCAAACACAGCCTGTACGCGTTTAATCTTGCTCTTAAGTTCATTGACCGCCACATTGCTTTCTATCTCTCCCTGATGCATGACGGTTACTACATCGCAAATTTTCTCAAGACTTTGTAAATTGTGTGAACTGATAAAAATACCGGTGCCGTTTTCCTCGACCTCGCGAATAAGCATATCGAAAAACTGCGTTTTTGCAATAGGATCAAGTCCTGATGCCGGTTCGTCCATAATGATGTACTCCGCTCCTTTAGACATCTCAAGCATTATATTAAGTCTCATTTTCTGACCCTTGGAGAGGTTGTTAGCAACGGATTTAAGGGGTATCTTATAAATCTCGTTATACTTATTAAACTTATCGATACTGAAAGTATCATAAAATCTCGCATACATCTTAAGCACAGCCGACACCGTGTAAAATGGCACGAATTGAGCATAATCTCCGACGTAAGCTATTCGTTTCTTGGCATCCACATTGTCGTATACATCGTTACCGTCTAAAGTGATACTTCCTTCATCAGGCGTATATATTCCCACAATACATTTAATAAGCGTTGTCTTGCCGGCAGAGTTTTCACCGATCAGGCCGTGAATCTGTCCTTTGTCAATTTGAAGCGAGACATTGGAAACGGCGGTTTTCTTTTCATATCTTTTGGTAACATCGTTAATCTTAATCATACTTCCATCTCCTTATACAGATTCTTTACGAGGCTTGTTACATCATCCTTTGAATAACCCATCATTTTAAGTTCAAGAATGGCGGATTTTAAATCTTTTTTGACCATTGAAAGTTTCCCTTCGTCGGGTTTCAATTCAATCTTCTCGGCAATAAAAGTGCCCTTTCCGCGGATGGTCTCGATAATTCCCTCACGCTCCAACTCCTGATAAACTTTGGCAACCGTTCCGGGAGTTATATTTAAGTCAAGTGCTAATTTTCTGACCGAAGGAATGGCATCTCCCGGTTTTAAATTACCGCATAAAACATGATATTTCATCTGTTCTGTTATCTGTTCATATATTGCTTTTGAACTTTTGTTATCAATATGAAACATGTTATATCCTTTCATAAAACTTATATATTTCGCAGTCAATTTGTCTGTATCTAAAAAAAATAACTGTATCACTCGTACTGATACAGTTATAACACTTATATTTATGTTTGTAAATAGTTTTTTGAAAATATCTTTATTTCTTTCGCGATGCTTTAATTCGTTCTGCAGCGCGCGATAAGGCTATCATGGTACCGGTCGGTCTATAACGCCTTTCCTTGTAATTATATTCACATATAACCGATTTTAATTCCTCATAAAAGATGTTTAATGAATCATCGGGACTTCCTTCCTTTGTTTTAACAATGTCTTCAAGAAGTGCTTTTTTTAGATCATTTTCAATATATCTTCCTCTTAAGGCTTCTATAAGCATCGGAAGAAATTTACTGTTTCTAAGCATATCCCGGTACAGAGGATGTGTCATGAATTCGTTCATGCTCTTTAGAGTCAGAACAGTCTTGTCGGGAAGCCATGGGTCCTCGGCATATGCCTTTTTTACCAGCCCCGCAAAAAACTCAAGATCGTCGCGTTCCTTCCTCTTCCTGTCAGCCTCTGCTTTGTCTTCGGGCTCTTTTTCCTCAGGCATGATACTTAATATATCTGCCCAGAAGGCCTCTTCGGCTTCATCATCCGACTCAATTTCTTCGGCTGTTTTGTCAATGGCATCAACGAATTCACGGATTATATCAAATCCTGCATCAGATGTATCCGAAGTTTCATCTGTGTTATCTTCTTCGTTAATACTCTTTTCCAAATCATCCCAAAAACGGTAAAAAGAATAATTATCTTTTGACAGAAAAGATTCAATTGAGATATCCGCTTCTTTGTCCAGCTCTTCTGCCTTTTGACCCTTTACGTGATAATATGCATTCTTCTCTTTAGGCGTATCAAGAATTTCCGAAAAAGCAATCTGAGCCAGTTCCTCCATACCTTTTTCGTTATTTAGAATTTCTGTCAGACTCTTGAATGCATTGTGTATCTTCTTCCATTCCTCGGGATTTTCTTCGGGATGATATTTAGCCGACATTTTGGAGTAGGCTTTTCGAATCGCTTTCAAGTCATTGGTTGGAGCCAGGCCAAGGATGGCAAAAAGACTTTCAAACTCATTCTTTATCATTCTTATGATCCTCTTCCCAGCGTTTGAAGGATTCGTCGCTCTCCCTGGTTTCCTCATCGAGCCACGAATCGTCGTACTCGTAATTTTCGAGCAGATTCTTAAGTATCGTCATCTCTATGTTAAGAAAATACATTTTAAGGTATTTTCTGAGCTTTATAGCCTCGTATCTGTCCTCGGCGAGCTTGCTCTCGAAGAAAAGTATTTTCTTGGAAATCTCACGTTTAATATTATCGGGACACTGCACGAATAGTTTCTTGCCCCATTCGATGATTCTTAAGTTTTCCTCGTCCTCGTAAGACACCAGTTTAAGACCTTTAAGCTGCTCAACTTTCTTCTTTACCGTCTCTTCATCAAGACCGAGTTCGTTGTCAACGAAGAGTTCTTCCTGCGTCATCTCAAGGTCGGGAATATCTACATTCACGATGAGGAAGCCATTTAAATCATAGGTGAACGTAATATACGTAAGCATCCCTTCTTTGCCAAGCCCGTGCAAGTTTACCTCGAAGCTGCCAATCTGTCTGTTTTCCTCGGCATACATTTCCTCGCCCTGGAAAATATCCACTTTTATGATGCCCTGCCCGTCATAAAGCACTGTATACGGATGTGTTCTCGATGCAGGAAGCGCGGTATTACGAGGTATGATAAAAGATGAAAGCGGCTTTTCGGGATTGGTGTAATTCACAGTCGATATTCCGAGTGAAAAAGGCGCAACATCGGTTAAAATCACGTCTTTTACATCCTCGTCTCTCTCTTTGATGCCGGCATAAACGCCCATTCCGAGAGCGACAATTTTATCAGGCTCGTATACGTAGAGCTTGTCTTTTTTCAGAATGTGCTTTAAATACTGCTGCACTATGGGCATTTTGCCCGAGCCGCCGACTACGATTACTTCGTTGATGTCTTCGGGTTTGTTGCCCGAATCTCTTAATACGTTTTGAATCGGAACATATATTTTCTTGAATATCGGAGCCGAAAGAGCGGCGAATTCCTTCATCGTAAGGGACATAATGCCCTTGTAGCCCTTTGCATTGACCTTGACACTCGCTTCTTTTTTCTCGCTTAATTTCCTCTTAAGCGCCTCGGCATCCTCAAGGATAATATTATAATCCTGCGGTTTAATCTGAGCCGGATCCTTATCCAGGCTCTTAATATAGTTAATTGCAATTGCCTTATCAAAATCGATGCCGCCTTGCATATTGTCACCGCTGACGGATATTATCTCCACGACATTTTCAAATGTTTCAAGCAATGACACATCCAGCGTACCGCCGCCAAAGTCAAATACAAGGAGCTTATGGTTATCAAAATCTCCGCTTAATTCACGGCCTTTTTCAGTGTTTTTAAGATATCCTAAGGCTGCTGCCGATGGCTCGTTAATGATACGGTTTACAGTAAGTCCTGCGAGTTCTCCCGCGAGTTTGGTAGCTTTCCTGGCCTTATCGTCAAAGTAAGCCGGAACACTGATTACAGCCTCTGTCACTTCTTCTTTTAGGTATCTCTCCGCATCCGCCTTAAGATTTTTAAGTATAAAAGAAGAAAGCTCTGCTGCCGTGAACTTATTCTTAAGAAGAGTTTTCCTGCCCATATTACGCTTAAAAGAAGCGATAGTATCGTCGGGGGCGGTAATAAGTCTTTCTTTGGCCGCCTTGCCGACTATCACTTCTTCGCCGTCAAAACTCACAACGCTGGGCGTAAGAAAATCACCGTATGCATTGGGTATGCATACGGCTTTTCCGTCTTCCCAGACAGTCACAAGGCTGTTGGTGGTTCCAAGATCGATTCCGATTATTTTGGACATATTTTCTCCGTAATCAGGGGTTTAAAAGTTTAACAGATTTTCTTAGTCGGATCATATGTAGCTTTTCCGAACGCAAGAATCGGGAAAGTAATAAAATAAAAGAAAATTGTTGCTATGGCAAATCCTACTCCTTTTCCGAATGTCTTTGCTATTCCAAATGTATATGCTATTATCGCAACGATATTTAAAAATGGAATAAAGCAGAATATGAAAAACATGATGTTATTGTTGCATGAAATCTCTGACATTACCCAGAAATTATAAATAGGAATCAGACACGCCCATCCGGGTTGTCCGGCTTTTACAAATATTTTCCACAAACTGACAATTAATAGTGTGCAGAAAGCAATAATAACTAACGAATATACTATTACAAAAATTATAAAAAATATTGATGCTCCACCGGCAAATAAAGCAACAGCTGCATCTGATGAATTAGTGTTTGACATATCTTTACCCCCTTTTTCTGAAAACTATTTCTTATCTATATCTAATTGTCTTTCTAATAATGATATAATTGACCGCAATCATCACATTTATACCATTGAATTTCTTGAAGTAAATTACCGTTTTCATCTTTTATCTCTTCCATATGATCAAACAAACCTTTATGCAATCCTGTAGCAGGAATGTCCTCTCCTTCTGTTGCTCCACATACACTACAAATACGTGTTTGGTGACCCAGACTTCCGCATGTTGCAGCAGTATCTTCTGACCAAGCTCCATACGTATGATTTCCTGTAGCAGGAATATCCGCCTCTTCTGTTGCTCCACATACACTACAAGTACGTGTTTTATGACCCGGCTTTCCACATGTTGGAGCAGTATCTTCGTTCCAATCTCCATATGAATGCTGACCCGTTGCCGGTATAACAGTATTCTCGTTTTGTATTGCATGGCATCCAGAACATTCCTGATGCTTTATACCTGTAGCACCACAAGTTTCAGCTGTATCTATTACATCTACCCATGTATGCGTATGTGCAGGCTCAGGATTACTTGCGGGCTGGGGATTGCTTGCTGGCTGTCCACCACCGCCATTATTATTCTGTTCTCCGCCATTATTCGCCTGATTGTTTGCGTCATTGTTATCCTTGGCGGTATCTTTGTTGTCTTTGTTATCTTTATTATCCTTGTTATCCTTAGAATCCTTCGCGTCTTTAGAATCCTTTGCATCCTTATCCTTAGAATCCTTGTCGGCGTCTTTATCGGCATCTTTATCCGCGTCGGTATCCTTGTCGGCGTCTTTGTCTTTATCTGTATCTTTTTCGGCAACCTGAGCCTTTTCTTTTTCTTCAGCCTCAGCTATAGCTTTCTCTTCTGCCTCTTTTGCTGCCTGTTCAAGCTCTTCGCCTTTTTTTAGGAGCTCAACTAATCTGGGAACCGCTTCTGAAGGAAGGCTGTTGTAATCAAGGAACCATACTTCTTCCTGCTCTTCGGAAAGCACGAATTCAGAGAAATCATCTCCTCCTCTGATAAGTGCGCTCTGGCCTGCGAAGAATTCTTTTTCAACTCCGTTATACTCGCCCGTTAAGGTCTTTAACTGCGTAAGAACAATACCGCTTTGAACCTCAAGCAGTGTATAGGTATATCCGTCTGCACCTGTGTAAACGGTCATTCTGAATCTGGTACCTCTTACAGACATTGTGGAGTTTGGAGTATCAACCTGATATGTGTCACCGTCTCCAAGTTTGGCTGTAAGAACGTTTAATTCGGAACCTTTATCAAGGACTATCTTTAACTTGTTGCCCTGCTTTGACGAAGCAGCCTCAAGTTTGAAATGCGTGTTTTCATCGGCATAAACATACTTGTCGTTATTCAAGCACAAAGTAAGCTCTGAGTCTTCCATTACACTGACATCATCACCATCAAAAAGACGCTGCCCCTTGTATGCCTGTCCGTTGTTTTTCTGGCCGATTATGTTTACGATTCCTTTTACATCAGCAACAGAAATACTTCTGTATTTATTACTGTTAATAATCAGCATAGCGGCAACAACAGCCACAAGTGTGACAGCAGCCACAGCAGCACTGATACCAATAACTTTTCCTTTGGTAGTCTTTAAGAATTTCTTCAACATTTGTCCTCCTAAAAGATCCTCAGATAAACATTATTCTTCGTTATCGTCCGAACCGATACCGTAGAATACCTTTTCTTCTATCAGTTCAAGCATTACTTTTACCACTTCGGGATCAAACTGTTTGCCTGCTCCCTCTTTTAATTCTTTTACGATCTTTTCCATCGGATATGCTTTTCTGTAGCATCTGTCCGAATTCATTGCATCAAAAGCATCTGCAACACCGATTATTCTTGCAACAAGCGGAATCTGTTCACCCGATAAACCTTCGGGATATCCCTTACCGTCATATCTCTCGTGATGGTATCTTGCACCTTCGACGATATGAGGAACCGAACTGAAATCTTTTAGGATCTGTGCTCCGTTTGTCGTATGTGTTTTGATAATATCTCTCTCTTCGTCATCAAGTTTGCCAGGCTTATTAAGTATTACATCGGAAATATTGATTTTGCCGACATCATGAAGAAGCGCGATGTAGTAGATATTGTCAAGCTCATCCTCATCAAAGTCCATTCTCTCGGCTATCTTTTTGGTGTAGAAGCCGACACGTATCGAATGGCCTCGAGTGTACTTATCCTTCGCATCGATAAAATTGGTGAAAGTCTTCATTGACTGAATGATAATCTTACGGTCATGCTCAGTTCTGACTTTGTACTGGTGATCTTTTATAACCACCGCAATATTTATCGACACAAAAACGATATTTATAAATACCATTGCAAGCAAAATATAATAAAGCGGATAATCAGTTATTTTTGCTTCAGGTGTTGCCTTAACAACAAAGTCGGTTATTTCTTCGTCTGAATTGGAAAAAAGAATGAAGCCGAAAGTAATAAATTCCTTAGGCTCAATAATGTCGTTAAATCCCTGATTGGGCGTATTTATGATTGTTACGGTTCCGTCATCATTTTCATAAATGGAAATGTTCCAGGAATCGTTTACTTTTGCATTGTTGGGAAGTTTGAGTGTGATTGACCAGTCTTTTACGTTGTTAAATGTATTGTTGTAAAGCTTGGCGTCATACTGATTAGCATGAAATCCGCTGTCATTCCACCCCTTGACAATAGGCATGTCAACATGCAAATCTCCCTTGTTGACGTTAGTGTCTGCAGCAGTCTGAATAACAGTGATTTCAGGTGTATTTTTTACACGTATAAAAAGAAATAAGAATCCGGCACCAATCAACACGAAAATGATTGCACCGATTATAAATGCAGTTTTTCGACTTTTATGCATATTTTAGCCCTACTAAAATGCCCACTTTACACAAAAAACACCATACATAGTTATCATAGCACAAATCATAAAAAAAATATATTTTTTCTTTAATTTATAGCATTTCCTTTAGTTGACTTTTATCCGTTGGGGTTTTACACTATTAAAGGTAAAATTTTCTTGAAAAGAGGTTATTTAATGGAACGTATTTACATTGAAAATGTTAAAGAATATGCAGACAAAGAAGTCTCACTTGCAGGTTTCGTAGACAACTACAGAGACGGCAAGGCAATGGCTTTCCTTGTACTTAAAGATATCACGGGCAGAGTTCAGGTAACAATCGAAAAAGAACTCCATCCCGACTGGGAAGAAACCTTAAGCAAAATCACTCCCGATACTGTTGTAAGAGTAACCGGTAAAGTGCTTTTAAGCGATTTCGTAAAACTCGGCGGAGTTGAAATCATTCCTTCAAGCATCGAAATCGAATCGGTTGCCGCTGCACTTCCCATTGCAAGGGAATATATTCCCGCTACCAAGAAAAAAGCAGCCGTTGAGCGTTCTTCAATAGATCAGAGAATCGAATACAGATGGATTGATCTTCGTACCGAAAGAAACCAGCTTATGTTCAAGGCTCAAACCACTCTTACAGCTGCTCTTCGTGAATTCTTACTTAACAAAGAATTTATCGAAATACACACTCCCAAGCTTATTGCTGCTGCAAGTGAATCAGGCGCGGATGTATTCAGACTTGACTACTTCCCCAACTACAACCTTCCCTATGCTTATCTTGCACAGAGCCCTCAGTTCTACAAACAAATGGCTATGGCTTCAGGTTTTGAAAAGATCTTCGAAGTAGGCCCTGTTTTCAGAGCAGAGAAATCTTTTACCAGCAAGCATGCTACAGAATTCACATGTTTCGACCTTGAATTTTCTTACATCAACGGCTGCGAAGATGTAATGAAAATGGAGGAAAACTTAATCACATATGCTCTTACAAAGGTTAAGGAAAAATACGGCGATAAGATCAAAGAACTCTTCTCTACCGAAGAATTTGATGCAGAAGTAATCGTTCCCACAACTCCTTTCCCCAGAGTAAAACTTGCGGATCTTTATGATGCACTCGAAAAAGAATACGGATACACAGTTCCCGATTCTGAAAAAGGTGATCTTACAACAGATGCAGAACGTTTAAGCTATCAGTGGGTTAAGAAACATTATGGCCACGAATTCCTCTTTATCACAGATTACAGTGCGGAAAAGAGAGCCTTCTATCACATGCGTGACGAAAAGGGCGTTCCTCAGGGTTACGACCTTATCTGGAGAGGTGTTGAAATCACAACAGGTGCACAGCGTGAGCACAGATATGATGTATTAAAGGCTCAGGCTGACGAGAAGGGACTTACCGAAGACGTTAAATTCTATCTTGAATTCTTCAAATACGGATGTCCTCCTCACGGCGGATTCGGCCTTGGTATCGACAGACTTACAATGCTTCTTTTAGGACTCAACATAAAAGAAGCGATGTTCCTCTTCAGAGGCCCTTCACATCTGACACCATAAAAGAAAAAAAAACGACCTGTCCCGATTAAGGGACAGGTTTTATTTTATTTGGTCAACAAACATACGGTCTCGCAGTGATATGTGCTCGGGAACAAATCCGTTAAGCACATCTTTTCAAGTTTATATCCTTTTTCATAAAATGCGGATATATCTCTTGCCAGACTCGAAGGCTTACAAGATACATATACTATCCTTTTAACTCCATAGCCAAGGATTATTTCCAGAGCCTTTGGATTGATTCCGTCTCTGGGCGGATCAAGTATAATATAGTCAGGAAGCGTTTCTATGCCCTCCAAGCATTTTAAAACATCTCCCGCAATAAATTCACAGTTTTTAATATTATTACGCTCTGCGCTTATTTTAGCTGCTTCTACAGCCTCTTCTACTATCTCAACACCTATTGTTTTACTCGTTGCCTCGGATACAAGCTGGGCGATTGTTCCCGTACCAGTATACAAATCATATACAACTGGTTTTCCTTCAATACCTGTTAAAAGATATTCCTTAACTTTGGAATATAAAATCTCTGCCGCAAGTGAATTATTCTGGAAGAAAGAAAACGGCGATATCTTAAACTTAAGTCCAAGCAGTTCCTCTTCAAAATAATCCTTTCCAAAAAGAATTGTGCTTCCCTCGTCTATAACCGCATCGGCAAGCGAATCATTTTTGATATGCAAAATCCCCGCATATGTTCCCTTAGTATCTATGCTTAATAATTCATTCTTCCAATTATCAAGAATACCGGCCCACTCTTCTTTCGAATACTTATTGTTCCACTGAGAAGAAGTTACAAGGAACACAAGTATTTCTCCGGATTTTCTGCCCTTCCTTACACATAAATGACGAAGAACGCCCTCATGTCTCATCTTGTGATAATAGGGAATGTTTAGGCTCGTAAAATAATCAAAAGTGGTTTTAAGAATCCTTCTATAATCCTCATCCACTATTCTGCATTCAAATGTATTAACAACATCATAAGTGCTGTTTCTTTTATGCATGCCAAGTGCCAAAGGACCGTCCTTATATTCGTCTCCGAACGAAAACTCCATTTTGTTTCTGTATTCACTCTCGTCGGGACTTCCCAAGATTCCTTCGTATGCGTTATCTACATCCAAAGCGTTCTCGCCCAGGGACTTTTTTAGCATATCGACAATCTGCTTCTCTTTTATTATAAGCTGGCTTTCGTAAGGAAAAGTCTGGTATGTACATCCGCCACACTCTTTAAAATGCGGACAGGGTTCGGCAGTTTCTTCAGGCGCTCTCTCGATTACCTCTTCAAGTCTTGCTTCCAGAAGCCCGTGTTTCTTTTTATTTACGGTGCCTTTAACCTTCTGTCCGAGAATAGCGTTCTTAATCTTAATGTCATATGTTCCGTTCTCGTCCGAAACTTCAACATGCCCTACATTGGGAAAATCATATTTAGTTACATAGCCTTCAAAACTGTCGCCTTTTTTCATGCCTCAACCTTTAATCAAGTATATTTTAAAACGCGGAAATTTCGCCGGCATAAAAATGCCGACGAAATTCCATAAACATCACAAAACAGATATTTAATGATCTTCCATGTATACGTTATAGTAATTTCCTACGCCGTACTCAGGTTCCTGATTCATAGAGAAGATCAAAACGATGGTATAAAGCCAGGGAACAAAAATACTGATAATCGAAATCGGAAGCGCAAGTTCCTTGCTTCTGAAAGTAACAAGCATATCGTATTTTTTACGCCATGCCATCGCCATAAGTACAATGGGTAAAAGAAGATCCAAAAGCTGTCCTACTGCGGGAACAACATTTAACGCAACGATGATACTGGTTCCGAATAATGAAAGTACAAGAAAAGCAATTCCCATGTAATTACGTTTCTTGGTCTTAACAAGAAGGTTGAATTCCCTTCGCGGCAGGACGAATTCTAGATATGTCTGAGCAAACGGAATAAACCCAAGCCAGGGATATTTATATCCTGCTTTTTTAGCCAGTTTATAGAGCGCTATGGCAGGAAGAAGATATTCAAGGATTAACAAAATAAATCCGAATATCGATGAAATGATTGCACCTATAATTCCCAAAACCCAGATACTAATTCCGAGCATTCCCGCAAAAGCAGCGAATATTCCGTATAAGGAAAATGCCGAGTTATTCGCGGAATTAAGTCCGGTTTCAATGTTTGTTAACGCATCATTGATACCGCTTCCGCTTAAAAGTAAAAATTCCATTATTTAACCTCCTGAAGCTTATTCGTCAAAGGAATCTGCTTCTGTTATTTCTTCAATTGTTTCTGTGGCGGATTCATTGCTCTCTTTTACATAGATGGGGTTGTGTTTCATTCCGGGATTTCCGCCGCCTTCAGAAAGAGCAAGAGCCCATAAGTCTCTGCCAACACTGTTGGTATTATTGAACCAATTAAATCCTATTAAACCGATCATAACAAATCCTCCTTTCGATTTTTAACATAACCTTTTCTTTTCTTTATTTGCAATAATTATAGCATCGCACATTCAAAAAAGCCACAACGTCATTGGTCATAAATGGACCTCTAATTGACTTATATGTGAGAAATAATGATGTAAATTTAACCTAAGGAGAAAAATAAACTTTCGTTCATAAAATACAAACACATAAAAAACACCTCGAAATATAAAAAATCGAGGTGCTTTATTTCTTTAAACTACAGACTTAAGAAGAAATTGCTTATAAGAATTACTATCATACAAATCGGACAGATGGCTAAAATCATAACCTTGTACAAGCCCTTGGCACCGAATTTCTTCTCTCCGTATAAAACTTCGTCTTCCACGAATTTTGTTTTTACAAAGTATCCTATGAGTACGCAGGTTAGAAGCGATACTATGGGCATAATCACGTTGTTTGAGACGAAATCGTAGAAGTCGAGGAACTGATATCCGAATATCTTAACTTCATTCCAGATACTGTATCCGAATACGGATGTAAGTCCGACTATTACTACAAATGCAAAGCAGATAAGAGTTCCGAGTATTCTGCCGATTTTAAATCTTTCGCAGATAATAGATACTATTGTCTCAAGCAGTGAAATGGCAGATGTAAGTGCTGCAAGCGCAACGAGTGAAAAGAAGAATGCACCTACTATCTGACCGCCCTTCATCGTCTTAAACACGTTAGGAAGCGTTACAAACATAAGACTCGGACCTGCGTTTAATGACTCTGCGTTACCGCCGCTGAAAGCGAATACCGCGGGAACAATTATCATACCTGCAAGGAATGCAACCGCTGTATCAAATATTTCTATCTGTCTTACAGAACCCTCAAGCGAGTCCTCTTTTCTCATGTATGAGCCGTATGTAACCATAATACCCATTGCAAGCGACATTGAATAGAAAAGCTGTCCCATAGCCGCTACAAGAGTCTTTAAAAATACAGTAACGGTAAATCCCTTGAAGTTAGGAAGTACATAGTATTTAAGGCCGTCAAGAGCACCGGGAATAGTCATTGTATAAACAGCAATACCAACGATCAGAATAAGGAGAATCGGCATCAGGATTTTACTGATAGCCTCGATACCTTTCTGTACGCCAAGAATTACAACCAATGCAGTGAGAAAGGCAAATATAACGAAGAAAAGTGTGGGCTGAAACCAGTTGCCTATAAAACTGCCAAAGAAGCTTCCTTCGTCAGCTACACTCTTTCCGCTTCCAACTACAAACACGGTTAAATATTTAAGAACCCATCCGCCGATTACACAGTAATACGGAGTTATGATAAAAGGTACGATTGCCGCTATGGGTCCTAAAAATGTAAATCTTTTATCCACATCCTTATAAGCTCCGATAACCGATTTGCCGGTTTTTCTGCCTATTGCAATTTCGGTAATCATAAGTGAAAAGCCGAATGTAACCGCTAATATAAGATATATTAAAAGAAAAATACCTCCGCCGTATTTAGCTGCCAGATAAGGAAATCTCCAGATATTTCCAAGTCCTACCGCAGATCCCGCAGCTGCAAAAACAAAACCGATCTTACTACCAAAACCTTCTTTTTTCTTTTCCATTTTTCTATTATTCCTTCTTCGGAGCCAGACCGCCGACGGGAACGAAGTTCCCTAGTGCGAGTCAGGCACCTGATATTTCATTCCATATCCCCTTTGAAGTCTTATAAATGCTCTCATAACCCACAATAAAATACATTATATAATTTAATCAAATCAGATTCAATTAAAACACACGAAATTCATTATTCTTATATAAAATAATATTTATATATAATCTTATTGTCCTAAACTACAAAATATGGTATTTTATAATCATGAAAACAACTAAAAGTAGGAAGAGGAATTCTGTGTTTTCCCGAATCGGTCGCTTTGTCGGTCGGTTCTTTATTTGGTTTGGCGTAACACTCCTCATTCTTTTGGTCGGTTCTTACATTTTCTTTTACTTTGTAAACAAAGGTCCATCCTCGAGAATAAGGGATCTTTTTGTTGCTTCCGCAAAAGAATCAAGTGTCGGCGGCGTACTGGCTGACATCTATTTATCCCAAGAAGAAATCGACGAAATATTATCCAAAAACAATACATCGGAATTTACGGAAATAACGGATATTGCTATGGTTAAAACCGCAGCCTCCGCATCACCCGAGGCAGGAATCGAAAGTGACGTCATAGAGCCTCAGAGCGATCCTTCAATAGATCCCGACGGTGACGGTATAGATGTCTTCGATGTTCACGGCGACACGTACAAGGGCAAGATGATGGTAATTTATGACCCTTCGCGTGTAAAGGTTGCAACACTCGATTATTACGATTACGATGCGCCCGGTCTAACTCTTCCCAAGCTCGTTGAAAAATACGACTGCGTGGCAGGTGTAAACGGCGGTAAATACGATGATGAAATAGGCCTTGGTTCGGGCGGAATGCCTGAAGGTGTCGTATTCTCCGAAGGTGTGCTTCGTTTCGGTGATCCCGAGACATCATACGATGTATACGGCTTTACAAAAGACGATGTACTTGTGGTCGGCAGAATGACTGCAGGATACGCTCAGTCAATAGGTGTAAGAGATGCGGTATCTTTCGGTCCCGCTTTAATTGTAAACGGAAAATCGGCCAAGTATTCAGGTTCGGGAAGCGGTCTTAATCCCAGAACCGCCATCGGACAAAGAGAAAACGGCGATGTGCTTCTCCTTGTAATCGAAGGCAGACAGCCCTCTTCTCTTGGCGCAACAATGGGCGATTTAATAACGGTCATGGAAGAATTTGGCGCGGTTAATGCAGCCAATCTTGACGGCGGTATGTCTTCTTCCATGGTTTATAATGGCGAAGAAATAGTCTCAAGCTGTACTCTCGGTAACAGAGCCATGCCTACGGCTTTTGTCGTGGAAAAGAGGTAAATATGAACCGGGACATGTTTAACGAAAAAAAGAAATTAAGCAATATGGATACGCCTGATGCTTCATGGGCAGAGGACGTTTCTTTTAAGTCGCTCGAAAAGAAGATAAAAGAAAGCAAAAAGGCCTCGGAAAAGGCATTTTTATCCCTTGACGGAAAAGAAGAAAAGGAAATCAAAAAAAGCAAATTAAAAGAGCAGGCTGAAAAAAGAGAAGCCGCAATCGAAAGAATCGAAGCAGCCACAAAGAAAAAGCCCAAAAAAGGATTTATTATTTTCTTGGTAGTATGGGCAGCGATTCTTTTAACAGTAATCGGAGTTTTACTGTACAGATTTTATTTCTTCCTCGGAGATTACGAAGAAGTATATCAGGCGTCACTCCCCTACCATGTGATGGATGATTTCTTTGAAATGTTTGATCCGCTTGATTTTGATTCAATCTATGCGGCCGTTTCTGACAAGCCCGAGATAAATGAATTTGAAACCGGTACGAATGTTGAGAATTATTATTCGAAGCTTCTTGAAGGAAAAGAAATCGCCTATGTTGAAGCAACCGAATCAACAGATAAAAACCCTGTATATCATATTACCGCGGATAATTATATCGTAGGTCAGGTTAACCTAATCCAGACGGATGAAAAGCGCAAATACGATCTGCCGATTTATCGCATAGAAAGTTTTGATATGTATTCCGATGCTGAATTTTCCGTAAATATCCAGGCATACACCGACTGCGAAGTCTATGTAAATGATATAAAAGTATCTCCTGAATATGTAACCAGACTTGATTTAAACAAAGAAAAACATTTCGAGGGATTTACGGAACTTCCGCTTAAAAAATATTATCAGATAACCGGCTTTTTCGAAAAACCTACGATCAAAGTCGTAAACGGCTACGGACAGAAAATAACTCCCACATTAAACAACAATACCGGCGTATACGAGACTCCGATTTCTGCACCCAAGGAAGTCGAAGAAGAAATGAAAGCCTTCGCTACCGAAGCCGTACACACTTATGCGCAGGTTGTATGCCGTGAAATCAACGACTCGGCACTTGATAAGATATTTACCAAAAACAATATGATTGTCAGTGAAATCAAATCAAACAGCGGTAATCTTAAATACTTCCCCAATCACACCACGGAAAGCGTAGAGGATAAAATAATCGAGTTTATCCCTTATAGCAGCGAGGCATTTTACTGTGAGATCGAACACACGCAGCATATGCTAATCTACGGCGTACGCCCTCGTGATGTGGTTACCGATGCACGTTTCTATTATTATAAAGAAGACGGCGAATGGAAGGTCTGTGCAATGGTATTCTAGGAGCCGGGCACATAAAAAAGAACAACACAAAAATCATGTCGTTCCTTTTTATACACTTCTATATATTTTGATTTAGAAAAGTCTGATTATTCCTCTTCCTTGTCATCCTTAATTTCGATTGCGTCTTCGTCATCAAAGAAATCATCATCGAAATCATCATCGAAGTCATCATCGAAATCTTCAAGATAATCAGGTGTGAGGTAACGATAAACAAGATAAGCAATACCTGCTACTGCAGCAATTGCACCTACGATTGCAAGGATTGTAATGATAATATTACGTCTCTTTGCAGCTTCAGCTTCTTCCTGCTCTCTTTTCTTTCTGTTTATAATACCATCTAATTTTGTCATTTCAAGGAAATCATCGAAATCCTTAATCTTTTTGAACACTTTTAAAATATTAGCCATTTTCTTGACCCCCTTTTGCAAATTCAGAAGTTCTATGGAATTATTATATCACTAAAAATTTAAAAAAGATACAATTTTTAAAAAATATTATGTTAATTAAGATAGGGTTCCGCATCCTCCACGGTTATAAGTCCGTCATTCACCATATTTCTTATATCCTGCTTAAGATAATCGCTTCTTTCAAAGTCATTCTCAAGTGCTTTTCCGTACCATAAAAGAGCCATCTGATAATTTCCCATTGTGTAATATGCGCAGCCGCAATTGTACATTTCTTCAGGATTGCTGCTCAGATTTGAAGCTTTTTCAAAATACGAAGCACTCTTGGAGTAATCTGCGTCCCAGTAATAAATTCTTCCCATAATTCCATACATCTCAGCATCTTCGTAGCCTTTCTGTTCAGCAATAAGATAATACTTCAGGGCGGTTTCGGTGTTCATGGTGACTATGTTACCCACAAAGTACATATCTCCCATCAACTTATAAGTTTCTGCTGATGCATCCTGATTATCAACAGCTTTCTGCAAATAATAATAAGCTTTGGAAGTATCCTGATTCACCTCGTAACCGTAATAATACATCTTGCCGAGTTTATCGCATGCCGGTGTATAACCCATATCTGCGGCCTTTTCATAATATAAAATTGCTAACGCATTGTCTCTGGGAACTTCTATATCATCATGGTATATGTCACCGAGCGCGTAATATACTGCACTGTCAGCATATCCGTCGCTTTCAATTTCTTCCAAAAGTTCCTTAGCCTCTCCGCGATTTTGGCTGACACCGAGACCGTCCATTAACATATACGCAACTACTGTTTTGGCATTCCAATCTCCTGCTTCCATCGCTTTTTTAAGCCATTTATACGCGCTTTCATAATCAGGATTGCCGTCCGAAGCACCGTAATAGAACAGATATCCAAGATTTCTCATAGCCTCGGCATCATTCCTTGCCGCTGCTGCCATAAACCACTTTTGAGCAGTTTCATAATCACCCTGCATTTCATAGATCAATCCGATGCTGTTCATTGCGTCTGTATTTTGATATGTGGCAGCTTTATAAAACCATCCCAATGCGGTATTGTCATCATCTTCAGGCAAAAATCCCTGTTCGTATAAATCACCCAGCTGCCACATAGCATCGGAATTGCCGTGTTCCGCGCTTTTCTTATACAGATCACAAGCCTTGTAGTAATCGACGTCAGCGCCATACCCGTATTCGTACATCACGCCCAGTGAAACATATGCGTCCAGACATCCGTTTTCAATTGCTTTTTCGTACCAGGCCCTGGCTGCATTATAGTCGTCTGTTCCGTCCTCTTTCTGCCCGAATTCTCCATAAAGATACATATCTCCGATACGCTTCATGGCTTCGGAATAATTCATATCTGCTGCTTTTTTATACCACTCATATGCTTTGTTATAATCCTGCTTAACACTGCCGCTTCCGTATTCGTACAAAAGTCCTATGTCGCAGATAGCCTCCGGAATATTTAAATCAGCAGCTTTGCGGTAATAATCCATGGCTTTTTCATAATCTTTTTCTACGCCGAATCCATAATAAAAACCGTTTCCTGCCGAAATCATGGAATACGCATTTTCTTTGTCGGCCGCTTTCATATAAAAATCCTGAGACTTTTTGTAATAAATTTCCGAATTTACAAAATCGCCGTCTGAGAGATAAAGTTCAGCTATATTATAACAGCAGGCTCCCTCATAAAAGGGATATACTTTCATTGCTTTTTCATAACACTCCAAAGCCTTCGAGGTATCTTTCTCAACTCCGAAAACTCCATTCTCATATAAATATCCAAGATCAATATATGAATCGCCCGCAACCTCTTTTACGTTGCTCGCAGTGGATTTTTCTAAATATCTAAAAGCATCCTCGGCCCCGTCTTCATAATTAAGATATCCGCTTATATAAAAGTTTCCTTCAAAACAATATGCTTCAAGGCATCCGTTGGCCATTGCCTCATCGTACAGACTTATGGCTTTGACAAGGTCCGGATATACTCCCATTCCATTCTCATACAGATTACCAAGTTCCAAACGCGCCAGGTCGCTTCCATTTTCAACGCCTTTTTCATAGTTCTCTTTGGCGGACGGATAGTTATATTCTCTCTCATCCAGCATACCGAGGTAATAATATGCATCGGCCTTTCCTTTTTTGGCAGCTTTTTCGAAATACTCTCTCGCAGCCTCGTTGTCACTGCTGCCCTGGTATTGGGAATAGTAAGCCTCAAGACCTTTTTTCATATATCTCTTACCGCTGCCGGCGATTCCGACAATTGAAACTATCGCAATTGCAACAATAAGAAATAAAGCTAAAACAGCACATAATGCTCCGATAATAGCTACGGGAAGTATTACTTTCTTTTTGCTTTTTTTCTTAGGTTCGATTTTTTCGGATTTCTGCTTTTTTACGGCATTACGGCTCAAATTGGATGTGTCCACGCCGCTTAGGATAATATCGACATATTCCCTTAAGTCCTCGATTTTTTCCTGCAAAGGCGGTGTAATCGCATCAAGCCAGTGAACGCGTGTCAGATAATATTCGAATTCGGAACTCATTTTCTCCTCGGACAATCTGAAAGGAACAATAGTTTTGCCTGCATTGAATGCCATGGCAACTTCATTCATAACCTGTCTTGAAGTGTTGGAATCCTCGGTATAAATAAGCACCTGCAGTTTGCAGTCTTCAAGCGCTTTTGTAATGGCCGTTACCCATTCTTCTCCGGGCATAATATCTCTCGGCGCATACCAGCATTTGATACCGCTTGATTCAAATTCTGCAACTATTGCATCCGCAACATTTTTGTTTTTGCTTGAATAACTGATAAAAACATCAAAATTATCGTTTGCCAATTTCTTATCTCCCAAATAATTTTTCCAATCTTCCCACTATTCTTTCCGCTCCGTGTCCGTCAGTAATTTCCGAAGCCTTTCTGCTCATTTCCTTTGCCAGTGCTGGATCTTTAGCTACGCGTTTAACCGCGTTTAATACATCATAAAAGAAGCCGTCATTATTTCTTACGTCTCCCGCATAAATAAATGCACCAAGCTCTCCGAACTTCTCTCCGCCCGGTACCTGATTATCTGCCATTGAGAAACATATACAAGGCTTTCCGCATGCACAGATTTCATACTGCGTGCTTCCTGCGGCGGAAATGACTATGTCAGCCTCTTCTATTTTTTCTTTCATGTCTTTAACATTTACGAAATAGTTAATGTTTTTTGTGGCTTCGCAAATGTCTTTTATCTTGTCAATATCCGGCTCCATTTTGCCGAGAATCATATTTATGTTTTTATCTTTGAAAAATTCATCTCCGGATAATATTTCGGCAAATCCGTATGCAAGATGTAAGGGATCGGCTCCGCCTACGGAAATCATAATATTCTTTATTTCACTGATTTCACGAATATTTTTCTCTGTGAATTCTTTTCTTAAAGGCGCATATGTCGGACCTATTATCATTGCAGGTTCTTTGACCCCTTCGGTCATATACATCTCTTTGTATTTTTCCGCATCTGCATATACATTGTAATTAATGAGGCAGTCAACATCGTATGCAAACGAATATACATCGTCGAGATATACGGTTTTGATTAATTCTTTTACGGACTGTAAATATGCCTGGGAAACATAATAACTGTCGATGATTAATAGATTTGCTTTTTCTTCGGCGATAATTTGTTCAAGCAGTGCAAGCTCATCATCCATTCTGTTATACGACGTTGTAAGATAATAAACGTCATATCCTCTGTTCATGATAAAATCCATGGGAGTATCTTTGGCGCATACGAACACACAGTCATGCCCTTTTTCTTTTAAAGCATCGCAAACAGAGAGGCATCTCATCACATGCCCCTGTCCTATATTCTTATTCGCATCTGCTCTTATTAATGCTTTCATGTTTTAAATCACCGTCAGTTTCGTAAATCTCGAATCGAGTATTCTCTGACCGTACTGGTCGAACTCTATTTTAACATAAGTGTTAACGCCACTTGAGTCAATTTCTTTTACGGTGCCTTCCCCAAATTTAATATGGTTTACTCTGTCACCAACCTTATAGTTTATATTGCTCTTAAGGTCGCTGCCTTTAGTAAACCCTAGAGGTTTTGCAGTGGCTTTAACTGTGGCGGTTTTATAATTCGTGCTGACCCTGGCTGTATCGCTTGATGATTTTATGTCAACTAAATCGGCATCTCTTGCACTTGGATTAAATGTTTCGTTATTTGTTTTATGAGTTATGTTAACCTTTGCCGTGGCTTTGGGTTTGCCGTTTGACAATAATCCTGTCGATGCATAAGGTACTCCGCCGAAAATAGATTTTGACGCACCGTTTGAAGAATTCCTCAAATAACCGCCGTAAATGCCCGTAGAAGCGTATTTAGAATGCTGCATGGGAATCTCTTCGGCTGTGCTCTTTTTAAACTTTGTATCGGAATCTAAGAGCTCTGAGGGTATCTCTCTTACAAATCGGCTGATCGGATAATTCTGCCACTGGCCTCTTGCCATTCTGCTTTGAGCCGCTGTCAGAGTCAAATCGTCCTTGGCTCTTGTGATACCAACATATGCGAGTCTTCTTTCTTCCTCGATATCCTCGGAATTGTATGAAGTTATGCTTCTCTCTCCGGGGAATAAACCGTCTTCCATTCCCACAATATATACATGTGAGAATTCAAGTCCCTTCGCCGAATGAAGCGTCATCATAAGTATTCTGTCAAGGGAAGTATCCGCATTGTCTATATCAGCAACTAACGATACATCATTTAAGAATTCCTGAAGTGTCGGACCTTTCTCGGCGTCAGGGTTTTCTGCCAGATATTTTTCTTCAAAATATGCAGCCTTTGAAATAAGTTCGTCTATATTGGCAAGTCTGTCGTTAGCATCATCCTTGTCTTCGTTTTCTTTTATGTAGTCTTCGTATTTAATCTTGTCGATAAGTTCGGATATAATCTCCGGAATATCGTCGAATTCGCCTTCGTTTATTCTCTCTCTGAAAACAATGATATCCGATGCGAAATCCTTCATCTTATCTGCAGCTTTGCCTATCGAAGGTATTCTGTCGGCGTGAAGCAGTGCTTCGAAGAGTGATATTTCATTATTCTCGGCATACATTCTGGCTTTGCCGAGTGACGTCTCGCCTATACCGCGCTTGGGCACATTGACAATTCTTTCAACGTTTAAGTTGTCGTTACCGTTTGCAATCGTTTTAAGATATGCGAGAATGTCTTTTATTTCTCTTCTTGAATAGAAGTTTGTGCCGCCTACAATCGTGTAAGGAATGTTTTCTCTCAGCATCACTTCTTCAAGTTCACGCGACTGCTGATTGGTACGGTAAAGTATTGCTATATCGTTCCTTAACGCATCACGTCTTCTGACCTTGGTATATATGTCGTTTGCAACGAACATAGCCTCGTCCTTGGAAGAGGGAAACTGTCTGAAATGAATCTTGCTGCCGTCTCCTCTTGCGGACCAGAGTGTCTTTTCTTTTCTGCCGATATTATGCGCAATTACAGCATTGGCGGCATTAAGAATATTTTCTGTCGAACGGTAATTCTGCTCGAGTTTAACGACCTTACATGTCGGATAATTCTTCTCGAAATCAAGAATATTTCTTATGTTTGCACCTCTGAAACGATAGATTGACTGATCGTCGTCACCTACCACGCAAAGGTTTTTGTATTTATCAGCGAGCAGTTTTATAAACGCAAACTGAACCGAGTTTGTATCCTGATACTCGTCCACAAGTATGTATTTAAATCTGTTTCTATAATTTTCAAGAACGTCCTTGTTTTTTTTGAAAAGCTCAACAGTAAGAAGCAACAGATCGTCGAAATCAAGCGCGTTATTGTCAAAAAGAACCTTCTCATATTCCCTGTAAAGAAAGGACACTTTTTTCTCGTAATCTTCTTTGGCAAACGACTCATATTCTTCGGGCGTAACCATTTCATTCTTGTTCGAACTGATAGTCGAGAGAATCATTTTAGGAGGATATTCCTTGGGATTAAGCCCATGCTTTTTTAGGAGGTCATTCATGACTTTCTTCGAATCATCTGTATCATATATACTGAAATCCGAATTGTATCCTAAAAGATCAATATGACGTCTTAAGATACGTGCGCATGTGGAATGAAAAGTCGAAACCCATATCGAATCCGCACCGAATCCGACTATGTCATCCACTCTCTTTCTCATTTCTTCCGCAGCTTTGTTCGTAAAGGTGATCGCAAGTATGTTATACGGAGAAATCCCCATATCAATCATATGCGCTATTCTGTATGTAATTACTCTTGTTTTACCCGAACCTGCACCTGCTAATATAAGCAGCGGTCCTTCCGTCTGCATCACAGCTTCATACTGCTCGGGGTTTAAAGATCGCTCTAAATTCATATATGTTAAGTAAATCCTGATTATTCTTTTATTTCGTGTTTTTTATGCACATACACTTTGATATTTTACCATAAAATCGAAGATTTTTAAAGGCGGATAAATGCTCATCATAAAAGAATCCAACGAAAAAAGCGCCTGTGCCTTGGCACAAACGCTTTGTGTTTTAATCGTAAAAGAATTAATATTTCAGTTCCTGGCCGATATAGATTAGATTTTCATCTTTTATGTTGTTTAATGCTACGAGGTTTTTAATCGTGGTATTAAACTTTGCAGCTAATGCAGATAACGTATCTCCGGCCTGAACAATATATGTTCCGCTTTCTTTAAGGCCGTTTTCATCGGTTTTATATCCGCCATATATGCTGTAAAGATACAAAGGTCCACACCATTTTACTTTAGGATCTGCCTGAACATCTCGACCTCTAATTGTTACATTAAAATCTTCGTCCATATATGTGTAGTTAAAGACAAGTGTAATCTGAGGATTCTCTTCGAGTATCTTCATTACATCGTACGGAAGTGAATCTCCCGCGCTCCAGTTAATTGTCTGCTCTTCACCTTTTGCGATTGCTTCTCTTAGCAATGCATAGAGTTCATCGAGATAATCTGATTTTGTTTCTTCTTTAACGTCTTCTGTATCAGGCTCTGACGGAGTTTCGGGTGTGCTCGGTGTTTCAGGTGTAGTGGGTGTCTCGGGTACCGAAGGCTCTGTAGGTGTTTCAGGCTTCTCAGTTCCGCCCTGAGCAGGCTTAGGCTCTTCTTTCTTTTCCCAATGAGCAAAAATGGTCATATTTGCTCCGAATACAGTAGAAGTTGTTATTTCATCGCCACCTGTTTCGTTTGTGAACCATCCGAGAAAATTGTAGCCGTCATATGAAGGTGTAGGAAGTGAATCAAGTTTATATTCAGCGTTGGTATCAGCCGATACAGGTTCAATACTTCCGCCATTGGCATCAAATATGATTGTATATGTGGGAAGAGGTTCTCCTGCTTCAAATGTTTCTGTTCCCTTCTTACCACATTTACAGCTGTAGTAATATCTTGCTGCATGAGTAAAATCAGCATCCTCATCGAAATATGTAATTGTTGCAACCTTTTGGTCAAAGGCATGATTTTCTACAGTAAGAGTTCCATTTTCATAGGTAATAGCATAACAAGATGTTACATCCTCACCAGCTGAATTAACAATCTTTGCGCCACTAGGAACATTGTCGCAAGATCCGGGTTCAGTCTGACTGCCGGTAATAGTAACACTTTCTATGCTATCGTCATCAGCAAGAGCTGTATTAGTATATGAGTCTTTCGTTAGAGCACTTCCGTCACATGCTTTTGTATCACTATCTGCAGTGATAGTCAGTTCTTTCGGGGAAATTTTAAAACTTTCTGTTGTATAACTATTGAAATTTGAACCAGCTCCTACAAGCTTGACCATGTATGATGAACCGGCATTTACGCATTCAGTATCTGATTTCCAAGTTACACCATTATCATTACTAAACTCAAAATAATAGTCTCCTTTTGATGCTGTAATTTTATTTTCACCATTTTTTAATTCTATTGCATCTATAACTATATCCTTCCGATCTTTACTATTATATGTAAAAGTAGCACCTCCAAAATCTACCGTACATGTACTTAAATCAAGAGGTTTAACCGTATGCTTTATTTCTATGGGTCCAAACGCTGGATTCGTCATTGTAAATTCAGCTGTATAATCTCCTGCATCCTTCACCTCTTTTGCATCTTTATAAGTTACAGTATAGTCAATACTCGAATCCACAACACCATTAACCTTAACTACAAATGGGATAGCCTGGCCGGTATATGTATCAGAATCAAATCCATACTTATATATTTTTGTTGTATTTTCAAAAGCATCATCAGCAATAACCGTTTCTTGTGGTAATATTACATTTCCTATTTTTTCACAATCCTCGAACGCACTTTTATCAATACTGGTTACATTTCCTTTAAATGTTACACTTGTTAGATCGTAACATCCCGAGAACGCATAATCACAAATGCTTCCTACGTTTCCTTTAAATGTTACATTTGTTAGAGCGTCACATCCCACGAACGCATGCTTACAAATGTTGCCTACATTTCCTTCAAATGTTACACTTGTTAGATCATCACAACCTTGAAATGCACATGCACCAATGTTTCCTACATTTTCATCAAATGATACACTTGTTAGATCGTAACATCCCGAGAACGCAAGATCAACAATGGTGTCTATATTTCCTTCAAATGTTACATTTTTAAGAGCTTCACAACATTCGAATGCATAAAATCCAATACTATTTACGTTTCCTTTAAATGTTACACTTGTAAGAGCTTCACAATTTCTGAATGCATAATCTCCAATACTATTTACGTTTCCGACAAATGTTACACTTGTAATAGAGTCATTATCATAAAATGCTCTATCACCTACTCCAACCACTCGCTTTCCTTCAATTTTAGCCGGAATTACAATATCAGCCCCCGTTCCGTTGTATTTGGTAATAGTTATTTCCCCTTCTTCATTAACTACATATTCAAAATCACCTGACGTTTCTGCTTTCGCCTTCATCGGAAAACTGAATACAGGCATTACTGCCAATACCATTACCATTGTCACGATAAATGATAAAATTCTTCTTACGTTTTTTTTCATATTCAAAGCTAATCCTCCCGTTTTTTTATAGACAAAATTTAGTATTTTTAAACCTTTCTATATACTTAATTGCAGCTTTTACGATTTTTACTCACGATTTTTAAAAATTTTTTGAAAAAATTTTTAAAATTTTTTTGAGAAGCACAAAAAAACCGGGTGCATAAGCACCCGGAAAATATAATTTTTTCATTACATTGAGTAAGCAGCTTCGGGATCTACGAGTGTAAGCCCTGCTTTCTTTACTGCATCATATCCTTTGTCGATATCGGAGCATTTGATAATCATTGAGCCTGCTTCACGGCTTGAGTTAAGTGTGTACATATACTCAATGTTGATGCCTTCTTCGGCAAACATCTTGGTAAGGCGGTTAAGGGAACCTGCCTTCTGTTCCATGCTGATTGCAAGAACATCCGTAAGTCTTGCAAGACATCCTTCTTCTTTTAGGATGGCTTTGGCTTTATCGGGATCGGATACAATCATTCTGATAACACCGTATTCGCTTGTATCCGCTAGTGAAAGACATACGATATTGATATTGTTCTTTGCAAGAATATCCGTTACGCTGTCAAGTCTTCCTTCTCTGTTTTCAAGAAATACCGTCAACTGTTTTAAATACATATCTTCACCCCCTAATCTACTAATACACGTTTGTCGATTACACGCTTTGATTTGCCTTCAAAACGGTCAAGGCTTCTCGGCTCAACCAGTTTAACCTTAACAGCAATAAGAAGTGCGCTCTGCAAAGCAGCTGAAATCTTCTTGGTGAGAGCTTCCATTTCTCTGATTTCATCGGAGAATACGTTCTCGTCAACCTCTACTCTGACTTCAAGAGTATCAAGGTTATTTACACGGTCAACTATCATCTGATAATGAGGTGTTACGCCTTCAATTTCAAGAAGCGCGGTCTCTACCTGTGAAGGGAATACGTTTACGCCACGGATGATAAGCATGTCGTCGCTTCTTCCTCTGAACTTGGCAATTCTTGGAGTTGTACGTCCGCATTCGCATACCGAATGATCGATGCTTGTAAGGTCCTTGGTACGATAACGAAGAAGAGGTAATCCTTCCTTGGTAAGTGTGGTAAATACAAGTTCACCTACTTCACCGTCGGGAAGAGGATTAAGTGTCTCTTTGTCAACGATTTCTGCATAGAAATGGTCTTCTTGAACATGAAGTCCTTTGTGGAATGAACAGTCACATGCAACACCGGGTCCGCATACTTCGGATAAACCGTAGATATCGTGTGCGTTAATTCCGAGTTTTTCTTCTATCTGCAGTCGCATCTTCTCTGTCCAGGGTTCTGCACCACAGATAGCCGTCTTTAATTTAAGCTTATCTTTTACGCCCATTTCTTCGATTACTTCTGCAATGTGAAGAAGGTATGAAGGTGTACATGCGATAGCTGTAGCCCCAAAGTCTTCCATCATTGTAACGAGTCTCTTGGTGTTACCTGTGGACATGGGAACAGTCATACAGCCTAAATTTTCAGCACCGTAATGAAGTCCGAGACCACCGGTGAAAAGACCGTATCCGTAAGCTACCTGAATCATATCTTCCTTGGTAACACCGCACATTACAAGATCTCTTGCAACACATTCCTGCCATGCTTCGATATCTCTTCTTGTGTAAGCAACAACCGTTGCCTTACCTGTAGTACCACTGGAAGCGTGTACACGCACGATCTGTGATTTGGGAACAGCCAGTAATCCGAAAGGATAGTTGTCTCTCAAATCATTCTTGGTGGTAAACGGAAGTATGGTAATGTCCTCGATACCCTTAATATCCCCCGGCTCGAGTCCCATTGCCTGCATTTTCTTGCGATAAAACTCAACGTTGTGGTAAACGTTTGCGACGAGTTTTCTGAGTCTTGCACCCTGCATGTTGGCCATCTCGTCACGGCTCATGCATTCTCTTGCTTCATTCCAAATCATACTTTCGTAACCTCATTTTCTTGGAAATTAATTGTTTGCGTGTCTTATAAAAATCTTCCTAAAATTTTTTATAAGTTATAACCTGCTTCAAAAGCAGCTTTGTTGATATCGATGGTCTTTGTGGGAACCGTCTTTTCGATAACCTTTAACCATTCATCCTTCTCAAAATCCATATGCTTAGCTGCAATACCTACGATGATAGTGTTGAATACTCTTGCATTGCCGATCTTTTTAGCCTCAGCCATAGCATCGATATCAATTACTTTGTATTTTTTCTTTAAATCTTCGATGATGTTCTCGGGATATTCTGCTGCCCCTGTAAGAACTGTCATTGGATCGATTCTCTGATCATTTACGATTAAGACACCGTCTTTTTTAAGAAAATGAGCATAACGTAATGCTTCAAGTCTCTCAAATGCGATAAGAACGTCTGCGCAGCCTTCTTCAACGATGGGCTCATAAACCTTTTCACCGTAACGAACGAAAGTAACTACGGAACCGCCACGCTGTGCCATACCGTGAACTTCTGAAAGCTTAACATCATATCCTGCGTCTGTAATGACACCGCCTAATATTCTACTTGTAAGCAAAGTACCCTGACCGCCTACACCTACTATCATAATACTCTTTGTTTCCATGCTTACACCTCTCTTGTCTCGATTGCACCGAATTTACATCTTGATGCGCAAAGTCCGCAGCCGTTACACATTGTATCGTCAATCTTGATTGTACCGTCAGCATTCTTGCTCATAGCGGGACAGCCGGGCTTTAAGCATACGCCGCATTTCTTGCACTTGTCGGGAATCGCGTAACATTTTTTATGAGATATATTTGTTTTAAGAAGTGCGCAGGGAGCCTGAGAAATAATAACAGATACCGCATCTCTTGCAACTTCTTCTTTGATTGTTGCTTTAAGTTTCTCTGTATCAAAAGCATTTACAACCGATACATGCTCTACACCGAGCGCATGGCAAAGGTCGATTAAATCAACTGCATATGTAGCTTCGCCACTTAATGTCTTACCTGTAGCGGCGTGATCCTGATGACCTGTCATACCTGTGGTTGAGTTATCTACGATGATAACGGTACCTGTTGCTTTGTTGTATACCATGTTAAGAAGTGAGTTAATACCGGTATGAAGGAATGTTGAATCACCGATAACAGCAACCCAGTTCTTGATATAATCTTTGCCTTTGGCTTTTTCCATACCGTGAAGAGTTGATATGGATGAGCCCATACAAACGGTCGTATCGATTACGTTAAGGGGTGCTACAGCGCCCAAAGTGTAACAGCCGATATCTCCTGCTGCATGAAGTTTAAGCTCATTTAAAACGGTAAATGTGCTTCTGTGAGGACATCCGGGGCAAAGAATGGGAGGTCTAGCGGGAACCTTTGCGGGCTCGTCTGTATTAACCTCTTCTCCTAAAACAGCCTTTCTAAGCATGTTGGCTGAATACTCGCCCTGAACAGTAAGGATATCTTTGCCGTGACACTTAATGCCCCAGGACTTAACCTGCTCTTCAATAAGTGGCTCGAGTTCTTCTATTACGTAAAGTGTATCTACCTTTGATGCAAAATCTTCAATAAGCTTCTGAGGAAGAGGATGAACCAGACCAAGCTTAAGTACAGAGGCGTTGGGAAGCGCTTCTTTTACGTACTGATAAGGAATACCGGATGTGATTACACCGATCTTGGTATCGTTCATTTCAACCCTGTTGATGGGAAGGCTACAGGCATCTGCTGCCATATCTTTCAGACGCTTCTCTACGAATACGTGTCTGCCCTTAGCCATAGCAGGCATCATAACGTTCTTGGGAACGCATCTTTCGTAAGGCTTGTCTTCCACTTCTACTCTGTCGCAAAGTTCAACTACGCCCTGGCTGTGAGCAAGACGTGTGGTTGTTCTGATCATGATGGGACAGTCATATTTTTCTGATAATTCGAATGCGAGTTTGGTGAATTCTTTGGCTTCGGAAGAATCCGAAGGTTCAAGAACGGGAACCTGTGCCACTCTGGCAACACATCTTGAATCCTGTTCGTTCTGTGATGAGTAAAGACCGGGGTCGTCGGCTGCAACAAGTACCAATCCGCCGTTAACTCCGATATAAGATACTGTGTAAAGAGGGTCTGATGCAACGTTTACACCGACCATTTTCATTGAGCAGAGTGCTCTTGCACCGCTCATGGAAGCACCGATTGCTACTTCCATTGCCACC
The DNA here is from genome assembly GCA_900100245.1 of Lachnospiraceae bacterium G41. Taxonomy (GTDB): domain Bacteria; phylum Bacillota; class Clostridia; order Lachnospirales; family Lachnospiraceae; genus UBA3766. The sequence continues at coordinate 355,385 of FNEU01000001.1, forward strand.
TTTTCGTTAGGCGACCATTCTGCGTATATTTCAGGATATTTGACTATGTTTTCACTTATTTCGGTACTGGGTGTGCCGGGATAAGCAGAAGACACTTTGACGCCTGCTTCATATGCACCGCGGGCGATAGCCTCGTTTCCGAGCATAATCTTTTTTTCCATTTTTATTCCTCCGTTAAATTGCCGTACTAAACTATTATTATATACTTATTTTTATAGTAATTCAATGATAAAAGAATGCCCAAAAAGTGAAAAAAGAGTGCCTAACCGTGAAGGTGTCCGGAACAAAAAAAGGTGCCCGGCTCCGTTAGGTGCCTGGCACACTATTCTTTTTATTCAAGCTGAGTGAAACTGTAAGCCGGGTTCTGTCTTGGACGATCATCTATCTAGAATCCGTGTCGCCACGAATTTCAAGCAACCTACCTGAGCCAAGCCGGGCCGACTTTTTAGCTCAATTTGGTCTTGCTTCGGATGGGGTTTACACAGCCTTACCCGTTACCGGATAAGCGGTGGTCTCTTACACCGCCTTTTCACCCTTACCGCTTACGCGGCGGTTATTTTCTGTTGCACTTTCCTGAGAGTCACCTCTACCGGACGTTATCCGGCATCCTGCCCTGCGAAGCCCGGACTTTCCTCACCTCCTAATGGAGCCGCGATCGCCCGTTTCACTCAAATAATGATTATAATAAGATTTTTTTAAAAAATCAAATTGCCAGTTTGACCTTAATCGAACAATTATGGCAATTCTATTATTAAATTACGCGCTAAATTCCTCTTATTGCTAAAAAGTACGTAAGGAAATTTACTCCACGTTTGCTGTTTACGTGTGAAATCATGAAAACGCAGAAAATGCGCGTAGTATCTCTCGTTTCAATCTAAATAACTACGCGTGAATTTAAAAAAGACAAGAAAATGCGCGTAGTTATCTCTCGTTTCAATTTAAATAACTACGCGCGGATTTAAAAAAACAAGAAAGTGCGCGTAATATCTCTCATTTCAATCTAAATAACTACGCGCGGATATAAAAAAACAAGAAAGTGCGCGTAATATCTCTCATTTCAATCTAAATAACTACGCGTGAAATTAAAAAAATGCTGAAACGCGCGTATTTTTCAGCATTTTTATATTTCCGGCCTAAAATGGAACATAATATCAGACTTTCTTCTTAACAAATAATTTCGAAAGAAGCAAATGGATTCTTTTACCGATAAGGAAATAGTAAAGTCCGCCTATAAAGAATGTTACTACAGCATATAAAAGCATGGTCTTGCCGCTTACAAGATTAAGGCCCGTATAAAACGAAACTATAAAGAAAAGCAGTAAAACAGGCAATTGAATAAGATATATATCGAGTGTGGCTTCTCCGATTCTGTTAATCATCCTCTTTAGAATTAATACAAATCCGGCTTTTTCTTTTGATAATTTATTATTTTGATTGTCGGGATTATTATTCAGTTTGGTTTTTATTTTATCTTCTGAGATTCCGTTACTATTTGCTTTCCTGCCTTTGCCGAATAATCCGACAAAAATAATTCCCAAGAGAAGTCCACCGAAGAAATGAATATAACCTCTCGCGATTCTGGTTGAAAGAAAAGGAATAATGGAAAACTCTGTAATATGTGTAATTACTACACCTGCAATCATTGGAATCGCAAGAAGAATTCCTGCAGGAATCTTTGTAATCTTTGATAAAAATACGAAGATGTACATAAGAATATAGCAAAGAAGAAGTACACTTACATACCAGCATATCGGATTAATCTCAAAGTCTTTAGTGATGCTCCAGCTTCCGAGGCCGAGCGCCGTCACGATGCTTCCGAAAATATTGATATCCGTGGGATATCTTAACGTACCGTTACATAGTCTCACATAAAAGAAAAGCGCTATATCATAAAAGATTGTCGCTGCAATCATGCTCGGCAGGAAACGGATAAGTCTTTTGCCAAAGAAAGTCGGAAACGACATTTTATCCTGAATTCTTTTAACATAAGGCACCATGAAAAAGCCCGACATCAAAAAGAAAATTTCAACTACATATCCGAAGTAAAACTTTCCGCCGTAAAAGTTTATTCCACGATAAAAGAATGTTCCGGTCAGCTGCTGATAGTGATGGAACAAAACGAATGCGGTCAAAACCACTCTTAAAATATCGGGTAAAACTTTTCTGGATTCTTTCACGCTAGTCTCACTTTACTTCATATACCCAGATTCCGTACGAATCCGCATCTTTGATAAAAGGTGTGTCCGAAATGCTTTCAAGTCCGAGGCTTTCGGCATTGGCTATTTTAACAGCAGAGAATATATACTCTCCGCCCATTTCTTTTAGGGTGTCGACATTCAGATCAACATTAATCTCTGTATTCTCTCCGCGGTAAATGTCAAATCTGTTGCCAAGATCCGCTGTATATACAAAACATCTGTTGCCCCAGTTGTCGAAATATCCTCTGTTGGAATCATTCTTGGCAAGCTCGTTCTCAATGATTTTCCTGAATCTGTGCTTATACTCAAGCGGATAATCCGTCGAATAACCGTCCACGGTATAAAAGCCGTTGAAGAGTGCAACCGCCGGATTAACGCCGATTGAAGCCACTCTGTAGGTGCTCTTGTCTCTTCCTATAGCCTCATCAATCTCTGCATAGAGGTCCTCGGCATAATATTTTCTCCATGTTTCCACGTGGTATGTGTCGGGGAAAACCATGAGTCTGATATTGTGATAAAAGGGACTCGAAAGATATACATTTCTCGTATAGATTAATACAAGCGCTATTATTACAACGCAGGGAAATGCAGCGAAGAAACGCTGTTTTTTGAATATAAATTCAACGATAAATACTTCCGCAATATCCCAAAGAATCGCGATTTCAAGGATAAGAACAGCCATCCAGCAGGCCGGCATCAGCCAGTAGATTCTGTTTGCCTGGAAGGTCTTAAATATTCCGCCGATATTTTGTCTTAACGCTACAATTGGTTCCGAGCAGTAAAAGCATGTAAACAAAGCATTTAAAACGTTTGCACCATAAAAGATACAAAGCAGTTTATACTTCGTGTTTATCTTAAGCACATTGTCGATTTGAACTTTGCTCATAAAATGCACGAGAATGGGTACGCCTATCAAAAGTACTATCGCGGAAAGTGCAATCACTTTGCTGCAGCACTCCGAATGGCTGCCGCCGATATACATCATCTCTTTAAAAAGCGCCCATATATTATCATACGAATTTAAGATTAACTCTTCTCTGTGGGAAATAACCTTTGCAGGTCCTATCGTGCTTTTTATGAGGTCCCATGAAGTGAAAATCTGTATCGCAATTAAGATTATATCCGCCACGACCAGATTGCCTATGTATACGTTGTGATGCCTGTCAAATATTGCAAAGCCGATGATTGCAAGGGTTAAGAACCCTATGGACATAAAACCGGCCCATGCAAGCGTGGTTCCGAATGCATAGTAAATTAAAATGATAAAATACAGCCAGTATTTTTCCCGATGCACTTTGCCTAATTTTATTAGCAAATAGATTAAAAGAGGGAATCCCACGATGTTAAGTCCAAACATCGATTTGAAGGGAAGATATGAGAAAAGACACGCAGCCGCAAAAGATGCGAACGCGTTGTCGGATATTTCTTTTCCTAAAAGATAAACTCCTGTATATCCGGTAAATACGACTATTGTAAGCATAATCGCGAATGCCGCATAAGGAGCAAAAGTCTTGTATAAAAATATTCCCCAGAAAGTGGAGATGGTGATTGTGTATCTGTTCTGCCCGCCCATAAATTCAGGTATAAAACTTCCGTTATTCCCGAAGTTTTTGGCATAGAGCATATACTTAAAGATTCCGTCGTCAAGCTCATCGTGAATCATAAAATACGCATTTTCACGAAGTACGTAATAAGGAATGAGGAATACCAGTACAACCAGTATTCCTGCTATAAACCATATCGGCCATTTATATTTGTCGTATTTTAGTTTAAGTTCCTTATATTTGCTGTTCATCTCTTTTATACGTTAAAGCATGAGCCTCCGACGAATTCTCTTACAATCGAGTTCTTGGGAAGATTTGTGGTATCCATGCAGAGGAAGTATTCGAGGAGTTTAAGTAATCTCTTGGCTTCGAAATACTCGGGATCTTCGGGTGTTACCTGATAAAGAATCGGTTCCGCAATGGCTTTTAAAGCAGCAATTTCATATATCTGAGCCGAATTAAACATAGCGTCCGCGGTCTCCTGGAACGGGAAAATGTTCTCTTCCTCGCCTCTTCTTACGGAAGGCCACATACCGATAGTTCTTTTAGCAGATGCTCCTCTGGTCCTGTAGTCTCTTACCATACGTCTTAAAAGTCTTGCGTCCGTGGTAGGAATACAGTTGTGTTCATCGATATTAAGAACTGTAAGTGCCGAAATATAAATCTTATATTTACTCTCAACAGGAAGAGTCTCGCTCATCTTGTCGTTAAGAGCATGAATGCCTTCGATTACAAGCACATCCTCGGGACCGAGCTGTTTGAAATTGCCCTTATACTCTCTGGCACCAATCTTAAAATTGAATGTGGGAATTTCCACTCTCTTTCCCGCAAGAAGTTTGTTCATGTCATCGTTAAAGAGTTTAACATCGATTGCTTCAAGACATTCAAAATTATAATTGCCGTTTTCGTCAAGCGGAGTATCCGCTCTGTTTACAAAATAGTCATCCACTGCGATAGGATGTGGCTTAAGTCCAAGGGTACGAAGCTGTACTGATAATCTGTGTGAAAAGCTTGTCTTACCCGACGAAGAAGGACCTGCAATCATGATAAACTTAACGCCTTTTCTTGCAGCAATATCCTTGGCGATTTCACTGATTCTTCTCTCCTGCAAAGCTTCCTGAACGAGCACCATATCGTCAATATCGCCGGAGCAGATACAGTCATTTAAATCACCAACGGTATCGATACCGAGCATATCTCCCCACCTTGTAGCGGTCATCATCGTATCAAATACCTTCTCAAGCGGTACAAATTCTTCAAGCACATCGGGAGCAGTTCTTCTCGGGAGATTTAAAATTATACCTTCCTTGTATTTGAGAACTTCGAAAAGTTTTACATATCCGCAGTTAGGAAGCATATATCCGTAATAATAATCATAATATCCGTCGAGTTCGTAGAGATTGATTACAGAGCTTTTTCTGTATTTGATAAGTTTAAGCTTATCTTCCATTCCCTGTGCGGCAAAAATCTTGCCTGCTTCCTCAACGGGTTTGGTTGATTTGAGTATAGGAGTCGAATTGTCCGAAAGCTCACGCATTCTTTTCTCAAGCTTTTTAGCAAGAGCGCTTGTTACCTTAAAATCTCCGTCGCACGAGAAATAATATCCGGTATTAACCGAAAACTCGAGCTTAATCTTATTAATTTTATCTTCACCGATAACATCGCTGCAGGCTTTCATAAACATAAGCACAGCGGTTCTCTTAAATGTTCTGTATCCTGTGCCGTCTTTAACATCCAAAAACTCTATCACGCCGTCCGCATCGAGTTTCTTGGCAAGTTCTTTCATTTTGCCGTTAAAAATAGCAATTGCAATATCGCTCGTAAAATCATCTTTAAAATCTTTTGCTATCTCTTCAAATGTCGTTCCTTCAGGATATTTCTTTGATTTCTTTCCAACCTTAACTTTGTAAGTATTCATGTGTAACCTCTCAATATTATGTAAACTATTTTTACGATAATCGTTTTGATTTAAGTCTTTGCTGCTATTTTATGTTAACCAAAAATATTTATGTCAACTTATATTTTCAATTCTTTTATGTTCTCAATATATGTCAGTTCCATACCGCTAACATCCTGAACGCTCTTTTTACAGGATGCGGGAAGTATGCACTTTTTAAAGCCCAGTTTCTTGGCTTCGCTAACTCTTGCTTCAGCCTGTGCTATGGCTCTGACTTCGCCTGACAAACCTACTTCTCCGAATACGGCTATATCTTCTTTTACGGGCTTATTATGGAAGCTCGAAAGTATTGCCACTACGAGTCCCAAATCCACAGCAGGTTCCGATACTTTGATGCCACCAGCTACATTTATGTATGCGTCGCAGTTTCCAAACGGCAGGCCCATCTTCTTTTCAAGCACAGCCATCAAAAGGTTTACTCTGTTTAAGTCAACGCCGTCCGACTGTCTTCTTGGAATACCAAAATTCGTAGTAGTGATAAGCGCCTGTATCTCTATGAAGATTGGTCTTGTGCCTTCCATCGAACAGGAAACCACATTTCCCGATGAACCGACAGGTCTTCCCGAGAGCATAAACTCCGAAGGGTTTGCTACCTCTACGAGACCCTGGTTTCTCATCTCGAATACTCCGATTTCATTGGTCGAACCGAAACGGTTTTTAACGCCTCTTAAAATCCTGTAGGATGCATGTCTGTCGCCTTCGAAATAAAGCACGGTATCAACCATATGCTCAAGCATTTTGGGACCTGCTACATTTCCGTCCTTGGTTACGTGTCCGACGATAAAAATCGAAACACCCAATCCCTTGGCAAGTCTCATCAAAACTCCCGTAGCCTCTCTTACCTGTGATACGCTTCCCGGAGCCGATGCCACATCCTCTAGGAACATGGTCTGAATGGAGTCAATTACTACCACTTCGGGTTTGTTTTCTTCGATTACTTCTTTTATGTCGTCAAGACATGTTTCGCAGTAGAGTTTAACGTTTTCCTTAAACTCTCCTATTCTGTCGGCACGCAGTTTAATCTGAGCGGCCGATTCCTCGCCCGAAACATATAATATATTTTTTCCTGAATCTCCGAGAGACTTGCAGACCTGCAAAAGAAGCGTCGATTTTCCGATGCCGGGATCGCCGCCTATTAGAGTTAAAGAGCCCCAAACGATACCACCGCCCAGGACTCTGTCAAGTTCACCGATATTTGTTTTTATTTTGTCTTCTTTTTTTATCTCGACTTTGGAGACAGGGATTATGACGGTCTTTTCCGATGTGCTTCTTTTTGTCGAAGGAGAACCTTTTACAGACTGCTTGTTATCAAGTCCTTCCTTAAAAGTGTTCCATGCCTTGCATCCCGGGCACTGGCCCATCCACTTCGGTGATTCATAACCGCATTCCGTACAAAAGAAAACGGTTTTAACTTTATCCTTTGACATAAACCCTCTATTTGACTATTTTTATGTCTTTTATTTCTCCTTTTGAAAGTTCAACAGAAAAACTTACCTTACCGGAGCCGTTTGACTTCATTTTGCCGATTGATTTTCCATCGATGGAAATATCGTATTCGGTGTTTTCTTCAAGTCCTACGGTAATCTGTGAATCCTTGTCTGATTCAACTTTAAAAAACAAACCGTTATCGTTTTCTTCAAAATCCGTAACATTGGTACCCGGAACCGACTCAAAAAGGAATAAACCGTTCTTTTCGAGCTTCGTCATTGTATTGTAAGTCTTGATCTTGTACAGATCGCCGCAGTGAGGAAAATCCTCTTTTTTCTGCTTTTCGGGAAGTTCGTAGTTTCCAAATGCAAGTTTCCCGTTTTCCGAAGTACTGATGATATCCATTTAAAATACCCCCATTTAATATTTTCTAGTGTCCCCTCTATCCGATTTTTTTAAAATAAAAAGCCGGGGCAAAGTTGTTATTTCGGATGATTTTATTATACCTTAAAACGGTCTCAATTTCTATATGATTTTAGTGAAAATTTACCTTTCCCTTGTTAAAAGAAACTTTGACCGTATCGCCCTCTTCAATGTTTCCGGAGAGGATTTCGCTGGCTAAAGGATCCTCGATATCAACCATCACTCCACGTCTTAAAGGTCTTGCTCCCATCAAAGGATTCGAGAACTTATCTACTATGTGATTTCTTAAGGCAACAGTGAATTTAAGATCGATATTCATCTGCTCTTTTGCACGCTTTGCAAGATTTGCTAAAAGAAGCGAAGTAATGTCTTCAAGTTCTTTTCTGTCAAGCTTGTGGAATACGATAAAATCATCGATTCTGTTGATAAACTCGGGCTTAAAGAGCTGTTTTACCTCTTCCATTACGTTAGATTTCATCTTTTCGTAATTCTGCTCTTTGCTTTCCTTGCTGCCAAAGCCTAAATTCTTGGGCTCTGTGATTCTCTTTGCGCCGACGTTCGAGGTCATAATGATAATCGTATTCTTAAAGTTTATCTTTCTGCCCTGTGAATCGGTTACCTGACCATCGTCAAGAATCTGCAAAAGCACGTTAAAAACATCCGGATGAGCCTTTTCGATTTCATCAAAAAGAACTACCGAATAAGGATTTTTACGTACTCTCTCGGAGAGTTGTCCGCCGTCATCAAAGCCTACATATCCGGGAGGTGAACCAAGAATCTTTGATACCGAATGCGCTTCCATATATTCAGACATATCGACTCTTATGAGTGAATCTTCGGAGCCGAATACATCCTCTGCCAAAGCCTTTGAAAGCTCGGTCTTACCTACACCCGTAGGTCCTAAGAATACAAAGCTTCCTATAGGGCGCTTGGGATCTGATAATCCAATACGTCCTCTTCTGATGGCCTTGCTGACTGCCTCAACTGCTTCGTTCTGACCGATAATACGTTTATGAAGGTTCTTCTCAAGACCGATGAGTCTGTCGGATTCTTTTTTCGAAAGCTCCGATACAGGCACTTTACTCCATCTTGAAATAACTTTTTCAACCTGCTCGACGGTAACCGTCTTTTCAGTCTTCTTTTTCTTTCTCTTTTCAGCCGCTTCGGACTTTCTTAATGTCTCAAATAAGACGTCCTGTTCTTTCTTTGCTTCACCCGCCTTTTCGAATTCACCGTTTTCGATGGACTCTTTCATTATGCGGTCGCATTCAAAGATTTTATCCCTTAAAACTCTTATTTTATCCGAAGGCTTGTAGCCTGTAAGTGACACGAGCGCAGCTGCCTCGTCCATTACATCGATAGCCTTGTCAGGAAGATTTCTGTCGGTTATGTATCTGTCCGAAAGATTTACGCAGGCTTCAATTGCCTCTTTATCATATACGACATTGTGATGCTCTTCGTATTTATGTTTTATTCCTAAAAGAATCTGAAGAGTATCTTCCTTCGTAGGCTGTGATACGACTATGGGCTGGAATCTTCTCTCAAGCGCAGCATCCTTTTCAAAATATTTTCTGAATTCTTCTTCGGTAGTTGCACCGATTAACTGGATTTCTCCTCTTGATAATGCGGGCTTTAAAATGTTTGAAGCATCAAGCGTGCCCTTTGCTCCGCCTGCACCGATTAGAGTGTGTATTTCGTCCATAAAAAGGACTATATTGCCGTCTTCTGATACTTCTTCGATAACGGCCTTTAATCTCTTCTCAAACTCACCACGATACTGAGTACCTGCAACAAGCGATGACATATCAAGAGAAAGGATTCTCTTGTCTTTTATGATGTCTGGTACGCAGCCGTCTGCCATTCTCTGCGCAAGGCCTTCAACGATGGCTGTTTTGCCTACACCGGGCTGACCTACGAGGCAGGGATTGTTCTTGCTTCGTCTTGCGAGTACCTGGATTATGCGCATAATCTCATCTTCTCTGCCGATGACGGGATCAAGCTCGCCGTTTGCTGCCATCTCGGTAATATCTTTTGTATAATCCTCGAGTGAAAATCTCTGCGGGCCTTCACCCATCGGATTTTCTTCAGCTCTAACATATTCGTCGGGAATATAGCCTTCATCGTCAAATCCGAAGTTGGCTGCAATTTCCTCTGCGATTTTGCCTACGGGCGTACCCGTATCTTTTAAAAGATATAAAAGAAGGTTATATGCAAGGCATTTTTCTTCTGTCACGATGGCATAAAGAATATGCTCCGTTCCGACAAGGTCCGAACCTGTATCTCTGGCAATTTTTTCTGCTACATCAAGTATCTTTTTAACCTGAGGAGTGAAGTCCAGTTTGCCTTTTACAACCACTTTTCTTAAGGCCTCGCTTCGTGACTCGAAGCATTTCTTGATGGCCGCAGGAGTAATACCGTGGCTTTCAAGGATGCTTCCTGCGAGAGACTCACTGCATTTAGCAAGACCGTATAAAAGATGTTGTGTGTCAAGCGCACTCGCACCGAGATTCTTTCCTATCTGATTAGCGTATTTAAGTACCTGTTTGCTCTGCTCGTTTAATTCCATAAATAATTCCCTTATAAAGAAGCCTCTGTTATTTCTAACAGAGGCTTTAAAATTTATTAGATATCAATGAAATCTATGTCGTCGTCATCATCCACGTCGTCATAATATTCATCATCCTCGGCTTCGTCATCAACCTCGGTAGTAAAGTAATTTAAGAACTTGTCTTTGGCTCTCGCCGCTTTACTCTGCTTGGGTTCTTTTTCTGCTCTGGCCGATACTCTTTCTTCTCTTGAAGAACGTCCTCTGGAATTCTCTATTGAAGAAACGGGGATTTCGTCTTCATCTTCTTCGTCTTCATAATCGTCATAGTCGTAATCGTCGTCGTTCTCAACGCCTCTTGAAAGCTTAAGTGCCATGAAGAATACTGCGGCGAGAAGGATGATTATTACTATGATAAGAACTATAAGGATTACCTTAAGATTGATTCCGAAGATTGTTCCTGCAGCATCTTTATCTTTCTTTTTGCTTGCTGCATCGAAGAGTCCGTCGTATGCAACATATGTGCTGTTCTTTTCATCAAGTACGTACCATCCGGTAATCTCTCTTTCGTTCATACCGTAGATGATGTAGAAATCACCTTTGTGCCATACCTTTTCACCTGTCTCAAGCTTAACTTCCTCGAAACCGTCGGGAAGATTTTCAGGTGCTTCAAAAGGCTGAAGAGGTGTGATACCTTTCTTAACCTCAGCGGGTTCATCGGGTGTAGTATCTTCAGGTTCTGCAGGTACATCAGTTCCGGGATCCGTTGTACCGGGATCTTCGGTAGTTGTTGTATCGGGATTATCCGGTGTAGTTGTTGTTGAATCAATATTTGTTTCAGCGGGCTTGTTGGTAGGTTTTGTAAATGTAAGAAGGTCGCTTCTTATGAAACCTGTCTTGTTTGCACCGTCAGCCGTAAACGAAACTTTGTACCACTTATATCCGTCGGAAGCTGTAGTTTCGCCTGTAACTGTAACTTCTGTATTCTTCTGAGCCTTTGCGATAAGATCTGAAGAAGCTGAAGCCTGTGAACGGATATTAACCACATCACCTGCGATATATGCGGGCTTTGCATCAACGTTTGTTACGTTGGTTGTAGTTGTTGTTGTGGTGGTAGTTGTTGTTGTAGTAGTAGAATCGCCCTTGGTAATAAAGTCTGCTCGTACATAACCTGTGGTTCCTGTAGCAGTTTTAATCTTATACCATAAAACGTTCTGCGCATTTGTCTTCTCTTCGATGATGGTAACCTTGTCACCTGAATTAACTTTTCCGAGAGAAGTACTTGTAGCATCTGCTTCGGAGCGGATATTTACGTTGGTATCATTTACCGTACCGGTTGTATCTGCCTTTGCTGTAATGGGTAAAAGGAAGAGGCAAATCAAAAGAATTGCAAATGCCGAAATTCCGTTTCTCCACAAATTTTTTCTATTAATTAATTTCATCTGTTAATCACCTCGTAAATGTATTTACACAACTATAAAATATACCTTTTTTTGCCTGAAACGTCAAGTCTGCCCCTACGCTTCGTCGATAGCCTTGCCTATGTCGTGACGCATGTATTTGTTGTCAAAATCAATCCATTCAGTCGCTTCATAAGCTTTCTTTCTGGCTTCTTTTAGGTCTTTGCCGAGTGCGGTAATACCGAGAACTCTTCCTCCGTTTGTTACCACTTTGCCATCAGCGATTTTACTGCCTGCATGGAAGCAGAAATAATCATCTTTTCCTGCAAAATTCTCGAGACCTCTTATTTCTTTTCCTTTTTCATATGAAACAGGATATCCGTCGCTTGCAAGTACTACACATACTGCAGCATTGTCTTCGAATTCAAGTTCAATCTTATCAAGTCTTCCTTCGATACATGCTTCGAATACATCCACGATATCATTCTTCATTCTGGGAAGAACAACCTGTGTTTCGGGATCACCGAATCTTGCATTGTATTCAAGGACTCTGGGTCCTTCAGAGGTTAACATAAGTCCGAAGAAGATAACTCCCTTAAACTCTCTGCCCTCTGATTTCATAGCATCTACGGTTGCCTGATAAATATATTTCTTACAGAAATCATCCACTCTCTCTGTATAGAACGGTGAAGGTGAAAATGTTCCCATACCGCCTGTATTTAAGCCTTCGTCATTGTCTTTGGCTCTTTTATGATCCTGAGCAGATGTCATAATCTTGATTGTCTTACCGTCGGTAAATGATAATACGCTTACTTCTCTGCCTGTAAGGAATTCTTCGATTACCATTTTGTTACCTGCACTGCCGAACTTCTTGTCATCCATGATTTCATGGATTCCCGCAACGGCTTCATCATAATCCTTGCAGATAAGAACGCCTTTTCCGAGTGCAAGACCGTCAGCCTTAAGCACGATGGGGAATTTGCAGCTGTCTAAGAATTTGATAGCAGGTTCGGATTCCTCAAACACTTCGTACTTAGCTGTGGGAATATTGTATTTTTTCATCAGATCCTTTGAAAAAGCCTTGCTCCCTTCGAGGATTGCAGCCTTTTTATTAGGTCCGAATACTTTAAGACCGGCTGTTTCAAGAACATCTACCAGTCCTGCTACAAGGGGATCGTCAGGTCCTACAACAACCATGTCTACCTGCTTTTCCAAAGCATACATTGCAACCTTGTCAAATTCCATTACTCCTATGGGAGCACATTCCGCAAGTTCTGCGATTCCGGCATTTCCGGGTACGCAGTAAATTTTATCCACTCTTTCACTCTTTGATATTGCTTTTACAATGGCATGTTCTCTTCCGCCACCGCCGACTACAAGTATTTTCATTTTGTCTCCTTTGTTTTTGCAATCAAACCAATACTCTCGGGTAAAATAATCCATTCAGCCTGTTCCATGACTCTTCTCTGAAGAATCTCGGGCGTATCGCCGTCTAAAACTTCGACTGCTTTTTGCATAATAATCGGACCTGTATCGGTACCTTCATCCACATAGTGAACTGTAGCTCCTGTAATCTTTACGCCTCTTGCAAGAGCTGCTTCGTGTACCTTGAGTCCGTAATATCCCGTTCCGCAAAATGAAGGGATAAGTGAGGGATGAATGTTTATAATTCTTCCTCTGTAAGCTTCAATAACAATCTCGGGAATAACTACGAGGAAACCTGCAAGTACCACAAGATCGGGATTGAAATCATTTAATGCAACTAAAAACGCTTTGTTAAACTCTTCTCTGTTCTCAAATGACTTCGGAGATACGCAGATACCTTTTATACCTGCATTCTTGGCCCTTTCAAGAGCATATGCATTGGGGTTGTTGGAAATGACTCCTACAATCTCCGTATTCTGTAATTTTCCGTTATTAATCGAATCGATAATCGCCTGAAGGTTTGTACCGCCGCCTGATACACAGACAACAATTTTTAACATAATTCAACTCCCTTTACGCCACTCTTGCACTTACCAACGATATAAGGTGCTTCGCCTGCTTCTTTGATGGCAGCCATTGCCTTGCCGGCATCTGCGGGATCAACTGCAACTACCATTCCAAGACCCATGTTGAAAGTATTGTACATCATCTCTTCTGCGATGTTTCCTTCTTTCTGAATGAGTCCGAAAATAGCAGGTACGGGATAAGAATCCTTTTTAACCTCTGCTACGATGCCTTCGGGAAGCATTCTGGGAATGTTCTCATAAAATCCGCCGCCTGTAATATGGCTGCAGCCCTTTAATACTACGCCTGCGTCCTTAACACTCTTTAAAGCCTTAACGTAAATCTTGGTAGGAGTGATAAGCGCCTCACCAAGAGTTGTTCCGAGTTCGTCTCTGTAACGGTTTAAATTGTCCTCGGTCATTCTGAATACTTTTCTAACCAGTGAAAAGCCGTTTGAATGAACACCGCTTGATGCGATACCGATGAGGACGTCTCCGTCTTTTATGTTCTGTCCTGTGATAAGGTCTTTTCTGTCAACTACGCCTACAGCAAAGCCTGCGAGATCGTATTCGTCCTCGGGCATAAGTCCGGGATGTTCTGCTGTTTCACCGCCGATAAGAGCACAGCCTGACTGCTTGCAGCCTTCTGCAACACCTTTTACGATGGTAGCGATTTTCTCGGGGATGTTCTTGCCGCATGCTATGTAATCAAGGAAAAACAAAGGCTCGCCGCCCGCACATGCAACATCGTTTACACACATTGCTACAGCGTCGATACCGATGGTATCATGCTTGTCGAGAAGAAATGCCAGTTTAACCTTTGTTCCGCATCCGTCTGTACCGGATAAAAGAACAGGGTCATCCATTTCTTTAAGTTTGCTCATTGAAAAAGCGCCTGAGAATCCGCCGATTCCTCCAAGTACTTCTTCTCTGAATGTTTCTTTTACAAAACCTTTCATCAGTTCGACAGATTTGTAACCTGCCTCGATGTCAACTCCGGACGATTTGTAATCCATTTTTTTCTCCTTAAAAATAAATATTTTTATCCCTATACGTTATGGTTTTTACTAACCGAATATTAATAATTTTTATATCCGACTTCCTGTAATCTCGCGTCTTTGTCCTGAACGCTCTTTTTAAGGGATTCGGAATAATCTTTTAATTTCTGCAAGAGTTCTGCATCTGATGTAGCAAGAATTTTAGCTGCAAGAATACCTGCATTTGCTCCACCGTTAATTGCTACAGTTGCTACGGGAATGCCTGAAGGCATCTGTACGATTGAATAAAGTGAATCTCTTCCGCCAAGGCTAGTGGTATGCATGGGAATACCGATAACGGGCATGGGGAAAATTGCTGCACACATACCGGGTAAATGTGCTGCCATTCCCGCACCTGCGATGATTACCTTAAAGCCTTTTGATTCGGCGCTTTTGGCATATTCAAAGAACACATCGGGTTCTCTGTGTGCGGAGATGATAGTCATCTCGTAAGAAATTCCAAATTTGTCGAGCATTTCTGCCGCCTTGCTCATTACGGGCATATCGGAATCCGAGCCCATTACTATTCCAACCTGTGCCATTTTTATCTCCTTTTTACCACTCGCTGTGAATATCAAACAGCTCGCCGGTACTCTTATTGTTTATCATCATTTCGTCGTTTTTGTATGCCGCTTTAAAACCATATAAGTTTCCGTCAGCATCCGTGAGTGTAATAAATGTATCCAAATCGGTTCTGACAGGTCTTACTATGGTGCCTTTCTTTAAAGTTTTTTCAACATCTGTAGGCTTGTAATCGCTATCAACTTCGTAACCCTTAATATCTGTAGTCGGAGTATACGCATAGTATTTTTCCCATTCATCATATAAAGCGTAATCGAAATATTCGCCAAACTCGAGTTCGCCGTCATCACCAACCCATACAGGGATTGTAGGGAATTCAAAATTATTGCCAAAGAATGTGTTTGCAGCAAGTGTTGTTTCTCGAAGTTCATTGGTATCAAAGTAAATTCCGCCCTGGTAAGCAGCGATTTCTTCGAATTCTTTACCGTTAAACTCATATATCTGCAAATACTCTACACCATCAAAGAAGTAGTTCTGAACATACAGATAATCTTTTCCGTTTTTCCTGATGATATAGATGGTGGGGTCCATAAAGGAACCGTCAATTCTAATATCCTGATAATAATCGGGTGCACCGTACACATATAAATGAGTATATGTATCCGAATAGAACTGATATTCTTCATTCCATTCTTTTTCCCAGCCAAAGCTTAAAGCATATTCTTTATCACCAAGATACATCGGATAGGAAACGCATTTTGAAACATGCATTACATATTCTTCGTCTGCATCTTTAAAATACTCGGAATTAAGATATTCGGGATATTCATCGTAATTGATGAATACTATCTGATGTCCCGAAGCATATGCGGCAAGTGCATAATCGCCGAAGTAAATAGCCACGCCGTCATAGTTTAAGGACCAGTTTGTTCCTTCTCCGTCTATCAGACTGTCAACATAGAGTTTAACATCTTCTTTTAACTCTTCTTCAGTTTCGGAGAAGAAAATTTCTTTGTCATAATTCTCATACAGCTCATCTGTAATGATATCAACAAGTCCGTCTGTCTTTATGACAACATCATTAAAATTAATGGCCTCTCCTGTCTGGGAATTATAGGCGAATCCGCCTTCATAGGCTCCGCCGTGAGCTCCGCCGTAATAAACCGATGCATAGTTTCCTGTGGTGAAAACCTTCTGATCTGCTCTTATAATGCCCTTGTAATCATACTCATAAAAGACAGGACCCCAGTTGAGATCTTCAACATCAGACCACATCTCATCAAAATCGCTCTCAAAACCTTCAAATATTTCGGTGAGCGCTTCTTCGTTGCTTGCGTTTACATCCGACATCTTATTGGCAAGTTCAACATATTCATAATCATTATACTCAGACGAATTAACGTAAATGTTTGTATATCCGGTATCGATTATCTTGGTGCTGCTATAGTCATTTTCATCCAGATGTTTATCCTTAACAGTGTAATCATATGCCGAATAAATGGGATATGATCTGTATTCGGGATGCGACTCCGTATTACCCTGATTGCCGTTATCATCAGGATTTGAGGGGTTGTCTGTATTATTCTGACCGTTGTCATTTCCGTTGTCGGTATTGCTTGGAGTATCACTTCCGTGATTTGCGGTGGAAGTAATGTTTGCAACGGCATCATTCGAATCCTTGTCTCCTGCGTTGTTAACGCCTGTAGGAAGGCATGCTACCAAACTTAAAATCATGGTTCCGGCAACTAATCCGGCAACATATTTCTTCATATCATCCTCCATAAAAACGCGGGTTTTTCAACTTTTTGACTTTTACCCACAGATATAGTTATTTTACTACAAAATAAAGATTTTCTCAACAATAAATCACTTTTCGCACAAGTCTTTATATCTAATATACGTAAAAAGAAGAGAAGTTTTTGGCTTCTCTTCTTAATTAATTTATTTTGCTAGTATCATCATTATTTTGTTAGATCTTTGAACGAACTTGGTCATCTCATCGGGTGATAAAGGTCCGTGCTGGATAAGTGCCAGGTCAAAGAGCTGTTCGCAGATAAGACTTACATTTTCTCCGTCCTTTTCCTCGATTAAGAACTGAACCAGCTTGTTGTTTGCGTTAAGTACAAGTGTAAGGCCTTCCTTGCTGAATTCATCTATACCCATTCCGCTTGCATACATACGCATCATTTCCTGCATCTTTCTGGTCTCGCCGGACATTGTCATCATAGCGGAAATGTCTTTGTTTTTAAGCTTTTCGAGTTTAACCTTGATGTTGTCTTTCTTTACAATCTTCTTGAAGAGCTTTGCAAGTTCCTCTTCGTTTGCCTTAAGTTCCTCTTCTACCTTGGCGGAGTTTTTGGTCTTTAACGCATCGGATAAATCTTCATCGATTCTCTTAAAGATTACGCCTTCATTCTTCATTTCAAGCTGATTGATGAAAGGCATATCAATGTTGTCCGTGAGCATTACAGCATCCATCTTGGCTTTCTTAAACATAGCCACATACTGGCTCTGCTCTACGGGATCTGTTACGAAGTAAATAATCTTTTCTTTCTTTTCATCTGCCTTATTCTCTTTGGCTTCGGGCTCGATTTTTTCTGCTTCAACAGGATTTCCATCCTCATCCACAGCTTCTTCGGTGTCTATTGGCTTTGTCTCAAGACACTCGGGCAAAGTCATATAGGTTCCTTCAAGGTTCTTAAAGAGAATATAATCATTCATCTTTTCACAGAACTTGTCGTCCTTTAAGCAGCCGTATTTGATAAAGGGAGATATATCTTCCCAGTATTTCTCGTAATTTTCCTTGTCTGTCTTGCACATTCCGGAAAGCTTGTCAGCAACTTTCTTTGTGATATAATCGCTGATTTTATTTACAAATCCGTCATTCTGAAGCGCTGAACGCGAAACGTTCAAAGGAAGGTCCGGACAATCAATCACACCCTTTAAAAGAAGTAAAAATTCGGGGATTACTTCTTTTATGTTGTCTGCAATAAACACCTGATTGTTGTAAAGTTTGATGGTACCTTCGATAGCGTCATATTCCATGTTAATCTTCGGGAAGTAAAGAATTCCCTTAAGATTGAACGGATAATCCATATTTAAATGAATCCAGAAAAGAGGCTCTTTGTAATCGTTAAATACCTTGCGGTAGAATTTAAGATAATCTTCTTTTTCGCACTCTGCGGGATTCTTCATCCAGAGAGGATTTGTATCGTTTAAAAGTTCGGGACGTTTTTTAATCTTAATCTTGGCTTCGTCCTCGCCCTCTTTCTTTTCAAGTTCTTCGATTACAACATCACTGTCAAGCTTTTCACTTTTCTTGATGGTCTGTGTTTCCTTGGTGTCTTCTTTTATGATGTAAATCTCGGTAGGCATGAAGGAACAGTACTTTTTGATGATTTCTCTTGCGCGGTATTCATTGCAGAATTCAACGCAGTCTTCCATCAAGTAAAGTGTAATCTTGGTTCCGACTTCAGCCTTGTCGGAGTCTTCCATCGTAAATTCCGTGCCGCCGTCGCATTCCCAGTGAACAGCCTTTGCGCCTTCTTTGTATGAAAGTGTATCGATTGTAACCTTTTCGGAAACCATGAATGCCGAATAAAATCCGAGACCGAAATGTCCGATAATCTGATCGTCATTTGCTTTGTCTTTGTATTTTTCGATAAAGTCCGTAGCGCCGGAAAATGCAATCTGGTTTATGTATTCTTCAACTTCCTCGGCTGTCATGCCAAGTCCGTTATCTGTAAATGTGATAGTCTTCTTCTCGGGATTGACAGTAATGTCTATTCTTTCCTTAAAGCCGTCGGGAAGTGTGTATTCTCCCATCATATCGAGTTTTTTAAGCTTTGTGATAGCGTCGCAGCCGTTTGAGATAAGCTCACGCATAAATATATCGTGGTCAGAATAAAGCCACTTTTTGATAATAGGGAAAATGTTTTCCGAATTAATTGATAATGAACCTTTTTTAGCCATTTTACTCACCTCTTTAGAATATATTATGTGTTAAAAAACACTTATTTTTCTCGTACAGTGATAATTATAAAACCGCGATTTTTAAAAGTCAACAAAAAATTAGCACTCAATTTGCTTGAGTGCTAATAAAATCATTTTCCGTCAATCATTATGTCTGTATAGATATCGAAAAACGAGTCTGTTTTCATATCTGCGTTGTGGATAATCTTAATGCTTCCCCACTCCTTTTCATTGATATTTGCAATGACATTGGGTAAGAATTCATTGTATTTTTCTTCGAAAGCCTTTCTCTTGGCTTCGTTTATGATTGCTTCCTTGTTTTCGTTGGTCGCTTTTCTCTCGTAGGTGCTGATGCACTTGACTATGTAATAGCCGTCATCCGTGGTAATAACGTAACTTATCTCGCCTTCCTCGAGCGCAAATGCCACATTTTCGTATGTCTCGGGCATTTCGCCTCTTCTGTAGGTGTGTGTGCTCTCGTCTTCTTCATTATAAAGAGCACATAAGCTTTCGAAGTCTGACTCGGTAACTGCCTTCTCTCTTATAGCCAGGGCTCTTTCTTTGGCCTCGGCCTTGGCAGCATCGGAATAGTCTGTCAGTCTGCCGTGTGTGTCCTCGTGATAAGTCTTAATAAATATCTGCTCCACTGTAATGCTTCTGGCATCATCGTCGCTGATTTCAAAATCTACTTCATCGACGATGGAATTGTAGACCTTTTCTGCCAAAGCATATTCGGAATACATCTGATATACCAAATCCTCATCGGCGCCAAGTTCGGTCTTTTCATTCTTGGAAAGAGTCTTCATATAGGCCTTGGCTGCTTTTTTAAGAGATTTCTTTTCATCGCCCGAAAGAGATATTTTCTCTTCTTTGGCCATAAGGTTTAAGACTTTAATTCTGGTAACCTTTGCAAGAACCGTTTCCTTAAAAGCATCCTCTATCGTGGTATTGCCTGCGGATGTACTCCAGATTTGCTCTCCGAATGTAGCTTCGTAAGCATTTGCCATATTGGTAAGGTAGATGTTCATCTCGCTTCTTGAACAGCTTAATGTATTTATCCTAAAAACCTCGCCCTCGGCAAAGCCTCCTGTTACAACAACCGTTTTATCGCACGCAGTCATTAAAACAACCGCAAGGAGAACCGATATTAAAATTTTAAATCTGTCAAAAAATCTTTTTCGCATTTATTTCCCCCGAGAATCTAAATACGCAAAAGGGGAGGCTAAGCCTCCCCGTAATTTTAAATCAAAGGATATTTTGCGGTAAGTTCGTCTACGATTGCTCTTGCGTAAGGAATCTTCTCTTCGCCGCCCTTAACGATAGCTGCGATAGCATCTGCAATCTTGTCCATATCTTCGGTATTCATACCGCGGGATGTAACTGCGGGAGTACCAAGTCTTACACCGCTTGTAACGAAAGGCTTCTGAGGATCGTTGGGAACTGTGTTCTTGTTGGCTGTGATATGAGCTTCGTCAAGCATCTTCTCAACTTCCTTACCTGTGTACTTCTCTCCTCTTAAGTCGACGAGCATAAGATGGTTATCCGTACCGCCGGAAACAATCTTAACGCCTCTTGAAAGAAGTCCGTTGCAAAGAGCCTGTGCATTGTCGATGATGTTCTGTGCGTAAACCTTGAACTCAGGTGATAATGCTTCTTTAAAGCAAACTGCCTTACCTGCGATAACATGCATTAAAGGTCCGCCCTGGATGCCGGGGAAGATAGCCTTGTTGAAGTTGTACTTCTCTGCCGCTTCCTTGTTGGCAAGAATCATACCGCCTCTGGGTCCGCGTAATGTTTTATGAGTTGTTGTTGTAACAACATCTGCATAAGGGAAGGGTGAGGGATGAAGGCCTGCTACTACAAGACCTGCGATGTGAGCGATATCTACCATAAGAACTGCTCCAACTTCATCACACACTTCTCTGAATTTCTTGAAATCAATGGTTCTTGCATATGCAGAAGCGCCTGCAATAATCATTTTAGGCTTGCATTCAAGTGCAAGTTCTCTTAATCTATCGTAATCAATGAATCCGTCGTCATTTACGCCGTAAGGTACGACATTGAAGTATTTACCGGACATATTAACGGGTGAACCGTGTGTAAGATGTCCGCCGTGGTCGAGGTTCATACCCATGATGGTATCCCCGGGATTAAGAATGGCAAACTGTACTGCCATATTTGCCTGAGCGCCCGAATGAGGCTGAACGTTTGCATAATCACATCCGAAAAGTTCTTTTGCTCTTTCGATTGCAAGATTTTCAACAACGTCAACACATCCGCATCCGCCGTAGTATCTCTTAGCGGGATAACCTTCCGCATACTTGTTTGTAAGAATGCTGCCCATTGCAGCCATTACAGCTTTGGATACCCAGTTTTCTGATGCGATAAGCTCGATATGTGAATTCTGTCTTGCTTCCTCATCGCAAATGGCTGAAGCTATCTCGGGATCGACCTTTTTTACTTCTTCCAACGAATACATATATTTGATTCCTCCTAATATTGCTTTAATTCAAACGTAGACATTATATCAGAACGAAAACTCGGTTTCAAGACTTCCTTTAAGATATTCATCCGCCTTTTCATAAAAGCAGTTTTCCATATTGTGAATCTTTGAAGTCGATGCATATTCGAATGAATGATGATTTACCACAAGTCTGTAAGTAACGTTTCTGTCTTTGTCATATTCTTTTGTAAGATTAACGCCTGCGTTTTTGAATCCGTAATCGTTAAGATATTCTCTGATATCCTTTACATATTCTGCTTCGTTTCTTTCAATTGCCGCTCTGTACTCTTTTCCTTTTTTATCATTGGCATATGCTTTGACTGAAACGCTCAATATAACTGTTACAACGATTGCTGCTGATAAAATTATAAATAACTTAATTCTTCCGATCATTTCTATATCCTCCCATAAAGGTTTCTTCTTTGTTTACGAGAGGAGTATAGCACAGGCACCTGTCCAATTAACGGGACAGGTAAAATTTGTTTTTATACCTATTCCATTACAGTTTCTATGCCAAGATCATTTATAACGTCAAGCACTGAATAAAAGTAGTTTTCTCCTTTTTCACTGTTTAGAATTGTTATTTTGTCTATTCTCATTTCACCGAGGCAGTCAAAAAGCGCATCAAGATTTTTTCCGTAATATTCGGGAAAAGAAAAAACTTCAGCGAGATATTCATGCGCTTCTTTGCGTTCATTTACTCTTAAAGCATCGATTGTGTATTCCATATCCGATTCCTTTCGATTATTTCTTTTATGATTGGCATATATGTATTGACCAACCGTTTTTATTCTACCATATATCGTACCAATAGGGCAGATTTTATTGTGATTTTTTTAGTATGGTAAGGGTTATATAACTATTTTTTGTTATATTTATATAAATAATGAAAGAACTGATTGACTGAAAAAACAAATTATAGTATTCTAAATGCGTTTTTGAAATTGTTAAAGGAATATCAATTATGAAGAGGGATATAAAAGTAAACGAAAATATAGAAGAGGTCAAAAAGGAAAAAGGCAGTACCGGCAAAAAGTACTTAAAAGGACTTGGCGCGCTCGGTATTTATTTCCTTATATTCGCGGCAGCCATTACTTTCTGCGAACTTTTCTTAAGATTTCAGATATCAGGCAAAATCATAAAAATGAACTTTGCTTTCCTGGCATTCGTACCGGCAGAAGCAATGTTCTTTACAGTTTTCGCAGGATTCTTTAAAAACATCGGAAACAAAATCACTCTTCCGATTCTTTTATTCATCATAAATATTTACTACTGTGTTCAGTTTGTATATTTTAGAATATTCGGCTCACTCTTCTCGGTATCAATGATGGGTATGGGCGGTCAGGCAGTCGGAAACTTTTTCTGGGCTATGGAAGGTGTACTTATCGCATCAATCATTTTCCTTACCATATTCCTCTCTCCGGCTTTAATCAGTATCTTTTTAGCCCTCGTAAAAAAGATTAAATATCCCGGATATCCCGTACTCTTACATATACTTCCGGTTTTCCTCGTTGCAGGACTCTGGTTTGCGGGCATCGGCGGATTAAAGTTAATCGGAACCGACAGACAGTCCGCATATTATGTTCTTACAAACAACTCTTCAGATACAGATACAACAGCCAATCATCTCGGAACACTTGCTACATTTATAGTTGAGTCCGGAGCATATTATCTTGGAATCGGTTCTTCAAATAATGAAAGCACCGAGCTTGTAAGCGTTACCAAAAATGATTTTGAACTCGTAGCCGATACTCCCGTACAGGAAACAGTTACACAGACCGTGGATGAAAACGCTTCTGAAAACGATGCGGAAGTTGAAGAAGTAATTGAAGAAATCGTATACGATCCCTGGATTGACGAAAGATTTGACTTTGCTGCTCTTGCCGAAAACACAAACGATACCGCAGCAAAGAATATGTATACATTCCTTGCGGAAAGAGAACCCAGCTATAAAAACGAATATACAGGTCTTTTCGAAGGCTATAATCTCATATATATCTGCGGTGAAGCATTCTGGTCTTACGCTTGTAACGAGAAAGTAACACCCACTCTTTACAAGATGCAGAATAACGGTATCGTTCTTGATAATTATTACAACTCATTCTTGAATACAACGACTAACGGAGAATTCGCATTTGCTACTTCTCTCTGGCCCGATGTTTCAAGATGGGCTATGTCCGGAACCGATGTCGGTAGTTTCCCTCAGTCAGCCGGAAAATATATGCCTTACGGATTAGGTGATTTCTTCGTTGCAGACGGTGTACCGACTTACGGCTTCCACAACTATTACGGCACATATTACAGAAGATATCTCTCCTGGCCCAATATCGGTTTTGAAAACTGCAAATTCATGGGCGATATGAGATTTTCATCAAACTGGCCCTCAAGTGACCTTGAAATGATGGAACAGTCCATAGACGATTACATCGAAGATGACAGATTCATGGCTTATTACATGACCTTCTCAGGTCACGGTCCTTATACAAGTGCCAACTACATTTCAAGGAAGAATCTTGAAACCGTAAAAGAACTTTTAGGCGATGAGGCTGAAAACTACAACTACGAAGCACTTAACTATCTTGCAAGTAATTACGAACTCGAGCTTGCAATGGAATATCTAATCCAAAGACTTGATGAAGCAGGAAAGCTTGATAATACGGTAATCGTTCTTACAGGCGACCATTATCCTTATTATCTTTCCGAAGCAGGCAGAACAAGCCTTTGCCAGAAGGAAGTAAACGAGCTTGATCAGTATCATTCAACCTGTACCATTTACTGTGCAGGTTTGGAAGAACCCATCCACTGCGATGAATACTGCTGCAACGTAGATATCGTTCCCACAATACTTAATCTTTTCAATTTGCCTTTTGATTCAAGACTTTTGATGGGTACCGACGTATTCTCTACGGAAAGCATGCATACGGCAATGCTTTACAACAAGAGCTTTTTAAACGACAAGGTCGAATACAATTCAACCAACCATGAAGCAGTATGGAAAATCGATACTTCGGTGTACTGTGACGAAGCACTTGATTCGTATATTAAAAATTATCTTACATTAAACGATTCATATTATCTTGCAAGTATCAATATGATGAAATACAACTTCTATTTCACCATCTGGAAACAGGCAGGGCTCTTAACGGATGAGGAAATAGCCGAGGAAAACCAGAGAGCCGCCAAAGCAATGGAAATCAATGCAGAGCAGAATGCTATCGAGGCCGAGGCCGAGAGGCTTAAGAAAGAGGCCGAGGAAGCCGCTGCCGCAGAAGCAGCCGCACAGGCAGCCGAAGAAGGCGTTGTAGAATAAATATCAATTAAAATATTATAAAAAAACGAAATCCCCGTATCATTCGATACGGGGATTCGTTTTATATAGTTTTTTTCAGATCCCGCCGGGAGTGTTTGTTCACTCCCGGCAAATAATCTTACGATTATTTATAGAGTTCTACGAGTTTCATTAAGTGCTGATATCTCTCGTTAGCAACCTTCTCTGATTCAGCGAAGAGTTTCTCTGCTCTTTCAGGGAAAGGTTTAACAAGACGAGTATATCTGGACTCGTTGTTAAGGAATTCCTGATATGTTCCGTCACCTTCCTTGGATGTAAGTGTGAACGGATTCTTTCCTTCTGCCTTAAGTGCAGGGTTGAAGGAGAAGAGGTTCCAATAACCGGCCTTAACAGCTTTCTTCATTTCATCCTGGCAGTGGTTCATACCGCCCTTAGCGATACCGTGAAGTTCGCAAGGAGCGTAACCGATGATGAGTGAAGGTCCGTTGTAAGCTTCTGCTTCAGCGATAGCCTTAACAGCCTGTGCAGGGTTGGCACCGAGAGCGATCTGTGCTACATAAACGTAACCATAGCTCATAGCGATTTCTGCAAGAGACTTCTTGGAGATTTCCTTACCTGCTGCAGCGAACTGACAAACTTCACCGATGTTGGAAGCCTTGGATGCCTGTCCACCTGTGTTGGAGTACATTTCTGTATCGAATACGAATACGTTAACGTTCTCACCGGAAGCAAGTACATGGTCTAAGCCGCCGAAACCGATATCGTATGCCCAGCCGTCACCACCGAAGATCCATACGGACTTCTTGGGAAGGTAATCTTTCTTAGCAAGAACTTCCTTAGCATCAGGACATCCTGCTGCAGCTGCTTTTTCAAGTTCTGCAACAAGTGCTGCAGCGTAATCGGAGTTGCAGTTTGTGCAATCCTTGGTTTCAATGAACTTCTCTGCTGCTGCCTTGAATTCAGCGCTAGCCTTTTCGGACTTCATCATCTCTTCAATCTTAGCGATAGCCTGGTTTCTAAGAACCTTCTGGCCTAAGTACATACCAAAGCCGTGCTCAGCGTTGTCTTCGAAGAGTGAGTTAGACCAAGCGGGACCCTTCTTGGAATCCTTGTTAACTGTGTAAGGTGATGTAGCTGCAGGACCACCCCAAATGGATGAACAACCTGTAGCATTTGAAATATACATATGCTCACCAAAGAGCTGTGTAATAAGTCTTGCGTAAGATGTTTCTGCACAACCTGCACATGATCCTGAGAACTCAAGGAGAGGCTGATTGTACTGAGAATTGATAGGTGTTACGCCGTTTGCAAGAGCGGGCTTAAGCTCTTTCTTGCCAACGTTAGCAACAAGATAATCAAATACGGGCTGCTCAGCTGCCTGTGATTCCTGAGGAACCATCTTAAGAGCTTCGTTAGCCTTAGGACAAACTGTGATACATTCGCCGCATCCCATACAGTCAAGAGGAGATACAGTCATTGTATACTTCATTGTAGCATCAGCTGCATGCTTGGAATCAGCAAGCTTGATGTTTGCGGGAGCTGCTGCAACTTCGTTTGCATCAAGAATGAAAGGACGAATTGTAGCATGTGAACATACAAATGCACAGCTGTTACACTGAAGACATGCTTCTGCGTTCCATTCGGGAACCATAACAGCGGTACCTCTCTTCTCGTATGCGGAAGCACCTGTTTCGAACTGTCCGTCTGCTCTGTCTGCGAATGCAGATACAGGAAGTGAATAACCATCCATAAGTCCGATAGGATCAAGGAGTTCGTTAACCATCTTAACTGTAGCGGGACGACCTGATCTTTCAACAGCCTTCTTGTTATCTACTGCGTTAGCCCAGTCAGCAGGAACTGCAACTTCATGAATTGCATCTACACCTGCATCGATAGCCTTGTAGTTCATTTCTACAACAGCATCACCCTTCTTGGAGTATGACTTCTTAGCTGCTGCTTTCATGAAATCGATTGCTTCGTCGATAGGCATTACGTTAGCAAGTTTGAAGAATGCGGACTGTAAGATTGTGTTAGTTCTCTTACCCATACCGATTTCAATAGCCTTATCGATAGCGTTGATTGTGTAAAGCTTAATGTTGTTCTTAGCAATGTACTGCTTAGCTTCAGCAGGCATATGCTCATTTAATTCTTCGTCAGACCACTGGCAGTTGATCATGAAGATACCGCCGGGCTTAACGTCCTGAACCATCTTGTATCCCTTAACAACATATGAAGGGTTGTGACATGCAACGAAGTCAGCCTGGTTGATGTAGTAAGGGCTCTTGATAGGCTTGTCACCGAATCTCAAGTGAGAAATTGTGATACCACCTGTCTTCTTGGAGTCATACTGGAAGTATGCTTGGATGTACTTGTCTGTATGGTCACCGATAATCTTGGTAGAGTTCTTGTTAGCACCTACAGTACCGTCACCGCCAAGACCCCAGAACTTACATTCTACAGTACCTGCTGCAGAAGTAATGGGTGCGGGCTTAACTTCAGGTAATGAAAGGTTGGTAACGTCATCTACGATACCGATTGTAAATCTAGCCTTAGGAGCATCTTTTGCAAGTTCTGTGTATACTGCAAAGATTGAAGAAGGACATGTGTCCTTAGAACCAAGACCGTAACGTCCGCCTGTAAGAACGATGTCGTTAAGACCTGCTTCACGAAGTGTGGTAGCAACATCGAGGTATAAAGGCTCGCCGAGTGAACCGGGCTCTTTTGTTCTGTCAAGAACTGCGATCTTTTTAACTGTCTTGGGAAGAACTTTAAGAAGTGCACTTGATACCCAAGGACGATATAAACGAACCTTGATAAGTCCGACTTTCTCACCCTTAGCTAATAAGTAATCGATAACTTCTTCTGTTACGTCACAAACGGAACCCATAGCAACGATTACTCTGTCAGCGTCAGCTGCACCATAGTAGTTGAATAAATCATAATCTGTTCCGAGCTTGTCGTTGATCTTCTTCATATACTTCTCAACTACAGCGGGAAGTGCTTCGTAAACTGAGTTACAAGCTTCTCTGTGCTGGAAGAATACGTCATCGTTTTCATGAGAACCTCTCATTGAAGGATGCTCGGGGTTAAGTGCATGTGCACGGAAAGCTTCAACTGCTTCCATATTGCACATTTCTTTGAGATCTTCGTAATCCCATGTTTCAATCTTCTGGATTTCATGAGATGTACGGAAACCATCGAAGAAGTTAAGGAAAGGAACTTTGCCTTCGATTGCTGAAAGATGAGCAACGGGAGCAAGGTCCATAACTTCCTGAGGATCTGATTCTGCAAGCATTGCGAAACCTGTCTGACGACAAGCGTAAACGTCACTGTGATCACCGAAGATGTTAAGAGACTGTGTTGCAACACAACGAGCAGATACATCGAATACACAAGGTAACTGCTCTGCAGCTATTTTGTACATATTGGGAATCATAAGTAAGAGACCCTGTGATGCGGTAAATGTTGTAGTGATGGCACCTGCTGCAAGTGAACCGTGAACCGTACCTGCGGCACCTGCTTCAGACTGCATTTCGGTAACTGTAACAGTATTGCCGAAAATGTTCTTTCTTCCCTCTGCCGACCACTGATCTACATAGTCAGCCATAGGTGAGGAAGGTGTGATGGGATAAATACCTGCAACTTCAGTAAACGCATAAGCTACATGAGCGGCAGCGGTATTACCATCCATTGACTGTTTTGTTCTAGCCATTATATTTGCCTCCTTAAAAATATTTCGTAGGAAATCGATCTTAAAAGAACTTGATTTTTGACGTCACAAAATCAAGCAACCCTTTTAAGGTCGCACAGTAAAAATTATAGAATAAAATCGCCTTTTTGTAAACAAACAATTCGTTGATAATGAAAGGAAAATGCTTTATACTTTATTCGACAGAATCTTTACTTCTGTCCTTATTTATAAGAGGGGGCTACGGATGAAATTTTTCGATTTTCTCAAAAAGAATATTCTTTTCACATTGCTTTTCGGTGCATTCGTCGCTCTCATTTATTCACCCCTTGTTTTCACCACGTCCTACTGCGCCGATATTGAATATGTTCAGGGCGCAAAGGGTAAGATCTACAACTGGAACGAGCTCGGCCGTTACACTCTGATACTTCTTAAAAAAATCACGTTCACCCCTTACAACAGAATCCTTGAAGGCGTGCTTTTTATAATCACAGCAATCCTTACGGTATTTGCTCTCTCCTATCTCTTTTATCTATTAAATAAGAAAGCAAAGTCCGTTACACTGTTCATTCTCTCGGCGATTACTCTTATTTTCCCGACCTTCTGCGAGCAGTATTACTTTAGATTTCAGTCGTTCGAAGTAATGTTTGGAATATTCCTTACAGTTGTATCGGGAATCCTTTTCATAAAATACATGGAAACCGATAAACTTATTTTTCTGCCGATACCGATAGTTCTTAATGTGCTTTCATTCGGTATTTATCAGAGCATGCTTAATATAATGCTTGTTATATATGCAGGCATTTTCCTGATGCTTTTCCTAAGCGATATTGAATACGACAAAATAAAGGCTTTCATTGTAATGGCTTTGCAGTTTGTGGCGGCATTTCTCTTAAACCGCCTGGTAATTTTCGTCTTCTGTGAAAAAAGCAGTTACTTTTCCGACAAGATCATGTGGAAGCAGTATCCCTTCGATACCTGCTATCACTTCGTGAAACATTACTTCAGAGTGGTTCTTCTCGCAGAAACGCCGATGTACACAATTTCCTTCGCGGTATCGATTGTTCTTTCAATCCTCGCTCTTATCGCACTTTTTATAATGGTATGGATTAAAAATGAAAAATTCACCATCATTTTTTCACTGCTTGGATTTTTCGGTCTTATAATCGGACCTTTTGTCATTGCAATCATCCAGGGCTTTGAGCCTGATTCAAGAACTCAGCTTGCCCTTCCGTTTTCGATTGCATTTTTATGTTTCTTTACTTACGGCGTTACGGAAAAAACTGTTTTGTTCATAAAAGAAGTAAAATTCCACAAAGACGAAGAAGAAAAGGCTGATGATTCAAAAAAGAAGTCGCATTCTTTTATGATTTATATTCTTACAGGCGGACTTATCATTATTCTTTTGCTTAATCTGATTCCGACACTAAGACTTACATATACAAGAATGATGATTAATAATTCCGACAGAAAGCATCTTACGGCAATCGCCAAAGATCTGGAAAAATACCACTGTGATGCCGAATATCCCTTACATCCTGTCATCTTTATCGGAACGCTTCCTTATGAATGCGGTGGTTTTGGATATCAATATGACTCTGAGCAAAAAGAATATATATTAATCAACGCTTTTACTCTTGATTCGGAAACTAATCCGGAATATTTCTTCTCTACAAACCGCGCTCTTTCCGCCATGGAATGTCTCGGATACGATTACAACAAGCCCGAGAAAAGCAATTATATGAAAAAAGCAAAGGAAACAGCTGCCAACCTTCCTTCGTATCCCAGCAAAGGTTATATAGAGGATACCGGGGATTTTGTTGCAGTTAATCTCGGAAATTATTAAAGCTTTTATTTATATTTGGAGGAGTGAATAATGAACCTTTTTACAAAATCCTATAATCCCGACTGGGGCAGAATAGTCGATATGACAGTCGGAAAAAACAGCAGTCTTTCGGAAAATATCAAAGACGAAACCGTATTTAAATATATTCTTCATGAAAAGGGGAAAATCGAACTCGGTAATAACGGTAAATCTTATATGATAAAAGAACCCTCTCTGATTCTTTTATCCGATAAAGACTGCCCGGATTTTAAAGCGCTTTCCAAGGCAAGTGATACCGTTCTTTATTTTAAGCCTTCGGTTTTAAGAGATGAATTCACTCTTTCGGCCCTGCACGGTGAAAAATATGAAACTGCTTTCGGAACAGCCGTTTATCAGGATTATTATCTGATCAGATACTTTATCAAAACAGAAGAATTCAATGAAAGGATAATTCCTCTCTCGGCGTGGGAGCTTGGCAGAATCAAAGGACTCCTCGATTCCATCAATACGGAACTGACAACCCAGTATGACGGTTTCTGGCCGTGCAGAAGCAGGTCATTTCTTATGGAACTGCTCTTTTTCACACAATTTCTTTGCCAGACATTTGAAGGAAACAACAAGGTTTTATATGAAGACGATACAAACTTCTCATTAATAACGGAATATCTCAACGAACATTACAACGATGAAATATCTCTCGAATCAATAACGAAGAAGTTTAATATAAACCGAAACAAATTAAACAATATTTTCTTAAACAAGACATCCAAAACCTGTCTTAATTACCTGATGAATTTAAGAATCGACATGGCTAAAATAATTCTTGCCAACACCGAACTTCCCGTTAGTGAAGTTGCCGGTCGCGTCGGTTACAGCGATTCGAATTATTTTACCAAGATATTCAAAAAAATGACCGGTTCCACCCCTTCTGCATTCAGAAATTCCAATTCAACGTGCAGATAATACTAAAATCAGTGCAGATATTTCTTCTTAAAATAATCCTCCTTTTGTATGATGAAAGTACAAAAGGAGGTTTTATTATGAGAAAAAATTATATATTATGCTCTTCCCTGCTTGCCGTTATGCTTATGTTCTCCGGATGCGAAAGCACACAGGGCGTTGATACCGGCAGTACCGCAAACACAGAAACGGTTATTGCAGCCGATTCGGAAAACGAAGATGTTCTTTCATCGGATAACGAAGGCACATCAGATAATTCAAATCCTGCAGAAAGCGAAAGTTCGGAAGCCGTAAAAAAAGAAATCATCATTGAACCCGACAATTCATATATATACGAAGGGCTGTGCAAGGTAAATGCGGAATACGACGAAACCGCAGGCGGTGCTCCTTTAGATACAATCGTAAAAGAATTAAGAAAAGATTCTTATGAAGGAATGGTTCTTTTATCGCATGAGGTAACAGAAAATACCGATACCGTCAAATACAAAGTCATTCCGACGGATATTTCAGACAAAGCCCGTCCGTATATCTTGTGCAATGCGGTATTTACCAAAGAAGGTGACGAATGGAGTCTTTCTTCCAAAGAATGGTCCGAATGGGTTATAAAAAGAAACGAATTAAGCGGAAGCAGCTGGGTTACAGATTCCGAAGAAGCAAAAGATTTTGCCAAACTTTTTGAAAGCGGTTTTGAATTCAAAGAAGGCTCAAATGTTTATATACATATTAAGAGAAACCTGTATTTAATCTCCGTACTTAAAAATGATGACCCTTCCGTATTTGAAACAAAATTCGGAACATCCTTCGGCGGAAGCATATATTACATAAACGACGAGGAAAATAAATCGGTCGACTTTACCTGTACGGAAGGTATTGTAAACGACGAAGGACTCCTTTCATTCAAACTTGTAACGGATAACGGAGAAGCAGATTTCGAACCCGGAAACGGAAACAGTTTTATATCCGATGGATTTTATAAACTGTGTATTTCCGGTGAAACCGATGACTTAAGCAAGGCTGATGTAATCGAAAATCTCGATACCTTTGAAGTCACGAGCAAAAGTATCTTTTACGGTGAATGGATAAAAGAAACAGGTGGCCAGAACGGAAACGTAAGTCCCGAGCTGTCGTGGGAAAAAGTAGACGGAGCCGGCGCATATGCAATAATGATAACAGACCTTGACACGGTTGATTATTTTCTTCACGGATACAGAACGAGTGACACAACCCATCTTGATTACGGCGATCTTGGTGATGACGAATTCTTAGGCCCCATCCCTCCGAGCCCTCACAATTACAAGGTATATGTATTTGCACTCAAAGAAGCCGTGGATCCCGGCTTAAGAGTCGCCAAACAGAACTGCCATCCGGAACATCTTTTCGATCTGCTTAACAAAGACAATCCCGGAAACGTAATTGCATACGGAACGGTTACGGCATCATATGAATATCTCGGCAGAGTATGGTAGAATCATAAAAAATTAACACCTCGGAAATTAATCCGAGGTGTTTTTTTATTCACTGAAATGAACCGCCTTATCGACTCTGTTAAGTGCAAGTACAAATAAAGGTCCGAAAACATAGCAGGAAATCACTTCGCCGATGAATACCGAAAGTGAAAGAAACAAAAGTACGGGCAGCATGCTGCTGGCATTTGCAAAACTTGTTACCCCAAAACCAAAGTAAAGTACAAATGGAATTATAATTGCATTGACCAATACGGTTGGAATAGGAATTAAAAGCGCGTGTTTCATTTTAAGAACGGGACCGTGTTTTTTTCTTATGGTTCTGACAATAGGATATGTAAGCAATGCTGCTATAAGAGTAGCTGCAGTACCAAAAATCATATCAAGCGGTGAACCGCCAATTATATTTGTAATAAAACATCCGATGACTACTCCGATGATTCCGGCCGGAGTGTAGAAGATTGTCATGCATAAAGCTTCAGCTATTCTGCACTGAATCTCAAGATACGAGAATGTGTATGTGATAAGTGAAAGCACCACATACAACGCTGCCACGATTGCGGCTGTGGTAATAAATTTTGCTGTTTTCATTTTTATCTCCTAGTTTTGTTTTAAGTGAGGATGGGTTTCGAACTCACTTTTTACGGCCGCAGGGCGCCACGCGCTCTGCGGCCTTATAAATTACTTCATTAAACCTTTTTCAAGAGCAAGTGTTCTTGTTGTAAGATCACATACTTCTGCAGGTCCGTAGTACTGGATAGCACCGGGGAATGTAAAGCATGTCTCTACAGCCCACTCGTCTCTGTGAGCTTCGAAGTATTTGAAAGGTGCACCGTCAAGTTCTACGAGTGCCTTTCTGATAACGGGCTTGTCTTCACCGTTTCTTCTTTCCATGTTCATCATCTTGGTGATAGGCATACCGCCTGCAACCCATTCTTCAGCGGGCTTTGCAATATTGGAAACCTTTGAAAGATATCCTGTGTAGCCGTACTGGATGAGCATGAATGCGTTGTAACCAAGTGAGTAGCAGTAATCTGCATCGAAGTTTGAAGGGAATGCACATCTTCCTTCGTATCCGAAGAAGTGATGCTGCTGACCGAATTTACCCTTGTATGTACCTGCTGCTTTTCTCTTAGCAAGTTCGTTCTTAACCATTTCGGAGAAAAGCTTCTCAGATTCGATAAGAGAAACCTGTACGTTTCCGTGAGGGTCTCTTTCAAGGAAGAGCTGCTGCTGTACGAACTGAGGAAGGATATCAAATACCTTGAATGCGTCAGCTGAAAGGCCTGCCTTGATGAATTCGTATTTTGCATTCCAGTCGGGAAGTGCATTGAACTCTTCTGTCTTGCTGCCTGCAAGAAGTTCGTTGATTTCTTTTATGAGTGCTGAGAACTCGGGAACGAATTCTACAATACCTTCAGGGATAATAGCTACACCGAAGTTATTGCCGTTGTTTCCTCTCTTCTCAACTGCATCTGCAATGTAGTTTGTAATTTCTGCAAGAGACATCTTCTTTGCAGCAACTTCCTCACCGATAAGGCAGATGTTGGGCTGTGTCTCAAGAGCACATTCAAGAGCTACGTGAGAAGCTGAACGACCCATAACCTTGATGAAATGCCAGTACTTCTTAGCGGAGTTAGCATCTCTTTCAATGTTACCGATGAGTTCGGAATATGTCTTGGTAGCTGTATCGAAACCGAATGATGCTTCGATATCTTCGTTCTTTAAGTCACCGTCGATAGTCTTGGGACAACCGATAACCTGAACTCCTGTGTTGTTAGCTGCCATATACTCAGCAAGAGTTGCAGCGTTTGTATTGGAATCGTCACCACCGATGATAACGATAGCTGTAAGTCCGTTCTTCTTTGCATTTTCAGCAACGATTGCGAACTGCTCTTTTGTCTCGAGTTTTGTACGGCCTGAACCGATGATATCAAAACCGCCTGTGTTTCTGTATGCATCGATGAATGCATCATCAAATGTTACATAGTCGTCTTTAAGAAGTCCGTCAGGGCCGCCCTTAAATCCTAAAAGAACGTTGTCCTTGTTGGTTGCCTTTAAAGCATCATAAAGACCGCTGATTACGTTATGTCCTCCGGGTGCCTGTCCGCCGGAAAGAATAACACCTACAACCTGCTTCTTAGCTACTGATGTGTTGTTTCCCTTTTCAAAAGTAACTTCAGGCTTTCCGTATGTGTTGGGGAAAAGAGCTTTAATCTTGTCCTGATCTGCTACAGATGCTGTGGCAGCGCCTTCCTTAACGCAGATTTCTGCGATACCGTTTCTGAGCATTCCCGGAAGTTTGGGAGAATACTCATATCTTGCTTTCTGAAGTGGTGAAAGATTCATAATAAACTCCTTTATATATAAATAAAATTTTTAATTAATTACCGCCTTTTTTAATAAAGAATAAGAATCCGAAGAGTGCACCAACTAATGTAAGTACAATACCGCCGACAAACATAAGAACATTTGCAAGCATTGTCTGGTTTCTCATCATTACATAAGGAACAACCATTTCTTCGATTTCACTCTCTGAATACCAGTCCTTAAGATAATCATGGATAAATTCTTTTTCCTTTTTATCCATCTTTCTTAAATAACCGTCAAACGAATCCGTACCTGCGGAACCTAATTCACCTTTTCCGTCCCACCAGTCCCATGATGCGTCAACCATTCTGTTATACTTTGAAAAATCCTCGGAATTAACAAGAATACCCATGTAATGAGCAATGTAAATGTTGTCGTCTGAATCTACCTTCAAATCAGGAAATGTATAAATTGCCGATACATCCTGTCCGCTATCGTTAGATGTGATTTCAAAAGGCTCAATTACAAAATCAACGTCGGCACATACTCTCTGACCGTTTCTTAACTTTGTCCAGTCAACTTCAGGATCATAAAGATCCTTGGCAGGCATAATTGAAGTAACAAGGCCCTTGCCTCCTAAAAATGCAAGAACGAGACCAAGAATCAAAAAAGCAAATGTAAGTCTAATTTTCATTTTCATTCCCTTTCATAAATAAAACAAGTTGTTTACATGCATTTTTAACTTTAACACAGATTTCCATATATTACAATTAAAAAAATGCCCAAAAAAATCCGCACCCGGCGGATACGGGTGCGGAAAACGAGGGGATGAATTAATATGAAAAAGGAAGCTTATTATCCTTCAATAGCAATATATTTCTTTTCCTCGGGAAGTTTTTCGACCTCTTTAGGAACATTTAAGGTAAGAACACCGTTGTCAAATTTGGCCTTGATGTCTTCCTCTTTGAGGTTTTTGCCTACGAAGAAGCTACGTGAGCAGGAACCGAAGTATCTTTCTTTTCTGATATAACCCTTTTCGTCCTTCTCTTCTTCGTTTTTCTCGTTGGTTGCGTTGATAATCAGATAACCGTCCTTAAGTTCGGCATTGACGTTCTCTTTTTTGTAGCCCGGAAGCTCGATTGTGAGCTCATATTCTTTGTCGTTCTCTTTTATGTCTGTTTTCATTACTCCGGGAAGAGGTCTTGCCATAGGTCTTCTCTTGTTATCTGTAATATCTGTAAATAAATCATCAAATAATGAATCATTAAAAAGTGCTGGCATATACATAAATCATTCCTCCTTTATAAGCGGCCTCTCTTAATTGAGGGGCTTTTGTTTTCTTTTGATGATTATGTTATACCACACTTGTTAGCACTCGTCAAGTATGAGTGCTAACAATTTCACAATTTTTTCACATTTTTTTATTTTTAACCCATCATAAAAGACGCGAAAGCCTTTATTTTAGGGCATTTATCATAAAAAAGACCGCCTGAAAAATTTTTTCAGACGGTCTGATATTTTTTATAAAATTAGAAATCACATGATCTCGGAGTTCTGGGATAAGGGATGACGTCTCTGATGTTTTCTACGCCTGTAAGGTACATAATAAGACGCTCAAAACCCATGCCGAAGCCTGAATGTACGCATCCGCCGTATCTTCTGGTGTCGAGATACCAGTCAATGCCTTCCTTGTCTACGCCCATCTCATCCATTCTTTCGATAAGCTTGTCAAGATTCTCTTCTCTCTGGCTTCCGCCCATGAGCTCGCCTGCCTGAGGTACGAGAAGGTCTACAGCGGCAACGGTCTTGTTGTCCGGATTAACCTTCATGTAGTAAGCCTTGATTTCCTTGGGCCAGTCTGTAACGAATACAGGGCCGTGGAAATATTCAACGATATATTTCTCATGCTCTTTTGCGATGTCTTCGCCGTAATCGGGCTCAAACTCCCACTTAACGTCCGCTTTCTTTAATATATCGATTACATCGTGATGGGAAATTCTTGTGAACTTCGCATTGATAATATCATTAAGTTTTGCCTTAAGACCCTGTGAAACGAACTTGTCGCAAAAATCGATTTCTTCGGGACATTTCTCGCATACGTACTTAACTACATATTTAAGCATTTCCTCTTCGATATCCATGAGTCCTTCAAGATCACAGAATGCCATCTCGGGCTCAATCATCCAGAATTCGTTTGCATGTGTCTGTGTGTTAGAATTCTCTGTTCTGAATGTAGGACCGAATGTATAGATATCTCCGAAAGCCATGGCAAATGTTTCACCCTGAAGCTGACCTGAGCCTGTGATGAAAGCCTGCTTTCCGAAAAGGTCTTTGTTAAAATCAACTTTTCCGTCGTCTGTTAAAGGAAGGTTATTCATGTTTAAAGTTGTAATCTTAAACATCTGATCGGAACCTTCGCAGTCAGCGCATGTAATAAGAGGAGTATGTACGTAAAGATATCCTCTCTCCTGGAAATAAGAGTGAATAGCCATTGCAGCCACACTTCTTACTCTGAATACCGCAGAGAAAAGATTTGTTCTCGGACGAAGGTGTGCAACGCTTCTTAAATACTCTCTTGTATGTCTTTTAGGCTGAATCGGATAATCTTCGGGACAATCTCCCAAAAGTTCAACACTTGTTGCCTTAACTTCGAAGGGCTGCTTGTTCTCGGGTGTGAGTACAACTGTACCTACAACCTTTACGCTTGCGCCTACGCCTATTTTTGAAATGCTTTCAAAATTATCAAGATTCTGCTCGTAAACCACCTGTAAATTATCGAAGAAAGATCCGTCATTTACATTTAAAAATCCAAACTGCGACTGTGCTCTGTTGGTACGAACCCAAGCACATATCGTAACTTCTTTTGAAGCATATTCGGATGTGTTTCTAAACAGCTGCTTGATTTTTGTTCTCATTTCATTGCCTCCTGTATTTTTAAAATATACTGCGGATAACAGGACTTGAACCTGCACGGTCTCCCACCAGAACCTAAATCTGGCGCGTCTGCCAATTCCGCCATATCCGCCTGCTGCATATTATACTACAATCTATTCATTATTTGGAATATTTACTATCGTCTTTTTATAAACCTGTGCGAAGAAAATTAATGTCATTACCAGTGAAACCAGTTCCGCAATCGGGAATGCGAACCAAACCATGTTGACATTTCCGGTAAGTGATAAAAGAAATGCTGCGGGAAGTAATGCCAAAAGCTGTCTTGCAACTGAGATCCAGGTTGAATATACGCCATGGTTAAGCGCCTGGAATACGGTACCGACGATAATACATATACCTGCAATCGGGAAATGAATACCGATTATTCTAAATGCCGTTACACCGAGCGATAACATTTCTTCCGAAGGTTTAAATATCATAAGAAGAACGTTCGGGATAAATTCAAATGCAAGGAGTCCGAGCACCATAAACACCTCGGCATAAACAACTCCGAGCTTAACAGCGGAGAGGAGTCTTTTTCTCTTTCCTGCACCGAAGTTATATCCGATGATGGGTACTACAGAACCGTTAAGTCCGAATACGGGCATAAAGAAGAAACTTTGAATCTTATAATATGCACCGAATACGGTATCCGCGGTATCGGAAAATCCTAAAAGAATGTGATTTAATGCAGCATTCATTACCGAACCGATAGCCATCATAATGATGGAAGGAAGTCCGATTGAATAGATATTTCCTATTAATCTTATATCAGGCTTGAGATTCTTTAATTTCAAAGTAATCTCTTTGTTCTTTATTAAATTAAATATAATTCCGAGTATTGCTGCAAGGCACTGACCGAATACCGTTGCGATAGCGGCACCTCTTACACCAAGCTTGGGCATACCGAGAAGACCGAAAATAAGTATCGGGTCAAGAATGATATTGGTGATTGCACCTACGCCCTGGGTAATCATCGAATAGAATGTCTTGCCTGTGGACTGAAGGAGTCTTTCAAATATAATCTGTGAATATAAGCAGATGGAAAGAGTACAGTTAATTGTTAAGTACTGAATACCGAAATCCTTGATCTGCTGTGTATCCGTATTCTGAATTGCGAAATAAGGTTTTACGAGGAAAAGTCCGAATAAGAGAAATACAAGTGCACTCGCAAATGCAAGGAATACACCGTTCATTGCAGTCTTATCCGCTTTGTCCTTATTCTTCTCACCCAATGCTCTTGATACAAGTGCGTTAACACCGATAGCCATACCGTTTCCGAAAGCCATTACAAGCATCTGAATGGGGAAACAGAGATTAAGGGCCGTAAGAGCATCCTGATGTATCTGAGACACGTAAATGGAATCCACGATATTGTACAAAGCCTGTACAAGCATGGATGCCATCATGGGAAGCGACATATTAATGATAAGCTTGTTCATGGGCATGACGCCCATTTTGTTCTCTTTTACGTTTTCCATATTCTATCTCATCCAGAGCCGGGCACGCTACGCGAGCCAGGCACCTATACATTCACATAAAAGAAAAATTCGTATCTGCATTCGTAGATACGAATCTTCCTTAACTGAGCCATCGGGGACTCGAACCCCGGACAACTTGATTAAAAGTCAAGTGCTCTACCACCTGAGCTAATGGCCCATATTTAATTTTGTTAAAGCTGGACTAGCTGGATTCGAACCAGCGAATGCAGGAGTCAAAGTCCTGTGCCTTACCGCTTGGCGATAGCCCAGTATAAGGTGGGTAATGGGACTCGAACCCACGGCCTCCAGAGCCACAATCTGGCGCGCTAGCCAACTGCGCCATACCCACCATGTTTTGACTCGTCCGCTTTGACGAAACGTGCTCGAAGGGATTCGAACCCCCGACCCACGGCTTAGAAGGCCGTTGCTCTATCCAGCTGAGCTACGAACACTTGCATCTTTTCAGTGACGTTTGATATTATATACCAACTGTATGTATAAAGTCAACAAAGATTTTCTAGTTTGCATCAATTTCCGCGATATAATTGGAAGCCTTATTTCCAAGCTCTGTATCAGGGGCTAAATTCATTACTACATTGAAGTAATATTTGGCATTGTCGTAGTCCTTATTTGCAAGATAAGTACATGCTAAATAGTAATGTGCTTCAACATTTTCGGAGTTGTATTCAATGGCTTTCTTGAAGTTTTCAAGTGCCGTTACATAGTCTTCCTGTCTGAATGCGTTATATCCGTTTTCGTAATAGGTATCCGCTACACTTTCGCCGATGAATTCTTTTAGGATGTTGTAGACTTCGAGGAACTCAGTTTCTTTTAACTTATCCGAACCGTTGTCGTCTACCTTTTCAAGATACTCTGCGATAACATTCTTGTCCGCAGCTTCACCCTTTGAATATTCCTTGACCGCCATCATCAGATACTTGTAACCCTCAAAAGCACCGTTAGCGCCTTCATATGCATTTACCTGATCCTTTAGGGATTCGTACTGCGACGTGAGGTTCTGGTTTAACTGATTTAACTCTTCTATCTTGGTATTCTTTAAGTTAATTTCCTCGTATGCACGGGAAAGTTCCTTGTTTTCGTCGGTCTTTTGAAGCTTAACCCTGATGGGGCCGAGCACAAACCAACCTACTAAAAGACCTATTACGAGGCCTATGAAAACATTAAGGAATATATTAAAGAATGTATTTTCTTTTCTGGTATTGGGCTGAATGATAATATCGTTACCGCTTTGGATGGTAACGGCATTTTCTTTTTTGTTGGTCTTTTTCTTGGAATCAGTATTAAGATTCTCGTCGGCCATTCGCATATATAAGGCCGCAGTAATATTACCCCTGTCAATTCGTCTGACAAGGATTAATTCCTTTTTGGCTGCTGCGTAATCTTCTTCGTTCATTAATACAAGCGCCAAAAGAAGGTGTGCGCTGATAAGTCTGGGGTTGATGGATACAACTCTTTTAAGAGTAATCTTAGCCACATCCAGATTCCCCTGTTTGCAGAGATTCAGTGCCTGATTGTATTTCTTAATGGAAGAATTGATGGTATCAAGAAGAACCACATTGGTCTTTAAGGTTTCGATATAATCGGTAGCGATGTTTTTATCCGGCTGGAAATGCTGTGAGAGAATCCACTCTGCCATAGCATTGATGGTTTCACCCATCTCAAAATAGACCAGTCCGAGGAGGTTTCTGGCCTGAGTGTTTCTCTTATATAATTTTAAGCTTTGACGTAAATCTTCTGCCGCACCGGTCAGATCGCGAATCTGAGCCTTTGCAAGTCCGCGGTTATAGTAATTGTTGGACATATAAAGAATCTTCTTGTAACGTCCGACAGACGCACCGCATGAAGTACAGTATGATTTTTCGGACAAAGCCATTCCGCAGTGGTAACAAAATAACATTTAA
Organism: Lachnospiraceae bacterium G41; assembly: GCA_900100245.1. GTDB lineage: Bacteria > Bacillota > Clostridia > Lachnospirales > Lachnospiraceae > UBA3766. The sequence goes on from FNEU01000001.1 coordinate 396,774, forward strand.
ATTCTGCCTCTATTCTTCCGCATCCGATACTGTTCTTACAATAAAATCAACCATGTCTGTCAAGTCGTGATTGTTTACCACGTCTTCAACATCACCTACTTCAGGTGAGGGATGAAATTTTTTAAGTTCGTTTTCAAAATCTATCATATCCGTTCTCCTAAAAAATACGAATACCTTTACTGTTTGTTTTTAAATATCGATACCGCTTCGCCGACCAAATAGAGCGATCCTGCAATATAAACCGCCGAATCAAAGGTCTTTGAAATATCTATTGCTTCTCTCAGAGACTCAGTGGTAATCACTTCGGACTTAAAGTCTTTAGTGCACTCTCTCATTGTTGATGAGTCCACAGCCCTCTCCGAATCTATATTCGTTAAGATAATTGTATCAAAGTTTCCCGACTCATCTATCAGGTGAAGCATTTTTTCGTAGTCTTTGTCTTTGCATGCGCCAAAGATAATTACCTTTTTTCCTTTGAGCGTTTTTACCGACTCAAGGAGTTTATGCATTGCATCCTCGTTATGCGCACCGTCAACAAAAAAGCCTCTGGCAATTTCTTCAAACCTTCCGTGAAAATACCCTTCCGATAAGGCTTCAAGGGTTTTATTCCTGTCAAACTTATCTTTTAGGAACAAAGCTGCTGCCATTACTGCAAGCGATGCATTTATCCTCTGATAAAGCGCAGGTGTCGGAAGCGATACGGACAAATTGCGTACAAGCTTAAATTCATCATACCGACTATTTAAAGAAAAAGCAATGTGTTTTTCGTCGCAGACAAAATCACTTATGTCTTTTTCTTCAAGCATAAACAATTTTGCATGCTTTTCTTCGGCTTTTTCTTTTAATACCGAATTAACCGCATCAGAGTTGTCCCAAGTCACGAGGGGTACGTTTTCTTTTATGATGCCTGCTTTTTGCGTGGCAATGCTTTCAATGGTACTGCCAAGTTCTTTTGTATGGTCTAAACCTACGGATGTAATAACCGTAACCGAAGGATCATCAAAGATATTCGTTGCATCCAGCATTCCGCCAAGGCCAGTTTCAAGCACAAGCACATCGGCTTTCTTTGATTCCATCCATTCCATAAACATAAGGAATAAGAATTCAAAGAAGCTCGGATGCATGGTTATCTTTTCTTCATCGTCAAAGAGCTCGCACTGTGCTTTCACCTTTTCAAAAACAGCCACAAACTCTTCGTCCGTTATCATTTCCCCGCGATAAACAAATCTTTCCTTCATCGACACGAGGTGTGGGGATGTAAAAAGTCCCGTCTTAAATCCGTGTGCCTCTAAAATCCTTGAAATGTAGTAGCAGGTACTGCCTTTACCGTTTGTACCGGCCACATGGATTTTTTTGATATCCTTACCCGGGCTTCCGAGCAGCTCATAAAATTTTAACGTGTCCGATAAAAGGGTCTTCTTCTTGAATTTAGGAATATTTAAAAGATATTCTTCGCAATCCTCAATATTGTACATAGCACTTTTTACAGGCTCTTGAGTCTTTCCTCAACCTGCTCCATCATCTGAGTATATTTTGCAAGTTTTTCTTTTTCTTCGTTTATCTTAGCTTCGGGAGCCTTTGAAATAAACTTCTCGTTAGAAAGCATACCGTTAACTCTCTTAAGTTCACCTTCGAGTCTTTCCTTTTCTTTAAGAAGTCTTTCTCTTTCCTTGTCGATATCAACAAGTTCTGCAAAAGGAATATAGATATTTGCATTTGCAATAACTACCGAAACCGCATCATCCGAGATACCGGTCTTGTCGTTTTGTACGATTACTTCCGAAGCGTAAGCCAAAGGCGCAAAGAATACCTTGCCCTCTTCAAAGATCTTTCTCATGTTTTCGTTTTCCGATACAACGTAAACCTGAGCCTTTCTTGAAGGAGGAACATTCATTCCCGTACGAACGTTTCTGATACCTCTGACTGCTTCTTTTAGGATCTCTATGTCGTTTTCTTCTTTTGCAAATACTCTGTCTTCCTTAAATACAGGCCATGAAGAAACCATAATGGACTCTTCCTCGCTCTGAAGGTTGCAGAAGATTTCTTCCGTTACGAAAGGCATGTAAGGATGAAGAAGCTTAAGTGCATCGATAAGAACTGTCTTTAATGTCCATAAAGCTGCGGTTCTGCTTGCTTCGTTTTCCTTATTCCAGAGTCTGGGCTTAACCATCTCGATATACCAGTCGCAGAATTCATCCCAGATGAAATCGTATACCTTCTGTACTGCGATACCGAGTTCGTAGTTTTCCATATTATCGGTAACTTCCTTAACCACATCGTTAAGCTTGGAAATAATCCACTTGTCAACGGGTTCAAGGCTAGCCGCGTCGGGAGTCTTAACTTCTTCGTCTCCCATATTCATCATAATGAAACGGCTTGCGTTCCAGATTTTATTCGCAAAGTTTCTGTTAGCCTCAACTCTCTCATAGTAGAAACGCATATCGTTTCCGGGTGCGTTACCTGTTATAAGTGTAAGTCTAAGCGCATCTGCACCGTACTGGTCGATAATCTCCAAAGGATCGATACCGTTTCCTAAGGACTTACTCATCTTACGTCCCTGAGAGTCTCTTACCAAACCGTGGAAAAGAACCGTCTTGAAAGGTCTCTCTCCCATCTGCTCGTAACCCGAGAAAATCATTCGGATTACCCAGAAGAAAATAATATCGTAACCTGTTACGAGTACATCGGTAGGATAGAAATATTCAAGGTCCTTGGTCTTTTCGGGCCAGCCGAGTGTCGAGAAAGGCCAGAGTGCCGATGAGAACCATGTATCAAGAGTGTCGGGATCCTGCGTGAGATGTGTACATCCGCACTTCGGACACTTTTCGGGAGCAGTTGCTGATACAACTATCTCGCCGCATTCGTCGCAGTAATATGCGGGAATTCTGTGGCCCCACCAGAGCTGTCTTGAAATACACCAGTCCTTAATATTGTCGGTCCAGTTGAAATATGTCTTTTCCATACGTTCGGGAACAAGCTTAATATCGCCGGTCTTTACAGCCTTAACTGCGGGCTTGATAAGCTCATCCATCTTAACGAACCACTGCTGTTTTACGAGGGGCTCTACCGTGGTATGGCATCTGTCGTGTGTACCTACGTTATGTGAGTAATCTTCAATTTTAACAAGAAGTCCGAGTGCATCAAGATCTTTTACGATGGCTTCTCTTGCTGCATATCTGTCCATGCCTGCATACTTGCCGCCGTTTTCGTTGATTGTTGCATCGTCATTCATAATATTGATAACTTCAAGGTTGTGTCTTTGACCTACCATGAAGTCGTTAGGGTCGTGAGCGGGTGTAATCTTAACAACACCTGTACCGAATTCCATATCAACGTAGGAATCTTCTACGATGGGAATGGGCTTGTCGATAAGAGGAAGCCATACGCTCTTTCCTCTTAAATGACGATATCTTTCATCATCGGGGTTTATAGCAACTGCGGTATCGCCTAACATTGTCTCGGGACGTGTTGTTGCAAACTCAAGAAATTCCGTAGTTGAAGGCTTGCCGTTCTCATCTACGATGGGATATTTGATATGCCAGAAATGTCCGGCCTGTTCTTCGTATTCAACCTCAGCATCTGAAATGGATGTATTACAAACAGGACACCAGTTGATAATTCTGGCCCCCTTGTAAATCCAGCCTTTTTCATGCATCTTGCAGAAAACTTCGGTTACGGCTTTATTGCAGCCTTCGTCCATTGTGAAACGTTCTCTGTCCCAGTCACATGATGAGCCGAGTTTTTTAAGCTGTGAAATAATTCTTCCGCCGTACTCTTTTTTCCACTCCCATGCTCTCTCAAGGAATTTTTCTCTTCCGAGATCATGTTTGTCGATGCCCTGTTCTTTTAGGGTATTTATAATTCTTACTTCGGTTGCGATTGATGCATGGTCGGTTCCGGGCTGCCAGAGTGCATTGTATCCCTGCATTCTCTTAAATCTGATAAGAATGTCCTGCATTGTATTGTCAAGTGCATGCCCCATATGAAGCTGACCTGTGATATTGGGTGGCGGAATAACAATCGTAAAAGGTTTCTTAGTCTCGTCTACCTCGGCATGAAAATATTTCTTTTCAAGCCATTTCTCATAAAGTCTGTCTTCTATGCCCTTGGGGTCATATGTTTTGGCAAGTTCCCTGCTCATTTATTTAGCTCCTTGTATAAATAGTTTTTGAAATTAAATGTGTATTATATCAAATATTTTATGAATTTCCAAGTATCGAGAATGCGATGTTCGTCGCATGGTCTCCGACTCTTTCAAGTCCCGAAAGAATGTCTGAATAAAGCATTCCGGCCTCTGCGGTACATTTGTTTTCCGTTAATCTCTGTACATGAGTCTGCTGGAATTCTTTTTCCATATTGTCAATCTTATCCTCGGTTTCTTTGACCTGATCGATATGCTCCATCTTTCTCTGGGAGAACATTTCGATAGCATACTGGAGATTTAAGTTGATCGCATCCATCATCTGAGCCATTTCGTTAAAGGCTTCCTTGGAGAATTCGATGTTCTTTTCTTTTCTCATCTGTGCAGTTTCCGCGATGTTCGTCGCATGGTCGCCGATACGCTCGATATCATTTACAACATGGAAGTATGCACCGATATTCTGAAGGTCTTCGATAGGGATTGTACTCTGCGTAAGTTTTACGAGGTAGTCCGTAATCGTCTTGTTAAGGAAGTTTATGTTGTTTTCAACTTCGGCAACCTTTTCGATTTCTTCGGAATCAAGCGTTACCAAAGAGTTCATTGCTCTGTTTAAGTTATCAAGCGCAAGGTTGGCCATACGTTCGATTTCGTTTGTAACTTCGACTACTGCGGTAGCGGGGTTAAATACCACTTTGTTGCCGATGAACTGAAGCTTGTATTCGTCGTTGTAGCCGACCTTTTCTTCTTTGCCGGGTATGATAAGGTAAGTTGCTTTTACGAGGAGTCCGGACATCGGGAATAAAACAAGTACCTGGAATATCTTTATGATGGTATGGCAGTTAGCGACGTATCGGCCGTAATTGTATTTTGAGAATTTAAGCATAAACTCGACGAGGGGATTCGCTTCAAATACTCCGTCAAAGATAATCATTATGATAAATACGATAACGGTACCCACGAGGTTAAATAAGAAGTGAATCATAGCGGCTCTCTTTGCGTCCTTCATACCTGATAAAGATGCTAAAAGAGCTGATACGCACGCACCCATGTTACAACCTAAAATAATAAAGATTACAATCGAGAAGTTGCTTAAGAGGCCCTGCTGTGCGAGCAAAAGTACGATTGAAACCGTAACCGACGAACTCTGTACGATACCTGTAATCAAAAGTCCTATAAGTACCGCAAGGAAAGGATTCGAAAGCGATGCAAAGAAATTGATTACTTCGGGCGATTCCTTAAGACCGTTCATAGACTGGCTCATAAGGGAAATACCAAGGAACAGCGTACCGAACGAAACTATAATATAGCCTATACGGTTAATCGAAGGCTTCTTTACAAACATTATTAATATTGCACCGATCAAAAGGAAGATTGGTGCGTAATCACTTAATTTGAATGAAACAAGTTGTGAAGTGATTGTAGTACCGATATTGGCACCCATGATAATTCCGGCAGCCTGATAAAGATTTATAAGGCCGGAGTTAACAAAAGATACTACCATGACAGTACAGGCACTGGATGACTGCATTATCGCAGTAAATAACATACCGACACCGAGGCCGGCGAATTTATTGGTTGTAAAAATTTCAAGTATCTTTCTTAATTTGGCACCTGCAGCCTTTTCGATGGACTCACTCATCATCTTCATACCGAAGAGGAAAAGTCCCAATCCGCCCGCTAATGTAAGAATATTGCCAAAAGTCATAAGGTCCTCCTATGAAGTTTTGAAAAACTTTTCGGCTTCGCTTCTGTCAATGCCGATTTGTTTAAACAAAGACCCCTCTGAATCAAATTTCTGTTCATCCCTGTGGAATTTTAAGAAATACACCCTTATTCTGCTGTCATAAAAATCTCTGCCCTTCGGACAGTCGATTAAGTGACTCTCAATGTTTACAAGCCCTTCATCGGATACGGTGGGACGAACTCCCACATTTGTGACAGCTTTGAATTCTTCCCCATCCTCTGTTTCGACCATCGTAAAATAAACGCCGTGCTTGGGAATTACTCTTCCCTTTACAGGCATTATATTTACGGTAGGAATATCATACTGATGCGCAAGGCCCGCTCCTTTTACGACCTTTCCGTAATGATAATAGTCGTATCCGAGCATTTCAGTTGCATCTTCGATATTACCGTCTTCCAAAGCTTTGATGATTCTTGAAGAAGAAATGGTTTCGCCTTTATATTCTATTTTTTCTATAATCTCGGTTTCAAAACCGTATTTTTCCGAAAGTTTTTCGAGTAATTCGGCATCTCCCGCTCCGCCTTTTCCAAAAGACACATCACTTCCGCAAACAACGGTTTTAGCTTTAAGACGGCCGACTATAATATCTTTTATGAAATCTTCGGGACTCATATTCATGAGCTTGTCAAAAGGTGCTCTGACAAGATTGTCGATGCCGATTTCTTCCATCTGTGATATTATCTCACCCTTGGTATTAAGATGTAAAAGATCGTTTCCGTTAAAATAATCTTCGGGATTGGGATCGAATGTAAATACAACCGATTCACATTCGTTTAATTCGCTTGTCAGTGCGAGCTCTTCGAGGAGTGTTACATGTCCTAAATGAACTCCATCGAATTTGCCGATACTGACACATGTTTTCTTTTTAAATTGTGGAATTTCCTTAAATATTTCCATTCCTAATGTCTTTCAGGTAATATTATATTCTTATTTTTAAATCCGGTAAATCACAAATCTTCCATGGAAAGCAAATCCAAAAGCGAATTGGTGATTTCTTCTTCGCTGCCCTTATAATAAAAGCCTGCTGCCCTTATATGGCCTCCGCCGCCGAATAATCCGCAGATTTTTGACACATCCACTTTTTCCTTGGAACGTAGGGATACTTTTATGGTCGAATCGTTCATAGGATACATGAAGATTGCAACTTCCGTTCCGGTCGTGATCCTGAGCTGGTTGATGACACCTTCAAAATCATTTTTAACGATATTGTGCTCGGTCATTTCCTTCCTTGAAATGCTTCCGACTATGACTTTTCCGCCTAAATAGATTTTCGAATTAAGCACTATTCTTGCACATGCTAGGTTCTGTGCATATGTCTTCTCATAAAATGTCGTATCCACGAGATACTGGCAGTTGATGTTTTCTTCCATGAGTCTTGCCGCAATTCTCATTGTCTCGGGAGAAGTTGCGGGGAATTTGAAAACTCCCGTATCATGAACGATGCCAAGATAAATCCATGTTGCAATTGTTTTATCAAGATAAGAAACATCAATCAGTCTGTAAACAAGCTCTGCTGCCGATGATGCATTAACATCAATATAGTTAATGTCTCCCCTGCCGTTTGCATTGCTTAAATGATGATCTATGTTGATTGTTAAATCTGCTTTTTTGAAAAGCTTTTCGCCGGGGCCCATTCTCTCGGGCTCGGTATCAATTAAGATATATGTGTCGGGCTCCATACCTTCAAAAGTCGAATCAATTATCTCGGAACCCTCAATTAACTTAAAGCAGTCAGGGATTTCCTCAAGGAAAAGTCTTATATCTTTATCCGGAAATCTTTTACGCAAATAGAGAGTCATGGCAATGCATGAGCCAATAGAATCCCCATCGGGACTTATATGCCCCGATACGGCAATCTTTTTACTATTGGCTAATTCTTTAATAATGTCCATAACTCTCTTAGTATTTAAAATATTTTATTCTTCGGTGTCTTCACCGTCTTCGGTTTCTTCACCGTTTTCGGATGCTTCAAGTCTTTCTTTTTCGTGAAGAGGCGCATTTACCTCATCGATAAACTTCATCATCTCAATGCCCTTTTCGATGGATTCATCAAGGATGAAAGTGATTTCGGGAGTATTGCGCATATTCATTCTTTTAGCAAGAAGAGACCTTATCATTCCTTTGGCACTGTTAAGGCCCGTCATTGTGTTTTCTTTGTCTTCATCGCTTCCCATAACCGAAACGTAGACCTTACATGTCTTTAAATCGGGAGCAACATAAACATCCATGACGGAAGTGAAAGGATTGATTCTCGGATCCTTTACTTCGTAAGCGATAATCTGCGAAAGTTCTTTTAAAACTTCGGAATTAATCCTTACGTTTTTTATACTTCCTTTTCTCATCTCGGTACCTCAACCATTTCGTATGCTTCTACGATATCAAGCTCTTTGATGCCGTTAAATCCATCGAATACAAGACCGCATTCATAGCCTGCTTTAACTTCTTTTACGTCATCCTTGAATCTCTTAAGGGATGCAAGTTTGCCTTCGAAGATCTGCTCGCCTTCTCTGGTAATTCTTACAAGGCAGCCTCTCTTAACCATACCGTCAAGTACGTAAGAACCTGCGATATTACCGATTGCGTTGGCCTTAAAGATTACTCTGACTTCGCAGTGACCGATTACCTTCTCTTCGAAGATAGGCTCAAGAAGTCCCTTCATGGCAGCTTCTACATCTTCGATAGCATTGTAAATTACGCTGTAGAGACGAACGTCAACGCCTTCTCTGTCAGCTGTATCCTTAGCCTGATTATCGATTCTAACGTTGAAACCGATGATGATTGCTTCGGAAGCCGATGCAAGAGTAACGTCGGATTCATTGATAGCACCTACACCGCCGTGGATAACCTTAACAACAACTTCGTCATTGGAAATCTTTTCAAGTGACTGCTTAACCGCTTCAACCGAACCCTGAACGTCGGCCTTAACGATAATGTTGAGGTTCTTTAAGTTATCCTCTTTAATCTTGGTGAATACATCGTCAAGAGTCATATGGCTCTTTGTATCTTCAATCTTCTGTTTCTTGTGTTCTGCAATATAAGTATCGGCAAAGTGCTTGGCATCCTTGTCGTTCTCATGAGCGATAAATGCATCACCTGCGCTGGGAGCCTGATTAAGACCGAGAATTTCAACTGGTGTTGAAGGTGTTGCAACCTTAACATTTTCCTTCTTGTCGTTAATCATTGCTCTAACCTTACCGTGAGCCTCGCCTGCGGAAATGAAATCTCCGACTTTAAGAGTACCCTTCTGTACAAGTACTGTTGCAACAGGTCCTCTGCCTTTTTCAAGTTTGGCTTCGATAACAAGACCTCTGGCCTTTCTGTTTGGATTGGACTTAAGCTCAAGGATTTCTGCGGAAATAAGGATGTTTTCAAGCAGGTTGTCAATTCCAAGACCCTTCTTAGCCGAAACGGGAACAAAGATTGTATCGCCGCCCCATGCTTCAGGATTGAGCTGATGATCCGTAGCAAGTTCGGTCATAAGCTGTGCAATCTGAGGATAGGATGTCATATCCTTGGTGGGATCGTCAAAATCATATCCGATCTTATCAACTTTGTTTACAGCTACGATGATGGGAACGCCTGCTGCCTTTGCATGGCTTATAGCTTCTACTGTCTGAGGCATTACACCGTCGTCGGCTGCAACTACAAGTACTGCAATATCGGTACTTGTCGCACCTCTCATACGCATGGCCGTAAATGCTTCATGGCCGGGTGTATCGAGGAATGTAATATTCTTGTCGTTAATCTTAACCTGGTAAGCACCGATATGCTGTGTGATACCGCCTGCTTCCTTGTCGATAACATGTGTATTTCTGATAGCATCGAGGAGTGAAGTTTTACCGTGATCGACGTGACCCATTACACAGATAACGGGAGGTCTCTCAACGAGCTTATCTTCGTTCTCGTCTTCTTCCTTAAGAAGCTCTTCGATAACGTCTACTTTTTCTTCCTTTTCGCAGAGGATATCGTATTCCATTGCAATTTCTTCAGCTTTTTCAAATGAAATCTCGGTATTAACCGTTACGATTTCACCTGCAAGGAAAAGTTTCTTTACGATGGTTGAAGGCTGAAGCTTCATCTTGTCTGCAAGGTCTCTTATTGTAAGAACTTCGGGAAGTACGAGAACCTTGATATCGTCTTCGACTTTCTCAACCTTCTTTTCGGGTTTGATGAAAGCGCCGGGCTTTAAGGTCTTGCCCTTCTGGCCCATTCCGTCTTCATATCTGTCATCGTAACTGTTTTTCTTTCTGTCTTTTTCCTGAGAATTTCTTCTCTTGTCGTCTTTTCTCTTTCCGTCGCCGGCAGGAGCGGCAGGAGCCTGAGACTGATCAAACTTAGGGTTCTTCTGGAATCTCGGAGGCTTTTGAGCATCCTTGTCGCCCTGCTTGTTAAATGCGGGCTTATCCTGTCTCTTAAAGTTGTCGTCTTTTCTTACATCTCTTTGCTGATTTCTCTGATTTCTGTTATCAGCTGAAGGTGCTTCTGCAGATCTCTTTGTTTCTGCGGGCTGTGCAGCAACAGGTGCAGGCTTTACAGGTGCCTGTTCTGTCTTAACGTTTGTATTTTCAGTAACATTTTCTGTTACTTTTGTTTCCTTAACTGTTTCAACCGGTTTGGAGGGTTTTACGGGGTGATTGGGAACTATATTAACGCTCGGTGTACCCGAAGGAGGTGTGGAGGGTTTAATGAGCCTGGTAGGTCCCTGGTTAATAGGTCTCTGAGGTGCTCTCTGAGGCTGGCCCTGATTCTGGGCAGGTCTCTTCTGACCCTGTGCCTGAGGATTACTCATAAACTGAGGGTTAATCTTAAAGTTAAATTTAGGCTTCTTTGCTTCAGGCTTCTGCTCTTCTGCTTTTCTTTGAGGAGCAGGCTCAGCTTTTACGGGTGCTGCTTTAGCTTCCGCTTTGGGCGCTGCTTTAGCTTCTGCTTTTTCTTCTTTTACGCTCTCAGCTTTTGCAGGCTCTGCCTTGGCCTTTGTGCTTTCTTTCTTTTCAGCCTTAGCCGGTTTTTCTTCCTTTGCACCGGACTTTTTAAGAAATGCATTCTTTACGGTCTGCATCTCTTCGTCAGACAAATTCTTGGTAGCGGCCTTGCACTCTATGCCTAAATCATTTGCAAGCGCGATAATATCCTTGCTTGTCGCTCCCAATTCTTTGCTTAATTCACTTATCTTCATTCAACCACCTCCGAATCCGATTGAAATTAATTCTTTATGTCTTTCTGCGAAATCTGTTTGTTGACTGCGTTCGCAAAACCTTCGTCTGTAAGAACTACTGCCGCTCTTTCCTCGCAGCCGATGCATTTGCCGATTGTTTCCTTATTACCATAAAAGATAACAGGCACCTTCTTAAAAGAACACATATCGGTATAACTTTTCTTTGTGTTATCCGACGCATCCTCTGCCACAATTACGAGCTTTGCTCTGCCTTTTTTTACTTCAGTTTCAACGCAGTATTCGCCACCCTTTAACTTGCCTGCTTTTTTTGCAAGACCAAGTAAAGAGAGCACTTTATCATTGTTCACCGAACAACTCCTTAAAAGCTTCTTCAAAAAACTCACTGCCTACGGACATTTTAAAAGCCTTGTCAAGCGCGTGTGTTTTCTGTAATTTTTCAAAACATTCCTTATTTTTGCAAACATATGCTCCCCTGCCGTTTAATTTCCCGGTAGGGTCGATTTTTACTTCGCCTTCGGGAGTTCTGACAATCCTGAGTAATTCTCTTTTGTCACCGCTTTCCCTGCAGGCCACACATGTTCTTTTAGGAACTCTTTTATTCTGCATCATTATTTTCGATATCCTCAGCTACACCTTCAGCATTCTCATAGTACTCTTCGTCTGTATACTCAGGTGCGTATCCTTCGTTCTCGTATTCTTCATCATACTCAAACTCTTCTGCATCAGTAGAGAAACCGAATGCTTCTCTAGCCTGTGACTCGGACTTGATATCAATCTTAAATCCTGTAAGCTTAGCTGCAAGACGTGCGTTCTGCCCTTCCTTACCGATGGCAAGTGATAACTGTGTATCGGGAACGATTACCATAGCTTCTTTGCTCTTGGGATCTTCTTCATTAACCGCAACGGCGATAACCTGTGCGGGAGAAAGTGCATTCTGGATGAGTTCGTTTGCATCGGGACTCCAGTTGATGATATCAATCTTTTCACCGCCAAGTTCGTCAACGATTGCATTTACTCTGGTACCGTTAAGTCCAACGCATGCACCTACGGGATCGATGTTTTCATCCTTTGACCATACGGACATCTTTGTTCTGCTGCCCGGTTCTCTTGCGATACCCTTGATTTCAACGATACCGTCTTTGATTTCTGTAACTTCTGATTCGAAGAGTCTCTTAACAAATCCGGGATGTGTACGGGAAACAAGAATCTTGGGTCCCTTTGGTGTATTCTTAACTTCTGTTATATAAACTTTGATTCTGTCTGTAGGATGGAAATGCTCACCCTTAACCTGCTCGTTTTCGTTTAAGATGGCATCAGCCTTGCCAAGGTTAATAGAAATGCTCTTGCCGATGTATCTCTGAACTACACCGACAACTATATTGTTCTGCTTGGAATAATACTGGTCAAATACAACGTTTCTTTCTTCTTCACGAATCTTCTGTAAGATAACGCTCTTTGCATGCTGTGTTGCGATACGTCCGAATTCCTTTGACTGAAGTTCGAATCTTACTACATCACCTACTGCAGCTTTCTTTGCAACCTTCTTTGCGTCCTCAAGTGAAACCTCGGTAACGGGATCCGTAACGTCTTCTGCATTTTCGACAACGGTCTTTTCCTGATAGAGATGATATTCACCTGTCTCTCTGTCCATTTCAACCACGCAGTTTTCGTCGTTGCCGAAATGCTCTTTGGCTGCCTTCTTAAGAGAGTTCTCTATTGCCTCAAACAACGTTTCCTTGCTGATTTCTTTTTCTTTTTCAAGTTCGTTGATCGCTCTTAAGAGTTCTTCGCTGTCCTTAACCTTATTTTCCTTTGCCATTAGATTATTCCTCCTATCTAAAAATCAAGTGACAATTTTATTATTGCAATATCTTTTCTGTTAAATACTGTTTCTTTATCTTCAACGGCGATTGTAACCGTATCCTGATCAAATGCTTTTAAAATTCCGGTGAATTCTTTCTGCTTGTCAATCGGCTTGAAAGTTTTGATATCAACCGATTCACCGATTGCTTTTTCAAAGTGAATGTCTTTTTTAAGCTTTCTGCCAAGTCCCGGAGAAGATACTTCGAAAATATATGTTTCCTCAATGTAATCTTCTTTATCAAGTATAGTATTGAATGCTCTCGACACTTTTTCACAGTCGTCGATTGTGACTCCGCCTTCTTTGTCGATATAGACTCTTAAGTACCAGTCGCTGCCTTCTTTTTCAAAATCGACATCGTAAAGTTCAACGCCTGCATCTTTTAGGATATCAGCAATCAGTTCCTTTGTTTTGTTTTCGTATTCTTCGTGTTTTGCCATATAATACCTCATCTATATTTGGCATAAAAGAAAGTGGGTTTTTGACGACCCACTTCAGTAATTTACCTTATGCAACATTTATGTTAACACAAAAATCATAAAAGTCAAGCATATTTCCTTATTTTATGGTATTATAACAGCATGGACGAAAAGACAAAGCTTCAGGCTTATGACAATTTCAAAGAAATTTACGAACATGTAAACAGCGACTATCCTCTCGCGGTTTATTTTGTCAAGCCCGATGAATACTTTTTAAATAACGTTCCCTGGCACTGGCACGAGGAAATCGAAATTGATGTTGTGCGTGAAGGAAATGCCGTTTATACCATTGGTGACGACATCATAAAAGTTCCCGCAGGAAATGCCATTATCATAAAAAGCGACGTCTTCCATTCGATTAAATCCGAAGACGGAGAATGCACGATTATCTCGATTATTTTTTCAAGCAGCATTCTTTTCCCGGAAAGCACATCTCCGATGAGCGTTTCTTATATGACACCTTTTTCAAAGATGCCTGCCAAAGCAAAATTCATCAACCCTTCCGACAGAGTCGGCAAGGCTTTGTTTTCGTACATTGAGGATATCATCGATTATAACTTAGGCAGAGAGTACGGCTACGAACTGCTTACAAAGTCCGCACTTTACCAGTTCTGGTTTCTCCTCGTAAAAGATATGCCCCACAAGGAATTTGCCAAAAAGAATGTGGAGAATATTTCAAAGACGAGTCTTGATGAAGAGCGCATGAAAGATGCGATTATGTTCATCCAGAAAAACTATTCCGACAATATTACTCTGGAAGATATTGCAGACAGCATCCATATTTCAAAGAGCGAATGCTGCAGACTCTTTAAACGTACCATCTCTCTTACGCCTTTTGAATATCTGACAAGATTCAGAATTCTTCAGGCCTGTGATATTATGATTAAAAGCCAGAGAAACGATGAATCCATCTCCTATCTTGCGGGAGTTGTAGGCTTTAATTCTGCGAGCTATTTCAACAAACTCTTTAGGGAATACGTAGGCTGTACGCCCACTGAGTTTCGTAAGAAATCAAAAACCGAACGAAGAGATAAGCTCTCACCGTTCGGCATGTCTTTTTCACATATTTAATTCTTTTGTTTCACACTTTAATTCCCGTATTCAACAAATCTGTCCTTACCTAAGGACTTTGCTTTTTCGAGTGCTTCTTCGGCCTTTTTATAAAGTGTGGCGTAATCTTTGCCGTCTTCAGGGAAATAAGATACACCGATGGAGCAGGAAATCTTTAATTCCTCTCCGCCTTTAAGATAAGGCTTTCTGACGGTTTCGTTTAACTGCATCGAACGAAACTCAGTTGCTTCCTTCGTAGTATTTTTCATAAGAACCAGGAATTCGTCTCCGCCGATTCTTCCCTTAATATCGCTGTCACGATATGCTCTCTTTAATACCGAACCGAAGTATTTGATGAATTCGTCTACAGCATCGCCGTGGTCAAGTGAGAACTTCGTAAAATCATCGCAGTCAATCATTACAAATGCGTGAAGTTCGTTTTCCGCAGAACCGCTTATATATTCGGTAATGGATTCGTTAACCGCATCTTTGTTTAAAAGACCGGAAACCAAATCTCTTGCAGCCGGTTTGTTGGAATCCGCAGTTTTAACTTTGTTCTCTATAGTCTTCTTATAAAGCTCTTCATTTACGCGGTTGATTTCCTGCTGGGATACAACCATCTCTGTCATATCGAAAAGAACACCGTACACATTTTCTGAGCCGTCGTTTTCAACTACGAGTCTTCCTTCGAATTCCATGAATCGCTCGGTTTCTTCCATAATGCTTTTTACTCTGAAGGAAGCACTGCAGAAGTCATCGAAACCAAACTGGCCTTCGATTAATTCTTTTACGTTTTTTCTGTCTTCCTTGTAAATAAACATTTCAAACGAATTGAAATATCTTTCAAGGAATGCTTTTTCGGAAAGTCCGAAAAGATTTAAAAGACCGTCGGAAACGAATACAAACTTATACGTCTTTCTGTCAAAGACGAAAAACGCACCGGGTATTCTGTTCATTAAATCCATTGATTCACTAATCATTGATAACCCCTCCGAAGAATAGTCAATTAAGTCAGCCTTCCTGCTCGTTTAACTTCACAAGCTTTGCAGCCTGGTCTGCAGCGATGCAGGCATCAAGTATTTCCCCTATATCCCCGTTCATAATCTTGTCGAGTTTGTAAAGTGTTAAATTGATTCTGTGGTCCGTTACTCTTCCCTGAGGGAAGTTGTAGGTTCTGATCTTTTCAGATCTGTCGCCTGTACCGATCTGGCTCTTTCTAAGTTCGGCTTCGGCATCATGAGCCTTCTGCTGTTCAAGGTCATAAAGTTTAGCACGAAGGAGTGCAAAAGCCTTGGCCTTATTCTGAATCTGAGACTTTTCAGTCTGTGAATAAATAACGATACCTGTCGGGAAGTGAGTAAGTCTTACCGCAGAGTCAGTTGTGTTGACGCACTGTCCGCCACAGCCCGACGCACGCATAACGTCGATTCTTATATCGGCTTCGTTTATTTCAACTTCAACTTCCTCGACCTCGGGCATTACCGCTACGGTAACCGTAGATGTATGAATTCTTCCGCCCGACTCGGTCTCGGGAACTCTTTGTACTCTGTGTACTCCCGACTCGTATTTAAGCTTTGAATATGCACCGTTTCCGGTGATCATGAATTCTACTTCCTTCATACCGCCGATACCGATTTCGTCCACGTTGACGGTTTCAACCTTCCATCCCTGGCTCTCGGCATAATGAACATATAATCTGTACATTTCGGCTGCAAAAAGTGCTGCTTCGTCTCCACCAGCACCTGCTCTTATTTCAACGATAACGTTCTTGTCATCGTTAGGGTCTTTGGGCAAAAGAAGAATTTTTAATTTCTGCTCGAGTTCTTCAACCTTTGCTTTGGCGTCGTTTAATTCTTCTTTTAACATTTCCCTCATTTCCTCGTCGCTTTCGGCATCGAGCAGTTCAAGGGAATCTTTAATTGTTTCTTTTGCTTTTTTATATTCTTTGTATGCTTCAACAATAGGTGTGAGGTCACTCTGTTCCTTCATCAGCGCTCTGAAGCGTGTCTGATTGTCCGTTACTCCGGGAGACTGTAATTCTCCCATCAGTTCCTCAAACCTGATAAGCAAATCCTCAAGTCTGTCAAACATTTTTCTATCCTTTCAACACGGCCGTAACAACTCTGTCAAGACCGTTTAAATCCTTAATAACATTAATTCTTTCGTAACCGTTTTCTCTTAAAAGATTGCTGACGCTTTCTCCCTGATCGAAACCGATTTCCATCATCAAAGAAGCATCGGCATTTAAGTATCCTTTTGCTTTATCGGCTATAATCCTGTAATAATTAAGACCATCTTCTCCTCCGCAAAGTGCGTTATATGGTTCAAATTTCTTTACCTTTTCATCCAATCCCTCAATAACCTCTTTAGGGATATAAGGAGGATTGGATACAATTACGTCAAATTTTTCGTCGATGTTTTCAAACATATCGCTTTCGATAAATGTTACATCAAGCGAAAGATTCTCTTTATTTTTCTTCGCAGTTGCAAGCGCAGCTTTACTGATATCGCTTGCAAATACGCACAAATCATTTCTTTCATGTTTTACGGAAAGCGCTATGCATCCGCTGCCCGTGCAAAGGTCTAAAAGCTTTGCATCTTTGGGTGCATTTTTAATAATCTCTTCAACGAGCACTTCCGTATCAAAACGCGGTATTAAAACTGCGGGGTCACAGAAAAACTCAAGACCGTAAAAGAAAGTCTTTCCGGTAATGTACTGCACAGGCTCTCCCGAATTTCTCCGTTTAATTAAAGAAAAGAATTTCTCTTCCTCTTCTTTTATGAGCTCTCTCTCAGGATGTGCAAACAAATCGTTTCTATCCGTACCCATTACGTATTCAAGAATAATGGCGCATTCAATATCCGCTTCATCGGATATTATGCGTTTTCTTCCTTCATCGTAAGCTTCTCTATAAGTCATCCGAATCAAGCCCCAGTCGTTTAAATATCTCATCGTATTCATCGTCGAGCATACGGTTAAATGCATCTGTATCTTTTAAGGTAAGATGACCGTTCTCATCGATGATGTTATCAAAATCGATATTCTCATCGTCTTCATCGAATTCGTTCTTTTCTTCTTCCTCTGTATTGATATATACTCTCGCCTTAACTCCGCCCTGAGGCATAACTTCTTTTATGTTGTCAAGGCTGTCAGGCATGGGAATGCTTTCGATTTCCTTGCTAAAGAGCGGAACATTTCCTTCTTCGTAGTCTTCTTCCTCTTTTTCGGCGATAATACTTTCATCCACGGGTTCGAACTGCATAGTATTCTCGTCTACTTCTTCGTCTTCGGGATCGAATCCGTAATCATCGGTAAAATCAATACTTACGGGTTGTGTCTTTTCCATATCATTCACCTTTGTAACAACTTCTGAAACTTCTTCCTCTTCAATATTATCATATATTTCTTCTTCGGCAAAATCGACGCCTTTTTCTTCGAGTTCTTCCTTATATTCTGCCGAAGGCTCTTCTTCGTATCCTTTAACCGGCTCTTCGTATTCTGCCGGCTCTTCTTCATATTCTGCGTATTCTTCGTCAGAATAGTTTACATAATTTCCGTCTTCATCGACATAATACTCTTCAAATTCCTGATTATCGTATACATACTCACCGTTTTGGTTGACATAATATTCTTCGTATTCCTCGTCGCCCGTTACGGTAATGTATTCACCGTTTTCATCAATGTAGTAATTTTCGCCTTCTTCACTGACATATTCGCTCTGAAGCAGTTCTTCATCGACTCTGGCGTATTCATCTTCAATTTCCTTTTCAAGCTGCTGCTCTGCCAAAAGGGCCTCCACGGCTTCCTTCGGATCTTTTTTATCAAGTCCGAAATCCGAGGATGAGAACTTATCCGGGAAATTGATTACAAGGAATTCTCTCCAGTCAATTGCTGCATCGAGTGATGCCATAGCGGTTGTAATCATTTCATCATCGGGACGAAGTGTTGAAAATACTTGAAAAAGCATACTGGGTGCCGTAAATATTTTCAGGAAAATATTGTCCGGAAGGTGAGAGATTAAAACATAAAACTCATAAAAGAGTCCCGTTGCCAACGGAAGATATAAAAGTCTGAACAGAAGTCTTAAGGGAACCGAATCAACTCTTACAAATATAAAAAGAATTATGGATAAAAATGCGCAAAATGCAATGTAATTGGTCGTACATCTCGTAAAAAACCTTGAGGATGATGCCACATTTTTATATGTAAGTTTTCTTCCTCTTTCGATGCAGTTGATACATTTATGCACTGCCCCGTGATATTTCATCATTCTTCTTACATCTTTGAATAAAAGGAATGAAATAAGATAAAGCACCAGTATTAATATTGATGCCGCAAATTCAATAATATGAATAACCGATTGATTGATGATGTATCTTTCAAGATACCTTGCGATTAAGTACGGAACGAATGTTACAAAAAAGAAACAGATAACAAAGGAAACGCAAGCGGTTCCTGCGGTAACAATCATATTGATATGCTTACCGAAGATTCTTCTTAAAATTCTGTCGATAAAAGTTTCTTTTGTCGTATCGTTTCCGAAAGCTTCTGCGGTAAACTCCAGGGATTCGAGTTCAAGATAGATAGTATTAACCAACACAAAAATACCTCTGACAAACGGAATCTTGTAAATCAGTCTGTCAGGGTTCGCCTGTGCATTTTTAACAACTGTCTGAAGCTCGCCGTCGCTCTTTCTGAATTCAAGCGCGTATTTGTTCTGATTCTTGGTCAGAACGCCTTCAAATAAAGGCTTTTCGGTCAGACCGCTGCTTTGTTTTTTTCTCCTTCTTTTCTTCTTAGCCATGGTATCTCCGCAATTAGTCGCATTATGTCTGCATAAATAATAGAAAAGGTTGAGATATCATATACCTCAACCTCTTTAACACAACTATTTGCTTTCCACACCGTACTTCTTATTAAACTTATCGATACGGCCACGAGCCTGTGTGGCTTTCTGCTGTCCTGTGTAGAAAGAGTGGCACTTCGAACAAACTTCTACGTGAATGTCTTTCTTTGTGGAACCTGTTACAAATGTGTTTCCGCAGTTACAGGTCACTGTCGCCTGATAGTACTCAGGATGAATTCCTTCTCTCATTTCAACTCACCTCTCTATATTGAATTCCATTAATTTCACAAAATGCTTGATAATTATATCACGGTGATTTTCTTTATGCAAGACATTTTTTAAAACCATCTTGCTTTGTTCATCATGATGACAAATTCCTGATTATTCTTTGTTTTAGAGAACAAATCGATTACCTTATCTACTGCCTCTTCGGGTTTAAGTCCGTTGAAGCCTCTTCTCATGGCACTGATGGCCGTAAGTTCTTCGGGTGTTAATAAAAGATGCTCGTTTCTCGTACCGGACTTCGGAATATCGATGGCAGGGAATACTCTCTTTTCGGAGAGCTTTCTGTCAAGAACAAGTTCCATGTTACCTGTTCCTTTGAATTCCTCGTATACTACATCATCCATCTTCGAGCCTGTATCTACAAGCGCTGTTGCAAGAATTGTAAGGCTTCCGCCCTCTCTCATGTTTCTTGCGGCACCGAAGAATTTCTTGGGCATATGAAGCGCTGCGGGATCAAGACCGCCGGAGAGCGTTCTTCCCGAAGGAGGAATAACCTGGTTGTATGCTCTGGTAAGTCTTGTGATTGAGTCTAAAAGAATGATTACATCCTGCTTGGATTCAACTAATCTTCTTGCTCTCTCAATTACCATTTCCGCAACTTTTTTATGATGTTCGGGTGTTTCGTCAAATGTTGAATAAATAACTTCTACGTTTTCGCCTTTGATGGCTTCTTTTATGTCCGTAACTTCCTCAGGTCTTTCATCGATTAGAAGGATAATCATGTGCATCTTTCTGTTGTTGTAAAGCACACTCTTTGCAATATCCTTAAGAAGCGTTGTCTTACCTGCTTTTGGCTGGGATACAATCATACCTCTCTGACCCTTGCCTACGGGAGATACGAGATCCACGATTCTCATTGATACCGGAGCTCCCGGAATATCAAGTCTTATCTTTTCGTCGGGGAAGACCGGAGTCATTTCCTCAAACTTGCATCTGTTTGCAATCGATTCGGGCTTTCCTCCGTTAATCTTCGTTACGTATAAAAGAGCTGAGAATTTTTCTTTTTCGCTTTTTATCTTGGTGTTTCCCGTTACGATATCGCCGGTTCTTAAACCGAATTTCTTGATGATGCCATGCTGGATATAAACATCATTGTCACCCGACATATAGTTGTCGCTTCTGATAAAACCGAAGCCGTCCGGCATTACTTCAACAATTCCGGTAACGGTATTGTTGCTGTCTAATCTCGCATCATACTCCTGCTCAAATCCCGGAGCACCGAAGACTACCATATTGTTTTCATTTACTTCTTTTTCTTCTGTTGCCTTGGGAGCGGGCTCTGAAGGTGCCGGCTCAGCTGCCTTCTTCTCTTCTTTTATGGTAACACCGTTATATTCTTTTTCTTTTTCAACAAGAATATCCACCAGTTCATCTTTGTTCATGGTGCTGGTGCCTTTAATACCCATTCCTTTGACAATACTTCTTAAATCGGCAATTTTTAAAGTATTATATTTTTCACGCATTAATAACCCTCCTGCAAAAATAATATTCTTTGTTTAAATAAACCGGGAATATTTTTGAATAACCTCAATAGAATTAATGAAAATGTTGCGTTACCCCGCAACCTATTCAAGATTTATGAATTATCTGTATTATACTACATTTCTGCCCTTTTGCAAGTATATTTATCAGGTTGTTGAAAAAACGCCTTTTTTTATTTATAATTTTCTTGTGTGGGAAACCATGGAATTTCATATGTAGAGGGGAAAAATATGAGACTAATTACACGTTCGGATTTTGACGGTCTTGCATGCGGTGCTCTCTTAAAAGAAGCAGGCATTATAGACAGTTGGAAATTTGCTCATCCGAAGGATCTTCAGGACGGGCTTGTTGAAGTAAATGAGAATGATGTTCTTGCAAATGTTCCATTCGTTGAAGGGTGCGGTTTGTGGTTCGATCATCATTCGAGTGAATTCGAAAGAAATCAGCTGGAAGGCAAATACAAAGGTGAAAGCCGTGTGACACCTTCCTGCGCCAGAATTATTTATGATTACTACGGCGGTCACGAAAGATTCGCTCATTTTGACGAAATGCTTGATGCCGTAGACAAAGTTGACTCGGCCAATCTTACGATTGACGATATTCAGAATCCCAAGGGCTGGATATTAATCGGATTTTTGATGGATCCCCGAACCGGCCTTGGCAGATGGAGAGATTTTACGATTTCCAATTATCAGCTGATGGAAAATCTGATGGAAGCATGTCGTACGATGAATACCGAAGAGATTCTTGCATTACCCGATGTAAAAGAGCGTATCGATGTTTATTTTGAGCAGGAAGCACTCTTTAAACAGATGGTAAAAGATCATACAAGAGTCGAAGGCGATTTAATCATTTCCGATATGAGAAATGTGGATCCTATTTATTCGGGCAACCGTTTTATGATTTACTCAATGTATCCCGAGCAGAACATTTCAATGTGGATTGTAAACGGCAAGGGCGGCAAAGGCTGTTCATGCGCGGTAGGCTACAGCATTATAAACAGAACCTCCAAAGTTGATGTAGGTTCACTGATGCTAAAATACGGTGGCGGCGGACACAAGGCCGTTGGTACATGCCAGCTCTCGGATGAAGAAATGGATGCAAAGATTCCCGAGATTATCGATGCCATTATTAACTACAAAGAATAAAATCATAATTTAATTTTAAAAGGTGCCAGACACACTTTCGTGAGTCAGGCACCTATTTTTTTGCCTTATCGGTGTCCGGCTCCCGCAGGGTGCCTGACTCCGTCTACTGTTTGATTTCGTTTTGTGCGGCTACAAGATTCTCTACGCAGTAAATTGCACGAAGTTTGGGCTTTTCAATCTTACCGGTCGGGTTTCTGGGAATATCCGCGAAGATAATCTTCTTGGGTCTCTTGTATCTCGGAAGCTTGTGGCAGAACTCTTCCACTTCTTCTTCGGTAAGAGTAAATCCGTTCTTTACTTCAATTATGGCTGCGGTAACTTCACCGAGTCTCTTGTCGGGAATACCGATTACAGCCACGTCCTTAACGGCATTATGCTGTCTGATAAAGTCTTCAATCTGAACGGGATAAATATTTTCACCGCCTGATATAACGACGTCTTTCTTTCTGTCAACAAGGAAGATGAAGCCGTCCTCGTCTTCCATCGCCATATCGCCTGTAAAGAGCCAGCCGTCTGCAAGTACTTCTGCGGTAGACTTGGGATCGTTGTAGTAGCATTCCATGACGCCGGGTCCCTTAACAGCGAGTTCTCCGACATCGCCTCTTTTAACGGTATTTCTGTTTTCGTCAACAATCTTAACTTCCCATCCGTAGCCTGCCTTACCGATAGCGCCGACCTTGTTGATGTTTTCAACACCAAGATGTACGCAGCCCGGTCCGATGGATTCGCTAAGACCATAGTTTGTATCGTACTGATGATTCGGGAATACTTTTTTCCATCTTGCAATAAGTGAAGGCGGTACAGGCTGTGCGCCTATGTGCATCAGTCTCCAGTTGGACAAATCATAATCTTCGAGTTTGACTTCGCCCGAATCGATTGCATCAAGAATATCCTGAGCCCAGGGAACAAGGAGCCATACAATGGTACACTTCTCATTGCTTGCTGCCTCCAAAATTGTCTTGGGCTTTGTACCCTTAAGAAGCACTGCCTTTGATCCGGATAAAAGAGATCCGAACCAGTGCATCTTTGCACCCGTATGATAAAGAGGAGGGATACAAAGGAATATATCGTCTCTTGTCTGACCGTGATGGTTCTGCTCTACCGCACATGAGTGCATGAGTGAACGATGTTTATGAAGAATAGCCTTGGGGAAGCCTGTGGTGCCTGATGAGAAATAAATGGCAGCATAGTCATTATCCGTAAGCTTGATGTCAGGTCTCTGGCTCGAGCAGTTTGCAACGAGTGAATTGTAATCCTCTGCAAAGCTCGGACAGTTATCGCCCACATAGAATAAGAGTCTGTTCTTGCTGATGGATTCTGCGATTTCTTCCACACGGCCGATAAATTCGGGACCGAATACAAGAATATCAACCTCTGCAAGATTAAGACAGTATTCGATTTCATCGGGAGCATATCTAAAGTTAAGTGGTACTGCAATAGCTCCTGTTTTTAAAATACCGAAGTAAATGGGAAGCCACTCAAGGCAGTTCATCAAAAGAATTGCAACCTTGTCTTCTTTCTTGACTCCTCTGGATATAAGCATATTTGCAAATCTGTTTGCTTTCTCCTCGAAAACACTCCAGGTAATTTCTCTTCTGTAATGTGTAACGGGATTAGGTTCAATCAGTTCGTATTCCTTCCATGTCACACGTCTGACTTCTTTGATTTCAGGATTTATTTCAACGAGACATACGTCTGAACCGTACTGTTCGCTGTTTCTGTCCAATAATTCTGTAATAGGCATAAAAATTCTCCTTAATACTTTCATTTTTCGCGACAGTCTATATTATGCCACTTTAAAGCACGAAAGTAAAGACATAAAATAAAAAAAGCCCTTCTATCCCTGAAAGACTTTTTTTAGTAAACTTTGATTGTTTCGATTACAAGCATGGATTTGTAATCCACATTTGCCTTATCAATTTTTCTTCTTAAATCCATCTCATCTTTACACTTCACCGCGGCTGTGATATCCGGTGTCATGTAGAATCTTCCCAAAAGTTTCTTCTCTGCCAGATACTCGTCGGTCCGTGTATTGTGAGCAATGTAATATTCACTAGCAGCAGCCATATCGAAAATCCCCTTCCTGTAATTAATGATTAGACTTGCTTAGATGATTACCAATTCCTCCGAAACAGGCTGTAATTTATATCCGCACTTGTTACAAAATGAACTGTCGTACGGTAATGTGTTTCCGCAGTTATCACACATTCTCAATCCCTGTGTTTTTAACTTGCGGTTGTTCCAGACTTTAGCATTATATTCAAGTTTTTTGATGGTATCTACTTTTTCCTTGTAAATCTCATCGATACCTTCATTGTCTTTATTTGATTCATAGAAAAGTTCTCCGAGCTGATAAACCATTCTTTTCTGGGTATCTTCCACCTGTTTTAATGAAGCTTCAATCGATTTAACTTCGGCGGAAGTATTATCCTTTTTAGCTCCAAATGCCATATTTCATTCCCCCTGGTCACTTTCTTATAATAATTATAACTCCTCATAAAAGAAAGTCAATTATGACGTTGACATAAAATGTAAACAAATTGTAACTTCCCTGTTAATTTACAGGGAAGCTACAATCCGTATCGGTTTTATTAGAAAAATACTATGCTTCAGCCTTTGCTTCTTTCTTTTCTTTGCCAAAAATTGCCTTTAATACAAAGAGCATTCCGATGGTAAGCACAACGCCTATTAAGAGGCTTAATACTACATTAAGTACGAAGTTTGTAACAAACAACTGAATCAGACCTGCAATTATGTATGTTACGAATGAAACAGCCGCTACAGAAAGTGCGTAAGGAAGCTGTGATGATACATGGTTTACATGCTGAATCTGTGCGCCTGCCGAAGCCATAATTGTTGTATCCGAAATAGGTGAGCAGTGATCGCCGCATACAGCACCTGCAAGACAAGCAGAGATACCGATGATAAAGAGTGTACTTTCGGGCGGGAACAAAGCAGTTACAATCGGAATTAAGATACCGAATGTACCCCATGAAGTACCAGTTGCAAATGCAAGGAAGCATGCAACTATGAAGATAACTGCGGGAAGGAATACATAAAGTCCCCCTGCAGCACCTTCCATAAGGCCGCTTACAAATACATCTGCGCCGAGTGCACCGGTCATATTCTTAAGAGATACGGCAAGTGTAAGGATTAACATTGCGGGAACCATTGCCTTAAATCCCTTAGGAAGACATTCCATAGCATCCTTGAATTTGATTACTCTTCTTAAAAGCAGATAAGCAACAATAATTACAAGGGCAATAACAGCACCCCAGGGAAGTCCGATGGTTGAGTCCGTATCTGCGAAAGCATTGATAAAGTTAAATGCATTATCGGGAGCATCTTCACCTAAAAATGCAACAGGGCCCCAGAAACCGCCGATGTAAATCATACCGACTACGCAGGTAATAATAAGAACTGATACGGGAAGAATAAGATCTATAACTTTACCCTTCGAATTGGATTTTTCTTCATCCTTCTTGTCAAGTCCTCCGATATTTCCTTTTAAGGCTTCTTCCTCATATTTTTTCATGGGACCGAAATCGAATTTAAGAAGTACAAGTCCGATGATGAAAATAAATGTAAGAAGTGAATAATAGTTAAAGAAAATAGCCTTGCAGAAAAGCTGAATACCGTTAATTCCCGTATTCATATCTTTAGCTACACTCGAAACTGCCGCAGCCCATGAAGAAATGGGTGCAATCATACAAATAGGAGCCGCTGTGGCATCAATCAGATACGACAACTTGGCTCTTGAAATCTTCTTGGAATCGGTAATCGGTCTCATAACCGAGCCGACTGTAAGACAGTTAAAATAATCATCAACGAAAATCAAAACACCGAGTACAAAAGTTGCAATCTGTGCACCGACTCTTGTCTTAATATTCTTCTCTGCCCATCTTCCGAATGCTTCGGAACCGCCTGACATATTAATAAGTGCAACGATAATTCCCAAGAGAATAAGGAATAAGAAAATACCGGCATTATCCATTATGGCGGTGATAAGGCCGTCGTTAATAATGGTATCAATCGTTCCGATAGGATTAAATCCCGCTACGAACAAAGCACCGATAATAATGCCGACAAAAAGTGATGAATAAGCTTCTTTGGTGATAAGCGCCAAGACAATGGCTACCACGGGCGGAATAAGCGCCCAAAATTTACCGTACATTTCATAACCTCCCTAAATATCCGATTTTTGTTTACCGGAAGAAGTGTCCCCTCGACACTTTTTTGCTTGCCAATCTTTATTATATAATAAAATTATAAATATAAAAAGAACTAATTCTCCTTAATTTGCATAACTTTTATAACAAGTTCTCTCGTTCTTTCAACGCTTGCAAGATCAAGTTTTTCTCTCGTGGTATGAATATTTAATATATTGGGGCCGACAGATACGGCATCAAGTTCTTTTTTCTTTTCAATCAGTATTCCACACTCCAAACCTGCGTGAACGCCTGTAACTACGGGATTTTGACCGTATTGGTCATTATAACATTCAACAAATCTTTTAGTAAGTTTCGAGTCAGGATTAAACTCCCAGCCGGGATAATCTCCTGTTAATGCAAGCTTGCAGCCCTTCTTCGCTAATGTGGTTCCGAGTCTTTCTTTTAAATCTTCTTTTTCTTTGGCAACGGAACTTCTAAGGCAAAAATCAAGTTTAAAGCCCTCGTCATCAAGTCTCATAACACCAAGATTAAGACTGGTTTCGACCATATCTATACCGGAACACATTTTGACGACTCCGTCGGGAATCTCAGTTAATATTTCCGCAATCACTTCTGTTTTGTCTATACATAAAGTATCATTAGAGGACTCTTCGGTCACCGGTGTTATGACGATTCTTATTTCATCCTCGATTCCTTTATACTCTTCGTTTATCTTTTTATCAAAATCGTTGATTATTCTTGCAAATTCATCGGTAGCAATGTCCGTATCGATTAACATCGAAGCATATGCGGGAATTGCATTGTCTTTTTCACCACCGTAAATACCGGCTAAGTCTGTTTTACCGTTCGCGGTAAGTTCTTTTAGGAGTCTTCCGAGGACTATGCACGCATTTGCCCTGCCCTCATGGATGGAAGTGCCCGAATGACCGCCTTTAAGGCCCTTAAATTCAACGGAATACATTGCGCCGTGTCTTTTTACGTCTCTTTTACATTCAAGCAAAGAAAGCAGCCTTACGCCGCCTGCGCAGGATGTCGTAATCACGCCCTCTTCTTCCGAATCAATGTTTATAAGATATTTGCCGTTTATATCCGATAAATTGATGCCCATTGCACCGTCCATTCCGACCTCTTCGTTGACCGTAAAAATACATTCAAGCGAAGGGTGCGATAATGAATCGTCTGTAAGAATATCAAGTGCCATGGCTACGGCTATTCCGTCATCTCCGCCAAGCGATGTGCCTTTTCCGAATAGGTATCCGTCTTTTTCTTCTAAGATAAGACCGTCTTTTTCAAGATCTAGTTCTACGCCCTCGTCTTTTACGGCCACCATATCCATATGGCCCTGAAGAATGATACCGGGCTCGTTTTCATAGCCTTCGGACGCACTTTTCCAGATGATGACGTTTTTAAGTTCGTCCTGCCTGTACTTAAGGCCGTTTTTAATAGCGAAATCTACGAGATAATTACTTATTTTATCAATATTGTATGAACCATGCGGGATTGCACATATTTCTTTAAAATATTTAAGTGTATTGTTCATTGTTTTTTCCTTTTACTTGGCAATCAGAAAAGTCATATATTCGTTTCTTAATTCGTATGCGGGAATTACCGCGCCCTCAGTTTCGTTTGCGGCAATTATCATTCCGATTAATCTGTCATCTTCGTCAAAAACACCTTCGCCCGACATTCCTGGAAGCACTTCTCCCGAGAAAAGTCCGACATCTTCACTTAATTCATAGACGAATTCATCAGAGCTAATCCACAGTCCTTCAGCCACATCCAGAGAAACATCATAAATATTATTTGCGAAATAAACTTTACTGCTTAAAGAATATGATTCATAATCGCTTTTTGACATAATCTCGGGTGCTTTTGCGCCTTTAATGTAAAAGTCCGAATCTTCTCTCATGACCCTTATTATTGCGGCATCCGTGTTTGAATAATAATACACGACTTCGGCGTCGACTTTTCCCTTATTTCCAAACTCGATACTGACATTGTTCTCTTCGCTTACAAGGTGTTTTGATGTGACTATATCGATATAATCATCGGTTGTATCTATAATGATTCCGCGGCCGTTTTTAATGCCCGCATAAACATTTACCTGGCAAAGGTTTCTGTAGCCTTTTTCCATGAGACCGATCTCGTCTGCGGCATCTTTTATGAAAAGCATTCCGATTACAAAGATAATAATAATGCTCATAAAAGATACGATGCAAAGTATTAAGTTTTTAATAAAGTTTTTGTCTTTTTTCATTTGCTTTTACCTAATCGGAGCCGGGCACACTTCGTGAGCCGGGCCCCGATAAAAACAAGTGCCGACGTCACACGCCGGCACTTTATAAACTTACTTTAAGAATCCTGCGACTATTTCTTTTTCAGCTTCTTCTTCGCTTAAGCCTAAAGTCATAAGCTTGATTAACTGTTCGCCTGCAATCTTACCGATGGCTGCTTCGTGAATAAGGGAAGCTTCCACATTGTTGGCGGTAAGTGCGGGAAGTGCTTTAACGGATGCATTATCCATTATAATCGCATCACACTCACTGTGTCCGTGGCATTCTGCATTTCCGTTTATCTCGGATCTGAAGAACTGTGTGGATTCATTCTTTGCTACAGATCTTGATACGAGGTCTGCGCTTGAATTTACACCGTCGAGATCTACGCTAAAATCAGTCTCTGCAGTCTGTTTGTCGTGCGTCATGATTTTTTCTTTTATGACGAGTTTTGCATCATCCATAAGCTTCGCTCTGGTCTCACGCTTGGTAGAATCGATACCCTCTATCTGTACAGTATCCATTTCCATGTAAGAGCCCTCGCGAAGAAGGATGTTAGTCTGGGGATTCATGATTCTCTCGCCCGTGCCTTCGCCCTGTCCGTAGTGTTTCTCAACATATTTAACTTTTGAATTTTTGCCTACATCAAAGGAATGAATGCCCGAATGCTCGCTCGCATCCTTTCCTCCGTTGTGAATACCGCAACCTGCGATAATCGTAACGTCACAGTTTTCACCGATGAAAAAGTCGTTGTAAACAGCTTCTTTTAGGCCTGACTGTGCAATAATAACAGGAATGTGAACACTTTCGTTGACTGTGTTGTCTTTTACGATAATGTCAATTCCGGGCTTGTCTGTTTTGGTAACAATATTAATGTTTGCCGATACGTTTCTTCCGTAAAGCTCACCGTCTTTTCTTATGTTATATGCACCAACGGGGATTTCGTGAAGACCGGCAACCTGTTCGAGTAATTCTTTGGTAATTTTATCCATCTCGGCCTCCTACAATTTTTCTGTCAGTTTTTCACATGCCGGACCGTTCATTAAAAGTCCGGGTAAAACAGCGTCTCTCGTTCCCATATCT
The DNA here is from genome assembly GCA_900100245.1 of Lachnospiraceae bacterium G41. Taxonomy (GTDB): domain Bacteria; phylum Bacillota; class Clostridia; order Lachnospirales; family Lachnospiraceae; genus UBA3766. The sequence continues at coordinate 426,515 of FNEU01000001.1, forward strand.
TTGATCTGTCCGTCCGCAAGAACGATAATCTTATCCGCGATATTAAGGATTCTCTCCTGATGCGAGATAATGATTATACTGCCGCCTGCCTTTTCGTGAAGATGTTCAAAGACTTTGATAAGACTCTGAAAACTCCAAAGGTCAATACCTGCTTCAGGCTCGTCAAAGATAGAAAGCGATGTTCCCCTTGCCATTGTCATCGCAATTTCGATTCTTTTGGCTTCGCCGCCTGAAAGTGATGCATTTAATTCTCTGTTGATATAATCCTTTGCGCAAAGACCGACTTCGGAAAGGTATGCACATGCTTCCGTAGTCGAAATATCATGGCCTACGGCGAATCTAATAAGATCTTTTACCGTAATACCCTTGAATCTTACGGGCTGCTGAAAAGCAAAACTGATACCGCTTTTTGCTCTGTCGGTAATGCTTAAATCCGTGATGTCTTCTCCGTCAAGGAAAATTCTGCCGGATGTGGGTTTTATGATTCCTGCCACTAACTTGGCAAGTGTCGATTTGCCGCCGCCGTTAGGTCCGGTGATTGCAACAAATCTCTCATCGATTGTGAAACTGATGTCTTTTAATATTTCTTTGTTGTCGTTTTCTTCCGACACTTCATAAGAAACATTTTTTAATTCAAGCATTTCAATGTATCTCCTTAAAGTTATTTGAATTTAGCCTGATTTTATACCATATACATTTCTTCGTTTATTACTATAAGGGCTTAAAAGCCACACCATATGTTAACACAAATTTTACATAATTGCTATACACTTTTAACAGTCTCTATGATAAAATAAGTACAGTAATCAAGGGGGGTTTACGATGCAAAGCGAAGAAAACATTATGCTGATCAACGAGCTCAAGGACCAGCTTTCAGGCGAAGAACTTGTACAGGTTCTCGATCAGTATAAAGAACTCATGACCAAGTATTCCTGTGCGATTAAGGAGATTCGTACCAAATTCGAAGTACTAAACGAAGAACTTCAGATTAAAAATAAAAGAAATCCTATTCATGCGATTTACTCGAGAATCAAAACCATACAGAGCATACGGGATAAATTAAACAGAAAAAATTTAGAGTTTTCATTTGATAACATTCAGGATGAAATACATGACGTGGCAGGTATCAGAGTTATATGTCCTTTCGTGGACGATATCTACGAAATCGCCGACATGATATTAAAGCAGGATGATATCAAACTTGTCAATTACAAGGATTACATCCGTGCACCCAAGCCCAACGGCTACAGAAGTTATCATATGATCGTGGAAATTCCCGTATTCTTCTCAGAGCACAAGGAATATCTTAAAGTCGAAGTCCAGCTTAGAACTATCGCCATGGACTTCTGGGCAAGTCTCGAACACGAGATGCGTTACAAAAAAGACCTGACTGAAGAAATTTCTCAGTCAATCTACGCACAGCTTTTGGACTGTGCAACCACTATCACGGAAATGGATTCAAAAATGCAGGATATCAAAAATCAGATTTATCCGAAATACCCCGAATCCATGCAGATGTAACCCAAATAACAAAAGAATACCAAAAAGAAAAACCGGTGTTTTTGCACCGGTTTTTCGTATTCTTAATATCTTTGAGCTTTCTTGTCTTTGATATATTCGTCAAAGAGTTTTTTGCACTCTTTTCTGTCGCTTTCCTCAAGCGTTAATATGTTTTTCTCACCATTGAAGAAATCATAAAACTTATCGTCTCTGAAACCGATTTTGTCGGTATCGTTTACATTGCAGCCATAATAAACTTTTGCAATGTTTGCCCAGAGGATTGCACCCAAGCACATAGGGCAGGGTTCTGCCGTGGTATAAAGTTCACACCCTGAAAGGTCGTGGCTTCCTGTCTTTTCACAGGCATCTCTTATTGCTTCCATTTCACCATGACAGGTCGGATCATGTTTTACGAGCACTCTGTTGTGACCCTGACCGATGATTTGACCGTCTTTTACGATGACGCATCCAAACGGTCCGCCGTGACGGTTATTAATTCCTTCATATGCCTCTTTTAGGGCCTCACGCATAAAATCCATACATCCCTCCGCTGCTATGCACTGACGAAAAATTCAATTATCGGCGGCAGATACTCGAGTATAAACATTACAGCCGTTGCAATATAAAAGATCCACATTAATGGAGATGCAACCAGGCTTAATGCCTGCTTTCCGAATGAATCATCTTCCTCGACACGGTTAATCTTTATCTTCTTCATGCATGCAATAACGATAAATGTAATAAGTCCTGCAAGCATAATAAATAAAAGCAAAAATACCCAGCCGACTAAAACCAGGGAAGGTAATGCAAGCTTCTCGACACCCGGGAGATTATAATAACTCGTATTTGGGTTTGCTTGTGTCATATCAATTCCGATGCTTTCCGCAACTTTATAAATCCAACTTATAAGTCCGACCGTAATACCGCTTGTGACCGTATTTAAAAACATATGAAGAAGAATCGTATATATTACTCTTCCTGTTTTAAGATAAATATATGCAAAAAGGAAACCTAAGAAGCAAGCGAAGAAGCACTGCTGGAAGTTGCCGTGGAAAAGTCCGAACATAATTCCGGAGGCTAAGATTGCAACAAGTTCTCCTTTGGGTGCAACGTGGTCAATGAGTACTTTTCTAAAAATAAGTTCCTCGAATATCGGAGCCACTACGCCGACCATCAGGATTCTCACGAAAGGATTGGAATTCATAAGAAGTTCCATGAGTTTCGAACTTTCGGTATTATTGAAGGGAACCGTCAGTATGCCATGGAAAACCAATCCAATTAATGCTCCTACCAAAACAAGTCCGTACATTATAAGTACACAGAGCAAGAATTTTCCGAAGCCCAGTCTCTTTTTTTCAATCTGGGCCTTAGGCATTTTAAGTGTGAGTAAAAAGATAAGTGGGAAACAAACCAAATCAACGGTAAATATTATCATCAGATATGTGATAAGAACCATGTGATTTTCCACAAAATTCGGAACAAGCAATCTTAAAAGAATAGATATTCCATAATTAAGTGCGATATACATTATCGCCATAAGTCCGTATTTCCAGCCAATGGAATTCATTGTCTTATTCATTTTTTATCCTCCTGTCAGGCGGCCCTAATTAATCCTTAAAGCATTTCGACATATTTATGAAGAGTGCTTCTTACGGCGCCTTCTTTTAACATTTCCTTAAACATGTTTTCAATCTTTTCGGATAAGCCTGCTTCCACGAGATTTATCGCAAAAATGTTCTCGTTTGCAAGAATATCTTTTATCTGACCGTTATATGTGTTGACATCATTATATCTTATTCCGGACAGTTTGTCCTGCAAATCTTCAAGCTGAGGATCAGAACTTACTTCCATAGCGTTTCCCTTATCGTCAACTCCTAAAAGATACCTAAGCCATGCTGCAATCGCAAGAGGAATAAAGGTTAAATCATTTACGTCTCTGTCAGGGGCGTTGTAATAGGACTTAATCGTTTCGCCGAATCTGATGGGTATTTTCATGCTGGTGTCGGTTGCGATTCTCTGAGGCATATCGGGTATAAACATGTTCGGAAGTCTCTCTTCCACCACCTCGTCTATAAATCTTTTAGGATCTATGATTCCGGGATTTACAACTACCGGAAGTCCTTCCTTATAACCGATGTTCATTACAAGTTTTCTTATGTCTTCATCCTGCATTTCCTTTGCAATATGGTCATATCCCAAAAGACATCCGAATACTGCCATTGCTGTATGAAGAGGATTAAGGCATGTTGTAACTTTCATCTTCTCCGTTTTATTTACGGTATCTCTGTCCGTAAAATAAACCCCCGCTTTTTCTAACTGCGGACGGCCGTTTGGAAATCTGTCTTCGATTACCAAATATTCGGGGATTTCAGCATTTACGAATGGTGCGATAAAAGTGTTTTTATCCGTTACAATTGCGGACATATTTTCAATGCCTTTATCTTCAAGCATTTCTTCGATTGATTTTGCAGGTCTCGGAGTGATTTTATCTATCATACTCCAGGGGAAAGATACTTTTTTTTCATCAGAAATATAATCTATAAATTCCTTTGAAACAAAGCCTTTCTTTGCCCATTCGTTAGCTAAGAAAAGTACCGATGATTTTAACTTCTCACCATTATGCGAACAGTTATCCATACTGCAAACTGCCAAAGGGAATGCTCCTGCATTAAATCTTTCGAGAAGAAGCGCTACAGTTATACTCATTGCATGTTTTGCATTCTTCGGACCGTCATTAATATCACTTACAACTACAGGAAGCAAATCGCCCTGCATGTTCTTAAGCGAATAACCCTTTTCCGTAATGGTGTAGCTAATCATCTGAAGTGAAGGATTTCTTACAGCCTTAAAAAGTTTTTCCTTTTGTGCATCATCTAAGAATTCAGCCTTAACAGCATCGGCAATTGATGCTATTACTCTCATATCCGTATTGCCGTCGGCTTTTAATCCAACGGATAATGCAAGATTATCAAAAGGCACATAGATTTTATCTATCATATCAAAATCAAATGTATCTGCCGCGATAATGCCTTTATCCGTAATTCCTTCGTCTAAAAGCTTCTGCTGCAAAACCGCAATAAATCCTCTGAAAATATTTCCCGCGCCAAAATGAATCCATACCGGGTTTTCTGCGGTATTTTTTCTCATATTTTCAATATCAAAAGCCGGCATTTTGATTCCGGCTTTTTCCCAATTTTCCTTGTTCTTAATTCCTTTTAATGTTAATTCCATACTTCTACCTCTGTACTCTGCCTGAAGCGTCGCCTTTAGCGAGTTTTTTAACTTCTTCTACCGTGACGAAATTGTAGTCGCCTTCGATTGAGTGCTTTAAGCAGCTGGCTGCTACGGCAAATTCAATTGCATCCGCGGGACTTTCATTCTGCATAAGCGAGTATATCAATCCTGCACCGAATGAATCTCCGCCGCCTACACGGTCAACTATATGAACATTGTATTTTTTGCTGAAGAAATATTCGTTTCCGTCATAAAGCATAGCGCCCCATCTGTTGTCGCTCGCGGAAATCGATTCGCGAAGAGTGATTGCAACATATGAAAAACCGAATCTTTTCTTTAATTCATCGGCAACATATTTATAGCCTTCGGAATTAATCTCTCCGGCGGTAACGTCTGTGTTTGGTGCCTTGATACCAAATACATCGTTTGCATCTTCCTCGTTGGAAATGCAGACATCAACATATTGACAAAGTTTGTTCATCACTTCGCCTGCTTTTTCCTTGGACCAGAGTTTGTTTCTGTAGTTAAGGTCGCAGCTTACGATGATGCCTTTTTCTTTTGCTTTTTTACATGCTAAAAGACATATACTTGCGAGCTCATCGGAAAGCGCCGGAGTAATGCCCGTAAAATGAAACCATCCGGCACCGTCAAAGATTTTATCCCAGTCAAAATCATCTTTAACTGCCTCGGCAATAGCTGAGCCTGCACGATCGTATATAACTTTGGAAGGTCTCTGCGATGCGCCTTTTTCGAGATAATAGATACCTACTCTCTTTCCGCCTCTTGTGATTAAAGATGTATCAACTCCGTATTTTCTCAAGGAATTGACAGCCATCTGACCTATCTCGTGCGAAGGCAACTTGGTAACAAAAGAAGTATTTGCGCCAAAGTTTGCAAGGGATATACTTACATTTGCTTCTCCGCCGCCGAATGTTGCTTCAAACGCATCCGCCTGAACAAATCTTAAATATCCTTCGGGTGCTAAGCGAAGCATCAGTTCGCCGAATGTTATAATCTTTTTGTCCGATAAACCGGACATGTTAATTTTCTTTTCGCTGTTTATATTACTCTGAATGCTCTCTTTTTTATCATCAGCCACACTATCATTTGAGTTGAGAGCATTCAGAGCAGATATCACATCTTTTGTAAGATTTTTAATCTTCTCAAAATCGCCTTCCTTAATTGCCTTGGAATCTATCATAAAACTTCCGCCGCATGCGATAACACATTTAAGCGCATAGTAGGAAGCCATATTGCCGATACCTATACCGCCTGTGGGCATAAAACGCATCATATTGTAAGGCGCCGCAAGAGCCTTAAGCATCTTGACTCCGCCGGCAGCTTCCGCAGGGAAAAATTTAACCACATTAAGTCCGAGTGAATATGCTTTTGCAACATCGCTTGCGGTAGACACACCGGGTATTACGCATACATTCTTTTCAATACAAAGCTTGACAATTTCTTCATCAAGACCGGGACTTACAATAAATTCCGCTCCCGCTTCGAGTGCCTTTTCGACCTGTTCTTTTTTAAGCACGGTTCCAGCACCTACGAGCATGTCGGGATATTCTTCTTTCATTGCCTTGATTACAAGTTCTGCTCCTTCTTTTCTGAAAGTCACTTCCGCACAGGGAAGACCGCCCTCATATAAAGCCTTTGCAAGAGGTTTCGCATCCGAAACATTCTCGAGAGCTATAACGGGTATCATTTTGCATTTTTCGATTTTTTCGTATGTATTCATAATGCCTTCTTTCGCAAGAAAAACCGGATGTTTAGTTCCGGTCTTTCTCATAAAGTACTTTATTGTTTTTTATTTTTATCAATTGCTTCCCAGAGCCCCTGAAGATACATGGCTCCGAGTGCCCTGTCGTAAAGCCCGTAGCCGGGCATTGCTTTTTCGCCCCAGATCATTCTGCCATGATCGGGTCTAATTATTCCTTCAAATCCGATATCATACAACGCTTTCATTATAGCATACATATCAAAATCTCCGTCACTCGATAAATGCGCCGCTTCCTCGAAATTGGTGGGCGTGATAAACTTGAGATTTCTTACATGTGCGAAATGGATTCTTCCTTTCAAAGCATGTATGGTATCAACTATATCATTGTTCAAGCTTGTACCGTACGAACCGGTGCAAAATGTAATTCCGTTATGGACATTGTCAACCGCATTTAAAAGTTTTAATATCTGGTCCTTGTTGGTAACTATTCTCGAAAGACCGAATACACTCCATGCGGGATCGTCCGGATGAATTGCCATTTTTATATCGTACTTGTCGCATACGGGCATGATGGCTTTTAAGAAATATACAAGATTGTCGAAAAGCTTGTCGGCATCGATATCTTTATAAATTTCAAACAGTTCTTTTACCTGAGCCATACGCTCGGGTTCCCAGCCGGGAAGAACAAAGCCGTTGCAGTCACTCTTAAGCGAATTAAACATTTCAGAGGGATTAATCTTATCAACTGCATCCTGTGTATATGCCATTACAGTCGAACCGTCTTCTCTCACTCTCGCAAGTTCCGTTCTGGTCCAGTCAAATACCGGCATAAAATTGTAGCATACCGTATGTATGTCTTCTTCGCCAAGATATGTAAGCGTCTTGATATAATTGTCGATGTATTTATCTCTATCGCTCGCACCTACTTTGATAGCATCACAGACATTTACGGATTCGATACCGAGTATCTTCAGTCCGCTGTCTTCCACTTCTTTTTTCAGGGAGCGAATTTCTTCCTTATTCCATTCTTCGCCGGGCACTGTATCGTATAATGTGGTAATTACTCCTTTAACGCCCGGAATCTGTCTGATCTGGGACAAAGTTACACTGTCGAACTTTGAGCCAAACCATCTTAATGTCATGTCCATTTTATATAATCTCTTTTCATACTTTTAGGGGCTGTCCGTAAAAAAACACTAAATTTAATCATATAACATTTGACCCTAAAAATCAATTTGCCAGAGAGCCTTTTGCCGTTTTTCAGATATAAATTCTGTGCAGGCAGAGGGGGCAAGCCCCCCTGCTGCACAAAGGTTCGGGTGATAATTATTATCTCTTGTTAATCTCGTTGTAAAGATCTACAAGGTTCTTAGCGTTTGCATCGTCACAAGCCTTGAGATAGTTATCCCATTCTGCATCGATGTCTTTCTTACCTGTTACAAAGTTAAGTGTCCAGGTGTTGATTGTATCTACCAAAGGAGTCTTCCAAAGGTTGATCTGCTCGTTCTCATCAGGAGTAGAAGCAAGAGCGGGGTTAAGAGGTCTGATATCTCTGTACTGAGAAATTCTCTTGGAGAAGTCCTGAAGTGCGGGAGTTAAGTTATCATCTCTCTGGTCTACTCTGTGTGCATACCAGAAGTTACCGCCTGCATAACCGTATTCAAGTCTCATATCCTTGTTGTCTGAATCATCATCGGGTGTAGGATCTGCATAGCCTAAGCCTGAGCAGTACCAGCCGTCTGCAAGAACTTTCTGACCGTCAACTACGTTGTATGTTTCGCCTTCAATGCCCCATTTAATGAGATCGTAAGCTTCATCTGAGTAGAATAACCAGTCAACGAATCTTAACATCTTGATGAAATCTTCTTCGCCGAGTTCATCATATGCTTTCTTGGAGATCATAACACCGTTTTCAAGTCTGGAGTTCTCTGCCATGTAGTTGTTAAGTCCCTTAGGAGTTACCATGAGATATGTCTCATATGTCTTGCCTTCAGAACCCATACCTGTCTGAAGACCTGATTCGAATGCTGCAACCTGACCACGGTTAACAGAAATGATAGCTGTTTCGCCACGATAGAACTTGTTAGTAGCTACTGAGTCGTCCTGAGTAAATGTTTCGGGATCAAGGATACCGCCCTTAACGAACTTGTTAGCTGTCTTAACGAATTCTTTGTAATCATCGGTTGTTGAGGAAAGGAACCATTCGCCCTTAGCCTGATCGTACTGGATACAATCAGCTACTGCCCAACCTGAAGCTACGTTGTATGAGAAGCCCATGATCTTAAGAAGGTTACCGCCGTTACCCTGTCCGGATTCCTGTCCGCACCAGAGGTCTGACCAGATGTAGTCAGATTCGGAGCACATTCCTTCTTCTACCATGTAAGCTTTAACTTTAACTAATGCATCATATAAATCATCGTATGTCATATCTTTTTCAAGAGAAGCGATATCTATGCCTGCTCCGTCAAAGAGGTCTTTTCTTACCATGAAGAAGTAATCCTGGTTAGGTGATTCATGCATACCGGGAAGTCTGTAGAAGTTACCATCGTTACGTGTGATTGTATCGAGGTCGGGCTGCATGTTGTAATCTTCAACGAATTTTGTGAAGTTAGGCATAAACTGTGTCCACTTTGAGACGGGAACGATAGCGCCACCGTCAACGTATCTGGACTCGTCGTATGTCTTGGGGATGATGTAAGGTGCATCACCGGCGTTGATCGAAAGAGCGATCTTGTCGTTGTAGTCGCCTGAATCGATGCTTGTAAGATCAAGAGTAACGTTTGTTCTTAATCTGATCTGTTCAAACACACCGTCTGTCTTCCACTTATCTGTCATGGGATACCATGAAGCATCTGAGAAGGACATTGAATATGTCACAGGGTCATCTGAGTAGAAGTGCTCACCGAATGTGTAACCAAGTTCTTCAACAGGTTCTACTACGGTGCTTCCATCATCTGTAGTCGAAACTGTGTTGTTGTCAACTGCAGTTTGACTGGGTGCGGGTTCTTCGTTTGAACCACCTTTGCCATTAGTACATGCTGTAAGAGATGCTGCTACCATACTTACTGCAAGCGCTGTACTTAAGAGCTGTTTTTTCATTTTGTTTCCTCCTTTTTTAAACATGGATTAATCTCCCCCATAGAGATTAAATCCGTTTGTGTACATTGTTTATAATTTATCCCTTGACACCGCCAAGCATCATTCCCTGAACGAAATACTTTTGGATAAAGGGGTAAACACATATGATAGGTACTGCCATCAAAACCATCGAACATGATTTGATGTTTGAAGCGATCTGCATGTTTTCAAGTGATGCAGCTCCGGGGTCTGCACTTGTTGCAGCTCCGATAATGATCTGACGAAGGTGATATGCCACAGGCCATTTGCTTCTGTCTTCCAAATAAAGGAAAGCGTTGAACCAGTTGCTCCAGTAGCCTGCCATGTAGAAAAGTACCATGGTAGCTATAATGGGCTTCGAGTTCGGAAGCACTATTCTGAAGAACACTCCGTATTTTGAAAGACCGTCAATTTCACCTGCCTCTTCAAGTTCGTGAGGGAAGCTTGAGAAGAAGGACTTCATCAGCAATACGTAATATGTACCGATAAGGCCGGGAAGTACGAATGAGAAAATCGTATTTCTGAGTCCTAAGGATGTCATCAAGATGTAGTTAGGAATCAGTCCGCCGCCGAAGTACATTGTGAATATGATGAACGGAACGAAAAACTTGTTTAATCTGAGCTGAGGCTTTGAAAGCGGATATGCAAGCATTGCCGAAAACAGCACCGAGAAAAATGTTCCGAACACGGCATAAAGAATTGTGTTTTTGTAGTATCCCAGGAATTCACCTTTGGTAATAACCGACTTGTATGTCGTAAAGTTGAATCCTACGGGAAAGATCGTTACCTGACCTTTGATGATTGCAGCCTCCGATGAGAAGGACTGGGCAACCAGATAAAGGAAAGGATAAAGTGTAAGTATACAGATGATTGTCATCAGTATTAAGTTGAATACACGGAAGACGTTGTACTGCCAGGACTCTTTTACTTTGGTTCCTTTTTTCAGTTTTCTTTCTTTTCCGAAATCAAGCTTTAACTTATCATCCTTTTTTTCAGTTGTTTCTTCTATTGTTTCTACAGTTGTCTCTTCAATTTCTTCAGACAATGATTTTATTTCTTCTGTCATTTCTTTCTCCTTACCAAAGTGATTCACCGGCAACTTTTTTGGATGTGAAGTTTGCTACCGTCAAAAGAATTAAGTTCAGCAAGCCTTCAAACAAACCAACCGCCGTCGCGTAACTGTAGTTTCCGGAATAAACACCCATTCGGTAAACGTAAGTTGAAACGATATCGGATGTTTCATATGTCATAGGGTTGTAAAGCAGGAATACTTTTTCGAATGCAGCGCCCGAACCTACCATACCGCCGATGTCGAGAATAAGAAGCGTGGTAATTGTAGGAAGGATGCAGGGGATTGTAATGTGTAATACCTGCTGTAAGTGAGTTGCACCGTCTACCTTGGCAGCTTCGTAAAGCTCGGGGTTGATACCCGCAATCGCTGCGAGGTAAAGGATACTTCCCCACCCAAGGCCCTGCCATATTCCGCTGGCAACGAATATGGTAGGGAACCATTCGGGTAATGCAATGAATTCTATGGCTTGCTGTCCAATCGATATCAAAAATGAATTAATTGGTCCGCTGGTTGATAATAGTTCCTTTATCATTCCGGCTACGATAACCATCGAGATAAAGTGAGGGAGGTACGATACCGTCTGAACAAACTTTTTCCAAGGAAGCCATTTGATTTCATTAAGCAACAGAGCGAAAATAAGCGTAAGCGGAAATCTGACCACCAAATATGAGAAGTTTAGGATAAGAGTGTTCCCGAACGCTCTTCTGAAAGCAGGATCGCCTAAAAACTGTTTGAAGTATTTAAAGCCCGACCACTGTGATCCGAAGATGTTACCACCAGCCGAATACTTTCTGAAAGCAATGATGTTACCGAACATCGGAATGTACCTGAACACTACATAGTAGACAACCGGAATAATTAAGAATGTGTAAATAATCCAGTTCTTTTTCATGTGTTTCAGAAAACCGTCATTGCGTAATCTGCTTTTTTTGTCTGAGTTGTCTGAGTTTTCTGAGGATTCATTATTGGCGAGAGTTACGTTTTCTTCAACGCTCTCGACTACTTCGATTTTGGAATCTTCGTTCGTCATTTTAGCCTCCGAATGACATTTGTATTTTTGTATTTTTGCAGTCTAATATTCTTGTATACAAGTATATTACGACTTCTTTTTGTACTTTTCTATTAGCAGAATCAATATATCTGAAAAAGTTTTTTGTCTATTATGTACAAAAAATGATTTATGTAAACTGCTTGTCCATCAATATTGAACAAAAGACATAAAAAAAACCGCCCTGACGGACGATTTCTTTTATTTTCATAATATTCTTATTAATGTTTGTAGTATTCCGGATATGCTTTTTTTATCTCTTCTTTATCTATATCATATCTGGACAGATGTTTTTTTATCAGTCTCTTGACTTCTTCTTTATCCTTATTTCTGATGGCTTCCATGATAAGTCTGTGATCGTTTACGATTTTATTGTCCTTAACCGTAATCAGTGAAAGTGCTCTCACTCTGTCGTAATGAATCATCATTCCGGCTTTCATTGCGTAAGTTCTTTCCTTATTGGCCATCACATATATCATCTTGTGAAATTCGTTGTCGAGTTCGAAGAGTTTGCCCTGGATATTATTTTCGAGATAAAACTCCTGAAGCTTAACATTGGCTTCAAGATTCATAATATCTTCGGGGGATGCAACGTCGCAGGCAATTTCTGCAACCGATACGTCAAGCACTTCTCTTATGAATCTTGATTCCTCTACAAGGTCGGGGTCAATTAACGCCACCATGCTTCCTCTCTGAGGATATGTTTCTATTACATTCGAATGATTAAGATCTATTAAAGCCTCGCGAAGCGGTGTCCTGCTGACTCCAATCTCATTGGCAAGTTCGGTCTCACTTAAGAACTGCCCGGGTTTTAATTCAAGCGAAATAATATTTGTACATAAAAACCGCGAAGCATAATCTCTCGTGGACTCGCCTGCGAGTTTCTCGACTTTGATCATATTTTTATTTTCCCCTTTCCATCGATCTTATAAGCATTCTGTATTCATCGTAAAATCTTTTGGCCACTTCTTTTTTGTTCTGAGTGTGAATCTCATTGTATATGCCAAGATCATATAGTTCTGCCAGTGCACAGTTTTCTATTCTTTCGGATGCCCGAAGCTGTGCATCTCTTAAATCTTCCCATTCGTCTCCCGGTATTTCCCAAGACTCTCCTCTGAAATACGGCAGTCTTGCAAAGATAAACGGCACATCGTATCCGAACAGATTTCTCCATTCTTTTACCATGGCTACCATCAGATATTCATAATCCTCGGGATATCTCGTATTGGATTCGCCCTGATAAAAGAGCACAGCCTTAAAAGAGATGTTCCTCAAAGGATAAATCATTTTGTTGTAAAGCGATGTCGGGTGCCAGGTAAAGAATGTGCAGCCGCCCATCGGCTCCTCTACTGCCGCAACTCTTGCGTTCCATGTTCCTTCAAGGGAAATTTCTTCATTGTCTGCCTTTATAAAATAAGGCATGTCTTCCTTGAACTCACCCACATTATTATTAATGATTACACGAACCGTGATTACATTCTTGCCGTTTTTCAAAACTCCTGCTGGAATCGTATATCTTCTCGGAGGATAGAAATATTCCGTGTGGCCAACCTGTATTCCGTTAACATATGTATAATCGGCATCGACGATGGTTCCAAGTTTAAGTTCGACATCTCTTTCGCAGAAATTCTGCGGTGCAAAGAAAGTTCGCTGAACCCAGACCGTTCCGATTCTGTTTTTAAGGACGTTGTTTATCCATGACTGCGGTACGGTTATTTCGATACCGCCCATCTTTTCGTCTTCGGTCCACTCGTGATCATACCATTTTTCTTTCAGACCTATATCGTCTTCATCGGTCTTTTTCCACCAGGCGTTCATTTTTTCCATTTCGGTGGAAATTGTATTCTTAACGAAAAGCTCGTCTAAATTCTGCTTTATGTTTTCCTCGTAGCACATCTTGCAGGTATCGTTAATTCCGCATTTGCAGACTAACTCTCGGCCCTGTTCAGAAGCAATTTTTCTTAACTTTTTGCCAACTTTTATGAGGAAATCCCCGCTCATAAAAGCTTCTATATGAGTTCCACCTACAGCTGCATGTATAAGTCCTACGGGAATACCGTCTTTTTCAAACTTCATCTGTGCAAAATAGAATCCCACGGCCGAAAAAGCCATTACCGATTCTTCATTCGCACTCGTCCACTCGCCGGTCTCGGTGATTTGGTCCGGCTCGCCGAATTTAAAATCCTTCGGCATCTGAAACATTCTGATTAACGGATATTCGATACCCTTAAGTTCCTCACGGTAAAGATCGAGCGTTCTCGATACGGGAAGTTCCATATTGGACTGTCCGGCAAGCAAGAACACATCTCCGACATATACATAGTTAATCGTGTATCTGTCACTTTTATCCGTTATATTAATTGTATGGGGGCCGCCTGCTTCCATAGGAGGCAGAATAATCGAAAAATGTCCCTCCTCGTCGCATAACCCCTCATATATACTTTGATCAAAATACAGCCGGATTTCACTGTTTGCAGAAGCTACGCCTTCGATAATATTCTCGGTGTTTCTCTGTATGATCATTCCGTCGCTGTAAATTGCCGACAGCTTCATAGCCTCACCCCTCAGCTTAATCATATCGGAAAACTTTGTAAAAGTCCGATATAATCACATACATCCTTTCCAAAAGGAAAAATATGTAGTATACTTGTATTTCAGTACAATACTCAATATCATTTTACTACGATTTATTGTTTTGTCTATATAAAAAATACGAAAGTAATAATTTTACCTGCAAAAAACTGTAATCTGTAGGAGATACTCATAAAAAAATTTTTATTTAAGAATCCCTGATGCGGTTTATAATAATATGCGTAAATATATTTTTTTAGAGGAATAAAAACTTATGAATATTTTTGGAATGGACGGAAAATTATATAAGTTTCTCGATAAATTCTGGCATATGGTATGGATCGGAGTACTATGGATAGTCTGCTCTCTTCCCATCATTACGATTGGAGCATCTTCCACCGCCGCTTATTATGCCATGGTAAAAAGTGTCAGAAAAAGCGAAGACAAACCCACAAAGGATTTCTTTAAATCTTTTAAGCAGAACTTCGTGCAGGCCACAATAATGACCGTGATTTACCTCGTAATCGGTGCGGCGTTCGCATATGCAGCATGGTTTTACTATCACGGACAGGGCGCCCTTAATATGGGACTCAGATGGATCTTTTATATTATCATCCTGGTTTATCTCTGCACGATTACCTATGCATTCTCGTGGCTTTCAAGATACGAAATGAGCACGATTCATGCACTGACATATCCCATCGCAATTACGCTCATGCATCTTCGTTTCTCCATCGGTCTCATTGTTTTCTGGGCAGCCGCAATCATAGGTCTTTACTGGGCATACAATACATTCCTTTTTGCCCCGCTTTTAATACTTATCCCTGGACTTAAATGTCTTTTAGATACTTATATGATTGAACCCCTTCTTAAAAAATACGAGCCCATTGCTCTCTCCGCGGCGGAAGGCAAAGCCGGGGCCGAGGATGAAGAAAACGCAGAGGAAGAAATTACCGAAGAAGTTAAAGAAGGCGAAGAGGTCAAGTCTTAAAACGATACATGATAAATTACATTAAACACAGAGGTAACTTTTATGAGTACTTTTATGAATGAAGATTTTTTACTTACAAACGATGTTGCAAAAAAGCTTTTCAATGACTATGCAAAGAATCAGCCGATAATCGACTACCACTGTCATATCGAAGCAAAAGAAATAGCGGAAAACAAGGAGTTTAAAAATATCACCGAACTCTGGCTCGGCGGCGATCATTACAAATGGAGATTCATGCGTGCCCAGGGTGTGGATGAATATTACATAACAGGCGAAGCAACAGATAAAGAAAAGTTTCTTAAATGGATAGAGGTGCTCTCCACCGCCATCGGCAATCCTTTGTATCACTGGAGCCACATGGAACTTAAAAGATACTTCGGTTTCGAAGGTCATGTGACAAAAGACTCAGGCGAGGAACTCTGGAATAAATGCAACGAAGTAATTACATCGGGTAAGTTCAAAGCAAAAGACATCATAAAAATGTCCAATGTCGAAACGCTCTGCACTACCGACGATCCCGCGGATTCGCTTAAATATCATGCAATCATAAAAGAAGATGCCTCATTCACCTGCAAGGTTCTGCCCGCTTTCAGACCGGACAATGCCATGAATGTCGAAAAAGAAGGCTATATCGATTATATTAAAAAGCTTGAGAAAGCCTCCGGCACAGCCATTAACTCATTCGATGAGTTAATAACCGCTTTAAAAAACAGAATAGAATTCTTTAACGAAAGAGGCTGCCGTCTCGCGGATCACGGTTTATGGTGCATTCCTTTCTCCGATGCAAACGAAGAAAAAGCAGACGAAATATTCAAAAAAAGATTAAACGGCGAAATTCCCAATCCCTTGGAATGCGATGTTTTCCAAAAAACCTTTTTGGTAAAACTTCATGAAGAATATGCGTGCCTTAACTGGGTGAGCCAGCTTCACTACGGTTGCAGACGAGACAACAATACCGATATGTTCAAGAAAATCGGTCCCAATACAGGTTTTGATGCCATATCAAGAATTGCATGCGAAGATGCGCTTGCGGGATTTCTGGATAATTTAAATTCCGGAAACGCACTTGGAAAGATAATTGTTTATTCGCTCAATCCCAACGCCAACGAAGCTATAGACACCATATGTGCATGCTTCCAGGACGGCAGGAGCGTCAACAAAATCCAGCACGGCAGCGCATGGTGGTTTAACGATCACAAACTCGGCATGGAAAACCATCTTAAATCCCTGGCAAGCAACGGCAATCTCGCAGGATTTGTCGGAATGCTGACGGACTCAAGAAGCTTTGTATCCTACACAAGACACGAATACTTCAGAAGAATTCTCTGTAACTATATCGGAACGCTTGTCGCAAACGGAGAATTCCCCGAAGATTACGATATACTCGGCAAGATAGTCGAAGATATTTCCTACAGAAACGCAAAGAATTATTTCGGATTCTGATTAAACAGATTTTCGCTTTCTGATTAAAACAGATAAACTTTTCAAAGAAGAAAGAGAATATTAAACTTAATGAAAGATACAAACCCCGTCAGAAAAGAAAAATTCGAACATTTAAAAAATGCCTCTTCGCTTCCCTTCGGGAAACGAATGAGGTATTATTTTGATTTTTTTAAATTTCCTCTCCTCGGTATTCTTATCGTCGGAATTCTTGTATTTTTCTTCGTAAAAGAAGTAATCTTCGCTCCCGATGTGATTTTAAACGGTTATATTGTAAACAGAACCGAAATCCCTTCGATAACCGATGAAGAATTCATTACTTCATTCCCCGAATATCAAAACATAGATACCAAAAAACACAGGGTATATTTCTCATCAGAATTATTCTTAAATGATTCGGATATTGAATCTACCGCAAAGCTTATAGCAACAGCTTCCGCAGGTGATATCAATTTCCTTATCTGCAACGAAGAAACTTTTGCGCGCCTTGGCAAGATGGGTCTTCTTTCAGATATAAACAATTACCCCGGCCTTCAAAGCAAATATAACGACAGGCTTATTGTCTACGACCATACAAAAAACGACACCTCCGAAGACGATTCGCTGGGCATAAAACCCTACGGAATCGATGTCTCCGAAAGTGTCGTATTAAAGTCATTTAGCGCATTCAAAGAAGATGAAAACGTTTATCTTTGTATCGGTATCAATTCTGACTTAAACGATACTGTTTTCGCTTTTATTGAATGGATTGCGCGATAATTATTCTTCGCTTTCTTCCTCTTCTTCCAAAGCAGCCTGATTTGCATATTCTATAGCTTCCTGAGAAATATTTTCTTCGGGAGTGTAATTCTCAAGGTTGGAAGTTACAACATTGTTTGAAAGTGAATCCAGATCCGAAAAACCGTTGTAATAAACGATAACCTGATTGCCGAGGATTCCCCAAAGTGATGTCTGATATACATCAAATTTGTGTGAATCAGAAGCCCAGGGCTTTTCATAATTGTTCAGATCATAAATGAAGTTTCCGTCTGAATCTACATACATATTTTCCCATGAAACATAGTTATAGAAATCGCATTCACATGTAACATCTTTTTTCTTATGATCCTTAACTTCTTTTGTATAATGCATTCTGTAAACAAGGCATACCTTATTCTTGAAATCCCAAGTCGTTAAGTCTTTTGCCGTAAGGAAATATGTTCCGATATATTCAACATCCAAAACAGCTTCGCTGTCGAGTGCGGTATTAATTGAATTGGACTGCATAGTATCGGAAGCCTGTTTCTTCATCTTTTCCAGCTCTTCTTCGGGAATCATGGAAGCGCTTGAAATATATTCGCCCAAACCTTCAACAACAAATGATTTGCTTTCCGAAGTAGGTGCTTTTCCGTAGGCCTGAATATATGCTTCGATTCCATAAGGTGTGGTTGCAGTCATAACAATCTCTTCACCGTTTGAAAGATTTGTCATTCTGTCAAGTGTATAATACAAACCGTTATTGGGCATATTATTTACAACAGCCTGACCTGCGGGAGAAATACCCGTGAAATCAATTGTAATTCCGTCAAAAGGATCAAAGTAAGCTACAGGTTCAAGATCTTCAACAGTAAACTCAATATCGGAATAATTTAATTTTACGCCGAGAGAAGAACATGTTTCAGCTACTTCTTCCTCACTCATTCCACCAAAAGTCCAAGTGTATGTAATTACATCATTGTTTGAAAGGCGGGTGCATTCCGAAAGTTCTCCCATAGGATTAAATCCTGCCACGAATAACTTGGCAGCATCTGCATCATTGTTAATATCAATACCCGATAAAGCAATTAAGAACTGTGTTCCGGAATCAGCATTGTTGTATTCTCTTTTAAATTTGCTTGTAAATTTGAACTTATCTGCATTGTCTTCCATAAACGTAGTCGAATCAAATACATATGCGGCTGTACCGTATCCGTCATATCCCTGCGTATCGAGAGATATATACTGGTTCATATCGATAGTGGGTTTGTGCAAAGCGATTGCGACAATAATAACCACAACGACAATAACTACAAGAAGTAACAAAGCTAAAGCTGCCAAAGCAATTCCGATGACGACAAAGAGTTTTGTTTTCTTTTTCTTGGCCGGCTTGGGTTCTTCAGCTTTTTTCTCTTCTGCAGGTTTTTCTTCTGCAGGCTTCTCTTCTACAGTTGCTTTTTCTTCAACTGCTTCTGCAGTTTCTTCAACAGCCTGTTCTGCCTCGTTTGCGGCAGTTTCCTCGACTACCTGCTCTTCTTCATTTTGAATAATTGTGTTTTCGTCCATAATACTCCTCATTCCTAACGTATTATTATTTAAATATATCCAATAAATTTGATTATATTTATTTACTTAACTATATGCAATCTTTTTCTTGCTAATTCTCTATCCTAAATATGACATATCATTTATATGCCTTACGCAGTGTTTTCCGTCATCAAATATAAGCATTTTAGATACTCCGCCTGCCGGACCGTGTATATTCACATCATAAAAGGATTCAAGCGGAAGTCCGATAAACATTGCATTCCAAATGCTTAAAAGATCTCCGTGCGAAACGATCACGATAGTTTCTTTATCGCTCGCCATTATTTCCTCATAAAAGGGTTTAAGGCGGTTCCATGCATCACGTCTGCTCTCTCCGTCTGAGAAAAGTCTGTCATCTACAGTCTTCTCATCGCATTCAATATTTTCCCTAAGCCATTGCACGGATTTTCCGCAGCACTTTCCTAAGTTTCTTTCTCTTAATTCATTTCTTAAGATTATCTCAACGCCCTGATATTTTGCTATCTCGTCTGCAGTCTGCTTTGCACGCTTTAGGTCAGAAGAATACATAATTACTTCTTTTCCCGAAAGCTCATCTTTTAAATTCTGTCCGATTTTATCTGCCTGCTTTTTTCCAAGTTCCGTCAGGTCCCAATCGGTCCATGAACCAACCATACCATTCGTATGGTGAACCGATTGTGTATGTTGTACTGTAATAATAGTCTTCATTGTCTTTCTCCGGTATTTTACGCTAGTCCATTAATCCCTTCCAATCATACAGGCTCATAAAAGAATGCCGCAATCTTCGGATGTCTGTCGACATATCCTTTGAAAAATTTGTTGAAAATTTTTGTGGAAACAATGAATTTTCTGAAGTGCCTCGATGCTCCCGCAAGGAACATAAAACTAATCACAAAAAACGGAACCTGCGGAATAACCGGTAATATAAGACCGATTACAGCAAGCCTGAAGAAAAGCCAGAAAAGATATAAAAATAACAGCTTTTTTAATATATTAAGTACTTCCTTTAAAAATTTCTCGAATGTCATAATTTACTTCCAATAATCATATCCTAAATCATCAATATATCCCGGGATATTTACAGTCTGACCATAGGTGTCCTCAGCCCTTAGAAACATCGGCTGCTCCATAAATCCCCCTTCATAAACCGTTACAAGAAAATCATTGTTGGGATCTGCAACCAGTGTGCATACATGGTTGTTGGTATCGCCCGAATTATCATAAATATATCCTACGCAACGGTCTATATCATTTTTCCCAATTTTTGTTTTCAGAGTTCCATACGGAACATAACATCTGCCATTATAATTTATAGCCATATACCCGTCCTGATTATTTCTCGGGTTACTGACCTTAAATTGGATAAATTTCATCGGATTATTCGGAAGTACCGTCATAGGACGACCCGCGCAGCCCGACAAAATAAGCATTAAAAGTGCTATAACTATAAGTCTCTTTTTCATTTTGTATCCATTTACAAAAATGCCTCACAGCCTTTTTTATTATATTCAAATTTATACCGGATTGGGGATAGATAATGTTGTCCCCGGTATATCTACAGACTTAATGAAAGTTTCTACGCTATCAAGACTGTGTGTGTCTTTATAATAAATGACTTCTTCCCTAATTATTTCGGCTTTCTGACATTCTCCTTCTTCACCGTAATCTCCGATTTTTTTCAAATATGGACGATAGCAAATATAAACTATCGCATCATCACGATCTTCAACCTCACGAAGCAAAAGATATTCCTCAAAATAATTCGAATAACAGAAATCTTCTTCCGACATTACATTTTCTACAGTCAGTTCTCCCAAATAATGAGGTCCCACATAATAATTTCCGTCTATCGTATCCGCTATCATAAATTCATTTCGGTAAAAACAAATTCTTCCTGCTCCGAAATCGCCGGAAACTTTATAACCGTATTCAACGTAATTTTCTGTCTCGCCGTAATATGTAATATCCAGCTCATAACTGTTTTCCTGATAACCATCCAGCCATTCCCGGGCTAATTTATTAAAATCCTCGTCTGACATTTTTTGATTGACATCATAATCAGGTCGATTGCCTCCCGGGTTAAGCAAAAGCGGCTCAAACCTTTCGAATTCTACCAAAGGTGTACCAAAATCATCATAGGCATCTTCATGAAAATCCTGCACAAAATAGGAGGTTTCATAATGATGCGTGGCCAGATATATTACATCCTCATCCGAAAGTTTAAGCAAATCCTTCTCAGAGGAAAAACTGAATTCTTTTAACGGTTCTTCTTCTGCCTCATCGTCTGAAACAAGCGGCTCAGAAATGTCCGGATTGCCTGCATTATTGTTCTTACCGTCATTTTCGGTAAATTGCGGATCATCCGCAATCCGCGTTTCTTCCTGCCCGGTAAAAGAACATCCGACAAATGCAAATAAAACTATAGAAATGATAATTATCTGAAACTTTTTAAATCTATTCATCCGGCCTCCAATACTCTGGTCTTTTTATCTTTTCAGTTCATTTGCCAACCATCCTGTCACACCGTTTGGAAGGCTTTCGTCCATGGGTGTTCCGTCATCGAATTTCACATTCATCTGAATTTCATTCATAAGACAGTGCTGTCCCATTTCTACTCCGAAGTTAATCGATGCAACTCCCTTATCCCCGTTATATGTCCATTCGGGCGTGAAAATGAAGCTTCTTTTCATGTTTTTAATTCTTTCAAGTCTCGGATAAATCCACTCATAAAACGGTGTAAATTCATCATGCTTGCAGATAGCAAGGAATAATGTTACTCCGTTTTTATCATAATCATCCAGTACTTCATCCTCAGGTATTTCACAGGATCCGACAGGGATGATAATATCAAACTTTTCCGGATGATGTTTTGAAATCGTAAAAGTAAATCTGCCTCCGCTCGAATTGCCGAAAGCAATTCTTTTACTAATGCCGGACGTATGCTTCTTAATAAATTCGTCAATTAAGGAAATTACGGGCTCAACATATTCTACTTCCCATGCGCCCTGTACTCTACCGTTCTCATCACGGTATTCGTTTGCCATAGGCATTAAAATATAAGCTCCGCCAAGATCTTTCTGATAATCATCGGATGCATACATCTCAGAGCCCGAATAATTTATGCAAAGCTCACCTTCCAGAGCATTGCTTGTTCCGTGAAAAAATATAAGCAACGGATAATCGTCTCTTTTAGGATATCCGTTCTCAGTGGGATCAAAGTAGTAATACTTTAATCCAAATGCTTCGTCTTTTTTAAATCTGTTAAAATACTTCCCTGTAGGATAAGTAGGATCGTATGATACGAATGCCCCTTCGGGAATCTCGTTAATCCAGGGCGGTGTCGGTCTTTCCATATGATGTCTCCAATCTTTTATACTCCGTATAATTCTTTTCTTCTTTTCTTGCTTTTAAATACTCCGTAAACAATTCTCATAAAAAGGCACCATGCAAGTATTACGCCGCCTGTAACGAAGTCAAAAGCTACAGGATACAGGAATAAAATATCCTTTCTGATTGAAGGGAATATAAGCAGTACAATACCTACTGCAACAAAAGATAATCCCTGTACTAAAGTCGCGATGTAATGTACCAAAAGTACCTGCGATAATACTTTATCCGTTTCTGCTTTTGGTCCGGGACTTTGAATGCATGCTCTTACGATAAGAATGATGTAGAGTATTGATGTTACCGTGATGATGACCGAATCAAATGAAAACGGAATCAAATAAACTAATATTGTTTTAAACGTCTGTAAAAAGAACGAGCTTACTACAAAAGCCGGATCTACAACCATTTTGTAAATCCAAACATAGAAGTAAGTTATTTTCTGAATGCTTGATGCGTTTAACACAAAATTGTGTATAAAAAGCAAAGCCAGAAATATTATTATACATTTATTGCGGTTAAAATTTTTATCATATGTGATTTCAACATTATTCTCTTCCATAATTTTACCCTCCTCTACATAAAATACATTACATTGAATACGGATTTCCCTGTGTGATGCTTAATGCATCCATCAGCGGATTCATCATATTCTTAGGATCTGATGAAGGCCTGCCGAGTATTTCAGTTAATTCATCATCGGCAATCTTTTTCATTTTCTTCTGATCTCCCTTAAGACCGCTCTTTACGGTGTCTTTTGAAAGGAAGCAGAATTCTACAAAAGGAACATACTGATTATTTAAGTCGATTGAAAGAATTGTATCCGTGAAGCTGTTGTGCGTTTCGAATACTCCGGCATCTTCTTTGTAAATATTCTGAAGATAATAATCTTTTACGTCATTTACGGAAAAGATAGGGCTGTAATTACCTGAAGTCATCTTCACTCTGAAAAGCTTCTGCTCTTCATCAAATTCGAAATTTCCGTCGCAAACAATCCTTGTAGGATTAAAACTTTCAATCAGTTTTTCATTTTCATTAACAAAATCAACTGTGCCTTTTATTTCATTTAAATCCATCTTCTTAAAAGGGTTCCAGATTGAAGTATATTTTAACTTCTTGGACGATTTTATAAGCATTCCGTCGGGAACCTTTCTTAAAAAGTATGGCATTACTTTCTTCATACATTTGTTGCATATGAACCAGTCATTCTTCCAGTTTGAAGGAAATTTGGCGTTTCCACCGCAGTTGAAGCAAACACCTTTTTTAGGTTCAAACATAATTCCACCTCCAATAATTAAAGTTATATATATTATACCATCCCTTGCGTACCTATGCATATTTAAAAATCATAAAAAAGGCTGCGTTAATTACGCAGCCCTTCATCATAAAAGAATTAAGTTATCTGTTTGCATACATTTTCTCGTAATAGTTCTGATATTCGCCCGATACAATAGGCTCCCACCAGCTTTCGTTGTCAAGATACCATTTGATGGTCTTCTTTATGCCGTCTGCAAACATTGTCTCGGGAAGCCATCCGAGTTCATCATGAATCTTGGTGGGGTCGATTGCATAACGCATATCGTGGCCCTTTCTGTCTGTTACATATGTGATGAGGCTCTCGGGCTTACCAAGTTCCTTGCAGATAAGCTTTACGATATCGATATTTCTCATTTCGTTATGACCGCCGATATTGTAAACTTCTCCAACTCTTCCCTTGTGAATTACGAGGTCGATTGCCTTGCAGTGATCTTCAACATAAAGCCAGTCTCTTACATTAAGACCTTCACCGTATACAGGGAGGGGCTTGTCATGAAGTGCATTGATAATCATTAAAGGAATGAGTTTCTCAGGGAAATGATAGGGTCCGTAGTTATTCGAGCAGCGGCTGATACTTACAGGAAGTCCGTATGTTCTGTGGTAAGCGAGTACCAAAAGGTCTGCGCCTGCCTTAGATGATGAGTAGGGACTTGATGTATGAATAGGAGTAGTCTCCGTAAAGAACATATCAGGTCTGTCGAGAGGAAGGTCTCCGTATACTTCGTCTGTAGATACCTGATGATATCTCTTGATGCCGTATTTGCGGCAGGCATCCATCAAAACGGAAGTACCGATAATATTTGTATCAAGGAAAACCTGAGGATTTTCAATAGAACGGTCAACATGAGACTCTGCAGCGAAGTTTACAACCATGTCAGGATGTTCTTCTTCAAAAAGCTTTTCAACTGCTGCCCTGTCGGTAATGCTTTCCTTTACGAATCTGAAGTTGGGATTATCCATTACAGGTTCGAGAGTGGAAAGATTTCCTGCGTATGTAAGACAATCCAGACAGATAATTCTGTAGTCCGGATATTTATTAAGCATATGGAAGATAAAGTTGCTTCCGATAAAGCCTGCGCCACCTGTTACTATAATCGTCATTTATGACTCCTTTCCCGCCTAAGCGAAAACATATAATGTTAATATTCCAATTTTTTTCAGCTGAATATCGAAATGTTCCTTTTCGATATTAACATTATATAGGGTGACGTAACGTAATGCGCAAGTACTTTTTTTTAATTTTTTTAAAATATATTTTTCAGCAGTATTATAAAAACTTCTTCTTTTCATTCATAGTACCGCCTTCTTATATCCGTTTAAGATTTAAAGGCTTTAAAATACCCCGATTCCTTGGTGATTTTAAATCCTTTTTTGGTTTTCTTTTCAACGAATACTTTGAATTCTTTATAACGGTCAGGTATGTATCGTCGCTGATTGCCGTGGCAGGACATTATGTATTCAAGCAGCGGCTCGGCTTTATCTACATACAGATAATCGTCATATAAGTTTTTCTCTATATTCGTAAAATATTTCTTTAATATTTTCTCGCCGTTATCAAGTCCGAATATAAGATAAAGATCCTTTGCAGCAAGTGCGATTCTGTCGTCAAATTCTTTTACGAGGTCCGTTATTTCCCTCATATGAGCACTTCCGTATGTACTGGCAAAAAGGAATCCGCCTTTCTTAAGCACTCTTTTTGATTCGGATAAAACCTTATCCGGTTTGTCAAAATAAAAGAGCATGTGATTGGCAATTACTATATCTATCGATTCGTCCTTTACGGGCAAATCCTCGGAATCAAATGCTTCAAACTTAAAATTCTCACTGACTAATTTTTTTAATTTCTCGCTCTTTCCTGCTGCCTTTTTAAGTCCGTTCTCTGCATCGTTTACCATTCCGATAGAAATATCCGATAAAATAACGTTTACGTTCTCAGGTATCTTTTTAATATTCTCAATCCAGAAAGCTCCGTTGCCGCAGCCGATTTCAAGGATTGTAACCGTCTTTTTCTTATCAACATTTTTAAATACTTCTTCGAAAAGCCAGGGAAACCATCCTTTTTTATTGACGGAATAATTCTTGTGAAGATCTATTCTGGCCGAAATATTGCCCGAGTTTTTGTACTGCGTATTAAGAGAGTTTTCCAAACCTGTAAGTTCGGTAATCTTTAGCATCTTATCCCAGTCAATATTTTTGTTTTTCTCATAAGCATTAAGCGTTTCGTTTATTGCATCTTTTACAAGCTGCATCTGCTCGATTTTATCGTCCACGAGTTTGTTCTGAAGTTTCAGTGAATCAAGCATAAAATTCTTGTCATCCGAATTAAGCATCAGTTCCTTGATTTCATCCAAGGAAAATCCGAGATACTTGTATAAAAGAATCTGCTCGAGCTTAAGAAAATCTTCGCGAACATAAAATCTTGCGCCGGTATCTTCATCGATTACACTCGGCTTTAAGATATTGGCCGTATCGTAAAATCTTATGGTTCTGACAGATACCTTGGCCATCTTTGCAAGCTGTCCGGTGGTAAAGTATTCTTTGTTGTCGTCTTTGTTTTTAATACTCATAAACGCCTCATAAAATATGGTTTGTTTATGATTCAAAAAATGCTTTTCTGATATATAAACAAACCACATAAAAGAATGTCACAAAAAATTATATTAAATTCCTTCAAGAGGAATATTTAGCTCCTCGCAGCCTTCAAGAACGAATCTGCCGTTTTCGATGAGCTTAACCGCTATTCCATTGTAATCAACCGCTTCAAGGAGTCCCAACTCATCATAGGGAATCGTTACATCGGTATGGCAGTATGTGTAGGCTTCACCGTTTTCCTTGGCAATCATTTCCTTGCCGTCGGGATTGTATACCTTTACGCTCTCTTCGTTCGAATAGCATGTGTCTCCGAATGCAAAATGCGGTCCCATTTTCTCTGCAATAAGAATTGGAAGCTTGTTGAAAATATCGTATTTCTTTGCAAGCGCATAAGCATAAGTATTCGTTCCGATTGCAGCCTCTCCCATAGGAAGTGTCGGATGATAGAATAAAAGATTTTCATCGATGAATTCTTTGTTCTTTTTCTCATCCTCATAGTTGGTGCATGTATATGCGGATATCTTTCCGTCCTTTATTTCAAGTTCTATATTTTTGAATTTAAGATCGTTTAAAAATACTTCTTTTACATGCAAAACACCCTCTGTGCCCTTAAGTACGGGAGATGTAAATACTTCGCCCAAAGGAATGTTTACATCTGCGAGACAATTTTCGTACTTGGTCTCTTTTAAAGGATCTTTTAAATCCGCGAGCTTAACCTTTAAATCCGTTTTATTGCCGTTACATCCTACGACATGGATGTAGTCGGATTTATCCAAGGTATCGATTAAAGTCTGCTGGATATTCTGATATGTATCCACAGGAAGTGTGTTGACGGTAATTATTTCTTTTAGGATTTCCTCATAATTTCCGATTGCAGGAACTGGCCATGCAATAATCGTAAAAGATCTCTCTTCTCTCTTAATGTATTCGTTGGTAATCTCGGAACTCTTTCTTCTATAGTCCGTGATAAGTTCCTGCTTTTTAGTGCCGTATCTTGCTGCATGTGCGCATTCCGAAGGCACAAAGGAATCTTCTCCGAAAATCTCCATACATGCGGGACCGGCCCATTCTTCGGCTTCCTTCTTTAATTCCTCGTATGCTGCTTTGATGCCTTCGATACGTCTTGTTACAAGCTGGCCGTTTAAAACAAGCGACATGTCTTCCTTGTGATCTTCGTCAAACTGAGGATTTGCAAGTCCGCCGTAATAGCCCGGTTTAAAGATACCGGTTCTTGAAAAGATATCATAACCTGCTCTGTAGATTACGCTTTCAAGACCCATCTGTCTAAACTGCTTAATCGCATCCTTAGCCACTCTCTCAAATCCTAAT
This sequence comes from Lachnospiraceae bacterium G41, assembly GCA_900100245.1. Classification (GTDB taxonomy): domain Bacteria; phylum Bacillota; class Clostridia; order Lachnospirales; family Lachnospiraceae; genus UBA3766. The sequence continues at coordinate 454,134 of FNEU01000001.1, forward strand.
CTGTAGCGAAGGTTCACGGTCTTTTTCTTTGACAAATCTTTCTTTGAAACGACAAAGCCTTTTTTGAAGCCTTCGGTATAGGTTCTGCTCATAATCTCAATGTCCTTTTCATCCAAAGAAGCCATTGCAAGGAATGTTTCTTCCTCGCTTTTTCCGACATATTCGCCGAATGCAAAAAGTGTTCTTACATCGGATAAATCATAATTTTCGATGATTTTATTTGCATAAGCATTGTCGATTGTAAGCTGCTTGTTGATTCTCTTAACCGATTCGTCTTCCGTGTAATCAAATACATAGTAGTAAAGGATTTCGCGAAGCTCTTCTGCTTTTATGCTTTCCCCTTCTAAAAGAAGCACGTTACCGTACACTTCAAGGAAAAGTTCCATGCGGATTACAAGTTCTTCTATGTCGCACTCAAAGACATAGGGAATCATACCGAATACTTCGGCATAAACAGCGGATAAAAGAACTCCTGCCTCACCCAAAGTTTCATACGCGTAATCGGGATTAAGATATGATGTTTTATAATTTTCCGAGTAAATCTCGCCGTAGAGAAAATCATTTCTCTCCCTTAATTCTTCAAGCGATTTGTTTCCTATGGGACCGTTAACTTTTATATCTTCGTAGATGCTTAAAAGTCCCTTCACATATTTTGAAACGGAAACGAAAAAAGGACCATAAATACCCAGTCCTTCTGCTTCCGTTACGATTTCTTCAATTCTTTCTTTTGATAATTCGTATCTTTCTGTCATAATCTTCCTTTAACCTATCATACCAAGCCCGTACACATACATAAGGTAAATAAGATTTACCGCTGCTATTCCGAGCCCGATATGCGAGAAAATGTGATAAACGTTTTTCTGAAAATATGTTCTGATGGAGAGCACAACAGACGTAAGCGAGAATACGAGGCAAAGTATTGCCGTTATTCCCACTCTTGTCTCTATCTGCCCTGCCAGTTTAAATGACATAATAAGTGAAACAAGAAGTGCCACAAACGAAATGAATGAAAGCACTATGCTCATTACAGAAAGCGGCGATATTTTTTTATCCGTGAATTTGTAATTCGCATTCGGAAGTTTAAACATTTATTTCTCCACTTATTTAGCGCCGTATTCTTCGTAATACTTGTCGATTGCTTCTTTTATGGTGTCATTGATTATAACTTCACCGTTGATTTCCTTGTTGTACAAAGCTTCTGTAACATCTGCCATGGATACGATGGCTGCTGTGTTGATGCCGTATGTTTCCTTGATTTCGTCAAGTGCGCATTTTTCGGTATTAAGACCTCTCTCCATTCTGTTAAGGCTTACGATAAGGCCTACGATTGTAACGTCTGCCTGTGCCTTGATGATGGGGAAGGTTTCCTCGATTGACTTACCCGATGTGGTTACGTCTTCAATAATTACCACTCTGTCGCCGTCTTTTAACTTTGAACCAAGAAGAATACCTGTATCACCGTGATCCTTTATTTCTTTTCTGTTGGAACAGTATCTGACCTCTTTACCATATAATTCGCTGTATGCGATTGCTGTTGTTACCGACAAAGGAATACCCTTGTATGCCGGTCCGAAGAGTACATCGAAATCATCTCCGTACACATCGTGTATAGCTTTGGCGTAATATTCGCCGAGTTTCTTTAACTGATATCCGGTTACATATGCGCCGGCATTCATAAAGAAAGGTGATTTTCTTCCGCTCTTTAATGTGAAATCACCGAATTTGAGCACCTTGCTCTCTACCATAAAATCAATAAATTCTTTTTTGTAAGCGTCCATCGAAACCTCCAAAATTTCATTTCAAACATAAAGATTTTATCATAAAAGTACTTGATTTAAAAGACAGAAATGCTATTGACCGACACGGTTAATCATAAAAGATACGCGATTTTAAAATTTGATTAAAAGGTTCGAATAATGTATAATGTGTTTAAGTATGGTGTTTTTTCGAAACACATATTTTGCGAAACTTTAGATAAGCTAAAATGAAGAGGAATAAAAATGAGCGACAAATCAACATTAAATGAATTGCAACCCAGGAAGAAGAAAAAGAAAAGCGTAATCGGATTTGTAATAGCGATAGTGTTCTTAAGTCTTATTACACTCGCTTCTCTCGCAGTTGCATATCAGTCCGTAAAATTATATAAAGACGAAGTTAAAAAGAACGAAGAAGCACCTGTGGCTGAAGTTACATACACTAAAGAAGAAGTCGACGAGATGGTAAAACTTGCCAGAGAAGATGCTGCCGAACAGGCTACGGCAGGTTTTTATGCAGAGCTTAAGGATACAGCCGAAAACAGCAACGGTATCGTGAGTATGCTTCGTAAAATGTATCCCGAGTACTTCGTATATTACAACAACAATCATTACGAATTCGTTGAAATAGACCATACGATTCCGCAGGCAAATTTCGAAAACGAAAACATCATTGCAAACGAAGGTTTCCTTGAATACAAGGTTGATGGTGAAACCAAATCCGTAAAAGGTATCGACGTTTCCAAATTCCAGGGCGATATTGACTGGCAGAAGGTCGCAGATTCGGGCGTTGAATATGCCATGATTAGACTCGGCCTTCGCGGATATGAAACAGGCAAGCTTGTAACAGATGAAAACTTTAAGGCCAATGTGGAAGGCGCTACCGCAGCAGGTATCGATGTGGGCGTATATTTCTTCACTCAGGCGATTAATCCCGCAGAGGCAAGAGAAGAAGCCGAATACGTGCTTAATGAAATCGCACCCTACAATATTACATATCCCGTGGCTATTGATGTAGAGGATCTTTACAACGACAAGGCAAGAAGTTACAACCAGTCAAAGGAATCACGTACCGAATGTGCTATTGCTTTTATGGATGCGATTAAGGACGCAGGCTACAATCCCGCCATTTACGGCAATTTAAATACATTTACGAAATTGGTTGAAGTCAACAAACTCGGAGAATATGACAAGTGGTTTGCACTCTACGATACACAGATTTATTTCCCTTACGAAATCACCGTATGGCAGTATTCGGACAAGGGCAGAATCGACGGTATCGAGGGCGATGTTGACTTAAACATTACATTTCCCAAACAATAAATTTGTGCTATAATTCAAAACTATGGAATACGTAAAAACTGAAGCAAAACATGCTAAAACCGCATACAGTGCCCTGACTGTGTCGGGCTTATCCTTCGTGTCGGCAGTGCTCGGAGTGTTTTTTATGCCCTTTATTCTTTCTCCGATTGCGATGATTATTTCGCATCTTTCCAAAGGAAGGTTAAAGACCAGACATTTCGCCGCACAGGCTGCCATTGTCGTAGCCATTATCGCGTTTATCATAAACGGCTGTATGATTGCGCTCGGCGTTTATAAATTTAAAACCGATCCCGAGATCAGAAACAGATACAATACCGCTATGCAGGAAATGTACGGAATGACTCTCGATGAATATTTTCAGACCTTACAGGACCAGTTTTCGGTAACACTTCCGGAAACAAACGTACAATAAACGAGGCTTAATAAATGTCCGATAAAGTACTTAAAATCAGAACAAACAGAGAAATAAGAAGTTATGCAAGGGAAAGACTTCTTGGAAATATGCTCATCCCCTGCCTTGTTACCTTCTTTTTTTTCAGTGCAAGAAATGTTTTCGAACTGTTCATGCAGTACGGCATTCTCGGAACGGACATGTTTGCTTTTATCTTTTATGTTGCACTTTTTATCACAATCAATTCGGTCTGGGGACTGATAAGATACGGAATCAGCCGTTATTTTCTTTCTTTTATCACCACAAAAAAAGCAAGCCCTGCAAATATCTTTGCGGGCTTTAAGGGTTCCACCGAAACAATCATAGTTGTTTCACTTATATTGGCTATAATAAGTCTGGTTTTCCAGTTGCCTTATCTTATCTATACTTTCTTTTTCTCGGTTAATACAATACACAGCTTCTTATTAAGCCTGGTACTGTTCCTCGCCGGAAACCTTGTAGTATATCTGATCGAGGCATATCTTGCTCCGATTTATTTCGTAATCTGTGACAATCCCGGCGCAAGACTTCCCTGGATTCTCGTTATAACTTTTTCTTTGATGAACACAAAGAATTTCTTTAAATATATCGGACTTCAGATTTCATTTATTCCGTTATATCTTTTGGGATTACTTTCATTCGGTATAGGGCTTCTCTGGGTAGTTCCCTATGCATATACTTCCTATGCTTACTTCTACGAAGCACTGTGCGAAACATATCTTTCCACACAGGATAAAAAAGAAGCATCGGTCGAATAATCTTTTAATTTCCAAGACTCTTCCACTTTAAATATGCATTGATAAAAGGATCCAGATCGCCGTCGAGCACTGCTGCCGCATTGCCCGATTCTTCGTTTGTTCTTAAATCTTTTACCATCGTATAAGGCTGAAGCACGTAGGATCTTATCTGGCTTCCGAAGCCGTTTTCAAGAACTTCACCCCTGATATCGTCGAGTTTAGCCGCATTTGCTTCTTCCATGAGCATTAAGAGTTTGGCCTTTAACATCTGCATGGCCTTGTCTTTGTTCTGGAACTGGCTTCGCTCATTCTGACATGCTACAACTACGCCCGTCGGAATATGTGTAATTCTGACAGCCGAGGAAGTCTTGTTGATATGCTGTCCGCCGGCACCCGACGAACGGTATGTGTCTATCTTTAAATCTTCGGGATTAATCTCAACCGTATTGTCATCTTCAAGTTCCGGCATTACATCAAGTGATGCAAAGGATGTCTGTCTCTTACCCTGTGCATTAAAGGGTGAAATACGAACCAGTCTGTGAACGCCCTTTTCTCCCTTTAAATATCCGTACGCATTGGGGCCGTTTACCTGCCATGCAACGGATTTAATGCCTGCTTCATCGCCTTCGAGATAATCGAGCACTTCTACCTGAAAGCCTTTCTTTTCAGCCCATCTTGTATACATTCTGTAAAGAATTGAAACCCAGTCGCAGCTCTCGGTACCGCCCGCACCTGCATTTAATCTTAAAATAGCATTGCAAGAATCGTGCTCGCCCGATAAAAGCATGGATATTCTCATGTCTTCAAGCTTTGCTTTAAACTTCTCAAACTCGGATACAATCTCTTCTTCCATACCCTCTTCCTCACCTGCTATCTCGATGAATTCAAGGATATCGTTGTACTGGTTTTCCAGAGTTTTTACATCATCTATCGACTGCTTGAAAAGTTTGCATTCCGTGCTTAATTTGTTAGCTCTGTCGACATCGTTCCAAAAGGTAGGCTCCTGCATTTCTCGCTCGAGCTCGACCACTCTTTCTTCTTTTCTTTCGATATCACAGGAAAGCTTAACCTGATTAAGCGTATCCTTAAGCGATAAAAGTTCAGTTTTGATATTGTCTAAAAGTACCATATTTCCTCACTAATCGTCGTCTCTAATCCATACTCTGGTCTTAAGAGCAGCGCTTGTAACCGAATCGTTTGATTTATTTGCAGTCTTGCCGGCCTCGGGTTTTTTAGTCGCAGCATTATTGTCTTTAAAATATATGGGTGCTGCGTCTTTTCTTTCAAATACTCTCGACTGTGTGTTAGTCTGCTGCGCATTACCTGTTGCACCGGGTTTTTTAAGCGATGAGAACGAGGGCATTTCTTTTGAAGTGCCAGTACTTGTCGCAGGTTTTGCCTGCTGTGCGCTCGAAGGCTTTGCAGGTGATGCTGCTGATGTCGTATTTGAGCCTGTAGGGGCTTTATATGCGCTCTGGGGATTTTCATTGACATATTGTCTAATCTTTCCTTTAGGAGCGCTCTGAGGCTTTGAGGCGGGCTTTGCGGTAGCTGCGGCAACAATGCCTGATTTTTCTTCTTCCTTCTTTGCTTCGGTATCTTCTGCCTTGATAACCTCTGCTGCTTCCTTACGTTTCTTCTCTTCCTTCTTAAGCTTGTTCTTTGCTCTGTTTGCTGCCATCTTGTCTACAAACGCGAATGAAAGATGGAATCTTCTGACCGCGATATCATAAAGGAACAAAAGTGCCGCAATGATTAAAAGAGGAATCCAGAGATTAAATCTTGCTTTTACGAATTCGGGACTGTATTTAAATACCTCGTCGGGATTTTCAATAAATATACCGCCCGTGCTTGCAGCGAATTCGTCAAGCAGGGTATTTTCGGGATAGAATCTGTACTCAAGCGAATACTGCATGATTGCGGCAGTATTGATGGAGCTTACTATCTCACCCTTATCCTTTTGCTGTACGTTAATCGTATAAATACCGGTATCCTTGGTATCTACCTGAGCTTCATATACGCCGGGTTTTTTAGGATCAAGTTCTACTTCCTTGGGGTTTCCTTCCTCGTCGTAAACTATTGCTATTACCTTGGTATCCGCAGAGTATTCCTCCGTAGTATAAGTGATGGTAGCCTTGTTGCCGTTTTGTTCCACATTGGCATAGGTACCCTCCATTCCGTTGTCTTCGGATACAAGTTTTATGATGTTATGCCATAAAAGAGGCGTATTATCCCAGTTCGAATATTCCGCGGACCATTCACCGTTAACATCGGAAGTCCATGCGACTGTTTTGCCTAGACCATATTGCCAGTACGAGAGAATCGGATCGTGCTGGAAGGATTCAAGCAAATCGATTGACCTTTCTTTCTTCATGGTTGCCACATAGCCGTAAAGCTGAGGCATGCCGTCTTTTACGACATCTCTTATAATCTTGTCGTTACTTGTAACTTCAGGCGTAAATACCTCGTTTACAAGATATGTATTCGATGCAAGGAATACTTCCTGTGCGAAGATTCTCGGAAGGTCGGTCGTATTGTCGGAATAGAAAATTCTACCGCCGCCCTGTGTTGCCAGATCGTTTAAAAGCTGATCGTTACAGCCGCTTCCGACTGCCACACATGAAAGTGTAATACCTGCATTATTGATGATTTTAAGGAGTCCGTCATAACCCGAATTGTAATCCTGTCCGTCTGTAAGAAGGATAATATGCTTAATCATAGCATCGGAGCCGTTAATATCTTTTACGGCCGCTTCGAGTGCGGGGTAAATACTTGTACCGCCGCCACTTGGAATCGAGAAAATCATCTGCTGAATCTTGTCGGGATCTTCTACATTCTGGAGAGGTACAACTCTTGAATAAGCATCGTCGAATGCAATTACTTCGACATAGTCTTCGGGTCTTAAATAATCAACGGCTGCTGCCGCGGATTTCTTGGCCAAATCAAGATATGATTCGATACCGTCCGATGCATCCATTGAACCGGAATGGTCGATAACCATTGCCATAGCCATCGTAGGTATTTCGTTTTCTCCGTTAATATCCATATATACGGGAGACATCTCTTCAAGTAATGTATCCCTGTAACCGCCGACTGCATACGAAGACTCACCACCGGTGATAATTAAACCGCCGCCGTTGTTTTTAACATATTCGTTTAAGATATCAAGAAATCCTTCACGTAAATCGGCTTCGTATACGTCCACCAAAACTACTGCCGAATACTGCATGAGTGACGGCATATCAACAGGCACCGTACCGGGTGTAACCGTATCGTATCCTACATCGATGGATTCGAGGATTTTCTTGTAGTTTTTAGCATTACCCTCGCTGCCTTCTACTACAAGTAAAGGAAGCGTGGTTTCGATATTTGTATATGATGCAAACTCGTTGTTAACGGTGATTGTATCTTTTTCGGACTCTACTACAACCTTATAAGTCTTAAGACCTTCGTCAGACTGGGTATCGGAGAAGATAAGCTGATTGGTACCTTTTTGAAGATGTACGTCCTGCTCACCCTTTAAGGTACGACCTGCATAAAGTTTAACCTTGGCATTGCAGGCAACGTTACTTTCAACTTCTACCTCGATATTGAATTTCTCGCCGATTCCTGCCTGTGTGGGGATTGAAAGATCCGATACATATACTTCGTCGGAGATGTTTTCTTCTATCTTTTTAATCTCAAAAGCACAGCCGCTTGAAATAATATCGGGCGCTACACTTTTAAGAGAGCCTTCGTTTTCGTTTCCGTCGGTAATAAGAACTATTCTTCCCGCGGAATCATCGGGTAATTGTGATAATGCAATCTTAACCGCATCTTCAAGATTGGTCGCACCCGTATTTACATCCGTCTGGAATTTGGAGAATGCCAGATTTTCGGATACAAACTGCTCCACTCTAGTATCTTCGCCAAATGCTATGACACCGACATGGTCATTCTTTTTCTTGTTTTTAACCGATTCGTTTACAAAAGAAATAATATCCTGCCTGCTGTCTCTGACCGAATCGGAAACATCAAGAAGGTAAATCGTAGTCGTACTCTTGCCGGTAAATTTGAGCGACAAGCCCGAAAGAGCGAATATCAAAATAAGAAACAGAATGGATCTTATGACAATCTGTCCGACTTTACTGCCTTTTTCTCTTGTAAACATGAAACGCTGCGTTACGATTAAAAACAGCGCTGCCACGGGTATTAAAAGCAAATACCACGGGTTTTCAAATGATATCGACATATCTTTCCCCTAAACTATTTCCTCAGGCTGAATATCCATTCAAGCGCAAGAAGGATAAGTGAAAGTAAAATAATAAAGTTTCTTAAATTGAATATACCTTTTACTTCGGTAACGACTTTATCGTCGCCCGAAGAAATCATTGAAGGATGAGTATCTATCTTGCTCTCCGATACAGGGAAGTTAACAGCAAAAACTTCTGTATTATCCTCTTCCCTTAGTGTCTGAGTGATAGAATAAATACCCATTTCCTTTGTATCGTTAAAGTTAAAGCGGTAATCGGATAAAGTAACTTCATCTCCGTTGGGTTTTGTGACTACGGGAAGTTCTCCGTCCACATTTGTATTAACGGATACCGAATCACCGCTGTTATAAACATAGTTTGTTACCATTCCGCCCTGTACGCATTCATTTACGAGATTGTACATAAGAAGCGGGAATTCCATATAAAGAGGAAAATCCGAATTGTGAATATCAAATCCCAACATCGCATATGTTCTGCCCTGGTTTTCACCGATAAAGGCAATATCGTGCGAGTTCTCTTTTTCGTTTCCCTGTGCCTCAAGGAAAGGAGTTGCGTAATCCGGAACATCATATGTATACGATCTTGAAACCGCAAACGATAATCCGTCCAGATACTTGGTTACTTTAGAGTCCACTCCGTTTACGATACAGCCGTCATCAAGGATATCGTCTATCGGAGCAATTTCGTCACACTCTGCACCTATAACAATGATGTTTCCTGTCTCGGGAAGTTTCGCGGGTACCATTCCGTCAAACACGTATAAATCAAAGCCCTGCTTTGCAAAATCTTCAAAGCTGTTGATATCTTCCGACTTAATAACCGAAATACCGGGAATAATCTTAAGCGCATTCTCAAGATACATATTTCTCTTGGTCATCAAAAGAACCGTACTTTCTTTTTCTTCAGTTAAAACATCATAACAGATATTGTCTAAATCACTCGCATCCTTGCCCGAAACCTGAGCAAAGAATACATTGTCTTCAAGTTCAATGTCTTCAAAATAAACAACCGATGAAGAAGACTCTTCTATCTCAACTTCCTTGGTTGCTACAAGATTTTCTCCCTGGTAAATGGATACGTCTCTTTTAACAGGTTCTTTGCAGTAGTTGGTAACTTTTACGAGGACATCAAGCTGATTGTCTTTTAAGCCGTGGCTTACATAATCAATGGATACGTTATCCATCTCCGAATAAACGTCTACGACTATGGCATCAAGATTTTCGACATCCACATTGCTGTCGGTGATTATAAGGGTCTGCAGTCCTTTTGAATCCATTGCAAGCGATTTGGCCATCTGTACGCCTTCAGAGGCATCTCCCGGATAATTGCTTAACTCAAGATTTTTAATCTGCTCTATGATATCACTCTTGCTCTGTGATTTGCTTGATAAAAGAATCGAGTTTCGATCCGATGTAATTAGGGAAATTTCCGTACCGTTTCTTAATTTTTTAACATAAGAAACTGCTTCGTCCTTGGCCTTGTCAAACCTCGTCTGATTCTCATCGTACATAAAGCCCATACTGGCCGAAGTATCGATGACTACGCAGGCTTTACCACTAGAAACAAGACCTGACAGAAAATAAGGGCTCGTAAGTGCTGCGATAAGCACAAGGAGCGTTATAATCTGCAAGATCATAAGCCAGTTCTTTTTTAATTTTTCCCATGGTGTATTGGCTCTGTCGTTTTTTACCATTTCTCTCCAAAGATAGAGAGAGGCAACTTTCTGTTCCTTGGCCTTCTGTTTCATCATGTACATGATGATAATAACCGGAACAAGTATTACTAAAAACAACGGCCATAAATGAGTAAATTTCATTTATATTTCCTGCTTAAAGCGTATTTATACTTTCTTTGCAAGCTTTGCAAGCGATGAGAAGAAAAGGCTGTCAAAGCTTTCGGACGAACATACTCTTATGTATGTTACGCCGTATTTTTTACACATATTTTCTGTATCGGTTAAAAATGCATTAAGTGAATCCTTGTATGTTTTAATAGCCGATGCATTAAAGGATACTCTTAATTCTCCCAAGAATTCCGAATCCTGCAGATTTAATGTTCCTTCGTATCTCGGATCTAATTCTTCATCGGATAAAACATGGATTAATACAACGTCCTGCTTCTTGTATTTTAAATATTTTACGGTCTCGTCGAGTTCATCTGTGTAACCGTCGGTAATCAGAAAAGAAAGACCTCTGTTTTTGAATTCCTTTTCTTTTACGCTCTTAAACAAATCGTTTGCACCACCCATCGGAGCTTCTTCGATGAATTTAATGCATCGTATAAATGCCTGCATTCCCGAATAGCTGCCTGCGGTTACGACGTGATTGTCTTTTAGGGTGTTTATATAGAGTCTGTCGCCGTTTTCAAGCACGATATAGCTTAACGCACCTGCGATTCTTTTGGCGCAGACTTCCTTGGAATGCTCGCCGTATTTCATGGATTCGCTGCAGTCCAAAAAGATCTGGAACACACCTTCCTTTTCTTCCATGAAAAGCTTTACAAATAGCTTGTCAAAACGTGCGTAGGCGTTCCAGTCTATACGTCTGATGTCGTCTCCGAGCATGTATTCCCTGAAGTCCGAAAACTCTACGGAATTACCCTTGGAATTACTCTTTCTGCCGCCGGCCTGACCGCTGGCGATATTAAGAGCGATACTCATGCGAAGCGTATGCAGTTTTTCATAAAATTCGCTGTTAAATATCTGTTCCATTTATTATTCCTTGGGAATACTTGATACAATCTTCTTAACTATCTGGTCTGTGGTAATGCCTTCTGCAAGTGCTTCGAACGAAAGCGTTACTCTGTGACGAAGTGCAGGAAGCGCTACGCTTTCAACATCCGCAAACGAAACATTGTATCTGCCTTCAAGCATTGCTTTTGCTCTGGCTGTCTTAAAGATTGCCTGTGCGGCTCTGGGTGAAGCACCGACAGAAATATATTTCTTTGCAAGCTCGTTTGCGCCGGGAACCTCGGGATGTGTACCGATTACCAAGCGAAGCGCAAATGCTTCAACTTCTTCAGCCATAGGGATTTCATTTACATACTGTCTGATATTCATAATGTCATCGCCTGAAAGAACAGGATTAAGAACTGTTTCCTTGTTCGTAACGGTGATGTCCATAATCTTTTTAAGTTCCGCAAACGTAGGAAAATCAACCTGAATCTTGAACAAGAAACGGTCGAGCTGTGCTTCGGGAAGAGGATATGTACCTTCGTTCTCGATAGGGTTCTGAGTTGCAAGCACCATAAAAGGCTCCGACAGAGGATATGTATTGTTACCTACAGTAACCGTATGTTCCTGCATGGCTTCAAGAAGAGCCGACTGAGTCTTTGGTGTTGCACGGTTTATTTCGTCTGCAAGCAAAAGGTTTGCAAATACGGGGCCGGGCTGGAATTCGAATTCGTTTCTGCCCTCTTTTTTAACAATGATATCAGTACCCGTAACATCTGCAGGCATAAGGTCGGGAGTAAACTGAATACGTGAAAACTCCAGGTCACATACCTGAGCAAGTGCTTTTACAAGCTGTGTTTTACCTAATCCCGGAACACCTTCAAGAAGTACGTTACCGCCTGCTATCAAAGACAGAAGAACCTGTCTTACAACATCTTTCTGACCTATGATTGCCTTGCCGATTTCAGCCTCGGCAGCATTCATCTTGGCAATCATTCCCTTTAATTCCTGTTCGCTTGCGTTCATTTTGTTTTCCTTTCAAAAATGATTTATTAGTTCATACTTTCAAAATAATTCTTTACAACATCCTTCATACTGTCGGGGATTTTACTGTGTTCCATGTTCTGATAAGCATCCTTGGTATAGTTGCCTATTACTTCACCATGGGTCTGTTTGTTGCCCGACCATACATATGAATAATCCGAAGGAGTCATATTGGAGTTTCCGTCCTGATTTGCATATCCGGTGAGCTTTTCATTGGGATCCCAGTTGTCGGGAATCATCAGTGATTCATTTGGATCAAGTACAAGATCCTGTTCGTTACCGATCTTGGAACCTGTATCCCATCCTGTTCCGCCATTGCCACCGCCACCACTTTGTCCGGGCTGGCCACTCTGACCATCCTGACCGCTCTGGCCGGGCTGCTGTCCATCCTGACCGCTTTGACCATCCTGGCCGCTCTGGCCGCTTTGACCGGGCTGACCGCTTTGTCCGTCCTGGCCGCTTTGACCATCCTGTCCGCTCTGACCGCTTTGGCCAGGCTGCTGTCCGTCCTGACCGCTCTGTCCGCTCTGTCCGTCCTGGCCGCTTTGTCCGTCCTGACCGCTCTGACCCGGCTGTTGTCCGGGTTGCTGTCCCGGCTGTTGTCCGGGTTGCTGTCCGGGTTGCTGTCCGGGCTGCTGTCCCGGTTGCTGTCCGTTGGGATTCTGCTGACCTCCGGGCTGCTGTCCGTTAGGATTCTGCTGACCTCCGGGCTGCTGGCCTCCGTTGGGATTCATACCGCCGGGGTTAGGATTTTGGTTATTGCCGGGATTCTGATTTCCGTTATTACCCGGGTTTTGGTTTCCGTTATTGCCCGGGTTCTGTGAAGGATCCGAACCATTTGGATTCTGTCCGTTTTGACCATTCTGACCCTGTTGAGGATTCGTGGGATCTGGAGCACCGTTCTGCTGGCCGTTCTGACCATTCTGTCCGTCTTGCTGGCCGTTCTGGCCATTCTGTCCGTTCTGACCGTCCTGACCCTGATTGCCCTGTTCTCCGTTTGCATACTGATCCAGTTGCTGCTGCGCCTGAGAAGCGGTCTCGTCTGAAATCTCACCGTTCTCCTCAAGTTCCTTCTGCATCTGCTCTGCCAGTTTCTCAAGTTCTTCGTCCTGATTTTTCTTTGCGAGTTCCTCAAGGTCCTTGGCTATTTCAGCCTGGTCTTTGGGCTTTATTTCATCTTTCATTACCGAGTCTAGCGCATTCTGAATCGCCTCGGCTTCTCTTTTATTTTCATCAGGCTTTTCTTCGCCTATATAATCGTAAATCTTATTTTCGAAACGCTCTTTTACCTTGTCGACCTCTGTAGAGTTTTCACTCTCGTCGAGTTCTTCCTTGGCTTCTTTTAGCATTTCATCGAGTTTTTCGATATCTTCTACACTGAGGTTGTGTGTTTCTTTTATCTCAGCCACAAGATTTTCAAGGTCTTCCTCAGCCTCTTTTTTCTCTTCCTGAAGAATGTGATTCTCTATTGCGATATCCTTAGATTTCGCAGGTATCAAACCTGTTGTAAGTACAAACATCACACTTAAGAAGAAAAGAATAAAAGGAAGAGCCGTAAACTTCATGGGGAATACTTTTCTCATCGAAACACCTGAAGTTTTAACAAGCGTATCGGTCTTTTGCATATTCGAAAAAACATCGTGCTTGCCCTTTAATTCCATAGAAGTGATTACTCTCTCGTTATAGCCCTTCGAATCGAGTCTTAAGGCTGCTTCCTTCATCGAAGGATAGCGAATAACGGTAATAATGACACCTATTAAAATCGAAGCCATGCAAAGAAGAATTCCCACAAGTGTTGCGCTGTAAAAAGGCACAATCAGGGAAATAAGCTGCATCAGGCCCCAGAGCGCAAGACCGATGATTATAAATAAAAGCAGGCCTTTTATGAATTTTATGAGACAAAGTCTTTTTCTTGCTCTTTTTATGAGGTTTTCAATCTTTTTATCTATTTCCATAAAAATCACCTCTTTTCGAAAAAATTACTGTTTCTGTGCTATGCTCACGTTTTTCGTTCTTTCCTTAGTTTTTCCTTTTACGGGATTTAAAATAGCAGCGGAAAGTCTTAATACTCCGAGTGAGATAAGAATCATTTCAACCATACTGATCGGTGTCCAGAGTTTCATAAGGATATTATTCTCGCTGAAATGAGGCAGGACATCCGTTCCGCAAAGTGAAATCATACCCTTAAGTGAATAATAGTCACCAAAATCGTATCCGATGGTATTGCCCAAAACGTCATATATCATAAGTATGGGATTGAATGTACCGAGTAACATCAAAAAGTCTCCGTTTATAAAATGCGGATCTGTTATCCATGCAAATGCATTTTTGTCATAATAAAGTGTTTCGTTTATCATCGCTATAATCGACTGAATGACAAACGGAGTTGAAAGTGTAACTGAAAAATAAATCATTACAAAAAGATATGTAAGTATTACCGATACAATAGTATTTTTCGTAAGTGCCGAGAAGAATATTCCGAAGCACGAAATAAATCCGATAAATACAAGCAGTACCACTCCTATATAAAGCAACTGGAAGAATGATATACCGCCGTAAATAAACACTATCGCAAGAAGCGGGAATGTGGATATTACCATGAGTGCAAGGAATATAAAGTCTGAGCCGTATTTGCCTTTGATAATCTCCCACGGAGTCATTCTCGTGGTAAGTAATACATCAAGCGTCTGTCTTTCTTTTTCAAGAGAAATACTTCCTGCGGTAATCGCGGGAGTAAGGAATAACAAAAGTGTTGCTTCCACAAATACCATTGCAATAAGATACCATGCAAGTACTCTGTAAGAGCATGCCGATTCAACGGATGAAATCATTATTCCAAGGAAAAAGCATAATGAAATAGGTGCCAGAAACATATTGATTATAAGCATGATAATCATTATTTTCGGGCGCTTCATATCAATGGTCATTTCTTTGTATAAAACGGCATTTGTTTTATTCTTTTTAGGCTTACTCATATTAACTCCTTTTTTTCGGTTCAGCTGCCTGTCCCGATACTATCTGCATAAACAGGCTTTCGAGGCTTCCTTCCTCGCGGTAAAAACTGTTAACTGCAATATTGGATGAAACAAGAGACGCAAGCATTTTTCCTTCGTCTTCCTTTGTTCCGGTAAATACAATTTTCAAGATGCTTCCCTGAGCAGTAACCTTCTGTACGTAAGGATTGCTCTGAAGGATTGCAAATACATCGTCAATCTGATTTTCATTAACGGTTAAGTTAAGCGGTGAAGACATTGCAGCCGCGCGGTGAATCTCTTCAATGCTTCCCTGAAGTACAAGATGACCCTTGTCGATAATACCTACCGAAGTACACATCTCTGCCAGTTCGGGTAAGATATGCGATGAGATAATGATGGTTTTACCCATTGAGGATAAGTTTTTAAGTATCTCTTTTAACTCATATCTTGCCTTAGGATCAAGACCGCTCGCAGGCTCATCGAGGAAAAGAATGTCGGGATTGTGAACAAGACCTCTTGCGAGACAGAGTCTTTGTTTCATACCTCGTGAAAGTCCGTTTACATCCGTATCTCTTTTATTTGTAAGATTTACAAGGTCCAAAAGTTCTTCGCTTAACTTGTCTGCTTCTTTGCCGTAAATACCGTATGCATTGGCAAAAAAGTGAAGATATTCCGATGCAGAAAGACTCTTATATACTCCGAAATAATCGGGAACATAGCCGACTTTTTCAGCCAGCGCCCTATGATTTCTTAACATGTTTTCGCCGTCGATTAAAACCTCTCCGCCGTCAGCCTTTAAGAGTCCTACGCAAATTCTCATGGTGGTGGTTTTTCCTGCGCCGTTCGAACCTACGAAGCCGAACAGTTCGCCCTGTGCTACATTAAGCGAAAAATCGTTTAATGCGAGGAATCTTCCGTATCTTTTATACAAATGTTTAATCTCTATCATCTTTGTCTCCTAAAAAAGGATTTTTATACTTTATTACTTAACCTGAAGATCTTGGAAATCTTCGAAGAAAACAACTGCTTCGGTACGAGATTGTTTGCTCTTCTTGCCTTCAGTAACTTTGGCCGCTATATCCGACTTGGGGAATGCGACAACCAATATGTGATTGTTGTCCGGTGCATACTCATCTTCAAGATACCCAAGAACTGCTTTGCGGCGAACTGTTTGATTAAATCCTCTGTAGAGATTGCCGAAAAAGATGCCTGCAGCTATATCTCCTGATTTATTCTTGGAATAATGTGAAGCAAGCTTGTTGGAGTACGTTGAATAAAGGTAACTGTAATTGTTGTTATTGTCATCAATAAATTTTCCCGCACTTGCAACCATGCTTTCGCCGGGTTTGATTTTCTTGAAATAATAATCCTCATAACCCTTTGATGTATAAATCTGAACTATAACATCCTCCAGTACGGTTGAATAATTGTTGGTAACGGTAATATTCTGAGGAACCTTTCCGCCGATAGCCAGGTCTGTCTTAAGAGTAACTTCAAGTCCGCCCTGTGTGGGGTATGCGGCTTCGGCCTTAAATGCCTGGCTCTCGAGTGCAACCTTGTTTGTAATAACACTCTGGATATGATCGTAATCGGATCTGTATCTGACGGCATATGTATCGTAATCAATATCGCTTGAAGAATAATATGTACCCTCGGGAGCGTAATTTCTGTCGACCTCGATTTCGTTTGTAAAATCAATTACATATTCTTTTGCCTTCGGTACCGTAACATTGATAAAATCAACTTCCTGTGTGGATACGGAGTCGGGGAAAAGAAGCGTAATGATATTTGTATTAAGTCTCAAAACTCTGGTTGAAAAACCGAGGCAGAAAATAAGCACTGCCACAGCCAATGCCGATACGGGATAAACAACCCAGAGTTTCCATGTCTTTTTCTTCTTTAAGCAAACCAGATAGGCTACAAGGATTGCAACAAAGTATAAAAGAAGAATAATTACGTATAAAAGAACAGGAGGCACGGGAGCACTGGCCGCAGATTTAAGTAAATTCTTCTCGGCATATCCTGTACCGTATGAATAATAATATGAATTTCCTACTTTGTTTTCATAGTTTACGGCTTCGTTAATAAGGTCCGTTCCGGCAACTTTTTCAATAAGGTTTCTGAAAAAATCGCCCGATGAAGAGTTTTTCGGAATAGGGTTTTTGGTAAAGTCAACCGCACAGAGAATCACTTTGCCGTCACCGCTCTTCATTACCTTTGCAAGAGGATAAGTACCGCCGTCGGATGTATCACCGTAAACGATTTCATCATACGATCTGGTTAATGTTTCATCGATTCCGCAGCAGTCAACATCCAGATATTTATAATCAAAGGAAACAACTGCGTTCGAATCAACACTTAAGTCAGGTCTTAAATCGATTCCGTAATCTAAATAATTGAAAAACAAATATGCATAGTGTCTTAAAAATTCTTTGAAATCATCACCGAAACACTGATCAAATGCATCTTCAAGATCGGCTTCATCCGTGATGGAAAGTTGCTCGCAAAGAAACCATTTAGGATCAAATCCTAAAAGATTGCAGTACTCTTTGTATCCGTACTCTTCAATTTCTTCTTCATTGAAACCAAACTGATTCAGCAATTCATCAAGAGTTTCCGAAACATAACCGTATCTCTGATCATAATATTTGTAATGATAAGCACCGTTTGTATCGGTATAAAAAGCATTGTTTTCAAACAGATAAACATTCGACGGATCTACGAAATTGTTATACGCATCATAATAGTTTCCTTTATCATCGTATGCGCCGCCGTAACTGAATATATAATCATTCATTCCGTCGCCGTCAAAATCATAAAAGTTTGAAGGGTCTGTATATGAGTCAAAATCGTAATAATAATATCCGTCATAAAAACCGTCAAACGGACTGTAACTGTTAGCCGCAGAACTCATCGTAGTAAGGTACGAATAGTCCTCTGTAGCAAGACCGAGGGTTGTGTTCTTCGATGTAGTGGATGTTACTTTTTCGTTTATTATGTTTCCGTAAAGACCGGATAATGTTTTGTTCGCAGTCGAGCCTGTACCGATTACTAAAATACCGCCCTTTTTAACCCAGAGGTTAAGCGCGCTCATCTGTTCCTTTGTAAGTAAGTCTGTGGAAAAATCGGAAATAAGAATAATATCCAGCATATCGAGTGCTGAGAAATCTTCGGGAAAATCCGCTGCCGAAAGTTCTACCAGAGAAGTATATCTGGTAGTGTCGGAAAGAAAATGAACTCTGTCCATATATCCAAGCGCAGAAAAATCGTCGGATAAAACACCGACTCTGATATCGTTTTTGGTCTTGGATACATTTATTTTCTGAAGTTCTGACCAAAGAACCTTGTATCTTTTGTTGGTCATTCTGACATTAACAAATTCTGCGGGTACCGGAATACCTGCCACAATGTTTACTGTCTTGGTTTCACCGGCGCCGAGTGCAATTTCTTCTTCGTAAAGAATATTATTGTTGGAATAACCGGGAATAATAAGCTGCATGCAGCCTTCAAAATTAGTTGAGTTTTTATTGGTGACGGTTATTTCAAAAGGTGCTCCGTATCCTACCAGAACCTTTTGACCGTAACCCGCGTCTAGAGATACATCAAAATCATATGTGGTTTTGGCATCTGCAAAACGTGCAGGAATAAATGCAAGCAATACTCCAAGCATCAGAATGCATATAATCCTAATATATTTGCTTTTTTTCATTATGACCTCCGAAAAGTCCCATATATTTTGGCACACGAAATTTATTATATAATATAATCTGATTTATTACAAATCTAGAGACTGTTTTAAGCATGTTTTCAGTCTCTGATTACAGGCTCAATTACATATCCGATTTCATCGTCGGGAATATATTTAATACTGCAGTCGTATTCCTGATTGTTTAATTCGATGTCCCCAAAATAAGGCACCATATATGCAGTTATAATCTCGCCTTCTTCAAATCCTTCGAATTCATCGGGAATATATTCGTAATCTCCCAACACTTCAACTATTTGGATATCAGCCAGAGCGATTTCTTCATCGTTTTCATATACCGAAACGAATTTAACCTTTACTTTTTCGTTGATGATTCTTAACTCTTCACTGCCCGTTGAAGGTGTTGTCATAAAGGATAGTCCGTTTTTGCCCTCAATGGTGTCGGGATTAATGGTGAAATCCGCATTTTCTTCGGTTACCGAGTCGCTTTTCTCTGCTCCGGCACTATAATCGTAGGTAGCTTCTGCGTTTTTCGTGCGTTCGTCTTCGTAAGCGTCGATTTCATATTCTGCCACAGAAGCCTCATCCATTGTCGCAGCAGCATCATAAGAGGCACTGTCAGCGTCGGAATTCGGTGCGTAAGATGTGGTAGTTGCTGTCATCTCCATCATGTTCGTGACCGATTTGTTGCCCATTCCGCTCATCATCATAAGCAATCCTACGGGAATAATAACCACAAGAAGAATTGCTGCCGAAGGTACTGCGACAAATACCCACGCGGGAATTTTGAACTTCTTCTTGTTGGTCTGAGTCTTATTTACAGGCTCATTATCAAATGCGTTTACAGCATATTTGTTTGCAGGGTTAACTTTGTTTTCTTCAGGTTTACTGAAATTAATAACATTTGAAGACGGTGTTTCGTTACTCTTTTTGCTTTCCTCTTCGTCAATTGCCGCTTCGATTCGACCCCAGAGATCGGGCAAATCGTTCATTACGGCTTCTTTATATTCTTTTGAAAGATCTTTATTCATAGCCCAACCTCCTTAATTTTTTAATCGCTTCCTGATAACGCCAAGTAATAGTACCCATCGGCACCCCAAGCGCTTCCGATATTTCATTGAAAGTCATATCGGATAGTATCTTCATACTGACAACCTGCCTTTCTTTTTCCGAAAGAGTGGCGAGTGCTTCGGTTACCGTCATATCTCCTATTACTGTCTCTTCGACCTTATCATTTGCCACGGGTTCAATACCCTCTTCGATAAAATCGTCTACTGCTACCGAACGTGAATTTTTCCTCACAAAATCAATCGCCATATTTCTGGCAATTGTAGCAAGGAAGGTCTTGTGTGAATCCTTTAATTCCATGGTTTCTGCCATGTTATAAAGCTTCACGAAAAAATCCTGCGTCACGTCTTCGGCATTTTCTCGCTGACCGACTACACCGTAGATAATAGAATAAATATATCCGAGGTATTCATCATAAATATCTTTCAGGCCGGACTTGTCTTTATTCTTTATTCTGTTGATGCACTCCGAAAACTTTTCCTGAGTCAAGTTTCCTCCTAACTCCACTAAAGATACGAATCAGTTTTATCTTTTTATGGTAAATTTTTATTTTTTTTACGGCTCCTTGCCAAATACGATATTTCCGTTCGTTTTGATAACTACGCCGTCATTGTTTTTATATGAATAATCGTTGGTAATGTTAATATTGCTCCAGTCCGAAGGATGGATGGCAAAGGAAACGGTAAATTTGTCACCCTTCTTAAGAGACATTGAATCTCCGATTGAAATAACACACTTCTTGTCACAGTCCGTTCCCGAAGCATCCGAAATACTGCCGGTAACGTTACTTAAAGCCGTATATGTGCCGTCCTTTGCATTAACCGCACTGTGATAATTGTCAAATACAAACGCATTCTTGTTGTCTGCGGAGTAATAATACGTAATGGTTGTCTTCGACAAATCAATCGCATTGGAAGAATTATTCGTAAATTCAATCGTTCCCGAAACACTGCTCTTACCGTCGCCGGTGTATTCAATCTTTACGGCGAGATCTCCGGTATCTGATGTTACGGTCGAAGGTGAAACGGATACGCTGTTGTTATTGTTGTTATTGTTGTTATTCGAGTTGTTATTATTTGAATTGTTTGCAGCATTGTTATTTGCTACAGCGCCTGAAGGAATTACAGACTCTCCTGCTTTGTCGCCGCTCTTTGGAGTGGTTCCGAATACTAACGTGTCATTCTCATAAACTGCCATATTCTTGGCAAGAGTTACGCTGCCGCTTGAAAGTCCTTTGTATGAAGGATCGTTTGAATCGTCCCAAACGCCGTTCTTACTCTTCATACGTACCTGGATTTCCTGCTTGTAATTGGACTGTCCGCCGGGGTAAAGTTTTCCGTCGTCAAATACAACAGAAAGATAATAGATATTGTTGGCTTCGTCCCATACCTTAAGGCCGTCGCATTTGCCCGACTGCATATAGTTGGTACTTACTTCAATATCGGAAGCCTTACCGCCTGCTTCAATTACTTCTGTTAAATCTATAAAATATCTTAATTCAATCTTCTTAGGTACTCTTGCGGGCCAGCCTGCTATATTGTACACGAATGCCTTGATTTCCACAAAGTCATTGCCCGATACATTTATTCCGCCGTCGGCATAAATCTCAAGTCCCGGAGTTTCAACTGCGCCGAAATCTTTTATGGTCTGTCCTTTGTACTTTGAATAAAGATGTGCGAGGAGGCCTGTAAAACCTGCGTTGTAATCGCATGCAACTTCGTTGACGGTATAGTCTGAAACTGTATCGTTGTATCCGTCGTTTGCATCGGGACCGCCTACGAGTGCACCGTATAAAATATGTCTCGCCGGGTTAGGCTCATTCATGTTGTCGCAATATGAACCCTGTGCGGTTCTGTGATGAGGGTTCTTAGGATAATTGTTGCCAAAGCCTATTTCAAAGGATCTGCCTGTATCGCCGAGTGCATAACCGGCCTGTGATAAAGCAAAGTCTTCGTAGGTTTTCTTTTTAGAGGATGTACAAAGTCCGCTGTCCGCATAAATGCTTGCAATATAAGCGGTAGTCGTCGCATATCTTAAGGAGCCCCATGAATCAAGCCATGCGAGTCCTTTGGGTGTGTATGTGATTCTTTCTCCGTTAACACCCGTAGTCCACCAGTCAAGGTGCTTTTCCACTGCATCGGAGTACTTTTTGTCTTCAGTGTTTTCAGCAAGGAGCAGAGCCGCACCGATATGCACGTCGTCCCAGCACATTGCCCATTTGTGGTTCTGGTCTGCTTTGGAATAGTCCGATTTTGCATTGTTTAAATATGTCTCATCGTTTGTAGCCATATAAAGCCATACGCCGGACCATGCGAGCTCGTCATTAAATCCGCTCCATGAATTGTAAAAACCGTTTGCTGCGGTATATCCCGCATCGGATTTGGTGTCTCTGGCAAATTTGTAAAGGCTCTTTGCGTGCTTAAGGCAAAGGTCACTGTATGTTTTATCAACATCCTTATAAACTATCGCGCATGCAGCAAGTGAAGCTGCAGTCTCTGCGCATACCGCAGAACCCGGGTTCTGTTTTGTAACCTTATATGCAGGTCTGCTCATTCTCGTATCAACCACTTCGGCAGGTCCCCACCATGAATGGTCCTGATTGCCGTCTCCGACCTGGTAGTAATAAACCTCGTCTGAAGGATGGCACTTGATAAAATAATCGTTAGCCCACTTAATATTTGATAATGCATATTCAAGCTGTCCCGATTCAACATACGCATCCTTGTCTTCGTATACAGACCATGCAAGCATTGTAGCGGTATATGACATCGGAAGATTGAACTTAACATTATCGCCGGCATCATACCAGCCGCCTGATAAATCGACTCCTGCGTCAGAACCGTCCTTTAAGCACGAATCGCCTCTCCAGTTACATCTTACCTTGTCAGGTAAATCTCCCGAACGCTGAAGCTCATAAAAAAGAAGGGATTTCTGAAGTGCTTCGCCGTAATTGTACTTGCCTGTTCCTTTAGTGCCTTCGTATCCGCTTCCTTTTTGCGAAAGGTTTCCGGTATCAAGAATAGAGTTTACCTGTTTGGTCATCGTTTCCGTACTCTCTTCCGTGGTTTTCTTCTCGGGTTTTGTTTTTTCTTTTTCTTCTTTTGATTCTTCTTCGTTTTCCTTTGAATCAACAGAAACTGATGTGTCCTTGTTATCGGACACATCAGTCACATTGTTTTCTGTATTGTTTTCACTTTCTGTAACGCCCGTTTCGACAGTAGCTACTTCGGGCGTTTCAACTTTTCTGTTTTTAATCTTTTCTGTAATCGTAATACCTGCAATAAGAGCTAGTCCGGCTAAGATAATAACTGCGCCTACGGGAATTCCGATCATTAAAAATTCTTTTATGCTCTTTTTGTTTTCTTCGTTTTCGTCAACGTATGGTTTTCTCATTTCAAATAACCCACTTTATGCATTTTCGTCCTTTTTATCTTCGGACGTATTTTTATCTTTTGCTTCTGCTTTTGACTCTTCGTCCTGTTTCTTGTGGATGTTGTTGATATCATCCATTGATCCGCCGCCTGTGTCTTTAGGATCTTTGAACTTGCCTTTTTCAACGAGTCTTAAGAAAGCATCTACAACATCTTCGGTAAGTTGAGTGCCTGATACATCTTTTATGATGGATACGACCTTTTCAAAATTCATACGATTTCTGTAAGGTCTGTTTGAATACATTGCATCAAAGGTATCGGCAACTGCAATAATCTGTGCTGCTCTCGGAATCTCGTCACCATTTAATCCGTCGGGATAGCCTCTTCCGTCGGGTCTTTCATGATGCGATCTCGCACCGGTTGCAAGTTCAGGCATAATACTGATGTCTTTTAAAACGTTATAGCCCTGAATCGAATGGGACTTGATAAGTGTAAATTCTTCGTCCGTAAGTTTGCCGTTTTTGTTAAGCACTTCCGGCTTGATACCGATTTTGCCGATATCGTGCAAAAGTGCGATATTGTAATACTTCTCAACAGTATCTTCATCACATCCGAGTTCTTCGGCGAGCATTGCGGTATACTCCGCAACTCTCGTGGAATGACCTTTGGTATAGCGGTCCTTCATATCGATGGTTCGCGCGATTGCTTCGGTCATCTCTTTGACGAACAGTTTGTTTTCTTCCTGTTTCTTTAAGTAATTCTGTGTCTTTTTGTGAACCGCAAATACGATCACTTCGTAGAGTATAAACGCAAATACTACTGCGATCAGCACATAGAAAAGAAGTGTTTCGTGGAAAGCCTTTTGCTTTACTATCGTTATCGAATACTCATTTTCGCCGGGATTTAAGGCATCATCGAGTTTCATTACGAAAGTGTATGTCTTACCGCGAAGGTTGGTATATGTAACGGACTCAAAATCCGATGTCGGCACCGTTCTTGAGTCTTTATCAAATCCTTCGAGATAATACGTTACCTGAGGATTCATCAGCGAATACGTATAAACATATCCGAAAATGGTAACTCTGTCCGTATGCGGAGGAATTGTAATTACTCCATTTTCGTCGGGATAGATATCAACTCCGTCGGCATCCACAAAAGGAACCGACATTTTAATATCTACCACATCCGCAAAATCTCTTTCGATATTAACCTTTGATACGCCTGTCGAACCGGCTACGTACAAATCTCCGCTCTCTGTCAGTTCACTGTAGGAGTTGGCAGTCGCAACGCTTGATAATCCGTTGAAAATACTGAAGTATGTAGGATATATTTCCTCGTTGGCCAAAAGGTCGTCTACTCTTACAACATAAATGCCGTTGCTGGCTATTACCCACATTTCGCCCTTGCTGTTTTCAACCATGTCAAAGTTGTTTGAGTAAGGGAAATTCTTTATCGTAACAACCTCAAAATCAGCAGTCATATATGCTATCGAGTTGCTGGACACTATCCAGTAAAGATTTCTTTCAACATCTTTTTTGATACGAAGAACAACCATTGAGGAAAGTCCTTCCTTAAGACCTATGCCTTCGATATTGTTGCCTCTTTTAACATAAATACCGCCACCGTCAGTGCCCATTACAACTTCGCCGTTTAAGCCTTCGACAACCGTTAATACTTCGGGATTGCCGAGTCCGGAACTTGTATCGATTACCTCTTTGACTACGCTGCTGTTTTTCTCTATAATGGCAACGCCTTCGGAGCAGGCTGCATATATCTTCTTGTCATCGCCTTCGTAAATTGCTCTTGTCTTGTTCGAAGGCATACCGACCGACACATTGTAGGAGGTGATGTTTCCATCGTCGTATTTTAGAAGGCCGAAATTACTGTAGGTCGAAATCCAGAGAATATCTTCGCTGTCTTTTATGATTGATCTTATTCTGACGTTTTCCAAAAGTTCCAAGAGGTTTCTGGTATTCTTAGGATCCATTTCCTCCGTTATGTTGGTCTTTTGTTTGATTGGAACAAGTTCAGCCTTTCCGCCGCCTTCAAGTGCGATGAGACCGTCGTCGGTTCCGAGCATAAGATATGATTTATAACGTGATGTGGTATTAACTACTTCTTCTTCAAGTCCGTATTTTGCAAAAATATCTGTAAAACGGTTGCGGACGATTTTCATTACGCCCTGTCTGGAGGATGCAAACCAGAGGTTTCCTTCGTAGTCGGTAATCATCTGGTCAATCGAATTGTTCATCGGAATGCTGTAAATCTGCCTGAATCCCGCACTGTCGTGAACGCCGATACCATTGTCTGCGCAGACCCAGAGTTTTCCGTCCAAGAATTCGAGGGAGTTTATTTTTTTAAGAGTATCTGTGGTTATTTCCTTGGCATTTTCCCAATTGCCGTTTAATTCACCATAAAAGATACTCGAGTTATCCGTTCCGATGTACACATATCCGGGGTTTAAAGGATCCGGCAAAATAGTATTGGGATCTTCTATCTTTAACTTGTTTGCATCATAATATGCAGTGACTTTGCAGTTTTGAATCGTAAATACTTCGCCTTCCTGGGTGATGCCGTAAATAATTCCGGTATTGTCGTCCATACGAAGTTCATGAATAAACGAATCGTTTATGTTATGCGAATCGAGTCTGTAAAGATTGCCGTATGTATCAACTATCTCTACGCCGTGTGTGGTGGCTATGAGAATATTGCCTGCCTTGTCTTCGGTAATACATCTGATGGAAAGCGACTGTGACGAATGGATATCCTTGAAATATTTGTACTCGCCTTTTTCAAGCACCGCCGTTCCGTTGTCGTTCGTTCCGATCCACAAACGGTTTTTGCTGTCGACATAAAGAGCCGTAATACTCGAAATACCGTCGGTTGAATCCATTCTTTCGAATGTATTGCCGTCATATCTGATAAGACCCGAATAACTTCCGATCCAGATAAATCCTTCGGCGGTTTCGGCTATCGCATTTGCCTCCGATGTTGGAAGACCGTTGCTGTTATTGTAAAGGAATGCAGAATAGCCTTCGTTTTGTCCTGAAAATTCAACATTTACTTCGTCATAATCCGTTCCCGAAACGGTTTCCGCAGAAACATTTTTGTCAAGGAAAATAACTGCAAATGAAAACGTCAGAACAAATAAAAGGACCAGACTAAAGAGTCTTTTAGCCCGTCCCATTATAAGCAGACGTTTTTCAAAAGAAAAACGATAAATACTTTTCATAACATTCCCCTCTTAATATCACAATTACATGATCTTCCATAATCATAATAATTCAACTAAATATTATACTATAAGGGAGTGTATTTTTCAATTAAAAGACCTTGCAAAACTAGTCTAAATTACTCTCGAAAAAGGCCCTTACTTCGTGCAAATTAACGAATATTTTATGGCAGAGTTTGCTTATCTCTTCATTCGGCTCAATCATATCGGGAACCATCAGCGGTTTTGCCCCTGCGGCATACGCTGCTTTTATACCGTTTAAAGAGTCTTCGATAATAAAAGATTTGGTCGAATCGACACCGAGTTTATCTGCTGCTTCAAGGAAAATCTCGGGGTCGGGTTTTGATTTGGTAACCATGTCTCCGCCTATTACAACATCAAAGTATTCAAGTATTCCCGCATCCCTAAGCTGATTGGTGACAGTTTTGACATTGGTAGATGAGGCAAGTGCGGTTTTTATGTTGTTTTCTTTCAGGAAACTTAAAAGTTCATTTACGCCGGGTTTCTTCGGAAGCTTTCCGCCTCCACAAAGTGCGGTATACCTTTCGGAAATGACTTTCTTGTACTCTTCGTAAGGGCAGTCTTCACCATACGTCTCATAAAAGAGTTTCTCGGTAGCCTTCTCATTGATACCGATGCATTTTATAATCAGCTCATCCATACCCTTCATGTTATTCTCTTTTGCAAAATCTATCCACAGGTCACAAACGATTCTCTCCGAATCGAATATGACTCCGTCCATATCAAATATTACTGAATCTATCATTTTGCCTCCTTTTGACACTGGGGGACGGGGGTGTAGTGTCATTTTTCCCCCAATTTGGCACGAAAAATAGTTAAATTGCGATTTAACTTTTAGCCTTTATCTCGTTAAGCAGGCCCTCACAACCCTCTTTGATTTGTCTGTATGCAGTTACGAAGTCTCCGGTGTACCAGGGGTCCGCAATCTGCTTTCCGGGCGTTGAAGAATAGTCCATACAGAGCGAAATCTTATCATCCTTTCCGTTAAAGAACCTGTCACGCATGATACGATGGTGGATATCTTCCATCGCAATTATGTAGTCAAACTTATCGTAATCGTCTCTTCTTACCTGTCTTGCTCTGTGTCCCGAACAGTCGATTCCGTGTCTTCCTAACTCATCTCTCGCAGGCGGATATACAGGGTTACCCAGTTCCTCCGTCGAAGTAGCTGCAGATTCAATATAAAACTTGTCTGCCAACCCCTCTTTTTTTACCATATCCTTAAAAATATACTCTGCCATGGGAGATCGACAGATGTTGCCCCAGCACACGAATAAAATTTTGACACTGGGGGACGGGGGTGTAGTGTCATTTTTTCCAAACATATTGTTTTTCCTCTCAAATGCTTTATAATCTATATTAGTTTCTTTTAGAATCTTTTGTCCAAAAGAGTTTCTTTTAGGATCTTTTCAAAATTATTTCCCGTAAAAAATTTTTATATTCATAGGAGATATATTATGCCAAGAAAGCCTCGCGTTATCAGTTCAACCGGCATATATCATATCATACTTCGCTCCGTAAATCAGCATATTAAAAAGAGGAATCATTGAGATTCCTCTTTTCATTATGCTATATATTCATAAATTCTTATTTGCGTTCATCAAATCAGTATTTTATTTTTTTCTGGTTGCCATGTAAATACTGAATCCAACTCCGCCTGCAACAGCCGTACCCAATGCGACTGCGCCTAAAGCAATCCACATCCAATTTACACTCTTTCCAGAATCAGCCACTTCGATAGCATCTGCAGGTGCTGACTGATCATTTACAATAACAGTCGCTTCGGCAGTGTCTCTGTTATCATTTTCAGCTACTTTGTTATCGCCGGGTTCTTCAGTAAGTAATGCTACCTTATGTTCTTCTTTATCAACACTATCATCATCTGCGTTTTCTGCTTCTAATCCACCGTCGTTGCCAACACCTGATTCGATAATGACATTTCTGCCGCCTGCATTTACGATATCTGCTTTATCATCAGCTACAATGCCCTCGTTAGCAACACCACTGTTAACATTATCATTAGTTCTTACGTTATTGTTTGCATTTGCATTGCTGTTAACATTGGCATTATTATTTACCTTAGCTTTGTCATCTTTAGTATCGTCTTCGGCTTTTTTGTTGGGTTCGTCCGGTACATTAGAATTATTGTTCTGATTATTGTTATTCTCTTCGTTCTCTAAAGCCGTAATCTTCTTTTGGTACTCCTTATCAACAGTAACCAGCTTCTTAAGAAGAGTATCTCTCTTGTCCTGGGCTTTTTTTAGAGCTTCTTTTGAAGCCTCAAGGCTGGCTGTATATTCATCGAGTTTATTGATAGTATCAACCTTACTTTCAAAAGCTGCTATTTCTCCTCTGAGAGTTCTAATCTCCGACTGAGCGGTTTTAATCGCTTCCTGACTATTTCCTGCTTTTGTTGAAAGTTCAAAATACAAATCTAAAATTTTTCTAGAAGAATCAACCTTATTACGGAAATCATCATTTTTAGAAGCATCAACCTTATTACGGAAATCATCATTTTTAGAAGCATCAACCGTAACACTCTTCGAAGCCCCTCCCTGTTTCCCATCTGTAGTATAGTGGTTATATGAGTTATCAGGATCATTCTTGTCATCATACTCCACAAGAAGCACATTACCACTGTACCAGTTATCATTTCTGAGCTGAATTGTAGATGTTGCTTTTGCGGAATCATATATAGTCGTGGAAATTGTATATGTATATGTATCTGTAACTGTGCCGGTACATTGTGTATTGACTGTGGTCGTGCTTATCAGATATTCCAGAGCCTTATAGCCATATTTCGAAGCCTCTTCGTTTTCATCTTTGTCAAGTTCAAATCCGGTTAAATCTGCGGTATCACCAATCTTGTAAACCTTTGCATTTTCATCATCACCAATCGTTATTGTTTGATTAGCTTCAAGTTCATCTATCTTATCCTGCACCGCATTAATATACGCAGTTTTTGCAGCTTCTTCGGATTCAAGTGTTGCTGACTTTGCATCAATACTGCCATTACTATTCAAAGGTAAAGATACTCCTGTATAGGTCGTTACGGTAACATCTTTAGTAACAGTCTTTACCATTTTACCCGTTTGAGAATCAACCTTATACGAAACTGCCTCTTCACCGACAACTACATCATTCTTTGATTCGCCATCGCCAAGCGAAAGACCTTCAACCTCTTCAACTTCATCTTCCGGAATTTCTTCGCCATCGATGGTATTTCCATCGGTATATTTAACATAATTGTCGTCAACCTTGACATATACAGCACCATCATAATCAACATAGTATCCGTTTGCTTCAATGGCATCAACGGAAGCCTGAGCAAAATCCACACCATCAAAAACTATATGTGGAGTCTTCTCAAAAATAACAATACCATTATAATTATCCGAATTCAGGTTATTTTCATCCGAAGTCTTTAATTCTATATAAATAGTTTTATATTCTTCAGTACCATCCGCATGTTTAACAGTATAATTAACCCTTCCGTAATCCAGAGTATCTCCTATATCGTTCGTGTAAGTGTTTCCGTTTTCGTCGGTATATGTGATACTATTATTTCCGTTTTCACCTGAATAAAATTTCCATGCCTTATAAAAATTTTCAAATGAGGTATCCATCTCTGCGCTTTGAACACCTTCTTGATTACCAAGAACATCAGGAACATAATAAAACTTCATAATAGCCCATGCGAGTTTGATATAATCTTTTCTCTCTTTTTCGGTTTTAGTTTTTAGTTCTCTCTCCAAATAAGCTATATAACCGTATCCTGCTGTATTGTAACTTTCAAGTGCATCATCAGTAGCTTGTTTAAGTTCTTTTGCCTCATCAGCTATCCTCTGCAACTCTGCATCGGCAGCCTCTGCCTCTGAGTCCGCCTGATCCTTCAAGTAATTAAATCTTTCCTGAGCCGCTTTGAGTTCAGTTAACTTATCATCATATGCTTTCTTGGTAACTTTATAATTCTCTTCGTTTTCAATGAACTTCTTTTCAATTTCAGTTAACTCTTTGGCTTTTTCGTTAACTATTTTATCAGCTTCATCACATGCATTCTTAGCGTCCTGTTTGAACTTATCCGCATCTTCCTTGCTAGTGGAATTCTTGATATTATCAATTGCTTCATCGACCGCATCACCTGCTTTATTAACAAAATCAACTAAAGAAATAGTGTTAACGCTCTCCCCGGATTCTGACTTTTCGTCAACCTCAAGAAGCCCTTCAGCTTTCTTTTCAAGACCATCAGCTATTTCAACATATCCATCAACATGATTTCCTTCATTATCCTCGTAACCATTGATCTTGTATGTATCATCATTTGCAGCTGCCACGTTTCCTGAAACAAGAGTATTCTCCTCTTCCATAAGACTGACAGCATCCTTGACATCCTTCATTGCTTCCTTAGCATCTTCAAGTTCAGGATTATTATCATCAAAGTATTCCACAGATCTGTACTCATATTCAGCCTCATGATGAACAACTTCCGCCGGATGAACTACTTCCTCTGTATCATCGTAGATCTCGTCCCCATTTTCATCAATACGAAGATTTATTTTAACGGTTTCTGTCCACTCTTCTCTGATTGTTTCATCCCAAGCAGGTCTTACTTCAACTTTTACAAGTCTCCTATGCTGATTTTCCTGTAAAGAATCATTCCAATCTCTATCGTAAAGTTCATTATCAAGATTGTCTGCAGCTTGAGTTATCGTATCAATCGATAAACCAACTTTATCTGCCTCTTCTTTTAAATTCTTTGCGGCTTCAACCGCCTCATTGACCGTTCCAATAGCGGAGTCTACACTGCTACCGACAGTATCAGTATTCACATTCTCCGCATATGCGGTAAGATACAATGATCCAAACGTTGCCACTGCGAAAGCACCGATTATAATTGTCTTTATAATCTTTTCGATGAAAAATTTACTCATATATCCCTTTGCATTTCTCGCCGAATTTTTTCGGTTTTCCTATAATATCCCTTGTTATTTGGTGTAATCTACACCTAATCAATTATATTCTTCCATGCAAACACTTTCAACATAAAAATAGCTTTGCCGGTATGGTTTTTCCATATCAAATCATATGTGTTTTTTCTCAAAAACTAGATGTATTTTCTGATAAACTCCTCAATATGATCAAACGGAATTACATTAATATTATCATAAAGGTCCGTATGAACCGCATCAGGAATTATCATGAGTTCCTTATTGTCGGTATACTTGCTGTCTTTAATCATATTTGCATATGCATCCTTCGAGAAATAACATGAATGCGCCTTTTCGCCGTGAACAAGTATAACCGCACTTCTGATCTCATTCGAGTATTTAAGTATAGGCTGGTTCATAAAAGATTCGCACCCGATCACATTCCATCCCTCGTTGGAATTAAGAGATCTTGCATGATATGCTCGGCCTTTGTAGTATTCGCTGTAATCTTTAACGAAGAAAGGTGCATCTTCGTCAACAGGCAGAGGCAGACAGCCTCCGGCGCGCTTATAGGAACCGTTCTTTAAATCTTCCAGACGCTGTATAGCAAGAGCTTTCTTTTTCTCATAGCGTTTTTCTTCGGAATCTTCGGAATCAAAATATCCGTTGGCATTTACTCTGGTCATGTCATACATGGTTGAAGCCACGGTTACTTTAATACGAGGATCAAGTGCAGCCGTGTTAATTGCCATTCCGCCCCAGCCGCAGATTCCGATGATTCCGATATGCTCGGCATCCACCCTGTCATTCAGGCTCAGGAAATCGACTGCTGCCATAAAATCTTCCGTATTGATATCCGGAGATGCCATGTATCTCGGCTCTCCGCCGCTTTCGCCCGTAAAAGAAGGGTCAAACGCGATTGTTAAAAATCCTCTTTCTGCCATATTCTGTGCATAAAGGCCCGAGCACTGTTCCTTAACCGCACCAAAAGGCCCAGAAACCGCAATCGCGGGAAGCTTGCCTTCGGCGTTCTTGGGAACATACATATCTGCCGCAAGAGTAATACCATATCTGTTAATGAATGTCACTTTGCTGTGTTCAACCTTATCGCTTTTGGGAAATGTCTTATCCCATTCTGTTACCAATGTAAGTTCTTCTTTTTGTATCATTTGTTTTCCTCCGTGTACTTTTCTTTATTTGCTAATGCTTTCCTGCATTCTTTTATGTCAACACTTTTTATCTGCAGATTGTAATTAAACATTTTTGCCCATATCATATGCTTCTTTTAATGCTTTATGACCTTTAATTTCTCCCTGTTCGTTCACACCGCCTGCAAATACTTTTCCTTTGAATTCTGCTTTTTCAAAACAATCTACCCAGCCCTGAACACCGCCGGCTGCCTTTTCATCTACATAATCTTCATCTTCTGCAGCCACAGATAAAAGGTAAACATCTCTGAACTTGTAATCTCTGGGATAGAGCGAATTGGCTCTGTCAATCATCGTTTTCATCTGTCCGCTCATCTCGTAATAATATATGGGTGTGGACCAAACTACTGCCTCTGCCTCAAGGATCTTTTCCGTAATTTCGTTTGCATCATCTTTGATTACACAATGACCTGCTCTTAGGCATCCGAAACAACCCGTACAAAATGCGATTTTCTTCCCCTTCAAAGATACAATCTCAACTTCGTTGCCCGCATCCTTTGTTCCTCTGGCAAACTCTTCTGCCAATGCATCCGAATTGCTCCTTGCTCTCAAACTTGTTTCAATAACCAATACTTTCTTTGCCATACTTCCTCCTATTCCATACTCAATGTAATTGTTACATCTCCATTGCCAAGTAAATTTTCCAATTCTTCATCCGAAAGATTTATCTTTCCAAGTCTCGTATAAGACCATGAATTGCTGCCGTAAAAAACAACCAGCTGATTACCTGAATATAAAACTATGTCTCCGGGTTCGGTGGTGGTTTGTTTATCATTTCTGGTTACGCTTTGCCCGATTGAACCAACCTGTTCAAACCCTCCGTACATCGACATCTGTATCAAAAGATTCTTCTTGGCAAGTTCTTTTAACTCTCTTACCGAATCGTTGTCTTCCCATGAAACATCGACTTTTGTGTCACCTATTGTCATTATCATATTTGCATCCTTTTCAAAATCATTTGAATCGTTCATTACAATTGTCTGCTTTTGATCGTCTGTTTCATCATCAGAACTTTTTGTCTCTTCTTTTTGTTTAATTATATCTGTATTAGATTCAGCCGAACCATTATCAGTAATTTCCGTCTTGCTCAACTCTTCATAAACATCTTGCGAAGATAGATTACAAGCAGCAAGTACGAAAACCAACAAAGACATTGTAATAATACCCATCACTTTTTTTTGTCCAATCATCTTTTTCAGCCCCCGATATTCTTTACTGCTTCTTTCTCCGCGCTCCTAATAATCAAATCAATTTTGTCGACTTTTCGCTGGCTTTCATGCATTTCATCCACAAGAGTGCATCTGCATTTTTTCAGGCACTTTATCAAATCTTCCATCTGACCGCTTTCGTATAATTTTTTTGCTTTGTCTTCATCTTTACACTCACATCCGAGAGTTGAAAGATCTTCTATCATTTCTTTTAAAAGCATTCGAAACACCTCGTAAATGCATCTTTTTCTCTTCTGATTACAAGTATACGGGATTGACATGAATTGCGCTAATGAATAAAATGAATATCGTGATATTCCATTATGGCATATCACATTATCGATGTGCTTTACATTTTTTATATCTGAAAAAAATATTCCTGCCAACGGAGGATTGAATATGGAGATAAAAAACTTACGCTACTTCCTTGCAGTAGCAAGAGAAGAAAATATGTCACACGCGGCCGAAATGATGCATGTAACCCAGCCGACTCTTTCCAAGGCACTCAAGGCACTCGAAGAAGAACTGGGAAAGAAACTTTTTACCAGGCACAGTTTTTCAATAAAACTCACCGATGAAGGCATGCTTTTAAGAGACCGTGCAGAAGACCTTGTTGCAATGGCAGATAAAATAGAACAGGAATTTGTTTCCCTTGATGAC
Organism: Lachnospiraceae bacterium G41; assembly: GCA_900100245.1. Classification (GTDB taxonomy): domain Bacteria; phylum Bacillota; class Clostridia; order Lachnospirales; family Lachnospiraceae; genus UBA3766. Next base: position 488,723 of record FNEU01000001.1, read on the forward strand.
ATTACCGGAGGGGATATTTATTTTGGTCTTGCGGAATCATATCAGATAAGACTGCTCGCACGCGAAATAAAGAAATTAAAAGATAAATATCCTTCTTTTACATATCACATTACAAGCGGCGATACAGAACAGGTAACGGAAAAGCTTGATAAAGGATTACTTGATTTTGCAGTTATATGCGATCCGCCCAATACCGAAAAATATGAATATCTTACTTTTCCCGATTACGACAGATGGGGTGTTGTTATGCTAAATACACATCCTCTTGCAAAGAAAAAAAGCATTAAAGTCTCCGATCTTTACGGCCAGCCGCTTTACTGCTCCGAACAAAGCTGGAATTACGAGATTAAAGAATGGGCTGGCGAACATCATCCCTTGCTTCACCTTGAAGGCTCATTCAGACTTTCTTACAATGCTTCAATGTTTGCAAAGGAAGGACTTGGGCTCCTTCTTACTTTTGAACATTTAATCGATTGTTCAAAAGAAAGCGATCTTGTATTCAGACCGCTTTCTCCCAAACAAATAACAAAACTGTATTTAATCTGGAACAAGTACCAGACTTTTACTCCGATTGCGGAGAAGTTTCTCTCACAGGTGCGTGAGTCTTTTTGACGAACTCATAAAAGAAATATTATTCTCTGTTTTTAAGCACTTCGTTCTCACTTATCCTTCCGAGTTTCTTCATAAGGATAAAATTGATTATCTCATAAAGTATCATTATTGCTCCGAATATGCAAAGATACATATACCATGTAAATTCCAGATGCATGGAACATGCAACATTTGCAATAAATGTAGGGAAAAGCATATCTATCAGCAGTTTCGATACCGGTACGCCTATTAACGCACCAATCATTATAACGACCCTGTTTCCGTCAAGATAAAGTTTTTTAACTTCTCCGCTTCTGTATCCGAGAATTTTTAAAAGAGATATTCCCTGGGTGGCACGGTCAATCATTACCGACATCATCAGATACATCACGATGCAGAAAATAACTATCGACATTCCGATTAACATCGTGGACATTGGCATCATCAGTTTTAAGAATATTTTGGAAGCTTTATCGATATCCGCCTTGGAAGTTACAGAGTATAATCTTCCTTCCTCTATATCGAGTTTTTCGTCCGAAAGAACCACATTGTAATAATCATCTTCTTCACCAAAGAGTTCTCTCATACTGTCTATATCCATGAATACCGTGATTCCCACGGAATAAGGAACGACATCTTCTATCGTAAAAGCATAATCGATATCTTCAGCATTGTCCGTAAAGACTATTTTTTCTCCCTTTTTAACGTGATATCTCTGAACTACCGCATCGGACGCGACCACTTTGTTTTTGCCTTTTACGGGCTTTGCTTTGTAATACGGATTGTCATCGTCGATTCCTATAACGGTGATATCGAGATTGTACCCATACTGTTCTCTTTTAAGAGTTTTGATAAAACATGCCTCACCGCCCTCGGGTACTTCCTTGGTCGGGTATTTGTAGGTATACATATAGTTATATGTTGTATCCTCACTGTTCAGTCTTCCGACACTTTCACATAAAACATAGCAGTCCATTCCGAGCATGAATACCAAAAGCGAAATGGCCATTCCGAAAATAACCGTAACTGCCGTTCTGCTTTCTCGCAAAATCTGTCTTATTCTGTATTTTGAAACAAAAGACATTTTGCCGAGTTTAATATCTTTTCCGCCGCTTATTTTCTGCTCGTTTCTTAAAAGAGAAAGAGCCGTTCTCGAAAGGCTTTTGTTTATTACAAGGAAATTAACAATCGCCGCAACCGCCGCAGGCATTAACACCGAATAAAATACAAGGTATAAAGGTGCTATCGCCGGCATGTCGGGTATGGAAAAATAGTTGTAACAGTCAGCCATCTGCCATTTGCATCCAAACTTGCTCATTCCGGCCAAACCGCCTGCCGTACCGCCTATCAAAGCCACCATTGTAGGGATAAATATATAATGCAGAATCAAATCGCTTTTTCTTGCGCCAAGCGCATACAGCGCACCGATTACGCTGCTTTCACTCTGAATCTGATGTATTACAAATACCGAAAGCACGTATGTCAAAAGCACGATAACGATTACACCCGCATACAGTCCGACGGTTTTGTCTATTACAACATCTCCCGCGGCTCCACCGACTCTATTATTTTCAGCTGAGGTCATAAATGCCGTTATATTGTCCGGAGCCTCGGAAAAAATTTTATCCATCATTTCATCCGACTGTTCCTTTAAATCCTTCACGCCGTCTTTTAGTTCTTTTACGCCGTCTTTTAATTCGCCGGCTCCATCCATCATTTCGCCTGCGCCGTCATCAAGTTCGCCGGACGCATCATAAGCCTCTTTTATCGCATCATTTAATTCTTCTGTTCCGTCGTATAAATCCTTGGCTCCGTTTTTCATTTTGCCGGTAGCTTCTTTAACTTTTCCGACACCGTCGTCTAAATCTTTGGCTCCGTTGGCAAGGCTTATTGCACCGTTTTCAAGCGAAGCCGCTCCCGATGCGGCTGATGCTTCCCCGTTTGACAATTCTCCCGCGCCCGAAGCTATAGATCCGACACCTGCGGTATATCCTTCAACGCCCGAAACATACTGTGACACGCCGTCTAACGAAGCCTTCGCGTTATAAACGTCTGTCGCATCCATGCCAAAGCTTTCAAGCATCGCCGCAAACTTTGTGAGTTCCTCTGCATAATTATTTCTGTTTAAAGATAAAAGCGGAAGATTCGTCTGCATGGAAGCATTTATGCCGGTAATGCTTCGGTTAATCGAATCCTGCGTATTTTTAACAAGTCCGTCAAAAATACTACCGGCTCCCTGATTTATGGCAGCACTGTTCTGATTCAATGTATCGGCCCCTGTTTTAAGAGAAGTTGCACCGTCTTTTAAAGTATTAAGACCTGTTTTTAAGGAAGCACTTCCGTCCTTAAGCGATATCGCACCGTCCTTAAGTTTCCCGCTTCCGTCTTTTAATTCACCGACACCTTTATCAAGTTCTTCTGCTCCGTCTTTGAATTCTTTTACACCGTCTAAAAGATCCTCGCTTCCGTCCGCAAGTTCCTTCAATCCTTCCTTAAAATCTTCGGTACCGTCTTTCAATTCGCCGACCCCGTCGAAAAGTTCCACCGTTCCGTCATACAGTTCGTCCACTCCGTCAACCAGATTGTTTATTCCGTCCGTGATTTCATCTCTTTTACCGTATGAATCGGCGAGCATTTCTTTGTAATAGGGATCATCGACCTGGTTGTAATCAAAATCAAAGTCCTTAATCATCTGCTTTAATTCATCGCTTGTCATTGCACCGTTTAAAAGAAACGCATATGTTACATCTTCGGTCGCCGCACCTTCGTCGTTCTTTAATCTGTTATAGTCCTCTGCACATACAAAAGCAGTTCCGAAAATACTCGAATCAATGCTTGTGTCGGAAAGCTTTCTGTAAGGCGCATCATAATCAACGCTGCTTCCGATTCCGACTACGGTAAAATCTGTTCCGTCCACACGAATTTTGTCACCTACACCGATTTCATTTTCCGCGCAGTATCTGTTAAGTAAAACTATCTCTCCGCTTGTCTTGGCTTCACGGCCCTCGTCATAAACCACTAAATCGATTTTCTCTCTGTTTTCAAATATTCTTAAAACCGAGCCGTCTTCAAGTGTATAATCAAAACTCCTATGCGATTCGACGGTGACGCCCTTTTCTTCGATCTTTCTTATCTCATCGTCCGTAAAAGGATTAAAAAGAGTTACCTGGCAGTCCTCAAGCTTTGCTTCTTTTTGAAGATCTTTCGTTCCTTCGATGAGCGAATATGCACTGTCTACAATTGCAACAACAAGAAACATACATACCGCAATAAGAATAAGCAGTGCCGCGTATCTGAAGAAGTTCTTTTTGATATCACGTAAATAACGTTTAAACAAAACCCTTTTCATTACAGATCCTCCAGTTCGTTGGCACTAACTCTGTTCTCATTAATATATTCGTTTTTTACAAGACCGTCTTTTAGGAAGATGACTTTGTGAACCATATTTTTAATTGAATTGTTATGAGTAACAATAACCATTGTTGTATTGTATTTCTGATTAATCTGTTCAAGGAGCATAAGAATGTCTCTTGAGGTATTTGAGTCTAGCGCACCCGTAGGTTCGTCACAAAGAAGAAGTTTGGGATTTTTTATGAGCGCTCTTGCGATAGCACATCTTTGATGCTGGCCACCGGAAAGCTGTGACGGAAACTTATTCTGATGTTCCGTAAGTCCCAAAACATCCATCAGTTCATTCAAATCCAAAGGATTCTTGGTAAGATACTCGCATACCTGAATGTTTTCTTTTACCGTAAGATTCGGAACGAGATTGTAGAACTGAAAAATAAATCCGAGATTATCTCTTCTGTATTCAACCAGGTTTTTGCTTTTCATTCCGAATATTTCCGTTTTATCGACTATTATTGAGCCTGAGTCCATGGTATCCAGTCCTCCGATACAGTTTAAAAGAGTCGATTTGCCCGAACCCGAAGTTCCCTGTATTACGCACATCTGACCCTTTTCAACACCTGTCGAAACGCCTTTTAAAACCTGAACAAAACTTCCTCCTTCTCCGTAACTTTTCTTTACATTTCTCATTTCAAGATACATTGTTGCTCCTATCCGCCGTTGCACGGCTTTTACATTTTTACATAACATTGTTATGTAAATGTTATTTTTTTACCGCTTCCAAAAATGAAAGCGGTTTTAATCTCGTAAAAAATATCAGTTATTATTCTTTTTCTTTTTGCTTTTATCACCGTCAATTGGAACCATTACCAGTTTCACCCAGCCGATTACCAGATAGTTCATAATGCTCTGAATTCTTTTCTTGGCGACGTTTACATCTTTTTCGTGTTTTATAACGTGCACCATCGAATCAACCGTTGTGTGGGCCATCCAGTGCGTCATAAAGGGATCGTAAGTATAAAACTTTGATCCGCTTACCATTGCAATCGTGGACTGCTCCAATATTTCGACGAATTCATCTATGCCATTTTCAAGTGCATCTTCTTTTGAACCGGATAATAAAAGAATGAAACTGTCATAATTCTTATATACATGGTCTACAAGCATATCAGCTATATCACTGTGATCAAGATTTCCCAAATCGAGAGAATCCATATTACTCAAAAAAGCTTGGTCTTCTTTAAAATGCTCAATTACCATCTTTTTGAGTTCCATCAAAGGAGGATTTACTATCGATGAATACAAATCTTCCTTGTTTTCAAAGAAGAAATACAAGGCTCCTGTTGTAACTCCTGCATCGGAACATATTTTTCTTAATGAAGCTTTATTGTAACCCTTTTCAAGAAATTCTTTCTTGCCCGCTTCAATCAGTTTTTTCCTTTTTTCGTAATCATTCTCGTCTTTAATCATGTCATTCCTCATAAAAAATAACACCGTTACGTAACGATGTTATTTTAGTGTCCTATTTGAATTTTGTCAAGCTTTTTTTGTACCGGGAAAAAATGACACATAACCCCCGTCCCCCAGTGTCAAAATATTGTTAGTATGCTGGGGCAATATCTGTCATTCGCCGATGAACTTTTGTATTGCTTCACAGGCTTCGTCCGATATTACATGCTCGATTTTGCAGGCATCCTTCTTAGATATTTCCTTATCCACACCTATTTTTTCAAACATCTTGCTTACGGCTTCGCGCCTGGAAAGAACTCTTTTTGCTACATCGATACCTTTCTCTTTTAAATCAATCTTACCGTTTGTAACAGAAATGTAGTCCTCCTCTTTTAACTGCGACAAAGCTATGCTTACACTTGGTTTAGAACGGTTAATTTCTCTGCATACATCTATCGCTCTGACTTTTTTCATACCCTTTTGGTAAAGAAGATATATTGTCAGTAAATACATTTCGCCTGCTTCATAAATTGCCATAATTTCCCCTCTATCAATTCAGAAAACTAATTATTTTTTTATAATTTAATCATCTATTTGTTTTTGGTTAGTCTTGTCTAACCGCTCTGCGTTTAAATTATATTATATGTTAAAGATACGGTCAATTGCTTTTCATCAAAAAGCCCGAAACCTTATTAATTGAAGCTTCGGGCTCTTCGTGTTGTTAAACATCCTTAATTGCTTTCAAGCTTTTCGGCGGATTTTTTAAGGATCTTGGGAACTAAAATAATCGATAAAATTGCTACAGGAATTACAAGAATAAGCATTACAAACAATAATGGAGTATTCTGAATTACCAGAGCCATTTGTGCATCATATCCGGCTCTCATTTCTTCAACTGCTTCTTCAAGAGATTCAGCAGTATTGGTCCACCAGTGAATCGAATAAGCATAGAACGAATATGCAAGCGGAATGAAACTGAATATAATACCTTTTTTGCTTGTATAACCTACAAAGAATCTGATAACTTCACTTATAAGGCCGAGCACTATCAATCCGATAACAAGTTCGTTTCCACCTTCGCCAAACACTATCAATATTACAAGAAGAAGACAGTTAAGAGTTAAGCCTGCGCCAAAGCATTGCCATCTTGAAGATATAAAGAAGTAAATAAAACTAAAGAATATCGGGAAAAATGTTCCTACATAAGCATAGCAGTAAGGATGGATTAATCCCGTTGCTGAACAAGCCATAAGTAATGCCATATAAATTAAAGATGCAAGAGGTACTTGCCATAACAGTGATTTTTTCATATAAGCCTCCTTTGTTAGTCGTGACTAACTGTAATTTATTAATAAATCGCAACCTTTCGGTTGCGCTTTATTTTTACGATAATACGATAAGTTTTTTCCATCCCGCAACGCAGTAATCGTCTAAATGTTTGGCATACGCCAAAGCATCTTTCTTCGAAAAATCATGAATTACAGTTTCAAAAATTGCATTCAGGTTGGATGATACAAATAAATGAATTTCTTTTTGGGATATTTTATTAATTGATATTCCTTTTTCCTTCATCATTTTCATATATTCTATTGTGGATTTTTCATCTATAGATGCCAGTTCATGTATGAAATTTTCATATCTGGTTCCCTGAGAACGACACACAAGAAGTTTAAACGCATTATAGTTATCGTATATGTACTTCATGGCCCAAACGGTCTCTTCGTCGCCTTCCCATATATCATCGGTCTTTTTACCTTTTAATTCTTTAAACTGATCGGTTAATTTACAATAATAGATTTCTTTTAATCCGGTATATGCGGGCTCAACCAGAGCGGCAAACATATCTTCCTTGCTCGGAAAATGTTTATAAAGCCCCGATGCGCTCATACCGCATTCCGAAGCAATTCTTCTCATGGAAGCATCATTAAATCCATATGTCATAAATTCATCAAACGCAGCTTTTATAATTTTTTCATGATTTTCAGATTTATCCCTTGGCATATATTCCCCTTCCAAATTTCAAGCGAACACTGTATCCCAAAAACCTTTATTAGAATACACTGTTCGCCTACGATTGTCAAACATTTTTTTAATTTTTTTGTAATAGAATTTCATCAAGTGTTCGCCAAGCAAGCATAGCGCATTTTGCTCTGGCCGGCATATGTGAAATGTCTATCAGTGCACCCGCTTCTTCAAGTCTTTCAAGTTCTTCGTCGCTTATTTTTTCTTTAATCATTCGGGAAAAGATATCGCACAATTCTCTCGCCTCTTTTACACTTTTACCGACAATTAAATCGCACATTATATCGGCTGAAGCCTGTGATATTGCACACCCGTTTCCTTCAAACGAGCCCGCAGTGATAATACCGTCTTTAATATCAAGATTGATAATAAGATCATCTCCGCAACTTGGATTGATTCCTTCCTTCGAATAACAGCATCCTACAAGTCCGTGTTTATGCGTCGGATACTTGTTATGTTCAATTAATATTTCATTGTAAAACGTCTGACCCGCCATATTAATATCCCATCCTTGCTCTTATTTCCGACAATACTTTCAAAAAAGCATCTATCTCTTCATGAGTATTATAAAAAGCAACGCTTGCACGCACTGTAGACGGAACTCCTAAAAGAATGTGAAGCGGTTGTGCACAGTGATGCCCTGCTCTTATGCATATTCCGGATTCGGCAAAAATCGACGCAACATCGTGAGGATGCACATCATCAACAGTAAATGTAACAATACAATTATGATTAGCAGCATCCCTGTCTCCGACAATTTGAACGTTCTTTACCTGCTTTATACCTTCAAAAAGATAATCTGTCAGTTCGCGCTCTCGTTTGCTTATTGCATCAAATCCAATTTCGTTTATAAAATCAATCGCTTTTCCAAATGCATAGACATCAGCCGCACTGACCGTTCCTGCCTCATATTTATGTGGAAGTTCTGCGTAGATTGTCTTATCTTTGGAAACATAATCTATCATTTCTCCTCCTTCCAGGAACGGTGGCAGTTTTTCGAGTAAATCTTTTTTAGCGTATAAAACTCCCACTCCCATCGGACCATACATTTTATGAGCGGAAAACGCAAGAAAATCGACATCATCTACAATTACATCGGTTTTCATATGCGCAACACTCTGCGTTGCATCCACACATATATATGTGTTGTTTTCGTGACATATTCGGGCGAATTCCTTTATCGGATTAATTCGCCCGATTACATTCGATACATATGCCACAGTGAATATTTTAGTCTTATGTGTAAGCGCATCTTTAAGCGCTTCCAAAGAGTAGTTTCCCTCACTGTCGCAGTCTAGAAATCTTATTACAATTCCGCATTTCTCACAAATTTTTTTCCACGGCAGGAAATTACTGTGATGTTCGCTTGTTGCGACCAGTATCTCTTCTCCTATATTAAGTACTGCCGATAATATATCTGCCGCCAGATTAAGACTCTCCGTTGCATTTTTGGTGAATATTATTTCAGAAGGATTATGGGCATTTATGAACGAAGCAGTCTTTTCTCTGGCATATTCATACGCATCTGTAGCCGCAATGCTTAAATCGTATATGCCTCGCATAGGATTGGCGTTGAAATTGGAATAAAACTCAGCTATTGCATCGATTACACATTGCGGTTTCTGCGTTGTAGCAGCATTGTCAAGATAGATTATATTTTTGTTTTTTATGAGCGGAAATTGCTCTCTGATTTCTTTTATATTCATATTGTTTCTTTCTTTTTAACACCTGAGTCTACAAGCCTTTTATTCGGCTTTATTTACACCCAGAAAATCTCTGACCAAATCTGTGGTTTCTTCATGTCCGATTCTTGAAAGAGCCGCCTCGACCTTTGCAACGCTCAACATCTCATATATCTTTTCAATCGCGATTCCTCTGGATTTAAGATAAAAGATTACATCAATGTCCGGCTGGCCTATTGAAGCACCGTGCTCACCTTCAACATCTTCTTCGGTACATAGAATAAGTGGTGCGGACAGGCTTTTAACATCATCGTCGAGTAAAAGCACTTCTTCGCTTTCAGCGCCCTTTGATCCTGCACATCCCGATATAAAATTAACTGTCTGTCTGGAAACTTTTTCGGTATTCTTATTAAGCACTCCCGAAGACACTATCTCAGCCTCGGTATTCTTGCCCATATGATCTGCCACGTAGTTCATATCGAGGAACTGACCGTCATTTAGGATATATGCGGTGTACGAATCAAATACCGAACTATCGCCTTTAAGTTTGGCTTTTCCTTCAAGATATGCTTTCTTACTGCCAAGCGAAATCGTAGTCATAATAAGAGAACTGTTTTCATTGACAAGTGTCTCGCTTGTTACATATATTCTCGCATTCTTCGTCAGATTGATTATTACCAGTCTGAAAGTAACGCCTTCTCTTATCTTGCCGTCGGTTTTGATGATAATGTCTTTCTCTGTCATATCATTTTCATTGGTTAAAAATCGTAAAATAACCGTAGAGTCTGTATTGACCGTAAAATCAAAGTCCAGTCCTTCAGTATTTTCTTCGATATATTCATCATATACTACCGGGTTTTCATTCTCAGGTTTAATGCTTACTCTTTTAAGTTTGTCAAACAACTCTCCCATAGATGCCGACGAATCATACTCGGCGAAATTTATATTTAAATGGTTCCATGTCGGAACAGGCAGGTTGTTTATTCTTATTTTTTCAGTTTCATTCATTTTGTTTTCCTCCTATCCGATACTTCCGACCATTTCCATACGGATTAAATTGTTCATCTCAACCGCATATTCTATAGGAAGTTCCTTGGAAACATTCTCGCAGAAACCGCTGACAATAAGTGCCTTGGCTTCCTCTTCCGATAAACCTCTGGTCATAAGATAAAAGACAGCCTCATCACTTATTCTTCCTATCTTTGCTTCATGACCGATGTCTGCATCCTTGGTACGAATATCCATTACAGGAATTGTGTCAGATTTTGAAATTGAATCAAGCATCAGCGATGCGCAGGATACCGAAGACTTGCTTCCTTTTGCCTGCGGTTTAACAATTACTTCACTTCTGAAAGTATTGATTCCGCCGCTCTTTGAAATTGATCTTGTATTCATATACGATGAGGTATTCGGTGCGTTGTGAATAACCTTTGCACCCGTATCGAGATCCTGACCGTTACCGGAAAAGGTAATTCCGGTAAATTCACTCGAGGAACCTTCGCCGTTTAAAATGCTTGTCGGATAAAGATATGATGTATGTGAACCAAACGATCCCGATATCCATTCAATCTTTCCGCCCTTTTCAACCAAGGCTCTCTTTGAATTAAGGTTGTACATATTCTTGGACCAGTTCTCTATGGTTGAATATCTGAGCGTTGCATTTTCTCCGACATAAAGCTCCACGCAGCCTGCATGAAGGCTTGCGGCATAATACTTCGGAGCCGAGCATCCTTCGATGAAGTGAAGGTATGAATTCTTCTCAATAATGATAAGTGTATGCTCAAACTGTCCTGCACTTTCAGCGTTTAATCTAAAGTATGACTGAAGCGGAACCTCCACTTTAACGCCCTCAGGAACATATACAAATGATCCGCCGGACCATACCGCTCCGTGAAGCGCTGCGAACTTATGATCTGTAGGAGGAATAAGCTTCATAAAATACTTCTGAATCATTCCTGCATATTTTTCATCCTTCATTGCTGTTTCAAGATCGGTGTATACAACTCCCTGTTTCTCAACTTCGGCACGAAGATTATGATATACAATCTCGGAATCGTACTGCGCGCCGACGCCTGATAATGATTCCCTTTCAGCCTGAGGTATACCCAGCCTCTCAAATGTTTCTTTTACATCCTCAGGAACATCTTCCCACTTGTTTCTCATCTTAGCCTTCGGACGAATATAAGTGATTATACGGTCCATATCAAGACCTTCTATGGATGGTCCCCAATTGGGCATTGAAGTTTTATGGAATATTTCCAGTGATTTTTGTCTTAACTGTCTCATCCATTCGGGGTCACCCTTTTCTTTTGATATCTCGTCTATTAAATCGGATTTAATACCGCGTCCGAGAACATCCTCTTCATCTACTTTAAAACGAAAGTCATATATGCTCTCGTCTATATCTTCAATATATGTTTTTTCTTTCATAGCTTTCCCGTCTCTTTAATCATTATTACTATATTCTTCAAATCCGTTTTTGTTTATCTCTCCTATCAGGCAGGATGAGCCGCTCTTAACTATCTTGCCGTCTACAAGGATATGCGTCTTATCCACATTTAGGTTGTCAAGAATTCTTGTACTGTGTGTGATAATTAAAAGTGTTCCTCCATTCTTCTGATATTCTTCAACACCTTTGGATACAGTCTTAACCGCATCTACATCAAGACCTGAGTCAGTTTCATCTAAGATTGCGAACTTCGGATTGAGCATAAGCAGTTGGAAGATTTCCGCTTTCTTCTTTTCACCACCGGAGAAACCGACGTTTAAATCTCTGTCTATATATGATTTATCCATATTTAAAACATCACACACTTCTTTGCATTTTTTCATATAGTCCCAAAGCTTTATGTGATTCTCACCGCCCTGTTCCAAAGCACTTCTCGTAAAACTGCCCAAAGAAATTCCCGGTACGGGTACAGGATCCTGAAATGTTAAAAAGATACCTCTTTTAGCTCTTTTATCAGTATCTTCCTCTGTGATATCTTCACCTTCAAAGAACAATTCTCCTTCAGTGACTTCGTATTTCGGATCATTCATAATTGCATGTCCGAGTGTGGATTTACCTGCTCCGTTCGGTCCCATCAACACATGTGTTTCGCCGGGATTAATATTAAGGTCTATTCCTTTAAGAATTTCCTTGTCGCCGACCGAAACATGTAAATTTTTTAATTCTAAAATAGCTGACATCAAAAAACTCCTTTCTTTAACACCTATCCACCTATTGCGCAAATAGGTTTTACCGTCAAAAAAATAAAGCATCAAGCTTTGTTTTATTCGACTTTTAAGCGAACAGTGTTTTCTTAAACTTTTATTAGAATACACTGTTCGCTTACGTATGTCAATATTTTTTTATAATTTTATTTGGAAATCACTTCCCACATATGACCCATATTTTTAAAACTGCCTTCGGGAGCGCAGCTTTTACACTCATCCTCCTAAAAAATCTATATGAAATTAATTTTCATTGAAAGCATGGTAAATCCTGCGTCAGATACTATCTTTGCCGCTGTTTTTTCATCTATCTCGGTTTTTGACAAAAGCGACACTTCTTTCTTTTCAAGGTTGGCCTTTGCCCAAAAGCCATCGTGTGAATTAAACTCATTTTCGATTTTTCTGACACATCCGGAGCAGTGCATTCCGTCAACATCCAATACGTAACTGTAAGGATAATTCCTTTTATTCTTGTCCTTAACTTTCACCTTTGCGGGTGCTGCATCTTTCTCACCGCAGCAACTCGAACCGTATTTAATTCTTTTTATTATTCCTAAAACAGCTAATACTACTAAAACTGCAAGTATCGCTATAACGGCAATTGTTCCGCCCATAATTCTTTCCTTTTAACCTGTCTTTACGACAAGTTCTTCAAAATCAATTCCTCTTTCAAAAGCCTTGCTGTAGGCTTCCTTACATTTTTTATACTGTTCAAATATCTTTTTTGCTTCTTCACAGTTGCCGTAAACCTTCCAGCATCCTGTGCATTTAACCCCATCGCAGGGATTATTCATAAAACATTTAACATCGGAGGGAGGATATCCTAAAAACAATCCTATTTCATGGGGAAAATCAACATCATTTTTCAAGTGTTTAATCAGGTTATTTAAACAAACATCACAATTGTTTAGCGGACATCCTTTTTCTTTAAGTAATCTTGAAGCCTCCGGTTGTTGCAAATCTTCCTTAAGCATTTCCGGTCTGTAAATGTATATAAGAGTACTGTCTTGGCTCTTTTCAATCGGGATAATTCTTATTCCCTTTTTAACTACTTTTTTATTTAACCTGCAGACTTCTTCGTTTAATTCTTTTCTGTTCTTTTTAATCGAGAAAAGACTGCCTGTCTTAATGCCCGCCAGTGTCGGTGAGCAATATTCAATCAAAGATTTCTGAATCATCCCTTTCCCCTTTTTGATGCGTTCAGTCAATAAAATATATGTAAGTCCTATTAAATCTTCCTAGCCACAAGATGTAATCTTGCTTTCTTGGCGCTTTCTAAAAGTTCGATTTGTAATCCTGCTTTATCACAGTATTCCTTAATTTCATCAAGAGATTTTGCTCCTACATCACCATGTCCTGCCAAATTGGCCAAAGGCATTTCAATGTGATTCATAATCCAAAGTACCGGTTTGGCCGATGTATAATCCTGTAAGATAAGCCTTCCGTTAGGTCTTAATACGCGTTTTACGCTGTTAAAGAAATTCTGCGGATTCGGATAATGATGAAAACTGTTAGAGCATATGATAGCATCAAACGAGTTATCTTCAAAAGGAAGGTTCTCGCAATCGCCCACTACCCAATCCACACCTTCAAGATTCTTTGACCTTCCAACCTCTATCATTCTCGGTGTAATATCCAGACCTGTATAATGTTTGCTCGGATCTTTTTCATATAAAAGAGATATCATCGGACCCGTTCCACATCCGCAGTCAAGCAAATCCTGATATTCTTCCTTTTCGAGTTCACCGGCTATATACGGATAGTCATCCTTGCAGATTTCATATATACCTGCATGGCTTGATTCATATATATCAGCCGCCTTGGTAAACTCTTTTATTGTCAAATCCTTATATTCTTTTTCTGTTTTCATATTTCTTTTATCCTTACCTACTTTGTGGCAATCACCGTAATCCAAGGTTTTGATTCATGGTGAAAAGATTTAATATCTGTGAATCCGGCAGCCGTAAGTGCTGATTTAATATCGTCTATCGTGTAACACTTCATACCGTCAATTATCTTTTCAAATTTTAGACTGGTTTCATCCGTACCGTCAGATTCATTTACGATCATAAAAGAACCGCCCTCTTTCAACACCCTCGCAACCTCGCCGAAGCATCTTTCAAGGCCGGGCCAGAAATATATCGTTTCAAATGCGGTAGCCAAATCATATTTTTCTTCAGGCAAATCAAGTGCTGAAGCATCACCCTGATTTACTTCCATTTTCTTTGCAGCAATTGCTTCTTTGTTGTAATCTCTGGCTTTTGCAACAGACACTTCCGAATAATCAATTGCAGTAACGTAGCTTTTAGGATATTTCTTTAATATCTCTCCTGCATTTCTGCCTCCGCCACAGCCTATCTCAAGGACTTCCGACGGAGCATCTATAATAAGATGTGCTATGCCCCAGTCTGCCATCTTGGCGTGTCCGCCATTCATTCCGTTTACCATCATTTTTCCAAGTGTGCCTTCAGGCTTTCTAGTCTGACTCACAAAGTTTTTGTAAAGACCCATTATATCCTCCCTGTAGGTTAGCCGAACCTAACTAATTATACGTTTAATTGGCGGTTAAAGTTAGTCCGCTTTAACCGCCAATTAGTTTATATCACACTATTTCATATGTTTCAATAACAAATTTTGTTTTTTTTACATTTTGGCACTAAAACCCCGTCCCCTGTGTCATGATTGCAGCGAAACCATATGAGCATATGTTCCGTTTGACTTCATCAGCGAGTCGTGATTGCCTTGCTCAATTATCTTTCCGTCAGATATAACAAGTATCTGGTCGGCATCTTTTATGGTCTTTAATCTGTGGGCGATTACAAGCAAAGTTTTATTTTTGCATAATTCGGAGATTGCTTCCTGAATTGCTCTCTCATTATCTGCATCCACACTTGCCGTTGCTTCATCAAGTATAACTATCGGAGCATCCTTTAATATACATCTGGCTATGGATATTCGCTGTTTCTCACCACCGGAAAGTGAAGCGCCGCCTTCACCGATGACAGTATCAAAGCCGTTTGGAAGTTGCATTATAAAGTCATAACATCTTGCTTTCTTAGCCGCTTCTTCCACCTCTTCTCTCGTAGCATTGGGACGTCCGATTGCTATATTGTTGTAAACCGTATCCTGGAAAAGATATACTCGTTGAAATACCATACTTATCTGATCCATCAGATTTCCAAGAGGTATGTCTTTTATGTTCTCACCTTTTACAAGAATTTTCCCGTTTTCTATATCCCAAAATCTCGCAAGAAGAGAAGCCACGGTTGATTTGCCACCGCCTGAAGGTCCGACAAGCGCTGTCATTTCACCTGTATTGACCCTAAAAGAAATATTCTTAAGAACATCTTTTTCTGTATATCCGAAACTAACGTTGTCGTATTCAATTTCAGCATCGCTGTCAATATTTGAATTGTATGCTTCTAATACTATTTTTCCATCATCCACTAATTCTTCTGCGGCAAAAACTTCTTCAATTCTGTCAAGCGCGGCATCCGTTACCGTAAGTCTTGCCATCTGACCGTAGTAAGCCTTTATGGATGTAAACAGATCAAACAAAAACAGAGTCATGCCCATCATATATACATCCATCATCTCTCCGTAAACAAACATTAAAGCCGACAATGCAAGCATCAGAGATGTTCCGATACCGAATGTAATATAAAGTGCTCTGGCGCAGGGTGCGTAAGCCATCTCGAATCCGATACTTTCCCTGCAGCTTTTTTTGAATTCATCCGAAAGTCTTTTGGACTTTTCCCCGAGCATGTTATATGATTTGATAATTCCTATTCCTTCTGCAAAATCAAGCACTTCCTCAGTAAGCGATTCGCTTCCTTCCTGCTTGATGACGGAATGTTTGAGCGATGTCTTAAGCATCCAGTCACCGACTAAAAGGAAC
This sequence comes from Lachnospiraceae bacterium G41, assembly GCA_900100245.1. Classification (GTDB taxonomy): domain Bacteria; phylum Bacillota; class Clostridia; order Lachnospirales; family Lachnospiraceae; genus UBA3766. The sequence goes on from FNEU01000001.1 coordinate 504,926, forward strand.
GCAACGACTATGATAACCGAAGCTATTCCGAGTCTTATATCCATGAAAAACATCATTGCAACCATGAGTGTCTGAGAAATAATAAATGAAACGAGTTCCGATAAAACACCCATGCAGTTTTCTTCGATAAACACCATGTCTGTTGAAAGAACCGCACTGATTTTTCCGATGTTTCCTTCCGTGAAAAATCCCATCGGCATTTTTCTTAAATGATCGCCGAGCTTCATTCTCATATCCGCAAAAACCTTATAACCCGTTGCAGACTGCAAAACGTTGTTTATATGTTCAAATACAGCTTCCAATACAACGCTCAAAGCTAAGATTAAACCCAAAATCAGGCACTTTTGTTTGGTCATTGTTCCCTGCATAAAGAAGTTTATTACCAGAAATCCCAACATCAAAGGCGCTTTCATCATAATGCCTTTTAAAAATGATGTAATATAAGATGCTCTGATTGTTCCTTTATATTTTCCTGTAATTCCCACAATTCTGTGCAGTATTTTTAACATTTTACGCCTCCTTTATCTTCCATGTGCTTGCGCTGACGGAAGCATCCCAGAATTTCTTGTATTCCTCGCATGCGGATAAAAGATTGTCGTGTGTATCTGCGGCTATGCAAAGGCCATCCTTCATTACACATATTTTGTCCGCGTTTTTAACCGTGGATAATCTGTGTGCTATGACAAGAACGGTTTTATCCTTAATAATTTCATCTATCGCAGCATTCATCTTTTCTTCATTTTCGGGATCCATAAAAGCCGTTGCTTCATCAAGAACTATAATCGGAGCATCTTTTAGAATCGCCCTTGCAAGAGAGATTCTTTGCCTCTCGCCGCCCGAAAGCTGCTTGCCGCCGTCTCCCGCCATGGTGTCTATACCGTCGGGAAGTCTTTCAAAGAATTCATCGCACTGAGCCCTTGATGCAGCTGCCAAAACTTCTTCTCTCGTTGCATCAGGTTTGCCTATGAGAATGTTTTCATACAATGATGTATTGAATAAGAATTGCTCCTGCGAAACAAATGCGACCTGGTCATTGAGAGCTTTAAGCGTCATATCCGTTATATCCTGACCGCCAATTTTTATACGTCCTTCATTTAAGTCGTAATAATGTACAAGAAGTTTTGCCAGCGTGGATTTACCGCTTCCGGACTCTCCGACAAGCGCAGTGGTTGTTCCCTGCTTCATCGTAAGGTTTACTCCGTGTATAACTTCACTGTCTTCATATCCGAAATGAATGTTTTCAAACACAACATCTCTGTTTTCACCTTTGAAATCCGAACTTCCTTCTTTTAGAGGAGGATTGTCCATAAGTTTTTCGAGTTCTTCAATCTTATAATTTAACTGAGGGAACTTGCCCGCGAAACTTAAAGCTTTTAAAACCGAAGGGCCCACCGCAAATGACATGCACATTACAAGAATCAATCGGTCAAGTGTTAATGCGCCGGACAAAATCATGGAAGAACCTATCGGCAGAATAAGAAGTGTAAGGCAGGGCAATACGCTTGAATAAATAGCCATCCAGGGCCAGCAGACCTTATACCATGCTATCGTAAAATCACGGTATGCTCTGACCGTCTCTCCGAATTTTTTATATGAATCACCATCCTTGTTAAATACCTTAACGACTTCCATTCCGTTTACATACTCAACAATTGTGTTATTCATTCTGGCTGCCGATTCATAATAATCGTTCATCTTGGCCATACCGGCCTTCATCATCATGCTCATTGCAAGCATTCCGACAAAAAGAGGCACAAGAGACAATAATCCGAGTCTCCAGTCGACAATAAACATAAGAATGATAATCAATACCGGAATAAATATATTTGCTATTCCTTCCGGTATTGCATGTGCCAAAAGGATTTCTATCATATCGATATCATCCGTAAATATTTTCTTGATACGTCCCGTTCCGAGATTCTGAATATTGCCGAGAGGTTGTTTTTCAAGTTTTCCCTGGAGAGATATTCTGATGTTTTTCAGTGTGTTATACGCACTTACATGCGAAAAACTCAATCCCTGAACATATGAAAACGCAAAGATCAATTCACAAAACGCAACCAGAAAAACGCGAATAATAATATACTTAATGTCTATATGTTCTCCTCTTGTTAAGGGAGATATTATCTGATACAAAAAGAAATAGGGAGCAACATTGGCGATAATTCCGATGCACATTAATATCGCCGCCCATACTGTATACTTTTTGTATTCACCCATATACGGGGCAACTTTTTTAAACATTTCTTTACTCCTTTACTTAAGTTCTATAAATTTCTTCAAGCCATCGACTGAAGTACTGTCTATCCTGTAGCTGTCAACAACCGATCCGTTATCCATTTGAATAACATAGTCGCAGCATTTTAAGATAAATTCATAATCATGCGTTATTATCAGAACCGTTTTGCCGATTCTTTTTAATTCTTTAATCAAATCCGCAACAAGATACATATGGTTAAGATCCAAACCGCTCGTAGGTTCATCGAAGATGATAATCGGTTTGCTTGATGCAATTCCCGATGCTATGGCTGTTCGCTGTTTTTGTCCGCCGGAAAGCGCCATTGGGTGTACGTCGCAATAATTCGAAAGCGATAATTTATCCAGAATATCTTTGGCTTTTGCTTCCTTTTCTTCCTTATCCGTTTTCCTGTCAGTCATACTCAGCATTACTTCATCAAGCACGCTCTCGGTAAAAAGCTGATGATTGACATCCTGCATAATCATGTAACAATTACGAAGCCTTTCGGAATTGCTTAACTTTTTGCCTTTGTAAACAATTGAGCCTTTGTTTCTTTTTTCCAATCCGCATATATTTCTGACCAGTGTACTTTTCCCTGCACCGTTGTGGCCGATAATGGCAATCACATCATTGCAGGGAATCGATAAATCGGGAACACTGACAGAGTGCTTTTTATCCTTGTATGAAAAGAAAAAATCTTTGAATTCAAGCTGATTTCCCGGTTCGTTTTGCATCGGGCGAAAATCATTTTCAAACGGTATATCCTCAAGCGATAAAGCACGAAGTCCCAAATCTTCGCAATCTTTATACTTCAAAAGAGAGATTTCTTCTTTGTTTAAATCTTTTATGATTTCACCTTTTTCCATGACAATCATTCTGTCTGCAAGGTCTTTTAAAAAGAAAAGTCTGTGCTCTGCTATGACAATCGTTTTGCCCTGCTTTTTCCATTCTTCGAGGATGTTTTTCAATCTCTTTATTGCACGATGATCAAGATTGGACGAAGGTTCGTCCAATACGATAATTTGCGGAGAAAGAACATCTATGCCGGCACATGCAACCATTTGCTTTTCACCGCCGGAAAGATCGAATATATTTCTGTCTAAAAGACTTTTAATATGCATGGAATAAGCAGTATCGATTATCTTCGATTTGATTATTTCGGGATCGATGCATTGATTTTCAGCCGCAAATGCAATCTCATCGGTCGTGTTGACATTGAAAAACTGTGATCTCGGATTTTGAAAAACGCTTCCTACTTTTTCCGAGACATCGTATATAGTCATCTCTTTCGTATTTTTTCCGTCAAGATATATTTCTCCTGTCAGCTCACCGTTATAAAACTTTGGAATAAGACCGTTTATAAGTCTTATGATTGTCGTCTTCCCGCAGCCTGAAAAACCCGTTAACACAACAAATTCGCCGTCGTTAATCTTTAAGTTTAAATCCTTAACTCCGACAGCATCTTTTTTATTGCCCTCGGCATCGGTTATATTGTATTTAAAAGTGACATCTTTGAACTCAATCATATTGGACCTCAGAAAATAAAGAAAATTACAAGCATTGCAATTAGTGCAACAATCAACATTACATCAAATGCTTTCATTCTTACATTGCATATATGAGTTCTTTTTTTATGCGCTCCCAGGCCCTTGGTTAGAGAAGCTGCCGACAAATCATTGGCAATCTGAACCGTCGACATCATTATGGGGACTAAGATATATTCGATATATACAAACGGATTTTTAACCGTCTTTCCGATTCCGCGCATTTTCATCGCATCATGTATTGAGGCGTACTCCTCTTTTAGAGTCGGAAAGTACCTGAACATAACGGACATCGGTATCGTAATGACTTTGGGAAAATACATTTTATCCATGGCAGTTACGAATTCGCTGACTGATGTTGACTTAACCACATACCATCCGCAGAGGTAACTTGGACCGAATCTTGAAATAATTCCGCATATAATCATTATTACAAGATTCAGAACACCCTGAGTTTTGGGGACGATAAATCCTTCACACAGTTCAACGCATAAAAGAATAAAAAGATATCCGAATGCCGATTTAAACTGCCTGACCGATAAAAGAAGAACAAACGGAACGAAGGTGCAGATGATACGAAGAATGTATTCCACACCTGTCAGTTTTCCGCTCATCATAATGATTCCAACGGTAATAAGAATCATTATCTTTGTCCTCGGATCGATTTTTAAACCTGTTTTTTCGGTTGTTAACTGAAGTCCGATATCCATTAAACCATACCTGCTTTTTTGAAATGTTTCTTAAGAACGCCTGCTCCGAGCAAGCCGCCTATCAAACCTCCGACAAGACACATTGCAATCATTGCAAAGAACATCCATGTCGGTGTATAGGACATCATTTTATCTACATATTCCTGTCCGTAGCCGTCCACAAGAGAAGCTAAATAGGACTCTCTGAAGCTGAAGAAAAATGCAATTGTCATTCCTAAAATCCAGAGACTGAAAGTTGAAGAACCTATTACACAGCATTTAATGCTTTCATATTTTCCTAAGAATAAAACAAGTTCGGTCAAAAGACCTGCACCGATGCAGAAGATAAAAATAGGATAAGGGTGTCCTGTTACGAACATAAGTATCGCGATTATTACGCTTGTTATAAGAACCATTCCGAAATGCTTAATCTTCGAAAAATAAAGCATAAGCGGAATTCCGACAAGAATCGGTGCAATCAGTGGCATGATTGCCATAAAAATGGGAATGAAGCCCAGACAGGCAACTATAAATGTAAGTACAAAATACAGTGCCGTGAATACGCCGACCGTGATCAGATCTTTGATCTCAAATTTTTTTTGCATGTTTATCCTCCTTGATTGGTTAGGTCTGTCTAACCATATATTCATTTAATAAGCGGTTAGGGTTAGTCTCCCTTAACCGCCTATCATTTTATATCACACTATTTCGTATGTTTCAATATTTTATTTTAATTTTTTTAAAAATGACACCAAACCCCCGTCCCCTGTGTCATTTGCAGCAAAAAAGCGGCCCTGGTCAAGGCCGCCTTTAAGTAGGAAAAGAATAATGTAACTAATACTTGGAGGAAGTATTATCTGCTGACATGGAATGCATCCATTTTGGGGTATACGGCCGAAGCACCCAGCTGCTCTTCGATTCTTAAGAGTTGATTGTATTTTGCAACTCTCTCGCTTCTTGAAGGAGCACCTGTCTTGATCTGGCATGTATTAAGCGCTACGGCAAGATCTGCAATCGTTGTGTCTGCAGTTTCACCCGAGCGGTGTGAAGAAATTGCCGTATAGCCTGCATTGTGCGCCATCTTTATGGCTTCAAGTGTTTCAGAAACGGAACCGATCTGATTTAATTTTATCAAAATTGAATTGCCTGCCCCAAGTTCAATACCTTTTTTAAGTCTCTCTGTATTGGTAACGAAAAGGTCGTCGCCTACAAGCTGAACCTTGTTGCCGATCTTTTTAGTCATTCTCTGCCATCCTTCCCAGTCTTCTTCATCAAGACCGTCTTCGATGGAAATGATGGGATACTTGTCTACGAGGCTTTCCCAGTGAGCAATAAGTTCATCGGATGTGAATTCTTTGCCTGATTTTGGCTGTTTGTAGAAGCCTTTGCCTTTTTCGCTCTTCCACTCAGAAGAAGCTGCATCCATGGCAATCATAAAATCTTTGCCGGGCTCAAAGCCCGCTTTCTTAATTGCCTCAAGAATCTTTTCGATTGCTTCTTCATCACTCTTAAGCTGGTTAGGAGCAAATCCGCCTTCATCACCTACAGCCGTAACGTCGCCCATTTCCTTGATTAATTTCTTTAAAGTATGGAATACTTCGGCACACCAGCGAAGTCCTTCTTTGAATGAAGGAGCGCCTACAGGCATAATCATGAATTCCTGAGTATCAACAGCACTGTCTGCATGAGCACCGCCGTTTAAGATATTCATCATGGGAACGGGAAGTCTGTTGCCGCCTACACCCCCTAAAAATCTGTAAAGAGGTATGTCGAGTGATTTTGCCGCAGCACGTGCTGTTGCAATTGATACAGCAAGAATTGCGTTAGCTCCTAAATTGGATTTATCCTTGGTACCGTCCGCTTTAATCATTGCTGCATCTACAGCATATGTATCCGAAGCATCAAGTCCGAGGATTGCTTCCTTAATCGTGGTATTAATATTCTCTACAGCTTTTGTAACACCTTTTCCGAGGTATCTTGATTTATCGCCGTCTCTTAATTCAAGAGCTTCAAATTCACCTGTCGAAGCGCCGCTGGGTGCACATCCTGTAGCAACTGTGCCGTCCGCAAGGGTAATCTCTGCTTCAACCGTGGGATTTCCTCTCGAATCAAGTATTTCTCTTCCGTAAACTTCTGTTATTTCCAAATATTCTTTCATAACTTTCCTCCTGTTACATTGAATACCTCTCCCGTACCAGTCATAGGCCCCGGTACAGGGAGAGGATCCACACATGATTTATTCGTGGTTAGTTATGCCTAACCGTAAACATATTAACATTACAGGAGTTAGTTGTCAATAACTATTTTGCAAAGATGAAATACTTTTCTCAAAATGAAAAGAGTAAATCGAATTCTCGATTTACTCTTCCATGTACGGCTATTTCCCTGGCAAAGGGAGAAAAATATATAATGGTAAAAACTCAACTGGCTTAGTTAAGTGAAGCACCAAGTGCTCTGCAGTTTGCAAGATCTGCATCGTTGGGAGCTTCGTTGGCTATTAAGCCATCATTAATTAGGTTGATTCCGGACTGTTTACATCTGTCTACCCAGTCTCTCATCCACTGTCCGTCGCCCCATCCGTATGAACCGAATAAAGCAACTTTCTTGTGAGTAATTGAACTTTCGACGTCTGAGAACATAGGTTCAAACTCTGTATCATCAAGTTCTTCGGCTCCCATGGCGGGACATCCGAATGCAATTGCATCAAACTCTGCCGCTTTACTTGAATCAAAGTCCGAAGCAGTAAAGATATCTGTATCGGCTCCTGCCATTTTGGCTCCTTCTGCTATAGCATTCGCCATTGCTTCGGTATTACCGGTACTACTCCAGTAAACAACTGCTACTTTGCTCAATATGTTATCCTCCTGTATGAAATTGTAGTTTGGTTTGTTTGGTTTTGGTTAGTTATGTCTAACTATTCTTTCCAACTAAAACCGTCGCATTGCGGCGGTTAGTTATGACTAACATTATAAATGGTTATTCAAGTTTGTCAATACTATATTTTAAATTTTTTATGTCGATGCCTTAATCGCTCCCAAGCAGTGAATTCTCACTACCCGATTGCTGTCATTTTCCGATATCGTTCGTAATTGCTCAAGATACGGATTTACCAGTTCCGGTTTTCTTTTGCCCAGAACACGGAATATTTCAGGCACTTCCATTCTGACTTTATCATTCTCGTCATATAAAAGTTTTTCGTATATCTGCATTTGATTTTCATACAGCTCAGGAGAATTTGTTGCTATATTTTCCGATGCCCATATGAAGTTCAGTCTTACATTCGAATCTTCATCTTCTGAAAATCTGAACATATCCGGCCAAAATGGTTTAATTGCCTCAAAATCTGATCTTCCGATTCTTCCGAGTGCATTGATTGCCCTTTCCCGTAAAATTGGCTCATCATTGTCTAGAAATGCTGCTATTGCAGGCACATCATCAGTCACTTCCGATGGATATTTAAGCCCCATTTCTCCTAACATCCATAACGCTTTGGCACGAATCTTTGTGGACTCATGGTTTAAAAGTGAAACCACATACGGAATATTCTCTTTCCACTTATCTTTATTCTTTGTAAGATCTCCCAGTTCCTTATAAAGTTCTGCCTCGCTCAAATCATACTCCTTAATCGCTGATCAAATATTTAAGGCAAAAACCTCCAGTGTTTCTTTCTCCATTCTTATGATCTGAACCATTCTGTCGATGGCGCAAATCTCTCTGTAAGTTACCTTATTTTTTTGCATAATCTTCTTGTTTTCAATCGTTCCTTTTTCATACTCATCAAGTAGATTTCTTCTGATTGTTATTTCTTTTTCAAGCTCTTTTTCGCTTAAAACACTCGAATACATTACTGCCAGACAGAACCACACTGAATCAAAATCCACTCTTTCAAACAAAGCGCATATGCTGCTTTTAAGTTCTTTAAGGCCCGATTCCGTCAGATGATAAACTGCTTTTTTATCGGACTCACCTGTGTTCGCTATGTATTTCTTTTTTTCAAGCCTCAGACAAGTTTCATAAAGAGTCGTGGCTCCAATAGGGAACCAGTATTTCATATTCATTCTTTCAATCATTTTTAGCATGTCATAGGCGTTCATATCGCCTTTGCTAAGCATTCCCAAGATTACTATCGAAGTTTTTGACAGCATTTTCTTTTTTCCTCTTTTTTCTGTATAAAATCCATAAAAATGATGCAGTAAGTATTATTAATGCAATAGCAAACGAACCTAGATTTTTAATTTCCTCTCCCGCTTCTGAGGACACAAGCACATCCCATAGCGCTCCGACTCCCCAGAAAAAAGGAAATATAATAAGCATATTTTGGGTGATATAAAATACCGAGCAGTACATTAAACCTGAATAAGCTTTTTATTACTTTTTTCATATAAATATCTCCTTGTTTAACTACGCATGCGTAGTATACTACGTGTACGTAGTAATCGTCAAGAAGTTTTTTAAACAACAAGGCTCCAACAAAATAATACTTGAAATATATTTTTAATTAACTTAGCATTTTTTTAGGACGTCCAAATCAAACACAAGAGGAGGATAAAATGAACCGGGAATCTTTACACAAATTCATAGAAATAAGCACAGGAAATGCAGGAAACATCTGCCAGATTCAAGCCATTAAAAACGGAGAAGTGATTTATAATGACACATGGCGAAGATTCAAAACCGAAGATCCTGTAAACGTGAATTCCGTAACCAAAGGCGTTATGGCATTACTTACCGGAATTGCTGTTGATAAAGGGCTCATAAAAGACGTAAATCAGAAGGTAATGGATTTCTTCCCTTATTACGAGGTTAAGCGTGGTGAGAAAACCATTTATGATGTTACGATTAAACATCTTCTTACAATGACAGCTCCCTACAAATACAAATCAGAACCCTGGACGAAGATTTGCACTTCAGATGACTGGACGAAAGCAACTCTAGATTTCTTAGGAGGACGCAACGGTATTACGGGTGAATTTAAATACGCCACACTGGGAATACAGATTTTGGCAGGAATAATCGAGAATGCTACAGATGAGAAATGCATTGATTTTGCGAACAAGAATCTTTTTATTCCGCTCGGAATTCCGGAACATGTTCTTCACGGCGAAAGCAATAAAGAAGACCAGTTTGATTTTTTTATGAACAAAGGGCCTCGAAAAAACGAATGGTACTCAGATCCTAAAGATACCGTAACTGCAGGCTGGGGACTCTGCGCCACCGGACGAGACCTCGCAAGGCTCGGAGAAATGGTTTTGCATGAAGGAGCATACGATGGTAAGCAAATCATCTCATCAGAATGGATTAGTGAAATGCTCACTCCCCGTCTTAAACTTGATAAGATGTTTGGATACATGGAGTACGGATATCTCTGGTACAAACCATATGAAGACAAAGAAGTATTTGCTGCCATCGGTGACAGCGGAAACATAATTTACATAAATAGAGAAAATAACGTATCTGTAGGCATTACAGGAACATTCAAGCCCAGAATCTTCGACAGAGTTGAATTTATTGAAGAAAAAGTTTTGCCTGTTATCCTATAAATATATTTATCCTTTAGAAGCAGGCATTTTTGTTACGCTAAGTGTAAGTCCCATTTCATTGAGAAGTTTCAGTATCGTATCAAGTCTGGGAGTTATTTTATTTGACTCTATTCTTGCAACCGATGATTGAGGTATATTACATAATGATGCAAGATCACGCTGACTTAAACCGAGAGTCGCACGCTGTCTTATTAAAGCAGATATTATTGCAGCTTCAGCCTCTGATTCTTCTAATATCTCCTTGGCATTCGGATCGCTTTTTTTCACTTGTTTTTTATATTCATCCCAATTCATCTTTCTCTCCTTTTCTTTATTTCATTTATGATAGCATAAATGCTATCAACTTTCAATTGATGCATAAAAAATATCGTTCCCCCAGCCACAAGGGAACGATATTTTTATGGGGTTTATAGGAGTATGAATATTAAGGCAGATATTTTCCTGCTGCCAGATAAAGCTCATACCAGTCGTGATGCGAAAGATTTACATCCGCTGCCTTGCATGCATCTTTTATGTGCTCGGGGTTCATAGTGCCGATAATAGCCTGCATCTTAGCGGGATGGCGAAGAATCCATGCGATGGCAACCGCAGTCTTTGATGCGCCCTCACGCTCTGCAATCTTTTCAAGTGCTTTATTAAGTTCAGGAAAATCGGGATTGTCGATAAAAGTACCGCCGAACATTCCGATCTGCAGTGGTGACCACGCCTGAATTGTGATGTCATGAAGTCTGCAGTAATCAAGCGCATTTCCGTCGCGGTTTACAGAAAATTCAGTGGTTTTATTGTTCATATAGAGTGCCTGGTCAATCAGCTGAGACTGTTCGAGAGAAAGCTGAACCTGATTGAATACAAGCGGCTGTTTAACATACTTTTTTAAAAGTTCAATCTGCATGGGAACGAGATTGCTCACACCGAAATGTCTTACTTTCCCTGCATGCTCTAAGATATTAAAAGCATCCGCAACATCTTCGGGATCGTATAAAACGTCCGGTCTGTGAAGGAGCAGCGCATCAAGATATTCGATGTTTAATCTGCGTAAACTGTCGTCCACGCTTTGAAGAATATTCTCCTTGGTCCAGTCAAATTCGTTTCTGTCAAAGCAGAGTCCGCATTTGCTCTGAATGAAAATATCTTCTCTCTTTATACCTGTTAAAGGAAAAGCCTCGGCAAATCTGGTTTCAGCCTCTCCGTTTTCGCCGTAACATGTGGCATGATCATAAAAGTTAATACCGCAGTCGTATGCAGTACGGATAACCTTTGCGGCATCCTCTTTGCTTAAAGCGGGCATTCTCATGCATCCCTGAACGATAGCGGATATATTCTTAGGTCCGTTAACAACACTTATAATCTTCATGGATAATGTCCTCCTTATCTTTTACACTCTAAGATTATAGTAAGACATTACCCATGATATAACTTCCGAATATTTGACTAAAACTGCCCCTTTTTTGAGGTATATAAAATTATCTCGTAAAATTGGTCCAGACTCTATCCTCTTCTTCAGGAAGTCCGACCTGTTCCTTGCCAAGTTCAATGCTCTTCATAAGAAAAATCATATTTCTTGCAAGTACTCGCATTACCTGACGGCCTTCTTCATCAGCCTCTGCCTCTCCGGGAGCAGCTCCGTAAACATTGTTCCAGTACTGACTGCTGGCTACAGGCATATTCGAAATTGTAAAGAACTTGTTTAATTCGTCAAATGTAGCCGTAGTGCCGGATCTTCTGCAGGTGACAACACTTGCACCGACTTTGAATTGTTTATCAAAAGGAGAACTGTAAAAGAGTCTCTGAAGCGCAGACATAAGTGTACCGTTGGCCGAACCGTAATATACGGGAGAGCCGATTACAAGACCGTCAGCCTCTTCAAACTTAACCGCCAGTTCATTGACGATATCGTCGAAAACACATTTTCCGTTCTTGGCGCAGCTGTTGCAAGCAATACAGCCTCTTATGTCTTTTTTACCGAGAAGAATATTTTCGTATTCGACACCATTCTCTTCAAAAACCTTTTCCATTTCACGAAAAGCAAGAGCAATATTTCCGTTTGCTCTCGGGCTTCCGTTAAGCATTAAAACTTTAAATTTTTTTTCCATAATTACCTCCCACGCCTCATCAGTTATTCTTTATCTTTTTAGGTCTTAAAAGCTTTCCGACCTGTTTGTCCAAAAGGCTTATACCAAACGATACCGGTATCGAGAGCGCAAATACAACCAGTGTGTAAAGCGATACGTTTTCGATATAAAAGAAAGGCTTTTTGCCCTGCACGAGCATATAGTATCCGAACATGTGAAGGAAGATTCCGTGCACGAGATAAAGTTCTAAAGTAAATTTTCCAAAGAACGCGAGCACTTTGTTGCCGACCTTGATTTTCATGCTTAAAAGGTAATACATTGATGCAAATACAAGCGTATACAAAACCTGGAATATACATGCGATAAGTTCAGATCTGTAGCCGTATACGCCGTTGTACTGATGCTTGGAAATCATAAGATAAAGTCCGCCCGCATTGTTTCCCAAAAACCAGAGTATCGGGAAAAGAATCAGAACTATCGCAAGTTTTAAGGCATACAGTTTTTTGCACCACGCAAATATCTTTTCCTCATTCTTAGCAAGAATAATTCCGAGCAAAAACATATGAGGCGTATTAAACCACCATGTTCCGTAATGGAATACAATGCAGAAAACGATGTAAAGAGCCGTGCCTGCAGCAACTACCAATATTCCGGCCCAGTCCTTTTTGATGAGGCCAAAACCTATATAGAAAAGAAGGTAGAGTAAAAGCATGCACGGAACGTACCAGATATAAGGATGCCATGTGTCATGATTGTTTATTGCAAAGGGCGAATCGATTTTGTAAGGTATCTTTTTAAGGTACATAAAATATATATATACGAGCATGGTAAGACATGTCGGAATCAGTATGGGAATAAATCTTACAGGAATAAATCTCTTAAAAAAATCAGGCTTTGCTTTTGCGCTTTTATAAAGTCCGAAACCGGAGCATAAGAAAAACATCGCAACCATCGGATAGCCCGCAGTTACGAAAATATCAAGTCCGTGACGTACGTATTTCGGATTTACCCAAGACGCACAGGTCATATGTGAAATATGGTGGAAAACGATTACAACGGCACAGAATCCGAGGAAACATTTTGTCGTGTCAAATGACATATTGTCTTCGTTCCACATTTTCTTTTTGCAGAATTTCACTCCGAAAAAGAGTAAGAGTAAAAGTAAAACGTACCAAATGATGATTAGCATTTTTCTCTCCTAAATTTATTTTGTTGGCAACTGGGTGACACTACACCCCCGTCCCCCAGTGTCACTAGCGCGTTATTTTATTCTCAGCGTTTTGGGCGCGTACTTATAAACCAGCATATCAGCAATAACGAAATACAAAGACGTAATCAGGCTGCCTGCAACCGCAGCAAATGCATTTGACATAGGTATAAACATCACTACAAAGCACACGGTTCCGTAAATGAATGACAGGTAAGCGTAGAGCTTTGATTTGATGAGGAAATCCTTTGAATACGGCTGAAGTATATAGTAAATCGTTAAATGTCTGACCGAGAAAAGAGCCGTGAAAACGGTGATTGTAACGATAACCGAAAAATACTCTCCAAAGTACCTTTCTCCGCCTGTTAAAACCAATGTCACGATGACAAAAACAATCATCAGTACAGATTGAATCATATTAAACTTGAATATCGAAAATGCACGAAGACGATACATCTTTCTAAGTGCATCGGGCGTTCTGTAAAAGCCGTACACAAGCATCGACGAATCACAGCTTGCAAACATCGCTCTCGACATAAATGCGCCTGTGTTAAAAATACTGAGTATGAATATAAAAATGCCCGGATGTTTTGAGAATAAATATCTTAAAACAGATTCACTCATAACATCTTCGCACCTGGTAATTTCATAGTATAAAAGCAGGCCCATCAGCGCTATTCCAAGCACTGTTATTACAATGAAAACAATCTGGTTTTTCCAAAAAACTGCCGCGTGTCTTTTAAAGAAGATTTCGTTAAGATATTTGTATCCTTTCGAACCGCGTTTGCTGCCCTCTGCCTCGTTTATCGTAACTTCGAAGTTCTGACCTATCTCCTTTTTCTGCTGCTTCTTAATAAGTTCGCCTCTGACCTTGTCGGCATAAAGAGCGGTCTTGTAAAGTTCGAACGGAAACTTTTTCATAAGGAAAAGTCCCGGAGCAATAGCCACAACAGATAAAAGATAAATAAGCACAACAGGCAGATAAAATTTATAAAATAATATCAGTCCGCCGCCTATACATCCAAAGAAAAATACAGCAGAAAAAATAAGCGAATTAACAATTAAGTTTCCGTCTAAAGTAACAGGAACTCCTTTTCTGTTTTTCTTTCTTCCAAGTGACTGTTTAATCGCATAAATGCTCATCTCTGTTCCGAGCGGAGCTACTTTAAATCCTATGCCTGCAAGCGGTAAAAGAATTGCCATATACCACTTAACGCCTGCTAAAAGAGCCGCGGGAATACCGAATACCGTATATCCTAAAATTACGTTAAAGGAATCATATAAAAACCTTGCTTTAACATATTCTTTCGCATCCATGCCCATGTGGAAAACCGCATATTCTCCCTCGGGCGTGTTCCTGAATATGTTGTAAATAAACATTAAACCTATGGATATAATGACAAATCCATAGATAAAAGCCATCGGCTGATCAGGTCTTTCAAAAGCACTTACAAAGCCCGAAGCAAAAAACAAAAGCACAAAGAGTCCGAGCTTTCCGAAAAATGCCTTTGAAACTTCCGAAATAACCGACATTACGGTTGCGAGAAACTTAATAATCCAGAGCCCGTAAATCTTTTCGGGAATGTATTTTCCGATAAAAGGAATATGCCTTATCGCATTCAGTATTTCGTTGATATTTACCGTATTTTCAATACTTAAAATAATTCTTAATGTATTAAGAGTCTTCTGCATCTTTAAGGGCCTCGATTATTTTAATTTTGAAATCGTCATTATCAAGATTGCTCTTGTCAACCACCTCAAGCTGACCGTGGTTTAAAAGAACAATTTCATCGCATAAATCTAAAGCTATATCCAGTAAGTGCGTGGAGAAAATGATTATTCTTCCCTCTTTCTGGCTTCGTAAAATATCCTTCATCTCTTCTGCCACAACAACGTCCAAAGATGTCAGCGGCTCATCTAAAAGCATAAGACGCGGTGATGCAATCATATTGATTAACATCTGCATTTTATTTCTTGTACCGTGCGAATAATCTTTCATGAGGCGGTCTCTCGTATCCTCGGGAATTCTCACGTAATCCATGTATTCGTCAATGGGTTTGGGATCTTTTATGGTCTCGGAATGAATGTCGATAAAGAACTTTATAAATTCTCTGCCTGTTAAAAAATCGGGAACGGTGGGCGTCGATAAAACATATCCGATATCGTCCGCCTCAACCTTTTCCACTTTATCTCCGTCCTTAAAAAAGAATCTGCCGGAGTTAATCTCGGTATCACTGTTTAGGCAGTTAAAAAGCGTTGTTTTGCCTGCTCCGTTTCGTCCGAGCAAACCGTAGATTTTTCCTTCTTCAAATGTAAAATCAACATCATTTAACACCTGATGCTTACCGTAACTTTTAGAAAGATGTGATATTACAAATTCCATTTTTTACCTCTTTTTTCCCTAAAAACAGAAGGGATTTTCTCCCTCCTGCTTTTACTTAATTATTCTTCCAAAATCTGTATTTCAAGATAATCAAACTCTACGCTCTCGATAAATGAATCCTTGTAAAACCTCGTTCTCGAATGTCTTTTGAATTCCTTTACGTTTGTGTTAAGCCATATCGGAACCGCCAGATCAAAGCCAACGCAGGCCTTTTCAAGGGCATGCATTATTTTATGAGTACGCGTATCGTCTGTCTTATCTTCGATTGTTACATCTCGTAAAAGATGATTGTCTTTTATTTCTTTAACCCATAGTTTAAACATGTCTTTTCCTTATACACTTGCCTTATAAATTGCAAGCATATCTGCCTCGTTAAGTACTCTCGCCGAACCCATTTCTCCGCCTACGCCTACTGCGCACTTCTTAGCCATAAGCGCAAGTTCTTCTTCCGTAGGATTAACGCCTAATTCACGAAGATTGGTAGGCATATTGATGCTTCTATAAAAGTCTTCCATAGCTTCGATACCGCGAAGTGCGATTTCTTCGTCGCTTCCGGTATTTTCAACTTCCATTACGTTAAGAGCAAATTTCTTGAATCTCGGAAGGCAGTTTTTGTATACGTATCTTGCCCATGTTCCCCAGATTGCCGCAAGGCCCGCACCGTGAGCAACATCATAAAGACCGCCGAGTTCATGCTCCAATTTGTGAGTCATCCAGTCACCGCCGTCGTTTCCACAGCCTGTAAGACCGTTGTGCGCGAGGCTTCCTGCCCACATAACTTCCGCACGTGCTTCATAGTTCTTCGGATCATCGCGAAGAATAACGGCATTCTTTTTAACAGTTCGTAAAAGACCCTCAGCAAGCGCGTCGGTAATCTCCATATTTCCGCCCTGTGTGAAATATCTTTCCATTGTATGCATCATGATATCCGTGCATCCGCAGGCTGTCTGATAATCAGGCAGAGTCATTGTAAGCTCAGGGTTCATAATCGCAAATTTAGGACGTGCAAAATCGCTTGAATAGCCTCTCTTAACAAGTCCCTCTTCCTTGGTAATAACGGAAGAATCACTCATTTCGCTGCCTGTTGCCGCAATAGTTAAGATAACGCCCAAAGGCATACAGCCTGTTGCTTTTCTTTTATAATCATAGAAATCCCATACGTCGCCTTCGTTTGCAAGGCCATAGCCAATTGCCTTGGCAGAGTCAATCGCTGAGCCGCCGCCGACTGCGAGAAGGAAATCAACATTTTCTTTTTTACAAAGTTCGATACCTTCATATACAAGTCCGAGATGAGGATTGGGTACCGCACCGCCGAGTGACACGTAGCTTATGCCTGCAGCATCAAGCGTATCTGTAACACGCTTTAAAAGACCGGAACGTACAACGCTACCGCCGCCGTAGTGAATTAAAACCTTGGTGCCTCCGAATTCTTTTATGAGCTCAGCTACTTTGCTCTCGGTATTTTTGCCGAATACAACCTTAGTAGGTGTATAATATTTAAAATCAAACATGTAATTTCCCTCCAATAATTTCATATTTCTACCGAGCAACGCTCCTAAACATTTTACCAAATTTTTATTTCTTTGTAACGAATTTCTCTAATCATTGTTCTATATTCAGAAAACAATTTTCGGAAAGGAATGAAAAATTATGATTAAGAGAAAGACTTATACAAAGAATTTTATGCGGATTTTAGCCGTTTCAATGGCTGTAATGACGCTTTTTGCATGTACCGGAAAAGAAGTCTCCGAAGATGAAAATGAGCATCATCCTCTTTACAATTATTACACCGCGGGACCTTCGATGACACAGTCTGCAAGCGCTTCCATGTCAGCTGCTGCATCAACCTCAAGCGCAAGCTCCGCAAATGCTGCAAACGCTTCACCCATAGCCATTCCGCCTTCATATCAGAAATACGGCGGAACTGCCTTCGGATACGGTGCTTATGACTTTGATGAAGAATTTAATACCGAGGAATATGATGCGTTAGCAGAAAATCCTTTTAAGAACGTATCGTTATCTCCTCTTTCCACTTTCTCCGCAGATGTGGATACCGCATCATACGCAAATATAAGAAGATTCATTTATTCAAATTATATTCCCGAGACAATCCCCCAGGGCGCGGTCAGAATCGAAGAAATGATAAATTACTTTAACTACAATTATAACGGACCTAAAAAGGGTGAACCTTTCGGAGTAAATGCAGAAATCTCTGACTGCCCCTGGGATAAAGACCACAAACTTGTTCGTATCGGCCTTCAGACAGAAAAGATAGACTACACAAAGGCAAAAGATTCCAACATCGTTCTGCTCATCGATGTCTCCGGATCCATGTATTCCTTCAACAAACTCCCGCTTGTGCAGGAATCTTTCTGTATGATGGTCGATAACCTTTCCAAGAAAGACAGAGTATCCATCGTAACCTATGCGAGCGGAAATGAGACGGTTCTCGAAGGCGTAAGTGGCGCGGACAAAGACACCATAAAAGAAGCAATAAACTCTCTTACCGCATATGGCGGCACAAACGGTGCAGGCGGTATTGAAGAAGCCTACAGAATCGCAAAAGAAAACTTCATAAAAGACGGAAACAACCGAGTAATCATTGCCACCGACGGTGATTTTAATCTCGGAATCACAAGCGAAAGCGAACTCTCGGAACTTATCACAGAAAAAGCAAGAGAAGGCATTTTCTTATCTGTTTTAGGCTACGGAATGGGTAATTATTCGGACTCAAGACTCGAATCTCTCGCAGATGACGGTAACGGAAACTATGCGTATATTGATTCTGCCGCAGAGGCAAAAAAAGTTCTCGTTGAAGAATTCGGCGCTAATATGGTGACCGTTGCAAAGGATGTGAAACTCCAGGTTGAATTTAACCCTGCATATGTTAAAGAATACCGTCTTTTAGGATATGAAGACAGAATGCTTAACACGGAAGATTTTGAAGATGATACAAAGGACGCCGGAGAAATCGGCGCAGGTCACTCGGTAACGGTTCTTTACGAAATCGTTCCGGCAAAAAATTCGTATGAAGGAGCCGGCCTTAAATATCAGACAAGTTCTCTTACTGATACAGCAAAGAATTCAGAAGAATGGTTAACACTAAAAATCCGTTACAAAGCCCCTGCGGGTGATGTTTCAAATTTACTTGAATACAGCATCGGCAATAAAGATGTCACAAGCAAACCTTCCGATGATTTTATGTTTGCGGCGGCTGTTGCAGAATTTGGAATGATCCTTCGTAGAAGCGAATATGTTAACGCCAAAGACTTTGAGCACGTAAAAAAAGTGCTTAAAACCCTGGATTTAAACGATGATTACAGAAAAGAACTGGCCGATATGGTCGAAGTTTGTATAGAGAATTCACAGTAAATTATGAACAAGATTGTTATTTTGTTCACAATTTTATTCATAATTATTTACAATTTTAAAACATTTTCGTAAAACAGTATTCATATTTACAAATTAATATAATAACTGTAATAACAAAGAGAGAAACGAAACCTTTTAACAAATCATAAATTTTTTCATTTCATTTTCTACCTTCCAACTCCTGCAAGTATCTTGCAGGAGTTTTTAATTTCGGCAGTGCCTGGCTCGCCTGCGTGCCTGGCTCTGTTTTACAAAATCGTTTCCATTCCTATTTTCTGGGGCTTTAAGCCCATACGCTCATAAAATTTCATGGCTGTGGGATTACACTCCCAGACATTTAAGGTAATATTGTAAAAGCCTTTTTCTTTGGCGTACTCTTTTACGAATTCATAAAGCATTTTACCGACGCCTTTCCCTCTTGCACCCTCATCCACACAGATATCGTCGATATAAAGTGTCTTAATGTCGGTTAAAACCGCGTGATTTAAAACCTGCTGGTGAATGCAAAATGCATGTCCTAACACAAGGCCGTTGTCGTCCTCACACACAAACACAGGTCTCTTGTCGTCTGCAATTATCTCTTCAAGCTGTGCGGCGTTATATTTCGTCACAGGACCTTTGAAAATATCAGGTCTACCGTTGTGATGAACCATATCAA
The DNA here is from genome assembly GCA_900100245.1 of Lachnospiraceae bacterium G41. Classification (GTDB taxonomy): domain Bacteria; phylum Bacillota; class Clostridia; order Lachnospirales; family Lachnospiraceae; genus UBA3766. Next base: position 524,630 of record FNEU01000001.1, read on the forward strand.
CCTGCACCAAAAGATCGAGAATCTTTTCAATATCTTCGTTTTTTGCTCTTCTAACTTTCATAATTAACCCCTCTTAAAAGAACTTCCAGCGGCTTAACAAAAAGCCCGGAATAACCACTATTACGAAAAACGCCCAGCTGACAAGCGTGAATGTTTTGATGAATTTAAAGCCTTTGTCGGGATATTCTCTCACATAAATTCTGTAATTGATGACCGATGCCAGAGATCCGATAAGTGACACAAGACCTGCGGTATCTGCGCCGTATATAAGTCCAGCGAAGTTTTTGGTAAACGGGTAAAGCACAATCGATGCGGGAACATTCGATATTATCTGGCTAAGTCCGATTGCCCACCAGTATTCGTTTCCTGCAACTGCTTTGTTTAAAACATCCGATATCTTCGGGTTTGCCGCAATCGACGATGAGAAAACAAAGAAGCAGAGGAACGTAAAGATTAAAACATAGTCAACCTGAACGAAAAGCTTTAGGTTTACAGCCGCTATCACAATTATAACGATTGCAACCGCTATAGGCCAGTACTTTGTTCTCGTCACGATTGTAAGAATAATCATTGCGAAAAGCACAAGGTAAGCGATTTTTCTAATCTTAATTTTCGTGCTGACAGGCTCTTTTTTATCCTCTTCTATTTCAACTGTTTTGAATTCTTCTTTTACATTCTTTCTGTATAAAACTAATACGAAGATAATCAAAAGAATACCTGAACCCACGCAGAGAGGCGACATGTGAAGCATAAAGTGCCATACGCTGATATTCGCCTGTCCGAATAAAAATAAGTTCTGCGGGCTACCGAAAGGCATTAAAAGCGAGCCTCTGATGGCTGCAATGTTTTCCATGGAAATGACGGGTAAGATGTATTTTTCTTTGTCGCCTTTTCTGAATAAGAGAATTGTCAGAGGTACAAAGATAATCAGCGACACGTCGTTTGTTACAAACATCGATGTAAAGAAAACGCCGAAAATAAGGAACAGCGAAAGCGTCGCCATGGTACGAAACTTTTTGCTGAAATTTATTACCGGCTCAAATATATTCTCCTGTTTAAAACCCTCGAGGACACATAACATCATAAATAAAGTGCCGAGCGTATGCCAGTCAATTTCTTTTATGAGCGCCTTTGTGGGAGGCGTGATAAACAAAGAAACGACGGCAGCGATTACGGCCACCGTCAGCATTATTTCTTTTTTCAAAAATTCAAATACTTTTTTCATCTATCCATAAGTCTTTCAAAAAATAACCTTTAGAATTATATCATTATCAAGGCAAATTGAAAGCATTTTTTTATTTGCTCATAAAAGAAACGCACTTTTCCACGAATTTTATGGCAAACGAAGGGTTCGAAGGGAAATAAAGATGCGGAAATCCGGCCCATACATTATCAAAATCCTTAACCGCTTCGTACGTCCTGCCGGTAAAAGGCTTCGTGCAGATTACGTCACTTCCGTTATCGTCAGAGTCGAAATAGTGGAATTCGTGCCCCTTTATCTCTTCGCCCTCGTCAAGGAAATTGGGGCTTTTTTCTTTTAATGTGACATAACCGAATCTGACGGGCTTTCCTTTGAATTTCAGTTCTCCGTCAAAGATGCCTGTAGTTATGTAAACCACTCCGTCCTTATCTTCTATGCTCTTTTGAAGATACATAAAGCCTCCGCACTCCGCGAATATCGGCATTTTTGCTTCATAGGCTTTTCTCACGGATTCTAGCATCGAAGTGTTTTCGCTTAACTCTTTTAAATGAAGTTCGGGATAGCCGCCCGGAAGGATGAGTCCGGCCACTCCCTCGGGAATACATGCATCATGAAGGGGTGAGAAGAAAACAATCTTTGCGCCTGCATTTTTAAGTTCAGTCAAATTGTCTTCGTAGATAAAGCAAAAGGCTTCGTCTCGAGCAACTGCGATGACGGGCTGTTTTGAATCGTCTTTAACGGTTTCAGGGAGGGCTTCGGCTTCAATATCTTCTGCAGAACCTGCTATTTCTTCCAATTCTTCAAACGAAACATTCTTTTCAAAATATCCAGTGAGTTCCTCTAAAACCTCGTCTAAATTTCCCGTATCATCAGGTGTTACGAGCCCTAAATGTCTGCTTGAAAAAGCACGATCCTTCATATCGGGAATAAAGCCAAGAGCGGAAATATCACACTCTTCTTCAATCAAAGGCTTTAGAATATTAAACATTCCTTCTGAGGTTCTGTTTAAGATTACGCCTTTTATGAGGTTTTCTTTATCATATGATTTAAATCCCAGAATCTCCGGAATAACTGATCTTCCCATGCCTTTGGCATCAATTACAAGTAAAATCGGAGTTTTTGTGACTCTCGCAAGATCAAAGGACGAGCCGTCAGCACGCACTCCACCTACTCCGTCGAATAATCCCATCACGCCTTCAAACACAGCAAAATCAAAACCCGAAGCATTTCTTGCAAAAAGGCTTCGCGTACTTTTCTCACCGGTAAAGAATGTATCCAGATTGTATGAAGGAACGCCCAATGCATTCTTATGATACATAGGATCGATATAATCGGGACCGCATTTAAAAGATACCGTCTTTATTCCTTTGTTTTTGAGGCTTTTAAGCAGTGCGCAGGTGATTCCGGTTTTGCCCGAACCGCTCTTTGGTGCCGCTATCATAACTCTTTTGATGTTCATTTTTTTACCTGAATTCAACCGTGCAGATGTATACGGGGTTTTGTGCTTTCATAAGATGGTACGAGCCTACCTCATCGGATTTGCTCACCTGAAGCTGTACTATGTCGGCTTTTGCGCCTTCAAATTCTTTTAGGATATAGCTTAATTCTCCTATCGTCTCAAGGCTAATTGCATTTATTACAACTCGCATATCGGGATTTATTTCTTTTAAGGTCTGAAGGATTTCTTTAAGATTTCCTTTGCTGCCGCCTATAAATGCGTGTGTGGCTTTCTTTAAGTCCTTAAGGCCTTCGGGCGCCATTGCCTTTACGATTTCGATATTATCAAGCAGGAACTTGTTTTTGTTGGCTTCTATGAGCTCTAAAGCCTCGTCCTTACACTCTATCGCGTAAACCGTGATATCGTTTGAAAGAAGCGCACACTCTACCGCTATGGAGCCCGTACCGCTTCCGATATCATAAAGGATACTGTCGTTCTTAAGGCCGAGCTTGCAGATGCTTACCTCCCTCACTTCTTCTTTGCTCATCGGAACTTTGCCTCGGATAAACTCATCGTCGGACATTCCGGGAGCAACCGCTTTGCCACATGCATCATGATTTATAATCACGCAGGAATAAAGGCCTTCCTCATTTAGTTCTTCACAATCTTTTGCGGATAGTTTGTTTATTCTTTCGTCTTCGTAGGAGAGCCTGTAGCCTAAATAAATATCGCAGTTAAGTTCTGCTTCTAAAAGACACTTTCCTACTCTGTTCACATCCTTTACGCCCGATAAAAGCATAAAGGTCTTTTCGTAAGGCTTTATTCTAAGCGCGAGGTTTTTAACTTCTTTGCCGTGAAGACTGATGATATTTACATCCTGTGCGCTAAGTCCAAGCTTTGAACACATATATGAGAACGAGGATATTCCGGGTAAAATCTCAATCTTCATATCAATGTCGGATTTCTCCTTGAAGGATAAAAGTTCGCAATATAAAGAAGTCGCTCCGCTGTAAAATGATGCGTCTCCCGAGAAAAGAATTGCAATATTTGTCTCGTCTTTTAAGTTTTCATCACTTATGAGTGATTCGATAAAAGGTATAATTTCCGAAGCTTTGTAATAAGGGTAAACCTTCGCCGAATGTCTGATATTTTCAAGCATTCTCTCGGCTCCCATAAGGATATCTGCGTTATTGACCGTTTCGGTCACTTCGTGTGTAAAGCCCTGTTTTCCGCCCGGTCCGATGCCTGCGAGCGAGATATTGAGTGATTTTTTAAGATTAATATCCGTACCAGTAATTTTTCCTATTTCCGCGCAAGCTTCTTTTATGGAAATACCATCTTCGTCCTCGCAGCCTATAACAAATGCAGTGATATTTTTATTTACTGCGGCCTCAATCTTCTCATCAAATCCACCTGCAGCACCGCTCTGCTTGCTGACGATAACGGAGATGTTAAATTCATCAATCAGAGCCTCGTTTAGCTTGCACGAGAACGGTCCCTGCATTGCGATAACGTGGCGGCCTTTGATTCCGCACTCGTCACACGCCTTGATACTTTCTTCGCCGGGAATAACTCTCGCATAGATTCTGTCTTTAAGCTCGTCTGTGGCAAATTCTTTTAATTCCTTGCTTCCTGTAGTCAGAAGGATATTTCCTTCCACATCACATAAAGCTTTGGCGCATTCTTTGACATCATAAAAGAAACAAACATTCGAAGTCTCCTTCGCATCGGTTCTTCTCTTAATGCGATAATACGGTATATTCGTCTCTTTGCAGGCTTCTTTTATGTTTGCGGTTACTTCCTTGGCATAAGGATGAGTTGCGTCAAATACAGCCGCAAACTCGCCTTTAAGAAGGAATTCACGCATAGCCTCTTCATCCATTCTGTCGCAATTTACGGTTAAGTAAGGCGTGCTTTCAAGCACTTCCTCGCCGTATTTGGTAGCTACGCAAAGAGTATGTTTAATTTTCTTGCTTGAAAGGATCTCAGAAAGCCTTCTGCCTTCAGTCGTTCCCGCAAATATCAGTATCTCTTTCAATTTTGTATCCTCTTCCGGTAATAAGTTTGCCGTTAATGATTCGACTCTCGGAGTTTCCGACAAAAACGGTCGTAAACATATCAACTTCGGTGTCTCTTAATTGTTTTAATGTCAGTACTTTGCTCTCTGTATTCTCTCGTCCGATATTTCTCACAAGCCCGCAGGGTCTTTCTCCCTCTATGCTTTCAAGCAGTATGTCGCAGGCTTTCTTAAGATAATCTTTTCTTTTATGACTCGAAGGGTTGTAAATTGCGATAGCAAAATCGCCTTCGGCTGCTGCCATTAATCTTTTTTCGATTTTCTCCCAAGGAGTAAGCAAATCGCTTAAGCTGATGATGCAAAAATCATGATTTACGGGCGCTCCCAAAACTGCCGCGCCGCTAAGTGCCGCCGTAATTCCCGCCACCACTTCAATCTCGACCTCAGGGTATCTGTCACTTAATTCATACATGAGTGATGCCATTCCGTATACACCCGCGTCACCGCTGCAGATTACCGCGACTTTCTTGCCCTTCATAGCTTCCTCAAAGGCCATCTCGCATCTTTTTACTTCCTGTCTCATAGGAGTTGAGATAAGTTCCTTTGTCTTAAGGCTCTCTGGTAAAATATCAAGATAAACAGTGTAGCCTACAATGCAGTCGCAATCTGATAAAATCTGCTTAGCCTGAAGCGTCATATATTCTTCTTTGCCGGGGCCCATTCCGACCACATAAATCTTATTCATAATAATCTATCTTCCATTCCCTTCTCGCAAACGCAACCGTCACTCCGTTGCCCGCTTTCTTCTTAAAATAAAGCTTTCCACCTTCACCCGCAAGAAGAACGGCTGCTCTCTCACATATATTGTCAACGCCTGTGGTTTCTTTTACGAAATCAGACGATGAAAAATTGCCTTTTACGGCATTTAACTCATCCGCCGTAAAGGTTACAAAAGGAATTTTTAAATAGCGTGAAAGCATGTTTAAAGCTTCCTCGTCCTTTTTCAAATCAATCGACGCAATCGCATAAAGGTCACTGAATTCAATACCCTCTTCATTTAAGCATTCAGTTAAAAAGTCTATTATTTCTTCGAATTCCTTATCTTTTCTGCAGCCGATTCCAAGGATATATTCTCTCGGTCTTAAAACGATTTTGGCTCTGTTATAAGCTTTATTATCACTTATCAGAATATCCGCTTTGTAAGGGGGATATTCCGCCATTTTTATTCCTTCGGGAAGCTTACTTTCATCAATCTTTCCGTCGGGAGCTGATAAAAGAATCTCTTCTCCGGTTAAAATCTTGGCCGACACTTCTTTAATGCCGTCCCTGTTTTCTATGAAAAGTGAGTTCTTTTTTGCAAACACATCCACCGCAAATTTTCCGTTTATATCTGTTGCAGTCGTAATGATTGCCTCAGCATTTAATTCATTTGCTAATTTAGTTGAAAGCTCGTTTGCACCGCCCATATGACCTGAAAGTATGGGGATTACGAAAGAGGCGTTTTCATCTATTACGATGACCGGAATATCATTTAATTTGTCTTTGACAAAAGGCGAAATAGCTCGTACGGCAATTCCTGTGGCACCTACAAAAATCAGTGCATCATTTTCGTAAAAATTCTTACTCGTCCAGTCGTTTAAGCTTTCACTTACTGCATTAATTCCCACTGCATCTTCCGCATAAGAGCATTTTGAATAAAGCGTCAGATTGTCTTCTCTAAAAAGAGACAATGCGCCAAGTCTTTTTATAACCTTTATTCCGTTGTTCGTAAAACAAATCGCCGCAAGCTTCATTTATTTTTTTGCCTCACGAAATTCCGTAGAAAAATCAGCCGCATAAAGCTTTGATTTCTCATAATTTGTATGTGTCAAAACATCACCGACGAGAACTACCGCAGTCTTGGTGATGCCGTTTTCATTCGCTGTTTTTTCAAGTGTTCCAATCGTACAGAGAAATTTTTTCTCATCATCCCAGGTTGCCTTATATACAAGTGCTGCAGGCGTATCTGCAGTATAACCGCCTTTAATGAGACGCTCGCTTAATTCTTTTAGGAGGCCTGTTGAAAGATAAATTGCCATCGACGCATGATGTGCTGCGAGACTTTCTATGCTCTCGCTTTCAGGCACCTTGGTCTTTCCTTCCATGCGCGTGATGATAAGCGTCTGCGACACGTCGGGAAGCGTATATTCGAGGTTTAAGGATGATGCGGCGCCAAAGCATGCGCTCACACCAGGGCAGCTCTCATAAAAGATATTTAACTTATCGAGTTCATCCATCTGCTCTCTGACTGCGCCGTAAATACTGGGCTCACCCGTATGGAGTCTGACAGTAGTTTTGCCGCACTCTTCCGCAGTCTTAATTACCTCGATAATTTCTTCGAGAGTCATCAGGGCGCTATTGTGTATTTCAGCATTTTCTTTTGCATATTCAAGGAGTTCGGGATTAACTAAGGAGCCTGCATAGATAATGACATCGGCTTCTTCTAAAAGCCTCATTCCTCTTACCGTTATCAGATCTTTTGCTCCGCATCCCGCGCCTACAAAATAAACCATTTTTATCTCCTACTCTTTTATGAGTCGCTCTATAAATTCCGTCGCACCATCACTCTTTGCCAGTTCGCCGAGTTCCTTTGAGAAAAGAACACATTCAAACTTAATCTTTCCCTGCGCTCTTTTATCAAGATTGGCACATACTCTCTTTGCCGCATCTTCAAATACTTCATCACATTTGCCGCATTCTTTTAAAAGTTTTCCTGCTTCTTCGGTAGTTACGCATCCTAAAATCTTTTCAAGAATTTCCATCGGCACATTGTGCTTAATTCCGAGTGCTGTAATTATTTCCATTCTGCAGTCGGCTTCTTTCGAGTGCGTGTTCATGATGCCGCCGGCTACTTTTATGAGCTTTCCGATATGTCCGACAAACAGGACATCTTTAAAGCCAAGCTCGACTACCATATCAACCGTAAGGCCGATGAAGTTGCTACATTTTACACTCTTGTCGAGGTCGTATCCGTAGGTATCCCTCATAAAATCAAGGCCGTAATTGCCCGGTGATATAGCCACATAATCAAAGCCTAATTCTTTTCTTTGCTTAAGTTCGATTTTAATAGTATCAAGTATGGCCTGCGTGCTCATCGGCTCAACGATTCCGCTCGTTCCGATGATTGAAATTCCGCCTTCTATTCCGAGTTTCGGATTGAAGGTTTTCTTGGCAATTTCCTCACCTTCGGGTACTGATATTACCACTTTGATGCTTTCTTTAATATCAAACAAATCGCAGACATCAAGAACTTCTTTTTCTATCATCTGCCTCGGAACAGTATTAATCGCAGCATCTCCTACGCGACGATCAAGCCCGGGTTTAGTGACCTTTCCTACGCCCTTTCCGCCTTCGATGATTACTTTGCTTTCACCTGCATTTTCTACGAAGCTTACAGTCGAATAAATCAAAGCTCCGTTGGTCACGTCAGGATCGTCTCCGCTGTCTTTTTTTACAGCGCAGGAAACCTCTTTTTCACTCATCTTAATATCAAGGATTTCCGCGTTATACGAAATTCCTTTGGGAGTGTCTATCGTTATGCTTTTTTTCTCTTGGCCGGTAAGCAGCATATACACTGCAGCCTTTGATGCTGCTGCCGCACAGCTTCCGGTAGTAAAGCCGTTTCTCATATTTTTCTACATCTGATAAAGTAATGCGTTACAAATGGCGGCGGCGATATTGCTTCCGCCTTTTCTGCCTTCGTTTACAATGTACGGAATATCTGTACTCATAATAAGTTCTTTGGATACTTCAACATTAACGAAGCCTACGGGAACACCGATGACAAAGTCCGGTGTGAATTCGCCGCTTTTGTGCATCTCGTAGAGACTCACAAGTGCGGTGGGTGCGTTGCCTATAGCAAAGATTATGGGCTTACCTATCTTGGCCGCACGCTGCATGCTTACATACGCACGCGTTACACCTTTTTCTTTAGCTTCTTTAGCAACATCTTCGTCTGCCATGAAGCAGTGAACTTCTCCGCCGTATTTTGCCAGCGTCTTTTTGTTTATGCCTGTCAGGCCCATATTGGTGTCTGTCACAATATCGGCTCCGCTTTTAATCAGATTGCAGGCAGTCTTAACCGCATCTTTGGAAAACTTAAGTGTATGCGCATAATCAAAATCCGCGCTTGTATGAATTGCGCGCTTAATCACACTTTCGTTTTCTGCAGGTAAAACAATGCCCAATTTATTTAATTCTTCGCCTATAATCTCAAAACTTCTTTTCTCGATATCCGAAGGAAGAAGCCTTTCGATTTTATCAATCAGTTCCAAATTATATTCCTCTTATAAATTCTTAAGCGCTTCTATAAGCTCTTTGTTCTCTTCATGCGTTCTTACCGCAATCCTGTAATAACCTTCATCAAGGCCTTTAAAATTCGAGCAGTTTCGTAAAAGAATTTCGCGCTTTAACAATTCCTCATCAAGTTTTCTTGTATCTTTAATCAGGATAAAATTGCAGGTTGAATCGTATGCTTTAATGTTCAGTCTTTTAAACTCATCGTAAAGAAAATCTCTCTCTTCCCTTATAACTTTTTTCGAAGTATCGACATAATCCAGACACTCCGTACAAGCAACACCCGCTGCCTGTCCGAATGCGGAAATATTCCACTCCGCGAGATGTTTTTTAACCGTTTCGTTAAAGCTTAAATCAGACGAAATCAAGTAGCCGAGTCTTACACCCGGAATCGCAAAAATCTTCGTAAAAGATCTGATAATGCAAAGGTTTGGATATTCCGTGATTTTGCTTACAAGCGAGTGATTACCCTCGGTAAATTCGATAAAACACTCATCGAGAATCACTCTTATATTTTTATCTTTAGCTGTCTTTATAATTTCAAGAAGAAGCGAATCATCAATAAGCTTTCCGGTAGGATTGTTCGGATTGGCAAGCACCACAAAATCCAAATCATCGGTTAAGGCATTAAGAAAATCATCCGTTATTCCGAAATCGTCTTCCTCTTTCATGAAGTAATAAATGATGTTTTCAGCATTAGGCAAAAACGCATATTCATATCCGTAAAAAGAAGGAGTCGCGATAAGAACTTTCGAGGGTTTAAATGCATTGGCAATTCCCATAAAAAGTTCCGAAGAACCGTTTCCGAAGACAAGGTTTTCTTCTTTTACATCAAGCATTTTGGCTACCGCTTTTGTAAGCTTCTCTGAACGTATATCCGGATATTTTTCGAGTGAATCAATGGCATTTGTTAATGCATCCTTCACCTTAGAGGGAACGCCGCAGGGATTGATGCTGACCGAAAAATCTATATTCACTTTATTTCTGTAGACGTCTCCGCCATGGATAATTTCACTCAATTATCTGACCTCTTCCATGAAAAAATATCTCTTTAAAAACCTGCAAACAATAATATCTCCCAGGTTGTTATCAAAATAACCGTACAAATAATCATGCATAAAAATGCTGTAATATACATGAGTCTGCATGCTCTTTTTATATCGTCTCTTTCTATGTTTCTGTCTGCATCACCAATATAAGGCTTCTTTACAATTTTTCCGAAATATGAAGCATCGCCCGCAAGTCTTACCCCGAGAGCACCTGCGCATACCGATTCGGTCTGTGCGGAATTCGGACTTGCGTGATTAAATCTGTCGCGTTTAAATATCTCTTTGGCTTTCTTTCCGTTATAACCCTTACCGCCTAAAAATGCCGCAAGTATCATCAGATACGCGCTTATTCTGGCGGGTATGAAATTTACAAAATCATCGAGTTTTGCGGCTGCTCTTCCGAAATAAAGATACTTGTCGTTCTTGTATCCGATCATCGAGTCCATTGTATTTACGGCCTTGTATAAAAAGCCTAAAACAGGTCCGCCTAAACATGTAAAAATCATCGGCGCAATCACACCGTCCGAAGTGTTTTCCGCAACGGTTTCAACCGCAGCTTTAACCACACCTTCTTCACTTAAGTTCTCTGTATCTCTTCCCACTATCATGGATACCGCATGCCTTGCATCTTCAAGAGTACCTGTATTTAGCGCCTTATACACTTTCATGCTCTCACTTTTAAGACTCTTTGTTGCGAGTATGAAGTAAGTAAGAATCGCTTCGACTGCGAGACCTAAATATTTGTTGAAATAATACGACCAGAAACATAGTGCTCCGGTTATTAAAAGGGTAATAAACAAAACTGTGATTACCGTTAATAATCCAAAGAAAATCTTTGTGTTCTCAGCCTTTTTATCATCAGTCTTTCCTGAAGTTTCTTCGCCGGTTGAATCGCTCTCTGCTTTGCTTTTCTTCCCTAAAAAAATCTTCTCGCAAAGACTTATGAGCAGTCCGATTAATCGTACAGGATGATAGATCCAGTGCGGATCTCCTATCAGAAGATCCAGAAAAAAACCCAGTACAAATGCAATTATATGAAACAGAAGAATTGTCTTAATCATTTAACCAAATATTATCCAATCATCCTAAAAGAAACTTTCATCATCTGTCGGGAAATCTTTCTGTCACTTTCAGGGAATACGCATCTTCGGGATTTACTTCACATACAAATCCTCCGGCGTTTGCTACCATGCTTCCGAAATAACTTTCATTGGCATATTTACTTAAAACTGCCATTATAGTTCCGCCGTGAGCTGTTATCGCAACATTAGAAAATACCCTTCCGCATTCTTTGTATTCGCATAGTTTTTGAAGCATACATTCAAAACCTCTGCCAACACGCATGGAATAATCTTCCCTGCTTTCACCGCCGGGAAAAGGCAGATTTCCGTCCGATTCTATCCACGCTTTGTATTCGGGCGTATCTTTTAATTCTTCATGAGTTTTTCCTTCGAAATCTCCGAAATCCATCTCATCAAATTCAGGCACAATTATTTTTTCAACACCCGGAAAGATTATCTCCGAGGTGTGTTTTGCCCTTTTCTTAGGCGATACAAACACAATATCCGCATTGGGATATATGCCGGATTCTTTTCGGGCAGTAACAAGCTTTATGCCTGCCTCACTTAAATCCTCGTCGTTTCTTCTGCCACAGTATTTGCGTCCTTCATTGGCGGGCGTTAAACCGTGTCGAACGAATATCAGTTTTATTTTATCTTCTGCGCTATTCCGCATACGACTCTCTCCACTTCTTCCGCATCTGCAGCAAGCTTAACCTGTATACGTCCGGTTCTCTCCCTGTAAACTCTTTCAAACGGATCCATCGGAACGATACCGTTGCCGATTTCGTCGCAGATAATGATGCAGTCCGGATTTTTCTTAACGAACGAAGAAATTTCTTCCTCAGGTCTACCGCCCTCTTTTATGCGCTTTTTTATCCACTTATGAAGGCTTGAAACAATGACCGCACCTTCAAGTTTTTCTGCTTCTTCACTCGAAGGAAGCACGCTCTCAAAAACATGGTCTTCAGCCACATTGTATTTTGTAACCGCGTAATTTAATTTCCCCTGCGCGTAACCGCCGATAATCAGTTTCATACTGCCCCTCATTTACATATAAATTACATTAAATCTCTGAATAATAATCGATATTATAACCATTGCAAGAAGTGCGTTTCTCTCTGTGATAAGCAAAAGATATCCGGCCGTATCTCCCGTCACTCCGCCAAATTCTTTTTTGGTCTTAAAATAATAAAAAATTACACTTACGATAATGCTTACGCTTACACATACGGCAAAAACAGGATTTATAAATGCCATTCCGACTATAGCTGCCACCGCTTCAAGTATCACCAAAATCTTCACCAAAGTTTTGGAACTGTTCTTCGTAAAATAATCAAGTGTTCCCTCATGAGCGCTTTTAAAAGAAAGAGCGCAAAAGCCGCTGACACACCTTGATAAAACAAAGATTATGCCAAATGTTATCGCAGTCTTAGCATCTTCAACAAATGATAAGGCGCCTAAGAATATAAGGCCGTAGAGAGCGAGCATTATCACAGAAAAAGCACCGATATGCGGATCTTTTAGAATCTCAAGTTTCTTTTCCCTGTCGCGGTATGAATGAAACGCATCCATCGTATCCATAAAGCCGTCAATATGTATCCCACCGGTAACTGCAATGGGTATCGCAGCAGCAACAAACACCCTTAAAATAACAGGAATATTACCCATATAATCATTCAGATAAAACCATCCTAATTCCAGTGCGCCGATAATGACACCTATAAAAGGGAAGAACACAAATACAAATCTCATATCCTTCTCTTTCCATTCCGTCCTCGGTACGGGGATTTTTGAATACATCGATAATGCAATTAAAAATGATTTGATTACACTCATTATTTTATCCTTAAAGGTATTCCGACCACTACTTCAAATACTTCATCTGCCAGAGTGCTTAAATACGCATTTATCTCTCCTAAAGCATTCATGTAGGAAAGTGTTGTTTCGTCATAATCAGAGTCCGATTCGAAGACATTGTTTGTTACCACTACAAGGTTTTCTGTGCCCTCTGCAAGCTTTGAAATACCGTCTTTTACCTTCCAAACAGTCTCTTCTTTGCTTATGATTTCTCCACCGAAAAACATCTCGTTTGCCACAAGATTAGAAACGCATTCAAGCAGTGCGTTTTTCGAACCGGTCATTTCATCAAGAGCCTTCTTAACATCGACCTGGCGCTCTATAGTCGTAAAGCCTTTTTCCTTACGCATTTCTCTGTGCTTTTCGACTCTCTCGATGTTTTCCTCATCATCGCCAACCTGCATTGTAGCGATATAATATTTACTTTTACCCTCACTCAAACGACAAATCGTGTCTTCCGCATACTGCGATTTTCCGCACGCGCTGCCGCCGTAAATTAATGTAATCATTTTCCCACCAATACTATTCTGATAAACGTATGTAATTATCTACTGCTATTTCCGAAAATCTCGCCGCGTTGTTATATACACAAAGTGCATCTCCTAAAAGAGATAACATCATCACTGCACCTGTGCCTTCGCCTAAAGCCATATCCCCATCGATTACTGGCTTTAATCCAAGTGTGTCAGAAATCATTTCCGATGCGGGTTCCTTGCCCTTATGCGAAAGAATCAAATAATCCTTAACGCCCGGACAAATCTTCTCAGCGACAAGTCCTGCAGCCATTGTAATTACACCATCTAAAACAACCGGAACACCGTACATTGCACCGCCTAAACAGACCCCTGTCAAAGCTGCAATATCAAAGCCTCCTACGGTTGAAAGAATCGTAAAAGCATCTGCGGTTTTAAGTGAATATTTCTCAATCGATTCTCTGATGATTCTTTTCTTGTTTAGAAACTTTTCGTCATCAAGTCCCGCACCGCGTCCTGTAAGTTTATCTGTTTCATCGCCTTCAAATATCGCTGAACAAACAGCTGCGCTGGTTGTTGTATTTCCTATGCCCATCTCTCCTGTAAGGATAATGTCGTAGTTTTTATCGCGATATTCTTTGACAAGATTTATTCCGAGATTAATTGCCTTAAGCGTTTCTTCTTCGCTCATTGCAGGCTCTATATAAAAGTCTTTTGTTCCCTTATTAATCTTTGTATTTATGATGCCTTCAGGCTCTTCGTCAGTATCGATTCCGACATCGTAGACAAACATATCAATGCCGTTCTTTTCAGCCATTACAGCGACCGAGGATTTGCCTTTAAGCATGTTCTTTGCAACCGACAAAGTAACGGATGAATCGCTCTGGCTCACACCTTCTTTTACGATGCCGTTGTCGGAACACATAATGAGCAATGCCTTTTTATCAAGCTTTACATCTTCGCTTTTTTGTATGGCTCCGATCCTGCAGATTAAATCTTCAAAATCGCCCATTCCGTCCAAAGGCTTTGCGACATCGTCCCAGTGCGCCTTTATTTTTGTATGAATGCTTTCATCGGGAGCTGCAATCTTATATTCAGTTAATGCTTGCTTCGTTAAGCATTCCATAAATCTTCTCCATGTCGAGATGTTCTCTTAAAATATCCGCCATGCGGTCGTACTCCTTTTCCTTAAAAGAAGCATAATCCATCAGGTTGTCGTCACTGATTTCGACACCCTTTTTATCAGCCAAAACTTTGATGACTGTCTCTGCAATTTCTTTTTTGTCAAAGATACCGTGAATATATGTACCGTAGATATTTCCGTTGCAGATAATGTCAGAAGCATTTCCGCTTGTCTCACCCACATGTATCTCATAGCCTTCAAATTCAAGCCCCGAAAGACCTGATAAAACACCGCCGATTTCATTTAAGTACCCAGTCTTCTGCGTTCTGGTTTTTTCGCTCTTTAAAACAGTTTCAATATCAAGAAGTCCGAGGCCGTTTATGCTGCCGCCTTCTTCGATTTTGTCGGGATCGTCAATTGATTTTCCAAGCATCTGGAAACCGCCGCATATACCGAATACAGGCACTTTCTCAGCGCACTTTTTAACCATTGCTTCAATACCGTTCTGGCGCATCCATTTAAGATCTCCGATGGTATTTTTGCTGCCGGGTAAAATTATCATATCCGCGCTTTCAAGTTCTTCGGGAGTTGTAACATATCTAAGCGAAACCGAAGAATTCTGCTCAAACACATTGAAGTCAGTAAAGTTGGAAATACGTGGAAAACGAACGATTGCGATATCAATTACACCGTGTTTTTTATTGTCAAATCTGTCGGATAAACTGTCTTCGTCCTCGAGCCTTACATTCATGTAAGGAAGCACGCCCGCAACAGGGATTTTACCCTTTTCTTCGAGCATATCGATGCCCGGATCAAGTATGGTTTTATCCCCGCGAAACTTATTGATGATAAGACCTTTTATGCGGTCTTTTTCTTTATCTTCAAGAAGCATTATCGTTCCGAGTAGCTGCGCAAAGACACCGCCTCTGTCTATATCTCCGACCAAAAGAACGGGCGCATCAACTATCTCAGCCATGCCCATGTTTACAATGTCGTTTTCTTTTAGGTTAATTTCTGCAGGACTTCCTGCACCTTCGATTACAATAATGTCTGCGATTTTTTCAAGTTCCTTAAATGCTTCTTTTATGCAGGGAACTAACTGTTTCTTATAGGCAAAATATTCCCTCGCACTCATCTGTCCCAAGACCTCGCCGTTTACGATTACCTGCGAACCGATTGAGTCCGTAGGCTTTAAAAGGATCGGGTTCATGCAAACTTTGGGCTTAATGCCTGCAGCCTCGGCCTGCATGACCTGAGCGCGACCCATCTCAAGCCCTTCATCCGTGATGTACGAATTAAGCGCCATATTCTGTGACTTAAAAGGAGCCACGCGATATCCGTCCTGTTTAAAGATTCTGCAAAGACCTGCCACGAGAAAGCTTTTACCTACTCCTGACATGGTTCCCTGCACCATGATTACTTTACTCATTTTATCTCTCATCCGGCTGATTTTTTGATTATCAGTCAAATTATTCTACTCAAAAAAGTTTAATATTTTTCTTCTCCGCATATTCGTTTAAACTTTCGTTTACATCAAACAAATCGCGGATAAAATCTTTCGTAAATATCTCCTCGGGCGTTCCGAACTTTTCCACCTTATCGCCCTTTAAACACAAAACTCTGTCCGATATTTTTTGAGCGATATCAAGCTCGTGAACCGACATGATTACGGTCAGTTTCTTATCTTCTTTCATCTTCTCTAAGATGCTTAAAAACTCGAGTTTGTGTCTTATGTCAAGGAATGAAGTCGGCTCATCTAAAAGAACTATTTCAGGCTCCTGGCAAAGTGCTCTTGCAAGCATGATTCGCTGTCTCTGACCGTCGCTTATTTTCTTAAAATCCCTGTCGCAAAGATCATCGACTTTAACCAGTTTCATTGTGTTTTCTATTATTTCGCGATCTTTTGCACCAAGAACACCGAAATAACCCGTATAAGGATATCTTCCTGTTGCGACCACATCGTAACAGTTCATCATTTCACCTTTGATTCTGTCGGTAAAAAGAATCGCAACCTTTTTAGACAAATCGCTTCCTGACATTTCCGCGAGATTTTTATCATCCAGGAAAATGCTTCCCTCAATCGGTTCAAGCTGCCTCGAAAGGCTTTTAAGAAGCGTTGATTTGCCTGCTCCGTTAGGTCCGATAAGCGTTACGATTTCGCCCCTTTTAACCGCTATATTTATGTCTTTTATGAGGGGCTTTTTATTATATCCGATAGTCAGATTTTCACATCTTATAATATCTGTCATGAGCGCCCCCTTTCCTTTTTGTTTAAAAGAATAAATATAACCACGGGTGCTCCGAATATCGCGGTGACGGTACTGATATTAAGTTCCGTCGGTGCGAAGAGATTTCGCGCCAGTAAATCGCAGAATAGGCAGAAAAGGCTTCCGCCTAAGAAACTCGCGGGAATTAAAAGAATCGGTTTGCTCGATTTAAACAGTTTTTTGATTAAATGCGGAGCTGCTATTCCGACGAACGAAATGGGTCCCGCGAATGCCACGATGCATGCGGAAAGAAGGCTTGATAAAAGCACTATAAATGCTCTTAAAGCCTTTACGTTTACGCCCATGCCCTTGGCAAAGGACTCGCCTAAATTGTATGCATCAAGGGGTTTTGATAAAAGAAATACGAGTATAAAAGAAATAAATATAACAACCGCCATCACCTTCACGTTATCCCAGGTCATGCCTGAAAACGAACCGCGCGACCAGTTGTGAAGATTGACTATATCGGCATCGGACGCGAATGTTACGACAAGCTCGGTTATCGCGGAACAGATATATCCTATCATGACACCGCATACAATGAGCATTGCCATCGAATCTATCTTTCCGGTCATCAAAAGAACAAATCCCATGCAGATTAAAGCACCGGCAAATGCCGCCAGGATAAGCGTAAAGCTGCCTGCCTTAAGGGATCTTGATAAAAGAAAAACCATCGCAAGAGCCACGCACATTTTCGCACCCGAAGAAATTCCGAGCACAAACGGGCCTGCAATGGGATTGTGGAAAAATGTCTGCAAAAGATATCCGGACAGAGCCAGCGCACCGCCCAAAATAAAGACAGCCACGGTTCTCGGAAGTCTTATGTTCCAGATAATCGTATTGACGGTCTGATCTGCGGTATGAAGAAAAATCGCATCATATACATCTTTTAAGGAGATTTTTACGCTTCCGATACATACATTAAGCACAAAGAAAACACAGATGCCCAGAACAAGCACCGTAAAAGCAATTATGTATCTGAGTGTTTTCTTTCTGCCCATAAGTTACCTGACTTTACTTAAGCCTGTATAAGTAATTCAAACCTTCATCTTTGTCGTTAAAAACCTTGTTAAAATCCTCTATCATAAAAGCCGTGGAAAGCGACTGCTGATACATATCCTGTGATGTGCACCAGACATTTCCTTCCTTTACGGCCTTAAAATCTTTTAAAAGATCGCATTTCGCGTATAAATCATCCAGCGAATTTACGCTTGTATCTATCGAGGAATTGTATATTAAAATATCCGCATCCCTGGCGGTTTTGTAAAACTCCTCTATCTGCATATTGACGGTGGTCTTCGCCGAAGAGTCGTCATCAAGATAATCAAAAACATATTCGCCGCCCGCTATATCAATCATTTTCGGAATATAGTCGGAGGATTTTTTTACCTGCACAAGATTGTTGGAAGTAATGTAAAAGAATGCCACACTCTTGCCGGTTTCATCGCCCTCTTTTATCTTGTCGACCAGTGCTTTTTCTTCATCGAATATGACTTTTGCTTCTTCATCTTTGCCAAGAAGCGCTCCGTAAAACTTAATCCACTCAACTCTGCCGAGAGGATGTTCCTCATAGCTTGAATAGTCGATGATGTAAGGAATGCCGAATACTTTAAACTGGTCCAGCACATCGGGCGAATGATATATCATCGTGTTTTCAATCGCCAGATCGCAGCCTCCCGACACAATCAGTTCATAATCGGGTTTGCTGTATTTGCCGGCATAAACGATTCTGCCCTCGTTCATGGCATCTGCTGCTTCTTTTATGTACCAGTCATCCGCCTGTCTGCCGGAAAACTTTATACTATCCAGTGCGGAAATTCCGACAAACATATCCATCGAGGATGAAGATACAAGATAAATGTTTTCTATCGGTCTTTTTATAATCGTAACATCGTCGGTAACTTCAATATCCTTACCCTCGGGAACGATTAAATACTTTGAATCATCTTCTTTTACGGTCAGTAAAACATATCCCTCTTCGTAATAATCAACCGTAAAAACTTTGGCGTATTCGGTATCCAAAGAATGCGAATATTTGAGTCCGAAAATATCCTTGTCCGAAGCCTCTTCGCTCTCATTGGCAGCCGCATTTTCAATCGCAACAAAGTCCGTAAAATCCGAAGAAGGACTGTCGCATCCAAAAAAGAACGCCAGTCCTAAAGTGATAATACCTGATAAAAGAATTATGCTTAATTTTTTTAGCATTTTTTGCCTCTTACTCAACCTCTTTTATTGTATCAGAATGAAAGATAAGAGTATACTCAATTTCGTGCGGTTTGCTCATCGCAACGGTGTCCGCAATTACCTCTAAGGGCTCGTCAAAATCGGCAACCGGAATCTCAAAGATTGAGCATTCTCCGTCAGGATTAACAGGCAAATATTTTTCATCGCCTACAAGCATGTAATCGTAATTGGGGCTGCTCCATTCAATGCAAACAACCTGACTGCCGTCATCACGATTTTTAATCTGTGCGGGGGAAGCAATTGTAGCCTTTCCGGAACCGCCTTCAAGATCAACTTCTATAGTATAGTCACCCTGGTAAACATAGCCTGCAAACTGTTCAACACCTTTATCATCCACTACTGTAACATCTTTTAAAACAGGGTTTGAAACAGAAACCTTGTGGTCGTACCAGGTCCCCTTTGTTCCGATAAGGGCAACATCAAATTCATCATCAAGATACGGAACAGGGATATCAAAGCCATGAACTTCATCCGTTGTTCCGTCATTATAATCAATAACATCAATTGTGGGCTCAAGTAATACTGCACCGTCTTTTTGTGCATCCTCTGCGAATCCGTAATAAAGATTAACTATCTTCTTTGAAGCAAGTGATACATGGATGGTCATCTGACCGTCTTTTACGGTAAGTTCTCCCTTGCCGTCGCACATTTCATTTACATGAAACATTGAGTTGTCTGTATCAAACTCAGCAATATAAACACCGTCCTCAAGTTCGCACTTGGCTGCTTCAGGTTTTGAAACCTCGGGTTCCGTTATTTCAATTTCTTCAACCGAACCATTTTCATCTATAATTTCATTTTTTATGAATCCTTCTGATTCGTCATCTAAATTAATCATTTCAGGTGCGCCTTTTATGTCGCATCCTGCAAGAAGTGCTATCGAGGTAATAATACCTGCCAGATAAAGTAAAGATTTTTTCATTTTAAAATTCTCCGTGTTTTATATCTTTTATGATAAAAATTTTAATATTATTCCCCCGAAATAAGAAAAAAGCGGCGGAAACTAAATTAAATCGTAATTTAATTTCCGCCGAGAATATAATTATTTAAGGGCTTCCTTAGTATGCTCTACATAGAGCTTCTGAATTTCCTCAATTCTTCCCAAACCGGAAATCTGAGTCTTAACTTCGTCAAAGTTTCCTGATGCATTGAACATTGAAAGCCATGAATCTTCATCTTCGCCGGCCATATCATTGTTAGCATGGTCACCTGCAACTACCATAAGAGGTCTTAAAACTACTGTCTTGTAACCTGCTTCTGCTACTGCATCGATTACGTTTTCACAAGCTGTTTCTTCAGGTTCGCCTTCTACCGTACCGATAAATACATTCTCAAATCCGAGTTCTTTCATCTGTGTCTGCATCTGGCTGTAAGAAACCTTTGCTGCATGTGATGTACCATGTCCCATGAGTACAAGTGCAATGCCGGCTTCCTGCATATCTTTTACGCTGTCAAATCCTGCTTCCTTTGCTGCTGCATTTGCTACTGCTTCAGCTACAGCCTTCTTGTCTGCATTGATTACTGTTGCATCGCTGCCTACTTCACCGAGAAGAGGCTCTGCAACCTTTACGCTTTCAAACTTGTCTTCGTAAGCTTCGAGAGCTTCGATTAACTCATCATATTCTGCACCGTGCATAAGATGTGTGGGCTGAACCACAAGATTCTTTACACCGTTGTTAATGGCTCTCTCAAGGGCCTGATCTACATTATCTATAAACTCTTCATCTCTTGCCTGAACATGGTTGATGATAATCTGAGCTGTAAATGCTCTTCTTACAGACCAGTCAGGATAAGCTTCTGCAAGCGCATCTTCGATACCCTTAATATCGTTTGCTCTGGAATCATTGAAAGATGTACCAAAGCTTACAACAAGGATTTCGTTCTCACCGATTTCATCCTGGTTTCTGGGATCATCCAGAGAAGCATCACCTGTATCTCTTCCGAAATAATCGGGATCTGCATCTTCGCCTTCTACAAGTTCCTTCTGCTCATCGGTAAGTGCGTCCCATGCTTCCTTTGCAGCCTTGCACTGAGCATCTGTCTCATCTGTTCTTGCCTGAACATATATTGCATCGATTAATTCGGCAACTTCATCTGCTTTCATCTGATCTGTCTCCTCTTCGACAATCGCTCCGTCTTCATCGATAGTGGGAAATGCATTAAGAAGATCTTCTGCTGCTTTGTCGAGATCTTCCTGCAAAGCCTCGCCCTCTTGTTCGGCGTTTTCCTTTGCCTCTTCAATCTCCTGCTGTGTTTCCTGAATGATGCTGTTGGTTAAGTTACAGCCTGAAAGGCAGACAGCAATCATTGTACCTGCGGTAATAAGTGATAAAATTTTTTTTCTCATTTTTCCTCCATAGACTTAAAGTCTTGTTGTATTATTAAACCCCGAAATACAAAAAACCTCTATCAAAACGATAAAGGCCTGCAAAAAAAGAACATGAGAAAAGCGGGTAAAAGAATTACCCATTCCTTTTTCGTACAGCCAGTTACTCGTGGCTCGGGGAAATTCCCCGCGTACAGCGAAAGGCAGGTCTCCCGACTGATACATCTGCATTTATGCCGCCTTCCCGCGTTACCAGTGGCATATTGGCATAAACTCCGCAATTACGGTGACGAGTTCGCACAGGACTTGCACCTGTTTCCCTTTTCACCAAAGCCGACCGACGTCGCTTTGACACCTTCCGTTTCATATTCAATTCGCCCTATTTTACCACAATACAGGGCTTTTTGCAATCATGACCACCCGTCAAACGGGTGGTTTGCTCGCCCCTATAAGGGGGTGATACCGGCCAGCGCCTAAAGACGCTGGCTTTCTCTTTGTTCAAGCCAAACTGCCTTTGACTCGTCGCTGCCCTTGAAAGGGCAGTTGTATTACTTTGCTACCCCTTGAAGGGGTCTTCATACTCTTTCACACTCAGTTTATCCATCGCGATATCGTGGTTCTCTTGCTCCTGAATGTATTTTTTGATTGTTGCCTCGTTGAGTCCGACTGTGCTCACGTAGTATCCCTCAGCCCAGAAATGTCTATTGCCGAACTTG
>FNEU01000008.1:0-109788 GCA_900100245.1 Lachnospiraceae bacterium G41
AAACATCAGATTCAGACTTCGTATGTGTATTTGGAAGCATTGGAAAACTCCGCAGAATAGAGCTAAGAATTTGATGAAGCTGGACGTACCAAGATGGGCAGCATATAAAATCGCCTATTGTGGAGACAGATATGCGAGACTCGCTCACAATGGATGGGTACAAAAGGCTATAAGTACAAAGAGACTAACCTCATTTGGACTAGTCTCAATGTTAGATTACTACACCGAAAGGTGTGTTACTTGTTAAGTTGATTGAACCGCCGTGTACCGAACGGTACGCACGGTGGTGTGAGAGGTCGGGAAAATTTATTTAAATTTTCCCTCCTACTCGATTTTTAAAGATTAGCTTCTCGGATGAGTCTTGTCATACACATCTCTTAAATGATTCTGTGTATTGTTAAGATAAATCTGAGTAGTGGAAATATCGGAATGTCCGAGCATTTCCTGTACAGCTTTAAGTTCTGCACCGTTTTCCACAAGATGTGCTGCAAACGAATGTCTTAATGTATGAGGTGTAATGTCGGCATCAATACCGGCCATTTTGGTATAACTCTTAATCAGTTTCCAAAAGCCCTGTCTGGACATCTGTGATCCTGAGCAGTTCACAAAGAAATACTTGGATTCGTTGTTTTCAAGCAAAACGTCTCTCGAATTTAAAATATATTCGGTCATTGCATTATGGGCCTTGGTTCCGAACGGAATAAGCCTTTCTTTTTTCAAATCACGAATCTTAATAAAATCCATGTTTAAGTTAATGTCTGAATTTTCAAGAGAAATAAGTTCGCTGACTCTGATACCTGTTGCATATAAAAGCTCAAGCATTGCCTTGTCTCGAATCTGCTTTGGAGTTTTACCCGAAGGCTGTTCAAGAAGCAAGGTTACTTCGTTCTTCGATAAAATGCTGGGCATTTTCTTTTCGATTTTAGGAGCCTTTAAATCTTTGGCTACATCATCAGTGACTACTTTAGAATATTGAAGAAAAGCAAATAATGCTTTTACGGAAGCTACACTTCTGGAAATAGAGGCATTTGCAAAGTTCTCTTCAAACATTGAATCAATGTATGCTTTAAGATCTTCAAACTTAACATCTTCCCATTTGTTAATGCCCTTATCCTTCAAATAGGAAACTACCTTAAGCAAATCCCTCTTATATGACATCTCAGTATTATTGGACGTTTTTTTCTTATTATGTATGTAATCTATAAACAGCTGAATCTGCTTTTCCATAAGACCTTCCAAACCCCAATTTGTGTAAGAGGAGTCAACTAATTATGTTAATCGTTGACTGCATAAGTTATTATATTAAAAACAGGTCAAAAAAGCAATTAAAAAATGGAATTTATTTTGAAAAATTGCCTATTTTTAGGCACTTAAAAAGAGCGTTTCTATATCTAGAATCAGATAAAAGAATTATAACTATATATAGGAAAATGGACAAATTGAGATTTTTATGTCAATTAAAAACTGATATATTTTATTTATGAAAATCATTTATGTAAATCATAAAATATTGACTCTTCAGGTCATCAAAAAAGCCACCTTTTTAGGATGGCTTTTTGTATTTTTAATTAATTTCATCAAGATATTTTCTAACACTTACAAGTTTTACTACCAGACAGAATATGTCAATTGCCTGTGAAAGTTCATCGATAGGCGGGAATGTAGGAGCAATTCTTATGTTTGAATCAAACGGATCCTTTTTATAAGGATATGTAGCTCCAGCTCCGGTCATTGTAACACCGGCTTCTTTACATCTTGCAATAATCTCTTTGGCGCATCCGTCAAGAGAATTGAAGGAAATAAAGTAACCTCCGTGAGGATTGGTCCATGAACCGATTCCTAAACCGCCAAGTTCTTTTTCGAGTTTTTCCTGTACCATTTCGAATTTCGGTCTTAAAATCTCGGCATGTTTCTTCATATGCTTCTTCATACCGTCGAAATTCTTAAAATATCTGACATGTCTTAACTGATTAAGCTTATCATGACCGATTGTCTGAATTGTAATAACACTCTTTATAAATTCAAGATTCTTCTTGGATGTACCAAGTGCTGCTATACCGCTACCGGGAAATGTGATTTTAGAGGTCGAACAGAATTTGTAAACCATATCGTCATTTCCGTTTTTGCAGCATTCTGCAAAGATTTCAAGGATATTATCCTGATTATCATCATATAAATGATGGATATTGTAAGCGTTGTCCCAGAAAATTCTGAAGTCTTCAGCTGCGGGCTTTAATGCGGCAAATCTTTTAACTACTTCATCCGAATAAGAAATACCTGTAGGATTTGCATATTTTGGTACGCACCAGATACCTTTTACAGCAGGATCGTTGTTAACGTACTCTTCCACCATATCCATATCGGGACCATCTGCCTTCATGGGAATATTTATCATTTCAATGCCAAACTGCTCTGTTATGGCAAAATGTCTGTCATAACCGGGTACGGGGCAAAGGAATTTAACCTTATCAAGCTTGCACCAAGGTGTTGAACCGCAAACACCGAGTATCATAGAGCGGCAAACCGTATCATACATGATATTAAGGCTCGAGTTACCAAAAACTATTACATTATCGGGAGAAATATTCATCATATCTCCCATGAGTCTTCTGGCTTCTGTAATACCAAGAAGCTCACCATAGTTTCTGCAGTCAATGCCTGCTTCGGATTTAAACTCAGACATGGGATTTAATGTATTGAAGAAATCTGCTTCCATATCAAGCTGTTCAGCTCCGGGAAGACCTCTTGCCATGTTTAATTTAAGTCCTTTAGCTTTTAAATCCTCGTACTCATTAAGAAACTCGTTTTTAAGTTCCATGAGCTCATCTTTTGTAAGTAAAGAGTATTCTTTCATAAAATCTCACGTTTCTAACGAAACTACTCCTTTAAACATTAATCATACACGGTTTTTATTTTAATACTAGAAAAGCATTTCTTCAAGAAAAAATACAAGTTTTTTGCATCAAAAAACCCCTCGCTTTCGCAAGGGGTTTTAATTTTACTTAGCATAATCAATAACTCTTGTTTCTCTGATGACATTAACTTTAACCTGACCGGGATATTTAAGTTCGTCCTCAATCTTCTTGGAAATGTCATGAGCAAGCAATACCATATCATCATCTGTGATTTTATCAGGTATTACCATAACACGTATTTCTCGTCCTGCATGAATAGCAAAAGATTTTTCAACGCCGTCAAAATTGTTGGATAATTCTTCAAGTTCAGTAAGTCTCGTAGTATAAGCACCTAAGGTTTCTCTTCTGGCACCGGGTCTTGCTGCCGAAATAGCATCCGCAGCCTGAACAATACGAGCGATAAGAGAAGTAGGTTCTACATCACCATGGTGTGATTCAACCGCATTTATAACAATTGCGGGTTCATGATATTTACGGCAAAGCTCGGTACCGAGAGTAACATGAGTACCTTCCTGGTCGTGATCGACCGCTTTTCCAACATCATGAAGAAGTCCTGCTCTTCTGGCCATCTTTGCATCCAGACCGATTTCTTCTGCAAGAAGACCTGCAATATGAGCAACTTCAATTGAATGCTTAAGTGCATTCTGACCGAAACTTGTACGGAAATGTAATTTGCCGAGGATTTTAATGAGTTCGGGATTAACTCCGTGAACACCTGCCTCAAGAGCAGCGTTCTCGCCTTCCTCTTTCATTATATTCTCGACTTCTTTCTGGGCCTTTTCAACCGACTCTTCAATCTTAGCCGGATGAATTCTTCCGTCTAGGATAAGTTTTTCGAGAGCAATTCTCGCAACTTCTCTTCTTACGGCATCAAAGCCTGATAAAACAACAGCTTCGGGAGTATCATCGATAATAAATTCAACACCCGTCATCTGTTCAAGGGTTCTGATGTTTCTGCCCTCACGTCCGATAATTCTTCCCTTCATATCATCATTGGGAAGGTTTACAACGGAGATTGCCACGTCTGAAACATGATCTGCAGCGCAACGCTGGATGGCATTTACAACATACTCCTTGGCTTTCTGAGAACTCTCGTCCTTCACCTGGTTTTCCATTTCTTTAATCCGGACAGCTTTCTCGTGTTTCAAATCATCTTCAACAATTCTTAACAAATACTCTTTTGCTTCTTCAGAGGTATAACCTGAAATACGTTCAAGTTCTTTCAATCTTTGCTCGTTAAGTTTAGAAACGGATTCTTTTTCTTTAGCCAGTTCTGCTTCTTTTGAAGAAATTGCTGCTTCCTTACGCTCAATCTGTTCGAGCTTCTTGTCTACGCTTTCTTCTTTTTGCTGAACTCTTCTTTCACTTCTCTGAAGTTCAGCTCTGCGTTCCTTGTTCTCTTTTTCGATCTCATTTTTGTACTTTATTGATTCTTCCTTGATCTCAAGCAACCCTTCACGTTTCTTAGCTTCTGCTGTCTTTAATGCTTCATCAAGAATTTCTCGAGCTTTTTCTTCGGCATTTCCGATTTTGCTCTTGATATTGTTCTTATAAACAAAATATGTGATCAGGACGGAAACAAGCGCAACAAGAATGGCAGTAATTAATATGGCAACAAGAAAAACAACCACACTAACTTGTCCAACCATTGATTGTCTTACCTCCTTATTAAGTTATCATTGTACGGTATGTACAGGGCATAATAACCCCATATTTTAAATTACAACATTTATATCTTATATTGTTTAAAAAAATATGTCAAGAATTATTGTAAACCAAAATGGCTTTTGAACCACAAAATAAAGTATTCTTAATCCTTCAAAGCACTATGAATTGAATCATAAGAAAAGCCCTTACCAAGAAGGTATCTAATCTGCCTTTGCTTATCTTCAAAATCAGCTTTTTCAAAATCGTAATGTCTTTTCTCCAAAAGCTTTATGATTAACTCTTTTTCATCAGATAAGCAGCCTTCTTCAGATAATTCAGCATATATTCTTTCAGCCAGATTCATATCGACTCTTTTAGAAGATAACGCGACCATAATATCTCTTTTGCTCTTCTTTGAACTCTTGCCTTCTATAAAACCTCTGATAAAACGCTCATCATTGATAAGTCTCTCCTGTTTGAGCCTTTCGATAACTGAATCAATAATATCTCCAGGATATAAATCTTCCCTTAGCTTGTCTTTTATCATGCCTTCAGTCATATCTCTGCCTGTAATAATCTTTAGGCTTCTGTCCAAAGCTCTTTTAGGCAGGATTTCGGTCATGATTTCATTGAAGATGTCCTCTTCAAGCTCACCTTCTTTAATATCATATTTCTTCAAATCACTTTTATATAAAGCAAAAGTTACTCCTTCTGCATCTATTTTGACTTTATTGGATTTAAAATCTGTTATACTTTTAATTTCCATACAAAATATCCTGCATTATCCTTTTTCTAAACAAAAAAGCCCGAAACCATAAGATTTCGGGCTTGGAAAGTTAACTAATTATTTATCTGTTTCCGAAGGAACATCCTGAAGATTGAAATGTGTTCTTACAGCCTTTTCAACTTCGCTTAAAACTTCAGGGTTGTCCTGAAGGTAAATCTTGGCATTCTCTCTACCCTGTCCGATTTTATTGCCCTGGTAAGCATACCAAGCGCCGGATTTGTTAATAACATCAATCTCGGTAGCAAGATCAAGTAAGTCGCCTACAAAGGAAATGCCTTCCCCGAACATAATATCGAACTCTGCCTCTTTGAAAGGAGGAGCAACTTTATTCTTAACAATCTTGGCTCTGGTTCTGTTACCTACTACTTCGCCGTTAACCTTGATGGAATCAACCTTCTTTATTTCCATGCGAACGGATGAATAGAACTTAAGAGCATTACCGCCGGTAGTAACCTGAGGATTGCCGTAAAATACGCCAACCTTTTCACGAAGCTGGTTGATAAATACTACGGTACAGTTTGTCTTTCCGATAGCACCTGTAAGTTTTCTTAAAGCCTGTGACATAAGTCTTGCCTGAAGACCTACATGAGCATCTCCCATATCTCCTTCAAGTTCTGCCTTGGGAACAAGTGCGGCAACTGAGTCAACAACTACCAAATCAATAGCGCCGGAACGAACCATGGTCTCTGTTATCTCTAAAGCCTGTTCGCCGTTATCGGGCTGTGAAATATAGAGATTGTCAACATCAACGCCTATATTCTTGGCATATGCGGGATCAAGCGCATGCTCTGCATCAATAAATCCGCAAATACCGCCTCTTTTTTGAACTTCTGCAATCATATGAAGTGTAACGGTTGTTTTACCTGAAGATTCAGGTCCGTAGATTTCTATTACACGGCCCTTGGGAATACCACCAAGACCTAATGCTATATCTAAGCTTATTGATCCTGTAGGAATGGTTTCTACATTCATCTGACTCGCAGGATCGCCAAGTTTCATAACGGCTCCTTTGCCGTATTGCTTCTCAATCTGTGTTAAAGCAGCTTCCAACGCTTTAATCTTTTCTTCTCTTTCCATTTTAACCTCCAATCAAACATACGTTCTGTTTTTAGTTTAACCCAAACATTTGTTCTTGTCAACAAAAAAATTACACAATCAAGCGCATCACTCCGTTTCATCTTTTATTTTTCATACGGGAAAAACTTAGAGAAGAATTCTCTAAATAAGATGAAACAATAGTAACATTGCAATAGGGATTATTCAATATCTTTTTTTATTTTACCAAGAAAATCTTCTTTATTCTTCTTTGCTGTATCGGATATTTCTTTTCTTGAGGAAGGATCAATATAATTGAATACTTCAATGCCTTTAATTCCGATTTCCTGTAATGATTTTATATTATCCTCGTATTCTTTATCTTTATGGAAATTGGGAATAATCGGAACTCTCGCGATTATCTTTTCGGGTCCGACTTCTTTTAAAAGATATTTAAGATTATTTAAAAAATTATCGTAATCGGCCTTTGTGTACAATTCATATCTATCTTTATTCATATCTTTGGTATCAACTATAAACAAATCAATCAGTCCGATTACTTTTTTAAGGTTTTCAAGCGGAACATTCAGGGATGATTCCATTGAAAACTTCCATCCCGTATCTTTGTATTTTTTTATAAAATTACTGATAAAATCAGCGTTTAAAAGAGGTTCTCCGCCGCCGAACATGACTCCTCCGCCGGTGGCAAGGAAATAGAGATTGTCGATTTTTAATTCATTGTATAAATCATCAATAGTATATGTTTTACCTTTGATGCTTCCGTCCCAGGTAAAAGGATTGATGCAGTAAGCACATCTTAAGGGACAGCCCATAGAAACAACGAGGGTTGTTACGCCCTCGCCGTCTGTTTTTGTTCTTATTCTGCTGACTGAGACTAATTTAATAGTCTCTCCTTTGTTTTCACTCATATTTAGAATATCTCATCTATTGATATATTAAAATCATCTTCAGGATAGTATTCCAGGCCGCCTTCAAGTTCATAATCATCTTCGTATTTCAAATAGTTATTTTCAACAACTATCGAAGAATCTTCTTCGTCGTCAGCATTTTCGGCATCTTCTGGGGTTTCGTCTGTTTCACAATCATCTTCGCAGTCATCATTTGCATTAAAATTGTTTTCTACAGATCCATCAGTTTCTACGCAAGTTTCGTCATCGCAACCGTCTGTGTTTTCGTCTTCCTCGGGATATATTTCCACAGGTAAAGGTTCTCCTCCAAGCTGTTCAACTGAAATATCACCTGCATAATCGGGAGCGACTGTAGTTGCACCGCCAAGTTCTTCTCCACCGCCGTTTCCGCCGTCAAAGATATTAGCAATCGGATCTACGATAGTATAAACAACATTCATGGGATTACATGCTGAAAATGTTGCTGCTATTCCTACAGAAACACCTGCGATGGCAACCTTCTTACCCGAAAGTCTTCTTTTCTCAAGTTCACTCTCTAGGTATCTTACTTCTGCTTCGCATTTGGGACATGTGCCTTTGCATTTACCTTTATGCTTGCATTCTTCAATTACATAATTAATATCGTTATTATCAGCTATCTGTTTGCGAATCTGCTTAAGAGCTTTACATTTTTCTTTTCCGTAATTCATATCTGACCTCCTGAAAATCTTTTATGAGTTTTTCTGTTATCTGATTAATATACGAATCAGCAAAAAAGATTTATGGGATAATCATAAAATTTTTTATAAATGCTTTATAAATCATAAAAATATTCTTCAGTTTCTTGATTAGCGAAAGGATCATAGTAGATATTATTGTCTTTTTCGTACTGATAAATATCGTATCCGTGACCCCAATCGGTATCGAAACTGTATTGGTTCATAAAATATTCGTCAAAATCATTGATTGTGACCGTTACCCAGCCGTAATCGTACTGATATCGATAATTAATTCCGACTTCAATTCCAAGAGGTGTAAATAACATAATAAGTGCATCGTCATCCTGGAAAACCTTGGCGGTATCTTCGTAAGGACTGTAATTGATTGCATCAACGTAGCTGTTCTGAATGTTGGAACGTTCTACGAAAAATTCTGCGAAGTCTCCTCTGAAATCAAGTATGGCGGTATTATCTATTACTCCGCCATTTTTAACATCAATATTGATTCCATGAACATAGAAATTCTCAATGTAGTTGTTTTCATAAGAAGTAGTAGAAAATCCTATTGAGATAACCTCGTCATTGTTAAATGTTACAACCGAATCTGTATAAAGTGTGTAATTAAATGTTTCGTCCGAGTTTGTATTCTTCTTCTTTGAAACATATTCATAAAGTTCACTGATTGCCTGATTTCTTAATGCTTCATTGGCCTTTGTAAAATCAACTTTATCGGAGCTTAAAGCATAATATGTGCAGTATGCATTGATGAAAAGACCGTCACATTCGCCCTCATAACGAATGGCTCTTCTTTCAACGGTATAATTCTTATTCGGGATATACGAATCAATCAGATATTCGTAGTAAGGTGTCTCAAAACCGTCTCTTTCTATAAAATTGTGACTTACTTCAGATCTTAAATATGAGGAATAATTACCGTTTATAAAATAATCAAAATTATCCTCTGCGGGTTCATCCCAGTACTCATTGGCTGAAGGAACGATATTGTTGATAAAATCATCGTAATCAAGTTTTGAAGTACCGGAATAAAGTGGCTCAATTGTTTTTGCATAATAATATTCATCCGAATCCGGATCATATATATCGGGATCAACATCAGGGTCAACATCGGGATCAATATCAGGGTCAACATCGGGATCAATATCAGGATCTATATCGGGATCAATATCAGGATCTATATCGGGATCAATGTCAGGGAAAAGATTGTTGATATTGTTGTTATTGTTATTATTATTGGTTGGAAGATTTGTCTGAGTGGTAACCTGCGTTGTATTGTAAACGCCTTTAATAACTATCGGTAAGAATGCAGCAACAAAAAGAACCACTAAAAGAATAATGGTAACCAAAACCACTGCTACACCGATTAAAAGGCCGATAATCCAGCCCTTTGAGCTCTTATTTGTGTTAGGAGCAGACTTCTTTCTCTCGGGACCGGTATAAAATACCTGTTCTGTAGTAGCATTCTGCTCATTTACATTATTTTCGACAGGCTCTTCTTTATTGAGATTATATCCGCAGTTTGTGCAAACGCCCGGTTTTGTTACGGCTCCGCAACGCGGACAGAAAACAAATTCATTCATAATAAATCCCTCTACACTTACATTCCAAACTGAGTCTCACTGACGTATTTAAGTATACAGACTCTCATCAAATCAAGTGCGGCAGTTGTGGCACATTCTCTTACCTTTGTTCTGTCGCCTTTGAATATATATTCTTTTACGGTTATTTTTCCTTTCACATTACAGCCTATATAAACGAGTCCTACTTCTTTACCTTCATAAGGGCTGTCAGGACCTGCAACTCCTGTTACGGAAACTATAACATCCGCTTTATTCGGTACATCGTCGGCAAGCGCCATTTCCTCGGCCACCTTTTCTGATACAGCTGTGTATTTTTCTAGAGATGATTTCTTTACACCGAGTATTTTATGCTTACTTTTATCAGAATAAGTTACGTAGCATGTTTTAAGAGCTTCGGATACTCCCGCAACATTTATAAGTCTCGCGGATACCATACCGCCCGTGCAGGACTCTACGGTAGAAACCGTTAATTTGTTTGATAAAAGTAAATTAACAACTGCCTGTTCAAGAGAAACCTCATCATTGGTTGTATAAATATATTCTCCGACAAGTGTTTTTAATTCTTTTATGACGGGATTGATCAATCTCTCGCATTCGGCCTGATCGTTGCCTTTTGCCGTAACATGAATATGTACTTCGCCGGATTTGGGATAAATCGTAATTGAAGGATTCGAATGTGAAAGCATCAAATCTTTTATGTTCTCTTCTACTTCACTCTCGCCCAAACCGGCAATTTTAACGGTTTTTGTAATGATAACCGAATCGGACTTTTCTTCAAGAAAAGGAACCGCATATTTTAAAAACATCGGTTTCATTTCATTAAACTGACCCGGTAAAAGAATGAAAATATGTCCCGAATCTTCAATGATTTCGCCTGCAGAGTTGCCAAATTCATTAGGTATTACTATGCAACCGTCTATATGTTCATCAATTGTTTCTTTGCCAAGAAACATTGCTACGCTTTCTTTGGTAACATCTTCTGATGAAGGGCCCATACCGCCGGAAATAACAATAATATCGGAACGCTGAATCGCAATATCAAGGCATTCGTTGATTCTTGCCTTATTATCGCCGACACTTGTCTGATAGTATGCGGTAAGTCCAAGCTTTGCAAACTGTTCTGCCAGAAAAGCGGCATTGGTATTTATTATGTTTCCAAGAAGAATTTCCGTACCGACGGAAATGTATTCAACTATCATATTTACTCCAACAGTTATTTGGTTTCTGCTAATACTTTTCTGTTCTTAACAATACAGATAATAAGAGATACTACCGTTAAAATAAGCACTGCTATCTCGAGGATTAGTGTAGGGATTGCAAGGAAGCTTAAATCAGCGATGATAAATAAAATCATAATCATCTGAAGAGTAGTCTTTATTTTACCGGACATATCTGCTGCAATTACTACGCCTTTTCCCGCAGCGACAAGTCTGAAGCCCGAAATAATAAAATCTCTGCCGATTATCACCAGCACAAGGATATATCCGAATTTTCCTAATGACCCCAATGCTAAAAGACATATAAGTGCACAACACACAAGCAATTTGTCGGCTAAAGGATCCGCAAATTTACCGAAATCGGTAATAAGATTTTTCTTTCTGGCTATAAGTCCGTCAAAGAAATCGGTAAGTGATGCAATTATAAAAAGTGCAAATGCAACCCATTTTCCGAAAGGAATAAAGCTTGCCATCAGAAAAAATATGAAGAATGGAATAATAATAATTCTAAGTACTGTCAGTTTGTTGGGTAAATTCATTTTATTATTTCTCCGAATAAATCGTATTCCGAACAATCGGTTATTTTTACTTTAACAAATGTTCCGCTTAAATAATCTTCTTCAGCTTCGATAAAGACATTTCCGTCGATATCGGGAGCATCCAAATAAAGTCTTGCAATATAAAAGCCTTCTTCGGGATTGTATCCGTCTATTATGGCCGTAAACTTTTTGGATACGAATGATAAATTTCTTTTAATCGAAATCTCTCTTTGAATTTCCATGAGTTTCTTCTGTCTCAGTTTTTTAATGCTTTCTTTTATCTGAGGCTTAAACGAAGCGGCCAATGTACCTTCTTCCTTTGAGTAAGTAAATACTCCGAGACGGTCAAATTTGTTCTTGGCGATAAAATCACAAAGTTCTTCAGCTTCTTCGTCTGTCTCTGTCGGGAATCCAGTAATAAGTGATGTTCTTATCGCTATTCCCGGGATTTCTTTTCTTAATCTCTTAATAAGAGTTGTGATTTCTTTCTTTGAAGTCCTGCGGCCCATCTTTTGAAGTATCCTGTCGGAAGCATGCTGGATGGGCATATCGAGGTATTTGCAAACCTTAGGATTGTCTTTAATAAGATTTATAAGGTCATCGTCAATCTCTTCGGGATAACAATACATTAATCTAATCCATTCGATTCCTTCTATTTCACTTAATTTGTTTACCAGTTCGACAAGGCTCTTTTTTCCGTAAATATCTGTTCCGTATACGGTTGTTTCCTGAGCCACGAGAATCAGTTCCTTAACGTAATTCTTTGCAAGGAATTCTGCTTCTTTTATGAGCTCATCCATAGGTACGGATCTGTAGGAACCTCTGATGGAAGGAATCGAACAATAAGTGCATTTTTTATCGCAGCCTTCAGCAATCTTAAGATATGAATAATGATATGGCGGATTTAAAAATCTTCTGCCCGATGCGGACTGCTTTAAATTGTTATCCGGTATATCGAATATTTTCTCTTTATCAGATATACGTTTAAGGTCGTCCAAAATATTGGGTATTGCAGAAATACCTAAGAATACATCTATTTCTGGGATTAATTCTTTTAAATCCTCATAATATCTCTGGGCCAGACAGCCTGTAACCACGAGATATTTAAGATTGTCTTTCTTGTATTGTGCAAGCTCAAGGATGGTATTGATACTTTCCTCTTTTGCATCTTTTATGAATGCGCAGGTATTAACGATTGCAATATCTGCATCCTCGGGAGCGGATACAATTTCATATTCACTTGAAATATCTGCCAGCATGTGTTCGGAATCGACTAAATTCTTATCACAGCCCAAAGATGCGAAATAAACCTTCATGTTCTCTAAACTCTCATAAAAAATTCAAAAGTCGGAGCCGGACACCTAAAGGAGTCAGGCACCGATAAAAAAGAATAAATACCCATCGAAATACGACGGGTATTTAATAACTAACCCACAATCTTAATCTTGGATTCGTTTAATTCTTTAACTGCGATTGATAAGGGCTTTGCGTCTTCATTATCTACAAGAGGTTCAGCGCCGTCAATAATCTGACGTGCTCTTTTTGATGTTGCCATAACTATCGAATAACGTGAATTAACTATAGGTGAATCACCAGCCTCCACTGCATCATAGTTAACAACATTCATCAAATCTGTGTAGGACGGATGTAACATTTCTATTCTCCTTTCGATATAACTTCGAGTTCTTTTTTTATTTTTTCAATCAAATCCGATTGTCTTACCGGCGCATTATGTGCTGTTGTGATGATATTGTGAAGACTGTCTACACATTCATCCAAATCGTCGTTAATTACAAGGAAATCATATTTGGGAATCCATTCAGCTTCCTCAATCGCTCTGCCTACTCTTCTGTAGATTTCCTCTTCAGACTCAGTGTTACGTCCTTTAAGTCTGTTAATAAGTTCATCTGCCGAAGGAGGTGTTACGAAAAGCAAAACTGTGTTGGGGAATTTCTTCTTAATCTGAAGAGCGCCCTGTACTTCGATTTCAAGGATAACGTCTTTTCCTGCTTCAATCTGTTTTTCAACATACTCCTTAGGTGTTCCGTAATAGTTTCCGCAGTAGGAAGCATATTCCAAAAGACCGTCTTCGATTATAGTCTGCTCAAACTTTCTGTGATCTACGAAGAAATAATGAACGCCGTCTTCTTCACCGTCTCTTTTATCTCTTGTGGTCATTGATACGCTTAAGGAATAGTTATCATATTTTTCCATGAGTTTTCTGACGAGCGTTCCTTTGCCTGCGCCGGAAAATCCGGAAATAACTACCAAGATTCCGTTATTTTTCATAAATAGAACTCCTTATTCGATGTTCTGTATCTGTTCTCTTATCTTTTCGATTTCTGTTTTGATGGTAATCGCAACATTTGAAATCTCAATATCGGTTGACTTTGAAAGTGTTGTGTTGGCTTCGCGGTTAAGCTCCTGAGCTAAGAAATCCAGTCTCTTGCCGACGCATCCGCCTGTTGTAAGTGCTTCCTTAACAGCTTCGATATGGCTCTTAAGTCTTACCATTTCCTCATCAACACAAACCTTGTCGGAATAAATACAAACTTCAGTAAGTATTCTGGATTCGTCAATCTGTTTGTCTTCGAGAACCTCTTTTATCTTGGTTGTAAGTCTGTTCTTGTAATCTTCAATCGTCTTGGGATATCTTTCTTCGATGAATGCAACGTTCTTACTCATCGCTTCAAGCTTTTCAAGAAGATCTGTTCTTAAATTCTCGCCCTCTTTTATTCTGGATACAACAAATGCATCACATGCTTCGATGAGAACATCTTTTACGAGTTTCCAGATTTCATCTTCGTTGATGTTTTCATCTTCGGAAACAAGCACTTCGGGCATTCTTGCAAGAGTCGAAACTCTTATATCGTCGTCAAGTTCAAAATCTGTGGCCATCTTTGCAAAATACTTCATGTATTCTGATGCGATTTCCTGATTGTATTTAATGTTAACGCTTTCTTTCGAATAATCTTCGTAACTTACGAATACATCAACCTTACCGCGCTGAATGTAATCTTTTAATACTTCTCTGATATCTGCTTCGAACATGTTAAGCTTTCTGGGAAGCTTTATCGACATATCAAGATATCTGTGATTTACTGACTTAATTTCCACCGAACATTTAGCTGTAGGTGTTACCTTCTCGCTTCGACCGTAACCGGTCATACTTTTAACCATAATTAACCCGCCTTTTGTTTTTTTGCATACCTAATTATTATACTTCAAGAGTTTACGCTAGTCAATTCATACATAGATATATCGGGCGTTACAACCATTGAATAGTACTTATGATAAATAACCTTGCCTTTGTCGCCTTCGGCAGGTTTTTTTATATGTTTTTTACGTGTGTAATCTACTTCGACTTTCGAGAGTCCGTTATGCGAAGAATTAAGAGCCGCTAAGCCTGCACAAAGTTCGAAAACTTCATCAGGCATCTCCCATTCCGTTGCATCATTATCCTTGTCAGATTTAACGATTACATGTGAGCCTGCAATGCCTTTTGCGTGAAACCACCAGTCATTTCCTGTTGCAATCTTAAATGTGACTTCTTCATTCTGGATATTGTTCTTTCCAACATAGATATGATAATTGTTATCGTAAATATAATGCTTGATAACAGACTTCTTTTTCTTATCCTTGGGATTAACGTTTTTACGAATATATCCTTTGTCGAAAAGTTCGCTTCTGATCTGATTTAAATCTGATGAGTTTTCGGATATCGAAATATATAAAAGCATCTCTTCGAGATATTTCGTTTCTTCTTGAGTTTCTAACAAAAGCTCGTTTAATTTCTCTTCTCTTCTTTTAGCCTTCGAATAATCGTTAAAATACTTATTCGAATTTGCGATAATGCTCTTGTTTTCATCCAAGGGAATTGTGATTTCTTCGTTGGTATAATAATCAAGGACTGTTGCTTCGCTGCCTTGCGATAAATTGTGACAATATGCTTTCAAAAGTTCGCCGTATTTCTTTAGAGTATCTTTATTCTCGCATTCTGAAAGTTCTTTTTCCCACTCGCCCATTTTATTCTTATTCTTCTGAATATGGGAATTCAAAACATTAATGATGTCGTTACTCTTTTGTAAAATAACGCCTTCATCATGCTTTGCGGAATAAAATTCATTTAAGAATTCGCATAAATACGAGTCCTTATGTTCTTTTGCTTCAATACCTTCGCTCATAAAAGAATCATAAAAGAAAGTCGTATAATCATATAGCGAACCTTTCTTTGAATACGAATAAAACGAAGTATTGTCTTTTGCTTCTTCTGTGGTTTTTTCAAAAGCTTCGCAAAGTAAATTAATCTTATTATTATCAAAATCTTTTACGGGATAATCATTGTCAAATCCGGCTCTTTTAATTACTTCTTTTGCAAAGGCCTTGGATACACCTTCGAAATTTGAGAAAAGAAGTGAAGAAGACTTAAGATCTTCGTTTTCCTCTTTTATGATTTGAATGAGACGATTAATCTCGGTTTTTATATCACACTCGTAAGGATTAATTTTGCATAAATCCGAAGGGAAGAAATACTCTTTTTTAGGAAGCACTTCTCTTACTGAGCTTGTAAGGGCGGATATTCTCTTGATGCTGTCGATAATGATATCTTGATCATCGGTTAAAATGATATTGCTGTGCTTTCCCATAAGCTCGAAAATAAGCTTTTTGACTGAACGGTCGCCCATTTCGTCCAAGTGCTCGATTTCAAACGTTATGATACGTTCATTACCTTTTTGTTTAACGCTTAATATTTTTCCGTTGGCAACGTATTTACGCAAAACCATGCAAAAATTAAGCGCATTCTGAGGTGCTTCGCCTTTATCCTTTACAAGATATGTATAAGACATCGAAGGATTGGCCGAAACAAAAAGATTGTACGTATCCTTCTCCTTCTTAATCACGAGAATAATATCAAAAGCATTCGGCTGAATAATCTTTGAAATTCGCCCATCGCTAAAAAGATCGCTGTATTCATTTGTAATTCTTTGTATACAAAATCCGTCAAATGCCATTTTTAATACCTTTAAAGCCTCTTAAAAACTCACTTTTACTATAATATCATAAAAATGTGCCAAAGGCACAACCTTCGGCACATTTCATGATTTTATTTGTCTTAAATTTTATCCGATTAACCAGTCATACATTTCCTGATACTTATTAGCGGAAACCTGCCAGGAGAAGTCAACAGCCATAGCTCTGTCAATCATCTTGTTCCATTCACGCTTTCTGTCGTAGTAAATCTTTTCTGCGTAACGAATTGTATTGAGCATTTCGTGAGCATTGTAATTTACAAAACTGAAGCCGGTTCCCTTTGACTCGTATTCGTTGTAAGGCTCTACAGTGTCCTTAAGACCGCCTGTTTCTCTTACGATAGGAATTGTACCGTATCTTAATGCCATAAGCTGACTTAAGCCACAGGGCTCAAATAACGAAGGCATAAGAAATGCATCACAGGAAGCATAAATCTTATGGCTCATGGACTCTGAATAATAGATATTAGCTGAAACCTTGTTGTTATACTTCCAGTCAAAGTGTCTGAACATATTCTCATACTGCTCTTCGCCTGTACCGAGAACAACAATCTGAACAGCATCCTGGCAAAGCTCATCCATTATATATGCGATTAAGTCAAAACCTTTCTGATCTGTAAGTCTTGAAACGATACCGATCATCATCATTTTATCGTTTTCTTCAAGGCCTAGATCATGCTGAAGTTTTCTCTTATTTTTGATTTTTTCTTTTCTGAAGTTTGCTGCGTTGTATTTATAATCGATGAATTTATCAACCGAAGGGTCATATTCGGAATAATCAATGCCGTTTACAATACCTCTTAAGTCGTTCTCTCTTGCTCTTAAAAGACCGTCAAGGCCCTCTCCGTAGAAAGGAGTCATGATTTCCTTCGCATAAGTCTCGGAAACGGTAGTAATAACATCCGCATATACAAGACCACCCTTTAAAAGATTGGCATTCTTGTAGGATTCAAGCTTGTCGGGTGTAAAGAAATAATCGGGAAGACCTGTAATATCTTTTACGGCGGGTACATCCCACTTACCCTGGAATTTAAGGTTATGAATGGTCATAACGGTCTTAATGCCATGGAAGAATTCATTGCCCTGGAATCTTTCTTTAAGATAAACAGGGATAAGACCGGTCTGCCAGTCATGACAGTGAATTACGTCAGGTCTGAAATCAAGTAGCGGCATTGCAGCCAGTGCAGCCTTTGAGAAGAACGCAAATTTCTCAATATCGTCGTAAACATTTGAGCTGTAAGGATGGAATCCTCCGAATTTGGATTCGTTATCTATGAAATAATATTTTACTCCGTCAACTTCGGCCTCAAGAATTCCGACATATTCGTTTTTCCAATGGAAATCCATGTAAAAACTGGTCTTATAAACCATTTTGTCTTTTAATTCCTGAGATATACAGGTGTATTTGGGAATCATTACGCGAATATCGAAATAACGCTTATCCACGCATTTGGGAAGAGAACCCACTACATCCGCAAGTCCGCCCGTCTTAATAAACGGAACACCTTCTGATGCAACAAAGAGAATGTTTTTCATTTAACCCTCCGAAACAAAATAAAAAGAAAAAATATAGTTTAATATACACTCAAAGCACAATTTATGCTCATAAAAGATAAATCATACCCGATATCTTGTATATTATACTATATTTTTATCCTTAAATAAAGAGACAATTAAATATCAATTGATTTTTTGTAGTCCAAAGCCTGCTTTTTAATCTCAGATGCGTTTTCAAGGAAACTCTCAGCACCCGACTCATCTCCGAGCATTCTTGCAATTTCTTTTATTTCGCCTTCTTCATCAAGCACATCAATATAAGTATTGGTTCTTGAATTGTCAGATACGGTTTTCTTTATCTCAAAATGTACATCGGCCATTGCGGCTATTTGCTGAAGATGTGTTATTAAAATAATTTGATGATCTTTTGATAAAAGTGCAAGCTTCTTGGCTACTTTCCAAGCGGTAACACCTGAAATACCGGCATCAATTTCATCAAATATAAGAGTTTCCGTATTATCGCTCTTCGCTCCGACTGTTTTAATCGCAAGCATAATTCTTGAAAGTTCACCGCCCGAAGAAACATTTTCAAGAGGCTTTAATGGCTCGCCCGGATTGGTGGAGATTTCAAAATTCACCTTGTCTTTACCGTTTGCGGTATAGTCAGGCGCTTCAGTAATTGCAACATTAAATGAACTCTGATTGAAATTAAGATCTGAAAGTCCTTCAGTAATGGCTTCTTCAAAAGATTTTGCGTTTTTCTTTCTGACTTCGGTTAAGGCATCTGCGGATTTCTTTAAAGCTTCTTTAGCTTTTTCATAGTCTTTTAGGATGCTTTCTCTTTTAATCGCATAATCTTCCAATGCTTCGAGTTCTTTTTCTTTATCGTCCAAATACTCTAGAACATTTTCAATAGTTCTGCCGTATTTTCTTTCAAGCTCGTTTATAAGATTGTATCTTTCTCTAAGTCTTTCGAGTTCTTCTTCGTTAGGCGCATAGTCTTCTAAAAGCCCATATGTTTCACGTTCAAAATCGGAAACAAGCGAATAAATATTGTTAAGCTCGTCAAACAAATCACCTAGTGCAGAATCATAAGATGAAATCGCTGTCATCTCGCGAATGGATTTATTGATCATTTCTCCCGCACTGCTCTCGTAATCATACATCATGTCTTTTACGAGGGATAAAGTACTCTGGATTTTATATGCGTTTTCAAGAACTTTTAATCTTTCTTCGACTTCCTCTTCTTCGTTTACCTTTAAGGATGCGGATTTGATTTCGTTTATCTGATACTCGAGCAGGGAAATCTCTCTTTCTCTTCTTACTTCATCAACTTCGGGACTCTCAGCTAACGTTTTTAAACGCAGATATTCGGCATAAGTTTTCTTATAGCCGGAAGCTACGTCTGAAATGTCTTTAGCAAACGAATCAAGTATTTCGATGTGTTTTCTGGAATTTAAAAGATTCTGGTAGTCGTGCTGTCCGTAGATATCAATTAAAGCGGATGCAATATCTTTTATGACAGATACGGTAACAGTCTGAGAATTGAGCTTAAATACGCTTCTTTGAGGCGTAATTTTTCTCTGAATTAAAACGCAATCGTTTTCTAAAGATATATCATTTTCAATTAGCTTATTCTTAACTTCATCGGTATCGGCCGAAAACGTTATTTCAACCAAAGCAAATTCTTCGCCTGTTCTGATAAAGTCTTTATCGGCCTTTGCACCGAGTGCTATAGCAAGTGACCCTAAAACAATCGATTTGCCGGCACCTGTTTCGCCCGTTAGGATATTGAGCCCTTTTGAAAAATCTATATCGATTTCATCGATAAGAGCAAAATTTTTAACATGTAAATTTAAAAGCATTTGACCCCCTTAAAAATCAGTTTTCTTTAAGTTTCCTGTTAAGGGTTTCAAGGAAATTAACATTATTCATCTGAATGAAGCTTACATG
Organism: Lachnospiraceae bacterium G41; assembly: GCA_900100245.1. Taxonomy (GTDB): domain Bacteria; phylum Bacillota; class Clostridia; order Lachnospirales; family Lachnospiraceae; genus UBA3766. The sequence continues at coordinate 19,846 of FNEU01000008.1, forward strand.
ACCTGCGTTCTTGGAAATAACGATCTCGTCCTTATACTGAAGATCGATATGTTCAAAGCCGTCAAAATGCGCAAGAACTGTCTGGCCCGTTTCTTCGTCATGAGGTTCGCCGATTGTAATCTTAACAGTATCTTCTGCTTTAAACAGAATACTTCTGTTCATAAAAGAGTGGGCGGAAATCGGCGTAACAAGAATCATATCCGCTGAAGGCTCAACGATTGGTCCACCTGCAGATAAATTGTATCCCGTAGAACCCGTAGGCGTAGAAATAATTACACCGTCAGCTCCGTAGGATTTAAGAAACATACCGTTTACTGAAATATCAAAATTTAAAATCTGAAGCATTCCCCCTCTGTTTATACACACATCATTTAATGCTTCGGATTCAAAAATAAGCTCATTATTTCTGTAAACACGTCCGTCTAAAAGCATTCTTTCTTCTAAAAGATACTCTTTTCTAATCAAACGTCCCAATGTTTCTTCAAGACCATCAACACCAGTCTGAGCAAGGAAACCGAGATGGCCCAAATTTATACCAAGTATAGGAAGATTGAATTTCGAGCATTTCTTTGCAACACGCATAAGTGTACCGTCGCCGCCGAGCACGAGCACAACATCACAACCCTCGGCATCATTAACCGAGACATTCGTTTCTCTGCTTACCTGAACAGGTTTTGCATACTCCACGTTTTTCTCATCAAAAAATTCACAGATTTTCTTGCAAACCTTCAGTTCCTTGTCCTTATACGGATTTACGCAAATTAAAACTTTCATTCGCACCTCCAGAGTGTATTCCAGGAGTGGTGATTGCGTAATACTCCGCGGGCACGCTCTCGCTAAGATGTCCCCGTAGCGGAACTAAACTCGCGTTCGCGCTTCGCACTCCGCTCGTTAAGTACCGACGGCTCCATATTACCCGCTCGAGCATCACGCAACACCACTCCTTCAATTCAAACACTAAGTTCTGAATGAGATTTCTTAACTATATCATCAATAATTTCTTTGTATTCTGTTAATCCACCAGAATATTCATAGTCTTTATATATTAAAGCCTTATCTTCATCAATAATAGTATCGTCTATTTTCTTAATCAACAAAAGATATTCTATATTTCCCTCAGGTCCTTTAATAGGTGAATAATCAAGGCCTTCGATAGTGAAGCCAATCTTTAAACAAAAGTCAATGACTTTTTCTATTACTTCTTTGTGGACTGAGGGGTCGCGGACTACGCCTTTTTTGCCGACCTTTTCCTTGGTGGTTTCAAACTGAGGTTTGATAAGGCAGACCATCAATGCGTCTTTCTTTAAGAGGTTGTAGGCGGGAATAAGTATTTTGGTAAGGGAGATGAACGATACGTCGGTTGCGGCAAAATCAATCTTTTCCGGGATTTCTTTGTCGGTAACGTATCGGAAATTGCATTTTTCCATGCATACTACACGTTCATCATTTCTTAGCTTCCAATCGAGCTGTCCGTGGCCAACGTCTACGCTGTAGACTTTAGTGGCACCGTTTTGAAGCATTACATCGGTAAAACCGCCTGTGGATGCACCGATATCAAGGCAGGTGTAACCGTCAAAATTTAGATTAAACACGTTTACTGCTTTGTCAAGTTTAAGACCGCCGCGGGAAACGTATTTTAATGTTTCGCCACGTATTTCTAAAACAGCATTTTCGTCAAAGAGAGAGCCTGCTTTGTCTTCCTTTTGATTGTCGACATATACAATGCCGCTCATTATTAAAGCTTTGGCTTTTTCTCTTGATGCAGCCAATCCTTTATTTACGAGTAATATATCAAGTCTCTCTTTCACTATATTAAGATATTCCCTCGCCTTCTTTTAGAATCTTTTCAACTATCGAATCCGCATCGATACCGATTTCTTTCTTTAACAAATCAACATTTCCGTGCTCAACATACATATCAGGAATTGCGATAGCTGTATGTTTACAGAATTGTCCTTCTCTTAAAAGAAACGCTCCGACTCTTTGTGAAAAGCCACCCGATAAAACATTCTCTTCCATCGTAACGATATGAGGATGTGTAACGGATATTTCTTTTATCATTTCCTCATCAATGGGATTAACAAATCTGGCATTCATGATGGAAACGTTTTTGCCGTATTCTTTTAATTTTTCTCTTACTTCAACAGCGGTTTTAACCATGCTGCCTACTGCGATTAAGCAGATGCCGGATTCTCTGAAAATCCATTCGCCCTGAGCAAATTCCACAGGTGCTCTGAATTCCTGAAGTCCGTCATACGCTCTGCCTCTCGGATATCTGATGGCAATAGGACCGTCGTAGTTAAGAGCAAATTTTATCATGTCGGATAATTCCCATTTATTCTTGGGTGCCATTACGCACATATTGGGAATCGTTGAGAGGTAGGATAAATCAAATATACCCTGATGTGTTTCGCCGTCACTTCCGACTAATCCGGCTCTGTCGATGCAGAATACAACATGGAGATTTTGGATGCAGACATCATGTATTAACTGATCGTAGGCTCTTTGTAAGAACGATGAATAAACACATACAACGGGCTTATATCCGCCCATAGCCATACCCGCGGCAAATGTGACCGCATGCTCTTCCGCTATGCCGACATCAAAGAATCTGTCGGGATACATGCTCTTAAATCTTTTAAGGCCTGTGCCGTCGGGCATTGCGGCTGTAATAGCAACGCACTTAGGATCACGCTCACCCATTTTACACATAACTGTAGAAAATACGTCTGTGTAATCGGGAGCCATTTTTCTATTCTTTGGTAAACCTGTTTCGATATCAAAAGGTTCAGCACCGTGAAATCTTGCAGGATGTTTTTCAGCAGGCAAAAATCCTTTGCCTTTTTTGGTAATAACATGAACAAGAACAGGTGTCTTGCATCTTTTGGCTTCGTTGAAAGCACGAACCATTGCACCGATATCGTGACCGTCAACGGGTCCCAAATAAGTAATACCCATCTCTTCGAAAAACATACCGGGAATAACGAAGGATTTGATGGAACTTTTGGCCTTCTGGATTTTATTGATCATATCGGCTCCCTTGGGAACCTTTGAGAGCGTATCTTTTACGCCTTCCTTTAAATCCAAATATCCTTCTTTGGTTCTTAAATTGTTTAAATACATGCTGACTCCGCCTACATTTTCGGAAATCGACATGTTGTTATCGTTTAAAACAATTATTAACTTTGTATTGGCTTTGCCCGCATTGTTAAGTGCTTCGTAAGCCATACCGCCTGTTAAGGCACCGTCACCGATTACGGAAACAATCGTATTGTTCTCGCCCCTCATTGTACGGGCCATAGCCATACCTAAGCCTGCTGAAATAGACGTGGATGAATGTCCTGTATTAAAAGCATCACATTCACTCTCGCAAGTCTTGGGGAAGCCAGCCATTCCTCCGTATTTACGAAGTGTGGCAAAACCGTCTCTTCTGCCTGTTAAAATCTTGTGAGTATAGCTCTGATGTCCGACGTCCCAGATAATCTTGTCTTCAGGCAAATTAAGTACGAGATGTAGGGCCATGGTAAGCTCAACCGTACCTAAATTAGCACCTAAATGACCGCCTGTTTCGGATATCGATTCAATCAGGAATTCTCTGATTTCATCAGCCAAATCATAAAGATGGTTTTTGCTTATTTTCTTTATGTCATTAGGTTTGTTTATCTTTTCAATGTACATTGTTTTACCGGGTTTACAAATTTATTTTTCTCTGTTTACGAGATATTCAATCAAGTCTGAAAGGAAGGTTTCTTTTCCTGCAATTCCAATCACTATGTCTCTTGCTTCTTTAGAAAGGCTTTCCAAATCCTTCTGGCTTTCCTCAAGACCTTTTATCTTAACATATGTGGCCTTGTCATTCTTTTCGTCGCTTCCGACACTCTTGCCAAGTTTAATCGAGTCACCGATTATATCAAGAATATCATCTCTTATCTGAAAAGCAAGTCCCGTATTATCGCCGACTTTTTCAATCTTTTCGATTTCTTCATCATCTGCGCCTGCCATTATCGCGCCAATCATTAATGCGGCTTCGATAAGAGCGGCTGTTTTATGTTTGTGTATAAAAAGAAGCGTATCAAGCTCGGTATCAGTCTTGTTTTCCATCATAAGATCTACCATCTGACCGCCGATCATACCGTAAATTCCGGCTTTGTTTGCAAGCACCGAATTGGCATATACCATTCTTCTTAAAACAATAATGTCATCTTCTTCGTTCATCGCTTTTGAGATCGTTTCAAAAGCAAGATTTAAAAGACCGTCGCCTGCAAGAATTGCAGTAGCCTCGTCAAACATTTTATGGTTTGTCGGTCTTCCTCTTCTGTAATCATCATTATCCATTGCAGGCAGATCGTCATGAATCAGCGAATATGTGTGAATCATTTCAATAGCAGCCATAAAAGGAGAAATTTTGCTTAAATCGTCTCCTCCGAAAAGTCTGTAGCTTTCAAGCATGAATAAAGGTCTTATTCTTTTCCCGCCTGAGATAAAAGAATAGTTCATCGATTCCGTTACACGTCTCTGTAATCCCTCCTCAGCAGGCATATACGGTTTCATGATTCCAAATGTTTCGTTAACTTTTTGAATTAATAAATTAATAAAATCTTCTCTCATAATCTTCAGCCCCCCATTAATTATTCATTCAAAACATATTTATTTAAAAATCCGCATCATCAAACGACGAAGTTGATCCGTCGGGATTGATTTTTAAAACCTCTTTTTCGATCATATCGATTTTATTCCTGCATTCTTCTATTGCAACCTTACCCTTAGTATATAAATCAAGCGCATCTTCGATTGCGATATCGTCTTTTTCAAGTTCTTTTAAAATCTCTTCCACGGATTTGATTTTCTCATCAATTGTTACTGCATCCATAATTTACCCCTCTTTAACCACTTTCTCTACGATCGCGAACGCATATCCGTCCTTCATGGTAAGTTTAACCTTATCGTTAGTTAAAAGACCTTCGACTCCAACCACTCTTTTACCTGAAGAATCGGTTACATAAGCCATACCGGCTTTTAAACGTTCCAAAGGCGATACGCCTTTTAATCTCTCGGATAAAGTTTCAAGTTCGGCTTTCTTTTCTTTTATGATCTTTTTCATCAAAAGATCGAGTTTATTGTTATAAGAATCTGCGATTAATTTCTGCTTGTTTAATTTATTGACGGGCGAAAGTGCATTTAACTTTGCCTCGTAAACAGCCAGTTTGTGAAGTTTGTTTTTAAGTACCCTCTCAAAATCCTTATCAAGAGACTTTTTTAAATCGTTTATATCTTCAATCGTCTGTCTGATATCAGGAACTGCAAGTTCTGCCGCAGCTGAAGGTGTAGCAGCTCTTAAATCCGCGGTAAAGTCTGAAATCGTAAAATCAATTTCATGTCCTACGGCAGAAATAATCGGTATAGGACATTGAAATATTGCATAAGCGACCTCTTCTTCGTTAAAAGCCCATAAATCTTCGAGACTTCCGCCGCCTCGGCCGACGATTATGACATCTACATTGGCTTTCTCAAGCGTTTCGATACCTTTTACGATACTTTCTTTAGCTCCCTCTCCCTGAACCAGTGCAGGGAATAAAATAAGCGAAATATAAGGATTTCTTCTTTTAGAAACAGAAATTATATCTCTTATCGCCGCACCCGTGGGAGCTGTAACAATTCCTATGGTCTTAGGAAACTTAGGAATCGGCTTTTTAAACTCTTTGTCAAACAAACCCTGTTCTGCGAGTCTTTTCTTAAGCTCTTCAAACTTCTTGGTTAAATCTCCGACGCCTTCATATTCAACTTTGGTAACGTTAAAAGTTACGCTGCCGTTTGGCACGTAATTGGATATGCTGCCGGAAGCCACTATCTTGTCTCCGTCTTTTAATGCAATATTAAGTTTTTGAGCGGATTGACGGAAGATGGCGCACGAAATGGCAGATTTATCGTCTTTCAACGTAAAATAAATATGTCCCGATGTGTGGAATTTCAAATTGCTTATCTCTCCCGAAACAGAAACATCGGATAAAAGATAATCTTCATGGAACATATTGTGAATATATGTATTAACCTGAAAAACCGAATATATAGTTTTCATCAAGCAAACCTGGCAAGAATACCGTTAACAAATGCATATGAATCCTGAGGTCCGAATTTTTTGGATAATTCTACAGCCTCGTTAATAGCTACAGAGGTCGGAATATTGTCATCGTATACTATTTCATAAACGGCAAGTCTTAATATGGCAAGTTCGACTTTTCCGATACGATCGATAGTCCAGCCTTTAGAAACATCAGAAATCTTTTTATCAATATCATCAAGCTTGTCAATTATATCAACATATCTTGCTACAATTCTTCTTCTGTCTTCTTCGTTAACCGATTCTTTTAACGAATAAAGTCTTTCTGCAGGAGCATCATCTTCCTCTTTTTCTTCAAAAGGAGACGGTGCATCAAAATAGAGAAGAAGTTCGTCGCCTAACTCTTTCTTCTCATAAAAATCAGACATAAATAACAGTTTAAAAGTAAATTCACGTTCTGCTTTTCTGTTCATATTTATTCCTTATGACATGCTTACAGAAGCAATTCTGACATTTACGTCGCTGACTTCAAGACCTGTCATGGTTTCGATAGCGGTCTTAACCGAATTCTGTACTTTAGGGCAGATTTCGGGAACCTGATATCCGTAAAGAATACCTATAGCCATATCTACGCTGCAGGTTTTGCCTTTAATATCAACTTTTATGCCTCTGGTAAGTCTTCTTAAATTAATTTTCAAAGAAAGATTCTTTTTATCCTGTAAAGGAGTAACGCCCTCAACATCCTGAGATGCAAGCGCTGCAATAAGAGGTACTACATCTGTTGCGATACGAACAGAACCGATTTTTTCGTTATTGTTAGCTGTACTCATTTTTAACCTCCGTAAAAGGACCTTCAAACCGGCATATGATAAAATCCTCATATGCCCTTTTATTTTACCACAAAACAGATTTCGCCACAAGTCACATTACTGTCCCCGAAATCACCTTAAAGGGAACGAATAAATATTCAAATCTCTGTTTTGCATATACTTTATGCTCTCTTTGTCGTTGGACATATAATCAAAAATATGATTTTCTTCTAAAAGATATTCACCAAGCCTGTCATAAACATCGCTGTTGGCACATTTAAGCTCCACTGAATCCCTGCCCTGCGATTTTGCATTAGCAAAAGCATTGTCAAGCTGAACCAAATCAATACCTTCGAAGTAAAGGCCTTCTTTTACGTAATAATTGTCCATCGAGCTGTTGCAGGGAGGAAGCGGCGTGAAATTATCAATCACATGTGTAAGCTGAAGCTCGCTCGTAGTGATATTTAAATAGTCATAATTAATGCCGCCCGAATACTGGCTCATGGAGTTTTCCAGATACGAAGAATCGCCCCATGTACAGTCAATGTAATAATACTGACCGTTGCACTTAACCATATTCCATGCATGGCCTTCGTTTGCTCCGACATATCCTACTACAAGAGTACTCTGAATACCGAGTTGAGCGGATAAATACTGGAACGCCTTGGCATAGCCCTGGCAAACCGATCTTCCGAATAAAAATACCGATAATATATTCTGGTTTTCCACAGAGTCAACATCGTATTCTGTGTTCATTATGATAAATTCGTATGTGTATTTAATCTTGGTATAATCGTCGGTATTCGGATTAATTCCTGTGAGAAATGCATTTTTATATGCATCAATATCCTTTTGATACTTTAATACATCCTCATAAGCTATTGTGTAAGCAGGTGTAAACTCAATCTTTACGATTCTGTCGGTGGTCGTATATTTCGTATACATGTAGCCGTTCGTATAGAAAATCTCAGGATGATCTCCCATTACGCAATTAAACGCATAATCAATATCCTCGGGATCTATTGAACAGATATAAAATGCATCAGTATAATTCTTAATGGCAATATAAATCTCAAGATAAAGCTGCTTTAATTCAGGCTCCATATTGTCATAATAAAAGAGCCCCTTACACTCGATATTGGCCGCATTAATATTCTGGGCATTTATACCCATGCTAATGCGGTCTCCCCACTCTTCTTCCGAGAGTCCGGCGTCGATTTTAATTTGTCCGATATCAGTATTAATTACCTCATGCTCTTCCGAAATCTTAGAAACATCGTCAATATGCGCTACTTTCTCTGTAACTTCCATGTCCAAAGACGATGATGAAGAACTTGCACTCGGACTCGTATAAAGAACATTCTGAGCCGTTTTGTCAAAATCGATATGATCGCTTATAAAAGAAGAATCCTTTTCAAGCTGTTTGTCGATTAGTACGGAAGCACCTATTAAAAGCGCAAGGGCCAATACAAGTGCACCGATGATTAAATAAATTTTCTTCATAAAAGATTATTAATTCTTTCCGAATTCCGACAAAACCAGATCTTTGTTTCTTTCCTTTGTCATTCCGATACTCCATTCGTTTATGAACAAAAGCAGAGGATTTCCTTTCATATCCTTTACCTTCTTCATATCCGAAGTACCTGATAATTTAGCCACGTCTATCTCGTCTTTATTGTCAATCCACCTGATATGTTCATAAGGCAGATTGTCCATTCTTATTTCAACATTGTATTCGTTTTCAAGTCGGTATTTTAAAACTTCAAACTGAAGTACACCTACAACACCGACAATGATTTCTTCCATACCGGTATTGAATTCCTGGAATACCTGAATCGCGCCTTCCTGAGCAATCTGTGTAATACCCTTCATAAACTGCTTTCTCTTCATTGTATCCATCTGACGGACTCTCGCAAAATGTTCGGGAGCAAAGGTAGGAATACCCTCATAATTAAATTTGTTTGAAGCAACAGTTAATGTATCACCAATTGAGAAAATACCGGGATCGAATACACCGATTATATCTCCTGCATACGCAGTATCAAGTATCTTTCTGTCATCCGCCATAATCTGCTGGGGTTGGGAAAGTCTCATGGATTTTCCACCCTGCATATGATAAACTTCCTTGCTTGCATCAAACTTTCCAGAACATATACGCATAAAAGCGATTCTGTCACGGTGAGCCTTGTTCATATTGGCCTGTATTTTAAATACAAAAGCGGAAAATTCGTTTTCAAGCGGATCTATTATACCGATATCACTCTTTCTCGGAAGAGGAGTTGTCGACATCTGAAGGAAATTGTTCAAAAAGATTTCAACACCGAAGTTTGTTAATGCCGAACCGAAAAATACAGGTGTAAGTTTACCTTTCTGAACATCTTTTATATCAAATTCGGCGGAAGCGCCGTCAAGCAGTTCTATTTCATCGGAAAGTTTGTTATATGCCTCTTCTCCGATTGCTTCAATCAAAGCATCTTTCGTAGACATATCTATTTCCCAGGATTTGCCTTCCTTGGTACCTTTTTCGGTATCGGAAAACATTACAACCTTTTCGTTGTGTCTGTCATATACGCCTTTAAAGCCTTTTCCCGAGCCTATTGGCCAGTTGACGGGACAGGTAGCAATTCCGAGTTCGTTTTCAATCTGATCTAAAAGTTCAAATGTATCAAGAGCATCTCTGTCGAGTTTATTTATGAATGTAAAAATAGGAATTCCTCTCATACCGCAGACTTTGAAAAGTTTCCTTGTCTGCGCCTCAACGCCCTTTGATGCGTCTATAACCATTACCGCGGAGTCCGCAGCCATAAGGGTTCTATAAGTATCTTCAGAGAAATCCTGGTGGCCCGGTGTATCCAGAATATTTACGCAATATCCGTCATATTCAAACTGAAGTACCGATGAAGTAACGGAAATACCTCTTTCCTTCTCTATTTCCATCCAGTCGGAAACCGCATGTCTTGCAGTAGCCTTCCCTTTTACACTTCCTGCCAGATTAATGGCTCCGCCGTATAAAAGAAATTTCTCTGTAAGTGTGGTTTTACCTGCATCAGGGTGCGAAATAATTGCGAATGTTCTTCTTCTTTGTATCTCTTTATCGTAATTGCCCACTTTGTTTCTCTCTTTCGTCTTTTTCCGTTAAAAATCATACCGATAAATAATACTATTTATCTGGGAAAAATTCAAATATATTTAAAAGTATCTCTATTTAAACTCTCTGTCATCAAAAGGATAATCCGCATCCAAATCTCCGAAAAAGAACAATTCCATTCTTTCGAATTCCTGATCAAACATAACCGCGTTTATTTTAAAATATTTATTATTTGTCTGTTTGCTGATGGCAAAATAAGTACAGTGGCATTCTGTATCGTTTTCATAAAGAGGGAAATTCTTGAAATCTAAATATTCAAAATAAGGATTACAAAGATAATCCATGCCATCGTGCCTTATGATGAGACAATGCACATTGCTCATAAAAACCTGGTCCGGAAACCATTTTAAATACCTATCCATTGCAGGTTTGCCGTCCATTGTAACAAACTGGTTCTCGATATTTAACTGTGTAAGCATATACTGATAGAGCATTATAAACTCATGCAGGTATAATCTGTCATTTTTAAGGTTTCTTACAACATCAATATGAAGAAGGCTTCTTCCGTCCGTGGCATCAGGATTAGGTTCGGAATAATTCCAGTCATTTTCTTTTATATAAAGATTTTCAATAAGATATTTATATATCTTTCTGGCATTTTCCATATCGTTATCCTGGTAATTTACATTACTGTCGATAACATCCGTGACAAAATCTCTGAATTCATCCATTTCGGCAGGAAAGTTCTTATCATCCTTAATTAAGTTATCCGGGCGATAAGATTCGTATTCGTCAAAAGATCCGAAATAATCAGGATATGTTATTGTAAAATTATAATAATCTTCTGTTTCAAACTTTGCTATATAGACAACAGGGTTTGAAGTTTCGGCAATTTTTAAAACCTCATCAAAATCCTCTTTGGTAATGGGGTAACCTGCATCTAAAGTAAGCACTTTTTCTCCGTCATTTACAGCAAGCATGACCTGTTTTGCCATTTCAAGATATTCAGGCTTGTCATGGTAAATTTTCGAAAGGCCCGGTCTTAAAGCAACGGGATTGTAAATAAAATTGCCTGCCCCGTCAAAAGGGTAATCATTAGGCATGATATCTTCCAATTCTTCCTCTTCATCAGCAATATAAATGTCCTTTTCTTTTTCATCAGTAACAGTTTCCTCTTCCTCTTCGGAAACGATTTCGGTAACAGACTCATTTCCGGGGTAATCCGTAATTGTTTTAGGATTATTACAACCAATAAAAATAGCGCAACACAATACAATTCCAACGGTTTCAAGTAGTTTCAAGTAATTCTTTCCAGTCAATTTTTTAACCTCCTAAAATATTTAATTGGACATATTGTATCTGATGAAGTCCCAACCGGGATAAATTGGATTTATTTTAAAATGGATTTTCCGTCAAGTTTTCCTTCTACGCCAAGCAAATCAAGTACAGTTGCGCCTATATCGGCAAAAGTCTCGCGTGTGCCGTAATTTACAGGCTTGATATTTTTACCGTAGCAGATAAAAGGAATATACTCTCTGGTATGATCTGTAGTCTTGGTGAATCCCGGATCGCAACCGTGATCCGCAGTAATCATAAGGCAGTCGTCTTCACCGAGTTTATCTAACAGTTCCGGTAATCTTAAATCAAAATATGAAAGAGCTTTCGCATAGCCTTCGATATCTCTTCTGTGACCGTAAACCATATCAAAATCAACGAGATTGGTAAAGCAGATTCCGTTAAAATCTCTGTCCATCCATGTAAGAGTTTTGTTTATACCGTCTTCATTAGACTCGGTATATACGTAATCCGTAATTCCGCTTCCTGCAAATATATCGTAAATCTTACCGATTGATAAAACATCTTTGCCCGCATCTTTTAGGATGTTTAGCATTGTATCCTTAGGCGGAAAGAGGGAGAAATCGTGACGATGAGGCGTTCTGTAATAATTTCCGCTCTCTCCTAAGAATGGTCTAGCAATTACTCTTCCCACACCGTGTTCGCCCTGTAATATTTCTCTTGCGATTTTACAGTATCTGTAAAGCTCTTCAAGAGGAACTACTTCTTCATGCGCAGCAATCTGAAATACAGAGTCTGCGGATGTATATACGATTAGCGCACCTGTTTTAACATGCTCATCACCATAATCGGCGATAACTTTAGTTCCTGAATAGGTTGCATTAACAATAACCTTGCGGCCTGTTCTCTTTTCAAATTCTTCAATAACTTCTTTGGGAAATCCGTTAGGATATGTAGGCATGGGCTTGGGTGATACAAGGCCGGCGATTTCCCAGTGACCTATTGTAGTATCCTTACCCATTGATTTTTCCCTCATACGGGCTATTAGCGCAGCATGCTTACCATTTTTCATATCTTCGCTAATCTCGCAGTACAGAGCCTTTTTATCGCTTTCAAGGGTATTAATATTCTTAGTCGTAAAAGATACATCTACTCCGTCAATATTAAAAAGCCCGAGTTTTGCCATATTGGGCAAATCAAAATATTCACTCGATGCACAGGATTTGATTGTATTGGAGCCTACGTCTCCAAAAAGATCGGCATCAGGTTCTTCACCGATTCCAAAACTGTCTAAAACTATAAGAAATACTCTTTTCATTTACAGTCTCCCAATAAACATTTTTTTAAATCAATAGTGTTAATCTAATTCATTGCTGAAAATAATCGTATCATTTTTATTAAAACGAATATCCCGCATTCCCATTCCTTTAAAATAATCATTCTCAAAATCCTTACACACATACCATTCATAAGGATTGTACGATGTTAAATTAATATTTCCCATATCAGGAAGGTCGCTTTCATCTACCACCCAGTGATAATCATTGGTAAGTTTTTCTGCCTCATCTTCAGAAATTGTAAAATAACCGTGATGAACGGTATCTCCCCCCGGAGAAACCTGAGTAGTACCGAGTATGTTCCAGCAATAATAGCAGGATTCGCATTCACCGCCAGTGACACTGTTAAAGTTCTTGCTTACCCACGAAATATCATTACTGTATTCATGCTCATAGTGAAGCGGTTTGTAAGTAACAATGGCAGCAATAACAAGAACAATTATTGCCACAAAAATAATTACTCCTAAAATAAGCGAAATTAGTTTTTTACCAACAAGTCCAAACATATAAAACTCCCGATTTACAAACTATGATTATTATAGCATATTTATATATCTTTAAAAAATGATTTTATAAACACAAAGGCAATAAAAAAGCCGGACTCAAAAGAATCCGGCTTATACTTATAAAATTAAATTTTATACATCCTTGATTGAGAAGCTCATTCTGCCCATCTTATCTTTGCCCATGCACTTAACGGTAACTTTGTCACCGAGTGTAAGAACATCTTCGACATGCTCGATTCTCTGCTTTGCAATCTTGGAAATATGAACCATACCTTCTTTTCCGGGTGCGAATTCTACGAATGCGCCGAATTCCTTGATGGAAACAACAACACCCTTAAGAATCTGACCTTCCTCGTAATCTGTAACGATGGTGTTAATCATATTGATTGCTTCGTTAATCTTATCAATATCTGTACCGCAAACAGCAACCTTGCCGTCATCTGTGATATCAATCTTAACGCCTGTACGAGCGATGATTTCGTTGATTGTCTTACCCTTCTGTCCGACAACATCACCGATCTTATCGGGATCGATTGTAATCTGAACAATCTTGGGAGCGTATTTGCTGATTTCTTTTCTGGGTTCTGCAATTGCTTTGCTCATGCAGTTATCCATGATGAAGAATCTTGCTTCACGACATCTTGCGATTGCACCTTCAACGATGGGTCTTGTAAGACCGTGAATCTTGATATCCATCTGAATTGCTGTGATACCGTCTTTAGTACCTGTAACCTTGAAGTCCATATCTCCGAAGAAGTCTTCGAGACCCTGGATATCTGTAAGAAGGATGAAATCATCATCTGTCTCGCCTGTTACAAGACCACAGGAAATACCTGCAACCATCTTCTTAATGGGAACACCAGCAGCCATAAGTGACATACATGATGCACATGTAGAAGCCATAGATGTTGAACCGTTAGATTCGAATGTTTCTGATACGCAACGGATTGCGTAAGGGAATTCTTCCTCTGAAGGAAGTACGGGGATAAGAGCTCTCTCAGCAAGTGCACCGTGGCCGATTTCACGACGTCCGGGACCTCTGGAAACCTTTGTTTCACCTACAGAGTATGCAGGGAAGTTGTAATGATGCATATATCTCTTGGAAGTTTCGTTGTCATCAAGACCGTCGATCTTCTGAACTTCTGAAAGAGGTGCAAGAGTACATACATCACAGATCTGTGTCTGTCCTCTGGTGAACATGGATGAACCGTGAACTCTGGGGATGATATCTACTTCAGCTGCAAGAGGACGAATCTGTGTGATTTCACGACCGTCGGGACGCTTGTGATCCTTAAGAATCATCTTTCTTACAGTCTTCTTTTCGTACTGATAAATTGCTTCACCTAAAATAGCAAGCCATTCTTCATTCTCGGCAAAAGCTTCTTCTAATTTTTCTGTGATAACACGGATATTCTCTTCTCTCTTCTGCTTTTCATCCGTAAATACAGCAACTTCCATTTCTTCGGGAGTTACGATTTCTTTCATCTTTGCAAAAAGTTCTTCGGGAATAGCACATGATTCATATTCATGTTTGGGTTTACCAACCTCTGCAACAATCTGGTTAATCCATGCAATGATAGTCTGGTTAATTTCATGAGCCTTGTAAATAGCCTCAATCATCTTTGCTTCGGGAACTTCGTTTGCACCTGCTTCAATCATGATAACTTTCTCGCTTGTTGAAGCAACTGTTAACTGCATATCACCGTTCTTCCACTGTTCCTGGTTAGGGTTGATAATGAATTCTCCGTCAATCAAACCAACCTGAGTTGTAGCACAGGGACCGCAGAAAGGAATATCTGAAATTGATGTAGCGATTGCTGAACCAAGCATAGCAACAAGCTCGGGACGACACTCGGGATCAACACTCATTACGAGGTTGTTAAGTGTTACATCGTTTCTGTAATCCTTGGGGAATAAAGGTCTCATGGGACGGTCAATAACACGGCTTGTGAGGATTGCGTTCTCTGAAGCTTTACCTTCTCTTTTGTTGAAACCTCCGGGAATCTTTCCTACAGCGTATAATTTCTCTTCGTACTCAACGGAAAGAGGGAAAAAGTCGATTCCGTCTCTGGGCTTCTCGGAAGCTGTAGCAGTAGAAAGAACCGTTGTGTCGCCGTAATGCATAAAAGCGGCGCCGTTTGCCTGAGCGGATACTCTTCCGATATCAACGGATAATGTACGTCCGGCAAGTTCAAGACTAAATGTTTTAAATGCCATTTTTCTTCTCCTTTAAATATTTTTTATATCTAAGGCAGAAGTGCCGAAACTACTGAAAATATCACCAAATATAATTTATTTCATAACACTTTCAGTGGCTTCGGAATGTACTTCTGCCATGTTACCTTTTTAACGCATTAAGGCGGGCACGAATGCCCGCCCGATTTGTTAATTACTTTCTTAAGCCAAGTTTCTCAATAAGAGCACGATATCTTTCGATATCAGTATTCTTAAGGTAAGCAAGTAAGCCACGACGCTGACCAACTAACTTAAGAAGACCTCTGTTTGAGTGGAAATCCTTGGGATTCTTTTTCATATGCTCTGTGAGCTCCTGAATACGAGCTGTAAGAACAGCGATCTGTACTTCGGGTGAACCTGTATCACCTTCGCTGCGAGCATATTCAGCAATAACTGCCTGCTTTTTCTCTTTGGAAATCATTCTTTTTTCCTCCTAATAATTATTTACTGCTAAATCCAGGTCGTAAGTCGGAGTGTCAAACAACTTAGATTTAGTTCGCATACAAAAGACATATTACCACAAAGAATTTAATATGTAAACTAATTTTTTATTTACATAATTATTTATGCATTGTCTTCTTTTGTATCTTCTTTTTTATCCGAATCCTTGTTTTCGTTTTCAGTCTCTTCTTCAGATTTTACACCGTAAATCTTCTGATGCTCTTCGGCTATCTTTCTTACTTCATCCTCACATTCGAGGAAGACCTTGGCAACTATCGGATCGAAATGCTTGCCTGAGCCCTCTTTTATGATGTTCATTGCAGCCTCAAAGCTTAGACCGGGCTTATATACTCTCGCAGATACAAGTGCATCAAATACATCGGATACAGCCATTATTCTGGCCGACAAAGGTATATCCTCGCCCTTTAAGCCAAACGGATAGCCTGTTCCGTCATACTTCTCATGATGATAAAGCGCAATGTTCTCTGCTTCTTTAAGATAATCCGATGTGGATGAAATCTTCATTGCGTTTTCGATGATCTTACCACCTTCTATGGTATGAAGTTTCATCTTTTCGAATTCATTTTCATCGAGTCTTGCAGGCTTGTTTAATACAAGGTCGGAAACTTTTATCTTACCCACATCATGAAGAGGTGCGGAATTGGCAACTTCATAAATATAATCTTCGGTAAGAATATCCGTAAAATATCCTTTTTCTTTTAGCTTTCTTAAAAGAAGGTCAACATATGCGGTCGTTTTCTTAATATGGTCACCCGTGCTCTTGTCACGGCTTTCTACAAGGTCAGCCATAATATAGATAAGACCGTTTTGCATTTTGGTAATTTCTTCGCTCTTCCTCTTTACATCTTCGAGATACTCAACGGTATCTCCGAATGTCTTTGAAAGAGAATCATAGAGCGTTTCAATTTCATCGCCTGTAGCAATCTTAAGATCATTGATTCTGTCAACGCCCTTTTCAAGAGCTTCATCATTATTGTAAGCAAATTTCCTTGCCGCAAATGTCATCGCATCAATAGGATATGTAAGGCTAAACTGCATATGCCACATACAGAATACAAGAATCATGATAAAGAAGCCCAGGAAAAGTGATAATACTTTTACAAGGAAACTGATTCCGTTCGTTGTAACCTGTTCCATACTGATATCCGCGCATGCATAGCATACACATTTATGATTTGAATTATATACAGGCTCATAACAGGTAAGAAGCCATCCGAAAGAATCATCGGATATTACAGGTTCTATTTCCTGTCCCGAAAGAAGTGACGGAATATAATCGGAGAATGATTCGTCAAATTCAACTACATCGCCAAGCTTTCCGGCTTCTGTTTCTTCGGTATCAAGATCGAATACTACGTGGCAGCCGTCTGGCATTACCTTATACACATAAATGTATTTAATATCCGGTGAACTTGCTTTTATTTTACGAAGTTTATTCATCGTATCTGCATAATCAACAGAACCCGTTCCCTCTTCGAAGTACTCATCCACTCTGTCGCCGTCTACAGTACTGGCAACCAGGGAAGCAACGTTTTTGGCCGTAAAAGTATACTGTTGTACCGCAAAACTCTGGTAAAGAATATAACTTATTGCAGTTGTAACACATGCAACAAACACCATTACCGCACCGATTATAAAAATGATCTTTGTACGCAGCGGCGCTTTTCTGCTTTCGTTTTTATGTACCTCTTTTATCTCATCTTTGTTAAGAGGCTTCTGTTTCCAGTGCGTAAGCGCAAGCATCGAAGCAAATTTCTGGGGAACAATTTTAATAATGATGAATACCAATACAACCGTAATTGATTTATCAAGCAAATCAATTGCAGAGTCGGAAATAAGCTGCGCAAAGAATACATTGACTTTTCCGCTTGATAAAAGTGACTGTGCAAAAGGAGCCGATATTCCTTCACCCAATCCGAAGCCGTACATAAAATATGTTAAAAGCGAACCGAGAACACCACCTATAAAAGCAAATACAGGTATTGTTAAAATAGCTTTATGGAATTTATCAAAGAATCCTTTATCATAAAAATATCTCGCGGTCACAGAAAGAAGAACGCTTATAACCGCGTAATAAGCATTGGAAGGATCGGCCGTGAAATTAATAATGTTTGAACAATATCCGACGATAATGCCGGGAAGATATCCACCGAGAATCGATGCCAAAAACGTTCCTACGCTGTCGAGGAACAAAGGAAGATGAAAATGCCCTACGAGTCTGTTTAACCCGATATTTATCAGGATAAAAATACCATAAAAAACAACACGTTTAATAAACGACTTAAATCCGCCTGAATTCGCCTCTTTTTCCATAAGATCCCCTTCCATAAATCACAAATGAAAAAAGCAATTATATATACCAACAATCAGATTAATTATATCTGAAAAAATACTAAAATAAACAAATTTTACTATGTTTTTTAATATTTTTCATGTATAAATCGTATTAGTCATACTGTTGTCAAATATTAGTCTGTTTTTTGTTCTGATTCTTTTATGACGAATAAAATAAAGCTATTTCTTTCTTAAATTTCTTCTTACACGGTTTATATGTCTTTCAAACTCTCCGCCGTCAAGCAATTCAGATACGGTCAGCTGCTCGAGTGTCGCAACCGGACATGAATAAAAAGATACTTTTTCTTCAAATTTTGAAAGAAGGTTCAAAGGCAAAACCATATATGCCATTCTAATAGATGGCGCTATAGTTTTTGTAAATGTATTAACATATATGACACAACCGTTTTTATCCATGGAATAAATGGTATCAACTGTTTTCCTCGAAGGAGTAAATTCGGACTCAAAGTCATCTTCTATTAAAACAGCGCCCCTTTCGTTAGCCCATTTAAGATATTCTGCTTTCTTGCCTGCTGATGCACTAACACCTGTAGGAAAGCTTCTGTAAGGCGTTATATGAAGTATATTGGCTTTACTTTTAATAAGTTCTGAACTCTTAATGCCATCCTTGCCAAGCTTAAGCGTTTCAACCAAAGCGCCCTCATTCTCGTATACTTCTTTAATTCTTGCATAACCCGGTGTTTCAACGCCGTAAACTTTATCTCTTCCGAGTGTTTTTACAATGATTGAATAAAGATATTCAGCGCCTGCACCGATTATTATCTGTTCTTTTATAACCGAGATATTCCTGCTTCGCTTAAGATAATCGCTTATTGAAGATCTTAATTTATCAATTCCGAAAGAAGGAGATTTTTCCAATACTTCATAAGGATTCATTGAAAGTACTCTTCTGACGGTTTTGGCATAAATATCATATGAAATATAGTTGCTGTCAGGTTCGGATTGAGAAGGATACGAAATAATTTCAGTATCGTTGTTACTTGCTTTGGTATTTGCCGATTTGCCGAAATACAAATCACCGGTTTCAAAAGAAACAAAATAACCGCTCTTTTCAACGCTTTCAATATAGCCTTCTTCGCTTAAAAGCTCGTAAGCATGCTCGACGGTAATAATGCTTACACCCCATTCATCCGATAAGTTTCTTTTTGAAGGAAGTTTGGAGCCCGTTTTATATATACCATCCGTTATATCTTTTTTTAATTTTTCATAAATTGAAATATATTTTTTCAAATCTCGTCTTCCATTCCGTTCTCATTAGGGTAAGAATAAAACTCTTCTTTTGTTTCCAGGCAAACAGCCGCTATTCTTCCGTTCTTAATATGAGCTCCGCAGTCAATAGCAATATGATTGTTCTTTTTATAAATATATCCCGGGTTAGGATTGTTTACGATATACTGCGTAGGAGTATGTCCTGATATTACAATTGTATCTTCGAAATACTTTTTTTCATAATCCGCTCTTTCCCACACCAGTTCATGTAAAGAATATTCTTTGATATCTTTCTTGGGGTCAAAATTCCCAAGACCTGCATGTACAAGCAGATATTTTTGACTGTTTACACTAACTTCTTCATATAACGAGAAATCTTTGATAAAATCAATTACTTCATCCTGCATTTCTGCGTCCAGTTCCCTGAATTCATCAATAGTGCTTTTAGCCCCGTTATACTGCCATGTAACAAGGTTATCAAGGGTTTCTATATCAAGTTCATCAAGCAATCTGTCGGTTACTTCTTTCTTTAAAAAAGAAAGACATTCAACAGCCATTACCTCATGGTTTCCCACTATGCATATTGCATTTGGCATTTCCATAAGTTTAAGCAGTGTTTTAATCGGATTAGGGCCTCTGTCGACTACGTCTCCAAGTACATATAAAGTATCTTCATCCTTTAAATTGATTTTCTCTAAGATATCGATAAACATATCATATTCACCGTGTATATCGGATAAAACATACGTAGACATAAAGCCTCCTAAAAGAATTGTAAAGGATATTTTTAAGCCATAAATATTATATCAAAGGTTTTAAATAAATTAAATAACCCGACTCTTTTAGAGCCGGGTTAAGTTTATAATCAAAAGCAATTATAGACTGTTACATTTATTCTGCAACTTCTTCTACAGTTTCTTCTGTTACTTCTTCTGTAACTTCTTCATATTCACCTTCGGTTTCTTTTGTCTGGTAATTTCCAAAGCCGTAATCAGGTTCATTGTTCATTTCTAAAAGAAGGAAGATTGAATAAACCACAGGAATGAATATTCCGATAACCGAAATAATGGTGGCTTTCTCTTCATCTGCACCATAGGTTTTATGGATATCATACATCTTACGCCAGTTAAATGCTGCAAGGAAAAATGCAAGCGCTACATCAAGCATCTGTCCGAATACAGGGATAATATTTAAGCCGGCAATAATTCCTGTACCAAAATTAGCTGCTAAAAGTGTAATAACAGCCATTAAGCCTCTTTGATCGGTATCAACAAAGAATACCTTGAACTGCTTCTTGGGAAGTGTGAACTCAAGATAAGTCTGTGCAAAAGGTATAAAAGCAAGCCAGGGATAAGGGTGTCCTGCCTTGGTTGCCATATTAAACAAAGCAATTGCGGGAATAAGATAACTGAAAGCAAATGTAAGTACGCCGCCTATTGAAGCAATTGCGATAACGAAACTGTAAGTAAATAATGTCGATAAAATAGCAATCATTTATGCCTCCAAATTATGATTAAGGGAAAGCGTTTCCGCTTCCCCCTAACTTTAGTTTTAATTCTTTTATGATTAATTATCCTCTTGCGATTGCAGCCTGTGCAGCAGCAAGTCTTGCGATAGGAACTCTGAAAGGTGAACATGATACATAATCAAGTCCGATCTTGTCGCAGAATTCTACTGACTGAGGATCTCCGCCGTGCTCACCGCAGATACCGATGTGAAGATTGGGATTTACGGGCTTGCCTAACTTAATAGCCATTTCCATAAGTTTGCCTACACCTGTCTGGTCGAGTTTAGCGAAAGGATCGTTCTCAAAGATCTTGGTATCATAGTAAGCTTCAAGGAACTTACCTGCGTCGTCTCTTGAGAAACCGAATGTCATCTGTGTAAGGTCGTTTGTACCGAAGCAGAAGAAATCAGCCTCTGTAGCAATCTCATCAGCTGTTAATGCAGCCCTCGGGATTTCAATCATTGTACCTACTTCGTACTTAAGATCAACGCCTGCAGCCTTGATTTCAGCATCAGCAGTTTCAACTACGATCTTCTTAACAACCTTTAATTCCTTAACATCACATACAAGAGGAATCATGATTTCGGGCTTCATGTTCCAGTCGGGATGAGCCTTGGAAACATTGATTGCAGCACGGATAACTGCTTTTGTCTGCATCTTTGCAATTTCAGGATATGTAACTGCAAGACGGCATCCTCTGTGGCCCATCATAGGGTTGAATTCATGTAAGGAATCAATGTATTCTTTAATCTTTTCTACGCTCTTGCCCTGAGAATCCGCGAGTTTCTTGATATCTGCTTCTTCTGTGGGAACGAACTCATGAAGAGGAGGATCAAGGAATCTGATGGTAACAGGACATCCTTCAAGTGCTTCGTATAACTGTTCGAAGTCACCCTGCTGATAAGGAAGAATCTTCTCAAGAGCAGCTTCTCTCTCTTCTTCTTTGTCAGAACAAATCATTTCACGGAATGCAGCAATTCTGGATTCCTCGAAGAACATATGCTCTGTACGGCAAAGGCCGATACCTTCCGCACCAAGTTCTCTTGCCTTCTTAGCATCTGCAGGAGTATCTGCATTTGTTCTAACCTTAAGTCTTCTGTATTTATCTGCCCATGCCATTACACGGCCGAATTCACCTGCAATCTTAGCATCAACAGTTGCAATCTTGCCATCATAAATATTTCCGGTTGTACCGTCGATTGATAACCAATCGCCTTCATGGTATTCCTTGCCTGCAAGAGTAAACTTCTTGTTAGCTTCATCCATAGCGATTTCGCCACAACCTGATACACAGCAAGTACCCATACCACGTGCAACAACTGCTGCGTGGGATGTCATACCGCCACGAACTGTAAGGATGCCCTGAGCAACCTTCATACCTGTAATATCTTCAGGTGAAGTCTCAAGTCTAACAAGAACAACCTTCTCGCCTCTTCCTGCCCAAGCTTCAGCGTCTTCAGCAGAGAATACGATACGTCCGCATGCAGCTCCGGGTGAAGCGCCCAAGCCCTTACCTGCGGGAGTGGCAGCCTTTAATGCGGCCTGGTCAAACTGAGGATGAAGAAGTGTGTCAAGGTTACGAGGATCGATCATCGCAACTGCTTCCTTCTCTGTTCTCATACCTTCATCAACGAGGTCACAAGCAATCTTTAAAGCAGCCTGAGCTGTTCTCTTACCGTTTCTTGTCTGGAGCATGTAAAGCTTTCCGTGCTCAACGGTAAATTCCATATCCTGCATATCTCTGTAATGATTTTCAAGAGTA
The DNA here is from genome assembly GCA_900100245.1 of Lachnospiraceae bacterium G41. Lineage (GTDB taxonomy): Bacteria > Bacillota > Clostridia > Lachnospirales > Lachnospiraceae > UBA3766. Next base: position 42,470 of record FNEU01000008.1, read on the forward strand.
GCACAAACATCCTTAAACTGTGCGAAAGCTTCAGGGAACTTCTCTTCCATTTCAGCTATCTTCATAGGTGTTCTTACACCTGCAACAACGTCTTCACCCTGTGCATTTGTAAGGAACTCACCAAATAAGCCTTTGTTACCTGTAGCGGGATCTCTTGTAAATGCAACACCGGTACCACAGTCATCACCCATATTACCAAATGCCATTGACTGAACGTTTACTGCTGTACCCCATGAATAAGGGATATCATTGTCACGTCTGTAAACGTTAGCTCTGGGGTTGTCCCATGAACGGAAAACGGCTTTGATTGCACCGTATAACTGTTCCTTGGGATCTGCGGGGAAATCTGTACCGATTTTTGATTTATATTCAGCCTTAAACTGATTTGCAAGTTCTTTCAAGTCATCTGCGGTAAGCTCTACGTCCTGCTTAACACCTTTCTTTTCCTTCATCTGGTCGATAAGCTCTTCGAAGTATTTCTTACCTACTTCCATAACTACGTCAGAATACATCTGGATGAATCTTCTGTAGCAGTCCCAAGCCCAACGGGGATTATTTGACTTCTCAGCGATAACTCCTACAACATCCTCATTAAGACCAAGGTTAAGAATTGTATCCATCATACCGGGCATTGATGCTCTCGCACCTGAACGAACGGAAACAAGTAAAGGATTCTCAAGATCTCCGAACTTCTTACCGGTAATTTCTTCCATTTTTACGATATACTCATCAATCTGAGCTTTAATCTCAGAGTTAATTTCTCTTCCATCCTCATAATACTGAGTACATGCCTCTGTAGTAATGGTAAATCCCTGAGGCACGGGTAAACCGATATTGGTCATCTCCGCAAGGTTTGCACCTTTTCCACCCAGGAGATTACGCATATCAGCGCTTCCTTCTGTAAATAAATATACCCATTTCTTTGCCATACCGATTTGTTCCTCCTTTGAAACATAGATTTTGTAAAGCTTACAATAAAGGCAAATAAAAGACCAAGAACTCCTTTTTTCAAGTCCTTCGTCGCTCTCAATAAAAGAAATTATATTCTCTTTCTTTCCTCATAAAAGAGAATATAATTTCCATATATTAGATTTTACGCGAAAATATTATATCACAGGTTTACATATTTCGCCATAAAAATATTTATTTATTTGATTAACCTTCGAAACTAATCTCTGCAGCTATAGATCCGTCGGGATTAATGTAGAAATATTCAACTGTAACAGGATCTTTTACACCTGAAGGTACTTTAACCTGGTCTATCAATTGCTTCTTTGATTCTTCATCAAAACCGCTCTCAATCGCCTCTTGAGCATCGCCGATATCAGCAGCTAAATAATAATATGATGAAACGGTATTTCCTACACATTCAATCTTAATATCCGTACATGTATCGCCATACTGTTCAAGAAGTGCGTCTACGGAATTGTTCCAATAATCGGGACCGAATGTTGATTCATAATAATACTGAACAGTGCCCTTATCTGCACTTGATTCATAACCGCTTGTATCGTCAGCATCGTCTTCGTATAAAATAATATCAGCAACCTGTGTTCCGTCAGGATTGAAATAGATGTATTCGATTTCCATCTTTCCTTCTGTATCAACCATTGAACGGATATTTGCAAAAAGCTGCCCTTTTGCAGCGTTTGCATTAGCCTGCATGGTATCTTCAATATTTGTAGCAAGTTCGGTAACAGAAGTAAACTTGTAAATCATTCTGTTTCCTTTTACTTCAACTTCTACGTTTGAAAAGATATTTTCATAATCAGAACTGTTGGACATTGCTTCAAGAGCCCACTTGTTTAAAGGATTGCTGAAATATTCTTCAAGATCCTTATAATCTGCAGTACTGTTAGAGTCTTTTCCCTCGTCAATATCAACAGTAGTATCAATTGTAGGATCAACAGTAGTATCAATTGTAGGATCAACAGTTGTGTCGACTGTAGTTTTTTCACCGTCTTTTACGGGGTCTGCTTCTATTTTAGAAACTGTGGTAGAAGTATTATCCTTAGAAGGTAACAAAGAACAGCCCATAAAAGAAGTAACAAGCGCTAACGCTCCTAAAAGAACAATAAGTTTTTGTTTGGTCATAAATGTTTTCCTTTCAATTTTATTCATCCACTCTCATTTACGAGTTAAAATGTAAATTTATCTGCGAAATATGCATCAAGGTCAGCGATTGCAACTCTCTCCTGTTCCATTGAATCGCGGAATCTGACTGTAACGCAGTTGTCGTTTTCGGAATCAAAATCGTATGTAATGCAGAAAGGAGTACCGATTTCGTCCTGTCTTCTGTATCTCTTGCCGATGTTTCCTCTGTCGTCGAATTCACAGTTGTATTTCTTGGAAAGCTCTGTGAAGATTTTCTCTGCGCCCTCATTTAATTTCTTTGATAAAGGAAGCACGCCAATCTTAACAGGTGCAAGTGCAGGATGAAAACGCATTACGGTACGCATATCCGGAGCTTCTTTGGTGCCAAGGTTTTCTTCATCATAAGCTGCGCAAAGAAATGCAAGTACAACTCTGTCACATCCGAGTGAAGGCTCAACAACATAAGGAATGTACTTTTCGTTCGTTTCATCATCAAAGTAAGACATATCCTGCTTTGATACTTCCTGATGCTGTGTTAAATCGTAATCTGTTCTGTCTGCGATACCCCAGAGTTCGCCCCAGCCGAACGGGAATAAGAACTCGATATCGGTAGTGCCCTTTGAATAGAAGCAGAGTTCTTCGGGATCATGATCACGAAGTCTCATTTCGTCTTCTTTGATGCCAAGGCTTAATAACCAGTCACGACAGAAGCCTCTCCAGTACTGGAACCAGTCAAGGTCTGTGCCGGGTTTGCAGAAGAATTCAAGTTCCATTTGTTCGAACTCTCTTGTTCTGAAGGTGAAGTTACCGGGTGTGATTTCATTTCTGAAAGACTTACCAATCTGACCGATACCGAAAGGAACTTTCTTTCTGGATGTTCTCTGAACATTCTTAAAGTTAACGAAAATACCCTGAGCTGTTTCAGGTCTTAAATATACGGTGTTCTTTGCATCCTCGGTTACACCTTGGAATGTCTTGAACATAAGGTTGAACTGTCTGATATCCGTAAAATCATGCTTACCGCAGGTAGGACAGGGAACGGCGTTATCTTTTATGAATGCCATCATTTCATCCTGTGAAAAAGCATCAATGGGCTTGGGTAATGTAATGCCTTTTTCTTCAGCGAAATCTTCAATGAGCTTGTCAGCTCTGAATCTTTCGTGGCACTGCTTACAATCCATTAAGGGATCGGAAAAACCTCCGAGATGGCCTGATGCAACCCATGTCTGAGGGTTCATAAGAATGGCACAGTCAACACCTACATTGTAAGGGTTTTCCTGTACGAATTTCTGCCACCAAGCTTTTTTAACATTATTCTTAAGCTCTACGCCGAGGTTACCGTAATCCCAGGTATTTGCAAGACCACCGTAAATTTCGGAGCCGGGATAAATAAATCCTCTGCCTTTAGCAAGAGCTACAATTTTGTCCATTGATTTTTCCATTTCAATCCTCCGGTATAAATATTTATATTCTAATTTGCTTATTTTACTATCAAATATAGAATTAAAGCATTTAACAATTATACATATATGTTATTTTAATGTCAAAGAAAACTTGCTCGTTTATGTTAATGTAGCAATAATGCCAAAATGCACGAAACAAAATAATCCGAAAAGAGTGAGTATAATAAGGAGAATTATTATAATATTTTTAATACTCGGTTTCTTCATTGATATAACTCCTTTAATCAGTCAATCAATAATAAAGAAGTAAATTTCTTATCAAAAGTAAAATCCGATACCTCTTTGGCAAACGATATCAGTTCATTTTCGCTATCCTCTGACAACTTAAAAGAAAAAACTTTGTTCACCGGAGATTCAATAATAAAGTTAATTGCCTTTACAACGCCGGGAGCATATCTCTTTTCATCGGGATAAGGAAGTTCGCCATTTAACTGAATGGCTTTAATCTCAAATACGGCCCTTGTAAACTTAAGCGAATGTATAGGATTTTCAAGCACTCTCACGCCCTGATATAAAAGACGTAAAAGATCCGCATCATCACTGTTTTCTCTTGAATAATAATCTGCTATTTCAAGAAAATACATTCCGTAATAAGCCATTGTTATATCAGAACGCATGCCTTCAAAATAATCATCTATAAAGGCTTCTCTTAACGAATAAGCACTGCGGCCGGCAAACAAAGTAAATCTTCCGAAAGCAAACGGATTGGTTGCTGCCGAAAGAATTGAGTTCTGTCTTCTCGCACCTTTGGCAAAGACGGAAATTTTACCTTTTTCTTTTGTCAGTATAACTACTCTTCTGTCGAATTCACCACTCGGTTCCTGTTTTATAACCATACCGGTCACAGACAAAAGATTATCAGATAAATTATTCATCCTTGTCCTCAGATATAAATCCGAAATTCTTTAACAAAAACTCCGAGTCTCTCCAATTCTCTTTTGTTTTGACAAAAAGTTTTAAATTCACTTTTTTATCAAGCATCTTTTCAATATCAATTCTGGCCATAGAGCCTATTTCTTTTATCTTCGATGCACCTTTGCCGATTATCATTCCCTTGTGAGTATCTCTCTCACAGATAATGCTTGCTTCGATTTCAACTACATTCTTGGAAAAGCTCATTGTCTCAATCACAACAGCGATTCCGTGAGGAATTTCATCACCTAAGCATCTTAAGCATTTTTCTCTTATAATCTCTGATACAATCTGTCTTTCAGGCTGATCGGTCAAAGTCTCGGGATCATAATAAAACGGTCCTTCGGGAATGAGTTTTTCAAGCACTTCAAGAAGCGTATCCATATTCTTGCCGTTCTTCGCAGATAAAGGAATTACATCGGCAAAATCCATCTGTTTTGAAAAGAGTTCAATCGCCTTAAATACCTTTTCTTTTTCGTACTTGTCGGTCTTGGTAAGAACAAGTATTACGGGAATACTTACAGTACGCAAAAGAGAGAGGATGTTTTCATCCTGCTCTCCTATTGACGGGTCTGCCTCTGTTAAATAGAGGCAGACGTCCGATTCATTAAATGTTCTTTTTGCTGCAGAAACCATGCTTTCACCGAGTTTGTTCTTCGCTTTGTGAAGTCCCGGAGTGTCTACAAATACCATCTGTACATTTCCCTTTGTATACACTGTAGAAATTCTGGTTCTGGTTGTCTGGGGTTTGCTGGAAGTAATGGCTATTTTCTGACCGATGATTTTGTTCATCAATGTGCTTTTGCCCACATTCGGTCTTCCGATTATCGATACAAATCCCGATTTTGTTTTGTTATCCATATTTCTTTCTCGTAATTATTTGTTTTCTTCTTTCTTAACTTCCGTCTGAGCGGGAGCTTTCTTTTCTGCCTCAACCTTTGCAGCAACAGTAGTTAATTTTTCGTTAGCAGCTTTTACATTATCCATCGTTTTTTTGCTGGGTTTTGATTTCTTTGTACAAACCTTTACGATGATAAGAACAATGATGAAGATAATAACTACAGGAATTGCAAGGCAAATAAGTCCGCGAATGATGTAAGGAAGGTTGATGATTAGTCTGATAAAGAAATCTCTTGTATCAACAAGCACGTCCTTAATACTTGTAGCAAAGCCTTCTTTAAGTTCTTCACCGGGTGTCTTCTCTACTATTACGGTAGGTGTAAGAACCTTAACTTCGTTAATAGTAAAGTTTACTGTAGCATAATCAACCAAATCGTCATAAACTCTTAATGAAGATTCCATTGATTCGATATTGTATCTTACTTCTGTAAGTCTCTGTGTAAGATATGTGATATCTTCTATTGTCTCAGCTTTTTCAAGAAGAGCGAGAAGACTTTCCTGCTCTGCCTTGTACATTTCTTTTTTGCTTTCGGTATCAACGTAATTTAAGGTTACGTCTCTGGTAGAAGTAGTCTTCTGTGTTACATTTCCGATGCCTGAAACATCATTTACAAATCCGTCAAGTTCAGTGTCGGGAACACGAACGGTAATTGTAGCATATTTGCTCTGGCTTGAATTATTGTAAAGGCTTCCGTTATATGAATATTCGCTTTCGATATATCCGCCGATCGCATTAATCTTATTACGAAGGTTTGCAATGGTTTCATCAAAGCTTACTGTTTCGATTGTCATATCGACTGTCTTAATAAGTTTTCTGTTTTTTGCAACAGATGCATTGGCCTGAGTTTCTGTAATAGGTGTAGACATGTTGCCGACAGAATATCCGCCTTCATCGTAATACTCGGCTTCCTCAGGATAATAATCCACATCATCATATAAATCATAACCCCCAGTTGTGGCAGTCTCATAAAATGCATTCTTACCTTGTGCATAAGAATAATCATCGGCAGTAGCAGTTGTAGTAGCATAATTTGTACCGCTGTCACATGCAACCAGAGTGGATGCAACCAAAATCATTGCTCCAATTAATGATAATTTACTGATCAATTCGTTTTTCTTCATAATCTTTTCCTCCGTTAATTAAGCAAAATCTCCTGCTTTTTTTAATCATTTGATAAATACACGAAACAAAAACTTATATTTATGGAAAATTTTCTAAAAAATTACACAAGATTTAAAACTTTGTCAAACAAAGCTTCATTTTCTTTTATTTTACCCTCTGCTCCGACAACACAGATATATTCTTTTTCGAACGCTGCTTTAATCCTTTCGGCAAGACTTCTTATATCTTCCATACTGCAGGATAAAATCTCATCTCTGGTTTTCTGCCTGTCTTTTTCTTCAACTCCGGTCATATAATATACAAGATTTGCTTTGCCTTCACCCGACGCGGTCTGAGGAACATCTATATCTGAAATTGCACCGATTATAAACTGATTCATCTGTCTGTCGCTGCACTCAAAGTTTTCAACATAATCGGCAAGTTCTCTGTAAATACGAAGAGTATTGTTTATATGAGGGTCCCTATAAGAAACAATCGAGCAAAGTCCGGACATGGTGAAGTTTGCAAAACATCCGTACGCTCCGCCTTCAACTCTGACATTATTCCAGAGATAATCATATGCCATAATTGTTCTTAATACATTAAATGCGCCCGAATATTTATATCCCTTTGATATATACTCACCGGCCATTGCAACAAACTGTACCTGACCCGGGAATATAAATGCTTCGTTTCCTTCATTGCAGTCAACTTCTATCTTACTCTTTTCGATATCCAAAGTATAAAGACTGTCTATGAATAAAGAGAGTTCGTCATCAAGTTCATTCTGCTTATCCGAAGGTGATGTAAGATTTATAAAGAGATTCTCTTTTCTTAAAATCATCGGTAAAAGAATTTTGAATTCTTTTATGATCTTATCTGTCGAATTTTCTTTGTCTTTCTCAAGCTCCGATATGAATTTAACCGCATCCATACCGATTGAAATATCGTTTATTTTGAACATCTTGTCAAAATAGGAGGTAGCTCTGGTAAGTGCCACAGTATGAGGCGAAGAAATAAGCATGCTCTCGCCCTGTGAACGAAGCTCAGACAAATACTCTCCGATTTTTTCCTTATCGTCTAGAATACTGTTAAACAAAACATCTGATAAAAGTTCAAATACCTTCTTTTTATTCTCATAAAGGAACTTGATATTTATCTCAAAGAATGATTTCATTTCACCTGTTTTAATATTCCTGCAGGTGTTAAATGACATGTTCATTCCGCCTGTATTAAGCTTTATCTCATTAGACAAATCGCCGTAATTTAAATTTTTCGTATCGAGTCTTGCAAGCATATTGGCAAGAAGCGGCATATATCTTATATGCTCGATAGAAATCGAATTAACATCAAAAAGAAGTGTCAGATAAGCAATGCCTGATGTGAATATATCCTGCTTAAGATATTTTACACCGTTTAACTCATAAAGCTTGTTTCTGTCAGGCTTTGTTTCTTTCTTAATGTCGGATACCTTTAATAGCTTTATCTTTTCAAGATCCTCTTTTTTATCAGGTGTCTTCTGATATTCCTTTAAAGCCTTTGTATCTTCTACAATCTTGTCTATCTCTTCGGCAGAAAGGCTGTCTTTCTTTTCTTTTAGGGTTTGTGCCAGTTCACTCTCCTTTTTAAGAGTGAGTCCCTTAACAGGTACACCCATGCAAAAGATGCAGTGATTGTTATCAAGAAAGTATTTTTTCAGGAGTTTTTCAAAATAGTCGGTATTAACGGCTTCTTTTAATTTCTTATAAACCTCAAGGCTTTCCATATGGTGAAGCGCGAGATTATCATCATAAAGCCATGATTCAAGCAAATCGAGGCCGAAAGCAAGGCCCTTTGGAATTCGTCCAAAATCTGCTTCTCTGTATTTAAATTCTTCTCTTACAAGAAATGCAAGAAGTGTTTTCTTATCAAAGCCTTCGCGAACAGTTCTTTCAAGTTCATCTTTGATAATGCTTAAGAACTTTTCTTTATCTTCGCTGTTGGCACCCTTGGCATAAAAGCCGAAGAGGTTTTGTTTAATGGAGCAGTCGCTTGAAGCATATACTTCATCACCGATTCCTGCGTCAAGCAAAGACTTTCTTAAAGGTGCTGCGGGATTTCCGCTGAAAGCATATTCAAAAGCTCTTAAAACAATCGGAAGTTCTCTGTCCGAATAATCAGAAAAACAGTATGTAAGATTAAGATATGTTTTATCCCTGTCATCTTCGTTTTCAGTCAAAGGATATTCGATAACTGCTTCTCTTCTTTCGTCGAAAGGCTTTTGTGTGGCAATTTCCGAAGTTACTTCAATTTTCTCATATTTTGATAAATATTCTTTGTCTATATAATCAAGTCTTTCAGCCATATCGCAGTTTCCGTAGAGGAAAATATAGCTGTTTGAAGGATGATAATATTTCGAATGAAAATCTAAAAAATCATCGTAAGTCAAATCAGGAATTACGTCGGGATCTCCGCCCGATTCAACACCATAAGGAGTATCGGGGAAAATTGAATTCATTATCTGACGTTCAACTATATCGTCGGGGTCTGAAAAAGCACCCTTCATCTCAGAATAAACAACGCCGTTTATTTTAAGATCGTCGTCTGCATTTTCAAGCTCGTAATGCCAGCCTTCCTGTCTGAATATCTTTTCTTCTTTGTAAATGTTTGGATGAAAGACAGCATCAAGATATACATCCATCAGATTTTTAAAATCAAAATCATTTAAACTTGCCACGGGATAAACCGTTTTATCGGGATAAGTCATGGCATTTAAGAATGTATTAAGACTGCCCTTGCAAAGCTCGACGAACGGGTCTTTTATGGGGTATTTGTCGCTTCCGCAAAGCACGGTATGCTCAACAATATGAGCAACACCCGTCGAATCCTTGGGAGGTGTTCTGAAACCGATATAAAAGACTTTATTCTCTTCATCGTTGGGCATTAATACGACTCTTGCACCGGTCTTTTTATGTGTGAGAACATATGCATCACTGTTTATATCTTTTAGGAATTTATGCTCTTTTATCTCGTAACTTTGAAGTTCTTCAAGATTCATTAATCGTTCTCCTTTAAAAAGCGGAGAGATTGCTCTCTCCGTATTTTATTTGGGTATCTAAAAATTTAAATTATTTTACATGACATTAGTGTCAAGTTCTTTACAGTATTTGGGGATATATACATAAATATTTTCAAACAGCTTAGAAGCCGTAGCCATATACTGATACGATCCCTCTTCGGTCTCAATCTTCTTGTTGTAGAATTCGGTGTCAGTAACAATCTTCTGGAATACGGGAACATCGTACTGGTTAACAGGATCGGGTGAATTTGCAAGGTCTGCATAAATGTTACCGCCGGTAATCTCAAGTCTGCCCTTCATACCACCAAGGCTCACAGGATTAGCAGCAAGTAAAACAACCTTATGAACACCGTTTTGGATTCTCGTCATACCATAGCCGTGATATGTTCCGATACCGCCGACCTCAGAACCTTCGACATAAACGAATACCTGCTCTGCGGAGCTTCTTATATCCATATCACCGTCTAACGAACCGATACCCATACCGCTCATAGAATGTACGTTACAGGAAACAAATCCGGAATTGATATAAATACGTCCCTTACCATACTGGAGAACACCGATACCTGTTGCACGGCTGCCGGAAGCCTCAAGCTCAATATCGGCACTTGTATTGATTTCTACCCTGCCTTCCATCGAACCGATACCGACAGCGTCGGCACCCGATGCGGAAATAGCTACATGGGACTGATTGACAATAATCTGAGTAAATCCGTTAATAGAACCGATTCCGACTACCTTTGAACCGTTTACGATAATTTCTACATTACCGGAATCAAGTTTAATCTTTGAATTCTCATCGGCTAATGCACCACCGATGGCAAATGCCTGGTCGGAGTTTGCTTCGATACGAAGTGTTCCGGTTCCTTCGAAACTGATATCGCCGTAAGGCGTCTTTTCATCGGAGCCCGTACCGATACCGATACCGTTGTTGTGGTCAACTCTTATTGTAAGATTGCCTTTGCCCTGAATATTGAGTCTCGATGATACGGGAACTTTGATACCTTCGTAAGAGAATATGTTGTTTCCTTCAAGTGTAAGCGTAACAAACGAATTCTCGCCGATTTCAATCGTAGGATTGTTTCTGCCTCGAATATTAACGTCCTTAAGATTGATGATGGTTTCGATATTATCGGGAACCTTAATGCACATATTAACTTCTTTTTTGCTCTTAAGTCCGACAAGATTAACCGAAGGCTGTTCGATAATAATCTGCGAATAAAAATCGAGAGCAAGATTGATAAGAGAAACCGTCTCGAAATTGCCGGGTGTATAGGATTTGTTTTCAAGAGCAAGCTTGGCGAGCTTAAGGTTAATAGCCATAATCTCGTCTTCTATTTCTGCGGATATCGAATCGGCGATTACACTGTTGGGACGTCCGGTATAGAAGCCCTGAATCAAATGACATCCGAGCTGGATAACCATCTGAAGTTCATCGGGTGTTTCAACACCTTCAGCAAGAATCTTCATACCGTGATTGTTACCAAACGAAATCGTATTGGATACAATCTGCTGTTTTCTTGAGTCTGTATCGATACCCATGATGATGGAATGGTCGATTTTAATATAATGCGGTGAGTTGTTAAGAAGAGTTGACGCATTCGAATAACCTGTACCGTAATCGTCGAGAGCGAGTTCACAGCCTGACTTCTTCATGTACTTGTGTACGGTCTCGCATGAATCTTCTGACTGCATACCATTTTCTGTAATCTCTATAACGAGGTTTTTCATAACGTCCTTGTACTGAACGTACAAATCGTTGAATTCGTCTTCTTTTATGATAACAGTGGGAATTGAATTGATGAAGAGTTTGCGGTTTTCAAATATCGACGCATTCTCGTTCATAATCTTTAATACGTTGAAGAATGTATAATGTTCAACCTCATAAAGTCTGTCGTTTCTTTCTGCCATTTCAAGAACGTCAACAGGTGAGAAACCGATTTCCTTGTTGGTTCTCATCAATGCTTCATACGCATAAATCTTACCTGTTTTGGCAGATACGATGGGCTGGAAATTATACTGAAGTTCATTACCGTCAAGAATCTTTTTGATTTTGTCGTTTCTTAAATATTCTGTCTCCTGACGCTTAAGAGCATCCTGCGAGAAGTAATGAGGCTCGCTCTTTGAGAACATGGATGCTTCCATTGCGGCGAAACCTGCATAGGTTAATAGATCGTCATAGATTTTACCCTGACTTGATGATGCATAACCACAGTAAACACAGAAGTTTTCGGATGATGGCAAGTGAAGGAGAATCGCATTGATTTCATCCATGAGATTTTTATGATATGTCTGAATATCCTTTAACTCAACCTCATTGGTCATAACCAGAAATTCATGTCCGGATTTACAGCCGAGTGTTACAAATCTTTCACCCATTCTTTTCTGATACATCTTAAATACATCGCCGATTTCAGCTTTGATGTCTGCGGCTTTCTGGGAGCCTACGAAATGACGGAGATGTTCAAGACCTTCAATTTCAAAAACAGCCAGATAAACATCGGACATAGAAATAGCAAGCTGCTGTATGGCTTTATCAGAAAACGTATCAAGATAAAGCAGACCTGTTTCAGGATCTACATCAGCCGAATCCGTAATATTTAAGAAAATGGGTAAATCTTCTCTCTGAAAGGCCTTTACCATCTTAAAAGCAATGAAAAGACCGAATAAAAAGAAACCTGCGCCTAAAAAGAAATATGCAAGCGCAAACCAAGTGAAACTGGCAAAAGTGTATATATAATACGCGCCTACCGCGAATAAAAGAAAGGCAAGCACTATAAAAATATTCTCAATAATGAGAAAATAACGTATTTTTTTATATCCGCTGACCTTCTTGTCCTGCTCTAATTCCATATATTTTCATTCCCCATAATTTGATATTTTATTATACCAAAACTACGAGAAAAACACAAGTTAAGTGGAAAATGCAAGCAGTGCAAGTTTGTTGAAAACTATTTCTTCGTCAAAGTATTTTTCTTCGGACGAATGAAGAGCTAAATATTCATCCGCAGTAAGAGTTTTGGATTTGTAAATTGTTTTGCCGTTCTTTTCCAGGTAATAGCCCACTTTGAACTTTAATTTTAATTGTTTTATTACCTGATAAACAAAATCATCACGATTTATATTTCCTAAACAAACGCAGATTTTTTGGCCTCTTTGATCTTCTTCGCCGAAAAACTTGTTAAAAACGGCTTTTACTTTAAACGGAACATCTTCGAATGACATTAATTCCTCTACACTCATCTGTGCACCGACATATATATGCGTCATATCCTGTATGACGGCTTTAAATTCTCTGTTGATCTGTTCCATATTTTTATTTCGGATTATCTATTATTTCAATACCGCCTGTAATCTGCAATACTTCTTTTATGAAGTCTTCTTCAAAATCACCGAATTTGCAAAGCTCTTCTATTGTTACGTTTCTCTGAAGAGTTTCGTAAAGCTCTTTGGCCTTTTCAAGAACTTCGTTGGCATTCTCAGCCCATGTATTAATCTTAGCAGCCTCATTGTTATCGTCATACAAAAGCTCTTCCATTGCACTCATAATACCGTCGGTAATAAAGCCGTCGAGTTCTTTGGCTGAGCTTTTAGAATCAAGTGATTCTAAAATAACCGCAAGCGCAACATTTCCCTCTCCGATTAAATCTTCGATTGGAACGCCCGAACCGGTGTAAAGCTTTGACATTTCAACGATATCATGCAAATAGCTTTCAATAACCTTATCTCGTAAAAGACCTTCTCCGTCAGCAAATCTTCTTAAAAGATCATGCTTTTCCTTTTGAGTGTATTTCTTCACACCTTCGAGTTCATCGATGTACATCTGAAGAAAATCCACATCTTCTTCGTCTAAAATCTCATCGAAATCAAAAGGCTCGTCAACACCGATTTTGGCATCATAAAGGAAATTGTATATAAATTGTTTTTTCTCTTCATCAAGATGAATGTCTTTAAAATACGAATCAACATCGGCTTTGGAAACGCAGTTTCCGTTTTCTCTGCCGTATTTTAAAAGTTTATCCATCTGAGATATAAATAGTTTTTTCTCGTCCATTTTATTTACCAAAATTATTCAATATGTTTGTGTGTAAACAAATGCTCGTTGCAGTATTCGTAATTGCCGTTGCATTTTGAACAGTATCTGAATGTAAGCGAAGGATTCGATACATCGGTCTGTCCGCAGATTGCACATTTATGTCTTATCATAGATACGGGTTCAGAAACTGCTTTAATCTTCTTTTTGAATTCCTTCTGACGTTTGATTTCCTTAAATCTCTTTTTACCCTTTCTGAGCAATAAATAGAAAACCAAAACATTAAGAAGTGATGTGCAAACCGTAACAAGTGTAATGATACCGCTGTTGAATCCGCCTTGGATGAATGATAATAATACATTTACCGCAAGAACAACAACATAGATAATACCGAGAATCTTTACCTTTATCGGAATGAGGAAGAAAAGAAGCACTCTCATATTCGGATATGTGATTGCATAAGCAAGGAATATCGAAAGGTTCAGATAATATGTGCTGAATGAAAACGACATATAATGAAAGAACCACGAACCTCCAAGCGATGAAGGACACGCCGTACCCAAAACCGATTTGTAAACAGCATCCATATTCGTAACATAATTAGGAGCAATTATCTTAAAATAGCCGAATAAAAGAAATGCACCGATTATGGTAAGGAATACTCCCATAAAGAAAAATACGTTAAATGCGAATTTTCCCCAGGCAACTTCAAGATTTCGTCCGATTGAAAAATAAAAGAACAGGAAAATCAGTACGAAAAATACATTTGAATAACTGTCCGGAACAAATATCCATGATATAAGTCTCCAAACCTGTCCGTGCATAATCGCTTCGGGATTAAGTGTTACAAAATTAATCCAGTCGGGTTTTACGAGGTTCATCAAAAATCCGAAGGCATATATAATTACGATTATCAAAGGCAAATTCGGAATTGCATATTTGCCGAATTTCCTCTCCAATTTGTTAAACCAGTTCATTTAAATACCCTCACCAATATTATCTACATCGTAAGGCGTAATCTGATATACATAGTAATTAAGCCAGTTAGAAAAAAGATTGATGCTGTGACTTCTCCACTGAAGCAGAGGTCTGTTTTTAGGATTGTCATCAGGATAATAATTCACAGGAAGTTTCGGATTAATTCCCTTGCCCAAATCTCTTTTATATTCATAATCAAGAGTATATCTGTCGTATTCGGAATGCCCTGTCACAAATACCTGTTTGCCGCCTTCGCTTAAACAAATATAAACGCCTGCCTCTTCAGACTCGGCAAGTATTTTAAGCGCACTGCAGTTTTCGACATCTTCCTTGGACACTTCGGTATATCTTGAATGAGGAGCATAAAACTCGTCGTCAAAACCTCTGACAAGCGGCTCTTTTCTGTTTTTAACCGAATGTTTATAAATACCCGAAAGCTTCTCGGGAAGATTTCTTTTCTGAATACCGAAATGATAATAAAGTCCGGCCTGAGCACCCCAGCAGATATGAAGCGTACTGGTTACGTTTTTCTTCGACCACTCAAAGATCTTGCAAAGTTCGTCCCAGTAATCAACTTCTTCGAAAGGAAGCTGTTCAACGGGCGCGCCCGTAATTATAAGACCGTCGAATTTCTCATTCTTTATCTCATCATAAAAGGTATAAAACTTATTAAGATGACTCGCCGAAGTATTCTTCGAAATATGTGTTTTAACATTCAAAAACGTAACATCAATTTGAAGAGGTGTATTAGATAAGACTCTTAGAAGCTGAAGTTCTGTTTCTTCTTTTAGGGGCATTACGTTAAGAATTGCAACCTTTAAGGGTCTTATATCCTGATGCATCGCCCTGCTTTCATCCATTACAAATATATTTTCGTTTTCAAGAATCTCCTTTGCCGGGAGTTCGCTCTGAATTCTGATTGGCATGATTTACTCCGTTAATATATTTATTTATTCCCGAAACTATTATACGGAAATATTGAATTCTTTCAAGAAATCATCTTCAGAGATGATTCTTATACCGAGTTCTTTGGCTTTTTTATTCTTACCTGAAGAGGAATTTACATCGTTGTTGATAAGTGCTTCGGTCTTATTCGAAACGCTGCCGGAAACCTTTCCTCCGCGACTTTCGATTATATCTTTTAAAAGATCTCTGTTTTCAAAATGATTTAGCGCGCCTGTAATAACAAATGTCTTTCCTGCAAGATCTTTTTCACCGGTACTTTCAATCTTTTCAAGTTCTACATACTCTAAAATATTGTCGACTTCTTTTATTCTTGCCTCATCATGGAAGAAATTGTAAATGCTAGTCGCAATTACTTCTCCGACCTGATCTATAGTGGATAATTCATCTACCGATGCATTTCTAATCTTATCGAAGTCATAATCATAAAATGATGCGATAAGCTTGGCGTTTGCAACACCCACGTTTTCGATTCCAAGACCGTATAAAAGCTTTGGAAGCGTGGTCTTCTTTGCTTTTTCGCAGGAAGCTATCATATTCTCATATGATTTGATTCCAAAGCCCTCCATCGTTACGATATCGTTTTTGTATCTATCGAGTCTGAAGAAATCAGCATACTCTTTTATGAAACCTTTTTCAATAAACTTAACTATGGTTTCTTCGGATACACCGTCTATGGAAAGGGCGTTTCTGGATGCAAAAAGTGTTAAACTCTTCTCCTGCTTAACAGGGCATAAAGGATTCCTGCACATTAATACATCCGTACCGTCATTTGATTCGATAACTGTTTTACCGCCGCACGAAGGACAGCATCCAGGTATTTCGACATTATCACTCTTCGTAAGATTCTCAGATATCTGAGGGATAATCATATTGGCTTTATAAACAAGTATTCTGTCTCCGATACCAAGCTTTAAAGAACGCATGACTGAAATATTATGAACGCTTGCTCTTGATACATTAGTGCCCTCAAGATCCACCGTATCAAATATAGCAACCGGATTGATAAGGCCCGTTCTCGAAGGACTCCATTCAATCTCTCTTAATGTGGTCTCTGCTTGTTCATCCTGCCATTTAAATGCAATCGCATTTCTCGGTGCCTTTGCTGTCGAACCTAGAGATTTGCCGTATGCGATATCATCATACATTAAAACAAGACCGTCTGACGGAATGTCGTATGTCTTTATTTCGTTTGAATACCATTCTATCTTTTCAAGAAGATTGTCTTTGGTGACTTTTTCTTCATGAACACATTCAAATCCAAGATTAGATAAAAACTTCATCTGCTCAAATCTTGAATTATTAAAATCAACGTTTTCTGCTTCTACAAGATTGAATGCAAAAAAGCATACATTTCTTGATGCAGTAACCTTCGGATCGAGTTGTCTTACAGATCCTGAACAAAGGTTTCTTGGATTCTTATACTGCTCATCCGGATTTTCGATTTTTTCATTAATCTTTTTAAAATCCGAATAAGAAATTACCGCTTCGCCTCTTAAAACAAGATGGCCTTTATAGGATATGCCTACAGGTAAATTCTTAAAGCATTTTGCATTCTGCGTGATAACTTCGCCAACTTCACCGTTACCTCTTGTAACTGCGTTGGTAAGTTTTCCGTCGTCGTAAGTAAGCACGATTGTAAGACCGTCAAGTTTCCACGACAAAAGGCCTTCCTTGTCCTTAAGCCATTCTCTTAACTCTTCTCTGTCCTTGGTTTTCGATAACGAAAGCATGGGTGAAGGATGCGTAAACTTCGGCAGAAAAGACACCGGTTCGTAGCCGACTTTTCTAGTCGGAGAATCGGATAAAATAATTCCCGTCTCTTCCTCGAGTTTTACGAGTTCATCATAAAGCGAATCATACTCAAAGTTGGAAATAATCTCCTCATCTTTCGCATAATACGCTTCACTGGCTTTATTCAAAATTTTGCATAATTCTTTTATTCTTTCAAGATTATTCATAAAAGAGTTAACCCCTGATTACATATCCGCTGTCTATTCCTGTGCGGGATTCTTAAAAACCATATCATACAGTTTATCCAGTTCTTCGCAATTTATTTCCCTGTATTCGTTGGGCTTTAAATCTCCTAAAAGAATATTGCAAACTCTGATTCTTTTAAGAGAAATCACATCAAGGCCACATTCAAAGCACATTCTTCTAATCTGTCTGTTTAAACCCTGAGTAAGTGTAATCTTAAAGGTTCTTAAGTCCACGGGAACAACTTTGCAGGGTTTTGTTTCAACATTAAGATCAAATAAGAAAAGGCCTTTTTCCATTCTCTCGAATATGATTGGCTCGATATCTTTATCAACCGTAACGATGTATTCCTTTTCGTGATTGTTAGAACCGCACATCATAACGTGAATTAAATCACCGTCATTAGTCATGAGCAAAAGACCTTCGGAATCTTCGTCAAGGCGGCCTGCATAGGTAAGTCTTGTCGGATATTTAAATGCCTCGGTAAGTGTAATGTTTGCGTGAACATCGGCTTCGGTGCAAGTTACTCCGACAGGCTTGTAATATGCAACCACTTTCTTTTCTTCGGGTTTTACAGCCTTTCCGTCCAAAGTGACTTCATCATTATCGGTCACTTTGCTGCCAAGCTCGGCTTTATTGCCGTTTATAAGCACTCTGCCGGCTTCTATAAGACCGTCAGCTTCTCTTCTTGAACATATTCCGCATAAAGCTATATATTTGTTAATTCTGTATTCGTTCATAAATTTCTCGCATAATAAAATAGTGCATAATCAATTGATTATGCACCGGTTATTACTGTACATAGTCGCTTTTAACATAGGCGTCCTTGCCGTTATATTTTATCTTGGTCCAGCCGTTTGAAAGCTTTTCGACAAATTCAAGTTTATCGCCGTTATAGGCAAATCCGACTCTTTCGGCATCAATATCGGCTTCGGATCTGATGTTTACGTTATCGATGGCCGTAACATATTTTTTATCACCGTCATTATTGTTTGCGGTGTTGTTATTGTTAGTATTATTATCCGTCTGATTATTGGCTGTGTTGTTATCCTCAACTGCATTTCCGTCGGAGTCAACCACCTGAAGATATTCGGATTTTATATAAGCTTCTCTGCCTTCGTATTCAACCTTTGACCAGCCGTTAAGCTTGGCTTCAATTCTGGTTAAAATCGCGCCTTCTGATACTGTTCCAAGTCTCTCTGCGGTCTCAGAGTCAGATGTTCTGACATTTACGCTGGTAGTGGCTTTAACTCTTTCCCTTACAGGCCCCTGATTTGTATTATCGTCTTCAAGCGCTGCCTGCTCTGCCGCAATTCTCTCTCTCTCTTCATTTAATGCCACCATATCGTTGTTCATGATATCCTGATATGAAAGCATAAAATCATTGAGTTTTTCGTCCGATTCAAGAGTCTCGTTGTATTTAAGAGAAACCTGATTGTAAATATCCTGAACGTCCTGCTGCATATATGCAATATAGAAATTCTGAAGAACTAGCGAAGACATGTTGTTCTGCTTGAATATTCTGTATTTTTCGAGCGAATCCTTAGCATAATAAAGACCGATAATACCGGGAACGGGAGTATTAATGTCCTTAAAATAAATGTCATATGTAACATAGACATAGAAGGATTCATCTTCGTATCCCTGCTGTGTATAGCATACGATATTATCGTAATGATCGATATATTTGCTCTTAACTTCAACATTATCAAGTTCATTGTTGTTAATTGAGAACATATTCTCTTTTAAATAAGCCTGATTGTTGTCTGCAAGAGCATTGAGATAATCTGTCATTGCTTTGTTAATAAAATCATAGCCATCCTTAACCACGGTAAAATCCTGATTAAGCAAAGCCTTCTCCTCTTCGGACAAAGCTTCATAAGCTCGCTGTGCTGCCTTCTTTTCGCGAATGCGTGTAATGCCTACAAGTGCAATAGACACAATAAGCAAAATAACAACAAAAACAAGAGTCGCAGAAACTAGTATATTCTTTTTAACAATAATCCATACCCTCTCCAGTAAAGATTTTGAATTGTCTTTCATTAAAAAATTACTCCCAACAAAACTACATAGTATGCACCCGACAGGAATCGAACCTGCATCCTTGGCGTCGGAGGCCAATATTCTATCCATTAGACTACGGGTGCAAATTAATCCCTAGACAAAAACATACTAAATTATTTTATCACTAAAGCCACTGTTTGTCTACCTTTATACCCTTTTACGAGCAAGCATAAAAATCCGGAATTTCCACCCTAAAAGAAATATAATAAGTGAAAATTCCGGATATGATTTTATACTCTTATGAGCATGTGATACATTCTTTTTCTCTGCTGTAATAATACGAATGATTTGAAAGAATATCCATCAAAGGAACCTGTGTAGCATTGACCTCACATATCATATCGTTTAGCTTATCTACCGAATCTACAAGTATCGAGGGAATCATAATCACCTCATGCACAGAACTGGGCAAGATATAAAGATCGCAGTTTAATTTCTCGCTGAAATCTTTGATAACATTATCATAAAGAATCGCTGATGCTCCGAACTGTTTCTTTTCATTCGAGAGAACATACATTCCGCAGTCGGCCAAAATATCTTCTTCCAGTTCATCGAGACTCTTTTTCTCATGATGGATAATTTCCATCAAAGTCTGAGCCATACTCTTAAGCTCCGGCTTTAAAACCTTTGGGCTGTTTACTTTGGCCAGTTTGTCAATGTCTTCCAAAGTTTTACCCCAAAGTTCAAGATGAGAGTTGTTAATTAGTATCGACGCGCTCTCAAAAATATCTTCCTTGATGGCAATGTAATAAACTACTGCCAGGTCCAGGAATTTTTTATGAGGAATCGTATTAAGCAAATCCTTGTTTTTCTCGTAATTAACAAGCTTGTAGACTATTCTGTCTTTTATGTTTTCAAATAAAATCAGACTCTCGGGATTAAAATCATCTTCCAGACAGTTGTTTTTTATGAGCCATGCAATACGATCCGCTATATCGTCTATATCTTCACCCGCTACATATCTGTCGTAATAATCATTGACATAAACCGTCGGAGAAATGCTTTTATTGTTAAAACGAACAAGCAGCCCGTCCAGTCTGATACCGTTATTTTTAAGCACTTCTTTATATTCTATTTTGCAATCATCCCCAAATCTCTCGGTCAGCGCCTCGAGAATACATTCTTTAAATATGCAGTAATCCATAAATACCTCCATAATTTTAAACAACAAAAAAGACAATGAACATTTTGAAATATTCATTGTCTTCATTAGCTTTGTATATTTGTGAAGAAAGATTATACTCTTGAGAGATATTCTCCTGTTCTAGTATCAATCTTAATCTTCTCACCGATTTCTACGAAGAGAGGAACGGATACCTGAGCTCCTGTCTCAACGATAGCGGGCTTGGAAGCACCTGTAGCTGTATCGCCTTTGAATCCGGGCTCTGTCTCAGTAATTTCAAGTTCAACGAAAAGAGGAGGTTCTACTGAGAATACCTGTCCGTTGTGTGAAAGCATCTTAACCATTTCATTTTCTTTAACGAACTTTAATGCATCACCGATTTCATCTTTGCTTAATGCGATCTGCTCATATGTTTCAACATCCATGAAGTTGTACATATCACCGTCTGCATAAAGATACTGCATATCCTTACGGTCGATACGTGCCTGAGGGCATTTTTCTGTAGGTCTGAAAGTTTTTTCTACAACACCGCCGTTCTTGATGTTTTTAAGTTTGGTTCTGACAAATGCAGCGCCCTTACCGGGTTTTACATGCTGGAACTCTATAATCTGAAATACGTTTCCTTCTAATTCAATGGTAATACCGTTTCTAAAATCTCCGGCTGAAATCATATATACTCCTCCTAAAAAGTTATAACACAATTAAATACTCAAATATTTTAATATAAGAATTCTGATAATTCAAGCCTAATTTGTATAAATTCACAGATAGTACACGATTTTTTTATAATAAATGCCGATTCTTTTTATCTATGTATATCATTAAAAGACTTTAATCAAAATAAGGTTGCCACTCTTCGAAGATACCTTTGCTGTCTCCCCTTTTATGACTTCATTGCTTATTCCAAGCTGAAATCCGGATTTAATGAATCCGTTTTCAAGAGGATACTTTGCATTTTTTATCGTAATGCCTTCTGCAGAATCGCTTAATGTAATAAGTGAAAAAAACGAAAATGAATCGTCAATACTCGCTTCCCCGTCTACAATACTTATTTCGGAATAATCATCAAGCATAATTCCGTTTAGTCCTTTTTCTTTAAGCATAATTAGAAGAGACATATTACCCAATGTATGGTCCATCCTCTCTCCTATACATCCTAAAAAAAGAAAATCTCTAAAGCCTCTTTCAATGCAAACCTTAAGAGCATGGCAGGTGTCGGTATCGTCTTTTATGGTAGGAAGAACAATTGTCTCAACATTAAGGTTTGGATTTTCATGTGAGTCAAAATCTCCGACGATCAAATCAGGCTTAACGCAAAGTCCGTCCATATGTTTAAGGCCTGCATCGCAGAAAACAAAATAATCTTCTTCAGTTAGATACTCTTTTATTTTTGTGTAATTGTTTATCCGGGCACTGCCGACTATAACCGCTCTTTTCATTTTATTCTCCATCGATAATAAGACTAATTTCACCGGAATCGAATCTTTTAATCTCTCCTAAAAGATTTCGAATTATTATAGCACCTTCTTCATCAAAGTCTGTAACAATTCCTTTATCAAGAAAACCCGAGGCATCAGAAAGTTCAACTTCTTTGCCAATGACAAGAGAAGACTCTTTGTATAAAGGCATAAGAGTCTTTAAATCATTCGTCGAAAAGAATTCGTGTAATCCGTTTGCATATCCTATGACTATATCATCAATTGACCCTGGATTTGCAATCTTCTCTTTAAGAGAGCCTGCTATCCCTGATAATTCATCGGGAAAATCTTCGGTACAAAGATTAATTCCGGTTCCGACTATAACCGCATTATGGGAATTGTTCATCGTATCTTTTAGGATCAGTTCGCAAAGTGTTCCCGAAACCTTTTTATTGTTAAAATAAAGATCGTTTACCCATTTTATCTTGCAATCAATATTTAAGGCATCTTTAATGGCATTGGCTGCAATTACGGATGCCGCTACCGTTGCTTTTAAAACAGTCTCGGGCGAATCGTCCGTAAAATGAACGAACGTAAAATAAATGCCCGTATCCTTTGGCGAATAAAAGGAACGTCCCTTTCTTCCCTTGCCTGCTGTCTGCTTTCTTGCTAATAACACAAAATCATTACAAGCACCCGCAAGGATTCTTCTCTTGGCTTCCTCGTTCGTCGAGTCGATTTCATCAAGAATTTCTATATTAACTTTTGATTTTTCATTCAAATAATCTTTGTTGTACATATCTATCATATATTATCACATAAAACACCTGTGTGCATAAAAAAACTGCCCGACATGTAATCAATATCGGGCAGTAATCTGATTTAGTTTATTTAGTAATATAGTTGTTTTCCGCAGTGCGTACAATGTTTTCCGTAATTTCTGAAAAGAATTCTGTCACAGAAGGGACATCTGAATGCGCCGTTAACAATTCCTATTATCATTACCGCAAAACCGGAAACAAGACCTATCACAGCAAATACCACATAGAAATTGACATTTTCAGTGAAAATCGAAAGTGTTCCGCCGATTATCATGGGCAGTATATATAAACCCATCATAACCAAAGAGTAAATAACTCTCATTTTGGCTCTTTTTGCACGAAGATCTTCAAGATACTTCGCTTCGCCGTATTCTAACTCTTCTTTTTCTTTGAAAAATCTTATATTATCCTCTTCTGTAAACTGATAATTACATAAAGGACAAACCTGTAAGGTTTCACCGATTGATTCTCTGCATTTAGGGCAAATCTTCATAAAAATCACTCCTTTTTTTGAATACCCTTGTTATAAAGATAATACCATTTCATCAAAAAATAAACAGTTTAAAATATGCAAATTACATTGAGAGAATTATTCTATATCAGCAAATTATGACAATGCAAAATACCTTGAGCCTGTTTTAACAATTTTACCGTCCATCTCAAGTTCAACCAGCGAAATACTTAAATCTTCAATAGAATATTCATCTCCCAATGCCCTGTAGATTGCATCAAGAGACAATTCGTTTTGCAAAAGCAGATTATAGATTTGATTTTCCAAAGTGTTAATTGAAGTATTGTCTGAATCATTTTTTGAATCATCGACAATATCTTTATTGTCAAATTGTTTAATACATTTATCATCATGTTCTGATTCAAAGCTTGGATTTCTTTTATGAGATATATCAAAAGTACCGTTAGCATACTTAAATCCCTTATTCTTTAAATCATCAATAATAACCTTACTGCCAACCGCAATTTCAGCACCTGCAGCAATTAAATTGTTACACCCGTCGGATAAGGCATCAGTAATTCTGCCGGGAACAGCAAATACTTCTCTTCCCTGATCCAGTGCCTGGGTAACCGTAATATATGTACCGCTTCGTTTTCTTGCTTCAACTACGAGGACAATATCCGAAAGTCCGGAGATTATTCTGTTTCTTGAAGGAAAATATTGTTTTAAAGGTTCTGTACCCGGATTAAATTCGCTTATTATTCCGCCATCTTTAAGAATATCCGTAAATAAATCTTTATTATCTTCAGGATATATTACATCCACGCCACAGCCCAAAACTCCGAATGTGTTTCCGCCTGCAGAGATTGACCCTCTTTGCGATATGCCGTCAATCCCTCTGGCCATTCCACTTATTATCTGAACTCCTGCAGAGCTTAATTCTCTTGCAAACATACGTGCTGTTTTCTCTCCGTAAGGCGAACATTCTCTTGCACCAACTATCGCAACGGAAGGGCTTTCTTCTTCGGGAAGTTTTCCTTTGTAAAAAAGCATCAAGGGCGGATCGCCAATATTTTTAAGCCTATAAGGATAGTCTTTCTTATTCAGATGGGTCCAATGAATATTATCTCGTAAAAGATTCGCATAAAAGATTTTCGCTTCTTCTCTTAATTCATTTTCTTCGTTTAAAACCGTTTCTTTTATAGTCTTTAGTTTAACTAAATCCTTTTCTTCATGTACCGATTCAGAGGCTTCTCTTAGGATATTGTCAAGGTACAGAAAATCTAAATCTGTTTTTAATATACTTTCGAAGCTTATATTTAGTTTACATAACTTATTTGCCAGCCTTCCCGACAAGCCTTTAGCCCTGAACATATATGCGTATAAATCTTCGTTATCTATCATATTTTCTATCATCTTTACCTCCATCTTATAAATAAAGACTGTTCATTCTGTAATTAAGCGCTTCGGATAAATGTTTCTTTTGAATATTCTCTGAATTGTCCAAATCCGCTATAGTTCTTGCAACGCGCAAAATCTTATGATATGCTCTCGCGCTTAAATCCATTGCTTTAAATGCTCTCTCTAGAAATACTTCGTCTTTCGCATCAATTACACAATATTTTTCGATTTCTTTTACAGTCATCTCCGAATTAAAACGAATACCCTTGCCTTTAAATCTTTTATCCTGAATATCCCTTGCAGCCATAATCTTCTTTCGCATAGAAGCAGAGTCTTCTTCCGCCACATTTTTATTTTTAAGATTGTCGTATTCGAGAGGCTCGGTCTGAACGCAGATATCAATTCTGTCCAAGATCGGACCCGAGAGTTTTCCAATGTAATTCTTAATCTGCGTTTCGGTACATCTGCATTTGTTTCTGTCAGGATAATAACCGCATGGGCATGGATTAATCGCAGCAACAAGCATAAAATCCGATGGATATTCAAATGTTCCGGAAGACCTGCTTATAACAATCTTTCTGTCTTCAAGGGGCTGGCGAAGTATCTCAAGTGCTCTTCTGTCAAAATGAACAGCTTCGTCTAGAAACAGCACTCCTCTGTGAGACAGGGAAATAACTCCCGGCTTTGGTATACTGCCTCCTCCCGAAAGTGCATTGTCTGTAATTGTATGATGTGGTGAATTGTAAGGACGTTTTACGATTAATGAATCGAATTCTTTGATAAATCCGGCTATAGAATAAATCTTACTGACTTCAATACTCTCGTCATAAGAAAGCGGAGGAAGAATTGTCGGTATGCGTTTGGCAACCATTGTTTTCCCGCAGCCCGGAGTTCCGATCATTAAGATATGATGAAAACCTGCAGCAGCGATAAGGCATGCTCTTTTTAATTCTCTCTGACCCGACACTTCGGAAAAATCCACATTATAATCGTACTGACTTGTTTTAAAAAGAGCATCGATATCAATTGATTCGGGCTCATAATCAAGTTTTCTGTCATCTTCATCAAGCGTTAAGAATCTGATAACATCAAGGATGTTTTCCATACCATAGACTTCTATGCCTTCAATAGCAGCCCCTTCTAAAGCATTTACCCTAGGAAGAATAACCTTTTTAAAACCCTGATTTTTTGCTTCAATCACAACAGGCAAAACTCCATCCACAAATCTTAAATCGCCATCTAAACCAAGCTCTCCCAAGAACAATATTCCGTCGGTACTGCTCTGCCTTAACTCGCCTAGAGCAATAAGTAAAGATATTGCAATCGGCAGATCAAATTTCGTTCCGCCTTTTCTAATATTTGCAGGCGACAAGTTAACGGTGATTCGCTCGGGCGGAATCGAAAAACCGTTATTCTTTAAAGATACTTTTACTCTCTCCTTCGCCTCCCTTACTTCAGAATTAAGCATTCCGACCATATCAAAAGCAGGAAGGCCGTTTGATGCATCTGTTTCGACACAGATAATGTAACTATTTATACCGTAAACAGTTCCCGAATAAACAAAACTAACCATAATACCCCCTAAAAGAAATAAAACAAAGCATGCAAAAAAGCACGTAAAAAAGAAACTATAAAAAATATTTAATTGGTTTGGGAAAAAATAAAGATTTGTGATAAATCAACCTGAATCGGTTTTGAATGATTTATCAATTGTGATTTATATTACAAAGTTCGGGCGAATAAACGCCCGAACCTTATGTTTGTAATATGTTTTAAAAATCCTGAATAAATTAAAGCGGAGCCTGAACACCCTTTAAGCCGAGCTTCTGAATCATACCTACAGGATCCTGAGCGAACTGAACAACCATTTCCTGGTCGATCTTACCTTCAAGGTAAAGCTGTGTAAGAGCTTCGTCCATTGTAATCATACCCATCTTTCTGTTGGTCTGCATTACGGACTGTAACTGGTGTGATTTACCTTCACGGATAAGGTTTCTAACAGCGTGGTTACCAAGCATAACTTCGAATGCAGCAACACGAGAACGACCGTCTGCTGTAGGAATAAGCTGCTGAGAGATAACCGCTTCAAGAACGTTAGCAAGCTGTACTCTGATCTGCTGCTGCTGATGAGGCGGGAAAACGTCGATGATACGGTCGATGGTTGATGCAGCACCGATTGTATGCAGTGTTGATAATACAAGGTGGCCTGTTTCGGCTGCGGTTACGGCTACGGAAA
This sequence comes from Lachnospiraceae bacterium G41, assembly GCA_900100245.1. Taxonomy (GTDB): domain Bacteria; phylum Bacillota; class Clostridia; order Lachnospirales; family Lachnospiraceae; genus UBA3766. The sequence goes on from FNEU01000008.1 coordinate 69,464, forward strand.
TTGTTTCGTAGTCACGCATCTCACCTACGAGGATAATATCGGGATCCTCACGAAGAGCAGCTCTTAAGGCATTTGCATAACTCATTGTATCGAAACCAACCTCACGCTGGTTAACCATTGCAACTTTATGAAGGTGCAAATACTCGATAGGGTCTTCCAGTGTAATAATATGAGCATCTCTGTTGTTATTAGCTTTATCAATAATTGATGCAAGTGTTGTAGATTTACCTGAACCTGTAGGACCTGTTACAAGTACAAGACCTCTTTTACGATTGTAAAGATCAACAACCGCATTGGGAACGCCCAACTGTGCAGGTGTAGGAATAACTGTATTAACGGCACGAAGAGCCATAGCTACAGAACCACGCTGACGGAATGCATTAACACGGTAACGTCCGAGGTTGGTAACTGCGAATGACATATCGAGTTCACCTCTCTCTTCGAACATCTGCTTCTGATGCTCCGTCATAATCTGACCTACTATATCCAAAGTATCTTCGGGTTTAAGAACAGGGAAATCCATGTTTAAAAGATGACCGTTAACACGCATTTTGGGAGGAAGTCCTGCTGTCAAATGAATATCTGACGCTCTGGAATCCATTGCAACCTGTAAAACCTCTTCAATTCTAACCATAATTTAATGTCCCCTTTTCGTAACATTATAAATTTGCGCATATACCGCGATTAAATTATTATACCTTTTTCAAGCGAATTTTTCAAGCAATATCTGGACAAAGTTTATAAACAATGCATTAAAATATACTAATTTTTCATGAAATAAAAATGGACAAATTTATATATCCTGAGCCGAATAATAAGCCTCAAATCTGGGTCTCGCTTTGATGTAATACGGTTTTAATTTCGCATCAAACTGCGTTCCCATACCTTCCATAATGATTCTGTCGGCTTCTTCAAAGGACATACTTTCCTTGTATACTCTCTTACTGACCAGCGCATCATAAACATCCGCTATGGCCATTATACGTGCTTCAAGAGGTATCTCTTCGCCTTTTAATCTGTCGGGATAGCCTGAACCGTCCCATCTTTCATGATGGAAATGTGCAACGTTTTCAGCAATTTTCTTAAATGCCTCGTCATCCGTTTCTTTTAGGATTTCATGGACGATTCTCGCACCCTCTGCCGAGTGAATCTTCATCTTTTCGAATTCTTCGTCATTAAACCTGCCGGGTTTTCTTAAGATAACATCATCTACGGCAATTTTACCGATATCATGCATGGGCGCTGCTTTTATGATGCATTTGCAAAACTCATCGCTTAATTCAAGGTCGTTGCCCTTTTTAATCTCATCAATCAGAATTCTGACACCCTCCGAAGTTCTCCTGATATGGCCGCCCGTGGAATTGTCGCGACTTTCAACCATCATCGCCATCGACATTATAAGATTGTCGTGCATTTCAACTATATGATTGGTCTGCTTATCAACCTCAATTTGAAGTTCTTCGTTATACGCATCAAGAAGTTTTATGTATTTCTGATTGTCGGTATCATCTTTTAGAAATATCTGATAACCTCTTTTTCTGAAACCGTCATGAAGGAAATTAATATCAATTGCATACATCCTTTCGTTTTCTGTGTTTCTCAACTCTTCCGGGATATATATATTAGTCTTGGTTTCATTATTCTTGAAATGATCAATCCAGTGATTCAGATTTTTACGTAATTTCTCGACTTTATCAATGCTGTCATCGACTCTTAATTCTTTTAGTTCAGGTAATATATTTTGCGCAGTCTCATTGCTTCCGAGATAATGGTTCTTAAAATCAATGTTAATAAAGCCAGTATCACCTGTACGAACCATCGATTCTACGACCATTTCGCTCGTATTGTAAAGTGCCATTCTTCTTACGATTAAAAGATAAACAATCTGAGCAAGAACATAAGTTAAAGGCATAACATCGATTTTTCTTCCAAAAAGTGTGTTGCCAAAATACCCTACAAACGCAAGAAATTCAGGAATAAACAAGAGAATTGTGACCGTCTTCGATGCCTGTTTTTTCTTAAAGAGCGTATAAACAATTGTAGTAACACCGATTATCATATAGCCAAGCACAAGTGCTATGAAAAACGAATGTCCTATACCATAGACTTTGACGAATTGTCCTGTAGTCTCATCAAGATAAAAGTCTTTGTAATAGTAATCCCTGTAACCTATGGTAAGTACGAGAATGTACATAAAAGAACTAAGGGCAAATAAAAGAAATCTAATATACCTGTTAACCTTAATATTGCATAGGTTCCAAACACTCATCGTAATAAAGAACGTCAAAAAGCAGCCCCCAAGGTAAATAATCTTGTTGGCAATCGTAGCTTCGTTTGCGTTTATTGCAATGCTGGAAAAAAGATATCCTATGTTGGCAATCGGAATCAGAATAAATATAGCAGAAATGTTGATGTCGTAATGTTTGTTCCAGATTAAAACATATAAAATTGATAATGCCAAAGACAAGGCAAAAGTTAACTCATAAAAAATATACATTAAGATTAATCTCCCACAAAATCAGACCAGACATAATTAGCAAGGTCCCTGCCTTTTTCGGTTAAATACAGGTGGTCTTCTTTTACTTCAAGCAATCCTTCCTCAACATGTAATTTTATTTTCTTCCCATACTTTTCATATAAAGAAATACCGAATGTTTTATCAAAATCAGATATATTAATGCCCGCATTCATTCTAAGTCCGAGGAACATATATTCTGACATTTTATCTTCATCGGATAAACACTCATATTCTGAAAACCTAATATTATTATCGTATATTTTATCTCTTTCCTTAAATATTGACAGATAATCTTTTAGATTTTCCGTATTTTTAAACCTGGTCTCATTTACTAAAGATGCGGCCGAAAGGCCCATTCCCAGATACTCTTCTCTTCTCCAGTATTTGATATTGTGCTTACATTCAAAACCTCTTTTGGAATAATTCGATATCTCATACTGATGATATTCTTTTCCTAAAATCGAGGGTATTGAATGCACCATTTTACGCTCTTCCTCTTCATCGGGAAGATTTAATTCTCTCTCATAAAAGGGCGTGCCTTCCTCGACTATGAGGCTGTAAATCGATATATGTTCGGGGTTTAATTCTTTTATGATTTTTAAACCATTCATAAAAGAATCGTAAGTCTGATTCGGAATACCGTTCATCAAATCAACGTTTATATTTCTAAACCCCTCTTTTCTTAACATCATAAAAGAATCGAGAAAAGTTTCGTAATCATGTATTCTGCCTAAGATCTTAAGTTCTTGTGAAACAGTGCTTTGAAGGCCGAGACTGACACGGTTTATGCCAAGCTCTTTATATGCTTTTATTTTTTCGATATCAAGAGTTCCGGGATTCGCTTCCATGCTTATTTCCGCATCAGAATCAATGGCAAAATTCGAATAAAGGCAATCCATGAACTGCCTTGTTAAGCCTGCGGGAAGAATGCTTGGAGTGCCTCCCCCGATAAATACGGTATCAACAGAATAATCCTTGAATTTCGGACCGTATCCGCGGATTTCATTGCAAAGTGCATTAATGTAATTTACCTTTGTTTCATCATCCGAGGCAAAGGAATTGAAATCACAATAATTGCATTTTCTCACACAGAAAGGTATGTGAATGTAAATTCCGAGTTTCTTTTGATTCATTACTTGCCTTCAATAGTGCATAAAAGGACGGTTAAGAAACCGCCCCTTTTAATTACTTTTTATCATCGAGTTTAAGAACGGACATAAAGGCTGCCTGAGGAATCTCGACATTACCGATTTGACGCATTCTCTTTTTACCTTCTTTTTGCTTTTCAAGAAGTTTCTTCTTACGTGTGATATCACCACCGTAGCACTTAGCTAGAACATCCTTACGATAAGCCTTAACAGTCTCACGTGCTATTATCTTGCCGCCGACAGCAGCCTGAATAGGTATCTCAAAAAGATGACGGGGAATCTCTTCTTTTAGCTTCTCGCACATCTTCCTGCCACGCTCGTACGCCGTATCTTTATGAACAATAAAAGATAACGCGTCAACTTCCTCATGATTTACAAGGATATCAAGCTTAATAAGTTCGGACTTCTCATAACCCTTAAGATCATAATCAAAAGAAGCATATCCTTTTGAACGGGACTTAAGAGCATCAAAGAAGTCATATATAATTTCATTTAAAGGAAGTTCGTACTTAAGCAAAGCGCGTGTCTCTTCCATATATTCCATACCAAGATATCTGCCTCGTCTCTCCTGGCAAAGTTCCATAATGGGACCGATAAATTCGGTTGTAACCATTATCTCTGCAGATACGATCGGTTCTTCCATATAATCGATCGTCGAAGGATCCGGAAGATTCGAAGGATTGGTAAGCTCTATCATCTCGCCGTCGGTAGTATAAACATGGTATACAACTCCGGGCGCGGTTGTAACTAAATCAAGATTATATTCTCTCTCAAGTCTCTCCTGAACTATCTCAAGATGAAGAAGTCCAAGGAATCCGCATCTGAAACCGAAGCCTAAAGCAATGGATGTTTCAGGCTCATAATTAAGAGAAGCATCGTTTAACTGAAGTTTTTCAAGGGCATCTCTTAAATCAGGATATTTTGCACCGTCTGCGGGATAAACGCCACAGTAAACCATCGAAAGAACTTTTTTATATCCGGGCAAGGGCTCCTTGCAGGGATTCTTTGCCTCTGTAACAGTGTCACCTACAGCTGTATCTCTGACATTCTTAATTGATGCGGTAAAATAGCCAACCATACCTGCGGAAAGTTCATCGCAGGGGAAGAACTGTCCTGCTCCGAAGGTTCCAACTTCGACAACTTCAAATGTAGCCTTAGTTGCCATCATCAAAACGTTGGTACCTTTTGAAATCTTTCCGTCCATCAAACGGCAGAATACAATAACACCCTTATATGAATCATAAATCGAATCAAAAATAAGAGCTTTTAAGGGAGCATTCGGATCTCCCTTGGGAGCGGGTATTTTATGAACAATAGCTTCTAATACTTCATCGATTCCGATTCCGTTTTTAGCCGATATTAGAGGAGCATCCTGAGCTTCAAGACAGATTACATCTTCTATCTCGTCAATAACTCTCTGAGGATCGGCACTCGGTAAATCAATTTTATTAATAACCGGAAATACATCCAAATTGTGGTCAAGTGCAAGATAAACATTCGCAAGTGTCTGAGCTTCGATACCCTGAGCGGCATCGACCACTAAAATAGCCCCGTCACACGCAGCTAAAGACCTGCTGACCTCATAGTTAAAGTCAACATGGCCCGGTGTATCTATCAAATTGAAAATGTATTCGTTGCCGTCTTTGGCTTTGTAAACGGTTCTTACAGCCTGGGACTTGATTGTGATACCTCTTTCACGTTCTAGGTCCATATTGTCAAGAACCTGCGCCTGCATTTCACGACTGGTAAGAAGTCCCGTGCTTTCAATAATTCTGTCAGCAAGCGTGGATTTACCGTGATCGATATGGGCAACTATACAAAAATTTCTGATTTTGCTCTGATCTGTCATTTTCTTAACTTAAAAAACTCTTCCACATGACGGTATGGAAGAGTTTCTCATTCCTAAATAAAAATATTAATTAAGTTTATTAACTGCAAGGCTTAAACGGGAAATCTTTCTTGAAGCGTAATTCTTATGATATACGCCCTTGGATGTTGCTTTCTCGATAACGCTTGTAGCATTAACTAATGCTGCCTTTGCTGCTTCCTTATCATTAGCATCGATAGCTGCATATACTTTCTTAACTGCAGTCTTAACGCTTGAACGGATTGCTTTATTTCTCTCAGCGTTTCTTGCGGAAACTTCAATTCTCTTCTTTGCAGATTTGATATTAGCCAAGACCTACACCTCCATTAAAAATTCTCAACATTAAAGCCGGACACGGACGATTTAATGTACATACATTGATATATTATCAATACTTTCTTATATTTTGTCAACAACAAATTATAATTTTACGTTACGATTTCTGACAATAGGGCTTTCAAGAGGTTCCGTCATTTCAGCAGCTTCTTTTGCATCAAGCATTACACTGATCGGAGCCTGTACCATCTCTTCGGATGATTCGGCTACATCTTTTTTGCTTTTACCCTTTTTGCCCTTTTTACCTTTTTTGTTTGTTTTAGGAGCTTCATCCTTTTCAGGTTTAACTTCCTCTGCAGGCTTTTCTTCTTCCACTTTATCCTTTACGGGTATAACTTCACCGTTTCTGATAACGGCGATAACCTTCTGCTTGTCGCTAAATACGGTTTCCTTACGTTCAACCTTTACATGAGTATCTTCTTCGGGTTCTCTCGTAATCTTGGTTGATTTGATTACTCTTGCGTTCTTAAATACTATGGAAGTATCAATCTCTTTCTTGTAGTAATCAGGTCTTCTCTCTCCGAGAGGCTTAACCGGTGAAGGAGAAATGGAATCGTTGTTTGCAGGAGCGCTTTCAATTTTAGCGGAATCGCTCTTGTTAGAATCATATCTGAAGCCTGATTCTTTTATGATCTGGTAAGAGCTTAAATCCTTTGATGGCGTTTCTGTTTTTTCTTCAACAACTTCTTCTGCCTTGGGAGCACTTGTTTCAGGTTTTGTACGCATTACATATTCCTTGCCGCCGTCGAGATCGTCAAGCATGTAATCCATTACGCCTCTTTTGCCTTTAAGGCTGGCTGCAAAGTTTTCTCCGTAAAGCTCTGAAGAAATATCGCCCTTGTTTACAACTCTTTCATTTGAATTGTCTTCTTTTGGAGGTGCGCCTACTCCGTTATATTTATTCTGCCAGCTCTTAACGATTGCTCTGCTGGCTGCCTGCTCGTTAATATGTAAAAGATCGTCTTCATCTTCTTCAGCAGTCCGAGCTTCTTCAGTTGCTTCTTCAAATGCAGTATCTTCGTAATTAGATTCTTCAAATGCAGTATCTTCGTAATTAGGTTCTTCGAATGAAGGCTCTTCAGCTTCAATTACTTCTGTAACAGGTTCTTCAAAAGCAACTTCTTCTGTTGTTTCTTCAACAACTTCGGTTGCAGGCTCTTCGAAGGTTTCCTCGATTACTTCTTCTGCTGCAGTCTCTTCGAAGGTTTCTTCGATTACTTCTTCTGCTGTAGGTTCTTCGAATGTATCTTCTATAGCTTCCTCTGCTTCTTCAACAACAGGCTCTTCAAAAGATACTTCTTCAGTTTCTTCTTCCTCAACAACAGGTTCCTCAAATGAAACTTCAGGAGTTTCTTCTACTGCTTCAATTTCTTCTTCAACTTCAGCAACAGCTTCTTCTACAGTTTCTATCGTTTCTTCAGTTACTGCAGCTTCTTCGATATTTTCTACTGCAGTCTCTTCAACATTTGCAGCAGTCTCTTCAATTACTTCAGCTACTTCTTCAACCGTTTCTGTTACAGGCTCAGTAACAAATTCAGTTACTTCCTCTACAGGCTCTTCTGTTTCTTTTATGTCTTCTGCTGTAACTTCTTCGATATCACCCTTTTTGCCCTTACCGGGAACAAATTCAGGCATCTTTTTGTTAGACTTTTCGATAGGAATAGCTAAAATCTTTGATAATTCATCATCTTCATCTCTGTCAATAATAACAGGGCAATTTAGTCTTTCTTTCTCGATTTCTTCAGGTATCTCTTCGTTCTTGAAACGACTGGTAACCTTTAATTCAGTACGAGGAGCATCAGAAGTATTCTTCATAATTACTCTCTCGTGAGGATTGGTAGAATCAACTACATCATCCGTTTCGAATTTTTCAACTCTGTTAAATGAAACGCCTAAGGATTCGGTATCTCCGCCTTTGGCCTGTTCTCTGGTAACAAGTCTTTCGGTTTCATCATTAACTTCGTTTACAAAATTATATGTCTTACCAAACTTTGTAGCAGGCTTTTCACTTCTCTGCCATCTTTCGGTATTTCTATTATTATTTACAGTGCGTGTTCTACGTGAGAATACAGATCTTCCTCCGCCGGGAAGACTTATCGAATCTGTAGTATCTTCGCTTTCTTTCTCTTCGCTACTTCCAAATTCACTTGCAAGTGCTATAGGAGAAACAAATCTTGAGCTGCTTTCTTTCTTCTCTTCAACTGCCTGGACAACAGTTTCTGCAATAGGTTCTGTCTGAGAAGTTTCTTCAGCGATTTCAGCAACTTCATCATCTGCAGTTTCAACAACTTCTTCAACTACAGGTGCTTCTTCAACAACTTCTGCAACCTCTTCTACTGTAGGTTCAATTATTACAGGCGTTTCTTCTACAGCCTCAACTGTTTCTTCAGCAACTTCTTCTACTTCTTCAACTGCAGGCGCTTCTTCAACTATTGTTTCTTTTATGATCTCAGGCTCTTCTGCAACTGCTTCGAATACTTCATAAGCTTCAGCAGTTTCTTCCTCTTCTTCATCATCGGGATCCGCTTCAAGTCTTTCGCCGTCTATCTGTTCTGCAAATGCAGCAAATTCATCAATATTGCTTACAGGAGTTTCTTCTGCTACTTCTGTGTTTTCTTCTACAGCAACTGTTTCGAATACGCTTTCATTTTCAAAGTCATTAACTTTTTCAAAGGTTTCTTCTGCGGCAGGTTCTTCATAGACTTGAGTATTTTCAAACTCATTTACTTCTTCAACCGCAACAGGCATTACAGGTACAACACCAACAGGCTTTTCAAAAGCAGCATCAATATTGTTTAATTCTTCCATTGTAAGAGCTACATCCATAGTATCAGAATCACTCTCTGCAATAGGAATAGATTTCTCAGGACGTGCGGCAATAACAACCGAATCATTAAGGATAATAGGCTCGCTTAGTTTATTGGGATCACCCTTCTTAATGGGTGTCATCATTGGACGGCGCATACGTCTGGGCGGAACATATTCTTTGTTCTCATCTTCATCAATCTTCTTTTGAAGAGGAACATAATTACCTCTGTATTCGCCCTCTCCTGAAAGAAGTGCGGAATTATAAGCCTTGCCGTCATCACCGTCAGACTTTTCGTTTACATCCCAGATATTGTCTTTGCTCTTAACATATCCGAGAATATTTTTAACCGCTTCAAAAGAAGTCTTCATGGATTCGTCAATAGAACTGAATCTGTGCTGACCGTTTCTTCCTACGCAGTAAAGGTTTTCAAATTTGTTAAGGTATTTCTTAATCTTGTCAAAGTTTTCATATCCGTCGTAGTACGAAGGGAATGCTTTTGAAAACTTCGTCTTGTTATAACCGACCACTTTATCTTCGGAATCGATAATACCAAGCTTAAGCAGATCGTTTACAACAGTCTTTCTCCAGTCACGGTTGCCCATTGACCAGTAATAATCACCCTCATTGCAATAGTAATTAAGACCGAGATAGAAATGCTCGGAATTTCTGACCATATAAGGTGAAAAGTTGTTATAAACCTGAATTCTGGAAACTTTTACATTGGGATTGCTGATATAAATCACCGAATCAGGTATTGCATTATCAACTGTCTTATAATCCTCTGTATCGTTCTTCCACTTGATTTCTGTAAGTTCAACGCATACGCTAACCATTCCTCTGTAGGAAAGGTTTTCTGCAGCAAGGCTGACTGCGGGATCTGCATTATCCATTCCTAAAATCAAATCTCTGACAGGCATGGATGAAATCAGATAATCACAGTTAACAACGAATTCATCACCGTCAGCAGAACATCTGACTGAATGAATCTTGTCATTCATCACAGTAACGCCGGTAACCTTGCAGTTTTTATGAATGCTGCCACCCATTTCAATAAATCTGTCGGCAACAGTCTCCCACATCTGATATGCGCCGTACTTGGGATAATAATATCTTGCAGCATAAGGTGCGGGTAATTTTTCATAGTCTTTGTTTTTGTCAACGCTTACAATAGGTGCGATTAAACTCTTTTCGGAAACAACGCCGAAATCGGAATGAATTCTGGAGGGTTCTCTGCCCCATATTTTCTCTATATATTCTTCGATAAACATCTGATAAAGCTGCTTACCGAAACGATTTATATAGTAATCCTCTAAAGATGTTTCTTTGTGCTTGAATACATTACCGCCGATCTGAGAAAAACCGGATTTAATGGATGTGGCAATACCGAAATTCTTTACCGCATCTTTGTTGAACTTAATGGGACTCTCATAAAATTTATTGTCTTTATAAATTCTGGTTAATTTTTCACGCGATAAAATAACATCCTCTTCAACGTCGGGATCGGGTCCGCCGTTGTGGATTTTACAATATCTGTCTATTAACTTGTCATCTTTGGAAGGAACTCCCTGAGCGGGAAGAATTGAACACCAAAAATTCTTAACTGCAGGATTTTTGGATATAAACATATGACCGCCTGCATCCAAAACGTTTTCTTCGTTTTCAAGGCGCGCGCAAAGACCGCCGACAACCGACGATTCTTCAACAATGGTAACTTCGTAATCCGATGATTTTGATAATAAATCATAGCCCGCCGTAAGCCCGGCAGGTCCAGCACCAATAATTATAACCTTTTTCATTCCCCAAACCCCTTTTGCAAGAATTTATTTCTTTTTTTTGTCTGCCTTCTTCGCGTTAGTATTGTCTTCTGTATTTCTGACTTCATCAATTAACTGTTCGATTAACATCTTTTTGATGAAAACGTCATAGCTTAAAAGACTGATTAATAAGAAGAGTCTCATATAATCGCCTTCTTCGCCTTCATATTCAGAAAAACACCCGCTTGCCGCTTCATATTTATCCTGAATATCTTTTTTCAGAAGTTCGATTCTTTCCTCGCCTATATTAAGGATTGAATCATAAAATTCGTCAAATTTTATGGAACCCTCTCCTTCGAAATACTTTTCGGTAATCGGATTGATAAGAGTGTAAACATCGTTAATCGAAAGGAAGTTCTTTAAGTAGTATATGAAGATTAATGTCATCATATGCTCTTTGGAATACTTTTTCTTAACGGGTGAAGGAAGAAGATTGTTTTTAGCATAGTTATTTATCATGGTCTTGGTGAAAATCTTCTCTTCACCGTCCTCTGTACTTCTTCTGGTGTAATTCAGTTTTTCATCCAGGAAAGAAAGCACCTGATCCATGTAAAGATCTATGTTCGGAATATCGCCACTTTTGATATTCAAAACATTTCCCATTTCCTCAAGAATGGAGTTTAAAACCTCTTCAAAAGATCTTTGATTGTTATCTTCCTTTTTATTGTTTGATTCCATAAATTCACAATTAAAAATTCTAAAATATATGATGGACAATTAAATGATAAACTTTTTGTCCGATATAAATAAATTATATATATTTTGGCAGTAAAAGTAAAGTAATCAAAGGATAAATAAAATATTAAATTGAAATAAAAAAATAATTGTGATATACTTTAAAAAACGCTTTATAAATGTAAAGTTTTAAAGTTTTTAAGTGTGAAAGTCCGGAGGTAAAATTATGAATCCGAAATTAAAAACCGATGCTATGGATTCGCTTTTCGAAGCAATTCTCTGTTTGGAATCAAAAGAAGAATGTTATACCTTTTTTGAAGATTTATGTACTATAAACGAGCTTCTTTCACTCTCCCAGCGTTTTGAAGTTGCAACAATGCTAAGAGAAAAGAAGACATATATGGAAATCGTAGAAAAAACCGGCGCATCTACTGCCACGATTAGCAGAGTGAACCGGTCTCTTAATTACGGTTGTGACGGCTATGATATGATCTTTGAGCGCCTGCCCAAAAAAGATAAATAAAACTAGCCTGATATTTCAATCATATCAAAAGGATTAATATAGGTATTCTCGTATAAAATATGATATGCGAGAGTACCTTTTAATTTTGTCACTTCAAATATCATCTGACCTTTTAAAACTTCATCGCCCTTTGCTATTTTGGGCTCTTCATCGTATCTGTAAACAGTTTCGTAACCGTTTTCATGATCAATTTTTACGAGATAACCGTATAAATCATCCTCTTTTACTTCGGAAACAATACCATTTCCGGTGGCAATAATCTTCGCACCCTTTGAAACCGAAATTTCAAGCGTATACGGATTTAGCAGATTATCTTCGAAGCTTGCGTTTTCTCCGGTATCCTCTGTTGTACTCTCGGTATTTTCTTCGGGATCGTTAATAATCTCAGCCTGACCGCTGACAGGAATACCCACAGGATTTTTCTTTGCTTCTTCTATGGATTTGTTTTCATTTTCAATTGATACATGTTCTGCTAAAAGAGCTACTTTTTGCTGAAGATTTTCTATCTCTGTTTCATACTCTTCGTTCTGAATAGTAGTTGTATTTTTAAGTGATGAAAAATCACTTGAAATTCTCACAAAACTGACAACCAAAACGATATTTACAACAAGAAAAATAAGCGTCAGCATGAGCAGCCAGTACATTATCAAACTGCCCTTTTTATCGTTATTATCGTTGCTTTTGTTCATATCGAAAATCCTTAAAATTTCTTTACATTAAATTTATATTATGATATTCTATTTGTGTTGCGTGTGCAACTGAATTTTTTACGGAGGTAAGCATACATGAAAGGTACAGTTAAGTGGTTTAACAACCAGAAGGGTTACGGATTTATTTCAGACGAATCCGGAAAAGACATCTTTGTTCACTACTCAGGAATCGTATCCGATGGTTTTAAGACCCTTGAAGAAGGCGCTGCTGTAGAATTCGAAGTTATCGAAGGCGACAAGGGAGTTCAGGCAGTTAATGTAACCAAGTTATAATTAGTCATTTTTATGTGCCTTAATATATTGATTAATATATAGAGCAAGTTGTAAAAGGATTAAAGTTTAACTAGATTCAAAAAGGACCGAATTTACGGTCCTTTTTCTTTTTAGTTATATACTGCAACTTCTTCAAATTTAAGGTTTCCGCCAAAGATATCAAGGGCAGATCCAATCGTAAAATCAATCTTTCCGTCTGATGCTTCTTTTATGGCTTCTACATCATCTGTCGAACGAATTCCGCCCGCATAAGTGACTTTGTTACCGTCATATTTTGAAAGCTCTTTTATGATGTCTGTCTCAGGGCCGTTGCATTTTCCTTCAACATCAACCGCATGAATCAAATATTCGTCACAATACTCTTCGAGCTTCTTTAAGGTTTCGACGTTCATTTCCGTTTTGGTAACAGTCTGCCATCTGTCTGTGGTAACAAAGTACTTGTCTTCAACCTTTTTACAGGATAAATCAAAGACGATTTTTTCTTTTGAAACCGCATCTTTTAGGCTTTTCATTCTTTTTTCGGAAAGTTTGCCGTCTTCAAACAAAAAACTTGTTACTATCACATGCGAAGCGCCTGCTTTTAAGAATTCGGATGCATTTTTGTCATTAATTCCTCCGCCTACCTGAAGTCCTTCGGGAAATGTCTTAAAAGCCTTAATTGCTTCTTCTTTTGATGCTTCGTATTCTTTTGTTCCAGCCTTGTTAAGTATGATAACGTGGCCTCCGTAAAGGCCGTTCTCTTTATAAAGAGATGCAAAATACGAAGAATCTTTATGCGATATGAAATTTTCCTTTGCAGAGTCGTCAGTTAGGCTTGAACCTACGATCTGCTTAACTTTACCGTTATGTATATCAATACATGGTCTGAATTTCATATTTTATCCCCATAAAATTAAGCGATTACATCCTGCATATCATAATATCCGGGCTCTTTTCCTGCGAGGAATTTAGCTGCTGTTAAAGCGCCTTTAGCAAAGATTGCTCTTGAATAAGCAGTATGATTAAGTGTAATTACTTCATCTTCACCCGCAAAGATAACATCATGAATACCTACGATTGTACCTCCTCTTACTGCGGAAATACCAATTTCGTTTTCTCTTCTTGCTTCACTTCTGCCAGTTCTGTCATAAACGTATGTATATCTGTTATCAAGTGCTTCGTTAATTGTATCTGCAAGTGCCAAAGCTGTACCGCTTGGAGCATCTTTTTTCATTTTATGATGCTGTTCAACTATTTCAATGTCATATCCAGCATTGCCGAGAACGGGGGCCGCTTCTTTTAGGAGTTTAATTAAAAGATTAACGCCCAATGACATATTGGCTGATTTTAAAATTGCAATGCTTTTAGAAGCCTCTTTAACTTTATCCATCTGTGCATCACTTAAACCAGTTGTGCAAAGTACGATGGGAAGCTTTTTATCAAGGCAGTAATCAAGGAGTCCGTCAACTGCGTTTGCAAATGCAAAATCAATTACTACATCTGCAGCAATATTACATTCATTTATACTTTTATATACGGGATAATCATTTAAAACACCGTCAAAAGGGTCTATCCCCGCTACGATCTGCATATCGTTATCTTCTTTTACGATTCTTGTAATGGCCTGGCCCATGCGACCGTTACAGCCGTGCATTATTATTCTTAACATATCTTTTTCTCCTATAAATAATATAAAAGGGCGCCTTAAAAAGGTGCCCTAAAGATTCCTGAAAATTATAACAGTCCGTAAGCCTTCATCTCATTTTTAAGAGCTTCTGCTTTCGTCTCGTCCATAGTGCAAAGCGGCGATCTGTAAACATCATCGCACATTCCCATGTAGCTCATAGCCTTCTTAATAGGGATGGGATTAACCTCGCTGAACAAAGCATCTGTAAGCGGAACAGCTTTTAACTGCATTTCCATTGCTTCGGCAACCTTGCCTTCTGAAAACTTAGCACACGTGTCATGAACATCTTCGGGAGCGATATTCGAAAGTACGGAAATAACTCCGAGTGCTCCGATAGACATAAACGGAAGTGTCATTATATCATCGCCGCAGTAAATATCAACTTTACCTTTTGCGAGATTGGAAAGTCTGGCTGTCTGTGCAAGATCTCCTGTAGCTTCCTTAACACCTACGATGTTCTCAACTTCTGTACAAAGCTTTACGATTGTTGCAGGAAGGATGTTCACACCCGTTCTGCCGGGGATATTGTAAAGTATGCAGGGAATCTTAACAGAATCCGCAATCGCTTTAAAATGAAGGAACAAACCTTTCTGAGTAGATTTATTGTAATAAGGTGATACGAGTAACAGCGCATCCGCACCTCTCTTTTCAGCCTCTGTAGACAAATGAATTGCCTCGGCTGTTGAGTTGGAGCCTGTTCCGGCGATAACCGGTACTCTGCCGTTTACGCGCTTGACGCAGGCCTCAATAACGTCCAAATGCTCTTCATGACTCATCGTAGATGATTCGCCTGTTGTACCGCATACAACAATGGCGTCAGTCTTATGAGCGATCTGGAACTCAATATTCTTGTAAAACTGTTCGTAATCGACTTCACCGTTGGCTTTAAACGGTGTCACTATGGCTACTGCCGCGCCTGTAAAAACTGACATTTTCGCCTTCTCCTTTCAAAAAAACTATCCTTAATTATACCGAATAGCCTTTTTTTGTCAATCAAATTTCTGATTAAAATCGTATTTCTTTGTTAAATACTCATAAAAAAATAATCCCGCGAAAGGATTATTTCTTTATATGTTAAATTCGTTCATACTCGGTAAAGAAAAATGTATTGTCAAAATATGTCTGCTCGTCAGATTCTTTTACCATTTTCCATTCTTCATCTTCATCAAGATTGGGAAAATAAGAATCTGCGCTGAAAGCTCTGTCAACTTTTGTGATATAGGCTTTGCTGCAGTAAGGAAGGAATTCTTTATAAACGGATGAACCGCCGATGATATAAATATCTTCATCGTTATACTGCTTTAATAATTCAAGGCACTCTTCAATCGAATGAACATATATTTCGCCGTCTTTTGATTCGAGGTTTTTGTTGGATGTAATAACTATATTTGTTCTGTTTTTAAGAGGTTTCTGACCGGGGAAAGAATCAAGTGTTTTTCTTCCCATAACAACTACTTTTCCTGTGGTTGTTTCCCTGAAAAACTTCTGGTCGGAAGGAATTCTAACAAGCAATTCGTTTTTATATCCGATGCCCCAGTTGGCATCAACACAAACAATCAAATTCATTTTTATCTCCTTTTATATAGCGATGGGGATATTCTCAATCTGAGGTCCCGTCACATAGTTTTCAACCTTTACGTCATCTCTGGTAAATTCATAAAAATCATGAATATCGGGATTTAACCAAAACTTTGGTGCATCATATGTGGGTCTTTCAATTAATTCTTTTATGATCGGAATATGACGATCGTAAATATGTGCATCCGCGATAACGTGAACAAGTTCTCCGACTTTCATGTCGCAAACCTGTGCAAGCATATGAAGAAGCACCGAATACTGAACCACATTCCAGTTGTTGGCTGCGAGCACATCCTGAGAACGCTGATTTAAAATCGCATTTAACGTGAGTTTGTCATCACCCTTCTTCTGCGTTACGTTAAAAGTCATGCTGTATGCGCAGGGGTAGAGATTCATCTCATGCAAATCCTGGTGAACGTATATATTTGTCATGATACGTCGTGAAAAAGGATTGTTTTTTAGATCGTAGATAACTCTGTCGACCTGATCCATCATGCCTTCTTTATACTGATGCTTTACGCCGAGCTGATATCCGTAGGCTTTGCCGATGGAACCGTTTTCGTCTGCCCACTCGTCCCAGATGTGGCTGTGCAAATCATTGATATTGTTGGACTTTTTCTGCCATATCCAAAGAATTTCGTCGGTTGCCGATTTAAGAGCAGTTCTTCTTAAAGTAATAAGAGGAAATTCCTTGGATAAATCGTATCTGTTGACAACGCCGAATTTCTTTATGGTATAAGCGCTTGTTCCGTCTTCCCAGTGAGGTCTTACCTTCTCGCCTTCGGTACTGGTACCGTTCTCAAGAATATCCTTGCACATATTAATGAAAATCTGATCTGCGTAACTCATTTCTATCCCCTCTCATAAAGCATACATACATGCTGTTTCGTCTGTTTTTTCAACGCTTCCGTTAGTTATGTTAACCAAATCTGCATCTGCCGCAGAATACATTTCTTTTTCTAAAACTATCGTAATCTCAACGGCATCGGAATATTCGCTGTCCAGAACTTTTATGTCTTTATCTCTTAAATACGAACTGATTCTGGCATCGAAATTATATCCGTATTTGTATTTTACGATTACCGCTTCTGTCTCGTTCTTAAAAGTACTTTTATCGATTGCATCTTTTAGGGCGGCCGAATAAGCCCTAACAAGTCCGCCTGTTCCTAAAAGAGTACCGCCAAAATACCTGGTTACAACACATAAAATATCAGTCAGGCCTTCTTTTTGAAGAATATCAAGCATCGGTCTGCCGGCTGTACCGGAAGGCTCGCCGTCATCGCTGCATTTGATATCCGAACCGTCATCACCCATTACATAAGCATAGCAGTGATGTTTCGCATCGTAATACTTTTTCTTCTCAGCCTTTATAATCTCCGTCACTTCATCGGCACTAGTCACATTAAACAAATGACAGATGAATTTTGACTTCTTTTCTATATAAATTCCTTCTTCAGAACTGACTAATTTTTTCATTTTAACCTCGAAGATAATTCTATCAAAGGGGGCACCTTTTTACAAGATGAAAGAGCTTTTTCAAACTATTAACAAATTTCTTATTTTATATTATAATATATATTTGATTTTATATGTGCTTAAAAAAGCAAACATCAATATGTTGTGCAATACGGCTTGAAAACGCCTTATTTAGGCTTATTTACGAAAGGAAACAACATGAACTTTTCCAAGCTTGGAATTAAAAGAACTTTAAGACAGATGCGTTCAAAAGGCATTAAAGTTGCCAATCTTTTTAAAGTATCTGCTCTTGAATTACTATTTATCGGATTTATCATCGGATGCGTGCTTCTTTTATGTGTCGGTTTAGGTGCATTTAACGGAGTTCTGGCAAGTTCACCCGTGGTCGATATGTCAGACCTTAAGCCCAAAGGATACGCTTCGGTTGTATATGACAGCGAAGGTCATGAAATGACCAAACTTGTTTCGGCTAACGCTAACAGAAGTTATGTTGGTATTGATAAGATTCCTCAGGATCTCTGCGATGCTTTTGTTGCAATCGAGGACGAACGTTTTTATGAACATAACGGTATTGATATCAAGGCTATTGTCCGTGCGGGATTTGAAGGCATCAAAAACGGTCTTCATTTCAGCCAGGGTGGTTCAACCATCACTCAGCAGGTTATTAAAAACAACGTATTTGACGAAACCTGGGTAACCGAAACAAATCAGATTAACAGATTTAAGAGAAAAATTCAGGAACAATATATCGCAATCGATACCGAGAAAAAGATGTCCAAGACAGAGATTCTTGAGTATTACTTAAATACCATCAACCTCGGTCAGAATACTCTTGGTGTTCAGGCAGCTTCTCAAAGATATTTCGGAAAACCGGTTTATCAGCTTACATTATCCGAATGCGCTGTTCTTGCCGGTATCACACAGAACCCTGCAAAGTACAATCCTATCTCCCATCCTGATAATAACGAGGAAAAAAGAGCTACAGTTTTAAAATATATGTATGAACAGGGCTATATTACAAAGGATGAATGGACCGAAGCGCTTGCTGACGATGTATATTCAAGAATCAAAAAGAATAACGAAGTTGTTGCTTCAAAGAGCATTAACTCATATTTTGTTGACGAACTTACAGATCAGGTTACCAAGCATTTAATCGAAGTTGCAGGTTACACCGATAAGCAGGCATATGATCAGCTTTATTCCGGCGGTCTTAAAATTTATTCTACACAGAATCCCGAGATTCAGGCTTACTGCGACGAAGTATTCGGCAACGAAGAAAGTTATGCCGGTAAGACAAAATATCTCTTAAGTTATCAGTTAACCGTGGACAAGGCTAACGGTGATGTTGTCAATCATTCGACGGAAATGTTCCAGAGTTACTTCAAAGAGTTTAACAAAGATTTCAATCTTATTTACAATTCTGAAGAAGAAGCTTTAGCTGCTATTGAAGAATACAAAGCAGCAGTTATGGAAGAAGGCGATGAGGAAAGAGCCGAAAACTATAATCTTGTTCCCCAGCCTCAGGCATCCATCACCGTTATGGACCAGCATACAGGATATGTTCTTGCCATGGTCGGCGGACGTGGTGAAAAAATTGCAAGTAAAACTCTTAACAGAGCTTCAGATACAATGAGACAGCCGGGTTCGGTATTTAAGGTGCTTTCAACCTACGCTCCCGCTATTGATTCAGGTGAATTCACTTTGGCTGATGTTCAGGACGACGCTCCTTTTACATACAAAAACGGACGTCCCATTTCAAACTGGTACGGACAGAATTATCGCGGTGTTTGTTCTTTAAGAACAGGTATTAAGGATTCACTTAACATCGTTACCGTAAAAGTACTTACTCAGATCGGTCCTCAGGCCGGTTACGACAAACTGATTGATTTCGGTTTCACTACACTTGTTGACAGAGAAGTAACCAGAGACGGTCAGGTAATGTCAGATATCAACCAGGCTCTCGCTCTCGGCGGTATTACTCACGGTGTTACAAATATGGAAACAAATGCCGCATATGCAAGTATCGCAAACGGCGGTATTTACAATCAGCCTCTTTTATACTCAAAAGTAACTGACGATGAAGGAAATATAATTCTCGACAGTTCAATGTTTGAACAAAGAAGAGTTTTAAAAGAAACAACCGCATTCCTTCTGACTTCCGCAATGCAGGACGTTATCAGAAACGGTACCGCACATATGGTTGACTTCGGTAATATGTCTATCGCAGGTAAAACAGGTACAACCTCATCGTATAACGATATTTGGTTTGCCGGATATTCGCCTTATTATACAGCCACCGTATGGGTCGGTTTCGACAACAATGTAGACCTCGGCAAGGATCAGCACGATATCGCTAAATACCTTTGGAAAGAATGCATGGGCAGAATCCATTCAAATCTTCCTAATGCATCATTTGATATTCCAAACGGCATCACAACACGTGCCATTTGCTCCGAATCGGGCAAGATACCCAATGAAGGCCTCTGTGACGACCATATCAGGACCGAATACTTCGAAGTCGGTACGGAGCCCACTGAGTACTGTGACGTGCATTACAAGGGCATTATATGCGCTTACGACGGCAAGATTGCTTGCGAGACATGTCCTTTCGCAACAGAAGGTGTTGCTACTCTTCCTCTTAAAGAATCTGAATTACTTGATTACGGTAAGAACAATGTCGAGGATAATCACTGTATGCACAATTCCGAGTTCTACGCCCAGGAAAATTACCAGGATATCCTCAATGCCCAGATGTGGGAAATCATGTCAAGGCAGTAAACATCACTATTAAATCATAAAATAAAAAGATTCGGATTTTTTATCCGAATCTTTTTTTTCGAATATTATGATTATATATTAAATGACTTAATCATCTAAAGGATTTATTTCTTCATCCTCTTCAATATCCATATCATTAAGCTGAGCATAAAGCACAAGTTCCGTTATATCTTCATCTTCAGGAACGGTCTCTATATTTATATATTCTTCTTCATCCTTATAATACCATCCGGTAAATGTAAATTCTTCACTGCGTTCCCAGACTTCAATATCTTCTCCATCTATCGCTACAATATCAGCTTTAGATACAAATACATACATATCAATACCTTCAGGAGTTTCAATTCCGGGAAGTGTCGCTCCTCGAGGAAGTGTATCCGGAAGCGGATATTCATCTTCCTGATCTATTTCTTCAAATTCTCCTGTTTCCGAATTAAGATTCCAGAAGCTTAGTCTCAAAGCAAATCCACTGTCAGAATTATCTATTTCCCAAGCAGTTTTTTCATAGGTAATCTTTACATTTTTCTTTTTCTCTTCTTCAGCTAGCCTTTCAGCCTCTTCTCGAGCTAATCTTTCTTCCTCTTCTCGAGCTAATCTTTCTTCCTCTTCTCGAGCTAATCTTTCTTCCTCTTTTGCAAGCCTGTCTGCTTCTTCTTTTTCTATCATTTTGGCTTCTTCATCTTCTTCAAGTCCTACAAGATTAGTATCACCATCTCCTGTAGTAACATTTAATGATTGGGGAGTTGTATCAGATGTCTTACCAACTGTATCATAAGAATTGGCAAGAGTAACATCCTCTGTAGTTTGAGGTGTAGGCTCAAATACAGGCTCCGGAGCAGGGTCGGGAATCTGCGCAACTTGTTGAATTTCTTTCTCGCTTTGGGCAAGGATTACTTCAAATGCCTTCAACACTTCGTCCAAAGCTAAATTTATTTTGTCAATCTGCTCTTGAGAAAGGCCTTCTTCTCCGGATTTACTCTCTGCATCAGCCATAAGAATATTCTTTATATTTTCCAAAAATGAAGCCTCAAAAGTATATACATCAAAAACAATATCAGCTTCCTCTTCCGAGACAATTTCGACACGAATTCCTTTAACATCGGAGCCGGTATCAGCAATGGATTTCATTTCTTCTTGTGAAACAAGTTCCTCTTTGTTGGAAGAAAAAGAATTACCTTCGCCGGAACCGAGATCTTTCTCAACAGAAACAACCGTTCCGTCAGCCTTTACTTTTACTGATTTAATTTTTACCTGACCTTCAAGAACTGCGTTGCTTGTTTGAACATGTCCGGTAACAGCATCTTCAAGAACCTGTGTAAGAGTTTTTGTACCACGAATATTCATGACGGTATTTGCCGTTACGACCGTAAAAGTAGATTCTTTCGAAAGCTTATTAAGAACCTCCGTCATAACAGAACCACGCTCAACGAATATTGAAGTCTTAGATGTTTCCGCATCGCCTGTAGCAGTTATTCCAATCCTTGTTCCTTTTTCAAGATATAAAAGCTTATCCTCATCAAGCATTATTCTTGCAAATCCTTGGGTTACTTCAACAATATCGCCATCCAGAAGCGCCATATTTAACGATGCTTTTATCTTTTCACCATCTCTAAATACGTAGCATGTACCATCCATATCAATAATGCTTACTAAACGCAATGAGCCAGTGTCTTCGTTATCGGAAGACACTGACTCATTATTATCATTTGAATCATTATTAACTGTAGGAGTACTTTCAGACGTGTAATTTGTATCGTCTGTTTTATGCAGGTTACTAATGCGATTAGCAAATACACCGGTTAAAAATATAATCAGTGCTACGAGTGTTACAGATACTGTGCCTATAATGGCAATCAGAATCGCTTTTTTCTTCATAAACTACCCCCTCAAATAAGTAATTAATGTTCACTTAATCATTTTCACCAAAATGTTTAAGTTATTCTGAATCATCTGTATTCTCTTCCCCATCAGACTCTTCAGAAGTTACTGTGTCAGCGTTCTTGTCTTTTCCATCAAAAGCAACATATTCTTCGTATACACCAAGATCGTTTAAGAACATTGGAACAACTTCAACATATTCTGCATAAACATACGCAGGCTTGCCGTCGTATTCAATCTTGATCCAATCGGAATCTTCACCGGATATAATCTTAAAATCATATCCTTTATAAGCCGAACCAAGACGTTCATATTCTGTACCCGGACCCGATCTGATATTTACATTATCTTCAATAAATCTTGCACGATTATGTACATCAAGTTGTATGTTTTTATCCTGACTCTCTTCCTTTTCTTTTACCTGCAGTTGGATTTCCTCCATATCAACCTTTTCTTTAACCGGAAGATAAAAGTTGGTATCCTCTTTTGCAACGGCAGGTCTGGTAGCAATTTTCACCACACAAAAGATAATTGCTATAGAAAGACAGATAATTACACCATACATTATTGAAGTTCGTGACTTTTTATCCAATAGCATGTAGTTTTACCTGTAAATAAAAATTTTATTTGTAAGCTGTAAATTCGATTTCCTCGGTATAAGGAGTTTCCATATCGCCATATTTGAAGGAAATGGTCATGGTTCCGTAAATATAATTTCCGTCACAAGTACCATTCATTTCAATTGTGTATGTACCTGTATTATCTTCAAATCCAAAGAATGAATCGGAAAGATATCCGTTCATATCCTTATCGGTTACGGAAATGTCGTATGTACCCCATTCTGAAGGAAGTAAATCTCCGCCTGCATATTTACCCTTAGCATAATCGCTATAGGTAATAAACGTCTTATTATTAAATCGCTGATATCCGAGATATTCACCCATGTCAACAATTAAATCCCATGCAGCAGGAGTTGTATCTGAATCTTCATAAATAGAAATTGCAAAATCATCATATGAGTTGTCTGTGTAAAGATCTGCAATATCAATATTTACGCCATTAGCAACAAGATAATCATAAAGTTCCTGTGAACCGTAGGTATTAACTACCTGACTTGTTCCGGTATAATCTCCGTAATACTTGGATGCATTTGTGTAATCATTTGTAGTAGTTGTTCCGCCAACTTTACCCTTTAACAAAACGAAAACAACAACGCCAATAGCAATTAATACTACAAGAAGAATTACAAGAACTATAAAAATAATTGCAGCAATAAGACAGCCTTTGCCTTTCTTCTTGGGCTTGTCTGCTTTTTCTTTTTTCTTCTTTTCTTTTGCTTCAGCCTTTGGAGCTTCGGGTGCAGCTGCAGGTGCAGGTGCGGGCTCTGCTGCAACGGGTGCAGGAGCAGGTGCAGGTGCGGGCTCTTCTACAACGGGAGCAGGAGCAGGTGCAGTCTCTTCAGCTTTAACTTCTTCTATAACTTCAGCAACAGGAGCAACTGCTTCTTCTTTAACTTCTGCAACAGCCTCTGCTACTTCTTCTTTTTTCTCTTCTACAGTTTCAACAACTTCTTCCTTGACTTCTGCTACAGCTTCAACTACTTCTTCTTTCTTTTCTTCAACAGTTTCAGCTACAGTTTCTTTAACCTCCGCAACAGTTTCAACAGCTTCTGCTTTCACCTCTTCAACAGGTTCAACAGCAACCTTTGTTCCACAGTTGGAACAAAACAGTGCGCCGTCAGCAAGTTTGGTTCCGCAAGTACTACAATACATATCAATTCTCCTTTACCCATAATATAGTGAAATCGTTTATTTTAAACAATTACGCTTATTTTTTCGTACCATATATTATACCATTTTAAGTACGTTAAATACAACTCTAAATAAAACTATTTTATTGACAAATTTTGGTGTCGTATGATAATATATAACACGTTGCGAATGCTGCTATGGCTCAGTAGGTAGAGCGTCGCATTGGTAGTGCGGAGGTCACGGGTCCGATTCCCGTTAGCAGCTCGAAAAAAGAAAGTTCGATTTTCATCGAACTTTCTTTTTTCGATTTATTTTATTTTACTTTAACTTCAACTGGTCCCACGAATCAGCAGGTACAAATGCAATATAGGTCTTGCCTGTGTTAAGTTCAATTTCCTGACCTGTTGACTTGTAGTAGTAATGTGTAATGCCTTCGGGTGTTGCCTTTGACCAAGTAATGGGAACTGCAACGCCTTTGGATAAGTAGTATCCTTCATGTGATGTAGAATCGGTTACGTTGTATGTAAGATAACCGTTCTGGTCAAGCTGTGTGAAGGAAATGCATTCAAGGATTACATTGGTAAAACTTGTGATTTCATCGTCGAGTGCATCAATGTGAGCTTTTCCATACTCGTAATACTCGTAAACTTTTTTCTCATCATTGTACTTAAGCTGAGATTTGTTGTGAGGGAAAGGTAACTCCACATCAACAACTTTCTTGCCTTCTTTATTGTCTTCAATCTTATTATCGCCTTTTGATGCAAACTTCCAGTGCTTGCCTTCATAATACTTGTTGTATTCAACAGAGTATCCGGCCTTTTCAATTCTCTCTCCCAAACCCGCAAATGATTTGCCTGTTGTAGGATTTGTATATGATTCATATGTAACATATTCTGTAAATTCAGAAGGCTTGCCGTTTGAATATCTTGCAAAACCACCCGAAAGGTTGTTACAGTAGGGCATTCCGATATAGTTGTCAATATAGAAAGGTCCGCCGTCATGAACAAGGATGGCATTCCATTCACCGGAAAGCATTACGTTCGTTGTACGTGTACTACGGATACTTCCGAACTGCTCAATCTTTTCATAGTCCTTTACAAGACACATAAGTCTGGTAATTCTTCCGTTTGCGGTAGAATTCATAAGTTCATATACAACATCAGCCTGGTTAACACCGTAGTGATCAAGAGCTGTAAGTTCATTATCTACCATAACCGCAATGGGTCTCTGATTTTCAAGCTTTTCATCAATCCATTCGTTTGTAAGTTCACTTCTTACAAAACCTGCTTTGGTTTCCTCGTAAACTTCCTCTTCCTCTTCAGGCTCATCCTCCTCTACAGGAGTAATGATATCAGAATTAATAGTAACAACTGTTACCGGCTCCTCGTCTTCAGGAAGGCCCTGTAAATCAGGATTCTTTTGACAAGCAAAAGAAAATGCAAGGATAGAAATCATACCGGTTGCTAAAGCCGCAATGGTTTTAATCTTTTTTAGGTTCATAAAACTGTCCTTTCAACAAAATCTTTGTGTTGTACACAATACCTATTAATTATATCACTTATATATACAAAATAAAAGATTTTTCAGCAATTAGTCATTAAACTGTCCGTATCTTTCTTTTTCATACAAAGAGTTAAGTTCAAAGATATCTTCATTCATTAATACTTGTATATCTTCGGCTCTCTCACGGGGAGTCTGGTATTTTTTCAGTTCATAACCTTTTTTAATATTTCGTTCAATTGCCTTTTTATATATTCTTCTTATCTTCGACAGTTTTTCTTTTTTCTCGTTTCTTTTACGAACAATCTTTTCTCTGATTTCAATCATGCCTTCATCTTCGATGGTCTGAGTCTGAACTTCTCTTCCGACGGACAATGATTTGATTATGGAAATAATAGCCTTAACGAATAAGAATAATAAAACTAATGCAAGAATAACGAAAACTACTGCCGAGATAATATTAAATATAGGATTAGCAGCCGGACTTTCCTCTTCCATCAAATCCTGAACATAAACTATATCATCTTCCGTTCCCCCGAAAAGGTAATTAAATACCATCTCAACGAAAGTAAAGAATTTCCAAAAAACAATTCTTAACACACCGGTAAATTTTTCATAAAGGAAAAGAGCCCAGGTGTCGAGTTTTTCAATCTTGGCAACTACCATTATCACAAAAGAAATAACGATAAAAGGAATTGCCAGTTTGGAATCGTTTTTAAGCATATCCTCAACCGGCATTTTTTCATTATTTTTTCTTTCAATTGATAAAAGATGTGCATTGGAAAAGAAAAGCCTGAAATAATACAGAATCACATAAGCCACACCAACGATAAAGAATACAAACATTGTAAGGCTCAAAGAAAGAACATCAGCAATAAGATATAAAAGTGCAGGTATCACAACAAGTATGATGCTTATATACTCAAAGCCTTGTCCTTTTGCTTTATAATAGCTTCGCATATTCGTAAGGAATATTATAAAAAATACAAACGCGAGCGCCATTTTATACAATGGTTCAACAGGAACGAATATTATCGCTGCTACGGGAATAGCGTGTAATAATGCATATACGACAATATTGTTCATAAAAGAATTCATTTTGCCGAAAACAATTCGAAGCAAAAGTGAAAAGATAAGCATCAGAAATGTTCCGACCGGCAGGACGAAATTAAAAGGCACTTTATACATCACGTCCCAAACTTCGACAACTGATATATAAAGCAAAACAATCATTATGAAATTAGCGGCTTCCGCCAGATTGTAATAGGTTTTACTTTTCATAATTAACTACCCATTTAAAGGTATCGTGACCGTTTTCCGAGAACGGAGTAATGTCCGCATAATCAAAATCAGGAATAATAAGGCTCACTCTAAGGCCTTCTTTTTTAAGCTCATAAAATTTATCCACAAAATCATTTTTCCTGTAATTGGAAATAAGAATATAGTCATTATCCGCTTCGCGGTCTATATGCTCATCTATTAAATCCACAAAAGATGAAGTGATATCTTTTACTTGAATTCTGGCAAGAGCCATATCGATATTTCTTACATGACCGTCATCACAGCCTGCATCCACACCGATTTTTTCATTAGTTTCATAATCTGTTCCGTTGGTATATAAAGCCGTCGGAATCTGCTCTCCTATAAAATAATCAGCAAGGCAGGAAGCAATCCTAATGGACCACTCTGCAAGCTCTTCTGCGTTTCTTATAAGATTCATATCAAGATTTAAAAGAATAATAACATTCTTTCTGTTGGTCGAATTGAAGGTGTTTACATGAAGCAAATCGCTTTTAGCAGTCGCTTTCCAGTTGATATGATTCATCGGATCGTAAGGCTGATACTCTCTAATTGAACTGAATTCAAAAGGATCTTCATTGATTTTGATTCTTTTAACAACATCACCCGTAAACGTAATAATATCATCATTAATGTTCTCTCTTCTGATCCTTGCAGGAAGAACAAGTACCGTTGAATATTCTTCGGAAGTAGCAAAATTGCTCTTATCCATAAAAATATCTTTACAGATTATATCTATGGAAGTGATTTTATATTCGCCTCTTTTAGTAGCTTTAAAAACATATTTTCTCGTAATAATCTGATAAGGTCTGCAGGTAAAATAATCGTTCCTGTAATACTGATCCGTAACAGCGGAGTTCTTTTCCTTGGGGAAAATAAAAGTCCTGGTAATCGAAAATTTCAACTGTAAAACAGGCAATAAAAGAGCCTTGTCGTTTTTAATCACCTCGATAAGCGCATCTTTATCGCCCTCTCTAACGACAGGTTCTTCAAAATCAATATCAACTTGTAATCCTTTCAACCAGTTCTTTTTGTAAACTCTCTTTTGAATGAGAAACAAAATCAAACCGATTGCAAGCACCAAAAGCAATCTCATGTTTTACTCCGAATTACGAATTGAATTC
The DNA here is from genome assembly GCA_900100245.1 of Lachnospiraceae bacterium G41. GTDB lineage: Bacteria > Bacillota > Clostridia > Lachnospirales > Lachnospiraceae > UBA3766. The sequence goes on from FNEU01000008.1 coordinate 97,187, forward strand.
CTCGCTGGGAACTTCCACACGGCTTACAAGCGCGTTAAGATACTGTTCCTTGGATGTTCTGTCTTTTCTGTTGATGAAAAGAATTCTGTGCATAAGTACAGGTATTATAAGATTCTTAATATCATCAGGAAGCACATAGTCTCTGCCGTCGATTAAAGCAGATGTCTTTGCTGCCTTTAAAAGTGCTAAAGTACCTCTGGGGCTTACACCCATATATGTACCGGAATCGGCTCTGGTAACTTCGCAAACTCTTGCTATATATTTAATGAGGTCCTGATGGATTTTTACGTCTTTTAGGAGGCTTCTTATTTCAAGGATATCTTCGGCTTCAACAACATTGTTAAGCGTCTCCAAAGGCTCGTCATTTTCAAATCTGTTGAGCATCTTAACTTCTTCTTCAAGAGAAAGATTTCCGAGAGTCAGCTCCATCATAAATCTGTCGAGTTCGGCCTCGGGAAGAGGAAATGTTCCGGCAGTCTCAACAGGGTTCTGAGTTGCTATTACAAAGAAAGGCGATTCAAGTTTTCTGCTTACACCGTCTACTGTAACCTGTCTCTCCTGCATTGCTTCAAGAAGTGCGGACTGGGTTCTTGGTGTAGCACGGTTAATTTCATCCGCAAGCAGAATGTTTGTAATGATGGGGCCCGGAATAAAATTAAATTTCTCGCTTGCTCTGTTATATACGTTTAGACCAATGATATCGGCAGGAAGCAAATCGGGTGTAAACTGAATACGGCTGAACTTTGCATTGATGGACTGCGACAAAGATTTCGCGAGCATGGTTTTACCTGTGCCGGGAAGATCCTCAAGAAGCACATGTCCGTCAGCGATAAGGCAAATCAGCACGTTTTTTACAGTTTCGTCTTTTCCGACTATTACCTTTCCGATGTTATCCCTGATTAAATTCACTTTTTCTTTTGCTTCTGCAATATTCATAGCTCATTTCCTTTCATTTTATGTGGAATTAATAAATATCTTGCGTAAATTGTTTCATTTGCAATATTGTTCTCAATGTTTTCTTGCAATATATTGCTCTCAAACAAAAAAGTCATACTTGCATCATCTTAATGCAAATATGACATATTTTCAAAAAAATTACAACAGATAAAGTATACTAAAATACGCTATAAACGACATAATTATGCAATATATAGTGTTTTTTGGGTGAAAATAACCCAAATATATGTTCATATCAAGGCAATTTGCCAAAACACCCTAAAAAAAACCGAAAATAATTGGCGTATCACTTGTCGTCTATAAACATAGCATCGCCGAACGAAAAGAATCTGTATCTCTCTTTTACGGCTTCTTCATAAGCCTTTAAAACATTCTCTCTGCCCGCAAGTGCTGAAACAAGCATAATAAGCGTTGATTCCGGCAGATGGAAGTTTGTAATAAGGCAGTCCAAAACTTTAAATTTGTATCCGGGATAAATGAATATACTTGTATCCCTGCTCTCCGCTCTAACCGTACCGTCATCATCAGAAGCCGACTCAATCGTACGACAGCTCGTGGTTCCGACACAGATAATTCTTCCGCCGTTCTTCTTGGCTTCATTAATAATTTCAGCCGTTTCCTTTGTAACCTGATACCATTCGGAATGCATATGATGGTCGAGAATATTGTCTTCTTTTACGGGCCTGAAAGTTCCGAGACCGACATGTAAAGTAACATAGGCAATTTTAACGCCTTTATCCTCTATTTTCTTAAGAAGTTCGTTTGTAAAATGAAGACCTGCAGTAGGTGCAGCCGCAGAACCGTCGTATTTTGCATATACGGTCTGGTATCTGTTCTTATCCTGAAGTTTATGAGTAATGTACGGAGGGAGCGGCATTTCACCAAGCTTATCAAGTATCTCTTCCCAAATACCGTCAAATTCAAATCTGATGATACGATTGCCTTCGGGTGTTATATCAATTACGGTACTCTTTAAAATTCCGTCACCATAGGAAAAAGTATATCCTATTTTTGCCTTTTTGCCCGGCTTAACCAGACATTCCCAATCGGTATCCGAAAGTCTTTTAAGTAAAAGAAACTCTACACTTGCTCCGGTACCTTCTCTCACACCAAACAGTCTCGCGGGAATAACCTTGGTATTGTTAAGTACCAGGCAGTCCCCGGGATTAAGATAATCAATAATATCGCTGAAATGATGATGAGAAAATTCTCCGGTATATTTATTCAGTTTAAGAAGTCTTGACGAAGAACGATCCGCAAGCGGGTCCTGCGCAATCAGTTCTTCGGGAAGATCGTAGTAAAAGTCAGATTTCTTTAATTCCATATTAAATGTTCTTCAAGAATGAAATATATCCGCGATAAGTCTCGTAGATATCAGCCTTGCTGGTAGCTTCGTAAGGTGCATGCATATTAAGAACCGCTACACCGCAGTCGATTACATTCATACCGTATTTAGCAAGCATAAATGCGATTGTTCCGCCACCGCCAAGATCTACCTTACCAAGTTCTGCGAGCTGGAAGTCTACATTGTCTTTTGCGAAAATGCTTCTTAATGCTCCGAGATATTCCGCATTGGCATCGTTAGAGCCTGATTTACCTCTAGAGCCTGTGAATTTGCAAAGCACCATTCCTTTTCCGAGATAAGCAACATTCTTCTTATCAAAGCTTGATGCATATGAAGGATCGAATGCACTTGATACATCGCTTGAAAGCATATTTGAATTTGCAAGCATTCTCTTTAATTTAATCTCTGAATAATCATCGCAGAGATTTAAGAGCTCAGCCATTACGTTTTCAAATAACTGAGACTGCATTCCCGTAGCGCCTACAGAACCGATTTCTTCCTTGTCTGTAAGAATGCAAACTGCGGTTCTTTTAACCTTCTTAACCTTAAGCATTGATTTGTAAGAAGGGAATGCGCATACTCTGTCATCCTGACCGTAACCAAGTACCATTGAACGATCAAACCCTGCTTCTCTTGCTTTACCTGCAGGAACTATTTCAAGTTCTGCGGAAAGGAAATCCTCTTCCTCGATATCGTAATATTTCTTTAAGATATCAAGTACCGACTTCTTTACGGCTTCTTTTTCTTCTTTGTCTTCTTTTGTGGTCTTAGCTTTAGTATTCTTATCATCTTTTGCTGCGGGCTTATTGCCGATGATGATATCAAGGGCTTCGCCCTCAATTACCTTGGCTGCTTTCTTTTCAAGCTGTTCCTGTGAAAGATGAATTAAAAGATCCGAGATAAAGAATACGGGATCGGAATCTTCTTCGCCAAGATTGATGATTGCTGTTGTGCCGTCTTTTTTGGCAACTACGCCATGAATTGCAAGGGGAATGGTTACCCACTGATACTTCTTAATACCGCCGTAATAATGCGTATCAAGATAAGCGATTCCGCTGTCCTCATATAAAGGATTTGCTTTAACATCAAGACGCGGAGAATCAATATGTGCACCGAGAATATTTACGCCGTCTTCAAGCTTGTCGCTTCCGACATTCATCATAATGATGGACTTATTCATCTTAACGGAATAAACCTTATCGCCGGCTTTTAGCTTCTTTCCTGCCTTGATTGCATTGTTAATATCGATATATCCTTCTTTTTCAATATCGTTAACAATCTTTTCTACGCATTCTCTTTCGGTCTTACACTCGGATATAAAATTGATATAATCACTCGTAAAAGATTCGAGTTCTTTTAACTGAGTTGCATTGTACTTATTCCATACACATTTATTATCCATGGTTTTCCCTCCGTAATCTCTCTAATTCCCGTTCATCATTCATTCGGTCTATTTCTTTTATTTCTTCTTCCTTTTTTCGCTTCTTTTTATTCTTTGATTGGACAATCAGAACTACTATAATTGTCGCAACAATTAGAAGCATCGTTAAAATCGAAAGAACGATAGCACCATCAATGATCAATCCGACGAAAAGAAATATTTCCCATCCGAAGAAAAGCATTAGAATCACTTCTTCCGTGCCTAAATTGCCATTGGCCAATACCTGAATAAATAAAATAACGGATAAAACAGTAAACATATTTTTAACTTCTTATATCAACATCCAATTTATACTTAAGGTTACCGAGAATCTTCTTAACATACTTATCTACAGAGTCTGCCTCGAAGTCTTCTTCACCGGGAGTAAATGTAATAGAAAATGCAAGGCTCTTCTTGTCGGAAGGAATATTTTCACCTTCGTAAATATCGAAGAGTTTAACATTTGTAACATACTTGCAGGCCCCCTTAATAGTATCTTCAACGCTGCCACATGAAACATCCTTGTTCATAAGAAGTGCAAGGTCTCTGTTAACCGATGCGAACTTTGAAAGAGGCTTAAATGAAGCCTTGGTATCAAGCGAATAGAGATAATCAAGGTCAATCTCTAAGATATAAGCATCGGTTCTTAAATCAAGTTTCTCTGCCACTTCATAAGTAACCTTTCCAAGATAGCCTATTACGTTGTCGCCTTCTTTTATGATGGCTGTCTGATAAGGATGAAGGTATGACTTCTCTCCTGCCTCGTATTTGAATGTTGTGAAGAACGAATCTGCAACTGCATTTGCTATAGCCTTGAGTGAGAAGAAATCGTACTTTTCACCGAAGATTGCGATGCAAAGAGTCTGCTTCTCATCAGGATATTCCGTCAAAGGAAGGCTCTTTGGAATAAATCTTGATGCAACTTCGAAGAGTTTGCCTTCAAGATTGCCCTTCTTCTGGTTTCTTGAAACCGCATGAAGCATTGAAGGAGCAAGTGTTGTTCTCATAACGGATAAATCTTCGTTAATGGGATTTAAAATCTTAATTGCTTTTCTTTCTTCTGCATCCTCGGGTAAATCTAAAAGATTGAAATCCGAAGGTGAAATGAATGAATAATGAATACACTCATATGCACCCTTTGCACAGAGATCTTTCTTTAATTTGAGTTCTTTTTTCTGCTTTGCATTTAAGCCGCCCATGGTAACCTGAGCATCGGGTAAAAATGTATCAACGATATGGTCGTAACCATACATTCTGATAACTTCTTCCGCTACATCCGGATAGCTTTCCATATCTTCTCTGTATGCGGGAATCATAAGCGTTAACTCATCACCGTTTGCCTTGGGATCAAATGAAAGGTTTGAAAGGATTCTTACGATATCTTCTGTAGGTACTTCGATACCGAGTACTCTGTTAACCTTAGCAATACTAACCTTCATTTCCTTAGGCTCGATGGAATTGCCTGTATTAACATCTACATGAGTACAGGAAACTTTACCGCATTCTAATTCTTCTACCAAATGAAGAGCTCTCTTCATTGCATTGAATGTGGAATATTCATCAACACCTTTTTCATATTTTGCGGAAGCATCGGTTCTCTTACCGAGTGCTCTTGATGTCTTTCTGATGTTATCTCTTGCAAACTTAGCAGATTCGAACAGTACTTCCTTGGTTGTATCTCTGATCTCGGAATTAAGACCGCCCATAACACCTGCGATTGCAACGGGCTTAACACCGTCACAAATTACAAGGTTGTTGGTTGTAAGTTCGTATTCCTGTTCGTCGAGAGTTACAATCTTTTCCTTGTCTTCAGCACGTCTTACGACAATCTTGTTTCCTTCGATATAATCGCAGTCAAATGCATGCATGGGCTGACCCATTTCAAGTGATACATAGTTTGTAATATCAACCATGTTTGAAATAGGCATCTGTCCGACAAGCGCAAGTCTTCTCTGCATCCATAAGGGCGATTCTTTTATGATTACATCATGAACATAATGTCCGATGTATCTCGGGCAAATATCGGGAGCGATTACTTCTACAGTGAAGCCGTCCTTTGTTACGCTGTCTTCATGATATTCAAGCGAAGGAGCCTTATATTCTCTGTTAAGTACTGCCGCAACTTCTCTTGCAATACCTGTGATGCACTGGCAGTCAGGTCTGTTTGCTGTGATTGATACATCGAAAATAAAATCATCGATTCCGACGATGGGCTTAATATCTGCACCTACTTCACATGAATCGTCAAGCAGTAAAAGTCCGTTATATGATGCGCCGGGATACATACCGTCAGCTACACCGATTTCAACACCCGAGCAAAGCATACCTTCGGAATCAATACCGCGAAGTTTGCCTTTTTTAATTGTCATAACGCCTTCAACTGTCTTATGATCTTTAGCTGTCGCAAATACTGTTGCGCCGTCCAATGCAACAGGGAATTTCTTGCCTGCACATACATTGTCCGCGCCACAGCAAATCTGCAATAATTCAGGCTGACCTACATCAACTTTACATACATGAAGATGTGTGTCGGGAATGGGCTCGCATTCTTTTACGAGACCAACAACAACGCCCGAAATATCTTTACCAATTTCAATTACTTCTTCAACTTCGAATCCGCAGGAGAATAATTTCTCTTCAAGGACTGAAGGTGCTATATCTTCTATATCTACATATTCTTTTAACCAACTTAAGGGTACTAACATAGTTTTAACCTCTCTTATCTCTTAGTTATCATCAATCTGCTTAAGAACATTTAAATCCGATTCAAACAACAGCTTAATGTTGTTGATACCGTACTTAAGCATTGCAGTTCTCTCAATACCGATACCGAAAGCAAGTCCCGAATATTCATCGGAATCGATACCACAGTTTTCAAGAACTTTCTTGTTAACAATACCTGCACCGAGGATTTCTATCCAGCCTGTGCCCTTGCAAAGCTTGCAGCCTTTGCCGCCGCACTCGAAACAGCTGACATCTACTTCAACAGAAGGCTCCGTGAACGGGAAGTATGAAGGACGAAGTCTGGTAGTGGTTTCTTCTCCGTAAATCTTTTTAACAAACACATCAAGCATTCCCTTAAGGTCGCAAAGTGTAATCTTCTTATCTACTACAAGACCTTCCATCTGTGTGAACATGGGTGAATGTGTAGCATCATCATCAGATCTAAATACCTTACCCGGAGATAAAATCTTAATGGGCGGTTTGGTATTTTCCATTACATGAATCTGACCCGATGATGTCTGAGTTCTTAAAAGAAACTCAGGTGATAAATAGAATGTATCCTGCATGTCTCTGGCCGGATGATCAGCGGGTGTATTAAGAGCCGTGAAGTTGTAGTAATCGTTTTCGATTTCTGTTCCTTCGTAAATGGTAAATCCCATACCGGCGAAAACATCGATGAGCTGATTTCTCATCTGTGTAATAGGATGAAGATTTCCCTTAGCCTCACATTCGGCATCTATGGTTACATCTATCTTTTCTTTCTCGTATCTTTCTTTTAATTCCTTGGCCTTCATCTTGGCATCAAGATCTTCAAAGACTTCGGTAGCCCAGCTTTTAAGTTCGTTAACCTGCTTGCCGTACTCAGCTTTTTCTTCGTTGGGAATATTCTTCATTTCCTTCATAAGCTGACCGATTTCACCTGTTTTGGAATCAAGATATTTCTTTCTTAATTCAAAAGCAGTCGCTCTCGAAACCGCATTCTTTTCAATACTGTCGAGAATTTCCTGTTTGAGTGAAGTTAATTTTTCGTTCATTTCTATCTCCTTATAAATTTAAAAATCCCGTAAAGACTTCTCTTTACGGGACGTAATATACGCGGTACCACCCATATTCATTAGGCATATTATGTAAACCTAATGCACTCATTCCAGTTAACGCCTTCATACGTGCAAACCTACTTATCCGGTCAATCAACCGTCATTTTTCAATCTGCAAGCTCCGGTGTGAAATTAATCTTTTATCATTGTCTTAAGAAAGCTTTCAGCGTATCACTTTCTCTCTCTGGAAGAATAATAAAGACTTTTGCACCATCAATGCTTTTAATTCAAAAATTATTATATTAGCAAATAATCCCTAAAGTCAATACAAATTATTCTATTTCGACTTCAGGAGGTTTGTTCTTCTCTTTTTCTTTCTTGTTAAAGTAAACATTTATGATTCCGCCGAACATAAACAGTACGGACAGCGTATAAACCCAGATAAGCATGATGATGACCGTTGCCATCGAGCCGTAAAGGTTAAATGTTGAATAATGCATGAGGTAGAAGTTAAACGCAAAGTTAAAAAGCGTCCAGGTTGTACCTGCAAAAAGTGCTCCTCTCCACTGCTTACGCGGTCTCGTTTTCTTATCGGGAACCCATGCATATACAAATGTAAGCATGAACGCATAGAAAATCCACTGAAGCAGGAATCGTAAGTTAAAGATTGCTTCCAGCCATCCGAAATGGAAGCCGAAATATTCTCCCAAAAGATCGTAAATATAGTTGATGAACACTACAACCGCAACCATGATTACAATCGCTACAGCAAAGATGAGTGAATATACAATGGCTTTTAATCGTAAAAGAATAAAATTCGAAAGTTCCGCACATCCGTTAATAACATTAAGTCCGCTCTTAATGCCCTGTATGCCTTTGGCTGCAGACCATAAAAGAATCAAAGTCGTAATCGAGAGAATCGCAGGTGAATGGCCGTATAGCTGATTGATGATATTAAGAGTAAGGGAGTCAAGTGCTTCCGGAAGAACCTTGGATAAGAAATCAAGAACTCCTTCCTGGCTAAGCGGAGTTAAAGGAATTATCGAAAAAACCAAAAGAACGGTCGGGAATATCGCAAGAAATACAAAAAAGGCAACACTCGATGCAAATAATCTCGCATTGGTTTGCCGATACATCATTGATATTTCCATGTACCCATTAAAAAAAGCTTTTATTTTCTTCATAATAAACAACCCGAAACATGATCTCGCATTTTGACTCCTAGCGAATAGCTAGGTGGGTGTCCGCAAATAAATTTCTGCCTTCCAACGGATAAAGCTTACATGGCCTGACATAGATTTAAAGATATAGGATTCCCGTTTAAAGTGATGTAGGGTCAAAATAGCAAGTCGTCATATTCCAGGTGCTTTTATTATAACTTATTTGCATTGAAAAATCAATCTGTATTAAAGTCCAAAGACACTCTAAAAGAAAGAGGCCCGACACCGATTAAGGTATCAGGCCTCAGTATAAATTATACTTAATCCTCTTTAGCGATTATCTTTCCTTTGTAAACACTGTACAGATATAAAGGTCCTGCCCAAGGCACTTTAGGATCTGCCTCAAAGCCTTTTCCTCCAAGAGTTACACTGTAATCAACATCCTCATATGTGTAATCAAATATAAGAGTAATGTCCTCATGCAGTTCAAGGAAATGAAGAACATCGTAAGGAAGCGAATCTTCCACATTCCAATATACTGTCTGTTTACCGCCGAGCTCTGCTGCAATATTAAGCTTTAAGAAAAGTTCGTCAAGATAATTAGGTATCTTCTTGGGTTCTTCTTCCTCTTCTTCCTCAGGTTCTGTGACTTCTTCCCACAAAGCATAAACGGTTGTATCAGCTGTAAATACAGTATCCGTAGTTATCTTTGTTCCGTTCTCTACAGCCGTAAACCATCCGAGGAACTTATAGCCTTCAAGCGTAGGTTCGGGAATTGTATCAAGCTTAAACTGCGAATTGGTTATGGCTGATATTACATCATATGATCCGCCATTAGCTTCGAATGTAATGGTATAGATAATCTCATCCTCTCCAAATTGTGCTGTATATGTAGCATCACCGGTTACTTTAGTTATAACAGGATCCCAGCCAGTGAAGTAATAAGTTTTATTATCCACATTATCCTTAGAAGGTGCTCCGTCATATGAAGGCATGCTGCCATATTCGTACTCTTTGCTTTCAAGTACTTCATCACCATTCATAAACTTAACGGTATACTTATTGATAATCCATTTAGCGTAGTAGGTCTTCTTGCCTGATTCTTTATCAGAGATAACCGTAACCTTATCTCCGCTAAAGTCTTTGGTTTCATACCAGCCGTCAAAAGTATGACCGTCTTTTTTAAGATCCTCGGCTGTAGGAAGCTTTGTTCCTTCTCCGTAAGTGTAAGTTTTAACGTCGTTATTTAAAACAGTTCCGTCATCTAATTCAAGTACAACTTCATAATCTGTTGTTTTAATCGTAAAAGTCCAGTTATTATCCAATACAACCGGTTCATAGTTAGTACCGCCAGCAACGTTAATCTTAACCTTATATGTGCCGGGTTCTTTGGGAGCTGATTCGAGTTTATTATCCTTATCATCATAATAAACAACTTCAAATGTTACCATTCCGTCAAGTGATGAATTAAGTTTAACCGATGCTTCTTTTACGTTACCATCATAAGTACAGTCTTGGTCGGGAACAGTAACATCAAAATCCGAAGCCTTAGGTGTTGCTTTTCCGATAGTAAAGTTCCATGAGTCACTCTCTAAGTCGTCCTTACCATAAAAGTTATCGCCCTCAGCAAAGCTTATCTTAACCTTATACTTACCATTATCCTTGGGTTTACCTGTTAAAGGTTTTTCATCGCTGCCATAATAAGTAACACTATACTCTCCAATACCTTCCGGAAGGCCAGTAATCGTAACCTCTTTCTCGTTACCGTCATATGTGGTATCGGAAGGAATATCTACTTTAAAGTCAGATGTTGAAGGAGTGGCTTTGTCAATTTTAAATTTCCAACTGTCACTAGTAAGATTCTCTATTCCGTTAAAGTTATTACCGCCTGCGATATTAAGCTTAAATGTATATTCTCCGGCTTTCTTAGGCGGCTCTGAAAGTTTATCGCTGCCTTGGTAATAATTTACAGTTATTTCTCCCATTCCGGTTTTTCCTTCTATGGGACCCGGAGTAACTGTTTTTCCATTTCCGTCATAGGTTAAGCTATCAGGATAACTAACAGAAATATCTGTAAATTTTGGATTAACTTTTTTAATCGTAAACTTCCAATCATCTTTAGAAAGATTTTCTGCGCTATTAAAGTTTTTGCCTGAATCATCTACATTCAGTTTAAATGTATACTCTCCTGCATCTTTAGGTTCGCCTTCAATAGCAACTCCGTCTTTAAAATAGTCAACACTGATTTTTCCTATATCTGAAAGATCATCTATAAGATCTACTGATGGGGTTTTTCCTTTTCCGTCATAATCAGTATCTTTGGGGTTTGTTACAACAAAATCATCTACTGTAGGAGTCCGCTTTTCGATGGTAAATTTCCAGTCTGCACTTGATAATTCTGCTGCAGCATATCCTTTGTCCTCCGGAATAATAATCTTAAAAGAATATGTACCGGCATCAACAGGAGCATTTTCAAGTTCGATTCCTTCACTGTCATAGTATTTTACCTGCGGCTCACCCATTCCTACAACATGGTCATCGACACCAACTATTACAGAAATTTTGTCACCGTTATATTCTATTGTCCACGTCTCTTTATCCAGCCCGGGAATAGAAATAGTTAACAAATCCAAAGTAGGAGTACCCTTACCTACTGTAAACTCAATATCCCTGGATTCAGCAAATTCTGATGCATAATCTGTAAGGTAATCCCCATTACATTGCTCTGAAAGAAATCTTAATTTATATTTCTTTCCTTCAGTTAATGTCGAAGGAATTCTTACAAATGATTCTGCAGATCCTAATGCTTCTTCAGATACATCAGCAACTTTTGCGTATGAAAGAAGATTATTATTTTCATCAACAAGTATTACGGAAAGGTACTCATTTTCACCTGTAACAGCATCCTCATAAGAAAATAAAACTGTTCCGCCGTTAGCTACATCTCCGCTTCCGATTCTGTTTATTTTCAAGTCATCTCTGCCTTCTGATACAGTATCATGTAAAGTAAATTTCCATTCAACAATATCTCCATCTCCGAAGTTTACGATAGGCTCCATTTCAGATTCGCCTAAAACTACTGATGATTTGCCACCTGTGGCGGCAGATGTAAAGATTAAAGATCCAAGATTTAAATTTAAAGCGGGACGGATGGCAATTTTACTGGTACTGACATAGTAGCCAGTCCCGAAGACGTTGCCAGTATCGAGGACAAGCGCGGCGTTGTCAGGAGAGTAGCCCGGCGAGCGCAACCACCAATCGCTTGCTCCGTTACCGCTCACCCAAGCTCCATTATGCTTCGCATAGTCTGTCGAAATAACTTTTCTTGTATCAGTTGATTTATCATTACCGGTAAAACCAAATGATGTATCTTCAGATTCCGCTATGGATAAAAGAAATATTTTATCCGTAGTTTTATTTCCACCTTTCGTTCCATGTTCCGGATTATCATCGTTTACAACTAAAGTATCCGCTATTGCTCCCCGTTCAATATCCACAAAAGCATCATGTAAAAATCCACCGGATGTTTCATTAAGCCATGTGCGGATAGAACTGCCTTCCCACGTGATTGATGTATATGTTTCATTATAGCTTTTGCAATCAAGGCCATGATTGGCAAGCATAAAAAGCTGTCCATTTGAATTGCTTAATACTCTCCATTTAATCGGTTCGACTTTATATCCACCTTCTCCGTCGCTGCTCTGAGGATATGTACCGAAATACACATTGCTCTTCTGTGCACCTTCAATGTAATCAGCTTCACCATTTACAACAAGATTAATATTCTTCGCAACAGGTTTGGTTTTAGGAGCAGTTAAATCTATTAATTCAGATGAATAATCGGTTTTTTTATCTCCATTGCACTGCTCATTAAATACATATAATTTACATCCGTCAGGTGTACCGGGTTTTATATTAATTGAGGCTTCTCCGCTGCTATTGGTACATTTTGCAATATT
>FNEU01000008.1:110213-149481 GCA_900100245.1 Lachnospiraceae bacterium G41
TGCTCATTAAATACATATAATTTACATCCGTCAGGTGTACCGGGTTTTATATTAATTGAGGCTTCTCCGCTGCTATTGGTACATTTTGCAATATTACCATAATAAAGAATATTATCATTAGAATCCGCTAAAATAGCTGATACAAATTCATTGGTTCCGGTTTGAGCTCCGCTGTATTTAATGCTGACAGCGTTGCCTGCAGAAACTGCATTATAATCGATACGTTCTGCTTTAAAACCCTGATGGCCTATTCCAACACTGTTTGTGGAACCATCGTCTAAAAGAGTCACTTTCCAATCATTACTGTTATAGTCTGCTACAGCCGTAAGTGCATCGGCACCTGCGGTGCCAGAGATTTTGCCGCCTTCGGCGGCAGATGTGAAGATTAAAGATCCAAGATTTAAATTTATAGCTGGACGGACAGCATAATCTTTTAAAGGGGCGTAGCCGCCATCATAAATTAAAAGTCCTTCATAATTGGAAACCACAATGCTTACGGAATCACACCCAGGCGTTCGTAACCACCAATAATCATTTTCTCCTTCTTTAAACATATTTGGATTTGCTATTTTTCCTCCTGAAGCCACAAATGCTGTGTTTTTAGCCTCACGAGTTGCAGACTCTATATAATCGTCCGTGAATCCATAGAATGTATTTGTCGCTTCGCTTAATGAAAGAAGATATACTTTATCCTTTGTATTATCGCCCCAAGGAGTATTATAGTAAGGGTTTTTTTCATTCAAAACTTCGACTTCAGAAATAGCAGAACGTTCTGAAGCATTAAATGCCGTGTCAATAAAGTTGTCATCTCTGTAATCAAAGCTTCGTATATTCTGAGAATCATCATAGCCGTTTAACCATGAACGAATAGTACTTTCTTTCCATGTAACAGCTTCATCTACTGTATGGTATTGAACGACATCGAGGTTCCTGTCAGACAAAAGGAAAAGATTTCCGCCGGAATTGCTTAATACTCTCCATTTAATCGGATCAACATTAAATCCATCTCCGTTTTTAGTCTGCTTATAAGTACCAAAATACACATTGCTCTTCTGCGCACCTTCAATATTCGCTGCGTTTCCGCTATTTACAAGCTGAATTGCTTTTTGGGTACCTTCGGCATTTACCGTTAATGCCATCTGTGATAACATAGTTGCAAATGTCGAAACAAACAGCACTGAACTAAGCAAATAAGCTAGCCCTTTCTTCACCTTCTCTTTCATTTTCATTCTCCTCCTAACAATACTTTTAAAAACCCTTAAATCCCCATATAAAAACAAAAAAGCAACCAAACAAGACTGTCTTATCTGATTGCAGTTAAACCACCTTTAATTCTTTTAAGGTTTACAACTTTGCGTCCTACCCTCGCGGATAGTTTGCCCTTTATTTGAATTCATTATAGTAAATCACTAAAGGCTTGTCAATATAATGTCACACAAAAAACAGGCATAAAAGCCTGTTTTTGTTATGGACCAGACGGGGGTCGAACCCGTGTCCAAAAGCAAATTCCCTCTCCTTCTCCTATCACAGTCAATCATCAGAATTCCCTTCCCTAAGAGACGCTTGACAATCTCTTAAAGTCGGTAGTCCCTAATACGCCCGTTTGGCCGGGACAAACCAAACGTCGTTTCCTGTCGGTAGATGATGCCCTAAGATATCAAGACAGGTACTGATACCACGGACACGCTGCGATTAGGCAGCGAAAGCTAATGTTTTATTATCAGCGTTTATATTTAGGTTTGTGAACTGACGCGTCACGGACGGATAGCTTCTAAAGGTGCATTACCCCTGTCGAAACCAGTACTGGCCCTTATTAAATTGTAAAGGTTCATCCAATATTTATATCGGATTTTCTTTTATGAAATAAACATTTAAAATGATTATTTTAGTCGTATTGCGAATTCTTGAATTCTCTTCTGGTCTCGCGTTCGTAGTCTTTCTTTGCAATTGCATCTCTCTTATCGTAAAGTTTCTTACCTCTGCAAAGACCGAATTCCATCTTCGCCTTACCTTTCGAGAAATATACTTTCAAAGGAATTAATGTATATCCTTTTTCTTTTATCTTTCCCGTCAGTTTCATGATCTCGGATTTGTGGATTAAAAGCTTTCTGGTACGAAGCGGATCACGGTTGAAAATATTACCCTTTTCATAAGGAGAAATATTCATTCCGTATACAAAAATCTCACCGTTGTCTATACCTATGAAAGATTCTTTTATGGAGCATTTTCCCATACGGAGTGATTTGACTTCGGTACCTACCAAAACTATGCCTGCTTCAAAGGTCTCTTCCACAAAATAATCATGATATGCTTTTTTGTTGTTAGCTATTATCTTAATACTGTCTGACATAATTATTCCAAAATATTATTAAAAAAGCGCCTCTTTGTGAAGCGCTTATCTTTCATTAACCGAAGAGAACCGGAATATTTAAAAGCAGAGCAATAATCATAAAAGCAATTGCCAGGATTGTTGTACTCTTCACAAGCACGCCTTCCATCGAACGACCTTTGTTCTTGCCCCAGTATGTATCAGCGATACCGCCGATAGCTCCGAGTCCCTGCTGTTTACCTTCCTGCATAAGTACAAGGAATGTAAGCGCTACACATATAAGTATAAATAATACCATTACTATGATTTTAATTACCTGTTGCATTTTTCACCTATAAATTCATATAAAAATACGCAGTCCCAATTACAACCGCTTTGTTATATTAACATAACGATTATCTTTTTGCAAGTTATTTTTAAAAAAGGGAGCGGTTTTACTCCGCTCCCGCTTTTCTTTTATGAGTTTAAACAAGTAATGATTTACCTGTCATTTCCTTAGGCTGTTCCATGCCCATGAGCTCGATGATTGTGGGAACGATGTCTGCAAGGCATCCGCCCTCACGAAGTTTCTTTCCTTCGGGTCCGTTTACAAGGATGAAAGGAACGGGATTTGTTGTATGAGCTGTGAAAGGATCCCCTGTCTCATAATCGATAAGCTGCTCTGCATTGCCGTGGTCTGCACATATAAACATTGTACCGCCAACTTCTTTTACGAAGTTAACCACTTCGCCAACGCACTTGTCAATTACTTCGATTGCCTCGATAGCTGCTTCAAGAACGCCTGTATGACCAACCATGTCAGGGTTAGCGAAGTTACAGATGATTACATCATACTTTGATGTTCCGTCTTCGTTCTTTGCAGTGATTGCTTCGCTTAATCTGTCACATACGGTATAAGCGCTCATTCTGGGCTTCTTGTCGTATGTAGGAACGTACTTGGGTGAATTAACAAGGATTCTGTCTTCGCCCTCGTTAGGAGTTTCTACTCCGCCGTTAAAGAAGAATGTAACGTGTGCATACTTCTCTGTCTCAGCGATTCTTGCCTGCTTAAGACCATTTGCTGCAAGCCACTCACCAAATGTATTTGTTACTTCAACCTTGTGGAAAGCTACGGATTTGTTGGGAATCGTAGGATCATACTCGGTGAAGCATACGTATTTAACATCAAGTCTCTTTCTCTCAAAGCCCTTGAAATCATCATCACAAAACGCTCTGGTAATTTCTCTTGCTCTATCGGGACGGAAGTTAAAGAAGATGATTGAGTCACCGTCTTTTACGGTTGTACGAGGTTCTCCGTTGTCACAGATTACTGTAGGAATCATAAATTCATCTGTTACACCGTTGTCATATGAAGCCTGGATGGCACCTGTAGCGGAGTCTGCTTTGATACCCTCTCCCTTTGTTAATGCATCATATGCTTTTTCTATACGATCATAGTTATTATCTCTGTCCATAGCGTAGTAACGGCCTGATACAACACCAACCTTACCTACACCGATTTCAGCCATCTTAGCTTCAAGTTCTGCTACGAAATCCTTACCGCTTGTGGGAGGTGTATCTCTACCGTCAAGGAAGCAGTGAACAAATACCTTATCAAGTCCGTTTCTCTTTGCAAGTTCAAGAAGTCCGTAAATATGTGTGTTGTGGCTGTGAACACCGCCGTCTGATACAAGACCGTACATATGAAGTGTGGAATTGTTCTTCTTACAATTTTCTACAGCTTCCATAAGTCCGGGATTCTCAAAAAATGTACCGTCCTGGATTTCCTTGGTAATTCTTGTAAGTTCCTGATATACGATTCTTCCTGCACCCATATTGAGGTGTCCTACTTCGGAGTTACCCATCTGACCGTCGGGAAGACCAACTGCCATACCTGAAGCGTTGCCTTTTACGAAAGGACACTCTTTCATGAGCTTATCCATGACAGGTGTTTTTGCAAGTGCAACTGCATTGCCTTCTGTCTTTTCGTTTAATCCATAACCGTCCAAAATAAGTAATACTTTCGGTGCATTTGCCATAATTAAATCTCCTTTATAAAAACACTTATAAGTGAATACAATTAGTTTTAACTAACTAACCTTTAAACCAACGATAATATACTAACACATTGATAAATAAATATCTATCATTTTTTATAAAAATAATTAATCATAAAAGAAACGATTCTGAATTGGCTTTAAACCAATACAGAATCGTCCCCAATAAACCTATCTTAAATCAACACGTCTGATCTTTCCGGAAATTGTCTTAGGCAATTCATCTCTGAATTCGACGATTCTCGGATATTTGTAAGGAGCTGTATGCTCTTTTACATAAACCTGGATTTCTTTCTTAAGTTCCTCTGTTCCGACCGTACCCTTTGTAAGAACGATGTTTGCTTTTACAACCTGGCCTCTGATTTCGTCGGGTGCAGCAACAACCGCACATTCAAGAACATAAGGAAGTTCCATGATAACTGATTCGATTTCGAACGGTCCGATACGATAGCCCGATGACTTGATAACATCATCGACACGGCCGACATACCAGTAGAATCCATCCTCATCTTTCCACGCTGTATCGCCTGTATGATAGAATCCGTCATGCCATACTTCTTTGGTCTTCTCTTCGTCTTCGAAGTATCCCTGGAAGAGTCCGTTGGGAACTCCGTTCTGTGTATTGATAACGATTTCACCTGTTTCACCGACCTTGCAGGGATTGCCGTCGGGATCAACGATATCGATATCGTATAAGGGTGAAGGTCTGCCCATTGAACCAACCTTATTGCTCTCTCCTACGAAGTTTGCAATAGAAAGTGTGGTTTCTGTCTGACCGAAGCCTTCCATGATACGTACGCCTGTTGCTTTTAAGAACTGGTTGTAAACCTCAGGGTTCATAGCCTCGCCTGCAACTGTTGCATACTTGATGGAGCTTAAATCATATTTGGTTAAGTCTTCTTTTATGAAGAATCTGTACATTGTTGTAGGTGCACAGAATGTTGTTATGTTGTACTGCTTAAACAAAGGAAGGATGTCGTCTGCTTTGAATTTCTCAAAGTCATATACGAATGTTGCAGCCTCGCACATCCACTGTCCGTAGAGTTTGCCCCAGAGTGCTTTACCCCAGCCTGTATCTGCGATTGTAAAGTGAAGACCGTTGGGGTCTACATTGTGCCAGAACTTTGCTGTAGGGAAATGTCCCAAAGGATATTTGAAGTTATGAGCAGCAATCTTGGGATATCCTGTAGTTCCTGATGTGAAGAACATAAGCATTGTATCATCGCCGCATGCAAAATCTTCGGGCTTCTCCCACTCTTTGGAGAATTTGGGCATTTCTTCGTTAAAGTTATGCCAGCCTTTTCTCTGAAGACCGTCTACGCAGATTTTAATCTTAAGATCCGGACATCTCTTGGCAGCGAATTCAGCCTGATCAGCTACATCGCCTGTACCTGTACAAACTATTGCCTTACAGTGTGCCGCATTGAATCTGTATTCGAAATCATGATCCTTTAAAAGATGTGTTGCAGGAATGATGACTGCGCCAATTTTATGAAGAGCAAGGATTGTAAACCAGAACTGATAATGTCTCTTAAGTACTACGAGAACCTTATCTCCCTTGCCGATTCCGAGAGACTTAAAGTAGTTTGCAGTCTGGTTGGAATAATCGGACATTTCCTTGAATGTAAATCTTCTTGCTTCCTTAAGCTCGGATAGATAAACCATAGCTGTCTTGGAAGGATTCTTCTTTGCCATTTCATCAACGATATCATAGGCAAAGTTGAATTTCTCGGTGTTCTTATATGTAATTCCGTTGAAGATTCCGTTTTCGTCTACTGTTGTTTCAATAAACTTTTCGTATATAGGATTCTTAATCTTTGCAAGATCGGTATTGGTAACAGTATTTGCTCTGACTTTATCCTTAACTTCGGAAAGACCCTTCTTCTCGGGATTCATAACGATTGCATAGATTTCGCAGTCTTCACCGCCGAGCGCGATTTCATTGTGTGGTGTGGATGAATCGTAGTAGATTGCATCGCCTTCATGAAGGATTTCTACGGAATCACCAACCATCATCTTAAGGTTGCCCTTGATGACGATATCCATTTCCTGACCGACATGTGTATTGAAATGATAGGGCGGATTAAGAGCTTCCTCTGAGTAAGGAATTTTTACATAAAAAGGCTCAGCGAGTTTATTCTTAAAATTCGGAGCAAGGTTTTTATATGTAAAGCCTTCACGTCTGATAATTTCTGTACCTTCACCTTTTCTCGTTACGATGTATTCGGAAAGTGCGGGTGATTCACCTGTTAAAAGGTCATTCATATCAACTTTACAGGTATTGGCAATCTTGTAGATAAATGTAAAAGGAAAATCTTCCTCACCAGATTCGTATCTTACATACTGATCGATATCAAGTCCTATCTTCTTAGCAAGTTCCTGCTGTGAAAGGTTCATAGCCTCTCTTAAATCAACGATTCTTCGTGCGACTTCATGGATTTTAAATTCAAGATTCTGATTGTTTTCGCTCATGTTTACTCCTTTTTAAAATGTAATCAACGATACGCGTTGAAATCTTAGAAGAATTCTCGAGTTTAGGGACTTAGAATAAATAAAGCCCGTCTCAATCGCTTGAGACGGGCTAACCCGCGGTACCACTCAAATTGCATCCTGAAGATGCCTCCTCTTCTGACTCCAACAAGCCAAGTGCCTTAACGTGGCATAACGGGAATTGTCTACTTTTTTCATTTCGGAATTCCAACTCGGAAGGGATAGCTGAAAGAATTGAATTATCGCCTCACACCAACCGGCGACTCTCTGAAAATTCGACATCAGACGCAGTCTTCGTCACAGTTTTTAAAAATAATTTTCAATTGCTTTTTTTAAACTAACACTATTTTTTTATTATGTCAACAAAAAAATTATTTGTTTTCAAATATTTTTACACCATCATCAGTCCCTACAATGATACGATTGCACATATCTTTTACCATTTCTTATGTTTCTTTTTCTTTGTTAGCGCTTTTAGCCTTCTCTTCTTCAATCAATTGAGTAAACGCTACTTTACCCACAAGAGTTTTTGGTAGTTCTTTTCTGAACTCATATTCGAAAGGCCAGGAATACTTTGCAAGATTCTTCTCGCAAACATCTCTAATCTTTTGTCTTATCTCATCTGTGGGCTCATATCCTTCACGAAGTACGATAAAAGCTTTTGCAACCTGAACCTTAAGCGGATGGTCGATTCCGATTACACACGAAAGAAGTACTTCGGGAACAGAGTCGATAATATTCTCAAGATACTGAGGATAAATATTGTAGCCCGAGGAAATAATCATTCTCTTGATTCTCTGCTTAAAGAATAAAAATCCGTCCTCATCCATGTATCCCAAATCGCCGGTATGAAGCCATACCTTACCGTCCTTGTGTAATCTTAAGGTATTGGCGGTTTCTTCAGGCTCGTTTAAGTATCCCTTCATGACAGTAGGCCCTGATAAAACAATCTCTCCGTCCTCTCCGTAAGGCATTTCTTCAAGTGTCTCGGGATTAATGACTTTATAATACGTATCGGGATAAGGGATACCTATACTTCCGGCTTTATATTTGTTAACAGGAATTAAACAGCTTCCTGTAACGCATTCTGTCAGACCGTAACCCTCTCTTACCTTTGCATCCGAACCATGCTCTTCAAGGAACTTGTCGACCTTTAATTTAAGGCTCTCGGATAGCGAATCTCCTCCGCTGATTACAAGATGAAGGAACGATAAATCAACGCCTTCCATCTTTTTGTTTTTAAGCATAACTTCAAAAAGAGACGGCACGCCCGCAATTATATTGGGCTTGTATTTGGTCAAAAGCCTGTCAAATTCTGCGGCGTTAAACTGAGGCAGTATAACAGCCGTAGCGCCCAGATAAAGCACGGTATGAACACAGATACCGAGTCCGAATCCGTGGAAAACAGGCATAATCGAGAGAATTCTGTCTCCCTCATGAAGCGTTTTGCAAATCTCCACGCTCTGAATCGCCAGTGCATTGAAATTAAGATTTGTAAGTTCGATACCTTTGGGAAATCCGCTCGTACCGCCCGAATAAAGTATGGCGGCTGTATCGTTCTTATCGGGCTTATATAACGTCTCACCCGTATACTGTTTGCCGCTCTTTATAAAGTCACTCCATTTGATGTTAATATCACATTTTTCGAAATGCAGTTTTCTGCCCTTTTTCATAAAATAACCGACACCGATTGCAACGGGCATCGAATCCGCAACACTCACCTGAACTATTTTTTCAAGTTTTGTTTCAGGTAAAATATGTATGATTTTATTTAAAGCCAGATCGATTGTGACTATAATCCTGCTTTCGGTCAGGTTTACATAATATTTGATTTCGTTTTCGGCCGACAAAGGATGAATCATATTGGCCACTGCGCCGATTTTATTGACGGCATAAAAAGAAATTAAAGCCTCGGGAGTATTGGGCATGCATATGCTGACGATGTCCTTGGGCTTTACTCCCATCTGAATAAAGGAGCGCGCTGCAGCGTCTATCTGTTCGAGAAATTCTTTGTAGGTGGCACATTTACCGAAATAATTGTATGCTGTCAGCCCTTCTCTCTTTTTTGCCGATTCTTCCAAAAGCAGATAAATCGAATATTCAGGATATTCCAGATGTTGTCTTACTCCGTCATATGACGAATACCAGGGTGTCTTTACCTGTTCCATTTATACGTCCTTCTTTTTTATTTTAAGTATTGTTTTTTTAAGAATAAAAATTTTTCTTTTCGCGGTTTGAAATTGTTTTCAATCATCATTTGTTTTACGGTGTCGTACAAAAGCTGATTGGCCTCTTCCACTGAAAGATCTTTTATATCCAGCGGTTCACCGTATGTAATCTTTAGCGTGCGGCTCCTGAATTTGTACTCGCCTGTCACCGCATAAGGTATTAACTTACAGCCCGTCCTCTGTGCCATTACTACGGCTCCCGGCTTAAAAGGAAGCAGCGTTTCTTCGGTGAAATTTCTCTTTCCCTCAGGTGATACATTTATCGCATAACCTCTGTTTAAGTAATCGACAGCCGCATTTAATGCACCGCCGTTATGTTTTGCCTTTGTATCCACGGGTATCGAGCCTATCGATTTAAACAGCCATCCGAATTTACCGTCATGCAAATCCTTGTTGGCAAGCGAATGAACCACTCTCGGTGTAGATGTATAAACATATATTGGATCCAATATGCAGTTGTGATTGCCCGCTATAACGCAGGGTTCTTTCTTGGGTATAACAGATTTGTTCACGTATTTCGGATTGTAAAGAATCCAAAAAAGTATTGTGAAAAGCGGTTGAAAAAATCTGTATACCAGCGCATCTGATGGTTTCATGAAAAGTTTTCTTCCCTGTTTTTCGCAAACATCTCTTTATATTCTTTTATCTTTTCAGATAAATCATTTATCTTAACAGCACTTGTATCTATCTCTGCCATCATATCTTTTAAATCTTTTTTGGTCTGATCGATACCTAGCTTATCTGCTACAAAAAGCGCAAATTCAGAATCGGATATATAAGGAAGTTTGGTAATAAAATTGACGAGATTTATAATTACCACTATTCCTGTGACCATAAAGAAAATAACAATTACAATATTAAGAATCGGAACCAGCTCAGGTTCGATAAAATTTGAAGAAATAATAAGAGCAATAATGGTAGCGACATGAAGAAGAATCAGAATAGAAAACCAAATTATACTTTGTTTGCATTTATCTTCATTTATAATCATTCCTTCGACTTCTTTTTCGAGAACCTTTTTACGGTTGGATAATCTTAAATGCTCAACTTTAAGTTTGTTGAAATCAATCCATTCGTTTGTGACTTCGATATAGTTGTTATAAGCATCAAAATTAAAATCGGGCTTTCTTTTACCCGAAGCAATTTCTTCATCAAATATCTTATCGTTCTTTTCCTTAAGTTCAAAATAAGCCTTTGTATTCTCATCAAGCGATGTACGATTATCTTTTATATTCTTTTTAAGATTGGATAATTTGGCAAGATTTACAGTCTCTTTTTCATCGAGATTTTCAACGCCGATTTTTTCTGCGAATGCCGCGCCCGAAGCCGATTTAGATGTTGCGGCAAAAAATCTTACAAGAAAAATAATTGTGTATATAAGAAAGCCGAGAGCAAAAAATCCGAGTCCGCCCGAACCTAGGTAAATTGCCATGGTAAGCCGCCAGTCGGCTTTTATATTAATAAGATATCCTGAGGATAAAATAATCAAAAAGGCGCAAACAATTATAACGGTAAAAAATTTTACCGTATATCTCCTCCTTAGTTCGCGAACCCCCTTAGCCTCTGACTCGCAAAGCATTACCTCATTTTCAAGATTGTAAATATCACTTTCCAAAAATGATATTTTTTGAAGAAGTCTGTCTTCCTCTTCGGTGGCTACTCTCATTTAACCTGTCCCGCTAATCCCCTGATTAATTCAATGTCTTCGGGAGTAAGTTTAATATTTGACTGAAAAACTTCTCCGTTAGGCATCGTTACCTTCATGTCTATTATACTACCCTCAGTAATTCCCTGATTTTTCAAAGCACCGAGGAATGAAACAAATCTGGGATGTCTTCCCGAAAACTCGTCCCATTTTTTCTTAAGTGTAAGTAAAGCAGCCGGATTGACCATTTATCTTTCCTCCAGATATTTACGTATTTTGTTCTTTGCTCTCTGAAATGCATTGTCGGTGGTTTTTTCGTTCTTCCCCAAAACCTTGGCGATTTCAGATGTTGTAAGGCCGATGATATAAAGGTCCATTACCTGATATTCCAGTTTGGACAATTCTTTGCCCATAAAAGAAATGATTTCATCGTATTTTTCTTTGTTTATCAGATTATCTTCGGGATTGTAAATCTCTGACAGTCCGAGATCTTCCGTCGATAAATTGTTAAATTCGTCATCCGAAGAATCGGTATGAGAAATCGAAAGTCCTTTATTTAAAGGCTCGTTCTTAGGTGAATTGGAATTTGTTATAGCCGTATAAATATTTCTCTTAACGCAAATCTGCGCAAATGTAGAAAACTTTATATTCTTATGCTCATCGAAATCCCTTACGGCTTTAAAAAGCCCTATCATGCCTTCCTGAACAAGATCCTGGTCATCGCCGCCGAGTATGAATAAAGATTTGGAACAGGATAAAACCACACCCTTATACTTGTTTAACAGATAGTCCATGGCACTCTCGTCGTCCCGGCTTAATCTGACAAGTTCCTCGTCGGTTAATAATTCATAATTCATTTGATTTATTTCCCCAATTTACGAAATTTAAGTTTATTGCATTCTCTGCCTTACTATTTCAAAGCAAAGGATTCCTGCAGCCACGGATGCGTTTAACGAATCAATCTGACCTTTCATAGGAATAGATGCAACAAAATCGCATTTTTCTTTTACGAGTCTTGAAACGCCCTCTCCCTCAGAACCTACGACAACTCCGATAGGTCCTTTAAGATTAAGGTTATACATCGTTTCTCCGTCCATATCCGCACAGACGAACCACAATCCTTCTTTCTTTAAATCCTCAATGGTTTTTGAAAGATTGGTTACCTTGGCTACAGGTATATAGTTAAGCGCGCCTGCAGATGTTCTGGCAACTGTTGCGGTAAGCCCTACGGCTCTGTTTTTAGGAATGATTACTCCGTGTGCGCCTGCCTGATGTGCGCTTCTTATAATCGCACCCAGGTTATGCGGATCCTCGATATTGTCTAAAAGAACGATAAAAGGATCTTCGTTTCTTTCTTTTGCAATATCAAGAATATCCGACACCTCTGCATAATCATAAGCGGCCGTAACAGCGATTACGCCCTGATGCTTGCCTGTTTCGGACATATTGTCGAGAAGCTGTTTGTCGACATATTTAATCAGACTGCCGGCTTTTTTTGCTTCTCTTTTAATCGTTAAAATCGGTCCGTCCTGACATCCGTCCAATACATAGACCTTATCAACGCATTTACCCGATCTGAATGCTTCTGTAACGGCATTTCTGCCTTCAATCATGGATTCGTTGTATCCCATAAAATTCCTTTATTAATCATCTAATTTTTCAAGAGCTGTTTTAAATAGTTCAAGACATCTGTCAAGTTTACCCGTCAGATATAAATATCCGAAAACCGCTTCAAGGCCTGTGGCCCTGTGATATTCACTGTAAGCCGCACTCTTTGAATGATTGGCGGTCTTGGCATTCTTGCCTCTTCTGTAAATATCTGCCTCTTCTTCGGTATAATACTGTGTCAGTATCTCAGCGATACGGCTCTGTGTCTTTGCATTAACCAGTTTGTTCTTATCCTTGGCTAACGCATTAACACTCTTATTGCCTTTGCTTACAACCATGGTTCTTACTATGGTTTCATATACACTATCGCCGATAAAAGCGAGAGTCAACGGATTGTAAGTATTAATGTCCGTATCTTTTATTTCAAACTGCTCTTTTATCTTTGCCGGTAAATCTGTCATTTACACTCTCTTCCACTTAACACCTTCACGTGTATCTTCAAGCGCGATACCTTTTTCAAGAAGCTCTGCTCTTATTGCATCAGCCTTGGCAAAATCCTTTGCCTTTTTAGCTTCTTTACGTTCCTCAATCTTAGCCTCTACATATGCTGTAAGTTCATCGTCAGCACCGTTATTTGCTGCTTCTGTATCTGCTTTTAAAAGATCAAGACTTAATACATAGTCATAATCTCCTATGATTGCACGCTTTGTAGCACCGTTAAAGTCTGTCTTTAAAACATCATAAAGAAGCGTGATGCCCATTGCTGTATTGATGTCATTTCCGACAGTTTCAGCAAATTTGTCATGCCACTCTTTTACGATTGCCTCGTCAACCGCGCCTTCTTCTTTTATGGTTGCAATTTTGTTCTTTAACTTCTTGTAGGTTACCGTCGCCTGATCAAGTGCCTCATAAGAGAATGTGAGCGGCTTACGGTAATGTGACTGAAGTGCGAAGAATCTGTATGCAAGGGGGTTATAACCCTTTTCTTCCAAAAGAGATACTGTTAAAAACTCACCCTTACTCTTACTCATCTTACCGGTTTCATCGTTTAAATGATGAACATGGAACCAGTAATTGCACCACTTGTGGCCGAGGAATGATTCACTCTGTGCGATTTCGTTGGTGTGATGAGGGAAAATATTATCCACTCCGCCGCAGTGAATATCCATATATTCACCAAGGTGCTTCATACTGATGCATGAGCATTCAATATGCCATCCGGGATAACCTACGCCCCAGGGGCTGTCCCATTTAAGAGCCTGATCTTCAAATTTTGATTTGGTAAACCAAAGTACGAAGTCATTCTTGTTTCTCTTGTTTGTATCTTCGGTAACATCGTCACGAACGCCGACCATTAAATCGTTCTCGGACTGATTGCCGAATACATAGTATTCTTTAAGCTTGGATGTATCAAAATAAATGTTCTCGCCAGCTTTGTATGCATAGCCCTTTTCAAGCAGAACCGTAATCATATTGATGAATTCGTCAATGCAGTTGGTTGCGGGTTCTACAACATCGGGAGTTTTGATATTAAGCTTAGCGCAGTCGCTCATAAAAGCATCGGTATAGAATTTTGCAATCTCCATAACCGTCTTATGCTCACGCTTTGCGCCTTTTAACATCTTATCTTCGCCTGTGTCTGCATCTGATGAAAGATGTCCGACATCGGTGATATTCATTACTCTTTTTACATCATATCCGCTGTAGCGAAGTGTCTTTTCAAGAACATCCTCCATAAGATATGATCTTAAGTTTCCGATATGCGCAAAATGATATACTGTAGGGCCGCAGGTATACATAGCGACCTTGCCTTCCACATTGGGCTTAAAATCTTCTACGCGTTTTGTAAGTGTATTATATATTTTCATAGTCTTCTCCAATTAAATTAATTCTCAGTTTGCAGATCATAAAAGAAATGACCGCAACATACTTATATTACATCATTTCAACCGATTATTCAATTTAATTGCTGACAGTGTATCTTCAAATATACATGTATGGTTTTTCGTTTTATCATTACAATCATTTTTATGCCCTCTTAATGAAAAACAGCTTCAGCGCGGTATTTGGCAAGTATTTCCCTTGAGCCATCCTCGCCGAGTATTAAACAAATGGTAGAAAGCGCATCTCCTTCAAGCGAAGAATGGCTTAAAACGGTTACGCTCTTAACGTTATTATCAACAGGATATCCTGTCGCTGTATTCAAGATATGATGGTATTTAACACCGTCATATTCGACATATCTTTCGTATGTTCCGCTCGTTACCACTGAACAGTCGTATACTTTGAGACTTTCTATTATCTCGCCCGAATTGTCAGGATCTTTAATACCGATATTGTAATCGCTTCCGTCGGGCTTTGTACCGATAACAACAACATTTCCGCCGAGCGAAACAATAGCACTTTTAACGCCTTTGGAAACGAGATATTCTTTTATTTTATCAGCGATATAGCCCTTGGCTATAAAACCTAAGTCAATTCTTGTTTCAGGGTCATTAAGGCGTACATAATTATCTTCTTCAAGAATTACATTTCGATAATCGACTCTTTTAAGAGCATCCTCTATATCCGAATCCGTCGGCTTTTTATTATCAGTATCTCCTAAAAGATTTCCGCTTTCATGCGACAAGCCCCAGACATCCATTAAAGGCGCTACAGTAATATCGACGGCACCCTCTGTTTCTTCGCAGAATTCCAGCGCTCTCTGCAAAAGATAATATGTCTCGTGATCAACTTTTATGGGCTCTTTGTTAGCGTGATTAATATTGTAAATATCACTGCCTTCTATTGTAGGTGAGAAAAGATTATCGTATCTTTCGCACATCTTTAGGCACTCGTCAAGATACTTTGAATCCTTAGACGAATATACGGTAAGACTTACATAGGTATCAAAATAATAACCGTCCTTTGTTAGAG
The DNA here is from genome assembly GCA_900100245.1 of Lachnospiraceae bacterium G41. Taxonomy (GTDB): domain Bacteria; phylum Bacillota; class Clostridia; order Lachnospirales; family Lachnospiraceae; genus UBA3766. The sequence continues at coordinate 125,466 of FNEU01000008.1, forward strand.
TCTTTCCGTTTTTACCAAGTAAAAGAACGGCAGCGACAATCCCTGAGGTAACAAGCAACAATATTAAAATTTGCAAGAGATTCTTTTTGCTCATAAAATACCAAAGTTTTAAAAAGGTACCGACAAATGCCGATACCTTTTATTCTTACTTATTCCAAAACTAATTAATGCTCAACGATGGAACCTTTCTTACATTTCTCAATACAGGTTCCGCAGCCTACACATTTAGCGTAATCAATCTTTGCATGGAAGTCTGTGACTTCAACAGCTTCAGCGGGACAGTTCTTCTTGCAGAGTCCGCAACCGATACAGCCGTTTGCACATTCTTTCATTGTTACCGGGCCTTTTTCCTTTGAAGAGCAGGCTACGGCATATTTTGCAGAATAAGGTATCAGTTCTATTAAGTGCTGAGGACATACGGCGATACATTTTCCGCATGCTTTACACTTTTCTTTATCAACTTTTGCTACTCCGTTTTCTACATGAATAGCATCAAAAGGACAGGCTTTAACGCAGCTTCCGAAGCCCTGACAGCCGTGATTACACGCTTTCGGTCCTTTGTTGGGAACGAACATGAGCATCTGACAGTCTTCCTGACCTACGTAATCGTAGTTCATCTTGGATGCTTCACAGTCGCCGTTACATTTAACGAATGCAACCATCTTTTCGGATTCTACAGCATCTACGCCCATAATGGCAGCTACTTTTTTACCAACTTCTTCACCGCCTACGGGACATCCGTTTACGGGTGCTTCGCCTTTTACGATAGCAGCAGCAAGTCCCGAACAGCCGGGATAACCGCAGCCGCCACAGTTATTGCCGGGAAGTACTTCAACGATTTTCTCTTCTCTCTCATCTACACTGACTTTGAAGATAACCGAAGCCAACCCCAAAAATATTCCTATAAACAAACCTACTGCAGCTACAATGCCTACAGCAAGCAGTATACCTGTTAAACTCATATCTGTCTCCTTAAATCAAACCCGAAAATCCGCAGAATGCTATTGCCATAAGTCCGGCAGTAACAAGTACGATGGGCATTCCCTTCATGTATTTGGGTATATTGTTGTATTCCATCTTTTCTCTAAGGCCTGCGAGGATAATAATTGAAATCGCAAAGCCAGCAGCGGTTGCAAAACCGTTTACAACGCCTGTTAAGATATCATACTCAAGGTTAACGTTATTGATAGCCACACCCAAAACCGCACAGTTGGTAGTAATCAAAGGGAGATATACACCAAGTGCCTGATAAAGGGACTTCATGTACTTCTTTAAGAAAAACTCTACAAACTGAACCAGTGCTGCAATTATCAAAATGAAAACGATAGTTTTCAGATATTCGATATTTAACGGTTTTAAAATAAATTTGTAAATCAGGCCTGCTACAAGTGATGACATGGTGATTACGAAAATAAGTGCACCACCCATACCTGCGGCTGTTTTAACCTTTTTAGAAACTCCGAGGAAAGGACAGAGTCCTAAGAACTGGCTTAATACAACATTACTGATTAATGAAGAGCCGATGGCTATTACAATGATGTTTCCGATATATGTTCCGTTCATTTATTCGCCCTCCTTCTCTTCTTTTACTTCAGGTGCAGGTGCTTCAACCGTAGCGGGAGCTTCCTCTTTTGCGGGGGCTTCTTCTTTTACGGTATTATCTACCATTCTTCTTGCACAACCCATATCCGAGCAGTTCATACAATCGCTTGAGCAGCCTGAACCGATCTTGGATGTGTCTTTTCCTGCCTTCGCACCTTTGTCTTTAATGACGTTTTGAATCATTGTAAGGGTTGCGAGCACGAAGAATGCACCGGGAGCCATAACAAGGATTCCGATAGGTGAAATAGATGAAAATTCAATCTTAAGTATGTTGTTGATAATACCTGCAAATCCCTTTGCCTTAGGATTGATCACCTTTGCAAGAGCTCCTACAAGCAATACGGAAATAGGACTGCCGAACATATCGTCAATCGCAAATCCGAATAATGTGCCGGCACCTAAGAATTCTCTTACCAAACCGATAAGTGTAAGTGCCAATGTAAATCCGAGTCCCATACCGATACCGTCGAACAGTGAAGGTAATACAGGATTCTTGGATGCATAACTTTCTGCACGTCCGAGGATGATACAGTTAACAACGATAAGCGAAATATAAATGCCTAAAGCCGAATATAATCCGGGAACGAAAGCATGCATTAAAAGTTCTACTATTGTAACGAAGGTTGCAATAATAACGATATATGCGGGAATACGAACCTTATCGGGAATAATCTTACGAAGAGCCGATATAATCATATTACTGAGTGCAAGTACCACCATCGTTGAAAGACCCATACCAAGACCGTTAATAGCACTTGTGGTAACGGCAAGCGTGGGACACATACCAAGCATAAGTACGAAAGTGGGATTTTCTTTAATGAGTCCGTTGTAGAGACGTTCCAAACATCTTTTCATTATTCATTCCCTCCTTCGCTTAAAATTGTAAAATATCTGGCACCTGTATTAACGCCGTTTGTAACAGCATTCGAAGTAATGGTAGCTGATGTGATGGCATCGATTTCATCTGATGAAACCGCACCTGTCTTAACTACCTTATACTCCTCAAGCTTTCTGTTTCTAAACTGAGGAACGAGTACTTTCTCTGCGTTCATACCAAGGCCGGGTGTTTCGGAAATCGAAAGGATTGAAACACCTTTTAACATATTGTCGAGTGTAATACCCATATAGAAGGAAATGTTTCCGCCGTAACCTGAAGTACTTGTTACGCCGATTACATAACCGTAAAGTGTACCGTCAGCCTTCTTTGCTTCGTATACACTGTCAATGTAAGCTACATTATAATCTTCGTTCTTAAGCTGTTCGCTGATTGTGGGATTAACCTCAATCGGATTAAACGTAAGCTCTTCTACCGTATCAAGTACGCCGGCTTCGTTAATCTCCTTGAATACTTCTGCGCATGCATCAGCCTGAGCCTGAGCTTCCTGTGTGGCGATGGGCTCTTTGGTCAGTTCATATACGAAACCGAGACCCAATCCTGCAACAAGAGTAATTCCGAAAATAACTGCCGTGTCTTTTATGATTCTTATTAAATCTTCTTTGGACATACTCATAGTGAATTCTCTCCTCCTTTACCAAAAGCTTTAGGAAGAGTAATCTTCTCGATAAGCGGAACAAGAAGGTTTCCTAAAATAATCGCAAAGGAAACTCCTTCCGCACCGGGTCCGAATATACGGAATACACCGGTTAAGATACCAAGCAGGATACCGAATACATACTGTCCTTTCTTGGTAATAGGTCTTGTTACATAATCGGTAGCCATGAAGAAAGCACCAAGCATAAGACCGCCACCTGCGAGCTGTGCGCAGATGTAATTTAAGTCAAATCCTCTCTTGGAGAATAAAAGAATAAATATTACAAATGATACAATGTAAGATCCGGGAATCTTTAAATCGATTATTCCGAGAGCAATAAGGAAACATGCGCCCAAAACAATTGCAATCATGCTTGTCTCGCCGATTGTTCCGGCCGTACGTCCTATTACCATATCGAAAATATTTACTTCACCGCCCGCTTTGACAATTGCAAGAGGTGTGGGACCCGTATAAACATCGGTGGTAAAGTTCGTCATATTCTTTGCAAAAGAAATAACGAGGAAACATCTCGCACCGAGTGCGGGGTTCATAAAGTTCTGTCCGAGACCGCCGAAAAGCATCTTTACGACAACAATCGCAAAGCATGCGCCGAGTGCGGTCATCCACAAAGGAAATGATGCAGGTAAATTGAGCGCAAGTAACAGGCCGGTAACAATAGCGGAGCAGTCTCCCACCGAAACTGGTTTCTTTAATATCTTGCACATTACAAACTCGGAAAGTACCGAAAAGCCTACCGAAACAAGAATTACAAGAAGAGCATGATAACCGAAGTTAATCACACCGAAAATTGTGGCAGGCATAAGTGCTATGATAACAGCAAGCATGATTCCTCTTGTCGACATACCGTCTCTGACATGAGGGTTCGAGGATACTTTTAATTTCTTATCCATGATTATTTACCCCCTTTCTTTCTGTCGGCGAGAATCATTCTTCTCATAGATTTAATACTCTGGGTAAGATAACGCTTTGCGGGGCAAATATATGAGCAGCATCCGCATTCGCAGCATTCCATACCGTTATATTTTTCAAACATTTCTCTGTTTCCGTTCTGTGCAAAGTCAGCCAGTTTGGAAGGAACTACTCTTCCGGGGCATACTTCAACGCATCTTCCGCAGTTGATACATGCGGTTTCCTTTGCTGAAGAAATCTGATCCTTGGATAAACAAAGGAGTGCAGATGAAGTCTTGGTTGCGGGAACGTCGAGATCAAAGATGGCAAATCCCATCATGGGTCCGCCGGAAACAATCTTTTCGGGCTCTTTTATGAATCCGCCCGCCTCATCTATCAGTTCATGATAATTGGTTCCGATAGGAATTCTGAAGTTCTGAGGATTCTTGACACAGTCGCCTGTAACGGTAACGATTCTGTGAAGAAGAGGTCTGCCTTCTACAACCGCCTGATATATGGAGCAGATGGTATCGACGTTATTGACAATACAGCCTGCGTCTGCAGGAAGCATTGAAGAATTGATTGCTCTCTTTGTCGTTGCAAAGATAAGATGTCTTTCAGAACCCTGAGGATATTTGGTCTTAAGTCCGATAACGGTAATCTTTTCATCGTTCTTTGTCAGTTCTTTTAAGATCTTAATACAATCGGGCTTGTTATCCTCTACCGCAAGAATACCTCTTGCATTATTAAATAAGGAAAGTTCGATACGAAGACCTTCCACAAGTTTTTCGGGAGTTTCAATCATAATCCTGTAGTCACTTGTAAGATAGGGTTCACATTCCGCACAGTTCGCGATAATGTATTCGATTTTATCCGGTTCTTTGGGTGAAACCTTAACATGCGTAGGGAATCCTGCTCCGCCCATTCCGACTATACCGGCTTTCTGAATAAGAGAAACGATTTCTTCTCTTGAAAGCTTTGTGTAATCAGGATTAGGAGTAAATTCTACCTCGTCGTAAGCACCGTCGTTTTCAATTACTATCGACTTAACATGATCACCAGTAATAATTCTTCTGGGTTCGATAGCTTTTACGGTACCCGAAACAGACGAATAAATCGGAGATGAAACAAACCCCGTTTCCTTGGCAATTAACTGTCCAACCAATACATGTTCCCCAATTTCAACAACAGGCTCAGCGGGTGCGCCTATATGCTGAGACAAAGGATATACCATCAGACCCTTGGGACTGTAATCTACAATCGGCTTATCCTTTGAAATGTCTTTTCCGTCATAGGGGTGAATACCACCGTGAAATGTAAACAAATCCTTGCCTCCCTTTCATTTTTTAAAAATAGCCTTTAATATATTACTACTTATTTAAAAAAAATACTATATAAAATTTTCAAAATGTAGTAAGATAATAATGTATGTAAAATAAGCATTTGGAAAGGTAATCTAATGAAAACTATTCAGTGTTCGACCACTCTTAAAGAATTAAATTATCCTTTGGAAACAATAGCACCGCTTAACGATATCCTTTTCCTTGATATCGAGACTACAGGTTTTAGCGCCAGAAGTTCAAATTTATATATGATCGGCTGTTCTTATTATGAAGACGGCGAATGGCAGTTAATCCAGTGGCTGGCCGAAAACTATGAAGAAGAAAACGAAGTATTGAAAGCATTTCTTGACTTCTGCAAAAACTACTCTTTCCTCATTCATTTTAACGGAAATCAGTTTGATATTCCATTCATAGAGCAGAAATGCGAACAGTACGAATATGATTTTGATTTCAGTTCATTCGACGGACTGGATATTTATAAAAGAATCAAGCCTTACAAGAACTTCATGAAGCTCGAGGATTGCAGACAGAAGACATTACAGTCCTTCCTCGGTATGATCAGAGAAGACATCTTCGACGGTGGCGAACTGATAAGCTTCTATCACGAATATGTTGTAAGTAAGGACGAAGAAATAATGAATGCAATCCTTCTTCACAACAAAGAAGATGTTATCGGAATGCTTCATATGGTTTCTCTTCTTTCAATACCCGATTTGTTCAACAAATCACTTCGTGTAATGAAGGTTAAGGCTAACTATTACAACGATTATGAGAATAAAAAGAGACAGGAACTTATCTTATCCTTAAGATTCAGAAATGCAATTCCCGTTCCTCTTTCATATACCGCAAACGGATGTTACTTTACATGTGACGGAATAGACGGAATTTTGAAGGTACCTCTTTACGAGGAAGAAATGAAATACTTCTATTCCAACTACAGAGATTACTACTATCTCATCCATGAAGATATGGCTGTACACAAATCAGTTGCACAGTTTATCGAAAAGGATCACAAAGAGCCCGCAAGTGCTCTTACATGCTACACACGTAAGACATCTACATATCTTCCTGAATGGAGCGTTCTCTTCGAGCCGTTCTACAAGAGAGATTACAGAGACCAGCAGTTGTTCTTCGAACTCACACCGGAGTTTAAGACATCGAGAGAAAGTTTCAACAAATACGCAGAACACATTCTGCAAAATATGATTAACGTATAAATTGATATTGAACAAATATCAATAACCTATAACATCCTTTCTTTTCTAGAATATCAGGCGCCGCAAGGTGCCTGATATTTTTTATCCTAAAAGATATGACATAAAAAAGAAGACACATTAACTGTGTCTTCTTTATATAAATAATTATTATTTTTATTCTTCTGCAGGTGCTGCTTCTTCAGCAGGAGCTTCCTCTGCGGGAGCTGCTTCTACAACAGGTGCTTCTTCAACGGGAGCTTCTACTGCAGGTGCTTCTTTAGCTTCTTCTTCAGCCTGTGCTGCAACTACTGATTCAACATCAACTGTTGCATATTCTTCGCCGTTGTCATCAGCATTTTCTTCTTTCTTCTTGGGCTGTAACATAGCTCTTACGGAAAGGCTGATTCTGTTGTTCTCTTCGTTAACTTCTGTAACCTCTGCAGTTACTTCATCACCAATCTTAAGAACATCTGAAGGCTTCTCAATGTGATTCTTGGAAATCTGGGAAACATGAAGAAGTGCATCTACACCACCTTCAAGCTGAATGAAAGCACCGAAGTCTGTCATTCTTGCAACCTTACCTGTTACAACGCTGCCAACAGGGAATCTTGCGCTTAAATCTTTCCAGGGATTCTCATCTTCAAACTTGGTTGAAAGAGAAATTCTGTTTCCGTTAATCTCTTTTATGAGAACTTTTACTTTATCGCCTGCTTTGTAAAGCTTCTTAGCACTTTCGATTCTGCCCCAGCTCATCTCTTTGATGTGAAGGAGTCCGTCGATACCGCCGAGATCGATGAATGCACCGAAATCTGTAACGTTCTTTACAGTACCTTCTACTGTATCGCCAACTTTAATCTTGGAAAGAACTTCCTCAAGAGCTTTTGCCTTCTGAGCTGTAATGAGTTCTTTGCGGTTGCCGATATATCTTCTCTGCTTGGGATCATATTCCTGCATGAGAAATTCTATTTCCTTATCCATGAACTTGGATAAATCTTTTTCATAAACATCTGAAAGAAGACCTGCGGGAATGAATACTCTAACATCATCTACAACAACGATAACACCTTTGTTGTTGGGAATCTGTGTAACTACACCCTTAACTGTTGTCTTCTCATTGAACGCATCTTCAAGAATCTTGGATCCTTTATCCATCACAAGTCTCTTGTGCGTAAGTGATACCTGACCTTCTCCGTCGTTGACCTTAAGTACCTTAACGTCAAGTTTGTCTCCGATTTTTACTTTTTCTGTCAGATCAATGCTTAAGTCATTTGTGTATTCTGCTTTGGAAAGAATGCCATCAGATTTGTAGCCGATATTTAAAATAATGTAATCGGGTTTAACATCGATAACTTCACCGCTAACTATCTCTCCTGTTCGAATTGTTTTGAATGATTCATCAAGCATTTGTTCAAAAGTAAGTTCTGACATATTTTTGAACCTCCTCAATAATGTTTTTTGGGGTAGATGCCCCAGCTGTAATTCCCACCAGGTTAGCATTAGCCGGTAATTCCAAATGCAACTCCTTAAGTGTCTGAATGAAATAGGTTCTTTCACAATGCATTTTGCTGATTTCGTAAAGCTTGCGGGAATTGGAGCTTTGCGAATCCCCTATAACAATCATAACGTCAGCTTTTTCGGCCAGTTGCGCGGCCTCGTTTTGACGTTCGCTCGTAGCGTTGCATATAGTATTCACAACGCTAACATTATCATCATAACAAATTCCTTTTAAAATATCAACTAAATCTTTAAATTTATTGATGTTAAAAGTAGTCTGTGAAACTACGTAAATCTCGCCTTTTAACACGCCTTTGAGAGCCCTTGCGTCATCTTCGTTTCCGACGACGTAAGCGGGTGTTTCGCACCACCCTTTTATACCCTCAACTTCAGGGTGTCCGTCGTTGCCGATTATGACAATTGTTTTACCCTGAGCGGATTCTGTATTTACTAAATTCTGAATCCTTTTTACGAACGGACATGTCGTGTCGATTATCGTAAATCCACGCTTTTCTATGCCTTCGTAGATGTTTTTTGCAACACCGTGAGACCTTATAATTACACAGCCTTTGGGAAGATCATCAAGTTCCTCTAAGGAGTTTATTTCTTTTACTCCTTTTATGAGAAAATCGTTTACAACTTCCTTATTGTGAATAATAGGTCCGAAAGTATAAATAATTCCGCCTTTTTCAATTTCTTCATACACCGTATCCACAGCTCTTTTTACACCAAAGCAAAAGCCTGCGGATTTGGCAAGTACAACTTCCATGTTATGCCTTTCTTATGCCGGTTATTTGCAGTTATCAATTATTTCTATAATTTTGTCTTTTACTTCTTCAATCGACATATCCGACGTGTCGAGATATACAGCATCTTCAGCCTGCTTAAGAGGTGCGATTTCGCGGTTCATGTCTCGCTCGTCACGTTCGATGATTTCTTTTTCGATTGTATCAAGATCACACTCCGTACCTTTTTCTTTTAATTCAAGATATCTTCTCTCTGCTCTAACTCTGCTAGATGCGGTAAGATAAATCTTACACTCTGCGTTGGGAAGAATGTTGGTTCCGATGTCACGGCCGTCCATAACAACATCGTTTTCTCTTGCGAGTTTTCTCTGAAGTTCGAGAAGCTGTGCTCTTACTTTACCGTTTGTTGAGCTCGCTGATGCCATGTTTCCGACTTCCTGTGTTCTGATAAGACCGTTTACGTTCTCTCCGTTTAAAAGAACTATCTGAGTGCCGTTATCGTACTCTATCGATACGTTTGCTTCGCCGCAGTATTTTTCAAAGCCTTCGTTATCGTTAATTCCTACGCCTTTTCTGATTAAATACAAAGCGATAGCACGATACATAGCTCCGGTATCAACATAAATAAAACCTTTTTCTTTAGCCACGAGTTTGGCGATGGTTGATTTGCCCGCACCTGCAGGTCCGTCGATTGCAACATTAAATCCCATAAAAAATTCCTCCGTATATTAATTTTCTTCTTCTCTCATTCCTGATAAGTATCCTGTACTGAATGCTATCTGAAGGTTAAAACCTCCCGTAAAAGCATCCACATCAATTACTTCTCCCGCAAAGTAAAGATTCTTTACGAGTTTGCTTTCCATTGTTTTAGGATTGATATCCTTTACACTCACACCGCCGTGAGTAATGATTGCCTCATCAAAATCTCTCGTGCCTTTGATTGTAAGAGGCAGTCTCTTTGTGTAATCGAGAATCTTTTTTCTTTCTTCCTTCGTAATCTCGTTACACTTTTTATAAATATCCACACCCGAAAGCTCGCATATTTGTAATCCAAGCTTAATTGGATATATGTTTCCGAGTATATTTTTTAATTCTTTTTTATTGCCTTCTTTTAATTCTCTTATTAGCCTTGCATCGAATTCATCATCCGATAATGCAGGCTTTAAATCTATAAATACTTTTATGTCTTTCTCATCACTCTTCGCAATAATCGAACTTGCGGTAAGTACAAGCGGACCGCTTATTCCAAAGTGTGTGAAAAGCATCTCTCCCATTTCTTTGTATTTGACTTTGTCTTTTATGAGAAGAGAAAGACTAACGTTTTTAAGAGAAAGACCTGTCAGTTCAAAAGGCCATTTTTCAAAGGTTTCCAGAGGCACAAGTGCAGGTTTTAAGGTCGATATTCTGTGACCTTCTTCTCCTGCCCATCTTAAGCCGTCACCTGTTGAACCCGTAGATTTATAACTGATACCGCCCGTTGCGATTATAACCCTGTCAGCCTCATATATAACGCCGTTATCGGTCTTAACACCGACAACGCGTTTGGTATACTCTTTTTTCTTTGAATCGCTTTCTTCGGTTTCTTTTATGATTTCTGTAATAATGCTTTTAACCGAAGTATTAAGTCTTACGTCAACGCCTGCTTTTTTTAATGCATTATTAAGCGCTTTTAAAATATCCGAAGAATGGTCGCTTACGGGGAATACACGGTTTCCTCTCTCTGTTTTAAGAGGCGTTCCGTTATCTTCTATAAGGTTCATTAAATCCGTATTGTTAAACTGCGAAAAAGCACTGTATAAAAACTTCGGATTGCTGACTATATTTTCAAAAAACTCATCCCTCGTGCAGGCATTGGTGACATTGCATCTGCCCTTGCCCGTTATGAAAAGTTTTTTGCCTGTTTTTTCGTTTTTTTCAAGCAGGATTACATCATCGCCGCAGTTTGATGCGCTTATTGCAGCCATCATTCCGGCGGGTCCCGCGCCTATTACAATCGTCTTCATTTTTACGCCTTTACATACATAAAAATAATACAAAAAACCCTAAAAAAAGTCAAAGAAAAACCGACCTCATAAGAGGCCGGCTTTTACTATAAGATTAAATTATAATTATACGGGGTAAGCACCGTTCTTGGAATCAGCCGCTGTAAGGTCAACCTTTTCCTGCTGTGCTTTTCTGTACTTGAAGAAGTCAACTGCAACCTGAGGGAATAATGCGTATGATAATACGTCCTCATCCTGCTGTTTCCATTCTTTCATTTCTGCTTCAAGCTTATCCATTTCGTTTGTTAAGCCTGCAGCATCAGCCGAACGTTCTGTGTATCTCTTCTCACCGGGAATAACTTTGTCAATTACTTCCTGGTTCATAGGCTTAATTGTCTGACCGTATTTACCGCGAAGAAGGTCCTTGGTCTGGTCAGTAGCAACTTTGTATCTCTCGCCCATAAGTACGTTGAATACAGCCTGTGTTCCGACGATCTGTGAAGAAGGTGTAACAAGAGGGGGCTCACCGAGGTCTTTACGAACTCTGGGGATTTCCTTAAGCACTTCTTCGTACTTGTCTTCTGCGTTCTGCTCTTTTAACTGAGAAATCATGTTTGAAAGCATACCGCCGGGAACCTGGTAAAGTAATGTCTTGATGTTTACGCCGAGAGACTTTGTGCTCATAAGGCCGTTTGCAAGGCATTCTTCTCTGTAAGGGCGGAAGTAATCAGCGATTTCAGCAAGAAGATCCTGATCAAATCCTGTGTCATATTCGGTACCCTTGAAGGTTTCAACCATAACTTCTGTAGCGGGCTGTGATGTACCGAGTGCGAAAGGTGAAATAGCACAGTCGATAACGTCAACGCCTGCTTCTACTGCCTTAAGGTATGTCATTGAAGCAACACCTGAGGTGTAGTGTGTATGAAGCTGAATGGGAAGCTTTGTTTCTTCCTTCATTGCCTTGATAAGTTCTGTAGCTCTGTAAGGAAGAAGAAGTCCTGCCATATCCTTGATACAGATTGAGTCAGCACCCATCTCTTCGATTTCTTTAGCTACCTTTGCCCAGTACTCAAGTGTATAAGCATCACCGAGTGTATAGGAAAGAGCTATCTGAGCATGTCCTCTGCCTTCCTGAGCTTTAATCTTGTTGGTTGCATCAACTGCAGCCTGAAGGTTTCTCAAATCATTAAGGCAGTCGAAAATTCTGATAATATCGATACCGTTTGCGATTGATTTTTCTACGAATGAATAAACAACGTCATCTGCGTAAGGACGATATCCTAAAATATTCTGTCCTCTGAAAAGCATCTGAAGTTTTGTATTCTTAAAGCCTTCTCTTAACTTACGAAGTCTTTCCCAGGGATCTTCCTTAAGGAAACGAAGAGAAGCATCAAATGTTGCACCACCCCAGCACTCTACCGAATGATATCCTACTTTATCCATCTTATCTACGATGGGGAGCATTACTTCGGTCGGCATTCTGGTGGCAATCAAAGACTGATGAGCGTCACGAAGGACGGTTTCAGTTATTTTAATAGGCTTTTTTTCTGCCATTTTATTTTCCTCCATTTATAAAACTTTAATCAAAATTCGTTTAATCAAAATACTCCAAAGATTGCCATGAATGTACCTGCAGCAACAGCGGTACCGATAACACCGGCTACGTTGGGTCCCATTGCATGCATCAAAAGGAAGTTTGAAGGATCTGCCTCTGCACCGACCTTCTGAGAAACTCTCGCAGCCATAGGTACGGCCGAAACGCCTGCCGAACCGATAAGAGGATTAACCTTACCTTTCGTGAGTACACACATGATTTTACCGAAGATAACTCCGGCTGCTGTACCGAACGAGAATGCTACAAGTCCGAGTACAACGATTGCAACTGTTTCAAAGTTAAGGAATGCTTCTGCACTTGTTGTAGCACCTACGGATGTACCGAGGATGATAACTACGATGTACATAAGTGCGTTTGAAGCTGTTTCCTGAAGCTGTCTTACAACACCTGACTCTCTAAAGAGGTTACCTAACATAAGCATACCAACAAGGGGAGCTGTTGTAGGAAGAATAAGTGAAACAACGATTGTAACAACGATGGGGAAAAGAATCTTTTCAAGCTTGGAAACGGGACGAAGCTGTTCCATCTTGATCTTTCTTTCTTTTTCAGTTGTTAAAAGCTTCATAATAGGGGGCTGAATAATAGGTACAAGTGACATGTACGAATATGCAGCAACCGCGATAGGTCCGAGTAATCTGGTCTGTCCAAGCTTACCTGCAAGGAAGATTGATGTAGGGCCGTCAGCACCACCGATGATGGAGATAGCTGCAGCAGCCTTATCATTGAAGTCTACAAGGCCTGTTTGGTTAATAAGAAGTGCTCCGAAGTATGCTGCGAAAATACCGAACTGAGCAGCTGCTCCGAGAAGGAAACTCTTGGGGTTTGCAATAAGGGGACCGAAGTCTGTCATTGCACCTACACCAAGGAAAATAAGTGAAGGCAAAATAGCCCACTCATCCAAAATATAGAAGTAGTATAAAAGTCCACCACCATGTCCGCCTTCGCCAAACGGTCTCATAATATCGGGATAGATATTAACCAAAAGCATACCGAATGCGATGGGAACCAACAACAACGGTTCGAATTCATGACGAATTGCAAGATAAAGGAAAAAGCAAGCAACCGCAATCATTAAATAGTTACCGGGCTGAAGATTGAAGAATGATGTCTGATGGATCAAATTATCTACTGTATTAATGATATATTCCATCGTTAAAATCTCCTATCCAAAGAATTGATAATTAGTTAAGTGTTGCAAGAAGTGCGCCTGCTTCGATAGCATCGCCTACGTTTACTTCGATACTTGCTACTGTACCGTCCTGAGGAGCTACTACAGGAATTTCCATCTTCATAGCTTCAATGGTAACTACTGCGTCACCCTTCTTAACTGTATCACCAACCTTGGTATCAAGCTTGAATACCTTGCCTGCTGCACCTGCCTCTACTCTTACAGAACCTGCTGCGCCGCTAGCCTTGGGTACTGCTGCAGGAGCTGCTGCGGGTGCTGCCTTGGGAGCTGCTTTCTTAACGGGAGCTGCTACAGCGCCTGTTGAAGCACCTTCTTCAACTGTTACATCATAAACATTGCCGTTAACGGTAATTGTATAATTTTTCATAATTACATCCTCCTAATACTGGGCGTTCTGCCACTTTTTCGATTGAGATTTTTTGATACTTCTTACAACAAATCCATCAGTGGATCCGCTGCCTTCATAAGCAGCGATTGCGGCAGAAATAACAGCAACCAATTCATAATCGTCAACAAGTTCTTCCGCTTCAGTTTCCACAACGTTTGCATTTGTCTCGACAGCGCCGTTATTAGCCTTAGCTGCCGCTTTCTTAGCTTTCTTTTCAGCGCTCTTTTTCTGAATCTTGGGAATAATTCCGAAAAGATAAATGATAATCATGATAAGAATAAGTACGCTGAATACCGATCCCATACCAAGTAAGGTATTAAGAGCGGCCTTTGTCATAGCCTCGCCCATTGAGTAAATGGGAGAAAATGTGATGTCCGTGATATTAAGATCTCCGTCATACGCAATGTTCATATTAACATTACGTCCGGTATATCCTAAAAGCTCGGTAACCTTGTAGCCGTCTTCAGGATTTCCGGAAACGGTGATGTTTCTGTCGTATCCGGTAATGCTGCCTGCTTCGTCTTCAGCTGCCAAGCATGAGTTAACAGCTGCGACAAATGTATCCTGAGAAGCAAACTTTAAGTTTTCGTTCTCAAATTCGTCAGCTTTAATCTTGTAATCATCCTCGGTAATGTTAACCAAATCGGCTTTAGCATCACTCATTGCTATTTCTTTTATGAGTGTTTCTCTGTTGCTTTCAATGGTACTTACTACCGCAGGATCTACCGGTGCTTTACCGCATCCGGCAAAAATGAACATCACTGAAAGTCCGAGGCCTAAGAATAATGTTTTCAATTTCTTCATAGCCAAATTTCCTTTCATTAATTAGATGATGCCGTGCTTCTTAGCCGGACGATCCTCTCTCTTTGTGTATAACATTTCGAATGCACCGATAATGTACTTTCTTGCATCAGCGGGATTGATGATGTAATCAACATATCCTCTCTTTGCTGCAGATGTGCAAGAATTCTGAAGTGCTTCGTATTCTTTGGTCTTCTCTGCGATTACATCGCTGCTCTCGCCTGCGTACATAATCTGTGCTGCGCTCTTAGCGTCGATTGCACCGATTGTAGCACCTTCGAATGCGAATGTTACGTCAGCGCCGATTGCCTTGGAGTTCATAACTACGTATGCTGAACCGAGAGCCTTTGAAGCGATAACGTTAACCTTTGCAACTGTGCTGTTTGCAAATGCATATGTAAGCTTAGCTGAAGCTCTTGCAATTCTCTTCTCAGAGCACTTGCAAGCCTTAAAGCCTGTAATGTTTGTGAGTGAAAGAACGGGAATTGAGAATGCATCACAGAAGTTGATGAACTCTGATGCCTTTACGCAGCCTTCTGCTGAAAGCTTGTCATCAAGTTCTTCCGCAACTTTGCCTTCTTCATCGTATACTGCGCTTCTGTTACCAACGCAGCCGATTGTGCTTCCGTTTAATTTGATAAATCCGCATACCATATCTTTAGCGTAAGCAGATTTTACTTCGATAAAATTGTAATCATCCGCGATATCCGCAAAAGCAAGTGCAGCATCCTTGAAAGATGTTCCGATTGCATTTGAAGCTCTGTTAAGGTCGTCTGTGCACTCAACATATTCAGCTTCTTCTTCGTTGTTTGCGGGAAGGAAAGAAACAAGTTCTCTCATCTTTGAAAGGATTTCGTCCTGAGTACCTGTAAAATCAACAATACCGCTTTCTTCTGACTGGAATTTAGCTGAAGCTGTATCACACTTCTCAGTTGAGTTTCCATCAAGGGTATTGGGTGAGTTTACAAAGAGTTTTGCTTTCTCACTTTCCATAAATGTGAAATCAGTAAGCGTGGGGATAATTGCAAGTCCGCCACCGCAGTTACCGAAAACAGCTGTAATCTGAGGAATTACTCCCGATGCAAGTGTCTGCTTTAAGTAAAGTTCGCCCATTGCGTTAAGGGCATCTGTAGCCTCCTGAAGTCTTAAACCGCAGGAATCGATTAAGCCGATGACGGGTGCTCCCATCTTCATCGCCATATCATAAAGGTTGCAAATCTTCTTGGCATGCATTTCTCCGACACTACCGTTTAAAACGCTTGCGTCCTGAGCGTACACATACACAAGAGAGTCATTGATAACACCGTAACCGGTTATACAACCGTCTGAAGGGGTATCAATTTGCTTGAGATTAAAATCAGTCGCTCTCGCGGATACCAAAGCGCCGATTTCAACAAAGCTGTTTTCATCAAGAAGAGCATTAATTCTCTCTCTTGCAGCAGAACTGGTACTCATAAGTACTACCTCCTATATATAATTTAATCTTTACTTTTTTAAGGTGAAAGGGCTCAAAAACCCAAAATCACACAAATATTATCATATCACAACATTGTCAAGTTTATCAATAAATTATAGATACTCCGAATATTCAAAAATAAATAATCTTTTCGCTTCTTTGAGGGCTTTTATATCAATTTTCAACAAAAAAGGGACTTCCGCACCGGAAATCCCCCTAATTTTTCGCTAATTGTCTTTGTAAACATCATAAAAGAAACGCTTTAAATCTCTACACTCTCAACCTTGTTTACATTATAGTTTAATTCGTTTTCTGCCTGTACTCTGAAGTCTTCCATCATATCCATACTGATCTGAGGCAAATCTTCAATCGAGTCAACATTAAATGCTCTTAAAAACTGCTCACTGGTTCCAAAAAGTAAAGGTCTTCCGGGAGCATCGAGGCGGCCTAATTCTTTTATGAGGCCAAACTCAAGAAGCTTGTTGATGGAGAAGTCAGAATTCACACCTCTTATCTTTTCGATATCCATACGTGTAACGGGTTGCTTGTAAGCAACTATAGAAAGTGTTTCAAGTACGGAATCGGATAAAACATTTTTCTTGGGTGCGGCAGCAATCTTGATTAAATCGTCATAGTATTCGTCCTTGGTACGAAGCTGAACGTTTCCTTCGAGGCATACAATCTGAATACCGCGCTCTTTTGAAGCGTAGTAAACTTTCATTTCGTCTATGATTTCTTTTATGGTGCTCTCTTCAACCTCGAGTGCTTCGGCGATTTCTTTTATGGAAACGCTGTCACCCATGGCAAAGAGAATGCCTTCGATTTTACCCTGTATTTCCTGACGGTCCATTTTATACTCCTAAAATATGGTTTACATAATTAGTTAACAATAATTAAATTGAGAAATTCTCTATCGGCTTCTTTAATTCGATATCGATATCGCCGAAGGATTTGCTCTGATTGACTTCGACATTTCCTGTCTTGATAAGCTCGAGGATTACCAGAAATGTCACGATAACTTCCATTTTGGTTTTCTGCTCGGATAAAAGACTTCTAAACGAACATTTTTTGTGGGAAGTAATATATTTTGCGATATAATCCTGTTTCTGATTGATATCGACCTCTTCCTTTTCAATCTTGCCAAAATGCGATCTGATGGGATCGACCTTGTCTTCCACTCTTTTAATGCAGGCGTTGAAGATTTCGTTTAAGCTGCTTAAAGTGGTCTCGCCGATTAATTCCTCGTAGTCTATCGGCGCTTTGTAATTTCTGACCTCATCGGGAATCGTGGGGTCTTTGTATAAATACTTTTCGCCGTCCATCTGCATGTCTTTAAGTTCATAGGACATGTATTTGTACATCTTGTATTCCAAAAGTTTCTGAACAAGCTCTGCTCTCGGATCTTCCTCTTCGCCCTCTTCGTCCTCGGTTTTGGGAAGAAGCATTCTGCATTTAATATCAAGGAGAGTTGCGGCCATTACCATGAATTCACTCACGGTGTTCAAATCGTCCTTTGGAAGTTCTTTTACGTATTCAAGGTACTGCCTGGTGATTTCGACAATCGGAATATCGTAAATATCGACTTTATTCTTTTCTATTAAGTGTAAAAGCAAATCGAGGGGTCCCTCGAATACTTCAAGTTTTACGGGAATAGCCATAAAAACTCCAATTATTTCTTTGTATCTATTGTTATAAATATAAGTTCGCCGGGATTAAAAAGTCTTAAGGGAAGCGTGTGGAAACCTATGCCGCAGCTTACTATAAGTCTTATAATTGCATTCTTGCTCGATACGTACGAGTCGGCATAGCGCACGAACTTTCCGTTTTCATCATACACTCCGCCCGAGTATTTCGGGAAAAACCTGATCCCGGGATGCGCAACACCGTGTAAAAGAGGCAAGCGAATCAGTCCGCCGTGAACATGGCCCGATAAAATAAGATCACTTCCGTAAGCATTGTAATACTTAAAGTAATCCGGATTGTGCGCCAGAAGTATATTGTATTTATCATCCTCAAGTTTACCGATTAAAGACTCAATATAATCATCATCCATATGGTAAACCTTAAATCTCTTGTAAAAGCTTCGGTCTATATCCGCGGAACTTACTTTTATGTTGTTTTCCTCAAAGTAATGAAAACTGTTTGAAAGAATCGGTATATTGTACTCTTCCATCTTTGCGGCAAATTCATCATACATAGTGCCATAGACTTCAGGATAAATCTTGGCCCTGTATTCATGATTGCCAAGCGCCGTGAATGTGGGTGCAATCCCTGATAATTCTTTTAGGAAGTAATAAGCTCGATCCTGCTTTCTTCCTTTGGCGGCTGTAATTGTGTCACCGCCGCAAAGAATAACATCGGGAGCAAATTCTTTTATGTCCTCATAAAATTTCGGAGTACACGAATAATTGTGCAAATCAGAAACAAAGCAGACTTTGAGTTTCTTCTTCACCTTACTGTCATAAATCGCCACGCTTCTTACGACATAGCGGTTTAAATCTACGATATTAATTATGAAAAGAATTACAAGGCAGGCAATTAATGCCCCAAGAATATATTTCAATATTGATACCCCGAAGATTTACTTTGCTCAACGTGGGATATTATAACACAAATCACGCTTTAGGGCAAAAAAACTGCCGTGATTTTCTCACGGCAGTCTGTATTAATTAATTGTATTTACGTTTTCTTGCAGCTTCAGATTTTTTCTTACGCTTTACGCTGGGCTTTTCGTAATGTTCTCTTTTACGAATTTCCTGCTGAATACCGGCCTTGGCACAGTTTCTTTTAAAACGTCTAAGCGCGCTGTCTAATGATTCATTTTCTTTAACTTCAACTCTTGACACTTCTCAACCCTCCTCCAAGACCAAATATACGTGCACGGTCTGTTTGAGTAATCGCACAAATTGAATTATACCAAAAAAATCCCGTACGTCAAGAAATTTTTAAGTTAGCCGTATTCTCTTTTCAATAAATATGGAATTTAAAAGCCAACAATATTATAATGTCTTTTATACCATATACAAATAATATGGTTATTTAAAAACTTTCAATACAAGATATTCGTATTGTCTTATAATTTGGGGAATTTTAAAATGATTGCACTTTTATCTTCTATTTTTATAAAAAACAAAAACAATTATAACGATGAAAATGTCCGCAGAAGATACGGAATGTTAACCGGAGCCGTCGGAATAATCCTTAATCTTTTCCTTTTTGCGACCAAATTCAGCGTCGGAATCATCACATCCGCCATTTCTGTAACCGCGGATGCTTTTAACAACTTATCCGATGCCGGAAGCAGCATTATAACTCTTTTAGGATTTAAACTCTCAGGCCAAAAGCCCGATAACGAGCATCCTTTCGGACACGGTCGTATCGAATACATCTCGGGACTTATCGTTTCATTAATTATCTTAATCGTTGCTTTCGAACTTATTAAATCAAGTATCGGAAAAATCATTCATCCCGAGGAAGTAAAGATAAGCGTGCTTACATTTGTATTCCTCGCACTTTCGATTATTATCAAGCTTTATATGTTCTCTTACAATATGATATACGGCAAAAAGATTTCGTCGGGCGCAATGAAAGCAACCGCAATCGATTCAATCAGCGATACAGTAGCCACAACCGTTGTTTTAATCTGCTACATTCTTTACGCAGTATTTAAGATTAAAATCGATGCCTACGCGGGTATTGCAGTCGGCCTTTTCATTGCATATGCAGGTTATAAGACCCTAAAAGAAACCATTTCACCTCTGCTTGGTCAGACGCCCGATCCCGAGTTCGTAAAAGAAATTGAATCAATAGTTCGTTCCAACGAATCAGTCATCGGAATCCACGATATGATCGTTCACGACTACGGCCCTACCAGAATCTTCGTATCACTCCATGCGGAAGTTCCCTGCGACAAGGATATCCTCTATCTTCACGAATGTATCGACGATATCGAAAACGAAATCAAAACAAAGCTTAACTGCGAAGTTTCCATTCACATGGATCCTGTGGATACCAATGATGAAACACTCTTTGAGGCAAAGGTTCTTGCAACTGAAATCATAAAAGAAATAGACGAAAGACTCACTCTTCATGATTTCAGAATGGTTCATGGCGAGTCACATTCAAATCTGATATTTGATGTGGTTATACCACATAAGTTTAAGATGAGCGAAAGTGAACTGGTTGAAGAAATACAGAAGAAAGTTCATGACAAACATAAGGGTTACTACTGTGTAATCAATGTGGATAACGACTATGCGGGCATAACGAAGTAAGCGGTGGTTGCTGGGGGACGGGGGTATAGTGTCATTTTGAGTAGTGTTGCAAAATGACACTATACCCCCGTCCCCTCGCAGCTTTCGGTTTACTGCTCAACCAGGCTTTTGGTCACCACCCCATTCTCCCACTCAAGCACCCTCAGCGTTTTACCGCCTCTTAGTTTCAAACCTTCCACTCTTCCTTTCTTCCATTTATCCGGAAGTGCGGGAAGAGTTTTTATTTCACCGTTAATACTCTGAACTAGCATTTCCGCTATGCCTGCAACTGCTCCGAAATTACCGTCTATCTGGAAAGGCGGATGATTGTCAAAAAGATTCGGAAGCGTCTGCTTTTCTATCAGAGTATGCAGGTTTTCAAGTGCTTCATTTCCCATTCCGAGTCTCGCATACATATTTATAATCCATGCTCTGCTCCAACCTGAATGACCGCCGCCGAATGAAAGTCTTCTCTCAATAGTCTTCTTCGCTGCTTCAAACAGTTCGGGCGTTTTTTCGTTTATCTGCCATGCAGGGTAAAGAGCGAAAAGCTGCGAAATATGTCTGTGTCCGGGCTCAGCTTCTTCGTAATCTTCATTCCATTCCATGATGGTTCCGTTTTTGCTTATCTTAAGCTCAGGAATTTTTTCAAGGTTTTTTACCGCTCTGTCTGTAATACTGTCTTCTGAATTCTTAAGCACCTTCTCCGCTTCAATACATGCTAAAAGAAGTTCTCTAATTATTTCATTATCCATCGTCGCGCCCTTACAGATAACGCCCTTTTCACCGTTTGGAAGTATATATGTATTTTCCGGACTTAGAGTCGGACATAAAACAAGTTTACCGTTATCTTCTACAAGAAAATCCATTATAAAAACTGCGGCATCACGCATAATCGGATAATATTTTTCAAGGAAATCCTTATCCTGATTAAACAGAAAATGCTCCCATATATGTAATGAAAGCCATGCTCCGCCAAGCACCCAGTAGCTTGAAGATATACATACATCCTGAGGCGCGGAATCTCCCCAGATATCAGTATTATGATGCGCGACAAATCCGTTTAAGCCATACATCTTCTTAGCGGTAACCTTGCCATTCTCTCTTACTCTTTCAAGAAGATCAAATAAAGGTTCCTCGCATTCGGAAAGGTTCGTAATATTTGCAGGCCAGTAATTCATTTCCGTATTGATATTAATCGTAAAACGGCTGCCCCACATAGGGAAATAATCTTCGTTCCAAATTCCCTGCAGATTTGCAGGCAAAGAACCCGGTCTTGAAGATGCGATTAAAAGGTATCGTCCGAAATTAAAGAATCTAACACTCTCTTTATCATCTTCAATTTCAAGCTTAACCCTGTCATATAAAGTTCTGTAATCTTCTGTGTGCTCTTTTAAGAGCTCTTCCCAGGCTTTATCTGCATTTCTCTTAATATCTTCTATAGCAGCATTCTTAACAATATCGTTACAAACCCTAAAAGAAGTTTCAGCCGACAAAATAATAAGCGCCTCATCCGCATTTTTAACCACAACTGTATTTCCGATATCTTCTGCGCTTCCGCCTTTTACGATAGTCTTAACCGCACACGATAAAAGTATCGGATCTTTGCCACCCACGGTCGCATTCATAACCTGAAGATGTTCACCCGCAAAACTAATATCATCCACGAATTTATTGTAATTCTGCTTTCTTACAACCTGCTCTTTAAAAGGAACATTCTCCCAAGGCGCATATCCTCGTCCGATATTCACCCTAAAAGAAAGCATGCCCTTCTTATTGGCGGAAAGCCTTACTGCCATACATCCTGCAGGATACGAAGAAATCACTTCTCTTTTATAATTCACATCTCCGTTTTTATAACTAACGGAAACAACAGCATTTTTAATATCAAGCTCTCTTTTATAATCCGAAAACTCGTAATTATCCTGATCAAACTCGATAAAAAGATTGCCCAAAGGTTCATAATGGCTCTGCTCTTCCGGAAGTCCCGATAAAGCAAGAGCACACAAATCCTCTGCTTCTTTTATCCTGCCTTCAAATATAAGCTTTCTTATTTCTCCAAGCTTTTCAAATGCCGAAGGATTATTTCTGTCTTTAAATCCTCCATACCATACGGAATCCTCATTTAACTGAATTCTTTCGGTATGAACATTTCCGAATACCATTCCGCCAAGTCTTCCGTTACCTACAGGAAGTGCTTCATTCCAGTTATCTGCGGGTTTATCAAATTCTATTTTATGAACGTCAATATTATTCATCTCTATTCCTTTTAAGAGTTTTAGCAATCAAAACAAATCACTGTTTTATGCCGATATATATTATATATGAATACTTAATTATTATACATCAAATACTGCTCTTTTTGATTAGATAAATACGCAGAAATTATTCAAACCTCTTGACAAGGTTCTTATGTCGTGTTAATGTAGTATTGTAAACTACATCTTGTGAATTTAAGATTTAGGAGGTGGCGATTATGAGCGATTTGGAAGTTTTTAAATCACAAAGCGTAAAAGAAGAAATAAGCAATGCAATATCTCACGGAATAGCCGCTGCCCTTTTTATATTCGGTACTGTAATAATGATAGTCGAAGCGTCTATTAGACACAAAGGTGCAATGGCAATAACAGGTGTTTCGATATTCGGCGCGAGTCTGATTCTTTTATATCTTACATCATGCCTTTATCATTCACTTACAAATTACAATGCCAAAAGAGTTTTCAGAAAACTCGATCACTGCATGATATTCATCCTTATAACAGGCACCTACACTCCTATCTGCCTTTCCATCATCAGAGGCTGGGCAGGCTGGACCGTTTGGGGAATAAACTTAGCATGCTGTGTACTCGGCGTAACCTTAAATGCAATATCGGTCAGAAAATTCGACAGGATATCGCAGATTTTATATATAATCATGGGCTGGTCGGCAATCATCTTCCTTTATTCCATGATTAAAACAATCCCGATTTTCGGACTTGCACTCGTAGTATTAGGCGGAATTATTTATACTATAGGTACCTTCTTCTACCGAAAGAAGAACTTAAAGTTTTCACATTTTATCTGGCATCTCTTCGTATTCCTTGGAAGCCTGCCGCACTTTGCAATGGTTCTTTACTACGTATGCATTAAATAAACATCATAAAAAAAAAACAAAAAAGGACGGAAATTATGAACTGCACCCCGAATGTTAGACAAAGCATTCGGGGTGTTTTTATGTCTAAATATAGTTTTGAGGAAAAATACGAAGCTGTTCAACGTGTTTTGGATGGAATGTCTATTTGTGATAGCGCTCGAATAATGGGTGTGGATGAGTCTCGAGTTCGATATTGGTTTCATTTATATGAAAACCATGGTTGGGAACTACTAAGAAATGGCGGAGCATCTTATGATGGTGCTTTTAAGGTTATGGTTGTAGAATATATGCATAGTAACCATTTGTCGTGTCTATCCACAGCTGCTTATTTTGGAATTAAGTCCAGTTCACAAGTTGTCAAATGGGAACGAATATAT
>FNEU01000011.1 GCA_900100245.1 Lachnospiraceae bacterium G41
CGTCGCTGGATCAGGGTTTCCCCCATTGTCCAATATTCCCTACTGCTGCCTCCCGTAGGAGTTTGGGCCGTGTCTCAGTCCCAATGTGGCCGTTCACCCTCTCAGGCCGGCTACTGATCGTCGCCTTGGTGGGCCGTTACCTCACCAACTAGCTAATCAGACGCGGGTCCATCTTACACCGATAAATCTTTTCACACTCTATCATGCGATAATGTGCGCTTATGCGGTATTAGCAGTCATTTCTAACTGTTATCCCCCTGTGTAAGGCAGGTTACCCACGCGTTACTCACCCGTCCGCCACTAAGATATCTCAATGAAGCAAGCTTCGGCGAGATGTCTTCGTTCGACTTGCATGTATTAAGCACGCCGCCAGCGTTCATCCTGAGCCAGGATCAAACTCTCTATAAAAATATGTTTGAATTTAATCCGTCCCGAATAAACTGCTTAGCTTATTCTTAACGTTTACTTTAGGTTTCTTTCTCTGAAATTAACCCCCAACCTTTAAGAAGGGTTTTTAGAATTTTCAGGGTTGCATTGCTGTTTATTTGTCAAGGTTCTTTGTTGCTGCCTTTCTTGACGGCAACGAAAAGATTCTATCACTACCGCCAACGCTTGTCAACAACTTTTTCAATATTTTTCCGCCTTTTTTAGAGGCGGTGGAATTTTATTTTAACATTGCCCATTTTTATTGTCAATGGATTAGAAATAAAGAGCATAAAAAAACCACTTATGATTAAATAAGTGGTAATTTTCAAACGGAGAAAGAGGGATTTGAACCCTCGCGCCGGTCACCCGACCTACACCCTTAGCAGGGGCGCCTCTTCAGCCTCTTGAGTATTTCTCCAAAGTCTTAAGTCTAACGCTTACCAATATGTGTAACGCACTTTTAAATGACGCAAGTGTTATTATAAATGGACGCCTGTCTTTTGTCAACCAAAGTTTGCTACTCTGCTCTATCAATCTGCACTTCTTCTAGTCCCAGTTCTTCTGCGGTATAGTTGCTGCCCTTTGTAACCTTTAAAAGTTCTTTCATATATTTAAAAGCTGCATCCTCGCCTTCCTCTGCCATAATCGTTAATGCTTTCTCAAGAACCGCTCTGGTATCCTTGTGCATTATGATAAGATGTCTTGCCCTGCTGTAGTAATTCCAGGCATCGGCTTTTGTATATTCGTCGCGGTTATATGCAACGCATGCGGCGTATCTGTCTGCAATCATTTCCGCTACATATTTAAGAGGCATTCTGCAGCCGAAAGCATATTCGTCGCTCGATGATGAATAATCAATCCAATATTCGAAGTGATGTTTGTTTCTTCCTTTATGATGAAGCCATGCATAAGAAGCACCGTTTATCTTTCGGTCTACGGCGTTTGGCGAAAGGCGTCCGGAATAGTATTTTACACTGGGTGCGAATTCTGTAAGCGAGAACTTGCTTAAGTCGTGAAAGATGCCCTGGAAGTAACGGCCCATTTTAAAACAGGCTCTGCAAACATATCTCTTGTGTTTTAAAACCGTACCGAGATGTCCGAAGAACCTTTGGAAAAAATTCTTTTCTTTATATAAATAGTATTTTTCTTCCTGAGTCATATTTAATACTTTTTTAAATAATTATTTATAAAGGCAGTTGCCCTTTGAGTCTGCAACAACTATTACGGGGAAATCTTTTACTTCAAGTTTTCTGATGGCCTCTGTGCCGAGATCGTCGTAAGCAACCACTTCACTCTTAACTATGGATTTGGATAAAAGCGCTCCCGCACCGCCTACGGCTGCGAAGTATACGCTCTTATTTCTTACAATTGCATCCATTACGGCCTGCGTTCTTTTGCCCTTGCCAATCATTGCGCCAAGGCCCATATCAAGGAGTCCTGGTGTGTATTTATCCATACGTCCGGCTGTGGTGGGACCTGCGGAACCGATTACCTTGCCTTCTCTCGCGGGTGAAGGACCCATGTAATAGATTATCTGATCCTTAATATCTATAGGAAGAGATTCTCCTTTGTCGAGACTCTCCTGCATTCTTTTATGAGCTGCATCACGAGCCGTATAAATCGTACCTGTAAGATATACGTAATCGCCTGCAACAAGTTCATGTTTTGTGTTATCGTCCATCGGGACAGTGATGTTTTTGGTCATTTTATCTCCGAAATCTTTTATATATGAAGTCTTTAAATTACGCGCTCGATATGTCTGTTCACGTGACAGCAGATATTAACGGCTACGGGAAGTCCCGCAATATGTGTGGGATAGCTTTCGATATTGACCGCCATTGCGGTTACGCTGCCGCCAAGTCCCGCGGGACCGATTTCAAGCGCATTGATCTTTTCAAGCATTTCCTCTTCGAGTTCTTTTATATATGGAACGTCCGAATGTGTGCCGGCTTTTCTCGTGAGGGCATGCTTTGACATGAGTGCGCATTTTTCAAATGTTCCGCCGATACCGACGCCGATTACCATAGGAGGGCATGCGTTGGGGCCCGCATCTTTTACGGCCGAAAGGATTGCATTCTTAACACCTTCGATACCGTCAGCCGGTTTTAACATGTAGACCTTGCTCATGTTTTCGCTGCCAAAGCCCTTGGGTGAAATCGTAATCTTAACCTTGTCTCCGGGAACAACCGAGTAATGAATGACTGCGGGAGTATTGTCCTTAGTGTTGTTTCTGATAATTGGATCGTCCACAACGGATTTTCTTAAAAATCCTTCGACATAGCCTTTTCTCACGCCTTCGTTAATTGCGTCTTCAAGGTTTCCGCCTTCGAAATGAACTTCCTGACCGATTTCCATAAAAACAACTGCCATTCCCGTGTCCTGACAGATAGGTATCATTTCTTCTTTTGCGATAACGAGGTTTTGCTTTAGCTGATCGAGGATCTGTTTGCCGAGCTCAGAACTTTCCTTGTTAAAAGCATCGTCGAGAGCACATCTCATATCCTCGGAAAGATTGTGATTTACTTCAATGCACATCGAAGCCACGGCTTCGGTTATTTCTTTTACGTTTATTTCACGTATATTATTCATCTTTGTCATCCTTCTTCGCTTCGGTGTAAAGGTACTGACCGTTGCGTTTTGTGGTAGGTCCGTAAGTGATTGCGTTTACGGGGCAGCGATGGAGGCATCCAAGGCAGAGGCTGCACTTTTTGTTAACCCATACGGGCTTGCCGTAATCCATCGAAATGGCCTGAGTCGGACACTGCTTTGCGCAGATGCCGCAGCCTATACAGTCTTCGGAAACCTTAAAAGGCGAAGTTGTTCTGGTAAGATTGTAAGCCACTCTGGTAACTTTTGAAGCAGGCCAAACTCCGCGCAGATGATTATGGTATCCGCCGATTTTATTGTTGATTAAAAAGAGAACGTTTTTGAGTTCTTCTTCAGCTTTAAGATTCTTGGCTGCATTTTTGTCGGAATTTTTTACGTTAAAAACAAGCGTATAGTTATCCACCATTCTTAAGGAGAATGATGCATTAAGGCCAATGCCTCTTTTAGCAAGAAGCTTGGAAAGCTGTATGTCGGCGCCACCGGTTGCAACACCGCAGGTAGCTACCGAGTATGAATAATGCTTGCCGTATTTTTCTATGGACAGTGATTTTACGAATTCTTCGACAACCGAAGGAAGACTCCAGTAGTAGATGGGATATACAAATCCGATTCTTTCGCCCTTTTTAAGCTTGAAATCAAACTGCATTTTTTTAACGCAGTCAGCCATCGATACAACCTGTTCGCCGGTTTTCTTTGCAATTTCGTCTGCCACATGTTTGCTGTTACCTGTAGCTGAAAAATAAAAGATCATAATTGTCCCTCTCTAAATTGTAAGACACTTTTCCCGTCTATTATAAAACAGGAAAAGTGTCTTGTCATTAAAACATTAAAATACAAATATTGCGGCGCCGTATGAAGGTAAGTCGAATTCGATATGATAAGGTCTGCCGTCGCACTCGCCCTCTTCGGCTGTAATAACCGTAGGAATGTCTCCGCCGTTTCCGCCGAATCTCTTTTCGTCGCTGTTAAGGAGCAGTTTGTATTTGCCCTTGTTCGGAACGCCTACCCAGTAATTGTTTCTGCGCATGGGTGTCATGTTAAGAATTACAAGGATGGAGTTCTTGCCGGTTGAACTCTTTCTTAAGTAACTGTAAATACTTCTGTCGGCGTCGTCTGCGTTAACCCATTCGAAACCTTCCCAGCTTGCATCAAACTCATATAGAGCAGGGTATTTGCGGTAAATCTTTAAAAGTTCCTCGGTATAATCGAGCATTCCTCTGTTTAAATGGTTTTCAAGCAGGAACCAGTCGAGCTCTCTTTCTTCGCTCCACTCTCTTTCCTGTCCAAATTCCTGGCCCATGAAAAGAAGCTTCTTGCCTTCATGTGTGAACATGAATGTGTAGCCTACGCGGAGGTTTGCATATTTATCAATCTGATATCCGGGCATCTTATTAACCATTGAACACTTAAGATGCACTACCTCATCATGCGAAAGAGGAAGGATATAATTCTCTGCCGAATTGTAGCTCATTGCAAAGGTGAGCTTGTTGTGATTGTTCTTTCTGAAATAAGGATCCAGCTTCATGTATTCGCAGAAATCATGCATCCAGCCCATATTCCATTTGAAAGTAAATCCGAGTCCGCCGTCTTCGGGTGCAGCCGTAACTTTAGGCCAAGCCGTAGACTCTTCCGCGATGGTGCATACTCCGGGGAAGCCTCCTCTGATGATTGAATTTAAATGTTTAAAGAATTCAATGGCTTCGAGGTTTTCGTTTCCGCCGTATTTATTGGGAACCCAGCCGCCAGCCTGCTTGCCGTAATCAAGATAAAGCATTGAAGCAACCGCATCCACGCGAAGACCGTCGATGTGATACTCTTTTATCCAGAATAAAGCATTGGCGATAAGGAAGTTTCTGACTTCGTTTTTACCGTAGTTGAATATCTTGGTGCCCCAGTCGGGATGTTCACCGAGTCTGGGATCGGGATGTTCGTAAAGACAGGTGCCGTCAAATTCTGCAAGTCCGTGCGCATCTCTCGGGAAATGTGCGGGAACCCAGTCAAGGATGATTCCGATACCGTTTTTATGAAGAGTATTTACCAGATACTGGAAATCTTCGGGAGTACCGTATCTTGAAGTGGGTGCATAATAACCCGTTACCTGATAGCCCCATGAACCGTCGAAAGGATGCTCTGCGATACCCATAAGCTCAACGTGAGTATATTTTAGGGCTTTTAAATATTTTACGATTCGATCGGCAAAATCCCTGTATGAATAGAAACCGTCCCTGTCGGGAATAGGATGCCTCATCCATGAACCGATGTGGCATTCGTAAATAGCCATGGGCTCTTTGAAGAGATTTTTCGTCGCACGCGAATTCATCCATACGGTGTCACTCCACTTAAAATCGGAAATATCCGTAACAACGGATGCGGTTCCGGGTCTTAACTCTGCGGCATTTGCATAAGGATCCGCCTTGTAAAGCTTGTGACCGTCATTCGTTAAAATTAGGAATTTATACATGTCACCCTTTTTAACATTTTTAATAAAGGTGGTATAAATTCCTATTTCTCCCATTCTTTCCATGGGATACTGATTTTCCTGCCATCCGTTAAAAGAACCGATGACATATACTTCTTTTGCATTGGGTGCCCATACGGCAAAGAACACTCCCTGCTTGCCGCCTCTGGTGGTAATATGAGCACCGAGTTTTTTGTAAATATCGTAATGTGTTCCTTTACCGAAAAGATATGCATCATCTTCGGATATAAACACGTTTTCCTCTTTAGCCATTAAGCCAACCCCCAAATATTAATCAAAATCTTTTTCGCGAAGCATTATCATGCCGTTCTCGTCGATTAAATTGTTGGACATTTTTCTGAAGAGATTGGATACTCTTCTCTTCTTGTTGTATTCGATGGCTTCGTCTACAATCTCTTTGACTTCGGCAATGGTAACCGAATGATTGCCGGCCTGTGCTTCACGGACTCTCTTGTGGAATGCCATGTTGGCAAATCCGTCATCGATGGAGTAGCCGAGGTTATTGGCATACTTCATACCGTAATCAACCAGAGCTGCTTCACTCATTGCGATAATATCAATCTTTATATTAAAGTAATCGGTCAAAGTGCGCTGTCTGTTAACCAGCTTTTTGATTTCTGCTCTGGTATCCACGAGGAAAATGAGAATTCCTCTCTCTTCCTGGTTGATTCCCTGTGTCAGTTTGATAAGTGCATTGTTGGAAAGCTTATTCGCATCGGTAATAACAAGTGCACCGTTATTTAATCTGTCGAGAATCTCGGGTATATTCTTAACATTAAAGTCCGTAGCGTCAATTCTGGACATTGCTCCGGAGAAATTGACATCTGCGAATTTAACAAATTTTACAATCGACTTGGCAAGAGCAAATCCGCTCTCGGTATTGTCCGTTGTGATGAGTACGTTGCCTACATATGCCGCAAGAGAGATATTCTCAAGAGCATTGGCAATCTGTGTTCTCATTGAACGGGGATGTAAGAACTGCGAGAAGAGTTTTCTTTCTTCGGGGCTTAAATCTTTTACGCCCTCGGTTTCCTTTTCATCCTCTTCTTCATCGTAGGAATCTTCTTTTTCGGTCTCTTCTTCGGAAGTTTCTTCAACTGCCTTCTCTGCTTTTTCTTCTTTGGCAGATGCGAGCATTTCTTCCTTTATCTCGGGTATAATCTTGGTTGCACCGTCAACAGTCTCTTCGGGTGAAGCAACGATTTCTTCCTCTTCATCAACCACTTCTTCACTAAATTCAAGAACATCGCTTTCTTCTGCTGCTTCTTCAGCAACTTCTTCAGTCTCTTCTGCAGCCTCTTCTGCGATTTCTTCTGCTGCCTCTGTAGCTTCTGCAGTCTCAGCTGTCTCTCCTACTGCCTGAGCAGCCTCTTCTGCGTTAATCTCCTCAAATTCAGGCTCGTCGGTTTCGGGCTCTATAGCAGGCTTTTCATCAAACTCAACCTCGGGCATTTCGCTCTTGGCTTCGGAAATCATTGCCTCTATTGATTCCTGAGACATTTCGGAGAACTCGTCTTCAAGATCCGCAACTTCTTTCCAGATGCTGCCGGGCTCTTCTTCGGGCTCTTCCTCAACTTCTTTTTTCTTTTCAAAAATCTTTCCGGTAGACTCTACAAAATCCTCATGAATGCTCTTTCTGAGATTCTGGGTATTCTTTTCTTTTATCTTGGACCAGTCGGAAAGAAGATCGTCCATTGTAATCTGGCCGGGAATATTGTCATCTTCGATATCATCAAAAGATGCATCGGTAAATGAAACCTGTCCGTCCTCGTCGCTGTATAAATGGTCGCCCATCTTTTCGAGTTCGGGATTTCTCTTTTTCTTGGGAGGTTTAACCTCTTTCATATCAGGATCGGAAGACTTCGGAAGATCATACTGTGTAAAGCTGATATCCGCAGTTTTGTCTGAGAAAAATACTTCCTGTGTGCTGGGCGGAACCGTCTGCTCCAAAGATTTGGTGTTAAACTCAGGTCTTTTTCTTCTGACGGGAACATCGTCCTCGGATTTGAGTGTCTGAATATCTTTGGCAAGAGAGTTCTGAAGATTGAGCGCACTCATATCCATGGTATTCATGAGTTTAACGTTGCCTGTATTTTCGGTCGTTTCCTGATCGTTAATTCCGAGGCTTAATTTTCTTAAAAGAAGTTCCTGCTCTTCAGTAAGGGGAACGCAGCTTCTCTTAAGTTCAAGTGATTTCTTGGCATATTTGCCGTCGTCACCAAATAAAAGAACGAGCTCGTCGCATTCTGCGGCACATTCGGCATACTGTCTTGCCTGATTGTAAAGCTTGGCAAGCTCGTACCTGAACTGCTCTGCAGCGGGCTCTTTCTTCTTTAAGTCAACCAATATATCAATCTTTTCCGTAACGGGAAGATCGTAAGCAAGCGCTCTTTTATATTTGAGCGCATCATAATGCCAGTCGCTTCTGTCGGTCATGCTCTGGTATCTGTCGAGATAAACCTGAGCGGTAACAACATCCTTGCTCTCGAAATATGTCTCGCAGAGAAGATAAACAATCTTCTTGTTGTTGGGCTTTTTGTTGTGCGCCATTTTAAGAATATTAACCGCATCGTCATAACGGCGGGTTCTTCTGTACGCTTCCGCAGCCTGAATAAGACGCTTGATATCTTCTTCCTTGCGCCAGTCAACTTTATCTACAAGATATACGGCATCATTATATCTGCCGGCTTTCATCAATTTTTCAATTTGTTCACAATGAAGTCTGCTATCAGATTTATCCAAAACAACCACCTCGTATGCTTATCAAAAAATAATACATATTGTGTTTTCTTACACAAAAAAACACCCTATATAGTTTATCATAAGCATAGCAGAATGTCAAAAATTATTGCGATAAAATGTCGGAAAGACGGGCAAATTCCTCAAGAGTCAGCTCTTCCCCGCGAATGTTAATGTTTTTGCCTATTTCAAGAAGTGCATTTTCGATATTTTTCTTGTCGGTATTGTATGCCGAAGAGTGTGAAAGTGCGTTTGTTAAGGTCTTTCTTCTCTGCTCGAATGCGCCTTTTATGATGCGAAACATCTCAGCCCTGTCATTAACTTTTACCGCGGGCTCTTTTAACTTATCAAGCCTGATTACCGCGCTGTCCACGTTCGGACGGGGGATAAAGCAGTTCGGAGAAACCGTCATCTTTACTTCCGCTTTTGAATAAAAGGCAACCGCCAGGGAAAGCGCGCCGTAATCCTTGCTGCCGGGTCCGGTCTGCATTCTCTCGGCCACTTCCTTTTGAATCATTACGGTAATACTCTCTATAGGAGCATCTTTTTCGAGAAGTTCCATGATTATGGGCGTGGTGATGTAATACGGAAGATTCGCCACAACCTTGGCGGAAGCGGCGCCGTTTTCTTTTAGGATCTGTACTATATCTGCTTTTAAAATATCCTGATTGATAACGGTCACATTATCAAAGTTCGCGAGCGTGTACTCAAGGACCGGAATCATGTTTTTATCAATTTCAACGCAGATAACCTGTTTTGCGGCTTCTGCAAGATACTGCGTAAGCGTTCCGATTCCGGGGCCGATTTCAAGCACGGTGTCTTCCTTTGTAATGCCTGCGGAGGCCACGATTTTCTCGAGAATATTCGCATCAATAAGGAAGTTCTGGCCGTATCTTTTCTGCGCCGAAATACCGAATTTGTTTAATACCTCACTTGTTTTGGAGGGATTTCCTAAGTAAGCTTTTAAGCTCATTTGTAAGTTTCCTTTTTCTTAAAGTAATGTTGTATTTATCAATTGTCTTCTGATCGGGTTCATAATCGCCTAAAATTTCGTCGGCCTTTGCGATAACTTCTTTGTAGGATTTGATATCAACCCTAAAATAATCATGCTCCCCGTTCATTAATGCGATATCCTGTTTATCGTCATCCGTGCTTCCGTATACCTTTCCGTAGGGAAGTGATGTGTAGTATTTAAAGTTCCTGTCAAAGAAATATTCCTCATCGCTTCCGAACAGAACATAGCTCTTCTGTTTTTTAAGATAAACAAATCTGTAAGGGAAACCGTCGATATAAAGATTTTTTACCGCCTTATCTGTCTTTGCGTTATAAATCGTAAGTTCTCCGTCGTAGTTTAAAACCGCATAGTATTTTCCGTCGTCGGACTCTAATACCGTAAATGTCGTATCGACGGCATTCGGGTAATTTGCTTTGTCGACCGTGGAGTCTTCTTCAAACTCGTTTACACCGGTCTTCGAAAGTTTTGCGGCCCACTCTCCGCGCTTTAATTCAAATATCGAGATATAAGTCGCATCTTCTTTATGCTTGATATATAAGTTGCCGCTTCTTTGCATGACATCAATCAGTTTATGACCTGCTTTCTGAGGGAAGAGTTCGTCGGACATGATCATTCCCTCATAAAAGAAACTGTCTAAAAGAAAGATATCTTCGTTTTCATCGACCAGCGCGAATCCGTCATCGTACGAGAATACTTCCAATATCAAGTTGGCTCTTACCAAACTGGATAAAAGATTTAAGTCGTAATCGAAAAGCATGGCTTCGTTGTTTCCGTAAACGCAGAGACCATAGTCATTTAGCGCAAGAAAATCCATGGAACCTGTTTCGATTAACCTTCCCTCTACTCCGTTTTTTGATGTGGCATTTGCAACATCATATCTTAAAAGATGAGTAAGGTTATGCAAAGTCTCTTCATCACGTCCGACAAAGGAGACAAACACATAGTCCCCGCTGGTGGCAAGACCCGCGTAATCGGTAATATTTTTATCACGGATAAACATATCTATCTGACCTGTGGCGGTTTCAAACTGGCATAGAATCGCGCCGTCAAAAGCCGGATCTTCCTTGAGTGCAAAGACGGCATATTCTCCGTCCTCGGAAAAAGCCACATCAAGGTATTCGCTGAATATATCGAATTCGAGATCGTAATCGGAATACTTAATCTCATAAATGACCGTATCTTCCGAATAAGCTTTTACGCCGTCAATCGTAAATGTAAAGGTCATTCTTCCGTCATCAGGTGTTTCGACATCAGACGGATATTCGTCAATAACTTTTGTATTTCCTGTTTTTATGTCAAGATATCTTGTCTGTGTATCATCGGTTATATATCCGATGGAGTAAATTACACCGTCATTACCGCTGAAACTCATATCGTAAAGGCCATAGGCTTCGGTTTGACAGATAGTTTCTCCGCTTTCTATATCCACTACATAAAGGATATCATCATGTCCGAAAAGTGCCATTCTTTTCCTGTCGGGTGAAACCTGATATGAAGTGATTGCACTCGGTATCTGTACGATTCCGGTCGGAACATAGGACTCCGACGCGCCGTAAACATTCATTGCATCAACAAGAGCTCTGTAGGCTTCTTCGTTATAGTCCTTTGTTTCTCTGTCGGGAAGCACGCTTCGTGCGGCATATATCGCATCAAGGCGTCTGCCGGTTTCGTAGAGATCTTTTGAGGCCGAAGCCATGGATGATGCGTATTTATCCTGAATGGTCTTATTCTGTTTCTGAATCTTGACCGTAAAAAGAACGCATACAAATGCAAAAATCGCAACTATCGCAAGGACAACTTCCATGGCGATAATACGTTTTTTGATCTGCTGCTCTCTCTTTCTTTGTTTTAAATCATCGTAATTGAGATTGAACATTGCCGCGCAGAGTTTGATGACGGCATTATCCATATTTTTAAGACGTTCTTTGTTGTTTTTGCCACGACAGTCTGCTGCAAGGGGTTCTCTCGTGCGACGGATAACAACGTCGTTGCCGTTTAAATCCTTTTCCGTTACGTCTTCGTATAAAAGAATCTCGGGGAAGGATTCGTCGGGCTCTCCTTCGGCAAGCACCAAAAGAACATGCTTTCTGTCGTGTATTTCGACGAAAGTTTCTATCTCTTTTTTACACCACTCGGACAAAGGGAGTCTCGGTGTACAGATAACTATAAGAAACTCCGCATTCTTAAGTGCGGCCATAATGGGTTCAGAAAGATTTTCCGATAAAGGAAGCTCCGCTTCATCGCGAAAAACTCTCTCAATCTTTTTCTTTTTTAAACCCATTTTCTTTAAGACGGATTTGGGAAGTTTGAAGTTTTCGAGTTTCTTATGAAGGCTTTCAGATACAAAAGAATCGAGCTCACAATGTCTGTAGCTGATAAAAGCATCATATTTTACATTTTCGAGTCCCATTAAGTTCTCCTAAAATAAATGTTTTTTATTCGGATAGTCTGTACATTTCAAGTGCGTTTTTATATGTGATTTCTTTTACGGTTTCTGCGTCTGTTCCTTTTAAAAGAGCAATTTCGTCAACCACGTATTCAAGATAGAGCGACGAATTTCTTTTAGCCCTGAAAGGTGTGGGCGCAAGATACGGGCAGTCGGTCTCAAGCACTATTTTTTCAAGAGGAATTCTTTCGACGGTTTCTTTTAGTTTCTTTGCGTTTTTAAAAGTAACCACTCCGCCGACTCCGATGTAAAAGCCCATTTTTATGGCTTCGAGGGCAATTTCGGGCGAATAGGAAAAGCAGTGTACGACTCCGCCAACTTTGCCTGCAGCATGTTCTGCAAGGATATCCATTGTGTCTTTGGCGGCTTCTCTTGAATGGACTATTATAGGAAGAGAAAGCTCTTTGGCCAGTTCAATCTGTCTTATAAATGCGCTTTTCTGGATGTCGGGATTGTCTTTGTGCCAGTAGTAATCAAGGCCGATTTCTCCGATGGCAACGACTCTTTTTTCTTCGCACATTTTGCGAAGAGCATCTATGCCTGCATCATCGACTTCATCGCAGTCATCGGGATGAACTCCGACGGCAGCATAAAACAAATCGTATTTATTCGCCAGATCTATACTGTTTTTGCTCGTCTTAAGATTGGCTCCGACATTTACTATTCTTTTTACATCGCTTTCTCTAAGGGCTTTTATTATTTCTTCCCTGTCTTCATCAAACGCATCGTCGTCATAATGCGCATGTGTGTCAAAAATCATATTTCATCTCCGTACGGCAAAAGCCAAATACATTATATTATATATTTTTCAAAAAAAGTATTGCAAAACAAAAAAACTTATAATATAATCTCTTATGTTCGCGCGATTAGCTCAGTTGGTAGAGCACCTGACTCTTAATCAGGGTGTCCAGGGTTCGAGCCCCTGATCGCGCACTAAGTACTAATTTTGTGGACACAGGAGCCATGGGGTTGGTGCTTTTCTTTTTTTACGGAGGTTTTAAGGAGGGGGTACTTATGACAAGAAAAGAACTGGCAATGAATTATTTCAAAGAAGGTTACAACTGCGCACAGGCAGTCGTACTTGCTTTCGCGGATCTTACCGATCTGGATAAGTCCACTCTTTTAAGAGTCTCTTCGTCATTCGGCGGAGGATTCGGAAGAATGAGGGAAATATGCGGAAGCGTCAGTGGCATGGGAATTATACTCGGCATTCTTTACGGCGTGGATGATTCGTCGCAAAAAGAAGAAAAAGCCGCACATTATGCAAGAATTCAGGAAGTGGCAAAGAAGTTCGAAGAAAAGAACGGTTCCATCGTCTGCAGGGAACTTTTGGGTCTGTCACAGAAGCACGACAATCCCACACCCGAAGAGCGAACAGAGAGCTATTACAAAAAGCGTCCGTGTGTTGAACTGGTCGGTGACTCAGCCGAGATTCTTGAAGAGTATATTGCAAAGAATCCCTACAAATAGTGTTTCTATGTGTAAAAAGAAAGACCGGAATCCGTTTGGATTTCGGTCTTATTTTTCTTTTATGATTTCTTTTAGAACGCAAACTGATATACACAAAAGCCTGCATAAAGCAAAAGCAGTGTTATGCCCTGCCATCTGTAAAGCTTGCCTTTAACCAGTGCAGGCACCGTGAGGAAAAGCATTACGAAAAGCATCAGGGGTATTTCCACAACGAGTGAGGAGTTAAGTCCTGTGTTTAAGAACATCTTTTCAGTAGGTACTTCGAAGGGCTTGATGGTAATTGCCATACCGCTTACAAGCACGAGGTTGAAAAGGTTTGCGCCAATGATGTTGCCGAGCGATAATGAGCCGTGACCTTTGATAAGCGAAGTGATTGCAGTTACAAGTTCGGGAAGCGATGTTCCAAGCGCTACCACTGTAAGCGCGATAACCGAATCGGGAACGCCGACTTTCTTGGCAATAATTGTTCCGTTATCTACCAAAAGTGTTGCACCGAATGCAATGATTGCTGCGCCGAGTATAAGCAGAATGATTGCCACGAATATGGGCATGTCTTTCTCTTCTTTTTCTTCCGCGCCGGCTTCGTCCGGCTTGCCTTTACTTTTAAGAGCGGTAAGAACCGTGATTACCATATAAACCACGAACATGCACAAAAGCACGATACCCGTGGTTCTGGTAAAATTGCCGGTTACGTATGCGGTGAATGTATATAAGCCTGCTGCCGTAAAGAAGAAAAGTACGGGTACAATCAGTGATTTTCTGTCTGCCTTGGCAGGTTTTACAGCCAGTGTAATGGCTGCGATTAAAGAAACATTACAGATGATGGAACCGATTGCGTTTCCGTAGGATATTGCACCGTTTCCTTTGGCCGCCGCCTGTGCGGAAACCATTACTTCGGGAAGCGTGGTACCGATGGAAACAACGGTTGCGCCGATTAAAATCTCGGGAACTTTAAACTTTTCGGCAATTGCACTTGCGCCGTCAACAAACCAGTCGCCTCCTTTTATGAGAAGGAAAAATCCTACAGCGAAAAGAATGAGCGCGGGAACAAGCGCGGTAATGTCTGCTTTATTGTTGTAAA
The DNA here is from genome assembly GCA_900100245.1 of Lachnospiraceae bacterium G41. Classification (GTDB taxonomy): domain Bacteria; phylum Bacillota; class Clostridia; order Lachnospirales; family Lachnospiraceae; genus UBA3766. The sequence goes on from FNEU01000011.1 coordinate 14,264, forward strand.
TAAAGCATCCGAGACCTGCAACAAACAGTATGATCGCAAAAATCAGATTTCCGTATTTTTTCATTATATTTACGTCCTTTCGAATAGGATTATTGTTTAATCAAATCAATGGTAGTCTATCAGTTTTTCAGGCAACGGTCAATAAGCATGATTTGCCAAAAACAGCCCTTTATTTTCTGCTTTTGTGCAAATTAAGATATTGTTTATTTTATTTTTACATTATGATATTATATATAAGAATTGATTAGATTCGTATAACCGCAAATGAGGGGGAATTACATATGGCACTTTATGAATCCGGCGAAATGTATCTTGAAACCATTTTGGTTTTATATAAAAGAGGCCTAGAGAGAGTACGTGCAATTGACATCGTAAAAGAAATGAACTTTTCCAAACCGAGTGTCAGCATCGCACTTTCAAATCTCAAAAAAGAGGGCTATGTTTCCGTTGATGCAAACGGCACCGTGGAATTAACCGATGCAGGCTTAAAAATAGCAAAGAAGATTTACGAACGCCACGTAATCTTAAGCCAGTTGCTCGTTGAGCTTGGTGTATCGGAAAAAACCGCTTCCGAAGATGCGTGCAGAATCGAGCATGTGATTTCGGACGAAACCTTCAAGGCAATTAAAAAACATTATAAGACAAGATCAGAAAAATAATTAAAGACAGGCACTCACGGGTGCCTGTTTTATAATGGAAAAAAACCGGTTTGCGGGGGAAACTATGGATAAAAGTTCAGGTCAAATCCTTGATCTTCTGGATGCCAAAAAGGCTTCGGAAAAAAATATTGATAAATTAGAGAAAAAACTCAGTAATGACCACACAAAAGCATACCTGCTTGGATTGCTCGGAATTCCGTTAGGATTCTTAGCATCAATTCTTATATATGCTTCAGCCATAGGAATTTTATGGCTTGTTTCGATAATTGAATCCGATAATTATGTCTGGGGAAGTATTGACGGTTCTCCCATGCCCGGAATCGGAGCCATCGGAATATTATTGATGATTTTCTTATTCATTCCGTTATTCTTTATACTGTTTATAATTTCATCAGCCATCCTTTATTTTCTGATAACTATTATTGCTTATAAAATAATAGATTCAAGAGCAAACGGTAAGCATGCAGACAAATATGAACCTCAAATGATTCAGGAACTGGTCAATCTGGAGAATATAAATCAGCAAATCGAAGAGATGCAACAACTAAATCCACAGGAATAAAAACTCTAATTTTCAAAAAACGAATTAATCGTCTTTCGATAAACAACAGTAAATATCACTCCGATAATTATAGCCGAAAGGTGAATAATCATAGAGGGCACTCCTGCCACGAAAGGACTTATTGCTATATACAACGTTAATAACGAAAAAGGAATCAGAAAATAAAACGAAACCTGTTTAAACAACTTACCAAACCCGTATTTTTTTCCAAGAACAAATATCGCATACAACGCAAGCGGAACAAAGCAGAACGCTAAACCGGAAGCACCGTGACAGCCAAATTCTTCACCTTTTTTAGTAAAGTAAACGCCCATTATTATACAGGCAATCAAATCTATCAACCATGATGCAACAAATATAGGTAACATCTTTTTAGTTCCAATTATCTTTTCAACCAGGATTCCGAAAGGCAGTATCAGAAGTAAATTATATCCAAGATGACCTATTGTTAATCTTATACCATAATCAGACGGATATTCAGGCGGAATAAGAGCCTGAGGCGCTCCCTGAAGGAAAATATGTGTAATAACCTGCCATGGATATTTAATCGGATAAACAAACAGAAAAGCCATATAAGTTGATACAATAAGCTGCGATATCAGTGTGATGATTATGCATAATGCAGCAATCGTCAGGCAAAAAAACGGAATGCCTTTCTTAAAATAAATATTTCTGATTTTCATATAGAACCCCCTAAAGTTCAATTCTTTTTATTTGCTTAATTCTGTACACATAGCAGAGAATTTTTTATCATCAAGCATCTTTATAATCGTCTCTATAGCTTCAGCCGCTGTTCTGCCAAGTGTATTGTACGAATTTATATTTGTCGGGAAATCGAACAGTTTGCAGATATTGAGATGAAAATTCGGAGATGAATCAAATTTCTCAGCCATTTCTTTTGCATTAAGAAACAATTCACGAGCCTTCTTTTCATCCCCGTCTTTTAGATAAGCAAAACTCTCCAGTGTAAGATATGTTACGGACATATAATCAAGGAACCCCGGTTCTTCGTTTTTCTGAAGACTTTTTATATATTCATCACCCCATCTGGTCAATTCTTTTATGCGTTCTGTTTCCCCGCGGTTTTTATAAAAGAAAAACAATCCCAGCGTTATATTGATAAGCTGATTGGTATTGTCCCAAAAACTTAATGCCAGTAGTGACAGGCACTCTTCGCCCTTACCGCCATTAAGCGCCGACATAAAACCAATCTGAGAATCAAAAACTCCTGCCTCGTTATTCTTTTTTAACATTTCAAGAGCTTTGTCGTGTTCGTCGATTGCAAAATAGAGCTGAGCTATATTGCCAAAAATGTATGTTCTTCCGTATTTGGGGTCCGCATCCAGAGGAACAATATTTGATGCCCTGTCAAAAAGATCGATTGCTCTAAGCACCAAATCTTTATTCTTCTCTTCCTGTCCGAAACCTGAATACATATGTGCGACGATCAGGAGTATGCCATAATCGTTTGGATATTTTACTAATGCTTTTTCAGCCTCGATTAGTCCCGATTTGTCTTTTTGGAATATGAACATGGTCAGCCTGTCCCTAATTGACTGTTTGCGGTTGTCGGCTGCTTCGTATCCGAGCATTGCATCCACCGAAGTGTCGAAAAGATCTGCGATTCTAACCAGCATTTCTACTTCGGGAATCGAAAGATCGGCTTCCCATTTGTATACCGCTCCGACCGTTACTCCCAAAGCTTCAGCCAAAGCCTCCTGGGTAAGGGATCTTTCTTTTCTCATTTTCCTGATGTTTTCACCTAATTTAAATTTCATAATAAACCGGTCCTTTTCTTTTTTTATGATAACAAAAATATAATACATAAAGAACTAACTGCCAATACTAGTTGAAGATTTTATTTTCTACTGTCAGTATTGGTTTATATCATTAAAAAATGCGCCCGCAAGGCGCATTTTTTAATGTATTCTTACCAAAGCCGAAGTTGAGCCGTCTTCTTTGACAATCTTTATATTCATGAAGTCTTCTTCTTTTTTTATATAAAAAGATATGGTCTCGCCTTCAAACGAAGGGTTTTTGTAGTGAATTTCAAGTTCCGATATCTTTAGTTCATCCAGTTCTTTTGATGAAAACAATCCTTCCACCGCTTTAATATATGCGACATTGTTCATATGTCTGCCATAGTCGGTGTCTATGCTTCTGACAGTATATCTGCCCTTAAGTTCTCCCTCAAAGTCATCTTTCATAACAGAAAACGGTTCGGGGATGGCTGTTTTATCCGTGATTACAAGACCCTCCGGATATATGCCTTTGGCTTTCTGCGGAACATGAGTTTTCGCATCGATTATCGCCCACTCTGTCTTGCCAAGTGCTATTATGCCGTTATCGTCGCTTATCTCATAATCTCGATTGCATTTAAGTATTCCGGCTTCTTCGGGCCAGGTGGATACTTTTACGGTCTTAGCCATATCCGCTCTTCTTAAGATTTTTATCTTGGTTCTTGCAGCAATCCAGAAGAGTCCCCTCTCATTAAATCCCGTAAAACCCACGCCCAGAGTCTCGGCATGATACATGGCCGCATCCATAAAAAGCCCCGCGATTGCGGATATCGAAAGTTTGGCATTGTAGTCGCAAAGACTCGGCAGTATTATTTGTTCTTTTTCAAAAACTGATTCCATATTTACCTCTTTTACCAGTCACTGCTCCAGTCTGAAGAGCCCGAATCCCACGAATCGGACGAACTCCACGAATAATCCGAAGAGTCGTTTGAGCTCCACGAATCATCGCTGCTTGAATAGCTGCTTTGTCTTTCCGCTTCCTGATCTCTCTCGTATTGAGCATAATATTCGGTATCCTTGAAATCGGTTATCTGTGTATCCGAATTCCAGTTTGGAACATAATAAAAATCTTTGGCATCATACTGATTGGTGAGTGCCTCCGGAACATCCGATGACGATACGCTTCTCCAGTCATCATACTCGTCGGAGTATACATACCAGCTGGATGTATCATACGAATCCATGCGATAGTATTCGTTATCGTCGTAGCTGTAATAACCGGTGGTAACATATCCCGGCTTATATGAGTTGTCGTAATAAAGCCTTGTATCGCTGATAGTCGGGAAATCGTAATCGTTTGAATAATCCCGTGATAAATAATAATCTTTTGCTTTTCTGTTTTTCTTAAATTCGGGAATGGCAGATACATCGGCTGTCTCCCATTCACCGCTTGCTGTATTGTAAACGGCCCATCTGTCAGAGTCATCGACATATGAATAATCTCCGAAAGAATAGTATGTATTGCCGTTATAGGAATAATATCCTTTTTCGGGAACACCGCGTCCTTCACCTAAAATTAAGCCAAAAAGTGCAGTCGGTCCGAAAATCTGAACGGCCAAATATATTCCTATTATGGTTAATGCAGTTCTTAAAGCCTTTCTGCCTCCAGGGTTGGATCTGCCGCCCGAAGAACGTCTTGCATGGTAACTGTCGTAATACTTCTGGGCATCCGCAGGCGATGTGTCGGTATTTCGCTGCGCGGAAGCGTTTCTTGATTTCTGTTCGATTATCTCCTGCTTAAGACGCATAAAAAGCTCATTTACAGCATACGCCTCGTCGCTTCCTTCATACCTTACAGCTCTCTGGCCATTGTCTTTGTTTTTATAAACTATAAAATTGCCGGTATTTTCATCCTTGTAAATACCGAAAGCTCGGGGATATTTGTAATCGATACCGATAAAGAATCTCGTGGTTTCATAGGGAGGAAGTCCCTTGGATTCATACCATTCTTTAAGCCCTTCGATGGTGGTGGGCTGATCGGCGGTACTTCTTCTGACATTTTGATTCGGTGCACCGCAGGACGGACATTTTTCCAAAGTGTCATCAAACATGGAGCCACAGTATTCGCATTTGATTTTCATAAGCATTCCCTCCGTTTTGAATTGTACCATATTTCCTGACTATATAGTATCTCCAAAGGGAATATTTTAAAAATCCAACTATGGAAAAATATCCGTTTTAATTGGTTTATTTTAAAAAAATACGGTTAACTCTCAAAGAAATCGTTAAAAGTCTTTCGGAAAATAAACGCAAATACCACTCAGACTGGCATTAATGCAAAAGCAGACCCGATGCTCCGTGGCCGGCTACTATTTCATTTTCTACTGTCAGTATGGGTTGATATCATAAAAGAATGGATGCCAAACGACACCCATTCTGTAATGTTGCAGATATTTTGTTTAGTTTCATAATTTTCCTCGTTTCAAGTCTAAGCTTATTCTTTGGTTAATACATAAAATCTGTACAGTTCTTCTTCCTCATCATAAATGTCTTTGTACATTTTCGTTTCAATCAGTTTGAAGCCTGATTTTTCTGCAGTTTTGTAAGATTGTTCATTATTTGCTTTTATTGTTGCAATGATTTCTTTTTCATTGTAATGATCGAAGAAATAATCCGTATATGCTTTTACCGCTTCTGCCGCATAACCTTTTCTTCTGTAATCGGCTCCGATAAAATAGCAGATTCCAATCTTGTCTGTATCTTCATAATATGTACAGCCGACATTTCCGATGATTTCGTTTGTTGCTTTATCTACAACGGTGCAGGGAATGTAATCCACTCTCGGATTGTCGTTTGCCGTAAGTTCAAGTGCTTCTTCAATCCACTCGCCCATCCATTCCGCACAGTTTACGTCAAATCCGACTTCATCAAGGCTTCCGTCCTCCGCCATCTTGGCATATACAAGTTCGTCGCCTCTTTCAAGCGATCTGACTATTAATCTTTCTGTTTCTATATTCATTTTTTTATCTCCTTTAATCCCAGTTGTTGTTTTTGTCTTTAAACTTTTTCATTTCTTTGGCCCATCTTGAGATTTCTTTTTTCATAGCGTAATTGCGGGTATTCTCGGCGCCAAGATTTACATAGAGTTCGTATCTCTCACGCGAGAGTTCTCCGCTTTCAAGTGCTGCTTTTATGGCACAGCCGGGCTCGGTATCGTGACGGCAGTTGCTGAATTTGCATCTGCCTATAAGTTCGACGATATCCGAAAAAGTATCATCAATTCCATCCTGCGTATTGGCCATTCCAATCTCACGCATACCCGGAGTATCAATGATGAAAACGCCTTCTTTAACTTCAATAAGCTGCCTGTGCGTCGTAGTGTGTCTTCCCTTGGAATCGTCTTCTCTGATCTCGGAAGTTTTCATTACTTCGCTGCCGACAATCGAATTTATAAGTGTTGATTTTCCGGCACCCGATGAGCCCATAAGACATATTGTTGTTCCCGGTGTGAAGTATTCTTCCAGTTCATCAAGCCCAATATCAAGCAAAGCAGAAACCGCATGTACGCGGATGTTTTCAGAGATCGATTCCACTTCCCTTACATATCTTCCCACGTTGTTGCAAAGATCCGATTTGGTGAGGATTGCAACCGGTATCGAATTGCCCTGAAGTGCCACGCTAGCATATCTCGCTATTCTGTTAAAAGAATAATCATCGTTTAACGAAGTCACTATAAAAGTGTAATCAACGTTTGCGACCATATGCTGCATAACACCTGTTTTAGCCTGGTCCGGTCTTTGTAAAAAACTCGATCTTTCGCAGACCGTAAGAATCGTGCACTCTCCGTTAGGGTTATAAAGAAATGTTACGTAATCACCCACAACAGGCCACTTCTCTGAGTCTTCCTCATAAAAGCTACCTTTAAGCTTGGCCGGTAATTCCTGCTCGAAGAAACGTATCTTAAAACTGTTCTTTTGAACTTCGGATATTCTTCCGAGCTTCTCAACGTGTAGCCACTGGCATGAAAGTTTAAGCGGTTTGTAATACGGAAATTCTTTTGTAAACTCTTCAATTTCAGCCTCATCTTCGCAAGTTTCAAATACAGGTGCTTCATAATATGTGCCGTGTATTTCCTCGAAACCGTCGTTTAACGGATAGGCCATAAAAGCATCGGAATTGCCGAATGCAGGATGAACGATTCCGAAATTATCACAGGTTTTAAATCCGTGCTTCGGATAATATTCAGGTTCGCCACAGATAACGATACCTTTGTAGCCTGCTTCTTTTGAAAGGGCTAGCGTTTCTTTTAGGAGCTTTGCTCCAATTCCCATATTAAAGCAGGTCGGCTCAACCGCGAGCGGTCCGAAGGTAAGTACTTCATGCTCCGTGTCGCCGTCAGCCACCTTTGCCTTTGAATAAAAGATCGCTCCGACAATTCTGCCGTCAAGTTCGGCCACTCTGCTTAACTCAGGCAGATAATCTTCGCTTTCTCTTAATTTATGAACAAGCAAATGCTCATTGCATCCCGGACCGTGCAGATTCCAGAACGCGCGCATTGTCATATGTTCGGTATCGTAAAAATCTTCTTTTGTTTCTTTTCTTAAAATAATATTATTCAATGTCTTAATCTCCTTTTGGTAAATGTTTCAATTAACAGCTGTGATTATTTATTGTATGGAGACCTTGAAATCAAATATAAAAAACCGCGACAAGAAATGCCACGGTTTAAATGCATATATAAGTATCTGTCGGACATACCAAACTAGATACGATTAACCGAGGTCATCATACAATATTTACTTACAATATCCAATTTTTCAAAACGCATAAAAATGACCTCTCTTTCTTTTAGAATTTATCATCATGTGTATTCTAACAAACAGTGCTTAAAGTTGTCAACAGAATCAATATCGCCACTATCGTAAGAATTATCATATTCCTTAAAGGCATATTAACTCCTCTGAAACAAATATTATCAATTAAATGTAATTACATGTTTACACACATCAAGAAACCTTTTTATCGCCTGACAAAATTCTTCCGGTAATTGTCCTTGAGGAGAATGTCCGCACCCATCAACGAGATACATTTCCTTTTGGGGAGCAGTTATTACATCGTAGTATTCTTCTATCGGTCCAACAGGGCAAGACCAGTCGTCCGAACCGGATATAAAAAGAACCGGCATCTGAAAATCAGTATTTCTTTTATATGCATTAAAATCCAATAAATAATCTATCAACGGTTTCTCCAAATCTTCGTATGCTGTATTGCCGGTTAGCGCTGATAAAATAACCCAATACCACCTTGCATCATCAACTCCAAAATAAGGCGAGAAGATTGTAGCAGTTGTCGATACGTCTTCTGTTACTCTCGGCGAATGATACTTAAGCGTACTGTTGCTAAGCGCAGACATATTTGCTACCGTGGGATTATTTATAAGGTTCTCATACGCATTCTCCATTTCGCCGGTATCATCACCGGCCTCCCTTGCTTTTGCCAGCGCATCATTATAATCATAGGTATATGCATACAAATCTTCTTCGATTACTTCCTGGCCTATTCCTATATAGGCAGAAACTTTTTCAGGATGATCAAGAACATACTGGCTTCCGAGCAGACTTCCATATGAATGTCCCATAATAATCACCTTATCCTGCTTATATGTATTTCGAGCATACTCAACCAGAGCATCTAAGTCATTCATGGCCTGTTCGAATGAAACCGTGCTGTTATCAGGATCTGTATTCACATTATGATAATATGTCCTGCCGCATCCTCGTTGATCCCAGCTAATAACAGTATAATCATCTGTCAGATAGTCTATCCAGCAATAGTCAGTAATTGTACTGGGTGCTCCCGGGCCGCCGTGGAGACTGATGATAACAGGATTTGATATATCATGTCCCATTGTAAGGATATACTGTTCCTGACCATTTAACATTACATATTCTGACTTATTAATTCCGTCGCTATAATCTATTACACGCTTAATCTGATTTATATTTCTGCCAATAATTACTACGACAAAGAATCCAAGAACGATTATCAGAACCATCGAAACAATTACTTTTGGAATACCGATTAATATTCTTTTTACAATATGCTTTTTGGCTCCTGGTTCAATCACTTCTTTCTTATGAGCGAGATGTATTCCAATGTGACCGATTCCAAGCATGACCGAGCCAAGAATCATTAAGCCATTTCCGCCATATATTCCAAGAAGAAAGAATGCGATGACTGGAAGCGTGGCTCCGGCAACAGGTATTCCTAAAAGATTTTTGTAGAAATCCTTCATGGTTTTATCACTTCTGAAATAGCGTATCCAATATATCTCATAAAGCACCATGCAGATTAAGGAGATAATCAATACCGGGCACCAAAAGTTCCACCCCTTGAAATTAAAATCAGAGAGCACAAGCGCCACCGACGTAACAACAAACTGCCCTGCACGTTCAAAAATAAGCAATACTTTGTTCTCATTATGAACATACTCTTCGTAATCCTTTGGCTTGTTCTTCGTCCAAATAAAATTCGGAACGAGAAGCATGATCAACCATATCAATCCTATGTACGAAAATCCAAAACGCATAACTCAAAAGTCCTTTAACGATTTATTATAGATTTGAACAAAGTATATAATTATTTCTTCAGGAAATCTTTAATTGAAGCCTGTATAATTCTTATTCATTTCTTAACTAGTTCAATTTCTATACTCATTCATTAATTCATGCATCAATGTTCCATTAGTTTTTCAATAATAGTAAATAACTCTTGTGCATTTTACTGAAAGATAATCTGTCTATTTAGAAAAATTGTATTGCATGAAATTTCCGTTATGCTTAAATCCATAGGATTCGTATAGCTTTACACCGACGTCCGATGCTGTAATATAAATTGTTCCGCACCCATAGTCTTCGGCTTCCTTTACCACTCTGTCAAGCAAATTTGTGGCGATTCCCATCCTCCTGTAATTCGGATCGGTATACATACTGGAGAGGATGCCTACTTTACCCGAAGGGCACGCGAAGTATGGCGGCTTTTCCGCGAACGACATACCGCTTGTTCCGACGATTCTTTCTCCATCAAATGCCAGCCAGGAAACATACGTGCCGGCAGCCAAATTTCTTTTATAAAAATCCATCAATGCCGATTCAAGATCCACGCCCTCCGGAGCACTTTTGCCTGACGATGTGTATTCTTCCTTCAACTGGTCAATTCTCATTTCGATAATTCTGCTCAATTCATTCTCCGACAGTTTTTTATAAACAATTTCCATTTTATTCTTCCCTTTCGTACATTCATTTATTCGAGAAATCATAAAAGAATCGCTAAGCCTCATTTACAATTTTACCCGTTATACATTCAGGTTTTAACGCAAACATAAGAGTTCGCGGGCCTGCATTGATAAGTTCGTGTTCAATATATTCCTCATCATCGGTAAACTTATAACTTAAAAGTCTAGAAATTTTAAGGACCTTTTCCGTATCTTCCACAATTTCAATCCTGCCAAAAACAATGACACTACGAATATTTAAAGCCCATTCTCCCGGATTGCGAAAGCCCTGATCATATACGCAGAAAGATGCTTTGTCATGGCGCTTGATCGCATCAACCTTATGCCCTTGTTTCCCTCCGTGAAAATATATTTTTCCATCATCTTCGCAGTAATAATGATTAAGCGGCATACCGTAGGGATAGTCATCATCACCCAGTACAGACAGCACTCCGCGAGGTTCTTTTATTAATATTTCAATGCATTCTTCTATCGGTAAAGCCTGTTTTTTTCTGGCTACTTCTCTAAACATATATTTCTCCTAACCACTTTAATTAATGCCTGATATTATTATGCGCGAATATCTTACTCCTAGAATAGCATATTTTGATAATTAATGGGTATTTATTTACATATGATTGCAGGGATTTGAACCCACGGTATGAAAAAAAAGACACCGAATGGTGTCTTTTTTTATCGGCGCGACGGGATTTGAACCCACGACCTCTGCGTCCCGAACGCAGCGCTCTACCAAGCTGAGCCACGCGCCGTAACGTTATAAATAATATATCATTTTCAAATCAGTGTCAATAAAACTGTTTTCGCGTATTTTACAGTTTTTTGTTCATTCGAACGCAATCAAAATTTCCGCTCTTTTTAACCGAATCATCCAGATGGGAATAGCCTAATTTCTCATAAAAAGAAACGACTTCCACGCGACTGTCTATAACAACTTCTTCGTAAGCCAGCTCTTTTATCCACTCTTCTGCAGCCTTAACCACAATACTTCCTAAATTGTGATTACGATACTCCGGTAAAACAACCAGACGACCAAGTATTACTCTTTTAGGATCTATTTCATAAAAACGGCAGGTCGCCACAGGATATCCGTCATCGAGCACAACTATATACTTCGTATCGCCAAAATCATGCTCGTCAAATTCCTCGCGTAACGATATATGATACTGGCGATTCATACCCTCTATTCTGACCGAATATGCTCCTGTTTTCTGCCAGTCCTCTGTGGCTCTGACTATCTCAAAATTTTCATTTTGTGTATTCATAGAATCCCCTACCTAATCATTTTTCACTCATAGCGTAGTATACCACATTTTTGCCAATGTTTCCCATGAATCCGCTTTTTTTCGTGACAGAGCCTGCTTTCAAGTTTATAATAAAGAAGATCTTTAAGGGAAAATAAACAGAAACGGATAAATGTCTTATGATTAAAAACATTGTATTTGATATCGGAAACGTGCTCGTCGATTTTGCATGGAAAGCTACCATGGAAGAGCTCGGTTTTGACAAAGAATGCATCGATACACTGGATAAAGGTTTTATTAACAACGATTTGTGGGACGAGATGGACCGCGGAGTGTTAAGTTTCAATGAGGTTGTTAAGCTGGCAACAGATAAAATGCCCGCATACGGAAAGGAAATCCGCCTCTTTGTCGATAATCTGATACTCACCATCAGACCTTTCGACTACAGTGAAAACTGGGTAAAAGATTTAAAGAGCAAAGGATTCAATGTCTATTTATGCACCAATTACCCTGATTCAACCTTTGAAGAAAGTGTTAACCGCGGACTCTTTCCTTTTTACCCTTACATAGACGGCAAGATTGTTTCTTCGCGAGTTCATCTTCTTAAGCCGAGTGTCGAGATATTCAACGCACTCTTTGATAAGTACAATCTCAAAGCCGGGGAATGTGTTTTCTTCGACGACAAGCAGCGAAACGTAAACGGCGCCATTAAAGCCGGAATGAATGCCTTTGTTTTCGAGGGCTATGAAAAAGCATGCAAAGATTTGCAAGGACTGGTTGAAAGCCTGAATAAATAGCATGAACGTAAAAGACGAACGCTTCTCGCGCCTTATACCCATCTTTGGCGAAGAAGGTATTGAAAAACTTAATAAGTCGCATGTTGCGGTTTTCGGAATAGGCGGAGTGGGCGGATTTGTCTGCGAGGCTCTGGTTCGTGGCGGAATCGGCGAAATAACCATCGTCGATCACGATACCGTGGCAGAGTCCAATCTTAACAGACAGATTATCGCTCTTTCTTCAAATATCGGAGAGCAGAAAACCACTGTCATGAAGGAACGTCTTTTAAGCATCAATCCCGACGTCATCGTTCATGAAAAGCCTGTTTTTTATCTGCCTGAAACCGCGGATAAGTTTGACTTTTCAGACTTTGATTATGTGGTAGATGCAGTTGATACGGTTACCGCCAAAAAACTTATTATCCTTCGCTGCAAAGAAGCGGGAGTTCCCGTTATTTCATCCATGGGAACGGGCAATAAAACCGATGCGAGTGCTTTTAGGGTTGCAGACATTTTCTCAACTAAGGTCTGTCCTCTCGCAAAAGTAATGCGCCATGAACTTAAGAAACTTAACATCGATTCTTTGAAAGTCGTTTACTCCGAAGAGGAGCCCAAAACGCAGAACCGAAGCCGGACACCCTTCGGGAGTCAGGCACCGACAGATACAGATTCTACCAATCTTTCCAATAAAAAAACTGCCCCGGCGAGCGCATCTTTTGTGCCCGGAGTGGCAGGTTTAATCATTGCGGGTGAAGTCATAAAAGACCTCTCCTATTCTATTGTCTGAAGATTCACGGGATAGTAATAATTTCCATATCCGAATTCCGGTTCCTTTTTGCATAATACAATGCATGTAATAGGGAAAACAATCGGAACGAAGAGACTTATTATTCCAAGGAAAATCGCTAATCCTTTTTCATCTTTTTTCATATACAAATCCAAAAGATCAATCATCATTATTGCTTTTCCTATGAACCCGGCAACTATTAAAGTCAGGTTTATTAACTGAATTACCATTGCGATAAGAATTGCTATAAAAGGAATAACCGATAAAATTGTTCCCACTATTCCTATGGCTAAGGGCCCTATCCATCTTACTATCATATACAAAAGGAATCCGTTTTTCCTTTCGTATGTCTTATACATACCTATGTAATTGTATTCCTTCATCGGAAGAATATGCATCAGGTAGTAATTGGCAAAAGGAATAAACGCAAGGAAAGGATATGCGTATCCTGCCTTGTCGGCCATTATATACAAAGGCACCGCCAAAAGAAAATGATGGATAATCAGCGCAAGGAAAACGATGAGCCAGAACATGCCATATAAGGCAACAAAAGCCCATAAAATCAAATCATCATATGAATATGCGTTGTTAAAAGAATTAAGAAAACTCATTTATTTGTTTCACTTTATTTTATTTAGTCATCGACGTCAAAATGTTCCAAAAGGGACTTCTTTTGACCGGTCACAATATCGCCGTGTTTAACCTGCGACATTGTAAAGAATGCAAGTGCTGCAAAAACAACTCCGTAAGGGAACAGCGATTTGTAGGATACATACTGAAGGAATACGCCGGAAAGTACGGGTGTAAGAACCTGTGCAGCCATTGAGAATGTGTAATAGTATCCCGTATATCTTCCCTCGTCACCGTCCGATGCGATTTCAACTGCCATCGGGAATGAATTGACGTTAATTGCGCCCCACGAAATTCCGACTATACCAAAGAGGACATATAAAAGCGGACCTCCGCCTTTTACGAACGTACAGGCAAGGAAAGCGACTGCAAGACCTACAACGCCGGCCATAATGACTTTTTTACGGCCGAACTTGCTGGAAATAATTCCGATGGGCAGATAGCTTATTACCGCAATAACGGTAGCCACGAGCATGTATGTAGCATAACTTCCGTCCTTCATTTTGAGGACTTCAATTGAATATCTTGAGAAAGCGGTGTTTACCGCATTATATGACATGTACCATAAAAATACGGAGAGCAGGATAAAGATTAAACTCTTTAATTTTTCTTTTGAAATCTTCTTTCCCGCATTCTGGTTTTCAGCCTTTTCTTCGGGTGTCTCGTTGTCCTTAACTTCTTTGGACCACTTGTTTTCGGGAACCGTTAATACCAGAATCAACGTACCTATAAACATGAAAGCCATCATAGATAAGAATAACGGCATATAGTTAGGTGTCTCGGCTCCTTCGGGAGTTTTTACGAGCACTTTTATCATTATCATTGAATAGATAACACCTGCCGTACCCATTAACATGATTACGGCATTACCTTTACTTCTTAATTCTCTCGGAGTGATGTCGGGCATAAGAGCAACTGCGGGAGATCTGTAAAACGACATCGAAAGAAGAACTGCGCCCGTTGAAACAAGGAACAGTATAAGGTTTCTTTCATTATCCGCAAAAGGCATGAAAAACATGGAGATAACCGCAATAAGGGTTCCGATTGCAATAAACGGCATTCTTTTACCGAATTTTGTGTTTGTTTTATCCGACCATATTCCGAAAAGCGGAAGCAGGATAATTGCAAACACATTGTCCATTGCCATTACGACGCCGTTTAAAACTTCGTTTAAGTGGAACGAATTCTTAAGAATTAACGGTGTTACCGCATCGTACATTCCCCAGAATCCCGATATCGTCATAAATGCCAGACCGGCAAGTATCGTTCTCTTGTAATTTAATTTCATTTTCAGTATCCCTTTTTACACTTTTTCCCTGCGTGAAATAAGTTTTTATCTACGCTCAAAATCAAGTATACAACATTTATGTGCCTTTTGGAAATAATTTTATATTATTGAATTTTCTTCGGAAAAATTGTACTATTAACAGGTAAAAATACTTATTTCGGAGAAGCTATGTACGTATACATTCTTGGCGCATTAATTGCATATCTTATCGGCAGTTTCAGCACCGCTTTTTTCCTTGCAAAAATCCTAAAAAAAGATATCAGAAGCGGCGGAACCGGAAACCTTGGCGCATCCAACACAACCCTGACCTTAGGCTGGAAATGGGGCGTCCTTGTAGGTGCGGTAGATATTTTCAAAGGTTTTATAGTGGTTTTCGTTGCCAGAATGTTTTTTAAGGATTATGAGTATCTTCCCTACATAGTTGCTTCAATGGCCATCATCGGACACATTTTCCCGTTCTATCTTAAGTTTAAAGGCGGAAAAGGTTTCGCAACATTAATGGGCTGTATTTTAGGATATAATCCGATTGTGTTTGTAATCGCCGGCATCCTCGTTATTATCATCACTTTCGCTACAGATTACATAGTTTTTGCAACACTTACAATGCTCATCGCTTTCCCCGTTTTTGTCGGAATATACACGCACAACATTATTTATGCACTAATCCTTGCGGTCGGAAGCCTCTGCATTCTCACAAAGCATTCCGAAAATATCAAAAAAATCATAAAAAAAGAAGAAATCGGTATACGTTCTTCTTTTACAAAGAAGCATCGTATATGATATAATTAATCTCAACCTAAAATAAAAATACTCAAAAGGAGGGTTATGTAATATGAAATATGTATGTCAGGTTTGCGGTTATGTTCACGAAGGTGATCCCATTCCCGAAAAATGTCCCGTTTGCGGCGCTCCCGCTTCCAAATTTGCTCCCATGTCCGAGGAAATGTCCTGGGCTGCAGAGCATGTAGTAGGTGTAGCAAGTGATGCTCCCGAAGATATCAAGAACGATTTAAGAGCAAACTTCAACGGCGAATGCTCAGAAGTCGGTATGTACCTTGCAATGTCCAGAGTAGCTTTCAGAGAAGGCTATCCCGAAGTTGGTTTATACTGGGAAAAGGCAGCTTTTGAAGAAGCTGAACATGCTGCTAAATTCGCAGAGCTTCTCGGCGAAGTTTTAACAGACTCCACCAAGAAGAATCTCGAGATGAGAATCGAAGCAGAAAACGGCGCTACAGCAGGAAAGACAGATCTTGCAAAGCGTGCTAAAGCATTAAACCTTGATGCAATCCATGATACAGTTCATGAGATGGCTCGTGACGAAGCTAGACACGGCAAAGCTTTCAAGGGACTTTACGAAAGATATTTTAAATAAGATAATCACTGTGCCGGAACCTCAGGGTTTCCGGCACTTTTTTTAATGTTATGATTTGTACACTCTGTCCGAGACAATGTAATATCGACCGCTCTGTTAATAAAGGCTTTTGCAACGTTAACGATTCCGTAATGCTTGCAAGGGCTGCTTTGCATTTTTATGAGGAACCTTCCATTAGTGGAAAAGAAGGCAGTGGTGCGGTATTCTTTTCAGGCTGTAATCTAAAATGTGTGTTCTGCCAGAACGAAAAGATTTCAAGAGGCTTAATCGGAAAAGAAGTCTCGGTTGAAAAGCTCGCAGATATATTCTTATCACTGGAAACGCAGGGCGCAAACAACATCAATCTCGTCACACCGTCACACTTCATACCGCAGATAAAAGAAGCATTAATCCTGGCAAAAGAAAAAGGGCTTTCGCTTCCCATAGTCTATAATTCATCCGCATACGAACTTCCTGAGGCTCTAAAAATGTTAGAAGGTCTCGTGGACGTGTATCTGCCTGATTTTAAATACTTTGACGAAGATATGGCATTAAACTACTCAAAGGCAAAAAATTATCCCGAGGTAGCCAAGGCTGCAATTGCCGAAATGTATCGCCAGGTCGGCGAGCCTATTTTTGATTCGCGCGGAATCATGAAAAAAGGTGTCATTGTAAGGCATCTCTTGCTTCCGGGTGGAGTTAAAAATGCCAAAAACGTGGTTTCATATCTTCATGAAACCTATGGCGATTCTGTTTATATTTCTCTAATGAATCAATACACTCCGCTAGATACAGCGTCCCTAAAAGAAGCAGGCGAAAAATATCCGGCCCTTCTTAGAAAAGTAACAAAAAGAGAGTACGACCGTCTTTTAGACTATGTACTCTCACTTGATATCAAAAACGCATATTTTCAGGAAGGCGATACCGCCTCTGAATCTTTTATACCGGAGTTTGATTATACCGGTGTCGAATAAGGTGCCTGGCTCGTGTAGCGTGTCCGGCTCCTAATATTTTCCCGTCGATCCGAATCCGCCCTCGCCTCTTTCGGTGTCTTCAAGATTTTCCACAACCTCAAAATCAGCCTTAAGATAAGGAACTATGGATATCTGTGCTATTCTCTCACCGTTATCTACCGTTAATGCATCTCCCGAGCCGTTGTGATTGTGAAGCGCAACCTTAATCTCGCCTCTGTAATCGCTGTCGATGACACCTACTTTATTGGCGGGAGCAAGGCCTTTTTTACATGCAAGTCCGGAACGAGCGAATACAAGTCCTACGTAACCTGTGGGAATTTCCATGGCAATGCCCGTACCAATCATTTTGGTCTCGCCGCAGCCGATTGAAACCGGCTCTTCTATGCAGGCATAAAGATCGGCGCCTGCCGCAAAGTCTGTTCCGTATGTCGGAACAACTGCATTTTCGGATAATTTTTTAATTCTGACTTTCATATTCTTTTCCAATCGTAAAATTAATAAATGGATGTTTCATAATCGAAACATCCATTCACTATCTTATAAATATTTCTTTAAAACGTCAACCTTGTCAAGCTGCTCCCAAGGAAGATTTAAATCGTTTCTTCCGAAATGTCCGTATGCTGCGGTCTGCTTGTAGATAGGTCTTCTCAAATCAAGCATTTTGATGATTCCTGCAGGACGAAGGTCAAAGTTTTCTCTTACGATATCAACGATTTTTTCATCCGCAATCTTACCTGTGCCGAATGTATCTACCATGATTGATGTAGGCTTTGCAACGCCGATAGCATATGAAAGCTGAATCTCGCACTTGTCTGCAAGGCCTGAAGCTACAATGTTCTTTGCAACATATCTTGCTGCGTAAGCTGCACTACGGTCAACCTTGGTACAGTCCTTACCTGAGAATGCTCCGCCGCCGTGACGAGCATATCCGCCGTAAGTATCAACGATTATTTTACGACCTGTAAGACCTGCATCACCGTGAGGTCCGCCGATTACGAAACGTCCTGTGGGATTGATAAAATACTTGGTGTTTTCATCAACCATTTCCTTTGGAAGAACTTCGTCGAAAACATATTTTTTAATATCTGCATGAATCTGTTCCTGAGTAACGTCATCATCATGCTGTGTTGAAAGAACAACCGCATCGAATCTTACGGGCTTGCCGTTGTCATCATATTCTACCGATACCTGGCTCTTTCCGTCGGGACGAAGATATTTAAGTGTTCCGTCCTTACGAACCTTAGTAAGCTGACGGCAAAGCTTGTGTGCGTAGTAAATGGGATAAGGCATATATTCTTCGGTCTCGTTTGTAGCATAACCAAACATCATACCCTGATCGCCTGCACCGATTGCTTCAATTTCCGCATCGCTCATTTCCGCATTTCTTGCTTCAAGCGCCTTGTCAACGCCCATAGCGATATCTGCAGACTGTGTATCCATTGCAACGAATACTGCACATGTGTTTCCGTCGAAGCCTGTCTTTGCATCGTTATATCCGATTTCATTAACTGTCTCTCTGACTATCTTCTGATAATCAAGCTGAGCCTTGGTTGTAATCTCGCCTGTAACAAGTACAAAACCTGTACAAACTGTTGTCTCACATGCTACACGGCTCATGGGATCTGCCGCCATGCACGCATCAAGTATGGCATCCGAAACCGCATCACAGACTTTGTCGGGATGGCCTTCGGTAACCGATTCTGAAGTGAAAATTTTTCTTTCCATTTTGTTCTCCTTTTTTTATGATTAACAACGATACACGGATTTTTTATCCGTAATAAAAAGAATAAGCCCGCTCCTTAAAAGGACCGGGCATTTAAACCATATACCATAGTCCTCTTATTGTTCGATTTCTCGCTCAGGTTGGCACCTTCCTTGTAGGGGTTGCCGTGGCTTCACAGGTCCTATGTACCTCCACCACTCTGAATAAGAGACTTATTTTTTTATCATATATAAATTACTCTATATAACGCTTTATGTCAATAGAAATTATTTTCTTAACACACCTGCATAAATGCAGCATCCTCATAAAAGTCCGGTTGTTCCGATACAAAACGAACAACATCAGATGATTTAACTGTTGGATTTGCTTTTATATATTCCAACAATATTTCTAGTCGTGAAGGTGATTTTTGCGCGTAATGGCAAATTGCATCAACAAAATCTTTATACGAATCTTCTATGTGTTCCAATAATTCTTTTAACTCTGTCATATTTAATCCTCCCGAATTGCTATTCGCATATAAATATTATAATCTCCATACCCATGATTTTCAAAGAAATACCAATACGCTCGATTATCTATTCCGTACGAGGCATGTACTGCAAACGGAATATTTATATATTTAAAATAATTGGTGCTAATCTCTCCATAAATCTTTGCATACTCTCTTTTGCTCATCAAGAAAGTATTATAAATGAACGCCATTCAACCTCCTTCTGCAGGAGTTCGGCTCTTCTCCTGCTAATATTCTATTTGATTGTTAGCAGGAAAAACCGATAAACGGGCTATATTATCGGTGTCGTGAACCCGACGATAGAAAATCCTGAATTTGATTGTATCGTAACATCCGAAATAGCTTTATTCAATCCTAAAAGAGCAAAAAAATAAAGTTTGTGAAATATCACGAAAAGCATCAAAAAAAGACACCCAAAAAGTCCTGTAAAGCATTGCAATTACTTACTTTTTTGAGTGTCAAAGACTTGATGATTCAGTGGTGTCTAGCCCTTATGTTTTTTTATTCTTTCGTAAAGATTTCGTTTCGCTCATGTGCGGCTAGAACGGTATTGCCGGCATCAACGGAATGAGTGAGCCATACGTTACCACCGATTACACAGTTGTCGCCAATCTGAGTATTACCGCCGAGAATTGTAGCACCTGCGTAAATGACTACATTGTTGCCGATGTCGGGATGACGCTTGATACCCTTTACGAGGGTTCCGTCAGGGTTAACTGCGAAGCTCTTCGCACCAAGCGTAACGCCCTGATAAAGCTTTACATGTTCGCCGATTGTAGTCGTCTCACCGATTACAACGCCCGTACCGTGGTCGATGAAGAAGAAAGGTCCGATGGTTGCGCCGGGATGAATGTCGATACCTGTATTTTTATGAGCGTATTCAGTCATCATTCTGGGCAGAATAGGAACTTTCAGCTCATAAAAGACATGCGCGATTCTGAATATACTGATTGCTTCAAACGCAGGATATGCAAGCATAACTTCCTTGGTTGACTTGGCTGCGGGGTCGCCCTCGTATGCAGCCTGAACGTCGGTATCAAGAAGCTTTTTGATATCGGGAATACTCTCGAAATATTTCTTTGCAATTGCCTCGCAGTCGGTATCGTCTTCGAATACCGTGGCAAGTGTATCGCAAAGCACCGAATTTGCTTCAGACTTTAAAGCTTCGGTTGACTTATATCCCATCTCTCCGAAGATTTCGGGATAAAGCAGACTCCTTAAATATCCAATCAGTTCGATAACCTGTTGTTTTAAATTGACATATCCGTTGTTCATGTTTTTTCTCTTTCTAAATTAATCCCACTTGGGCTCGTATGAAGGCATTACTTCGAGTTTAAACAAATTCATTTTGTGCTTGTAATCAATGAGTTTCTTTGTTTCCTCGTTTTCGATCTCACCTGTTCTGATGTATTTATCAAGCACTGCGTATGTGAAACCTAAATTGTCTTCGTCCGTTTTGCCGCAGAGTCCGTCGCTCGGCGCTTTTTCTATAAGTACTTCGGGAAGGCCGAGAATTCTGCCGATTTCCTTTACTTCCTGAACGGTGAAATGTGAGCAGGGTGAAAAATCGCCTACGGAATCGCCGTATCTCGTTGAATATCCAACCCAGTCTTCCGAAAGATTACATGTATTGGCTACACGTCCGTTCACGCTCTGTGAAACCGCATACACTGTACTCATTCTGATTCTGGGAGACAAATTGATTCTCGCCTGATTGCTCATTTTTAATTCTTCGGGGAAAGCATTCTTGATGCCTTCAACTGCATCTTTTATGTTGATCACATAATATTTGATGCCAAGATGGTCTACCAAAAGGTGAGCCATATCGATATCAGCCTGTTCGCCGTTAGGCATAAGTACGCCGATTACTCTGTCTTTGCCGAGCGCTTCCACAAGAAGTGCCGCAACAACCGATGAATCCTTGCCTCCGGAAATACCCAAAACCGCATTGCAGCCTTTTCCGTTTTCCTCAAAGAACTCTCTGATCCATTCGATACAGCCGTTCATAGCCTTTGTTAATTTTTCTCTTTCCAATGTGCCGCTTATTCTCTCCATGATTTTCCTCTCCTGTCTTTAAAATCTGAAAAATCATCCTTAATAGTCATAACGACAAAGACATTATATATTAATTCTTCTTCGTTTTCAAACCATCCGCTCATAAAAGAATTATCTTTTATAAAACAAATTTCTGCGCCAGTTCCACGAGCAGTACCGCCACGCACGATGAAATCGCAACGGTCAAAAGTCCTTTTTCAAATAAAGCCACAATTACCGCTACCACCAGGCCTGCTATTGCACTGTAGATATTGTCCGTTGCAAAAAGAATTGCAGGGATCGTCATAGCCGCAAGCACGGTGTATGGAACGTATAAAAGAAACGATTTAAAAAACTTATTCTTTACTTCCTTACGCATAAAAATGTAAGGAAGAACTCTGATTAAATATGTCACGCCCGCCATCACAAGGAGGTATGTTAAGAATTCAAGCCAGTTCATTCGCTACCTCCTTCACTCTTTGCGCTCTTTTTTTCTTCATCAATCGGAAATACAATTGCACCGAAAAGCGAAGCGACCACTGCGCAGATTATGATTGCAAATCCCGAGGACACATCTTTTAGGAGCGGTACAAACTTAAAGCAAATCGACAGAGCAACCGCAATTGCAACTACAATGCTTATCTTCCACGAATGCTTCATCGGCGGAACAACGATTGCGATAAACATACCGTATAATGCCACGCCGAGCGCGCTTACTACCATTGCGGGAAGTATTTCGCCGCAGACTGCTCCGAGGAAGGTTCCTAAGGACCAGCCTATGTAAGGCGCTATGATAACTCCTAGGAAATATTTCCTGCCGAGTTTCTCGGGGCGTCCCATAGATACCGCAAATATTTCATCCGTGTGAAACTCTCCGAAAAACAGCTTCTGCGGAAGCTTCATAGTTTTATCTATATGCTGCGAAAGTGAAATCGACATCAAAGAATATCTCAGATTGATGATAAACTGCGAGATAATCATCTCGACGATACTTCCGCCCGAAATCATAATAGTGAGGCCTGCAAACTGTCCTGCGCTCGTTAAATTGGTCATCGAAATAAGAGTTGCCTGCCAGACATTCAGTCCGCCTGAAACCGCGAGTATACCAAAAGAAAAGGATACTGCCAAATATCCCAGACCAATCGGTATTCCGTCTGTAAATCCTTTTCTGAAACTGCTCATAACACACCTTTTAAAAAACCTTGCTAATTATATCACATTAAAAATCACTTCACTACACAACTCTTGGGCAATTTGTATTTTTCATAAAAAAACAGAGAGTATAAACTCTCTGTTATAAAGGGGATGAATTGTATGAAAAAGCAAAAGTTATCTTCTTCGAAGAGCCTCGATGGGGCTTAACTTTGCTGCTTTTCTGGCAGGGTAAATTCCAAAGAACACACCAATCGACATTGAGAAAAGTGCTATTCCAAGGATGAAAAACGGATTAAAATCGGCCACCAATGTTGAAGTGGTAAGGTTTGAGATAAGGAAGCATATGAATTCTGCTCCCGCAAGTCCCAAAATAATTCCGATTACACCGCCGAGTAAGGATATCGATGCAGCTTCTACCAAAAACTGTGTAAGCACCGAGCCAGTTCTCGCACCGAGTGCTTTTCTTATACCGATTTCACGCGTTCGTTCCGTCACGGATACGAGCATGATATTCATTACTCCGATACCGCCTACGAAGAGCGATATTCCCGCGACAAGCATTATAAGAAGCGTAACCAATGTAAGTGATGCGCTGATGGTCTGGAAGATTGCATTATAGTCAATAACCAGTATCTGGCTCTCGCCACGAATATCATGTCTTGCTTCAAGAATCGCTCTTACATGAGAGAGTACGTCACTCGCATTTTTGGCATCATCAAGGATGATAACCAGATCGTAATATCCGATATTGTATCCGGATAGTCCTATTGCATCGATGAATGACGGGAACGGGCATTCGGCTTTAACATCGTAACTTCCGCTGCCCATGATCAAGTCTGCCATCTGCGATGAGTTGTCATCTCTTACTCCAATAATTCTGAATGTACCGCCTCTTTTATTATTACCATAAAAGAGATCAACGGTCATTCCGACAACATCTTCGTGTCCGAACAGTTTTCTGGCGGAGCTCTTGGTTATGATGCAGACTTTTTCCTTATGCTCGTATTCTTCTTTCGTAAAATATCTGCCGTAAATAAGATCGTATTTCGAAGCCTGATCCATCAGTTCGTTGCCTATTTTTATCTCTGCGGAATATGACGGCATGTCCTTATATGCTGCTTCTCCGCCGAGTGTAATAACCGGTGTGACTCCAAGGATATGTTTATCTTTTTTCATCAGGGCTTCAAGGTCAGAATCGTCGAAGTCGGTATCACCCATGGAATATACTTCAAGAGTGTTGCCGGCCAGATTCGAAAGTTCCTTATCAATGGCTTTCTTAAATCCGCTGCCCAAACTAACAATCGCTACCACCGAAGATATACCGATAATAATTCCGAGCATCGTCAGAAAGGCTCTGACTTTATTCGATTTTATGTTGAAAAATGCAATTTTGCAGTATTCTAAAAATTTACTCATATTATTCCTGTCTGAGTGCCTCTATAGGGCTTAATGTTGCAGCTTTTCTGGCGGGGAATATTCCGAAGAACAGTCCGACTGCCGCAGAAAAGAGTGCCGCGCCCAGGGCCACAATTATATTTACCGAAATATGCACCGATATCTTTGCAACAGCGCTTACCAGAAGGCAGAGTGCTTCGGCACCGGCGTAGCCTGCTATAACTCCGATTACTCCGCCTACCAGGGTAATCATTCCGGCTTCCGCCAAGAACTGGGTCATAATTGAGCCCGTTCTCGCACCGAGTGCTTTTCTTATTCCAATTTCGGAGGTTCTCTCAGTAACGGATACAAGCATGATGTTCATAACGCCGATACCGCCGACCAAAAGTGAAATCGCGGATACAAACCCTACAAAAAGTGTGACATATCCGATAACCTGATTGATTTTTTCCATATAAGAATCAAAAGAGTCGATGGTAAAACAGTCTTCTCCTCTGACATCATGTCTGGCTTCAAGTATCGAAACAATTCTTTTAAGTGTTTCGTTTATATCAGGAGAGTCGGAAGAAATAAGCATGGAGTATATTCCCTCTATTGGCCACGTTTCTCCCGTTGCATTTACAAAGTGCATATAAGGTACTTCCAGCTTAATGGATGTTCCGTTCATCATATTAGCCATATTCATAATTACCGAATCTTTGGCTTTTCTGACACCGATGATACGATAATCAAGCTGATAGCCATATAAATCCACCATAATTGTCTGGCCGACCACATCCGTGCTTCCGAAAAATGCCTGGGCTCCTTCCTCACTGATAACAGCAACGTTGTCGCCTCTGTCACATTCTTCTTCAGTAAAATATCTTCCGTGCAAAAGTCCTTCGACGGCATATTTTTCATATGTTTCATTTACCATGTAATATTCAACATTGAAATCGCCTTTAACAGATGTTGCTGTTCCGCCCATATACTCTTCGATGGAACATACTGCCAGATCCGGTACAGTGTCCTTGATGTACTCGATATCATTTACCGTTATGCATTCATCTCCGGCATAGCCATAGATATATGTCTGTCCTTTGAAAAGATCTCCGAGTGCCCCGTCAAGTGCATTTTTTACACCGCTTCCGAGACCTGTAATCATTATGACGGAAGATATACCTATAATGATTCCGAGCATGGTTAAAAACGTACGGCCTTTATTGGAAGTAATACTCTTATATGCAATTTTTACGTATTCTAAAAATTGTCCCATTTGTTTTCCTGTCAATAAATCTTTTTATTAGTTAGTGACGGTTATTCCTATATTGCTGCCGATTCCGCCCATAGCAGAAGTCAGGTCATCGCCTTCAATAGGAACTACAATAGCGCCTTCCTTAACTACGGATGTAACATAGGTTACAACCTTATCGTCACTTGTTATGCCTTCCAAGATTTCTGTACGGTCTTCACTTGATACGCCGACTTCAACAGGTTTCTTTTCAACCATGTTCATGTCGTTTACTGTGTATACAAAGAATCCGTCACTGTCAACGTTAATGGATTCGGAAGGAAGAGTTAAGCAACTGTCTTTATGAGCCGTAACGATTACATTCTTTGCTTCAACACCAAGGTAAATATCATCGTCGGGATTTTTAATCTTAATGACTGCAGAAACGCTTGTTGTACCGCCACCCGAGATTGCCACACGAGAGATTCTTGAAATCTCACCTTCATAATCCTTGTCAAGAATTGTAACCTTTACATCCTGACCTTCTTTAATCTTTTCAATATCTTTTTTGCTTATGTTAATAGCAACGCTTACGTCATTAATACTTGAGAACTCGATGATTTCGGCACCTGCAAGCGATGTGGTCATACCTTCGCTGACATATGAAGCTGTAACAATTCCGTCAAAAGGAGCTATAAGACAACCGTCTTTGTATTTCTGAAGTTCTTCATATTCACTGCCGGACTTAAGCGTGTTGAGTTCACCCTGAAGCTGAAGGTTTTCTCTGTCGTAGTCGTTTCCGGCCGATGCTTTGTAGGATTCAACCTGTGCCTTTGCGGTCTCAAGCTTTGACTGTGCCTCTGCAAGTTTCTGCTTTGCTTCCGCAAGACTTTCGGATTTGTCTGAAAGCATTCCGCTTACGTTCTTAATAACCGTATTGGAGTATGCGA
This sequence comes from Lachnospiraceae bacterium G41, assembly GCA_900100245.1. GTDB lineage: Bacteria > Bacillota > Clostridia > Lachnospirales > Lachnospiraceae > UBA3766. Next base: position 40,546 of record FNEU01000011.1, read on the forward strand.
TTTTTTCACGAAGTGCTTTTACATCTGCAAGCTGTTCGAAATTCTTTTCAGCCTGCTCTGCATCGCCCTGGCTTAATGAATCATAGCCAATCTGAATCTTGTAAGCTACCCAAAGATTTTCGATTTCTGCTTCGCAGTATGCGATATTGCCCTGCTCCATAGCAATCTGAGTCTGAACGTCTTTGTTTAACTTGTTCATTGAATCATTGTCACCGTAATTGTCAACTGCTGCCTGCTTTTCGTTAACCTCAGCCTGATATTTTGCAACATCTGCCTGAGCCTGTGCGAGTTTGCTTAAAACCGTGTTGTTGCTTGCAACATTACTCTGGAAGTTGTTCTCGGTGATCTTGTCGTTTAACTCAACTTGCTTTAATGCAAGTTCATAAGATTCCTTGTCAAATTTGACAATCGGATCGCCCTTCTTAACGAATGTTCCGATTTCAACTACGCTTTCAACCTTGATAGCCGTAGGTGAGTAGAAATGCTGAACATTGTCACTCTGAACAGTTCCGCTAAGCTTAACTTCCTGCGTGATTTCCTGGTCTTCTGCGTGTGTTACATTAACCATCTGACCCTTTGCTTTTTTAGCAGCCATAATTCCGATTACTAAACCTGCTACAGCAATAACAGCCACGAGAATAACTGCTATAACGATTATTCTTATAACTACTTTCTTTCTCTTTTGTTTCTTTCTCTTCTGTGCAGCTGCTTCAAGCTGTGCATCGAGATTTTCTCTGTCGAGTGATAATTGTGGGTTATTCTTCCTGCTCATTCTGATTCTCTCCATTCATCAAATGTAAATCTATATTGTTGTCGTTAATTTCCAAATCATAATCGTCAGCCGAAGGTTCATATGTCGGTTCAATCTCTTCAGTCTGATTTAATTCAGGCGCTTCTGATGAACTCTCTTTATTTGATTCATACATCGTGGAATTGCCTCTAATCTCTTCAGCAATGTCCTCTCTGCTTAAACCTTCATTTGCTGAGTCCGAAGTGATTCGGCCGTCCTCTATGTGAATAATTCGCTTTGCATTTGCCGCAATGTCGTTATCATGCGTGATGACTATAACCGTTCTTCCTTCGGCATGAAGCGTCTTTAGGATATTCATTATTTCCTGAGACGAATGCGAGTCGAGGTTACCTGTAGGCTCATCCGCCAGAATTACAGGCGGTGCCTGGGCAATCGCACGCGCTATCGCAACTCTCTGCTGCTGACCGCCGGACATTTCGGAAGGCTTGTGAGTCATTCTGTTTTCAAGTCCGACTTTTCTTAACGCTTCCTTTGCCAGATGTGTTCGCTCTCTTTTAGAAACTCCTCTGTATATAAGGGGCAGTTCTACGTTTTCGAAAGCCGTAAGGTTTGATATCAGATTGAAGCCCTGGAAGATAAAGCCTATCTCCTGGTTTCTGATATCCGACAGCTCATCATCGGTTAATAGCGATACATCCGAACCGTGTAAAAGATATATTCCACTGGTAGGAACATCGAGACATCCCAACATATTCATGAGTGTCGATTTTCCGGATCCGGAATGACCGATGATGGCAACAAATTCGTTTTCTCCGATGGAAAGGGATACGTGATCGAGCGCCCTTACTTCATTCTCGCCCGGATTGTAAATCTTACACATATTCCTGATTTCAATTAATGAAGCCATTTTCTCTCTTTTCTTTCTGTTATTTTTTTAACAAACACCAATACTATACCAGATTTTTTTCTTTTATACAACATATACCAATGTGGTATCAGTATTCTTTCCTTTGAATAACCGCCAGACTTATTAGGAATGACGTTATAAATAATACGAACGAAGCTGCGATTCCGCCTGCTATTATCAGGCCGTAGGATAAGGTATTTCTGATCCCGAAGGTAACTACTTCAACCGTGAGATTCTCATCATACACAGCTACACCGAATGAAGGTGCCAGTGCAAGTACTCCGCCGATTGCAAATACTATGCCCATGATTGTAAACATCACGATTCGGCTTCTTGCCTGTCCGAATTTTAAAAGAATCGGAATCATTACTGTCGGTATTAAGAAGAGCGGAATAATAAATGTTAAAGCTCCGTTTAAAAATTCTGCACCGATGGGTTTCTTTAAAAATACAATCTGTGATATTGCGGCAATTACCGTACTTATCGACCAGCCTGCAATTCCGGCTGCAATCGAGAAGAGATATTTTTCCAAAACATAGGCTTTTCTTGAATACGGGAGAGTTAAAAGAAACGACATTCCGTGATTTAAATCATCGTATGCGCAGGTGGTTGTTCCCAGCATTCCGCATAAAAGAGTCGCATATCCTATGATAAAAGCCGTATCTTTCATCGTGAACAGACAGATAATTCCGCATCCTGCCATGAGAAGGAGCAGGACTTTTTGCTGTGAAGCTATTCTTAAATCTTTTATGAGAAGTCCTTTCATAGTTTCTCTCCTTTGATGAGAATCATCATCATTTCATCCACGCTCATCTTTTCAACAACCATTGACGGATAATTTTCGATGTAAAAATCTCTCGCATCCGTCAGGCATTCGATACCGTACTTTTCTTTTCTGTAAGCTTTTACATGGGATTTATCCATTGTGGCAAAGGTTTCTTCATCCACCTTAAGTGCCGCATACTCACTTAAAAGTTTATCGGTATCATCGTTAAATACTATCTTTCCGTCGTGAATCATGTATGTCGTATCGCAGAGTTTTTCGATGTCCGATGAAATGTGCGAACTGATTAATACCGTACGGTTTTCGTCTTTTTCCATGTAGTCTCTGATCTCGCCCAGGATATCATCTCTTGCAACAACATCAAGGCCTACCGTGGGCTCGTCCAAGATAAGAACATCGGTGTCGTGTGAAAGCGCCGTAAGAACTTTAAGCTTCGCCTTCATACCGTTTGAAAACTCTTTGATCATCTTATCTGTCGGAAGTTTGTACTGCTCGCATTTTTTATAAAAAGCAGCTTCATCAAAAGATTTGTATGTGGCTTTTAAAATCTTTGCCACATCTTTAATCTTAAAAGACTCCGAGAAAAACGAATCCGTCATTACACAGCCTATGCGTTCTTTGTCTTCGTATTTGAAGTCTTTTATGTTTTTATCATTTATAAATATTTCGCCCTCTTTGTAGGAGATTAATCCGAGGATCGCCTTAAAGGTGGTACTCTTGCCGGCTCCGTTTGTGCCGACCAAGCCGTTAATGGTACCGGGCTTTAAATCGAGCGAAACATCAAGATTAAAATCTTTATAATTCTTTTTAAGTCCGTCTATCCTAATCATTTTGATTCCTCTCTACTCTTCGGTCAGCATGTCAAACATTTCAAACAGTTCTTCCCTGGTAATGCCGTACATGTTCGCAATTTCTACTGCCTTCCTCAGATCGTCTTCGATTTCTTTTAGACGGCTTTCCCTGATGTACTCCGAATTGTTGCCGTTCACATATGTTCCTTTGCCGTGAACTGTGATTACAAATCCGTTTGCTTCGAGTTCATCGTAAGCCTTTTTGACGGTGAGCGCCGAAATATTAAGATCTTTGGATAATGCCCTGACCGATGGCAGCGCATCGTTTTCCTTAAGCGTTCCGTCCGCTATCTGAGCCTTAATCTGCTGAATAATCTGACTGTAGATAGGTATCATTGAAGAATTATTGACTATAATCTTCATTCTGTAGTCTCCCAAACCTTTTACCAACCATGTTACTTTCCAACTGTTATACTGTGCGATAAACACCTTATAACAGTAAACACTATATAACAGTGTATAACACTTGTCAATACATTTTTTAAAAATTTTTCTCATAAAAGAAAAACTCCGCTTTAAATGCGGAGTTTTTCGTGTATTTTAATAGATTCTTGTAGTTGTATTATCCCTTGGGGTTTCCTCGTTCGAATAAGATTTGCTTTTCACCTCAATGTTCTTGGCAACGCAGTTGTACTTGATGCCGTAGAGGTTGAATTCATCTTCTTCGGCTTCGGTTTTTTTGCCCGGGAGCGAGGTAAGCTTTGCTAAAAAGTAGCAGGCTATAAAAGCCGCGAAGAACGCAAGTATTAAACTACATATTAAAATTATTAATATCTTCGGCAATTGCGTCACCTCCTCTTCTCTTAAGATGTGCGGGTTTTCTGGTAGCCAGGTCATTATGATAAAGCACAAGATCGAATATCGTAAGGAATGCACCTGCGCATAAAAGAATGCTACTTATGAGACTCAGTATCACACTCTGTGCATTAATCAACTGTATACCGAGAACCGATATCGTTAAGATACCGCCCAAAAGTGCTCCGTAATAGTTCGAGCTGTTTTTAAGTTTACCTGCTCTGATATAACCTATCACGGCCAGTATGAGGTTTCCGACAATGAGAAAAATTCTAAACACTCCGGACATTGCACCTACACTAAATAATTTTCCCCGGCTCGAAATATTAAGAATAAAAGGAACTTCCCACAGAATCATTCCGACATAGAATACACCCATTACGATATCGATGATACTTTGTCTTATATACTGTTTTAAAAGTTCATTTTTATCTTTATTTTTTATATATACTACTTTCGTCTTCTGATAGAATCGTCCCGCATCTTCCGAGCCCGAGTCTTTTATCTGCAATATCTTCATCTGAACGTAGTAGATGATATATGAAGCACACGACAGCATCAGAGCCAGATCTAGAGTCGCAAATGCGGTTCTTTTTGGGAACAGGTACACCGTAAGCAATGCAAGCGGGAAGAAAAGCAGTGTTAAAAGAAGCACTCCGATAAAAAACTTTCTTTTTGAAATAGGAAAATCGCTCGCCGCCTTGCCGGTCTGACCGTTGACCGTCATATAGGCCACTTTCTTTTCGTTCTTAAAAGACATAAACCATATCGGGAAGAGCGCTCTCTTTGCACTCACAGCAGTGTTAAACTGTTTTGTGGCTTCGTCGTTTGATAAGTATATCTTCATGTTTTTGTATTCGCCCTTGCAGGATGCATTCGATACGACTTCCCTTGCAACATCGTTGGCAAGTTCTTCCGCCTCATGTTCATACACGATGCTGTCGACATCCGAAATATCTGCATAAAATCCGCTAAGGTACGAAGGGTAAAACTTCTTTTTGCCTTCGGTAAAAAACGGTGCGATTCTCTCTCCGAGATCGTCCGAGAATGAATATGACGCATCCCTGCAGATACCTTCAAATTCACCTTTTATATATCCGTTTACATCAAAATAATACGATGTGACAAAATCTGCGGTTTTATGAATCTCTGCTCCGCTGACTCTGAAAATTCCTTCCTGATTCACTTCATAAAACCAGTAAGGAACATATATCGCCCTGAACTTATCAAGTACCTTCGGATCCTTTAATTCGCTCGGTGCAAATATTGCTTTCTTGGTAATCTTCTTAAATTCGCCGATGCACTCCTCTTTGGTCTTTTCAAAAGGAATGATGTAATCGGGCTTTTTCTCTTTGGAAATTCTGGAAGTAAGAACTGTAGATGAAGCACAGTATGTACAGAAACTCGAAGCCTCATTGTCTTCACACATGATCTCGGCGCCGCACTGAGGACATGTAAAAACAGTGGTTTCGAAATAATCGTAATCCACTGAATCGTTTTCCTTAGTTACGCTCTCGGGTGCATAAGATGAGTTACATTTATTGCAGACAAGGCTTTTTGACTTGATGTCATATATGATATTTCCGCCACAGTTTTTGCAGGCAAACATATTTCTCTCCCTATTAAAAAACTCCGATAATATAAAGTATATCCTCTCGGAGTTTCGAGTCTATGTCGTTTACAGCAATAATTTAAATTTATTTTGTCTTTTTCGGCAAATTAGCGTTTTTCTTTTCTAAACTTTTTATGATGGTTAAAAACTCAAGTATCACAGTCGGAATGATATTAATGACGATAAGGAAGTTCTGTAAAATTTTTAAATCTTTTCCTGTGGTTAAGAGGTCAAGCTCTGAGCCGTTTAAAATCGAATCGGTTAAATATTCATCCTCATATACCTGCCAGTCACCGCTTAAAATTATGAGTTTAAGAATAAATGAAAGCACTACAAAAATTGCGGCAAATGCAAGCACAAGTTGGAGCGTGACTTTACATCCGTTTATCTTGCCGATAAAGAGCACGGTTATAAACGGAAGAGCCAGTTCGATAATATTTATGATGATTCCGATCGTAAAATAAAAGGATTTGATATCTGCAAAAATATATATGCAAATGTAAAGAATCCATTCCGAAACAATCTGAAGAATTAAAGAAATTAAGGGGATTACTATCGTTAAAACAATCGTCTTTTTATTCGGCTTCGGATTGATTTTAAGAGCAAATATTAAGATTATAAAGCTAACATATATGATTAAAGCAAATAAGTAATTGAGCATTTTTTATTCTTCCAAAATATAGATTAACAAACCGAGTAATCAAGACTTTCTTTGGTAAGATTATCGTTGTAATAAGGATCTCCGTCTTCAAGTTCCTTTGCGAATTTTCTCTTAAAGGTTTCAAGGTCTTTCATGTAGGCTTCATCGTCACATCCTAAAAGAATCTGAGGCTTGTCGCTTACCCCTTCAGCATATGGATCAAATACATTTAAAAGACCTATTCTTCTTAAGTTAAGGCACAAAGAAATATCCGAAAAGGCTTTCTCAAAGCTTTCGTCAAAGCCGCCCGCTTTTTCAAAGTCACTTTTCTTTAACATAAGCATATCGGAAACAACTGCGCTTGTATCCTGAATGTAACAGAGTCTTCCCATGTAGCCGATGTATTTTTTGTCAAACCCGTTATGAACGAGGCCTGCTGCCTTATCTTTCCCTATACCGATTACAACTGATGCGTGTTCAATCTTGCCTGCGGAATTAATAATCTTGCCACCGACTGCGCCGACATCTTCCCTTTGCGCAATCGATAATAGTTCTCTTACTATATCCGGTGAGCAGACTTTCAAAGAACCGTCAAGGAAGAATAAAACTTCACCCTTTGCTTTCTTTGCAAGAGCATTTTTCTTTGCAAAGATATTCTTGTCTGCAATTTCGTTAGCAAAGTCTGATTCTTTTATGATTTCAATATTTGAATACGTGTTGAAGTTTTCAAGCGCATGGGAACAATCCTTTGTGTCGTCCGTTATGATAACGGAAACCAAAGGCTCACCCGTAACCGCATATTTTAATCTGAAAATGGTCTCAAATGCTCTTGAAGAAGTGATGCTTGTATTGTAAATGCCGTTCGTTTTAAGATGGTCAGAAACGGCACGCTTTGCTGCATCTATTGCATAGGTCTTCGCGTTAATATTCTGTGCCACGCTGCCTGCGTGTGCTCTCCAGTAATAATAAATACCCGACACGTGAACGACCTTTTTGGCAAGCGAAGTTAAGCGCAGAATCATATCGTGATCCTGGCTTCCGTCATACTCTGTTCTGAAGAGTTCGGTTTCGTTTAGGAGTTCTTTTTTGAATACCGAGAAATGGCAGATATAATTGTTGGCGCGAAGATTGTCGATTGCAAAATCCGGCTTGAAATGAACGGTAATCATTTTGTTGATATCACCGTCCGTAAAAGTTGCCTCGTCGCAGTAAATGTAATCCGCACCCTCATCTATCGCTTCTCTGTATTTGAAAAGTGCGCTTGGATGCAGCACATCGTCATGATCGAAGAGGCCGATATAATCGCCCGTTGCCATTTTGTAGCAGGCATTGGTATTGCCGGAAATGCCTTCGTTTTTCTCTAACTTTTTGTATACTACTCTTTTGTCGTTTTCAGAATATTTCTTACAGATGTCTCCTACGTAGGAATGCTCGGCATCGGAGCCGTCCGCAAGACAGAGTTCCCAGTATTTGTAAGTCTGGTTTACTACCGAATCTATCATTTCTTTTAGGAAGTCTTCGGGAGTATTATAAAGCGGAACAAGAATGGAAATAACAATTCTTTCGTCGAATTCCTTTCCTTCTTCTGCAAGTCTCTTGTCTTTGTCGGGGAAAGAAAGTGTTCCGAGTTCTTTGTATCTTTTCTTTAATCTGTTTTTGCTTTTTACCTTGTCGGAAACTGCCGATACGGAGCCGTACTGTGTGACTCTTTTAACCTGTGAGCGAACATATCTTAAAGGCTTTGAAAGCTTGTATGCCTTGCTCGATTTGATGCGGTCGAGATTGTCTTTAATCTCTTCCTTTTCGTCCTCAAGCTCGGTTATTCGGCCTGAGAGTTCCATATTTTTTCTCTTGGTTTCCTCAAGTTCTTTTTTTAATTCTTCAAGTTCTCTGTTTTCCATTTTCTTTTCCGGTAATTAAATATCGATGTTTAAGAATGTATCTGTAATAATCTCTCTTACATTGCCGTGATCCTTGGCGTACATGTAAATCCTGTAATTTCCTTCCTCAAGATTATCAACTGATACTCTTAAGTCAATTCCGCAAAGCTCGGTATTTTCGCTTCCGTTAAATCTTCCTGCAAGATCCGGACGAAGACTTCTCTCGGTCAGTATTACAAACTGTTTGCCGTCCTTTTGTAAGATTACGTCAAAATCAAATCTCATATTGTCGATGCCCGGTACAACCGCATAGCCTTTGACAACAAGGATTTTATGTTCGTCTTCTGTGATCTTTACTTCAAACTTTTCGAAGGAGAAGTAAACCCATCCTTCTTCATCGTTTGATTTTCTGCTTTCAAACTTACCGCTTGCGTTGATGCTTAAGTCTTCTTTTTCTTTTTCAAATTTAAGTTTGAAATCTGCGGAGCCACCCTCGTAAGGGTCAACTATCATAAGTGACGGATGACGGTTCTTAAGAATGGCTTTCTCGTAGGAGAGACGCTCGCTCTTAACTTTGTTCTTTGCATCCACACCTCTCGAAACAGATTCGTGATGAATGAGCTTAATATCGTTTAACAGAACATTTCTGTAGCCGTTTTCGTACAGGTTCATGCAAAGATCCACGTCATTGTATCCGACCTTAAGCTCTTCGTATAAACCACCTACTCTGTCGTAAAGTTCTTTTCTAACGGCCAGGCATGCGCCTGTTACTGCAAGAACATTCTTGTTTACAAGATTATCACCTGCACCCGCCTTGACGGAATCTTCTTCGCCCATAAACTTATGTGCGGGACCGTCTATGCCTGCGGATATTCCGACATGCTGAATCTTTCCGTCGGGATATAAAAGCTTGCAGCCGACACATCCGACACCCTTATTCGTAGCATAGGATGCCATTGTTCTAATCCATTCATATCCTTCAGCTTCGATGTCATCGTTTAAAAGGAGCAATACTTCACCTCTTGCAACCTTCGCACCGACGTTGTTCATCTTGGAATAATTGAATTCTTCGACCGCATAAATATATTTGTATTCAAAGTCGCATTTTTCTAAGAAAGCTTCGACCTTGGCTTTGTTTTCCTCACTTGAACCGTTATCAACTATGATTACTTCAATCTTTTTAAGTCCCGCGAGATTAAGCTTGCCTATAAGCGAAGTAAGCATATCGGGATTGTCTTTTGACGGAATAATAACCGAAACGGTGATATCGGTTTCAACAGGGATTAATTTTAATTTTTCTTTTGCCTTTTTTCTGATTGCTGCATATTTATCGTCCGAAAGTGCAGGAATTATTTTCTGATATTCGGGATAAAGAAGCGCACCTGTTTCAAAGGATTCGCTTATTTCTTTTTCATCCGTATCAATTTCGATGCCTTTTGAAACAAGCACTGCAGGGATGTGGCAGATAAGATCTTCTCTCCTGTCCGCTCTTAGTTTTGCGCATGCCTCCACGGTCAGTTCATACATCATTCCCGTGTAATAAATCGATGCGGATAACATCTCTGTACTTGCAAGAAGGTCATTTAAGAAACTGCCTTCAATGGCAAACGCGTTGATATAATCAAACGATGCCAATGTCTCGGGGCTGAATACAGGTTTGTAGTATCTGAAGGCCCTTCTTGCCTTGTATAATTCCTCTTCCTTAAAATCCGCAGATAATGCAAAATAATCCTCATCGCCGTAGATTAATACTGCGTAAGGATTATCCAAAAGATATTCATAAATCAGGCGCTCGCTCTCTTTTCGTAAGATTCCGAAGGTAGGATCATAAATGATATAGAATCTCGACTCATCATAAACAACATGGTTTTTAAGATTCTTTACCAAAGTTTCCATGCTCAGTCTTTCGACCACCTTCGCAGTCTCTTCTTCCACTTCCTTTGAGGAAACGTAGTTGAAAACCGCAAGACTCTGATCTTCGTATTCTTTCAGAAGACGAATGTAATCTTTTTCATATTGTTTTTTTCTCGGCATCAGCAAAGCATTTTGCACTGCCTTTTTGAAGTTTTGTGCCATATGAATTACCTTCTTTTTTATAATTCACTAAGTTTTGGCCAGTTCCTGTCTCTCTCTATGATGTTTAATAATGTCTCGTCCTTAACAGGCCAGTCAATACCGACTTCGGGGTCGTTCCAAACCAGTCCGCCTTCATCGTTGGGATGATAAAAGTCACTCACTTTATAGAAGAATTCAGCCGTATCGGAAAGTACCAAAAATCCGTGTGCAAAACCCTTCGGTATAAAGAGCTGCTTTCTGTTTTCGGCTGATAAAACAACTCCGAAAGATTTGCCGTATGTCGGCGAACCTTTTCTTAAATCAACTACCACATCGAATACTTCGCCGGAAATTACTCTGACTAATTTATCCTGCGGGAAATTAATCTGGTAATGCATTCCTCTTAACACTCCCTTGGTCGAGGATGACTGGTTGTCCTGAACGAAAACGGTATCAATGCCCATTTCCTTAAAATCATTTGCCTGATAGGACTCCATAAAATATCCTCTCTGATCTCCGAAAGCTGTAGGCGTGATTACCTTAAGTCCTTCAATTTCGCATGTCTCCACGCTGAATTTGCCCATTTTTCTTCTCCTAAATCCTTTATAGTAATTAATTAAAGTCCGTTAGCAACCTCTACGAGATACTGTCCGTAAGCGGTTTTCATAAGAGGCTCTGCGAGTGCAAGAAGCTGCTCTTTGTTTATGAAGCCTCTCTTAAAAGCGATTTCCTCTATGCAGGAAATATATAAGCCCTGCCTTTTCTGGAATGCAGCAACGAAATCAGAAGCATCAAGAAGTGCATCGTGGTTTCCTGTATCAAGCCATGCAAAACCGCGTCCCAGTGTCTCCACATAAAGCTTGCCCCTTCTTAAATATTCGTTGTTTACACTTGTAATCTCTATCTCACCACGTGCCGAAGGCTTTACGTTCTTTGCGATTTCAACTACGTCGTTATCATAAAAGTAAAGTCCCGGAACAGCATAATTGCTCTTCGGATGTTCAGGCTTTTCTTCAATTGAAATTGCCTTGCCATTCTCATCAAATTCTACAACGCCGTATTCTCTCGGATCTCTTACGTAGTATCCGAAGATGGTAGCACAGTCTTTTCTGGATGCAACTTCTCTTAAAACCTTTGAAAAGCTCTGACCATAAAATATATTATCTCCCAAAATCAATGCAACCGAATCATCACCTATAAATTCTTCGCCGACTATAAATGCATCTGCAAGGCCTCTGGGTGTTTCCTGAATTGCATAATTCATATTAAGGCCAAGCTGTGAACCGTCGCCGAATAAATCTTTAAAAACAGGCAGATCTCTCGGTGTGGATATTATGAGAATATCTCTGATGCCTGCAAGCATCAGTATCGAAAGCGGATAATAAATCATCGGCTTGTCATAAACCGGCATAATCTGCTTTGAAATTGCTTTTGTCAAAGGATAAAGTCTTGTTCCCGAACCGCCTGCTAATATAATTCCTTTCATTCTTCCTCCGTCAGTAAATAACTTTTATTTGCTCAAAATTATTTAAGTATATATCTCAATTCATAGTTAGGTTTATTATACCATATTTTTCTGTTTTTATCCACAAAGATTGGCGCTCACTAATCAATATGCTATAATAACAAAGTCAGTTGAATTTCTTTTAGGAGAAAAACATGGAAGAACTTGCAATTAACGGCGGAAAGCCGGTTAGAGAAAAAAAGATATACTACGGCAGACAGTGTGTCGATGAAGCGGACGTAAAGGCTGTCAGCGAGGTTTTAACAAGCGATTTTATTACATGCGGTCCGAAGGTGGCCGAGCTTGAAAAGAAACTCGCGGATTACACAGGGGCTAAATACGCCGTAGCGGTTTCAAACGGAACGGCAGCGCTTCACTGTGCATGTATTGCGGCAGGATTAAAGGCAGGCGACGAAGTAATTGTTACTCCGCTCACATTTGCGGCAAGCGCTAACTGCATTCTATATGTCGGCGCAACGCCCGTATTCGCGGATATAAATCCCGAGACATACAATATCGACCCTAAAAGCATCAAGAAAAAAATAACAGAGAAAACCAAAGCGATTGTAGCCGTCGATTTTACCGGCCAGTGCGTGGAAAATGCCGAAATCCGTGCCATCTGCGACGAATACAATCTTATCTTTATCGAAGATGCCGCACATGCAATCGGTTCTGCGTATAACGGAAAGAAAGTCGGTTCACTCGCCGATATGACATGTTTCTCCTTCCACCCCGTAAAAACAATCACATGCGGTGAAGGCGGAGCGGTAACTACTAACAACGAAGAGTTTTATAAGAAACTAGTACTTGCGCATACCCACGGAATAACTCATGACGAAGAGCTGATGGAAGATGCACCTCACGAAGGCATATGGGTATACGAGCAGGTTTCTCTCGGATACAATTACAGACTGACGGATTTCCAGGCAGCAATGCTTATCAGTCAGTTGTCAAAGCTTGAAGATTTCAAGGCCAAAAGACAGGCAATCGTAAAAAAATACGACGAGGCATTTAAAGATATTCCCGAGATAATCGTTCAAAAAGAAATACCCGAGTCCGATACGTGCAGACACCTGTATATTATAAGACTTGCGCTTGACAAACTTAACTGCACGAGACGAGAATTCTTCGATGCCATGAGTGCGGAAAACATTCAGTGTCAGGTTCATTATGTTCCGACATATTATTTCCCTTATTACAGGCATTTGGGATATGGCGGCGGTCTTTGTCCGAATGCAGAGGAAGTTTATAAAGGAATTATGAGTATTCCTCTTTATCCGACATTAACCGAAAGCGATACTGACGATGTAATAAAAGCCGTAAAAAAGATTGTCGAGTATTACAGAAAATAGTTTAAACGCATTTAAAAAGCGATTGGAAAAATCCAATCGCTTTTTTTATTTCTTTTATGATGTTTTAGTATCCGAGGTAACTGATATCAAGATCGACATTACCCTTGATACCGCTTACTTGGCCTTTGGATGTATGCTGCCATAAATCATATTTTCCGGAATAATCCGTCTCGCCACAATAATGAGCAAGCCATATTTTATATGAATTCAACTGACTGACGTCAAGTTTGTTGTAATACCAGGATTTGGAAGCATATACACCCGGAGTGTAACCTGCTGATTTAATTGTCTCACAGAATGCCCTACACACTGCCGTTCTGGTACCTTTGTCGAGTCCGTCGGCTCGGCCGTTGTGATTTCCGTTGGAATACTCACTGTCGATAAAAATCGGATAAGAGATACGATATCCCTGTGCGAGGTTTACACAAAGAGAAGCTTCTTCTACAGCCTCTTTTTCGTTAACTGCCTGCGAGAATATATACAATCCGACTTTAAGTCCGGCTGATGTGGCGCCCTGAATATAGGATTTATATTTCGAGTCTAAAATCAGACCACCCTGAGTGTATCCTCTGAATCCGCATCGAATGATTACAAATGAAATACCGGAATTCTTTACAGCTGTCCAATCTATTGTTCCCTGATATGCGGATACATCAATTCCTCTTGACCCGCTATCTTTGACAAGACTTCCGTCGGAAGCAAAATTATATTTTGCGCCACCGATAACCTGTTCTCCTGTAACCTTCTTTCCTTCTTCCGTAAAGTAATAAACACTTCCTTCAAGAGTCTGCCATCCGGTATACTTATATTCTACTTCACCTTTAATATAAAACTCGTTGTATTTATAGTAATCAGCCCATTTGGCTTCAACATATTTATTATCAGATGTCTTATAATACAACTGATATTCTTTTCCGTCTTTAGTGAGTTTCAAAGGCTGAGTAGTATTCTTTGTGGGATCGTTCTTAACAGTTACCGACACAGTTTTTGTAATCTGTTTTCCGTCAGCGCCCTTTTCAACCGTTGTTATACTGATATCTGATGTTCCTTCTTTGACTGCTGTAATAAGGCCTGTTGCCGAAACAGTTACGCAGTCATTTGATGCAGCATATTTTACGTTAGCATCTGACTGATATCCTTCTACCTTGGAAACTAACTGAAGAGTCTGTTCAACATAAAGTTCTGTCTTGCCGGTAATCTCTTTTCCGTCCGGACCGGTTACGGTTAATTTAAGAGCCGATGCAGCTTTTACCGTAATATTTACAGATGCGGCTTTACCACTTCCGTCTGCTGCCGTTGCAGTAATGGTAGCAGTTCCCGGAGCAACTCCGGTAACATTTCCCGAATCGTCAACTGTTGCCACCGCCTGATCCGAACTGGACCAAGTGATGCCTCTATTTGAAGCGTTCTCGGGAGAAGCGGTTGCTTTTAATGCAATTGTCTGATTTACTTGAACCTCGGAAGTACTGCTTTCAATCTTTACATCAGAAACTAAAACACTTGCATCATCAATATTAAACCCTTCGGATCCACTAATTCCACTTCCATCATCTGCAACCGCAATAACCGATACGGTACCTTTTTTATTTCCTGTAACAACACAGGTATTATCATCGTTTGCACTAATGCTTGCAACGCCTTCGTCGCATATAAGATTCCAATTTACTTTCTTATTTGTCGCGTCTTCAGGAGAAACCGCTGCACTAAGAGTAAGTGATTCTCCAACAGTTATATCTTTCTTGCCTATAATAGTTATGCTCGCAACCTTTATATCCACAGGTGTATTATCCACAACGGTAACATTCCATGACTTTGGCTCGCCCGGAGTGCCGTCATCCTTAGTGGTTGTAGAAACCAGCACCCCAGTTCCGGCCGCAACTCCCTTGATACTGCCGCTAGTATCTGCAGTAACAACTCCATTAGCACCCGAAACATCCCAACTTACGGTTTCTCCCGGCTGAAGAATTACCGGGGTTTTCGTTTCTCCTACATTTAATGTTATATCGTCAACTCTTCTAAATCCTCCCCAGATAAAGGCACTCGCTAGAGTCTTAGGATCTTTTATCTCATTCTTGTTAACCTTTACGAATCCATCCTTACCGTCTATAGGAGTTGCTGTGGACTCAACCAGTTTAACAGTATCCTGAAGGACCTTTCCCTCGTCAACTTCCTTAACCTGATTCTCTTCTTGTGCCAGATTAACCTGACTCATATCAACGGCTTCTTCTATAACATTGATAACCTGATATACTACGGTATCCTGAACCTTTACAATGGTTGCCGTTTCAGGGAATTCATATGGTTCTACCGAAATAACCCTTACTTCGTAGTTACCTGCTTCAAGATTATCTACATATATAACTCCGTCTAAATCGGTATCCACCCAGTTGAATGTTTTACCGTTCGGTCCCTTCGCCGATACTTCAAAACGGACTCCTGTCACTAGCTTACCGGTATTTTTATCTACAAATTTTATCTTTAAATCTTTTTCAATCGAAGAAAAGTTTACCGAAATAGGAGCAACCTCTTCTTTTTCATCCTCCTCTTCCTCCTCACCTTCCTCTTTTTCTTCAGCAGAAACATCATCTTTTATTTCCTCTGCCGAAACAGTAATACTGTCCAAATAAGCTTTTGTGCCTATAGCTTCAATTCCTTCGTTTCCGACAGTGTCTATATCCGAAAACAGCACACCGATGGATGCAAATTGGGCTACATCTTCTTTATGAAGTTTTTCTTTAAACATTTTGGTTCCTAAAACTGCCAAGAGTACAATAAGAGCAACCGCAATAAGCACTCCGACAAATTCAAAAAAGCCAAAACCGCCTTCGGAATCTTCATCCCTATGTCTTTTTGCTTTTCTTTTCTTTTTATTCTTCGCTTTGTTATTACTGATATTCTTCGAAGACTTTTCTGTTTTTGCCTTATTAAACTTTTCTCTGTTTTTCTTTCCCGGGTCCTCTTCTTCGAAATCGTAGGATTCGTCTTCTTCGAGTTTTTTAATTTCTTCAGATCCGCTTACACCAAAAATACCTTCTGCGGGAACAGCTTCTTGATATTCTTCTTCTGCCTGTTCTTCAGACTCGTCTAAAGTCATTTCATATTCGGGCTCTTCAGATTCTTCAGCCACTTCCGAATCTTCATCAGCTACGGCATATTCTGTATTATCCTCTGCATATTCTTCGGTTTCGACTTCTTCAGCATACTCAAGTCCATCGGAATTTTCTTCTGATGATTCCTCATACTGTGCTTCCTCGGAAACTGCCTCGTTCAATTCACCGGAAAAAGTATCTGTTCCCTGTTCGCTTTCAGGCACTTCGTAAACTTCCTCGTTTACAGTCTCTGCAACTTCATCGTCACTTAAAAAGCCCTCAACTTCCTCCACGGAATCGATGACTCTGGTCTGTCCCAAATCAAGTCCCATATCTTCCACTGCGTTCTTTTCAAGCGCCTTTTCTATATCATCGGACGAAAAAACTTGAGTTTCTTTCATAACCATATTTATATCATTACTGAGTTCCGGATTGGGTGAACCAAGTTCCTCATAACGAAATTCAAGATCCCCTATGGAATCAAGATCTATCATTTCTATCTCAGTATCAAATATGTTTTTCTTCTTATTATTCATAATATGTCACCTCATAAGACCCCATACAAAGTTTATAGTACCATATTTTGCCCGATTGTTCAATATATACGCCGTTTGTTTGCAATTATCCACAATATAATGTAATATAGTATGTAACTTGAATGGTTGTGGCCTATGGATTTAAAACGGAGATAAAAATGCAGAATAATAGATCAAATCATAAAAGACCGTCAAGTGCAAAAGGCGGTTCTCATAAAAAAAGAAGAGTCCCCAACTACCCCCGTATTATCGGCTGGAGTATGGGTCTTATTCTTGTGATTGCAGTAATTGCAATTGTCCTTCGTATCTGTATATGGGACAAGGGCAAAGAATACGTAATGACTGCCGAGGACTATGAACGTATCAACCTTGATACCATCGACAATGTTATTCTCTGGCCATCAGAACAGATAAATCCCGAATATGACGGAGTAACCGATGTTCTTGTGTTCGGAAACGATTCTTTCCGTGAGGGAAGTGATAAGGGCGAGAGCATCATGGATATGTTTAAGAAAGAAGTCGAAAGCGACAAAGTCAAAATCTACGACTGCTGTCTGCCGGGTTCTTATCTGACCAGTTTCAATGAGACCGAAGAATCCCCCGAGAAATGTCCGGAGGATTACTTTACTCTGTTCTGGCTGATACTTAATACAAAATCGAAGGATTTTTCCAAGCAGAACACCGCGCTTAATTATCTTGATTCATCCAAGTACGACATCGACAGATACAAAGAAGTTCTCGGCATTCTTGAAGGCGTAAACTTCGATAAAATCGATGTAATAATGCTCTGCTACGACGGACATGATTATCTCTTCGGCAAGAAACCGATTAACTACAACATCGACAATCCCGACAATGCGCAGACCGAGAATGTTGCCACAGAGCTCGGTGCCCTCTACGTACTTGTCAACTTTATAAACAACATCAACCCGAATATCCAGTTCGTATTTGTTTCGCCCGCCTTCTGTTATGCAAAGAACGAAAACGGCAAGTTGGTTTCGAGCGCGAAATACGATACAGGCTACGGAACAATCGGCGAATATATTTATACCGCAAGATATACCATCAACAATTACTATCCGATGTCATACGTTGATATCTACAACGGCGTTCTTATAAATGAAGATAACGGAAAACATTACCTTGAAAATGACGGAATTACACCAAAAGAAACGGCCCGCAAAATGATTGCGAACCGTCTCATATATCTTTTAAAGGAAAGACTTTAGTTATTCTCTTTATTTTCAAACCAGATAAAAGATGAAAGCAAAACCCAAACTATTGTCGAACCGATGCTCGATACAAAGGAAGTTCCTTCCAGTGCGAAGAGCGTCTGTACGACGGTCCAGGAAATACCGAGGCAGAGTACCAAAACTACTGCCTCTATTTTTTTATGCTTGCCTTCTTCGGGCTTTAACTGCTGCTTTAATGCGGACATTCTGATAACCGCCATCACGAGAGCCTGACCTAAAATGATAAGCGCTGTTACAAAAAGGCCTTTCAGTCCGAAACTGAAATATGAATCAGCCAATTTCGGACAGTTCTCTTCAAACGCCGCATAGTAGTAGCCGTGATGTGTTACCAGGGTTTCCGACTTCATTTCGCTTCCCACAAGAAGCGGTGCGAACACTCCTCTTGCCACATCTCTTATATATCTCTTGGCAATTGTCTTTTTATATCTGTAATAAGCATTTGTGTAAAGGTTCTTCCAAATGACATCCATGTCAAGATTGTCTTCTTCGTATCTGTGAATAATCTTCTTGAAGTTTCTGTAGGAATGGCCCGAATCGTAATCGGCATTTCTTATTACTCCTAAAAGATACTCTTCGTTCTTTTCATCCTTTTCGTAATCAAGATAAGGAATAATCACTCTCGCAGCAATCTGCTCTTTTGTGGGCTGATGATAAAGCGTGTGGTTGATATTGTTGTATGTAAAATACTGAGGCATCAGCATTATTATCACAAGTATGCAGAAAAGAAGAAGCGTATTTCTCCAGGACTTATCTGCCATGTTTCTGCCCTTAATTCCGATATTTCTGATAAGTGTAATTGTAAGGAACAAAAAGGTAATGAACACACCGATCCAGAATGCACCTCTGTTTAAGTAGGATAAAACCACAAGGAGCGCAAATATGCCGATAAGACACCAAAGTCTTCTGGTATGATCACCATAAAAGTATCTTAATGCAAAGAACACCAAGAGCATCAGAAGTGATACGCAAATAGCATAAAGTGTTGCATTGAAGTTGACACTTAAAACCGTAGGAAGCGTCATTACATATAAAACAACCGTACCGTAACAGAAAAACTTTGTCTTACTTCCCGCAACCTTTTTAACAATGGTCATAGTAAGAATGAAAACCACTGCTGCCATAAGAACGAAACTTCCTGTTTCCTTGTAGTGGAAATAAAATTCCTTTCCGTTCTTAGGAGCAAAGATATTTTTTGCTAGCCAGGAAAGTGCAAAGACAGTCTGAACGAGTGTAAGCGCACAGAAAGCAGCAATGCCTGCGGTATTTAAATATTCTAAAAAGTATTTGGTTTTAGTCTTTTTATCCATCAGTTAATTTCTCCGATAAAATCAGCAAGTGCGGAAGCATAAACTTCCTTTCCCGCATCGTTTAAATGAATTCCGTCGCTTAAGTACTGATCGTAATTATCTTTATTTATTTCATTTCTTTCGCTGAAATCAAAGTAGTATACATTTTCGTATTCGTCCGCTAATTTTTTAAGTTCTGCATTGTATGCGGTTCTGTATTCTTCAGTAACCTGATCGAAATAATCATCTCTCTCGCCATAGTAAATCAGCGTCGAATAAGTAACTTCGGGAAGAACGATCTTTAAATCGGGATATTCGTGAACGATTCTTTCAATACCGCATCTGATCGCACCGGCATATGTGAATTCATCATATTTGTCATTTGAAACCGCAGGTACTCTCAAATGCGCATCGTTGACACCGTAGTTGACAATCAGTATTTCCTCTTTGTCAAAATTCGTTCCTGCCAATAGTTTTGCCTTCTGGAAACCATCGTTAATGGCTGCTGATAATCTCCTTACATTATCCGATACCGAAGCTTTGTTGCCTGTGCAGATAATGTTTGAAATATTGTAAAAACAAAGCTTGTCGGAATAATAATCCGGCTCGCCGCCGTCATTTAATTTGGATGCACAGGTTCCGCCGATGGAGCAGTTTAACATTTCACAGTCAAGCTTGCTTTCAAGGATTTCTGCCAGATTTCTTTCGCCGTTTTTATTGCAGAATAAACTGTCTCCTACAATCGCAATATTAAGCTTGTTTTCGTACAAAGGAAAAGTATATTTCTTCCTCGGAACCACAAAAATGGCAAGTACTGCAAAAAGCAAAACAAAAACAATAAATGAAATTAAAAATACCGTTTTTTTCTTCTTCACTGATTTTTCCTTAATGGTTTTTCATATATTCTTTGATAACTTCTTCTTCGGAAAAGTGTCTCTTTACACCCTTTACTTCCTGATAGGTCTCGTGGCCTTTACCGATTAGCGCAACGATTTCGCCGGGCTTTGAAATGTCCAAAAGATGCTCGATGGCTTCCTTGCGGTCATAGATAACTTCATACGGGCAGTCATGCTCTTTTATGCCTTCGATAATCGATTTGTTGATATCATCAATCTCTTCGAATCTCGGATTGTCCTCGGTCAGAATGATGTAATCCGCGAATCTGGATGCGGCTTCACCCATATCGTGACGTCTTGCAACGGGCTTGTTTCCACCGCCTCCGAAAAGAACTGTGAGCTTCTTCGGATTGTAAGCACGAAGGGTAGACAGAACGCTCTCTGTTGAAATCGCATTGTGTGCGTAATCAATGATAAATGTGCCTTTAGGCAGCGCTTCTTTTACGAGCTGTGTTCTGCCCTTGATATGAATGTTTATAAGGCCGTTTACAATGTCGCTGTCATCCGCTCCTAAAAGATGCGTAACTTCAGCCGCAATAAGTGCATTGTCGACATTGTGGATGCCGGGAATTCCGATTGTGATGTCTTTATTTACATCGCCGTGCATCAGGAAGGAAACGCCGATGATATCGTCTTCCCAGGTGTTCTTAATGTCGGTTGCGTAAAGATATGCTTCACCCTTTACGGAAACGGTTCTAAGGTTGGGAGCATATTCCGCCATCTCCAAACCGTATTCGTCATCCACGTTGATGACTGCAGTTTCGACCTGCTTAAAGAATGCCTTTTTGCAGTTTTTGTATTCTTCGAAATCTTCATGCTCGCCGGGTCCGATATGGTCGGGTGAAAGATTCGTAAAAGCTCCGATTGCAAAATGAATGCCTGCAATTCTGTCAAGCTTTACGGCCTGCGAGGAAACCTCCATGAAGACAACCTTGCAGCCGGCATCAGCCATCTTTTTAAAGAGTCCCTGTATCTCAAAGGATTCGGGTGTGGTGTTCTTGGTCTCGATATATTCGTTACCTACATATGCGCCGATGGTTCCGATCATTCCGACCTTAACGCCGGATACTTCCATAATGCTCTTGCACATATGCGTGGTAGTGGTTTTTCCTTTGGTTCCGGTCACACCGACAATAACGAGTTTGTCCGCGGGATTGTCAAAATAGTTTGCCGCAATTTTAGATAATGCAACTCTTGAATTAACAACCTTTAAAACGGTAACACCTTCTTTTTTTACATCAACATCTTTTTCAACTACTAAAAGAGCCGCACCCTTTTCAATCGCAGAATCGATATATGCATGTCCGTCGGTATTAAAACCTGTGAGGCATACAAATGCACTGCCCTCAGTCACTTTTCTTGAATCGTAAACGACATCTTTTATTTCTTTATCAAGTGTTCCGGAGAGGACTTCATAAAGAATTCCTTCCATCAGTTTCTCAATTGTCATAAATGTATTCCCCTTCAAAAACGACATGACTCGGACCTTTCATATGAACCAGTCCTTTCTCGTCCCATTTTACTTCAAGCGGTCCGCCTATCTGCATAACGGTGGCTTCCCTGTCGCAAAGCCCTAATCTGTTCGCAAACACAAGTGCCGTACAACAGCCGGTGCCACAGCCTATCGTCTCGCCGCAGCCTCGCTCCCATTCACGGATTTGAATGTTCTTTCTGTCAACGACACGCGCAAAAGTCACGTTGGTTCTCTTCGTAAAAAGAGGATGTGTCTCTATCGCCGGTCCGATGGTTTCGATATCCAGGTTTTCCAGATCGTCCGTAAAAATCACGGTATGCGGATTGCCCCATGAAAGAGAGGACATCCTAACATTCATTATTCTGCCGCCCGCATTTACCTTAACGCTCTCGTTAAAGAACTCTTCTTTTTCAAAGTCCACGGGAATGGCCGCGGGATTAAATATCGGCTCTCCGATTTCCGCTTCGATATTCTTAACCTCTCCGTCTTCCACGGATAAATAGAGATTTTTGATACCGCCGAGGGTCTCGATTTTAATTTCGGTCTTGTCAGTAAGCTTGTGGTAATATGCAAACATTGCCACGCTTCTTACGGCATTTCCGCACATCTCGGCCTCGGTTCCGTCGGGGTCAAATATGCGCATCCTGAAGTCGGCTTTATCTGACGGACATACGAGCACAAGTCCGTCCCCACCAACGCCAAAATGGCGATCAGAAATCTGAATCGCCACTTCATTCCAGTTTAAATCCGGCAGTCCGGCCACATTTACATATACGTAATCGTTGCCGTATGCCTGCATTTTTGTAAACGGTATTTTCATTAAACACCTCTGCGTCATTTGGAGCCAGGCACACTTCGTGAGCCAGGCACCATTATTTTATGAGTTTAATGCCTGTTCAAGGTCATCGATGATATCCTGCGGATCTTCGATTCCGACAGAGATTCTAATAAATGCTTCGTTGATTCCGAGCGCTCTTCTGATGTCATCGGGAACATCCTCATGAGTCTGCGTAATCGGATATGTTACGAGCGTTTCGGTTCCGCCGAGGCTCTCCGCAAAGAGAACCATCTTTACGTTGGATAAAAGCTTTCTTGCGCTCTCCTCGCTGTCGAGTTCGAACGAAATCATTCCGCCGAAGCCCGAAGCCTGCGAGAGGTTCATTTCATATCCGGGATGATCTTCAAAGCCTACATAGTAAACTTTCTTTACCTTGGGATGGTTTCTTAACCACTCGGCTACAATCTTCGCATTTTCGTTATGCTTCTTCATTCTTAAGGAAAGCGTTTTGATTCCTCTTATGATAAGCCAGCTGTCCATGGGTCCGAGGCCCGAACCGAGGCTCTTTAACTGAATGTGGAAATGATGCGAAAGCGCTTCATCCTTAATAACCACCATACCTGCCACAACATCGTTGTGACCGCAGAGATACTTCGTTCCGCTGTGAACGACGATATCGGCGCCGAGCGTCAAAGGTCTCTGGAAATACGGTGTCATAAAAGTGTTGTCTACGACAAAGAGTGCGCCTGCTGCATGAGCTATCTTTGCAATGCCCTTGATGTCGCCGACCTTCATCATGGGGTTGGTCGGAGTCTCAAGGAAAACCATCTTGGTGTTAGGCTGAATCGCCTTTTTGACATTCTCAAGATCAAACATATCGACATAGGAAATCTCGATTCCGTTTACCTTGAAGATATCTTCGACGATTCTGTGTGTACCGCCGTACAAATCGTCGCATAAAAGACAGTGCTCACCGCGCTTTAAATAATCAAATACGGACATGCTGGCTGCCTGGCCCGAAGTGAAAGCAAATGCTTCAACGCCTTCTTCGAGGATAGCCATCGTTCGTTCAAGTTCCTGTCTCGTGGGGTTCTGAAGTCTGGAATAATCATATCCCGTGGAAACCCCGAAATCTCTGTGTCTGAAAGTGGCAGACTGGAAAATCGGAAAACTTACAGCGCCGCTGATGGGGTC
Source organism: Lachnospiraceae bacterium G41 (assembly GCA_900100245.1). Taxonomy (GTDB): domain Bacteria; phylum Bacillota; class Clostridia; order Lachnospirales; family Lachnospiraceae; genus UBA3766. The sequence goes on from FNEU01000011.1 coordinate 64,183, forward strand.
GCATCCGAGTGCTCCGTGAACTACCTTGCTGTCAAACGAAAGATTCTCTTTTTTATCATAATCGGCATAATAATTTTCTACTTTTTCCATAGTGCCTCCTTATAATCATATATACAGGGTTATTTTACCATATATAGTGTATTTTATCAATCAAAGTACAATATTTGATTATATTGTTTTTCTAGAACCTATTCTAAAAAAGTGTGAATGCCGTTCTTTTCTTTCCGACATCCACACTTTTATTTCTTTTATGATTTTTCGTTTGCTAATCCATATGGTACATAACCAGCGCATCGTTTTTCTTAATCACGGTATTTCCCGAAGGAATGATGGTTTTGTTGCCTCGCTTAATCATGACTATCTTTTCCGTGGCGGCAAGATTTAAATTGTTTATTTCCTTGCCTATCCATTTATCACCCTCAAAGACCGTCATTTCGTTTAGGTTAATATCGTCGTCTCTGTGGTTGTTCGTCGCAAGCACAACCGTATCACCGGATTTTAATACCATATTCTGCGCCGGAGTCAGGTTCTCACCGTTTCTTACAATCGCTACAATCAGTGCCTGCGGCGGTATGACGATATCATTAATCTCTTTGTCGCACCAGGCGTGGCTTTCATTTAAGACACCCGTGATAAACTCAAGCTCATGTCCGCCTCCGTGTCCCTTGAATCTGTTAATCTGCGAGAACTGTTCAACGAAGCCTGCGGAAATAATACCTGTGGGAATCGCCACAATTCCGACGCCCAAGAAGGATATTATCAGCGCCAAAAATTTTCCCATAAACGTGACGGGGTAAATGTCTCCGTAGCCTATCGTAAAGACAGTCGCCATCGACCACCAGAAGCCGGAGAGCGCATTCTCGAATACTTCGGGCTGCGCTTCATGCTCCACGCCGTACATTAACATCGAAGCCGACAGCATCAACATTAAGATCAGCACAACCGAAGAAATAAGCTGTTTTTTACGTTCGTTTAAAACATTCACTATTACGTTAAACGCGTCAAACTGCGAATTGATTTTAAAGAGCCTGAAGATTCTGAACACTCTGAAAAGACGCAGTACCGCAAGGCCCGTCGGAGTCGTAAAAGGCATGTAATAAGGGAAGCAGCTTAAAAAATCTATGATTCCGTAAAACGAAAATATGAATGCGAGTACGGCTTTTCCCTTTGTCTTGTTAGGATACAAGAAATCCGCAGTTATGAGTCTGGCAATATATTCAATCGTAAAAAAGATGATTGTCGCCAGTTCAATGCCTTTTAAAACATTCATAATTCCGTTAAGTTCTTTGAATGTTGCCAGGAAAGTAACCACGATATTAAGTACGATAATGACGGAAATAATCACATCAAAAGAACGGCTCAAGAGATCTTTAGCCGCTCCTATCTGTACAATTTCAAAAAGTCTTTTACGGAATTTTGTCATTAATTCTCCTCATCAGATAACGCGCATACCGCCCGCTTTTCTGATTTTAACCACGCTGCAGAGGCAGTCGGGAAATACTTCTTCCAGACGCGCCTTGTACTTATCGACATTTTCGTTCTTAACAAACGCTTCCATTACACCCGAAAATCCGGACGCGTGGATTCTGCATGCCTCGTCTTTTTCAAGAATGTTTTCGCTTACCGCGAGTGCCAAGGGTAAATCCTGCTTTAAATACTCAATCGGTGAGCTGACATTCTGCAGATACATAAAAGAAGAGTTGCCGGACTCGTTTTCGTTTTTGATAAAAATTTCCGTGTCTTTATCTTTTAATGCTTTTAAAACCTGAGAAACTCTTTCGTTTTCGGCAAAGAAATGCATTGCTCGTAAAATCGCACGACCCGAACATTTTTCGCGAAGCGAATGCATCTTTTCTTCAAACTCAGCCTTGTCGACATCGTTTAAAAAGTCTTTGCCAAGCTCATTTGCAACGCTTTTCATCTCGGAAACAATCAAAGCATATTCGGTACTCTGGTCACCGCTCACACTCTTTGTATCCGTGATGCATATCGAATAATCCGACAAATCGGAATCTATTTTTTCAATTACGGGATCTGCGGGATTTGAAAAATCAATATATACAAATCCGCCGACGGAGCACGCCATCTGATCCATCAGTCCCGAAGGTTTTCCGAAATAAATGTTTTCGGAATACTGACCGATCTGCGCTATTTCTCTGGCATTGATTTTCATATCGTTGAAAAGTCCCGATACAATATTGCCAAGGAGTGTTTCGAATGCGGCCGAAGAAGCAAATGCCGAGCCTACGGGAATGTCCGAGGTTATGTAGGCAGCGAATCCGCCTAAGTTATAGCCCATGTCCTTAAGGCCGTTTAACATTCCTTTTATGAGCGCCGTTGTGCTCTTTGCCTCTTCGTCACTGATATCAAGCGCATTGATATCAATCTTAATCTCGGGATTTTCTCCCGAAACCATTCTTACAAAATCATCTTCAGATTTTTTTACAACAGCAATTACATCCGCATTTACGGCTGCGGCTATAACTTTTCCGTGCTGATGATCGGTATTGTTTCCGATAATTTCTATTCTTCCGGGAGCGGAGAAAATACTTAAATCTCCGCTTCCGAATAAGAGTTCAAATTTTTCGCACGCCGCAATATATCTTGCACACTGATAATCAAGTTTTGTTTTGTCCAAGTAGATGTCGACAAGAATATTGTCAAGCGATCCGTTTTTTAAGCTCTCAACTAGTTCGCTTTTCTGCATATAACCACCCTGTCAGAAGAATTATTCCTCTTTCATTCTTGATACTTCATCAAACAAATCACTAACTTCTCTTGCGGGCTTTTTGTCAATAAGTGAAACAACTATAGCCACGATTAAACTGAAGATAAATCCGGGGATAATCTCATAAATGCCTGTATTGTAAAGGCAGAGTTTGTCTACCGAACCGGATAAACAGCAGTACCAGAAAGCATCCATTGCGAAACCTGCAACGATACCTGCGATGGCACCTTTGTAAGTAAATCTCTTCCAGTAAAGAGCAAGAATGATAGCAGGTCCGAATGCCGCACCGAATGCACCCCATGCACATTCAACCAGTGCCATGATACCTTTACAGTTAGGATTAACCGCAATCATAAGTGCAATAACCGAGATAAATGCAACTACGCCTCTGCCGACAACAAGCATTTCCTTATCGCCTGCTTTTTTACGAAGAACAGGTTTGTAGAAGTCTGTTGCAAAAGCGGAGGATGAAGCAAGAAGCTGTGAGTCCGCCGTTGACATTGAAGCTGCAAGAATTGCCGATAAAAGAATACCTGCAATAAGTGCGGGGAACAATGCACGAACCATGGTAATAAATACTATTTCCTGGTTTTCTGCAAGTAATGTTCCAAGATACTGATGAGCAACAAGACCTACTACGGATGCCATAATGAGAATAAGTGTAGTCCAGAAACATCCGATAATCTGTGATCTCTTCATTTCCTTTTCGGACTTAATTGACATATATCTTACAAGAATATGCGGCATACCCATATATCCGATTCCCCAGCCGAGACCGCTTAGGATATCTGCAATACTGCTATAATCAAATTTTCCGCTCGTTAAAGGATTGTAGTAATTTGCACCGGTTACCACTTCTGCTACAGGAGCAAATCCGGGTCTGTTCATTACGAAAAGTGCAACGATAGGTGCAGTCATAAGAGCCATTAACATTAAAAGTCCCTGGAAGAAGTCGGTCCAGCAAACTGCTTTGAATCCGCCGAGGAATGTGTAAAGAAGGATGATGGCCGTCGCACCGATCATCGCGTAAAGAGGGTCCCATCCGAAAATACTGTTAAAAAGTTTACCGCATGCACTGATACTTGATGCGGAATAGATGCAGTAAACAATAATGAAAATAACCGCACATACTGCCTGAAGTGCAGGATTCTTTTCTTTAAATCTGTTTGTCAAAAACTGAGGAATCGTAATCGAGTCATCCGCTTTGATAGAATACTTTCTTAACTTGGGCGCAATGAAAACCCATGCACAAATCGTTCCGATTAAAAGGCCGACAGAAATCCACACTTTTCCCATACCTACAAGGTAAATGGATCCGGGAAGACCCATTAAAACCCACGCACTCATGTCGGAAGCACCTGCCGAGAGTGCAGCAACAAAACCGTTCATCTGTCTGCCGCCAAGGAAATATGCTTTGTCACCGGTCTGTTTTCTGCCCTGAATAAAGAAGAAAATACCGATTGCAAGAACAAGCACCAGATAAACTATAAAAGCCGCCATTTCCCAATAATTTTTTACCATAATTTTTCCACCGCTTTCTGCTTTATTTAAATAAAATCAACCTCTTTTAGAATACAATTTATGTTCGATATTTGCAAGTATTATTGACAAAGCAAATCTTACCTAAAAAAGCCGATTTTATTCGGCATTTTGTCACATAGATTTTTATTTTTTATCAACTATAATAGTTACTATAGGAGTACGAATAAAAGTGATTCCGGAAAGGGGTGTAATATGGCAGTAATAAATGTAACAAATGATAATATCGAAGAGATAAAAAAGAGTGATAAAAAGGTTCTTTTGGACTTCTTCGCAACATGGTGCGGACCATGTCAGATGGTTTCTCCTTTGGTAGATGAAATCGCAGAGGAACATCCTGAATTTACCGTCGGTAAAATTGATATCGACGAAGAGCAGGATCTGGCAGAAGAGTTCGGTGTAATGAGTATTCCCACACTCGTAGTGCTTAAAGACGGCGAAATCGTTACAAAGCATGTCGGCGCGCTTTCCAAAGCAAGAATACTCGAGCTGCTTCAGTAGTTAAGAGTACAAAATTTTTAAGGAGGAAATAAAAATGAGTGAAGTTAAGTTTTACATCTGTGAAAGATGCGGAAAGATAATCGGTGTTATTAATCCCACAGCCGTTCCCACAATGTGCTGCGGCGAAGCTATGAAGCCCCTTGTTCCCGGAACAGTTGACGCAAGTCTTGAAAAACATGTTCCCGTTGTAACAGTTGAAGGCAACATCGTAAAAGTTAATGTAGGAAGCGTTGACCATCCCATGCTCGAAGAGCACAGCATTCTCTGGGTATATCTTCAGACCGAAAACGGCGGCCAGAGAAAGAACCTTGCAGTCGGCGGCGCACCCGCTGTTGAATTCGCTCTCGCAGCAGACGACAAGCCCGTTGCCGTATATGCATACTGCAACCTCCACGGACTCTGGAAAGCAGATATTTAATTCTTTTATGATAATGAAAATCCCTCCGTTAATGCGGAGGGATTTTTTTATTTAGTCCTCATAAAAGATTTTAAATGGCAAATTTAATTCTGTCATCACCGCTTCAACTGTATCCAGATCGTATACAGGTTTAATCTCTTCGTCATCGGAATTAAATCTGGGTGCCGCAGCGAAACCTGTGTATATGAAAAATACCACATTTTTTTTCTGACAGATAAAAGCCTGCATTGCCGAACCTGATTGTTTCAGGAAGAAATTAGAAAGGGTTCTGGTGTTTTCTTCAGAGTTTAAGGATACATCAATTTTGTCGTAACTGTTATACGAATCGGCATAATCCAAAAATTTTTTGTCTGCTTCTTCAACGGTTTCATATTCAAGTATAGTAGCCTCAAAAGATGTCTTGTCCGCTTCCTGCGGGTTTAAAACACCGCTTGCCCGGGTAAGTGACTTCCAGTCAATAGTTTGCTGTTCGTCAGAATCCATGACCATAACATCGTTATACGGTTCTTCATAACCCGAGTCTTTCATGACTTCAAGTATCACATTCGAAACGTCATACGGGTCATACTTATAATCTTCTTCAATCGGAGCATACTGTATATCTATATGCTCATAATGATATTCTCTTCCGTCGGCGGTAATAACAATGTCGGCAGCTTTTAAATCTCCGTCGGCTTCCGGCGGTGCAGTCTGACCCGCCATTCCATATGAGGTATATGAGGTCTGATTTGTGTGAACTACCACCAATCCCGGATACTTATCCTCTTCTGCTGACTTATTGTCCGTTTCCGTATTATCCGCTGTCGTATCGTCTGACGCAGTATTTTCCGACGTAGTATTTTCAACTGCCGGCGTCTCTATTAATTCTTCGATGTCCGATGTGTCAATCGTCTGCGGCTTTTCCTTACACGCTGCTGTAGCGGCCAAAAGTGCCGCGGTTACAATAACTCCCATAATCCTATAATATTTTTTGTATCCCATAGTTTTCTCCTCTCGTCTGCTCCGTTTGCTGTTACCATATGAATACATTTTTATAATATCACAGAAATTCGCCGATTTGCTATATTTTCCTTTTAGAATTGTCCGATTTATGTCCGATAATAAAAAGCATTATTATAAGCACTATCGGAAAAATCAGGCCAACTCTCATGCCGACTCTTATATCATCACCCGCAAACTGCGTCACACGTCCGACAATTGCAGGTCCTATGCTTCCGCCCAAATCTCCCGCCATCGCAAGAAGTGCAAACATCGCAGTTCCGCCTGTCGGAAATTTCTTCGACGATATACTGATGGTTCCGGGCCACATAATTCCTACCGAAAATCCGCAGAAAATACAACCGATAAGTCCGATAATCGGATTAGCCGAAAGCGATGCAAGAAGGTAACACACAACGCATAACAACCCTGAGCCGATCATGAATTTTTTAAGATCAAATTTCTCTCCGTACTTACCGTATATGATACGGCTTATACCCATTGTTACAGCAAAAAGGCACGGTCCTAAAAGATCCCCGACCGCTTTTGAAAGCCCGAGTGCTGCTTCCGCGTAAGCCGATGCCCACTGAGCCATGGCAAGCTCCGAAGCGCCTGCACAGACCATAAGACAGATTGCAACCCAGAAAATCGGCTTTTTGCCAAGCTGTCTTATGCCCATGCCCTTTCCTTCTTCAACTATCGGAACTAACGGGCATGTAGCAAAATTATATATATTAATGGCCGGAACAAGAGCCCAGATAACTGCCAGCCATCTCCAGCTGTCCATTCCGAATATCGCGAAGAAAAGCGTAGATATTCCGATTGTTCCGACACATCCCCAGCAGTAGAAGGAATGCAGAAGACTCATCGTGGCTTCTTTATTTTCGAACGGACATGCCTCAATTATAGGGCTCGCCAGAACCTCAATCAGTCCGCAGCCCACAGCATATACCGTTACGCTTATAAGAATTCCGACAAATGCATTCGGCAGCAATTCCGGCAGAAATGCCAGTCCCACAAGTCCCGCCGCCGAGCATATTTCCGACACCACAATCGAAACCCTGTACCCAATCTTATCCACAAACTTCGCACAGAAAAGATCCACAAGCAACTGTGTGAAAAAATACACGGTAGAAATAAGCGCAATATTTCCTAACGATATTCCATAGTCTTTATGAAATTTTAAAAATAATAAGGGAGCAAAATTCGCCGCTATCGCCTGTGTAATAAAACCCAGGTAACATGCTAATTTTGTCTTTCTGTAATTAGGCATTTAAATCCTCGCATACCGGCTGTTTTTTCAAAACAGCTCGCTCGCAGTAATCGCAATTATCGCTGTAATTACGGATTATTACGTGCGTTAAGCGGAACTTCTCTAATATGCGCGTAGCTTTTATGGTCATTCCTTAAAATCTTACGTGCAAAATTCAAGAACTATTTAAAACGCGCGTAGGTTTTCTTTTTTTCTCTCAGATTTTTACACGCATAATTCAAGATATACTCTAAACACACGTAGTTTCGGATATCCACTCTTATAATTCTACACGCTTAATTCCTGTTATGTTCAAAACGCGTGTAATTTCAAATAAATTAGATATATCATCCCCGGTAGTCTTCATTTTATCATAAAAGAATCGAGTAAACAAAAAAAGACTCCACAAAAGTGGAGTCTTTGTTGTTCCATTATCTCTTTGAAAACTGAGGTGCACGACGAGCAGCTTTGAGACCGTATTTCATAAAGTACAACGCCCTCAATGCCCTGCAATCACTGGCTTTTCATTGAGCACTTGAAAATTTAACCCGTAGTTAAACCCAGAAAATTAAGGTATATTAACCGTCAACTGCTTAATCGACTGAACGCACCGTTCACTACAGCTGCCAGTTCTGTGGGCTTATTATACTTTACTTTAGCATATATGTCCATTGTGACCTTACTGTTTTCGTGACCTGCTAAATACTGCACAGTCTTCGGATCAACCTGAGCATATATCAGATTCGTTATATATGTATGGCGAAGTTGATGTGGTGTTACCTGAAAATCCAGACTGTATATTACTTTTCCGTTATGGCGGGCAACTTCCCCTAGAACCGGTTTTACTGTATGTTTAATCCTTTCACCATTCACATATCTCACATAAGTTCTTTCTTTTGTTGATCTTGTTCTTATATATTTCCAAACGCGTTGAAACTGAGTATACGATAACGGTCCACCATCTCTGTTTGCTATTACATAATCCGATTTTGACTTTTCTTTCGCCTCCCTAAGACAATCTATCAGGCATTTCGGTATCGGAATATCTCTCCTTGCAGCCTTTGTTTTCAATTCAGTAAGGATAATCGGTCTGTTATGCTCAACATGCCAGGCTCTTCTTACAGATATATAAGGTGCTTCCAAATCAAGATGAACGCAATCCCATTGAAGCCCAAGTATTTCTTCTCGCCTAAGTCCTGCATAAAGACCAAGCATAACAAATACATATGGTGGCAAACCCTTAATCGCATCGAGCAGTTTATCTACTTGTTCATCCGTAAGTGCTTCTTTATCTTTTTGAGGAATCCCACCCTTTGCACACAATTTTTTTGTTGGATTTTCACTTATAATATGACTATCCTCTGCCGAGTAAAAAATACATTTCATAAGCATGTTTACACCGTGATATACAGATTCGGATTTTTCAGAAGCACGAATCATGGCTATCTTAATATCATCAGCAGTCACATCAGCCATATACATGTGTCCAAGCGGCTTGATAATATAGTTTTTTACCTTCGATGTGTAATCCACCATGGTAGTTTTTCTAACATGTGCAGATTGCATCAATAACCATTTTTCTGCATACTCTTTCACAGTAGGGTTCTCTTTTCTAAAGGAACATTCTTTTATTTGATTCTTCGCTTCTTGAACTTTATCATATAATTCTTCTCGAGTTTTGGCATAGAGTGCTACTCTTTTCCCATCAGCATCTTCAATGCGAGTCCGGTAATACTCTATGCCGTTCATAACTACAGTTCCGTATTCCGGAATGTTTTTTCTTTTAGCCATTATTCGGCACCTCCTTATTTTATTGTCAGCGCTGATGGTTCTTTTTTATCAAAATAGAATCACACCTGCAATGTTGTCATTAATTTCTTTTCTTACGATATGTTTCCATATTTTCTTTCCTGGGTGAAGCTCTATGTGTGGATCTTGCTATATATTCTTGAAGCGCTGTCTCTGTAAAAAACACGCATCCGTTTTCGACATATTGAACATATGTTATTAATCCGCTATTCCTTGCAGCATCAAGAGTTGCAAGACTTATTCCAAGATATTTGGCTGCTTCTTTTCTTGTGAAAAGATTTCTGGTTACACAACTAGTATTTTTGTTCAAATTAAAAAAAGGCACTGTTTCCGATGCGGAAACGGTACCCTTCATTTCTGTATTTACATTCATTTGAATTCACCTTTCTTATTAATATTTTATTTCGTTGGTTGACAGTGTTGGTTGACATTGTATCATCAAAACGGCATTCCCATTTGCTTGGGAACATCTATAAATCCATCCGAGGATTCATCTTCATTTTTCCTTTTCCATGCTCTTTGTCTTCCGTATTTACTGAAGCGCTGTACTCCTGCCGGCTCCCAATCTGGAATCGTATGTAGTATTTCTGCTATTCTGTTGCAATCCGTCTTTTTAATTCTTTCATACTGTGAATAGCCAAGTGCTTCGTATGCAAGCATTGATACACATACATACTTTTCCGTTGTCTCTTCAAGGAATGCTAAAACATTTTCAGCATCAGAATCTTCAGGTGTGAATCTCGCCTGATAATCAGCAAGTTCGTTCGATAAACGTTGAGACAGTATTAGCGAGTATTCTCCTTTGTTATACAGATTCATCATCTCAGCCCACATCTGTAAAATATATTCCCTGGATTCTTCTTCATTCTTTAATATATGCACTTCAGCATCTTCCATATGAACCTCTATCGGTATGATTCTTCTGTTACCGCTTTTATCCATAGGAAGAATTTCAAGTTTATTGGATGTCCCTCCGAATACGCATTGCCTGTTTAAATCTTTCGGATGTCTGTTATACGGTGTCCTGTATGTATCTTTCTGTCTGCTAATAAAGCTTTTGATTTCTTCAACTCTTTTCATATTAAGAGCAGCAAGCATTTCAGGCATCTCTATAATCCAGTGTCCGATTAAGTTTTCTACGGTTTTCTTATCATCCAAATGCTTCAGATCATCAGAAAACCATTCATCCTTTATGGCAAGTAATCTAAAGAACGTCGACTTGCCTGCCCCCTGGCCTCCTATAAGACAAATCACTGTTTCAAACTTAATCCCCGGTTCAAAAACTCTCGCTATCGCACCGAACATAAAAACTTTAAGAGCCTCTATTGCAAGTTCATTCTTTTCTACTCCCAAAAAATGTGTTAACGCATTCTCCACTCTTTTTTCTCCATCCCAGGAGAGATTTGTTAACACTTCTCTTATCGGATGAAACATATTTTCATTCGCTACTATATCAAGCGCCTTAATAATAATCTTCTCCTGATTAATACCGTAATTGTCTTCCATATACAAAATTATATAAGCAACATCTGTATCATTAAGTACTTCCGTATCTCTTTTCCAGCCAAGATTTCTGGTAATGCATATTCGGTCTGTAAGTTCATTTCTTTGAATCGCTCCTGCCAAGAACGGATCCTCTTTAAGAATCTTAACCGCATTCCCAAGAGTCTGTTTTGTCATTCCCTTCTCGTTCTTACTTAATGATTCTCTAAGAGTATCTGTCGGAAGTAATTCTTCTCCGACTTCTTTAAGTTGTTCTTCATTTAACTTCGGTAATCTTTCGCTCATAATAGTCTATTGTCTCCTCTCTATGTTTGTATTCTTCGTAAATCTCTTCATCATCACCGTAATCAAGAACATCGAGTATATATTCAATTCGATTTTCAAAATAAAGTGCCGTTGAATATCTTCTGTCAATGAAATTTGTTTCCCATTGCTCCATTGAAGGAGTAAATTTCTTTTCCCATTCAAAAAATAACCTCTGTATTTCTGAAAGGCGATTATGAAACTTTTTCAGTTCCACTAAATATGCTTCCCTGATTTTTTTCTCGTATTCTTTCTTCTTACCGATTCGAATTCTTTTGTTCTTTTGAGTTTCAGTTTCTTTTCTTCCGGTATCAATTCCCAGATGAAAGTCTTCAATAATTTTTATCGCCGCTTCTTTTGCGTTAAGATTAAACATTAGCTGAACGAAGCTAATTACATCTCCGTCTGCATTGCATCCAAAGCAATGAAATCTTTTATCTACTTTCATACTCGGATTCTTATCCGCATGAAAAGGACAAACACACATTCCGTTATTATTCACCTTTAAACCATAAAAGGATGCTGCATCCCGAACGGACACAACATCCTTTATTTCTAAAAACATATTCATTTATTTAACAATCCTTTCACTAATTCCGATTATTCTTTTGTATCTTTTTTAACCATTTTTTGATTTGCGCCACACAGCACTCCAAATCTTCGAAAGAGTATATTTATTTTGGGCAAGCAGTGTACTTGTACGTACAAGTACCGAAAGCTTGTCGGATGGCTACGCCCCCAAACCCCTAGAGCCTCACTTAAGTTCGGAGCGACGCATCACATAAATGTGACGCTCTTTCCAAATATTTTTTTAAATGTGACGATGTTCATTATTATAAATACTTATAAAACTCTCATAAACTTTTCTCAAAGCAGCATGAATTTCTTCCTGCTGATCTTTTAATTCATTTATGTCTTTGATATAGATACTTCCGGTTTCGTTGGCTCGCTTTGCGATTTGATTTAGGTTATTGGAATTAATACTAAGAAGCCTGCTTATCTCTCTTAAGTCGCTCGTATCCAAACGAATTACATATCCATCGATTGCCATTTTTCTAATATAAGCAGACATATTTATTATCCCTGTCTGTTTCATCTTCTTTTCAATCAACTTGCGATGTTCCGGTTTAATCCGAAGTATAATTCTGTCTGTAAAATCTCGCATTTTAGTTTCCTCCTTTCTGAAAAATCTCTTTTCCTTTTCTTTTTGGACACAAAAAAAGCACCTTGTTTGTTTTCAACAAGATGCTTTATCGCTTGAAACTATTTTTATTTCATCTTAATAATATCATATCCAAAAACGAAACGGAATACTCAAAAGGTACTCATTTGGTACTCTGTCGGTACTCATTTGGTACTTTTCTTTGCATTGTAAGAATATCACATCAGTTTTTAAAAGTCTATACTCAAAATATACCGATTTTATACCGAAATTATACCGATTTTATACTTTGAGCCTGGTTTTGTACAAGTCAACCTTCACTGTCAACTTTCAAAAATATTTTTTCAAATATTATTTTTTTCACGTCTACCTTTTGATTTTTTAGATATTTTATGAATATTAATAGTCTCAAAGGTGAAATATAGAAATTTTTTAAATCTACCTAAGGCTTAACATATTATCCTTTTTCGTATTGTATTATTGCTAATATACTTTCTAACTATAAAAAATAAGTGCAAATGTATCATTAACATCTACACTTATATAATATGAAAACTTATAAATCACCCATACTATTCAACATTAAATCAACAATGTTCAAATGTTTTATGCCACTTCGTTTCTGCAAAAGTTTATCCATGGTTATCAAATACTTCGGATAGCCATCTGCTATACGTTCCAAAGAACGATACTCACGTTCTTCTGTGATGTTCTTTCCGTTTTCGTCGAAATTATCGTTATCGATTGTTCGTGCCACCTGTACATAAGAATACTCATCTGAACGTTTTCTAAGTATAAAATCAACCTCAAGTTTTCCGATTTTACCGATGCTCACTTTATAACCTTTGGAGCAAGCATAGTTGTATACGATATTTTCCAACACCGGTCCATAATTTATTCTGCCATCGGTATTTTGAGAAAAGTAAAAACTCAAATCCGATAGATAGTATTTTTCCTCGCCGTTAAGAGATTTTTTACTCTTCATATCAAACCGCTCACATTTGGAAATGATTTTCGCATTCTCGAGAATTTTCAGATAGTTATAAATCGTTATTGTCGATACACTTTCACCGGTACTTAGAAGATAATCACGTATTGAATTGACCGAAGTTGTAGAGCCAAAATTATTGATAATATATGTTTGTATTTTCTGGAATAATCCTTTCTTTCTGATTTTATTGTTCTTTTTTATATCCTTTTTGTATATCTCATCAATAACGCTGTCGACATACGCCATCTTATCTTCATAATCATCATATTTCACAGCCAAAGGGAAGCCACCTTCAACGATATATTGAATGAATTCTCTTTCTAAATCGACATTAATCGGTTTGTCAAAAAACTTCTTAATTCCGATATACTCATCAAATGTAAGTGTTTTCATTTCAAATTCAATATATCTTCCCGTAAGTTTTGTTGAGAGTTCGCCCGAAAGAAGATAGGAATTACTACCGGTAAGGAAAATAGAATAATCCCCTTCCTCTCGATATGCATTTACAGTCTCCTCAAAATCCTTAACATTCTGAACCTCATCAATGAATAAGTATTTAATACCATCAATGCCTTCTGCCTTGCTATCAATAATTTCCTCAAGTTTTTCAGTTGTCTTGATGGACTTGTACGGTCTTTTATCCAAATGGATATAAATAATATTCTTTGAATCAACTCCATTTTTTATAATCTCATCGCAAACCATCTCCATCAGAGATGATTTACCGCATCGTCTTACACCTGTGATAACCTTGATCATATCAACATCATCGTAGAATCCTCGAAGTTTTTTTATGTACTTTTCTCTAAAATATAATTTATCCATATTAATCACCAAAGATATTTTAACATAATTAGCTGGATAACGAAACTTTTTTAACAAAAATGCATATTTTTTTAGTTAACTGGGCGTTTTCGTGTGAATTAATTATCAAAAAATGTAGAATTCGAAAAATTTTGTCAGAGCAATTTAAGGTCAATTATTCTCATAGTTATTTAAAAATCTATTCCTATGATTTCTTGGTTCATTTTATTTCGGATTAAACTTTCTTTCTCTTATTCATCAATAGAATCTCAAAATCCTTCATGTAGTTCTGAAATCTTTCATCATCTTTCCCAAAGACACAAGTTTTCTTATTCTTACATAAATAGCGGTATGTTGTACGCTCGCCGTCTCTAGTTCCTACGCTTCCGGTAACGTAAGGCTTGGTAATGCTGCCCAAAAGCGTTTCGGGGAATAATGCCAGCAGATCAGTCAATTCATCTAGAGTAAACCTTGTGGGGTTAATGTCTAAAACCTCAATCTTTCCTTGGGCTAAACATTTATAATCATTGTCTGAAACAGTCTTTCCGTTCCATTCGAAATGTTTAATTTGCGTGTTTGCTACGGGTTTCAAAGAATCTATTGTCATGCCTGCCCATACTTGATTCCCGAGTCCAAGGAATTCAAGATTAGGCGCTGTTTCAATTTCTTCAATGTTATGCAGTCTGGAAAAATCGTAGATGCTTAATCCGATCAGAGCCTTGTTTCCACTCATGTCCCATAAAGACGTAGCTCTTTGATTGAAAAAATAGTTAATGAACTTAATTCCGTTTAGTTTTGAAAGAGGGGACAGATCCTCAACTAATTTGTTTTTCCAAAAAGAGATTGCTTCAAACTGCTTTCCATATCGCTCAATAAAATATTCGAAAGTATCCTGCTTCAGGCCGGAGATAACGATTGAACTGGCATTGGGTATTTTTCCAATTGCTTCGACTATCTGATCTACCGACACAGAACCGCCATCTACTTCTTTTTGAACCAGATTAATGTCAAAGTTTTCAAAAGATGTGGATGAAAAGTTCCCTATATCTACCATCTACTTTCCCCTCCGTTGTCAATTATTCTGTCTATTATTTGTTCCATCCGCTTGTGCTTACAGGATCGCCTTCTGTTTCCCACTGTTCAAAAGGAGGTTCCGCTACATATGAAGGATCATAATAGCTTCGGATATATTGTGCGGCTCTAAACTCTGCCTGTTTGTAATTCGTCACACCTGTTTCGTCATATTCAAGATTATTCATGAAAATGATGAAGACCTGTTCTGCGAAAGAGCTCTCCTCTTGAAGATCGCTCACATAATCTATACCGTTCAACAGTCCTGATCCGATCGTTCCGTGTGCAAACCAATATGCAAACTGTCTTACTGCTCCTTTGACAAACTTATCAACCTTCATAATCATTCCCCTCCGCTGTCAATTATTCTGTTGATTTTCTATACCAATAATCAAACTCCTGTCGTCGATAAAACTGAAAGTTAATCTATTTAGCAAAATTACGTTTCATCTATTTAGAAATACTGAAATTTTCAACAATTTATTAATATATCAAAACTACTTGGTCTGTTTTATTATCTGTTATAAGGTACCTCTTCTAACTGAATAGGTGTGCTGTTTAGACTTACCCATTTGACAGCCATTTTCTGTAGAATGGCAACATCTTTTTCACATCCGCAGGCCTTACAGTTATTTATATTTAATGATGCCTCTTTAACAGAATCCAAATCATCTTTTCCGAGTGACGTTTCATGACTCAGGAATTCCTCCAGGGAAGAAAGCATCATACGATAGTTTTTATCCCAGTTAATGCCACCGTTTCTGTATACCTCATCTCCGATACGGCCCGTAATCCTGATAACCTCACCCTGAATTGTCTCACACTTACCTCTTGGCGGGACTAGATATTCCCATAGAGAATCGTGAAGTTCTTCTATGGGCAAACTCGTATCAACGATTATAGGTGATATACCATCATGTTTAACGATCGATTTAGGTGGTTCGACTTCGAACAGATCATAATATATCTTCATCGCCGATTCGCCTTTTTCACGTTGTTCTTCATCCCATCCACTCTTGGCAAACTCAAATTTCTCGCCTTTGTCCCTGACATAATTTTGCGCTTTCTCCCAATCTTCGGAAGGGATCTTGTCACTTCCGCCCTGAGCATTCAAAAGGATTTTTGCGATATCTGCTTTGCCGTCTGCTCCGGGATTCATACGTGAAAGCATATACAGAAGCGGAGTTTCGCAACTCTCGACCCTCGTACAATGGTAATTGGGATCTGCTCCATTTGCGAGAAGAAGTTCCACAATATCCACACATCCCTTATCGGCTGCAGCAAAGAGTGGCGTCTTTCCTGCATAATCGAGAGCCTCTATCTCAGCACCTTGTGAAATCAGATACTCACAGATATCAAGATTTCCCCGTCCTGCATGTTTATAGAGTGGGGTGCCGTAGGTATAAGGTGCGTTAACATCTGCTCCACGCTCAACCAGCCACTTAACAATCTCAAGAGGAATATTGCAATTATGGAGTGCAGTCTCGTTATAATATCCTCGAAACCTGGCATCAGGTTCACAGGAAGAAAGCATTTCCTTACATTTCTCTATCGCTTCCGAAGGCCACGGATGAGGTGTATTGTAGCACAGATCCGCAAATTCCTTAGGGAGAGTCTTCTTAAGTTTTGCCATATAATCTCCTTAATCAATCCATTTCGTATCGTATCATCCAGACAAACTGCGATTCTTAATCAGTACAATTCTGTTTTATTCTTATCCGGGAACTCTCCATCATGGAAGAGTGCATAAACTACCTGTTCCAAGCTCCAGGGAGATTCCCACCACTCAGAACACCGCTCTCCATATGATATCGGTTCCCAGTTATTGCCTGTCAACTCATTAAGCTTATTGCAAATATCTTCTGGTAGGTCATCATAATAATCCCCCGCCTCGTTGACAAGGTCCTCAACTTTTCTAAGCAGTTCTTTATCTTTTTTTACTTCATTCCAGTCCTTCATTGTTTTTCCTTTAGCCTATTATCCTATAAGAAAATCTATTTAGAAAAATTGCGATTT
>FNEU01000009.1 GCA_900100245.1 Lachnospiraceae bacterium G41
CGGTAAATAAACATCAAAAAATATACGCAGGAGATTCGGTATGCGATTACTTCCTAAAGAAAAGAGAAGAAGGTAAACCTTATCGTGTAGCAATGTTTGCAGCATACAATAAGTTCCTTCGAATATATCATTCAAGAGTATCGGCGCTTTTGAATGAAACAGAAGCATAAATAAATTCCTACAAAACCCAACGAAATACAAAGAATTAGAAGGTCAGTAAATTGTCTGGCCTTATTTGTCGTGGTATAATTTAAGATAGTTATAAAAAGATGAAAAACAGATAAAAAAAGACTTGCAAACTATTAGCAGGTTTTACTGATTAACAGGGGGATAAATATGAAAAAATGGTATGATGAAGAATATGAATTTAATATTGAAGTGACGGGCTTTTTGCATGGAGATCATACGGAAAGATATTGCAGAAATGGTGAAGAAATAGGTGATAAGTATACGTGTACTTATGGTTGCCCTGTGAATAAAGAAGGGTATGGAATCTGCTCAAAGACTATGATGATGCTTTATCCTTTGATGGAAGCAATTCGAAGCGGAGGAGATTTGACAAATTTAGGTGGTGACAGTAAATACACCAAAACAATAGTATGTCCTGATGGATGCGTCATATTTAAACTTACTGCAACCCCGTTGGGAAACGAAAACTTTCATAAAGGCGGATTCTGGGAATATCCCGATGAAACCCAATAAAATGCCAGTTTTGCTCAATAGACATAGAAAAAAGTGCATTGCTAATAATGAAAACAAAATAGAAAATAAAAATTTACTGAAAAAGATTTACGAAATAGGTTAAGAGAAGATGAAAAGAACTTTATTTGGATTTGCAATTATAATGACAGCGATAAGCATGTTTGTGTTAACATCATGTGGCAAAAAAAGCGTTCAAAATGAAGAACAAGCCATAAAAACTTATACTTGTCCAAACGACAATATGTTTGGATTTGAAAAGGCTGATGTATATGAAGATGGCGTGGTAGCCGTTTTTGACAAGAAGATCAGCGATTCAGGTTACGGCAGTATGTCATATGATGAAGACATGAATAAATTCCCTGCTTCTGCTAATTATACTAATCTTTTAAAATCCAAGATTACAGAAAGCAGTATCATAGAAAAGAACGGGAAATATATTGTGTCGATGAAATTTGAATATGATGAAGCTGACAAATCTAACCCGGATGAAAGTGTTGATATAACGGGCTTTGTTGTTCTCGGTAGGGAAGTTACATTTAACGACGGTGATATTAAACTGTTTTACACGATAGAAGGTGGAGATTGCTTTGATGATTACTGGCAGGTATATTCTCAAAACTCAGAAAGATGGGGAGAAATACAGCACGAATTAGTTTCCTGGCCGTTAATTACTGTTGACGATGATTTTTCGGATATTGAAAAGCAGATTGAAATAATCAAAGAGTATATGTCTGAAAACGATTTGAGTGATGTGGAGTATTATACTATTGCGGATCTGAATAATAATGGACGTATAGAGCTTCTTTTGTCAATTGATCAGTACATTGTAGATTTTTATGAGATTTCCGAAGATTATCAATCATTGGAAAAGAATGGCGATATGATTCTGTCAGTATACGGAACAGGCAGCATGACGCTAAAATATTATGAGTACGAAGATGACAGTAATAATGTTTTTGTTGGGTATGGTTCGGGTGGATGCAAGTATATTTACTATGCGGAACCCGACGGTCAAATGACAAGTAGAATGATCCATAATCCGAGCATCAGACCAATGCTTTTGGATGATGGTAATAATGGTGTACTGGTTTCGGATAAAGACAACCGCTTAGTTGAGAGTGAAAAAGCTGAGAAGGAATATTTTGCAGATGCTATTGGGAAAAAGATTATCACTCTGAATTGGTACGAAAAAAATGACAGTTTGGATAGTGAAAACCTGCTTGAATTATACGAAAAAACGTCTTTAGAAGAATGTCCGGATATGGATGAATGGGACAGTCTTTATGGATTTACAGGAGGAAGAATCTATATTGCAGATAAACTGGATTTATCGGATGATACATTTGAACTGTTTGGCGAGTGTGCCATGTATTTATGGAAAGATGCGGATGTTTCCAAAGGAGATGCCATTAGTTCAAAAGGTTATCCCGACTTTAAGGAATTCCTATTCTTTTTGTATCACAACAGAGCGGAAATAATTGAAGATTATGAAGAGTACGAACATCGATTATCAAAAGTTGAACGTAACGATTTTATCAATCTTCTAAAAGAAGTATTTAATGAACAAAATCCTGAAAAAGTAATAGATTTACTTCCTAATAAACCTGATGGGGAGGAGAATATTTATTACAGTTTAGAGGATAATTGTATTTATCTTGAAGTTGGTGCTTTGGGATGGGATCAACTCTTTTATGAGGTGAGCAATGTTGAAAAAAATCAGGATGAATATGTAATAACGTATGCTGTTTTCTCTGACTTTTCCTGTGGTGAAGGTCCGGTCGAAACCGTTAATGTCACCATAAAAGAAGCAGACAATCCATGTGGGTATAAGTTTGTATCTTTGAAGTATGCTCCCGAGGATTTGTTTGATCAGTTTATAAAGGGAGAGATTGATGCAACGGTTTTGAAGCCCTTAGAACCCACAGAATGGGGTTGGGACTATGATAAAATTACCGCTGTTGATATCGACGATTTAAATGTTAATCATGTATTATGGTCTTTTATGGAATACAGTGAAGGTGAGCGTTTGGATCTTGATAATGACGGTGAGAACGAACTTGTTATTGACGGCCCGTATGGCGGAATGTATTTGGATGCCATAGACGGAAATCTCTATGTTTTCGCGGCTGCAAGAGGCAATGCGGGAGGCCTGCGGTATGCATATTATGACGATGCATATTGGATTGTATATCATGATACGACTCATGGCGGACGCAGTTGCTATTGGTTATACAAGTACGAAGGCGGAGATAATGTAGTAGACACCATGACACTTATGGGGTTCTGGAATTCCGAAGAAGATAAAGAATTCACCTTTAACGGCGAATCAATAACGGAGGATGATTATATCAGAATCCACGATGAGATATTCAATAAAGAAAGATAAAAATATGTTACCGGAACAGACTGAAAATCTAATCAATGAATTTGTTGAACAATCGAAAACAATCCTAAAAGACAATCTGGTCGGAATATATTTACACGGATCTGCGGTCATGGGTTGTTTTAATCCGTCGAAAAGCGATTTGGATTTAATCGTGGTTGTCGAAAGACCTATCTTAGACGATGTAAAAAGATTGTTCATGGATATGGTAATCAAATGTAATTCATCGGCACCCGCTAAAGGGATAGAGATGAGCATAGTTCTGAAAGATGTCTGCAATCCGTTTATTTATCCCACACCGTTTGAACTGCATTTCTCTAAAATGCATTTGAAATGGTATGAAGAAAATCCTGAGGATTATATCAGTAAGATGAAAGGCGAGGATAAAGATCTCGCTGCACATTTTACAATCCTTATAAAAAGAGGCGGATGTTTGTACGGTGCTTCGATTGAAGATGTCTTTGATGATGTTCCGGCAAATTATTATATGGACTCCATATTGGACGATGTTTCCGATGCGCCGGATGATATTGCAGAGAACACAATGTATCTTATTTTAAATCTGGCAAGAGTACTGGCATATAAAGAAGAGCAGCTTGTTTTGTCTAAAAAAGAAGGCGGAGAGTGGGCTTTAGAACATCTTTCGACGGAGTATAAATCTTTAATCGAAACAGCAATGACTGAGTATCTGGAAGGTGGCAAGCCTGATTATGATATGGATTTGGCTAAAAGATATGCTGAGTAAATGACAACTCGGATAAAAGGATAGCAAAAGAATGGTGATAAAGATGAACGTTATAGAAACTATAAGCAAAAGGCACAGTTATCGCGGAACATATAAACCGGATAAAGTTCCGAGAGAAGATCTTAAAAAAATAATGCAGGCGGGATTGGATGCGCCGTCAGGATGTAACAAACAGACGACAAGTTTGATATGCGTGGATGATTCAGACACCCTAAAAGAAATACATGCTGTTATTAATCCGCCCATAGCCGAATCAGCCCCGGCGATGATTTGCGTTTTAACAAAAAGAATTAACGCATACAGAGATAAGTGTTTTGCTATTCAGGATTATTCTGCGGCTATAGAAAATATGCTATTGGCAATAGTTGAATTGGGATATCAGAGCTGCTGGTTTGAAGGCCATATTACAGACGATGACAGAATATGTGATAAGATTGCAAAGATACTAAATGTACCTGAAGAATATGATTTAGTTTGCGTTCTTCCTGTCGGAATTGCGGAAAACGAACCTCTGCTTCCGAGGAAGAAGGAATTTAGTGAAAGAGCATGGTTTAACTCTTTTATGAGTAAGGAATAATATTACGGATTTATTGATATGAACAAAATTCTTGAAAACAAAAAAGTTATATTTCTTGATGTCGGTTATACGTTAGATGCGCCTGCTTCGGGCGACTGGATGCGCTTGGCAAATGCGGTGTTCCCGCTGAAGAAACGGTATTTGTGGATGACAGAGTCGCCAATCTTGAGGGCGCGGCAAAGGTAGGAATTACACCAGTTCTGATTACGGTCAATCGGGGGTCTGATCGGGAAACATCTTTTACGAAAATAAAAGAATTAAAAGAATTATTATAAAGGCGAGAAAAACAATGAAAAGAGTTATTCAAATAATTATAGTTTTATTATGTTTATCGGTGATATTGTCGTGTTCTATCATTGGGAAAGACAATAAGGATAACAGTACGCTTACGCCGACTGATGATACGCCTATCGTAACAAACGATAATGTTGAAGATGATAAAAATTCCGAAATAGTTCCTGACGACAAAAACATCATAAAAGAATCTGAAGACGACAGCTTTTATGATATGGGCAAATGGATGGGGTTTGATTTTGAAAAGCTTGGAGTTAAACCGCATACTTACAATACGACTGAGACTTTTGAGTTAAGTGAAAATATGCAGCAGGCAATTGCCAATATGTATTCGGTATGTGGCAATTGGAGCTCACAATTTGCTAATCAAGATGAGTATTGGAAGGATTCTTTTATAAGCAACTTTATTCTTAATTCGTGGTACGAACCTGAATACATTCAGGGCAAGAGTACTGTTACCAAGGATGAGATTGAATACGTTCAGTATTCGTTAACAGGCGCGAGATTATATTTTCCGATGGGTGATGATGAGGTAATTGACAGAAGCAAGGCTTCGAGCCCTATTAACGAAACCCATATGGAGTCATATTCTGTTTCTAAAAGAGACGACGGATATTTAATCTATGCCGATATTTTAACAAAAGTAAAATATATAAATACTGATGGCGACATTGATGTAAGAGATGATTATGATTACGTTGCAATCATATTGAAGGAGAATCCCTGCAGCTGCTTTGATGGATACAGCATTGACAGCATTACAATGATGCCGACTCAGGTGAAAGATTACGATGAAGAGTTTTTTGAACTTGTTGCAATGCTTTTATGGGAAAAGGATGATATAAAAACTTCGGACTATCTTGCGGCCGATTTTTTGGGCGAAGAGTTTGAAAGTAATACAATTACATTAGAAGACGGTACACAGCGCTTTTCGTATAAAAGAGTACCTGCAGACAAACTGGAACGCTTTTACAAAGAAGTCTGGGGCGAGGACAGATCTTTTAACCCATCTGAAAATAATTTGGGCGAAATATGTGTATATTCAGCTGAAGACGGGTATTGTTATGCGATAAACGGAGCCGGTATTCCGGATTATGCAGTTATTTCACGTGTTGATTCTTATGTGGAGTATATTTCTGTGACGGCTGTTATGATGAATGGCATAACAGGTGAAGAGACAGGTACTATAACATTTAATGTAATTCCTTCGGATAATGAATTCGGTTATGTGGTGAGAAAATACACAGAAGAAGAGATGATAGAAGGAATACGTAAAAGATATCCGTATGCACCACCATATTATTGCGTGCTTGACCACATTCAAGATGGGTTATATGTATATCACGCATACGAAGAAGTGGATAATATTGAGGAACAGCATACTGCGACTGCGGAATGGTTTACTGTTGATCCGTATACGGGGAAAATAGAAACTATGCGTGATGAGACAGTCTTTTATATTAAGGAACCGGATTTGTCTTACGGATGCAAAAACGCATATCAGGCCTATGCCTATTTTATATTGAACAGTGATAAGTTTGAATGGTATAAGTTTTATGATGATGAGTATTATGCTTTTGACGGATTTAAGTTAGTTGATTTGGATTCGGATACGGATTTTGAACTAATTGCCACAATCAGCAGAGAGAATAGATTTGACTACGGAATGCAAACATATGTGATAGTTGATTTTGATCATGAAATGTTCTTTATAAACGAAATCTGTGATGGTGTTGCAGGAGGAGGCGGTTATAGAGGAGATAAGTATTATATTGAGGGTCAGGGCATAATCTATGACATATCGTACAATGCCCCGTACGGCGCTGAGGGTGCTTCTGTGTATACATATGAAAACGGAAAACTTGTATTTACAGTAGGCGGATACGTAGATCCCAATTCGGATTACGAATATCCCGAAAATATTGAAAATGGCACATGGTACTGGGATAGCGATGAGGTATCCGAGGAAGAGTATAACGAGAATTTAAATAAGGCAACATTGAATCTGTCAGGCAAGGCATTTAACAAGATAGACTATTTGGATAAAGAAACAATGTTGAGTCTTCTAACCAAAAAAGATTAGAGAAAAATGACCGGTAAACTATTTGCCGTCGGAGTCGGACCGGGGGACCCGAAGCTTCTGACTTTGAAGGCTGTTGAAACAATTAAAAATGCAGACTGTATAGGAAAATTAGTTTGAAAAGACACATCATGAATTTAACGCCTTCTCCGCTTAAGATGATTAGGGAAGGCACTAAAACAATTGAACTTCGTTTGCTCGATGAAAAAAGAAAAGACATTTCCGTCGGAGACACAATTGTATTTAATAACACCGAAGATGAGAATGATTCTTTGTGTGTGATGGTTGAGGATTTGTTTGTCTTTGATTCGTTTGAAGAACTGTATGCGAACCTTCCTTTGCTCGAGTGCGGTTATACAGAGGAAGACATAGATTCTGCATCTCCCGAGGATATGGAAGCGTATTATTCCAAAGAAAAACAGGCGCAATATGGTGTAGTCGGCATTAAGGTAAAGCCGATAGTCGGAATGACTGTCAAGGGCATAATTGACCGCCCGATTGGAAGTCATCACCCGAGACATCCTGAAAATGTATACCCTGTTAACTACGGATTTGTCGAAGGAATTATAGCTCCTGACGGCGCAGAACAGGATGTATATGTACTTGGTACAGATAAGCCTTTATGGACCTTCGAAGGAAAGGTAATTGCGGTATATCAGCGCTTCGACGACGTCGAAGACAAATGGATTGTATCACTCGACGGAAGCGATTATTTAGACGAAGAAATCCTAAAAATGATTGATTTTCAGGAGCGATATTTTAAAGGAAAGTTGGTAAGATAGGATATAAAATGAAAACATATTTAGATGACGGAAAAATAAAAGTTAGAAGCATGATTTCGGAAGATGCGAAGGTTCTTTACGATACATATCTGTCGTACGGATGGCACCCGAATATCGAAACATACGAAAATTATTTTAAAGATCAGGAAGAAGGAAAAAGACTCGTTTTTATAGCTGAGTATGAAGGCAGAGTTTCGGGCCAGTGTACGCTTGTTTTGAATCCTGATGAAGGCTACTTCGCCAACAAAGGAATTCCCGAAATAGTGGATTTGACTGTGTTCTTTGATGTTCACAACAAAGGCATCGGAACTAAGATTTTAGACGCGGTGGAAAATGAAGCTTCTAAAATATCGAAGCAGGTTTATCTGGCAGTCGGAGTTCATTCGGGATATGGTGCTGCGCAAAGACTGTATGTTAAAAGAGGTTATGTTTTCGACGGCAGCGGAGTTTGGTATCAGGGAAAACAGCTTGAACAATATGCACCTTGCGTTAATGACGATGATTTGGTTCTTTTTATGATAAAAGATTTGTAATAGAGGGAATCAAATGAAAAAGAGATGTTTTATAACAATATTGACCTTGGCGCTGGCTTTAACTGCATGCACTATTACGCCCGATACAATAGAGGTGTCGATTAACAAGGATGAAAATATAAATTACCATGCTAACATTGTTTCTACAACAACTGCGCCCGATGTTAATCAGCCCGCAGTCAATCCCGGAAATGATAACAATGTTGATACAAATGGCGGTGATAACAACGGAGTCGATACGCAGGTTGTCGATGATTCGTGGAAACAACTCTATGCTAATTATCTTGAGAATGAAATGGATGCATATTATAGCGAGCATAATCCTGACTGGGCTGACGGTTATACATTTGGATTTATATTCGTAAATGATGATGATATTCCCGAGCTTGTTATAAGCACAGGATATGAAGCCGGAGGAAATACAATTTTAACGGTAGTCAATGATGAATTGTATTATTTGGATACCAGGAGACTTGGTTTCTTTTATGATGAATACAACAATATTCTTATCAACTCCGACGGCCATATGGGCGTTTATTATGATTATGTTTATACAATAGGTGATGATGGCTTTGAACTCCTCGCAGACGGCGAATATTACGAACTTTATGATGATGCAGACGGATATGCGAATGAGTTTGAATATTATATAGACGGCGAAAAAGTCAGCATGGAAGAATATACCGACATGCTTGAATCATACATCCCTAACTCAGACAGATTACAGTGGAGCTCGGGCAGCAGTTATAAAAGCGTATTGGATTATTTAAAAGGCAACGTTTATTCGAATTACAAAGAGGCATTCAGAGCGGTTGTAGAGGAAACGCTCGGTCGTGAAAACTACTATTACGCATTTATAGAGTATGATTCTGACTCGCCCTATCTTATTCTTGATAACAATGACTGGATGTATGTTTATTATTATCAGGATGGCGTGGCTTTCAGAGGAGAGGATTTTTATGCAAGCGATTCAGCCATGAACACCTTATATCTCGACACGGGCATTATCCACGTCTACTATGAAACACCGCAATCTCTTGGAATTCACAATTACATTTACACCGCGAATTTGGGATCAAATATTTTTACTTATGCGAACAGATATGGCGAATACGATGAAGACGGAAACCTCCTAAAAGACGAAGACGGAAATTACGTTTTCGACTGGGTAATTAACAGCGAGTCAGTATCTGAGAGCGAATATGAAGATTATCTTAAGCAAGTAACAAGTGGTAAATCCGTCATAATTAATCCGCCAAGCGAAAGCAATGATGAATATTACGCATATCATACTCCGGAGGAAATGTATGATTTGCTAAGTGAATAACAGAGGACTTTAAGTTGAAAACATTGATTTTAAACGGATCTCCTCGCAAAAACGGAGATACCGTCAGCCTCATAAAAAAACTGACATCAGAGCTGGAAGGTGTAATAAAAATCATCGATGCTTACCGTTGCGATATTTCGCCCTGCATCGACTGCCGTTATTGTTGGAAGAACAGCGGATGCGCCATAAATGACGAAATGCAGGAAGTTTATAAGTATATCGAGGATTGCGATAATATCGTTATTGCATCGCCCATATATTTTTCCGAACTTACCGGAAAACTGCTCGATGTCGGCAGCAGACTTCAGACATTATTTTGTGCTAAATATTTCCGCAAGGAAGATTTAAACATAAAGCCTAAAAAAGGGGCAGTAATTCTTGTTGGTGGTGGCGACGGCAGGATTGAGAAGCCGTACGAGACAGCCTGCACTCTTTTACATCATATGAATTGTTATGATATTTATGATGTGGTTTGCAGCTTTAACACCAACGAAGTTCCGGCTTTGGAAGATAAGCAGGCAGTTGAAGGTGTCGAGAGTGTTGCACGTTTTTTAGGAGCAAAAAATAAATGATTTTAGGAGGGGAAAATGTTAGTAAAAAACAAAGAAATCACAATGCGCGAGGTAATTGAACATGTTGCCGGTCTTTACAAAGAGAAAGGAATGTCCGGATTCTATGCTGAAGAGGGCTGGAACTTATACAGCGCGGATGACGAAATAGAACTGGATACAATTTGTGTTATAGAAGATCCGGTAGATATCGATGACGATGACAATGAAATTCTTCCTGAGAGTATCGTTGAAAGAAATATGGTTTTCGTATGGAGCGATGAACTGGTTCAGGATTGTGTATCGAGCGCCATTGACCAAAAGGCCGATGCTTCTCCTGAATTAATGCTGGAAGCAATCCACTATTACAATGCAAACGATGATTTTATGACAATTGAGTAGATTTTTGAAAAATTACGGGTGTAAAGAGCAAAAGCTTCAAAAAACCCGTAATTCTTTTTATTAAGCCTCGGAAAATTACGGGTGTAAATGCAAAAACCTCAAAAAAACCGTAAATTTTGACAGGATGCCTCGGAAAATTACGGGTGTAAATGCAAAAACCTCAAAAAAACCCGTAAATTTTGACAGGATGCCTCGAAAAATTACGAGCTAAATACGAAAAAACGTCAAATAGCCCGTAAAATCCGGCATCATTCCCCGAAAAATTACGGGCTAAACGCAGAAAACTACAAAAAAGCCCGTAAATTCTTCTCGTCGCTATTTTATTGCAAGAATACGTGAAAATGTGCTAAAATAAAGCGGTATATGGGCAGGCGGGGTAATAGTCTCGTGACCTGCTTGTTTTGCATGTAAAAAATCAGTGTGGTTTAGCTTTAATTTAAGGGGAATAAATGAGTCTTGCAACAGTACTGAACATGCGCAATCTGTTTAATATTCTGTTATTCGGAGTACTTGTGGTATTAGTAATAATACTGCTCGTTCTTTTGTATGCTATTGCAATGCATTACAGGAGAAAAAATGCGACCGGCAAAATAAGTGACAGAAAGAGAAGATTCAACTTTGCGTTTACGCTTACAGTAACATTCCTTCTCATGCTGTTTGCCGTTGTATATACTTCAAGACTCTTTTATCAGGAGTCCGTCTCGACTTTGTACGGAGAGTGCGAGGACAAGGTTTCGAAAATAGCCGACAGCCTTTCGACTTACCTAAATACCTCCGAAGCCGTTTTGTGGGTAACCGGCGACTCGGCGGACCAGATGTACCAGGACGGCGCGAGCACGGAAATCATTCATGATTATTTAAGATCCGAAACTTACAGTCAGCAGGTAAAATTCGATGAAAACTTCATGGGATTTTATGCGGTAATAGATGATGTATTTATGTCCGGTATCGACTGGATAGCTCCGGATGATTATAATCCTTACGAGCGTGACTGGTACAAAGCCGCGGTTAAAGCGGACGGCGATGTAGCAATCGTAGAGCCTTATCTTGATGCGCAGAGCGGTGACATTATCATTTCTTTTGCGAAGCTTTTATCAGATAAAAAGAATTCGGTATCGCTTGACGTATCGCTTAATCATATCCAGGAAACCGTTGAGGAAATCAATATTAACGGCAACGGCTACGGAATGGTAATAGATAAAAACGGCGGAATTATCGCTCACAAAGATCCGTCTTTAAACGGTCAGAACTGTTCGGAAGTTTTTAATGACGATGCCTTTCTAAACGCAGTATTAAATACTCGTAACGGCAGAACCGAAGCGGTTATTGACGGTTATAAATATACAATTTTCGTAAACGAAGTTTTAAATCAGTGGTATACGGTTGTACTTGTTAAAAACATGGAGCTTTTCTCCGAGACCAAAGTACAGCTCATCGTAAACGTCGGCGTATACTTAATTATTTTCTTCCTCATCACGTTCTTCTACTACATGAGTTACATGAACGAGCAGAGTGCGAACCAGATGATGGAGGAGCTCGTTATAAGCAAGCAGAAGCAGGAATACGAGGCGAAAGTATTAAAGCTTGAGAAATCCGCCGCTGACGATGCAAACAAGGCTAAGAGCCGATTTTTGGCGGATATGTCGCATGAGATTAGAACGCCCATCAATGCGGTGCTTGGTATGAACGAAATGATACTTCGTGAGACCGAGAGCGAAAGCATCAAAGAGTATTCACAGAATATCCGTTCTTCGGGACGCGCACTGCTTTCACTGATAAACAGTATCCTCGACTTTTCGAAGATTGAAGACGGCAAGATGGAAATTGTTCCCGTTGATTACAGCGTTGTCGACATGATTCATTATCTTCAGAATTCAATCGCCGAGAGAGCCGCTGCCAAGAGCCTCGCATTTATCGTGGATGTGGATCCTTCGATTCCGAGAACGCTCCACGGCGACGACATGAGAGTAAGCCAGGTCATCATGAACCTCCTTACCAATGCCGTAAAATACACGAAGGCCGGCGAAGTCAGACTGACTGTTAAAAACAGTGGTATTTCTGACAAGGACCTTTTACTTTATGTCGAGGTAAAAGATACCGGCGTCGGCATAAAAGAAGAAGACATGCCCAAGCTCTTCGAGTCCTTTGAGAGACTTGATAAAGAAAAGAACCGTAACATCGAAGGTACGGGACTTGGTATGTCCATAGTTACAAGGCTGCTTTCAATGATGAACAGCCACCTTTCCGCCACAAGCAAATACGGAGAGGGTTCGACATTCTCATTTGTGATTAAACAGGGAATCGTGGACGAAACTCCGATTGACGATACATTCATAAAACTGTCCGAAGGAAGCACATCCAAAGGCGAGAAGGCTTATCACGAATCATTCACTGCGCCTGATGCCAGAATACTTATAGTGGATGACACCAAGATGAATCTTAATGTAGCGAAGAATCTTTTAAAGAAGACTCTTTTAAACATCGAAACCGCATTAAGCGGCGACGAAGCATTAAGCTTATGTGCATCCAAAAAATACGACGTAATCCTAATGGACCAGCGTATGCCCGGCCTTGACGGCACACAGACGTTGCATTTAATCAAAGAACAGTTTGAAGGTTATAATATCGACACGCCCGTCATCTGCCTCACTGCGGACGCAATAAGCGGAGCCAGAGACAGATATCTGGCAGAGGGCTTCTCGGATTATCTTACCAAGCCCATAGAGGGCAGCGAACTTGAGAAGATGCTTCTTAAATATCTGCCTGAGGGCAAGATAGTTAAAGGCGAAAACCAGATCACATTCGACCTTGAAAGTGAAAAAGAATCGCCTAAGGAAGATTCTTTTATCATAAAAATAAAAGAACTTGGCGTGGATACGGACACCGCCTTGTCATTCTGTCAGAACGATGAGGATATGTATAAAAACGTTCTTTCCGAATACATCAAAGAAATGCCCGAAAGAACGGATAAACTTAATTCCTGCCTTGAAAATTCCGACTGGAATAACTATGCTGTTTACGTTCATTCGTTAAAGAGCACATCCAAAATGATCGGTGCATCAGAACTTTCCGAAAAGGCTTTAAAACTTGAGGAAGCGGCCAACAGGGAAGATGCAGACTTCATAAAAGAAAATCACGCGGAAGTTTCAGACGGCTACAAAGACCTTGCAACAAAAATGGCAAAAGTTCTTGACATCGATTTATCGGCAAATGATAAAGACGATGACATCATGGAGTTTTTGCCTGAATAAAAATATATAAATCATCATTTTAGGAGGATTTTAAAAATGAAATTAAGTAACATGGTTGGTGAAAGATTCAAAGAGCGTCCCTCGGACTGCGTAATTGATTCACACGCATTTTCCGTAAGAGGAGGTTATATTAAATACGTTTCTAACGGTATTTATTCGCTCTACCCACCCATGAAGAGAGTGACTGCAAAGATAGAGAATATTATCAGAGAAGAAATGGATGCGGCTGATTCGCAGGAAGTTTTATTCCCCGTAGTTTTACCCGGTTCACTCTGGGAAGAATCAGGAAGATTCGAAAGCGTAGGCGATGAACTTTTAAGATTTAAGGATCGTAACAATGCTTCAATGGTTCTCGGTATGACTCATGAGGAAGCAGCCGTACAGATGGTTCGCGAATGGGGTAATACCTATGCTAAATATCCTTTCTCGATTTATCAGATTCAGACAAAGTTCCGTGATGAGGCGCGCCCCAGAGCAGGTCTTATCCGTGTAAGAGAATTTACGATGAAGGATGCATATTCCTTCCATACATCGCAGGAGGATCTCGAAAAGTATTACGATGTAATGGCAAATGCATACTTCAGAGTATTCGAGCGTGCCGGTATCCCTGAGGTTATTTCCGTTAAGTCCGATTCAGGTATGATCGGAGGCAGCGTATCGCACGAATACATGCTTTTGGTTGATGCAGGCGAAGATTCTATCGTTTTATGCGATGAATGCGGTTACAGCGCAAATATGGAAGCTGCAGACACCACTGTAGACAATACGGGATGTGCACCTGCAGGCGAACTTAAAAAAGTAAATACACCCGACTGCAAGACCATCGAGGAAGTATGCACATTCTTAAACAGCAAAGTTGAAGAATCCTGCAAAGCAGTTATTTATCAGGCAAACATGACTGACGAATACATCGTTGTATTCTTAAGAGGCGATTACGAAGTAAACGAAACCAAGTTAACCAATCTTTTAGGAGAAAAGGTTCACGCAGCAACGATTACACCCGAGTGCGGACTCTGTGCAGGCTTCTGCGGACCTTACAAGCAGGAAGCAAAGTGCAAAATCATTTATGATAAATCACTTGAGGGAATCGAAAACCTTGTATGCGGTGCTAACGAAGTTGACTACCACTACACAGGACTTAATATAAAGCGTGATATCGGTGATGTAGAGTATGTGGACGTTGCCAAGATTAGAACCGGTGATATCTGCCCCTGCTGCGGCAAAAAGACCATCAGAATCAGCCGTGGTATTGAAGTAGGCAACATCTTCCAGCTCGGTACAAAATATTCCAAATCAATGGGAATGACATATACGGACGTTGACGGCAGCGTTAAGACACCTATCATGGGCTGTTACGGCATTGGCGTCGGAAGACTTGCAGCCAGCGTTATGGAAGCAAAGCATGATGATTACGGTCCCATATGGCCCATCACAATCGCTCCCTGGCAGGTACATTTATGCTGCATGAGACCTGACAAGGCTGAATGCAAAGAGGCAGCAGACAAGATCTACGATGACCTTCTTAAGGCAGGCGTTGAAGTAATCTACGATGACAGAAACGTTCAGGCCGGCGTAATGTTCGCGGATGCGGATCTCCTCGGTGTTCCCGTCAGAGTAACCATAGGACCCAAGAACATTGCCAACGGACAGATAGAAATATCTACCAGAGACAAGAGCGTAAAAGAACTTGTAAACGTTGAAGATGCAAATGCACAAATCAAAAAAGTAATCGACAAACTCTTCGACGAAATCAATTCAAAGGTCAGAGACAGAATCTAAGATTATTTGGACGGTTCATGATGGTTAACTCCTAAAAGAACCGTCCTTTTTTGACTAAAAAGTGACCCCTAAAAAGGTTGAGTTTAACACGTATAATTTAAAAGGGAAGTATTATAAAATGACAGATGAAGAACTGATGTGGAGTGTGAAAAAAAGCGAACAGATACTTCATACCCCGATATTTGATGTTGAAAAAAGAAACGAAGAATCAGCCACCGGTATAAACGGAGATTACATGGTAATCAATGCGACCGAGTGGGTAACGATTATTCCGATTTATCAGGGCAATTTTGTGCTGGTAAGACAGTTCAGACATGGCCTTGGCAAAATCACCGCAGAGTTTCCGGGAGGAATGTGTGATGCGGGTGAAGACCCCGTAGAAAGCGCATACAGGGAGCTTGAGGAGGAGACCGGATTTAAGACCGGAAAGATGACCGTACTCGGAGTATGTTCACCGAACCCTGCGATTTTTTCGAACTCTATTACGGTATGTCTTGCGGAAGATTTGACACCGACGAATGAACTTCACCTCGATGACGACGAAGTATTGATGTATGAGACGGTTCCGATTGATGAAGTCATTGATTCTTTTTGCAAGGGAGAATACGTAAACGCATTTATGGGTACCGCTCTGGCACTTTATATGCGACACATTCAGTCAGAAAAATAATGGTTTGTGATTTTTTAATCCTGTGAGCATGTGTAAAAGGAGGCCGATATGATAAGGATTAGAAAAAAACTTTCGTTAGCAACAAGTATTATATTGATTTTTCTTTTATTATTCTCAACGGCTTGTAAAGAAAAAACAATATCCTTGGAAGATTATCCCGAGCCCGAGTCAGTTGTAAAAGAAGAGAAAGAGCGACAGGAATATACAAGTGAAGCGGATTTAAGCGGTGCAATGACCGATGAGGAGTTTGAAGAATTCATCGCCAATCCCGATCCGTTTGAGAAAAACGGTAATTTTATATATAATCCTGCCAATATTCCGGAGAATCTTTGCAGGAAATACAGAGATAATCCAAAGGTTATTAAGAATGCCAGACACATTCTGTGTGCTATCTATAATTTCGATTCCGAATTTGAAATTCCGACAGAAGATGTTTTAAGTGCGGAGGAATTCTTCCTTGCTTACGAGCTTGCATATGAGGCGAGCCCGATGACTTACGGTGCAACTGTTGATTCGGAAGATTACCAGCATTTCACCGTATCATATTTACCAAGTTTTGCGGTATATCAGGAGGATGACGGGTCTTTTACGGCAGAAACGATAGAGAATGATAATCCGGCTCATGCCAAGGAAGTATTTGAAGGCTTTATTGAGTATGTTACAAGTACTATAAATAAAAATGTTGATAAAGATGCTCCCCAGATGGAAAAAGCCAAGGCAGTATACAGAGCTTTAGCCAATGATTTTACAATCGACTGGGATCTTTTCGGCATGACACTAACCGAATCGGATGATTTTACCGACGGCTCGATTGATATAATTTCCAAAAATACATTGATTGAAGGAGTGTGGGAAAAGAAGCTGGACCAGTACCAACTCGCACAGTTTTATCAGTTTATGATGTATCAGCTTAATATCGAATGCATGTGCGTCTCGGGTTCAGGAACCTATCATAAAAAGAATATCGAAGAACTTGACAATTATATGGCTGATTTGTGGCAGAATACCTGGAATGTGGTTGTTTCAGACGGTAAAGCTTACAATTGCGATTTGTTTATGGAAATCGCGGTTCTTGAAAATCGTAAAATAACCAATCCGGGAAGCGAGGCTGATTTGACATATTTCGGGATGAGTGATGACACTCACGATAAAACATATACAGTTAACAAGGCAAGCTTAGGCACATATTCAACTTATTACGGATATGGGGCTGTCGACGGAGTGGAAGAAAACAAAGTTCCCGAATGTGTGGAGGATTATTACTTTTAATTAATTGGCATTTATGCGCCAAGAACAGGCAGAAAACAGGGAGGCTCAATATGAACACTGCTAAAAGATTTGTAACCCGGTTAACCGCTTTTATGCTCGCAATTTGCGTAAGTTTTTTATCTTCGTGTGCGCCAAAAAAAGTTGTAGTCGAAGAATATCCCGGAATCGAAACGGTTGAAGAAACCGAGACTGAAATTCCTGAAAAAGAGGAGGAGAAGGAAATTCCGGTTGAAGATTTTGATGCTTACCCCGGTGGCATGACAGACAAAGAATTTGAAGAATTTATAGCCATTCCGGATCCCTTTGAGGAAACCGGCAAATTCCGATTTTGCCACAAGGCTATTCCGGAATACTTAGCCAGACAATACAGAGAAAAACCGGAGATAATTTATGTAGCCAAAGAAATGATGGATGCCGTATATAACGGCAAACCGGAATTTGATATTCCGCCGGAATATGTATTAACTGATTATGACCCTTTAATAGCTGAAGACCTGGCGAAGAAGTCCTGCCCTTTGGCTGATGCCTGCACTTTTGGTATGGATGAAGATGGGCTTCATTATTATATTAGTTATTTTCCGAAGGTACAATTCCAATTGGATGAAGATGGCAATTTGGCTGACGAAATATCTGATTATTCTCTACTTGAACAGGATGAAGCCATAATAATGGTTGAAGACTTCACGGATTATATTCAGACATTAATAGACAATAATGTTAAGGCTGAAGATTCCGATATGGAAAAAGCGGAGAAAATCTTTGAAGCACTGACAAAAGAAATATCTTACAGGGAAAGAAAAACCGGAGAAGATCAGATGTTTTTTGAATCCGAGGAAGAGATGGTTGAAGCTTGGAACAATCAGACTTATCTGGTCGAGGATATTATAAATGATAAAGCAACGACTCAGCCCAGACTTGCTATGTTGTATCAGTACATCCTGACACAGCTTAATATAGAGTGCATGACAGTTTCTTCATCGGGATCATATAACAATCAGGGCATTGAAAGACTTGATAATGAAATGGGCACCAGAGGACGAAATATCTGGAATGTGGTTGTAGCAGACGGCAAAGCGTATAACTGCGATCTGGCATGTGAAATACTTACATATGAATATGATAAAAGTTTTAGTGCTGACTGCGAACCTCAAATGAAGTATTTTGGCATGAGTGATTCCACTATGGCAAAGACATTTATTATATCATCCAGATCAAGGTTGTTTTATTATGATGCCGATTTATGGGCAATGGAAAGCGGCCCGATGAATATGGTTCCGGAATGTGTTGAAGATTATAAACATTAATTGATGGTGAATTATGCGTTATGCGAGGAGGAAACAGACATGATTGGAAAACGTAAATTTGCTGCAGGCACTAAAAGAATTTTCACCTTAATCATCTCAGTAATAACGGTTTTTTCACTTTTGCCGCTTACAGGATGTGAAAAAGAAAAAAAGATAGAGGATTATCCCGAACCCGAGATAATCGAAACAGAGAACACTAATTCCTCAGAAATTCCCGAAATAATGGAAGTGGCAGATGAATTTCCGGATGAAATGACCGAGGAGGAATTTGAAGAATTAATCGCAATTCCCGATCCCTTTGAATCAGATCATTTTGTTTATTGTCCCGATGCCATTCCGGTTTCGTTAGCAAGGGGTTTCAGAGAAAAACCTAAAATAATCAAAAATGCAAAATATATTCTGATGGCTGTGTATGAGGGAAAAAAGAATGTGGAAATTCCCGAAAAAGATGCTATCAGCAACCATGATTTTCAGGCAGCTATAGATTTGGCAAAGCTTTCCAATCCCATAGCAGCAGGTATTGATGGCGGGAATTCGGAAGACGGAACAGCTTTCTTTATAATGAATTTTCCAAGAATCATTTTACATGGAGACGAAGTGGCCGGAGATGAAGTCGAAGTGGAAGAAGCCGATGCAGATGAAATTAAGTCTAAAACCGAAAGCCTTCTTGATTATGTAGTCGATACGATAAATAATAATGTTTCGCCTGAGGATTCGGATATTGAAAAAGCAGAGGCTATATATAAAGCACTGGCTTCAGATTTCACCCCCGTGATGAGACAACATAATGTAGAAGAATATGTTATTGACGACGATGGTACGGCCTACGTTCAGCCTACTCTTTCACATACTTTGATTGAAGATTTTCCCGAAGGAGAACTGGATAATCTGGAAATCTCTCAATTATACCAGTTTATATTGACCCAGCTTAATATCGAATGTATGACGGTTGCTTCATACGGTAATTATACGTCACAAAATGTTGAAGAACTTGACGACTTGATGTCCGACAACTGGTATGAGGTATGGAATGTTGTAGTTTGCGACGGAAAGGCGTATAATTGTGATTTGTTTTTTGAGATTGCGGTACTGCAAAAACAAAGAATAAAGAATCAGTATGCCGATCCTGATATGACATACTTCGGAATGAGCGATGCGTTAAGAAACAAATCATTTGAAGCGAACAAAGATAAACTCGCAGAGTATACATTTAAGGACCCGTACGAAACAGAAGCTTGTCAGGTTAAGGGCAGTATAGTCCCGGTATGCGTTGATGATTATTACTTAAGGTAATATTTTTCATAAAATAAAAAACAGTGTCTAAAAGACACGCAAAGGAATTATATGAATAAAAGAAATGCCGGTTACAAAAAATGTTTAAAAAGACTTTTGTCTTTTATGATGTCTGCTTTATTTGTGTTTTCACTTTTCGCAGGAAGCGGATGTAACAAAGCCAAAACAATTGAGGATTATCCCGAGCCCGTTACGGTAACTGCATCTGTGGATACCGAAGAAGACGGCGAAAACGAGAATACTGCAGATACAAGCGCAAAGCCTGCCGAAGATGAAGAGGTACTCGATGAAGTATTATCACCCGAGTATGATTCATTAAGGGAAAAGGGTGAGTTTGAATTCAACCCTACAGCGGTTAATCCGTTATACAAAATGGAGATGAAGAAGAACCCCAAGATTATCAAGGTAACCAAGGAAATTCTGGCGGCTGTGCATGATGCAAAACCTTCATTTGAATTAACCGACGAGCTATCGTGCAGTGAAGCTGAATTTAAAATTGCCTGGGCGCTTGCGGAGATTTCAAGTCCCGTTGTGTACGATGTGTATTATGATACCGAAGATTCGGAAACGTATACCATAACTTATTTCCCTACATTCGAATACAACGAATTTAACGAAAGAAATGTTACTGGCGGAATAAGTGAAGAAGAAGCAAAGGAAAAAATAGACGCATTCAAAGAAGTCTGCGAGAAAATGATTAACGAGACCCTAACCGATAAAGACGATGACATGCAGCGTGCGGCTAAAATATATAAAAAACTTATTGAAACATATGAGTTTAGATACCCGGATTTTGAAAGCAGAAATATAGAAGATTCGGAAGAGGGAATTGTGACCGATTCCTTTGAGACGAACACTTTCCTCGTAGATCAGGTTTTAGAGGGAAAACTTGGCGCATGGCAGTTTTTGGATTTATATGAAGGCCTTTTGGTTCAGCTTAATGTGGAATCCATGATGGTAGGTGCCTTAGGACAGTACCATAAACAGGATTATTCATTGCTTGACGCTACCATGACCTATGATTCAAGTGACAGCAGCTTTGTATGGACTATAGTTTATTACGACGACAAAGCTTACCACTGCGATATTCTAATGGATAAAATGGCACTTGACAGCCAGAGAGAATCCTTTGAAGAATACGAGTCCGATATGCTTTATTTCGGAATGAGTGATGAGAGAAGACAAAAGTCATTCACCATTTATTTCACCAGAGGATTTGAAACCGTCAACCCCGTCAATTCAACGAGCGTTCCGGTATGTGAAGAGGATTATAAGCTGGAATTGTAAAAGAAATTATAAAAGAGAGCAAAAAAATGGGAGCCGGGCACGCTACGCGAGCCGGGCTCCCATTTTTTTATCAGTGCCTGGCTCGCGTAGCGTGCCTGGCTCTGTCAAAATCTTTAATCTGCAAGATTATATTTTTCGAGAATCAATTGTGACGGAATATAATTTGCCAGCACTTTATTTGATTCATAGATCAGATCGTCGTAGCTGTAACGCTTGGTCGTAAATAATGCATTTTCTTTGCCGGAGCTTGCCTGATACAGAAAAGCATTTCTCGAAGGAATGTAATTTGCTTTAAAAGGAAGGTAAGCAATAGCATCGAGATCTTCATTAAACACAAGTGTTTTAAGATTTACATTCATTACATAGATTTGTTGCGCAGGATAGTATCTTAATGTATCAAATTCTGCCGAAGTCATGCTGGTAAAGTTGAAGGTTTTAATTAGTTCAACAGTATCGTCAAAACGGTAGAATTCTATGATTCCGTCCACGTATGCAATGGAGAAAATAT
This sequence comes from Lachnospiraceae bacterium G41, assembly GCA_900100245.1. Taxonomy (GTDB): domain Bacteria; phylum Bacillota; class Clostridia; order Lachnospirales; family Lachnospiraceae; genus UBA3766. The sequence continues at coordinate 21,735 of FNEU01000009.1, forward strand.
TTGAATCGCCAAATACTCTGAAACCGTCATGATTGCTTAATAATCGCTTGCCGGTGAATACGGGCTTCATGCCTTTGTCTTTGTATATTTCTATGGCGCCCGATTCTCTTTTAACCGCATAAAAACTTTTATTAAGACCATAAACCGTTATACTCTCATCCGAAGGAATATCGGGCTTGAAGAGGTCTTCTACGGCACCTGTGGTCAAGGAGTAAAGGAAAATATGTCCTTCTTTGTCTCTTCCGCTGTAGATATAATTTCTGTCATTTGTAACGCCGCCTTCATCAAATGCAGGGACGTCTAACGAAGGAACTTCTTTGACTACCGAGCCGTCTGACAGATTGTATATTTTAAGTCCGAATCCGTAATTTGCAAGATACTCGCTTCCGTCTCCTACGAAGGTAGTGTATGAATAATCCTCCGCCATCTCACATAAAGGAGTGGTTGAATCTAATGAGTATAACTCAATCGAGTCTGTACTGCTTTCTTTTCGAATAAACTGATCTGCATCATTTAAACACAGGGTGTTCGAATAACCGCATTCAAACAAAGCTTCATCATCGTTATCTTTATACTTGAACATTGAAACATACGATGTTCCATGATACTGTACGAACATATTGCCGTAACCAAGCATAAATTTCTCGGCAGTGATTTCAGGTCGATTGTTAAAAAGTGCCGAATAGTACAAATCGTTGTATCCGTCAATGTATCCGTATTGATTGCAATCGGAAGTTAATAAAGCCGCACCGTTATTGTCTAATGTTACAAGATTGCAAACCTTTGAATATGCATTAAGTGTGTTGATTTCATCACCTGTTGTTAAGTCGATGACATAAAGGCAGTCATATCCTGTGGCGTAAATATATGTTGAATCTGCGCTTACTTTCATATCGTACACATAACCGGGAAGATGATTTTTCCATTTTTCTTTCCCGGTAGTTCTGTCGAGACAATAAAGATAACAGTCTTCGACAAAAAAGCTGTCGGTGGGAGCTGAACCCGCATAGAATATTTCCTCATCGGATATAGCCAGTGCACAACCGTTATCAAGAGGAATTTCCGCGGAGATTAAACTGTCGGATTCAATATCAAGGATTCCGACAAAAGAAGTTTCCTTAAAGGCTTCGGCACAGGAGAAGCTAAGCGTATTTCCGTCACTTGATAATACTACGTCATAGAAGTTTGGAGATGAGAGGCTTTCATCAATCTCAGAGATACTGTGAGTTGAAATGCAGTTTCCTGTTTTAGCATCAAAAACATCAATGTCATCACTCGTGATAATAACAAATTTGTCATCCCTTAAGAATCGATACATTTTACCAGGGAAATTCTCAGAGCCGTTAGGATTTGCAAATTCACTTTCGGTATTGTCGGAAAGATTGAGTTTGTAAATCTTTTTGTTATCACTGTATAAAAGAGTGTCGGAATTTATAAATTCAAAAGTCAACTCAGTTTTGATGTAACTTTCGGTATTTAAAGTTTTATAGAAGAGCTCCTTGCCCGTTTCGGCATCCCACACATGAAGATTCCTGCAGGCGTCGAGAGTTGCAACTTTTTTATAATCCTGAGATACCTTGGCTGCTTCAATCGTTGATTCCGAATCAAATGTTCTGCCTGAAAAGAGGCAATCATAGTCCGCGTATACTTCTAGTGCATTTGCCAGAGCATACTCGGTTTTGGCGGTATAAGGATATGAATCATCCTTGGAAGAAGTGGGCATTACACGTCGAAGCGCATAAACGGCGTCATATTTTCTGCCCTGTTTAATGAGGCTTTCGGCATTGTTGGTTGTTGCCTCTGCCAGATTTATCTGTGCTTCGAGGAACTGTTCCTCAATCTGATTTTTCTGCTCTTGTATCTGCTTGGACTGAGCCTCTATCTCCGAATACTGTTTTTTAATCTCGGCGTTCTGGTCCAAAATCATTTCAGACTGATTTATGATCTTAAACATAAGACCCATACAAACCGCACTAAAAAGCATCAAAGCAGCGGCTATGGCAGATACGATAGAGATAGTACGTCTCATTGCACGCTCTTTATGACGCTGTTTTAATTCATCGTAATTAAGGCCGAACATAGCGGCACAGATTCGAAGTATTGCATCGTTCATGGCTTTTTTAATGGCCTTATTGTTCTTACCTCTTACATCTGCCGCAAGTGGTTCAAATATACGATATTTGGTCTCTCTGGTACCGTCGGGATTTATTACTTCATAGGCTTCTTTTGTAAGAGCTTCGGGGAAGGATTCTTCGGGCTCGCCTTCTGCAAGGACAGCAAGAACCTTATCTCTTCCGTGAAGCTTGATAAAGGTTTCGATTTCTTTTTTACACCATTCCGATTCCGGGAGTCTCGGGGTACAGATAACCAAAAGATAATCAGAGTTTTCCAAAGCCTCAGTGATGGGGTCGGACAGATTACTTGCAAGCGGCAGTTCGTCCTGATCGCGGAATACTCTCTCTATTTTCTTTTTGCCCGTGGGGGATTTAACGTTTTTAGGAAGTTTAAAAGACTCGAGTTTTTTATGAAGAGTCGTTGCGACAAATTTATCAAGTTCAGAATGTCTGTAGCTTATAAAAGCATCGTATTTACTGCTCATATCCAATTCCCTTTCCGAAATAGACGATAATAACAATCTATGTAATTATATCACATTTACGGGCTTCGTGTTGTGCGTTTTAATCAAATGTAATATACTTTTATTATGGAGATACTTCTTCTTATAATTCGACTTCTCATTCATCGTTTTTTGCTATCCGAAGTAAAAGAAGTGAAGACAAAAAATGATATATTATGGGCAGAATATAAGTAGTATATGTTTTTAAACATCGTAAAATGGGAGTATCAGGAGGGTAAAATAATGAGCATTGATTTAAGCACTATGCCTAAATTGGGTTTCGGACTTATGCGTCTGCCCGAAAAAGACGGCGTTATCGATCATGAGCAGGTTTGCAAAATGGTTGACAGCTACATGAATGCAGGCATGAATTATTTTGATACCGCATATGTTTACCACGGAGGCAAATCCGAAGTAGCGGCAAGAGAAGCACTTGTTAAAAGATATCCCAGAGAAAGCTTTATGATTGCAACCAAGCTTCCTGCATGGGAAATCAAAAGATACGAGGATATCGACAGAATTTTCGATGAACAGTGTGAAAGAGCGGGCGTTGATTATTTTGATTTTTATCTTCTTCATTCCATCGAAGACGGCTCGAATTATGATACATACGAAAAATATGACTGTTTCTCATGGGGACTTAAAAAGAAAGAAGAAGGCAGGATTAAGCATTTCGGATTTTCATATCACGGCAGTCCCGAACTTTTGAGCGAGGTTCTCGACAAACATCCTGAGGTTGAATTCGTACAAATCCAGCTTAACTACCTCGACAGAACAAACCCTGTGGTTCGTTCCGAGGAACTTTACAATATTCTTCACGAAAGAAATATACCCATCATCGTAATGGAGCCCGTAAGAGGCGGTGCACTTGCATCAATGGCTCCCGAAATCGAAGAGAAGTTTAAAAAAGTTCATCCCGACAAATCCGTTGCCTCATGGGCACTTCGCTTCGTAGGTTCGCTTCCCGGAGTAATGACAATTCTTTCGGGAATGTCCAGCGAAGAGCAGATGAACGACAATATAAATACTTTTAAGAATTTCGAGCCTTTAACGGACGAGGAATTCGCGGTTGTAAACGAAGTCACATCGGATATCCTTAATATGAAGCAGATTGGATGTACCGCATGTAAATACTGCTGTGACGGCTGCCCCATGCAGATAAGCATTCCCGATGTATTCAGAACCATCAATACGCTTCGCCGTTATCCCGATGACTGGAGAGCGAAAAACTTCTACGCAGGCGTGGCTTCACGCGGCGGCAAAGCTTCCGACTGCATCGGTTGCGGTCAGTGCGAGAGCGTATGTCCTCAGCATCTTCCCATCATAGAACTCATGCAGGAAGCTGCAGGAATATTGGATAAATAAAATAGCAATGAATTAAGTGAATTATAGGAGGGTATCATGGCTTGTTTTTTAGTTCCGGGTACGGAAGCAATCGTAACCACAATCGTTACGGCGGTTGTAAAAAAGAAAGAAAAAAATGATTTAAAAAAGGCATCATATGAAGGAACAAGTGCCGCAGAAAAGATCGGCACAAAGTTTTCCGTAAAACTTGGATGGCTCAATAAAATGCTATGGGGCGGAAGTGCACTCCTTGCTTTCGAGCATATCTGGCACGGTGAAGTTATTCCGACATTTCCTTTCCTCACCGCAGTTAAAGAAGGCGAGGTAGGCGGAATGCTTGCAGAAATGGGAACCGCGGGCGTAACCATGGCTGTGCTTGTAACTGCTGCATGGGCAGGAATGGTGATTGTTTCTTCAATCATCGAAAAACGTCAGGCAGAGAATACCGATTCAAAGGAGGTAAAAGTATGACACTTCTTATTACAATTTTTGCCGCTATTGCCGCGACTTTGCTTTGGTACAAAAATGCTCCGGACAATTCTATGAGATACGGTACACTTGCGCTTATATACTGGGGTGCTTCATTGATGTGGTTTGCGGATGCGATTTTTGAATATGCAGAACTTGGTGCGGAATTCTTTACACCTGCCGCAGCAGACATGTTAAACGATGCATATCTCGGCCTTTGCGTGGTTGCACTCGGATTCATTATCTGGATCGTAACGCTTTTAATCAAAGATCCTAAAGGCATTATCAGAAAAATGTTAGTTAAAAAGAACTTATAAAAAAGCCATTCGGGGACGGTTCTAAAATGGTCAAAAAAGCCAAAACGGAACCGTCCCCTATTGGTTCATTTGTGATATGAAACTTGAAGAATTTTTTAAAGAATATCCAAAGGTTGCGATAGCATTTTCGGGGGGCTGCGATTCGGCATATCTTACGTATGCCGCGCTTAAATATGCCAGGGAAGTGAAAGCGTACTATGTGAAGACCGCTTTTCAGCCGGAATTTGAGTTAGAGGATGCTCTTAAGTTTGCAAAAGAGTATGCTTTAGACCTGTCTGTCATAGAATGCGACATCCTCTCTGTACAAGATGTGGCAAATAACCCCTCTAATCGCTGCTATTTTTGCAAGAATCAAATCTTTGGTAAAATATTAGGCAAAGCTAATGAAGACGGCTATACGACGATTTTAGACGGTACAAACGCATCGGACGATGCTTCCGACAGACCGGGAATGAAAGCACTCGAGGAAATGAAGGTTATTTCCCCGCTTCGTCTTTGCAATCTTTCTAAAAGAGATATAAGGGAATTATCCAAAGCAGCAGGGCTTTTTACATGGGATAAGCCTGCGTATGCATGCCTGGCAACAAGAGTGCCTGAAGGAACCCAAATAACCAAAGAGATATTAGAAAAAACCGAAAAGGCTGAAGCTTATCTGGCGTCTTTAGGTCTCACAAATTTCCGTGTCAGATACAGAGACGGCGATGCTTTAATCCAGATTGCCGAGGGGCAGCAGGATTTATATGAGCAGAACAAAGATAAAATTGAGGCTGAATTAGGGCAATATTATGTAAACTTAAAACTTGATGAAAAGTTGAGAGATAAAATATGAAAACAGATCTATATCAAATCCTGGAAGATGTAAGAGACAAAAAAATATCTGTAGCCGAAGCGGAGATTTTAATCAAAAAAGAACCCTTCGCCGAACTTGATTTTGCCATGCTCGATCTTCAGAGAAAGAACCGTCAGGGAGCCGGAGAGGTGATCTACGGAGCGGGGAAAACTCCCGAGCAGATTAAGGCCATAGTCGAGAAGCTGAAAGAACACTCAGATGACGGAATTTTGATCACAAAACTGGATAAAGATAAAGAAAATGCTTTAAAAATAATGTTAAATTTAGATTTAACTTTTTATGAGGATTCCCAGATTGCAATAGTTGGCAAAAAAAGAGCTGTTGATGGGCTCGGAAAAGTCGTAATTGTGACCGGAGGGACGAGTGATATACCCGTTGCGGAGGAAGCAGCCGTTACGGCGGAGTTTTTTGGCAACGAAGTTGAGAGAATTTACGATGTAGGAGTGGCAGGATTACACAGACTCTTATCCAAAATGGATTCGCTCATGAGCGCTTCGGTTATCATTGCAATCGCCGGAATGGAAGGTGCGCTTGCAAGTGTTGTCGGAGGTCTTGTGGATTGTCCCGTGATAGCTGTTCCGACCAGTGTTGGCTACGGAGCATCTTTTGAAGGACTTTCGGCTCTTTTATCAATGTTAAACTCCTGTGCATCGGGCGTAACCGTAGTAAATATCGACAATGGTTACGGTGCAGGCTACTATGCAAGCCTTATAAATCATATGAATAAGAAATGATAAAATTATGTAAACCAAAACGGTGCCTGGCTTGCCCAAAGGGCGTGCCTGGCTCCGAGACCAAGAAGGGAAAATTAACATGAAAACTCTGTATTTGGAATGTTCAATGGGTGCTGCGGGCGATATGCTCTCGGCTGCTTTATATGAATTGCTTGATGACAAAGAAGGTTTTATCAACAAAATAAATAACGCAGGAATACCGAAAGTGACGGTTAATGCGGAGCCCATGACAAAGTGCGGTATCCTCGGAACGCATATGAATGTTCTTGTAGACGGTGTGAGCGAGGGAGAAGAGCATCATCACGAGCACGAACATCATCATGATCATGAACATGAACATGAGCATGAACACGAGCATGACCATCATCACGAGCACCATCATTCAAGCTTAAAAGACATAGAAAGCATTATTGATGCCTTAAATGTGCCTGAAAACGTTAAAACAGACGCAAAAAATGTTTATGCCATGATAGCCGAGGCTGAAAGCAACGCGCACGGAAAACCTGTTTCTGAGATTCATTTTCATGAAGTCGGAACCATGGATGCAGTCGCGGATATTACGATGGTATGTATGTTAATGAATGAAATAAAAGCAGAAAAAATTGTTGCATCGGAAATTCATGTAGGAAGCGGCCACGTTCACTGCGCACACGGAATTCTTCCCGTACCAGCACCTGCGACTGCATATCTTTTAAGAGGTATTCCTTTTACTTCAGGCCATATTAAGGGCGAACTTTGTACACCCACAGGAGCTGCGCTCATTAAATACTTTGCATCACAATACGGCGAAATGCCCGTAATGACCGTGGATAAAATCGGTTACGGAATGGGGAAGAAGGATTTTGAGCAGGCTAACTGTGTCAGAGCATTCCTTGGAAGTACAAATGAAAAGGCTTCTCAGATAACGGAACTTTCCTGCAATATTGATGATATGACGGGCGAGAAAATCGGCTTTGCGATGGAAAAACTCTTTGAAGCGGGCGCACTTGAGGTTTATACGGTTCCTGTCGGAATGAAAAAATCACGCCCGGGCATACTTCTTTCGGTAATGTGCAACGAAGCTAAAAAAGACGAAATGGTTTCGATTATCTTTAAATATACAACCACTCTCGGAGTGAGAGAAAACGTAAGTAAAAGATATACTCTTAAAAGAGAAATCATTAAAAAAGAAACACCTTTCGGAGAAATAAGAATTAAGAAATCCGAGGGCTTCGGAATTGTCAGAGAAAAGTACGAATACGAGGATCTTGCACGCATAGCAAACGAGAAAAATATTTCAATTGATGATATTATAAAAGAGTTGGATAAATAATCCTTGACTAAATCAAAGGGAAACCGCATGAAAAAGAAGACCATAATAATACTTGCAGGTATATTAATTGTTTTGATTCTGGCATTTGTCGGATGGCTTTTATATTATTTCCCATACAATGTACCGATAAGAGGAAAGCGTATGTATGAAATAGCGCACAGTAATGCAAAAATCGACAGATATTACTTCTGCGACTATGGATTTTTCCCTTATCTGTTACCTGAAAATGCCAAATCGGTAAAGTTTTTTGGCTTTTCCGGTATGATGCAAGCGAGAGCGTTTTTTACACTTTCTTTTAAAACCGATGATGAATATTTTAAAAACGAAGTCGGTCGTTACGATAGTTCCAACGTTTATTTGTACAGTGAAAAAATTGAAAATCAATGGTGCGTGATAGAGAAAGACTACACAGGGGAAGTGAAAACTTGTAAAGAACTTAAAGAAACATATTCTGCTTCCGATTTCGGGACTGAAATTAGAGTACCTGATATTCCCGAAAAAGAGTATCCCGATACCTGTATATATGTAGTGGACGAAAACTGCTATATAGCATATTCTTCGGCGAGCGGAAGGATAGTTTACCATATGGACACCGAACCTACTAAGAACTGGTAAGGTTAACTTTTGAATGGAGTAAAAATGAAAAGAAAATCAGTTGCTCCGATATATTCGATGTGCGTGCAGCCCTCTTTTATAATCGGGACCAAAAATGAAGACGGTACGGATAATTTTGCCCCTATTACGTGGGTCAGCGTAACTCATGAAGAAGGTGACGGATACCTGCTTGTTATAAGTATGTTCGGAAGTAAAAGAACGAAGCAGAATGTGATAAGAACAGGCATTTTCAGCGCAAATCTTGTAAGCAAGGAGATGCTTCCTCTTATGGATTATTTTGGCTCAAAGCATGCTAAAGACGGAAAGAAAAACGATATGGAATATGGTGTGAGCAGAGGAGCCGTTTTGGATGTTCCGACACTTGATGAAAGCCCGTGGGTTTATGAATGCGAGGTTGCAAGAAGTTTGGAAACCGGTGATTCAACCACATTTTTCTGCCACATAAAAAACATCCAGATGGATGAAAGGCTTTCACCCAAGGATACATTCGATATTGACCTGACTGTACTTGACCCCGTAATTTACTCGGGAAAGTATCACAGCCTTGGCGAAATGCTTGGTGAGATCGGTGATTTTCATAAAGCTGATTAAATTTAAAAAGCCCCTTTGCAGGGGCTTTTTGAATTCTGCAAAACAAATTATTTCTTAGCCTTAATCCCTGCTGCGATTCCGAATGCGAGATAAAATACAGTTGCCAGAATCACGAAGATTAAAACAAAGTAATTGATTTCCTCGCTCCATTTAAAGAGAACTGCCGAGCCTGAAAGGATAAGCATTATAAGCGGATAAACGAACGAAAAGCTTGTCACGCCGTTCTTATAAAACTTAAGCAGCATAATTCCGAATACCGGAATTAAGATGAATGCTGCGGCAAATTCCGCAATATAAAAGAGATAAAACTGCGGAGCTCTTAGCTTAAGTGCTATATAGCACACAGGTACGGTCATTGAAAACAGTGTAAGGTAAATCACCGATACTATCGAAGGAAACGCACTTTTTTTATCTTCGATACATTTTTCGACACATCTTACTACCATGGTTGCGATTAAAAATCCGTATGCGACGAATTGCATGGGAGCCAGTGTGAAACCTGTATGCATCATTCCGCCATATAAAAGAGCCATTGCCGCGATTACGATTGCCTTGTAATTGTTTTCAAAATCATACTGTTCCTTTGAAAAGAGTTTTCCAAGCATTCCAACTAACGGTTTTATCGCAAGGATTGTTCCGACGATAAGGCTTATTACTGTCACGCCGTAAGCGATGTAATTAAAATAACTGCCTGATTTTAGTGCATATACTCCGCCCTGATTGAAACTGAAAATAACAGCCATCAGACGTTCGGCAAAGAGTATCACAAAATAAAGAACCAGTCCGATAATTTTAAATTTATTTCCAAGCATTCCTTTTTTCATTTCCCAAACCTCTTTTCGATTACAATCGGTTATTAAAATAAGGCGGACATGATGCCCGCCTTAATCATTATATCATTAGAAATTAATTACCTCGGGAGCAGCCGTAAATGATGAGAATGTTGCGGTTGCGTTCTTAAAATATAATACTTCCGTATTGTCATCATCTTCTGAATACATTCCGCGAAGTTCGGGATAATCATCAAGCATTGCTTTCTTAACTTCCTTACGTTCATCCCTTACAAGTTCGCCTGCAACACGAAGCCATGTGCCTTCGGCAAAGCAGCATATCTCAGCTTTGGGATTGGCCTGAATCTGTTTGGATACATCTTTGCTCTTGCCTGTCTGGATGTAGAGCTTGTCTTCAAAAAGAAGAATTGTTCCGAAAGGTCTTACTCTGGGCTGATCGCCGTCAACTGTTGCAAGATAGTAAGTTCCGCATTTTTTGATAAAATCATAAACTTTTTTCATAATAAAACCTCCGTATAAAATTATTATTTATTCCTGAACTTTCCATGGATTGCCGGGATCTGAATCCGTGGGATCCCAGTTATGTCTCGGATCGTTTCCGTCAAGTTTAATGGGCTCGGGTTTTCCGAGGGGTCCGGGGTTATCCGGGTCATCATAGATTTCAATCTGCGTGCCGGCTTCACAGTTCTCATATATCCACTGTGCATCTTCACAGCAAAGTCTGATACAGCCGTGCGAACAAACTGTTCCGAGTTTGTTGTATTCACCCCAGAGCAGTGTGTCGGGATAACGTTTGTAGTACATTACCGAATGGAACCATATATGGCCCGTGATTCTTCTTGCGTACTGGCCTACGGTTCCTTCTTCAAACTGCAGCCATCTTGCCTGCTGGCCTAATGAAAATGTTCCGAGAGGCGTTGCGTTTCCGCTTGAACAAACCATTGCTTTGTAAGGCACTGTATAGTTGCCTGCTTCATCCTTTGAATAAACGGTAATACAGCAGGCTCTGCGGTTTATCTTGATATAATATGTTGCTGCTCCGGTAATTGCCTTAGGCGGTGCGGTAGCATTGACAACCTGACCTTCGAAAGCCATACGGCCTTCTTTTTTGCCATACCTTTTGTAATGGTTGTAAAGCATGTTTTCGTTGGTTCCGAAAACTGCCACTACATCGGGATAAGCCGCGGCATAAAACGTCGGGTCAAAAAGAGTTTTGTCTTTCATGACCTTTACACTGCCGACAGTTTCCGTACTGCCCGTGCAGGCCCTGCCTTCGGCTCTTCCGTAAGTTACGTAGTGAGACCAGAGATCTTTTTCGTTGTAACCGAATGCAGCCTTTAAATCACCGTAAGTATCTGCATAGTAAATCGGATCAAAGATCGTTCCGTCAGGCATGTTTAAAGGCGCTGCCTTTGACTCGAATTTAAGAGTCGATAAAAGACCGATTGTAACCAAAAGTAAAAGAAACAACCGGAAAGTATTGAATTTTTTCATTACATATCCCCTCCACTTAACGTGTAAGAGAATTCTATCACAATTACTTTAAGTTTACAATTAAGTTTACTTATATAAGATAGACTGAAAAAGCAGTTTATGATATCATAAAAGCGCTTGTTTTAAACTTGGGAAAAATAAAAAAAGGGATATAAATAATGGCTGATATCGAAAAAAGACCGATACTTAAAAACAGAGTTTACCTCTACTTAACCGAATTCTTCGCAGGAATGTCGGTAATGGCGGTAGAACTTGGCGCGAGCAGACTGCTTGCACCATATTTTTCGTCGTCTCAGATTGTTTGGACGATTATCATCGGAACCATCATGATAGCGATGGCGCTCGGAAATATTTACGGCGGAAGAACTGCAGATAAAAATCCGAATCCCGACAGACTTTACGCAAGAATAATCATTGCATCAATCTGGATTGCTTTAATCCCCGTGCTCGGCAAATATGTGATAGTGCTTATCTCGGGACTTCTTATCTTTGCGGTAAACAACAATTTCCTTATTATCGCAGGCTTTGTTGCATGTATGGTAATCTTTGTATTTCCGCTTTTCTTACTCGGAACGGTTACGCCTTCCCTCGTAAAATACACAGTCGACAATCTCGACGACAACGGAAAACTCGTCGGAAACTTAAATGCAGCCAACACCATCGGAAGCATCATAGGTACATTTGTACCGACTTTCATCAGTATCCCTACAGTCGGAACTTCGGTTACGTTTTTAATCTTCGCAGGTATCCTTTTGATTCTCTCGGCGGTTTATTTTATCACCTCGAAAATCAGCATGAAAAAGATCAAACGCCTTCCCGTCGGAATGGTGATTTTCGCACTTTGCTGCGCATTCGGATGGAAGAGCGATTTTGCTTTCTGGCAGGGCAATCTTTTATACGAAGGCGAGTCGATTTACAACTATCTTCAGGTTTATGACGACGACAGAGCGATTTATTTTTCGACTAACGTACTCTTCGGAATTCAGTCCGTCTATTTAAAAGAAAAAGGCCTCACGGGCTACTATTACGACTTTGCTATGGCGGCTCCTTTTATGAGCGGTGTCAATGAAAAAGATTCGCTGGATATCCTGATTTTAGGCAACGGAACAGGCACTTTTGCGACACAGTGCGAAAGATATTTTGACAAGGACCTTAACATCACGGGCGTTGAAATCGACGAGAAAATCACGAGATTAGCAAAGGAATATTTCGAGCTTCCCGAAGACATTGAAGTTATCACATACGACGGCAGAGCGTATTTAAATGCAATAGATAAAAAGTACGACGTAATCATGGTGGATGCGTATCAGGACATCACGATTCCTTTTCAGATGTCATCGATTGAATTCTTTACGCTCGTAAAAGATCATCTAAAAGACGACGGCGTTATGGTTGTAAACATGAACATGAAAAGTAACGCCGAGGGCGGCATAAACGATTATCTTTCGGACACCATCTGTCAGGTATTTTCGGAAAGTTATTTTGCCGACACATCCGCACTCGGAAATCGTGAATTTTTCGCTTCCAACAATCCCGAAATGCTTGATGTTTTTGCAAAGAATATCGCGATGGAAGAGGATGCGGATTTATCTTTTATGATGGAACAAGTTTCCGACCGACTCACCGACTATGAGGCAGGCGACCTTGTGATGACTGATGACAAAGCGCCGGTGGAACTTTTGGGAATGAAGGTTATAGATGAAATCATCCAGACGGAAATGGCTTATTACAAAGGAGTTTTCAAAGAGGGCGGAATCAAAGCCGTAATTGAAAATCTGTAAAATGACGCACGAAGAAAAGTTTATCAAAATGACAACAGAGCCCATACCGAAATTAGTCGGACGCCTCGCCGTACCGACTATTTTAAGTATGCTTGTCACCTCCTTTTACAACATGGTTGACACATATTTTGTGGGTAAAATAAATACATCCGCATCAGGCGCTGTAGGAATCGTTTTTTCGCTGATGGCAATCATTCAGGCATTCGGATTTATGTTCGGACACGGCTCGGGCAATTTCCTTGCAAGGAAGCTTGGCGAACAGAAGGAAGACGAGGCTGAGGTAATCGCCAACGCAGGCTTTGCCTTCGCATTTTCATTCGGAATCATTCTTGCGGTGGCCGGCCTTTTGAATCTTGACAGACTTGCGTATCTTTTAGGATCGACAGACACCATCCTTCCGTATGCACGCTCCTATATGGGACCTATTTTGGTCGGCGCTCCGTGGATGATGGCATCAATTGTTTTAAACAATGAAATCAGATATCAGGGCAATGCGAAAACCGCAATGTTCGGTATTATGGCAGGTGCGGTAATCAATATCGGACTCGATCCGCTTTTGATGTTTACGTTCAAACTCGGCATAATGGGCGCTGCAATCGCAACGATTTCGGGACAGCTCATAAGCTTTATCATCCTTCTTCTAACTACGAGAAGAGCGGGCAATATAAAGATTACTCTTAAAAGAAACCCATTCGCATTCAGATTCCTTTGGGAGATTGTTTCCGGCGGACTTCCTTCGCTTTTCAGACAGGGTCTTGCAAGCATTTCAGGTATTCTTTTAAATGTTGTTGCTAAAAGAGTCGCAGGTCCCGAGTTTGCCGATGCAACCATCGCCGGTATGGCGATAGTCGGTAAAATCAGCATGTCGCTTAACTCTTTTGTTATAGGCTTCGGTCAGGGATTTCAGCCTGTGTGCAGCTTTAACTTCGGTGCGGCCAAATACAAGCGCGTAAAAGAAGCGTTTCTTTTCTCCGTAAAAGTTTGTGCGGGACTTATGGTTGTTGTCGGTGCATCATGCTTTGTCTTCGCACCTCATATAGTCGAGCTTTTCAGAAAAGGCGACGCAAAGGTAATCGAGGTAGGTTCCTTTGCACTTCGTGCACAGTGCGTAACATATGTTTTCGGAGTGTGGATTATCCTTACCAATATGCTTTTGCAGGCTTCAGGCAGAGCGTTTGGCGCGACAGTTATTTCATCCTGCCGTTCGGGACTCTGTTTTATCCCCGTAATCCTCGTCCTTCCGCTTTTCCTTGGTCTCACAGGCGTTCAGATCTCGCAGGCTGTAGCGGATATGATAGCATTTTTCATATCGCTTGGAGGCGGACTTTACTTTCTTAGAAAATTAGACAAGAGCGAAGGCTCAGTTATTAAATAATTTTGAAAAATAAACGCGCTTAAATTGCCGTAAAATCAATATTTTTTTGTATCGTGTGAATATAAAATATATAGTGAGTAAAAAGGGTGTTTTCAGAACTTAACGTTTTGGAGGAATGATATGAATATTAAGTGCAATTACTGCGGTTCCGAATTTGATGAAACTCTCGAAAAGTGCCCGAGTTGCGGTGCTTCCAACATTAATGTAAAGCGTTCTACAATCGATCAGCCGACAACAATTGAAGAACTGATAGAATGGTATTCTCAAAGAGGCCTTCCGGCTTACGAGACTACCAGGTTTTTTATTGGCATAGATTACAAAGGTCCGAGAGCATTCGGCATCTACAAGGACGAACGTTCGGGTAAAATTATCGTATATAAAAACAAAGACACCGGAGATCGCGCCGTAAGGTATGAAGGTACCGATGAAGCATATGCGGTAAACGAACTTTTCATGCGTCTTAAGCAGGAAATCCTCGAGCAGAAGGTCAGAAATTACGGCATCACATCCGATGCTGACGAAGGCGGCAAAGAGGAAGCATACAAGACTTTTACTCAAAGGGATGAACATGAAGAAGCCAAGAAGGAAGCATATTATTACTATTTAGATAAGGCAAGAAAAAGGAAAAGACTTGTTAGGACGATTTTGCCCGGTGCGGTGCTTGTACTTGCTATTGTAGTAATATTCATTGCTACGATATCTTCAGCCATAAAATCAAAACCGAAGTATGTTAATTATGGAACTACATACAGCCCTTCAACGAGTTCTTCAGATACAGTCTATAACGATGAAAGAACTAAAGAAGGCTACTACAAACTCGGTGATGACTATTATTATCATAACGGAAGAGACGTTTATTCGTGGTTTGTATATAACGATAATATTTCTGACTGGGATTACGTCGAATCCTCCGATGTTCCGGAATCTTTGAAACTTGACAGTTCTGCAAGTTCCTACAGCTACACACCGGACTGGGAAGAAGAATCCTATGTAAGTGATTTTTCAAACACCGATGCATATGCAGGCACGCATCATGACAGCACCGAATACACATACACTTATGATGACTCCTACAGTTCAAAGAGTGACAACTGGTGGAGCAGCTCCGACGATTCATGGAGCTCTTCGGATTCGTCATGGGACTGGGGAGGAAGCGATTCGTGGGATTCAGGCTCAACCGACTGGGGAAGCGACTGGTAAAAGGATAAAAATATGGATAACAAAGATAAAAAAACTCCCGTGCTTTCAACACTCTGCCACATCATAAAAGATGACTGTTATCTTATGATGCACAGGGTTAAAAAAGAAAACGACATAAACAAAGACAAGTGGATCGGAGTGGGCGGTAAATTCGAATACGGTGAAAGTCCGGAAGAGTGTCTTTTACGAGAAGTTAAAGAAGAAACCGGCCTCACGCTCCTTAATTACAAGTTCAGAGGAATTGTGACATTCTGCTACGGCGAGGATGTCGTCGAATACATGCATCTTTTTGACGCGGATGAATTCGAGGGCGAGCTTACCGACTGTGATGAGGGAGAACTGGTCTGGGTTCCCATAAAAGATGTTTGCAATCTTCCAATCTGGGAAGGCGATAAAATCTTTTTTAAGCTTTTGGCCGAAAATGCGGATTTCTTTTCATTAAAACTTGTTTACGATACCGACGATACGCTTAAGGAAGCTGTTGTTTACTGATTGGCGTAAAAATGGTAAAATAAATATGTTGTGGGTATGAAAAAACCTTGGAGGTTACTTATGGAAGAGAAGAATTCAAGTATTGTCTTTTATATCCTGATTACGATTATCGTTACGGGATTGTCTATTTTGCTTGCGCCGAAGTTAATCAATGTATGTTCGTCGTATATTTACAAAAAGCAGAAACCCAAAGTAAACGTAAAATTTGATAAAAACTACGGACCCAGAATCGTGAAGAAGAGAAAGTAGGAGGCTAAAACAGGCATGGATGCTTTAATGACGGATAATGTAGCGGAGAGAATAATGGCAGCAATCAGAGATGTTCAAAAAAATATGACCAAACTGAATATCATGGTTATGGGAAAAACGGGTGCCGGAAAAAGTACCCTTATTAACAATGTGTTCAGCAGAAATCTCGCGCAGACAGGTATAGGAAAACCTGTCACACAGTCCATTCGTAAATACGAGATAGAGGATTTCCCTCTGGCAATCTATGATACGCCCGGTCTTGAGCTTGGCGGAGAAAATGCCATAGATGAACTCCTAAAAGAATCAAAAGAAGTTCTTGCAAAGGGTGCCATGCGCGGTATTTCCGAATCGATTCACTGTATATGGTACTGTGTTTCCACACCTTCTCATCGTTTTGAAGAGGCTGAGGTGGAGTTTATAAAGAAATTCCTCGATGAAGCAAACGAGTTCTGTGTTCCCGTAATAATCGTTCTTACACAGTCTTATTCGAAGAAAGACGCCAAAGCGCTGATGTCGGAAATCGAAAAAGAGAACTTGAATGTGGTTCAGATAGTTCCCGTACTTGCTTCAGACGTGGATATTGATGAAGATTACGTGATTAAGGCATATGGCCTTGATACACTTATAGATATCGTAAATAACGTAATTCCCGAGGCTTTAAGAAATACCCTTGCGGCAGTTCAGAAGGCTAACCTTAAGATGAAATTAAGAAAAGCCAATGCAATCGTTGCTACGGCAGCAGCTGCAGCAGCGGCTACAGGCGCCATTCCTATTCCTTTTACGGATGCTGCAGTGCTTGTACCCGAGCAGATTGGTATGATTGCATCGATTACGGCGGTATTTGGCATTCCTATCGAAAAAGCAACCCTTACGGCTCTTTTATCAGCTACCATCGGTACGGTCGGAACCACTGTAATGGGTAAAACCGTTGTTTCCGGTCTTCTTAAAATGATTCCGGGTGTCGGAACCGTGGCAGGCGGTGTTATTTCCGCATCTGTTGCGGCAGCGCTTACAGCAGCCCTTGGTGAAGCCTATATCGCTATCATGATGATGGTTTCAAAGGGCGAAATGAGTGTATCCGAGCTTGATACCGACGAAGGAAAAGCCAAGATTGCCAGCATATTCAAATCAAAACTTGGCCTTAAGAGAAACGCAAAAGGCAAGCCCGTTGACGAGGAAGAAGAATAAAAAAGTATTGACTATTCTTATGTAGACGGATTAAGATATGTTTGTTTGGAGAAAAACAATGAACGCTATCGGCAATAATTCCAAATTAAACAACGGTTTCTATTACTTTATTCAGGCCTACTTTTACGTAAGCCTTTTTGCCTTTTACTTTTCTAAGAATAATAATGGGCGTACCGAATAAAGAATAGATGCTGACTAAATGTGATTATGTTTGCACTGTCCTTGTTCGGGGCAGTGCTTTTTTATGAGGTGAAAACGATGTCTCAGATGGATGAATTAAGAGATCAGATAGAAAAAATCGACGAGCAGATGATTGATCTGTTCGAAGAGAGAATGCGCGTCAGCGCCAAAGTTGCCGCTTTCAAAAAAGAACACGGAATTCCCGTACTTGATGAAGAAAGGGAAAAGATTCTTATTAAAAGAAACGTAGGCAAAGTGAAAAATCGTGAACTCGATGTTTACTACAAAGAATTCTTCGAAGGCGTATTAAATGTTTCTAAGAAATATCAGCATAAACTGATGGAAGGAGTTAAGGTTGCTTATAGCGGAATCGAAGGTTCGTTTGCAAGTATTTCCGCGAGCAAAATCTTGCCCGATGCCACGAGAGTGTCCTACGGCAGCTTTTCTGAGGCGTACAATGCTGTAGAAAACGGCGAATGTGATTTTGCCGTACTTCCTATAGAAAACAGTTATGCGGGCGAAGTAGGAGCCGTTACGGACCTTATGTTTAAAGGTAATCTTTTTGTAAGCGGAGTGTATGAGCTTGGCGTATCGCAGTGTCTTTTAGGAGTTAAGGACAGTTCTTTAGAGTCAATCAAGACGGTGGTCAGCCACTCACAGGCACTCGACCAGTGCAGCGAATATATAAAAAGACACGGATTAAAAAGCATATCCGCAGAAAACACCGCTGTTGCCGCAAAAGAAATCGCAGATAAAAATGATATAACCACAGGCGCTATCGCAAGCAAAGAAGCAGCGAATCTCTACGGACTTACAATACTTGATTACGATATAAACGAGAGTTCTACAAATACAACGCGTTTTGCAGTATTTTCCAGAGAACGCACAATGATTAAGAACAAATACGCAAAAGGCGAATTCATCCTTATGTTTACGGTTAGAAATGAGGCCGGTTCGCTCGCCGATGCAATTGCTATTTTAGGTAAGCATGGATTCAATATGAAGGTCATAAGAAGCAGACCCGTTAAGAATGAAAACTGGCAGTATTATTTCTACACCGAGGTTGAAGGAGACCTCCAGACCGAAGAAGGTAAGAAGATGATGACGGACCTTCTGTTTAAATGCAGCAAAATCAAAATAGTCGGCAACTATGCTGCAGATATGAAAATCTAAAAAAGGAAAACAAAATGATCGTAAAAGTAAACCTTCCGATAAATGCATATGAAATAAAAATCGAAAGAGGCGTGCTTTCAAAGGCGGGTAAAGAACTTAACTTAAACCGCAAGGTTATGATTGTAACCGATGACGGCGTGCCTTCAAAGTACAGTGAAGTTTTGTCCGCACAGTGCTTAAACGCAAGCGTTTTCGTACTTAAGCAGGGTGAGGAAAGTAAAAACCTTGATAACTTTGCTGCCATAGAAAAAGCACTTCTTGAAAACGGTTTTTCAAGAAAGGACTGCGTGGTTGCCTTAGGTGGCGGTGTAGTCGGAGATCTCGCGGGATTTGCCGCATCATGCTTTATGCGAGGCATAGATTTTTACAACATTCCGACCACCGTTTTATCACAGGTCGATTCATCGGTCGGCGGCAAGACAGCGGTTGATTTTAACGGTGTTAAGAATATCGTCGGAACCTTTTATCAGCCTAAAAAAGTGTTAATAGATCCCGATGTTTTAAATACTCTTTCCGACAGACAGAAGGCCAACGGATTAGTCGAAGCAGTTAAGATGGCTGCAACGTTTGATGCAGAATTATTTGAAGAATTCGAAAAGGTAGAAAGATTTGAAGATCTTGATATCGAATATGTAATCGGAAAAGCTATTCAGTTAAAGGCTGATGTGGTTGAAAAGGACGAAAAAGAAGCAGGACTTCGTAAGGTCCTTAACTTTGGTCATACATTAGGACACGGAGTTGAAGCAGCTCTCCAGAACACGGATGCTCCACTTCTTCACGGAGAATGCGTCGGAATGGGCATGACGGTAATGTGTGACGAGGATGTAAAAGAACGCATAGTAAAGATACTTGATATGTTAAAGATACCTTCGACATATTCATTTGATTTTGATGAAGCACTTGAAGCGGTAACACATGATAAAAAGTTAAACGGAAAGACGATTTCCACTGTATATGTTTCAAAAATCGGAACATACGAAATGATAGATATGACACCCGACGAATTAGCCGAAAGACTTCGCAAACTTTTGGGTTAATGTATTTGAAAAGGATAAAAATATGAAGAACACATTCGGACAAAGTTTACAGACAACTATATTTGGCGAGAGCCATGGCACTTTTATAGGAGTGGTACTTGACGGACTTGCACCCGGAATAGAAGTAAATGATGATTTTATCAAAGAAAGATTGTCTCTTCGAAGACCAAACGGTGCTATTTCAACAAAGAGAGTTGAGGCGGATGAATATCAGATTGTAAGCGGTGTTTTTAACAATAAAACCACGGGAACCCCGCTTTGCATTTTAATACCCAACACCAATACAAAGAGTGCCGATTACGACAAGACAGGAAGAGTTGCACGTCCCGGACATGCGGATTATACAGCAATGTGCAAATATCACGGCTTCGAAGACTACAGAGGCGGCGGACATTTTAGCGGAAGAATAACTGCAGCAATAGTGGCAGGCGGTGCAATAGCGCAGAGTGCACTTTCAAAGAAGGGTATTGAAATAGGATCGCATATTTACAAGCTGTCCGATATAACGGACACATCGTTTGATGAGATAGATAACAATGAACTCGTAAAAGAGATTTCTGTTCTTAACAAAAAAGAATTTGCTGTAATAGATGATGCTAAATCAGAGAATATGATGCAGGCAATTCTTGATGCCGCAAAGGATGCAGACAGTGTAGGAGGAGTACTTGAAACAGCAATCACAGGTCTTCCCGCAGGTGTCGGTGAGCCCTGGTTTGATTCGGTTGAGAGCATTTTATCTCATGTACTTTTCTCTGTACCAGGTATCAAGGGCGTTCAGTTTGGCGCAGGCTTTGACAAGGTTTGTGAGAGAGGCAGCAGCTTTAACGATGCTTTCAGAAACGAAGACGGAAAAGTGGTTACGGCTACAAATAATAACGGAGGAATTAACGGCGGTATTACAAACGGTATGCCGATTATCATAAAGTGTGCGGTTAAGCCCACTCCTTCGATTTACAAGGAACAGAAAAGCATAAATCTTAACACACTTGATAACTCTGATATCGCAATAGAGGGAAGACACGATCCCGCTATCATTCACAGAGCAAGAGTCGTTGTTGATTCGGTATGCGCACTCGCAGTATATGACATGCTTGCGGCAAGATTTGGTACCGACTATTTTGTGAACTAGGTGCCTGACTCACGTAGTGTGTCTGGCTCCTCAAATGGGAGAAAAAATGGAATACGGACTCATAGGCGAACGCCTCGGACATAGTTTCTCAAAATTAATACATGAGCAGTTCGGTTTTTACGGATATGAACTAAAAGAAATCCCGCGTGACGGACTTGATTCTTTTATGAGAGCAAAGGATTTCAAGGGTATCAACGTTACGATTCCTTATAAGGAAGAAGTAATCAAATACCTTGATTTCGTCGATGAAAGAGCGCGTTCAATCGGTGCCGTAAATACCGTGGTTAATAAGGACGGCAAACTTTACGGCTACAATACCGATTATTTCGGACTTAAAACACTTCTTGAATCAAACGGATTTGATTTAAAAGGCAAGAAGGTTTTAATCCTCGGTACCGGCGGTACGAGTAAGACCGCATATGCCGTATGCAAACACATGGGCGCGTGGTTTTTAAGCAAGGTTTCAAGAAGTGCGAAAGACGGCGCGATTACCTACGAGGAAGCATACGAAAAGCATGCGGACGCTTCTTACATCATCAATACCACACCAAGCGGAATGTATCCGAATCTTGAAGGAAAACCGATTGATCTTAAAAGATTCAAAAACCTCGAAGGAGTTGCGGATGTAATCTACAACCCTTTAAGAACAAGGCTAATCGAGGAAGCAGAGGAACTTGGCATTAAGTGCTGCTCGGGCCTTAGAATGCTTGTTTTCCAGGCTGTTGCGGCTTGCGAATTCTTCATTGATAAAAGACCTGATGATGCACTTTCAGAATCAATCATAAAAGGCCTTATAGGCGATATCGAAAACATCGTTTTAACGGGAATGCCCGGAAGCGGAAAGAGTACCATCGGAAAGCTTCTTGAAAAAGAGTTAAACAAAAAATTCATCGATACCGATGCATTGATAGTCGAAAAAGAAAAAAGAGAGATTTCAGATATATTTGCAACAGACGGCGAAGCATATTTCAGAGACGTCGAGGCGGAAGTAATAAAAGAAGTGTCGCTAAAGAAAAACTGCATTATCTCAACAGGTGGCGGTGCGATACTAAGAGATGAAAATGTAAAAAATCTTGCTGCAAACGGAAGGATTTATTTCCTCGACAGAAAGCCCGAAGATCTTGTTCCCACAGACGACAGACCTCTGGCAAACGAGAAGTCTAAAATCATGAAACTGTATGAACAAAGGCTTCCGATTTACAAATCAACATGTGATGAAATCATTAATGCCGAGGCAGGCATAGAAGAAACGGTTAAAGCATTGCTTAAAAAAGGAGAATAAATGAAAACAATACGTGTAATCAACGGACCGAATTTAAATATGCTTGGAATCAGAGAGCCGGATATTTACGGTAAGACCGATTATAAATCACTCTGCGAAATGATTGAAAATTATGCCGAGGTAATCGGTGTAAATGTTCAGATAATGCAGAGCAATCATGAGGGCGATCTGGTTGACTGGATCCAGGAAAGCTACAAAGCAATTGACGGTATCGTCATCAATCCCGGAGCTTATACGCACACCAGTATTGCGATTCTTGATGCTGCAAAAGCAGTCGGAATTCCTATGGTTGAAGTACATATCTCCGATGTGGATTCAAGAGAAAAATTTAGACAAACAAGTTACATCAGAGAGGCCTGCATTAAATCCATCATAGGCCACGGAATAAACGGATATCTTGAAGCAATGGATTGCATTATGGAAACAATCGGAAGCTGACTATAATCAGTTAGGAAATAAAGATGATAAAAGAAATACAAAAATCAACAGCACAGGGAATCATAAAAGCACCGCCTTCAAAAAGTATGGCGCACAGATACATTATTTGTGCAGCATTGTCTGACGGTGTAAGTACGATTACAAATGTTGATTATTCTGAAGATATAAAAGCTACAATTGATTGTATAAAATCTCTCGGCGCCAAAGTTGAAACATCAGAAACTTCTGTAATAATCGATGGCACGAATTCAATTTTTAATATGTCCAATAAATCGGACATATCCGAAATTGATTTCATGTGTCGAGAAAGCGGAAGTACGATGAGATTTTTCATGGGAATTGCAATGACAATTCCTGCTGTCAGCAATTTCTTCGGCAGCGAGACTTTAAGAAACAGACCGTTTGGAATATACGAAAAAATCTTGGGTAATAACTTTAAGAAATGCGAGGATAAAATCGTAATAAACGGCCCCTTAGCACAAAAAGATTTTGAAATAGCAGGCAATATAAGCAGTCAGTTTGTGACAGGTCTTTTACTTGCACTTTCTCTTAAAGAAGAGGGTGGCAGCATTACACTCATTCCTCCCGTAGAGAGCAGATCCTACATTAATATGACCATTCAGGCAATGCGTGAATTCGGAATAGATGTTGAGTGGGAGAGTGAGACCAAATTATTCGTTAATGCTAATCAGAAGTATGCTGCCAAAGACATCGAGGTTGAAGGCGATTATTCAAACGCTGCATTTCTTGATGCATTTAACTATATCGGCGGAGATGTGAAGGTCGAAGGCTTAAATGAAAAAAGCCTGCAGGGTGATAAGGTTTACAAAGAATGCTTTGAGAAATTAAAAGTCGGAAAGGCTACAATAGATATAGCAGACTGCCCTGATTTGGGTCCCGTACTTTTTGCGGTTGCGGCTGCAAATCACGGAGGATATTTTACATCCACAGCACGCCTTAAAATAAAAGAGAGTGACCGCGGAAGCGTAATGTGCGAGGAGCTTTCAAAGCTTGGAATTAAGACGCACATGGAAGAAAACAGCATTGAAATCGGAAGCGGACTAAAAGCACCGGGCGAAGCAATATGCGGTCACAACGACCACAGAATCGTAATGTCGCTTTCACTTCTTTTATCATTGACAGGCGGAACGATTACCGAAGCCGAAGCTGTAAGAAAAAGCTATCCGGGATTTTTCGATGATATCCAAAAACTGGGTATTGTTGTGAATTAATTGAATAACTTTTATAAAAAGAAAGTCAGGAAAACTCAGACAACTGTTATAAAAAACATACTCCGAAAGGAAACAAACATGGAATGGATTAACAAACAAAACGTCCTGATCGTCGGACTCGGACTCATGGGCGGAAGCTACGCGAAAGCTCTTAAAAGAATCGGCTGTCATGTTACGGCAATTGACAGAAGCGAAGATACGATTAAGTTTGCAATCGAAAACGATATAATCGACGACGGAACAAGCAACGAAGACACAAAAGAGTTCGTAGGAAAGGCTGACTGCATTATCCTTGCGCTTTATCCTAACGCTGCGGTTGAATGGATTAAGAACAACAGGGAATACATTAAGGACGGCATTCGTTTAACCGATGTTACAGGTGTTAAAAGCTGCATCGTATATGCCATTCAGGATGCACTCGGAGATAAGGCGGAGTTTATTGCGGCACATCCGATGGCTGGTAAAGAAACAAGCGGTGTGGAAAATGCAGACGACCGTATTTTCAGAGATGCAAACTATATCGTGGTTCCGACGGATAAAAATACCGAAGAAGCAATCCTTTGGTGCGAAAACTTAGGACAGATATTGGGCTTTAACAAAGTCAGCATCCTAAGCCCCGAAGAGCACGACGAAATGATTGCATACGTGTCGCAGCTTACACACTGCATCGCAGTATCTCTTATGACTTGTAAGGATAACGAGCATCTTAAGGATTACACGGGCGATTCTTTTAGGGACTTAACAAGAATCGCTAGAATCAACGAAAACATGTGGACCGAACTTTTCCACATGAACAAAGAACCCCTCCTAAAAGAGATGGATTTGTTCATAGACGAAATAACAAATCTTCGCAATCTCATCGCAGAAGATAATTCCGAGGCAATCAAAGACAAGATGAGATTGTCGACTGCGAGACGTTCGAAATTCAATTCGAAAAAATAAGTATACAACTGATTAAAAACAGATTTGAAAGGAATAATACACGGCAAAGAATAAATGATTTTTGCTGAGTAAAGGAAAAAGAAATGAAAATGAACTTCATCAAAAAACTTGCACTTCCCGTAGAAGTCAAAGAAATGTGCCCTTTGACAGGCAAGATGGGCGACCTGGTTGATAAGAAAAAAGCGGAACTTGAAGAAGTATTCGCAGGAAGAAGCGACAAATTAATATTAATAATCGGACCCTGTTCAGCGGACAGAGAAGACAGTGTAATCGATTACATT
Organism: Lachnospiraceae bacterium G41; assembly: GCA_900100245.1. Lineage (GTDB taxonomy): Bacteria > Bacillota > Clostridia > Lachnospirales > Lachnospiraceae > UBA3766. Next base: position 46,847 of record FNEU01000009.1, read on the forward strand.
TCAAGACTCTGCCCCATACAGGAAAAGGTTAAGGATAAAATCATAATCGTTCCCAGGATTTATACCAACAAGCCCCGTACAACGGGTGAAGGATATAAGGGAATGCTTCATCAGCCCGACCCAAATGAAAAATCCGATCTTTTCAAAGGAATTATTGCAACCAGACACCTTCACATGCGTGCCATAGAAGAGACAGGCTTTGCGTGTGCCGATGAAATGCTCTATCCCGAAAATTATCAGTACCTTGATGATGTTCTTGCCTATGTTGCGGTAGGCGCACGTTCCGTGGAAGATCAGCAGCATCGTCTTGTAGCCAGCGGTATTGCGGCACCCGTCGGTATGAAAAACCCCACATCGGGTGATATCAGCGTAATGATGAACGGCATTCTTGCTGCACAGCATTCACATACATTTATCTACAGAGGCTGGGAAGTTCATTCGGAGGGCAATCCCTTCGCGCATGCAATCCTTCGAGGCTATACCAACAAGCATGGCGAATCACAGCCTAACTATCATTTCGAAGACCTCATAAGACTCTGTGATGCATATGACGAGAGAGACCTTGTCAATCCAGCGGTTATCATTGATACAAACCATTCGAACTCGGGCAAGAATCCTTTCGAACAGCCCAGAATCATCAAAGATGTTCTTTACTCTACCAGACATGATGAGAGAGTTAAGAAAATCCTTAAGGGCTTTATGGTTGAAAGCTACATCGAAGACGGTTGTCAGAAAATCGGTGAAGGCGTATACGGCAAATCAATCACCGATCCCTGCCTCGGCTGGGAAAAGACGGAAAAACTCATATTTGAAATCGCAGATTTGCTATAGGAATTATACGGAGGATTGATAATGAGAAAATACTATGAATTACTCGGAGTCGAAAAGTTTTTTAAACCGCACGAACTGAATGATGCGACAACGGATAAACTCAGGGAATATGCGGACAAAGATGAAGCCAAAGCCCTGGAAATATGCGAGGCTTTTTCGGTATTATCCAATCCCGAGGAAAAGAAAAAATATGATTCACTTACCGATGAGGAATATGAATTCAATCCTCTGAAGAATATGAAGCTTAAAAATCCCGACAGAATTCTTGCCGAAGCCAAGAGTCAGATTATCAGCTTAAGATATTCTCACAACAACGAAAAAAAGAGACAGCTCGGCTTAATTGTCGGAGGATTTCTGGCGTTTATAGTTCTTGGAGGCGTTTCGTTGGCTACAATTATACTTCCGTTTCATTTCTGGGTGTTATTATTCCCCGCTACGGCTATAAGCGGCCTCGGAGCCGGCATTAAAGGCATCAAAGGATATTTTGACGAGAAAAAACTGGATAAAAGATACAACACCGACGATGTGTGGGATAAAGTGGATTTAATGAGTTAAAAACTATTGACACATATTTTTTGAAGTGATATAAAATTATTGTTAAAACCAATGAAAAAGTGTAAGTAGACTTATCCTCTTTCGGATACAGAGAACCGCGGATGCTGAGAATGCGGTATTGAAATGTTAAGTTGAATGGGCTTTTGAGGGCAAAAGGAAACGAAGCAATTCGGAGTATTGGCGCCGGGGAAGGGACCCCGTAAACAAAACCGGCATATGACAGTATGCAATGAGAGGATGCGTCTCGCATCAAGCAGGGTGGCACCGCAGGAAAGATACCTGTCCCGGCATAGTATGAATCTATGCCGGGTTTTTTAATACTTAAAAGAACTGCTGCGAAGAAATCCTTATCGTTGGAATATTGTTGAAATGTAAACAATTTTTTACAACCAGAAAGGAGACAGATATGTCACAGGAAATCCCTTACAAAATTTATCTTGAAGAAAACGAGATGCCCAAGGCTTGGTACAACCTTCGCGCAGACATGATTAATAAGCCCGCACCTTTGCTTAACCCCGGAACATTACAGCCCATGAAGGCTGAGGAACTCGCAGGTGTATTCTGTGAGGAACTTGTTAAGCAGGAGCTTGACAACGAAACAAGATTTTTCGAGATTCCCCAGGAAATCAGAGACTTTTACAAGATGTACAGACCTTCACCCTTGGTAAGAGCTTACTGTCTTGAGAAAAAGCTTGGTACACCTGCTCATATTTACTACAAATTCGAAGGTAATAACACATCAGGAAGCCATAAATTAAACTCAGCTATTGCTCAGGCTTACTATGCTAAGAAGCAGGGCTTAAAGGGCGTTACCACAGAGACCGGTGCAGGTCAGTGGGGCACGGCTCTTTCAATGGCTTGTTCATATTTCGATCTTGACTGCAAGGTATTTATGGTTAAGGTTTCTTACGAGCAGAAGCCTTTCAGAAGAGAAGTTATGAGAACATACGGCGCTTCCGTTACTCCTTCTCCTTCTATGGAAACAGAAGTTGGTAAGAAGATTAATGCGGAACATCCCGGAACCACAGGTTCGCTTGGATGTGCAATTTCCGAAGCAGTAGAAGTTGCTGTAGGAAGTGAAGGATACAGATACGTTCTCGGTTCGGTTCTTAACCAGGTACTTCTTCATCAGTCTGTTATCGGTCTTGAGACCAAGGCAGCACTTGACAAATACGGCATCAAGGCAGACATCGTTATCGGCTGTGCAGGCGGCGGATCAAACCTTGGCGGTCTTATTGCTCCTTTTATGGGCGAAAAGATTCAGAAGGGTACAGACTACAGAATCATCGCGGTAGAGCCCGCTTCATGTCCCAGCCTTACAAGAGGCGTATATGCATATGACTTCTGCGACACCGGTATGGTATGTCCTCTTGCCAAGATGTACACACTCGGAAGTGATTTCATTCCCGCACCCAACCATGCAGGCGGACTTCGCTATCACGGCATGAGCTCCATTCTTTCACAGCTTTATGATGACGGCCTTATGGAAGCAACAACAGCTAAGCAGACAGAAGTATTCGAAGCTGCAGAGACATTCGCTAGAGTAGAAGGTATTCTTCCTGCTCCCGAAAGTTCACATGCAATCAAGGTTGCAATTGATGAAGCTCTTAAGTGCAAGGAAACAGGCGAAGCAAAGAATATCGTATTCGGCCTTACAGGTACAGGTTACTTTGATCTTGTTGCATACCAGAAGTTCCATGACGGCGAGATGAGCGACTATGTTCCCACAGACGAAGAACTTGCAAAATACAGAGCAAAACTTCCCAAAGTAGATTAATTCGTTTAAAACTCTTATAAAACTTTTGTAATAATACAGGCAGAGGGCTTAAGTCCTCTGCTTTTTTATGCCCTAAAATATTGCTTTAAAGCCCCATTCAAGTTAAACTTAAAGAGTGTGAAAAATGCTTATAGATTTCAGAAAATTCACTTGGCATCATTGTTAAAGGAGGAATAGGTATGAGTGAAAAAAAAGAAAAAATAATAGCAGCGATTCCATTGATTTTAGGACTGACAGGCATTGTTATATTTGCGGTGTCCTTAATATTAGAATTTACGATTGGCGCAGATGCATGGGTATTTTATCTTTATATGCCGGTTTGTATTTTTGCTGTCGGTATAGTTTCGGCAATTATTATAGGGATTAGGTGGATAATTAAACGAAAGAGCATAAAAATCAAAACCGGGACTAAGATAATATATATTTGCGGGATTATAATTTTATTTATAGATTTAGCCGTACCGGGAATTTTAATCGGAATTTTTTACTTATTATTGACTTCCGGGGATCCAAATGGTTTGGCCGATTTTTTTGAAACAGCTATTAAAGGTACTACGGAAATCATGTTCCCGGACAATCCATATTGATGAAATCATAAAATAAACGAGGTATATATGAAAAAAATAGGATTAGTAGGTGGTACGGGACCGGAGTCGACGGTTATGTACTATAAGAAATTAAACAGCGAGATAGATTTACTGACAAATGAAAAACATATGCCGGATATTGCGATTGAGAGCGTTGATTTCAGAAGGGCATGGGATTATGTGCAGAACGGTCAGACAGGTGAACTGACTGACTATATCTCAGAGAAGGTAAACTGCCTGGTTTCTTCCGAAGCAGAGGTTATTTCATTAACCGCAGTTACAATGCATATGGTATACGATGCTGTTGTCGAAAAAACGGGTGTTTTTCTTGTCAGCATTCCCCAGGCTGTTTGCGAGGAAATTGTTGCAAACGGAATTAAAAAAGTAGGTCTTTTCGGAACCCTCGCTACGATGGAACAGGACTATATGAAAAAAGACCTTATTGAGAATGGTGTTCAGGTATTTGTTCCGAATGAAGAAGAGAGAGCTCTCATCGGCAAAAGGATTTACGAGGAGCTTGAAAAAGGCATCGTAAAAGAATCGACCCTTGCCGAATTAATAGGCATTATCAACAGAATGAAAGAAGATGACGGCATTGAAGGACTTATTTTAGGATGTACCGAACTTCCTTTGATTCTTAGCTCGGATAACTGTCCCGTGAAGTGCTTTGATTCGGTTGAGGTGCATTTGAAAAAGCTTATAAAGCTGGCGATGGAATAACGAATGAAAAAGAAATTATTTGTCGGATTTAAAGGAAAGAATAATTCATCGAGTATGCTTGTGAGTTCGATATCATCGGAGCATTTTTTACTGACCAATTCTTTCGAAGGAGTAAGAAAGGATATTGATGAGTTATTTGAAGATTATGATGAAGTATATTTGTTTGGAGCAGATAAAAACTTAAGCGATTCTTTTAGGATTGAGAGGCTTGCAGAAAAAGGTGGCAAGAGGCTTAAATCCAAACTGGATCTGGAGAAAGTAAAGGAGCAATTCGCTTCTTTTATGATCAAAGCCGAAATATTAAACACTCCGACAAAATACCTATGCAATGATGCATACTGGTACCTGCTTGAAAAGTATAAGGGAAATGCGGTTTTGATTCATATTCCGACCGTAAAGAATTTTAAAGAAGAATGGATATCCGACGTTAAGAAGGCGATAAAAAGTGCGAGTAAATGACGGAGAAAAAAATAAATATTTTAATTATTAGAAGAAAAACAGGAGAGCGCGATGAGCGAATATATAATTAGAGATGTTCGGATTGAAGACGCCGAACGACTGGTTGAAATCTATTCATATTATGTTTTAAATACAGCCGTTTCATTTGAATATGAAGTTCCCTCGGTCAGCGAATTTGAAGAGAGAATAAAGCATACCACAGAGAAGTATCCGTACCTTGTATGTGAAAAGGACGGAAAGACAGTGGGATATGTTTATGCTGGGGCATACAGTGTGCGTGAGGCATATACCTGGACTGCAACCACATCGATTTATCTGGATAAGGACTATCGAAGACAGGGCATCGGAGCTTTGTTATATAAGGAAATTGAGAAGCGTCTAAAAGAAAAAGGCATTATCAATCTTTTAGCAGGTGTTGCTTATGTGGAAAATGAGGATGAATATCTTTCGCACGACAGCTGCAAATTCCATGAAAATCAGGGCTACACGGAAGTTGCACATATGAAAACAGTGGGCAGGAAATTTGACAGATGGTACGATCTTTTATGGTATCAGAAAAAAATATAAGAGGTAGGAAATGACACACAAAGAAAAAGCATTGGTTTATTTTGGAAACAAATTTCATTGTTCGCAGTCTGTCCTGGCAGCATTTGCAGATGAGGTCGGACTCAGCGAAGAGCAGGCATTAAAACTCGGAGCATGTTTTGGCGGCGGAATGCGTCAGGGCGAAGTATGCGGCGCTGTTACTGGAGCATTGATGGTTTTGGGAATGCTATACGGTCAGCACGACAAAGATGATCTGGAAAGCAGAATGACGGCAAACAAAGTGAATGATGAGATGATGAAAAGATTTAAGGAGAAGAACGGAACATATATCTGCAACGATTTGCTCGGATGTGATATTTCGACACCGGAGGGAGCACAGTATTGCATTGAGAATAAACTGTTCGTTGAGTTCTGCCCTAAAATGGTTGAAAGTGCGGTTGAAATACTTGAAGAGATAATTGCGGAGAATAAGTAAACTATGAAAATGAATTTTTTTACGGCCTTGAGCAGGCGAAAAAATGATTGTACAAATTTTCCTTTTTCGGATAAACCCAATACAGCTTGTTTTACCTGCAGTCACGTGTTAGAGGAGCATAAACCTATCTTATATGTATCTCATGATGAAGACGGATACTGGTCGTTTCTCTGCGGAGGAAGTCATACAGAAAAAGAAATGAGGCTGGTTGCGCTTTCTGAAATTTTGGATATTGACGGTTCCATGGCTGATTTGGCAGGCCTTGATTACGGTCAATATGCAGAAGCTGAGGATGAGAAAGGCAACTGGGTTGTAGGGAGAGAGTGATTCATTATTCAAGTATTCTATTTAGAGGGAACTACGCGCGGATTAATATAATGTTGAAGAAGGCGCGTAGTTTTTTTTATGAGGTTAGGCGGGACTACGCGCATTTAGGACATTTGTTGAAATAGGCGCGTAGTATTCCCGGAACAGGCGGTCAGGATTACGCGCACTTAGGGCATTTAATGAAATAGGCGCGTAGTATTCCCAAAACGGCCGGCCAAAACTACGCGCGTTTCCGACATTTAAGCCTTTGCGCGCGTAATACACGCATATTCATCACTTTAAATTGGTAAAATATCATAAAAGAATTAGCATGCAATTAGTAATATTTCACAATAAAAAGGACAAAAGGTGGAAAAGTATGTGTATTCTGCAGATTGTCCGGGGAAAAAGACCATGCTATAATCAGTAAAACTTCAAGAGGGGTCACAATCACGAAGGTACAGACTTAAGGGGCAGACATAAAGAAAGGAAGTGATTGTATGAACTACATTATTGAAATCGAAAAAGGTCTTTGGTTTCTCGGATGGTCACCACTTGACGGAACTATGCAGACAACCGAAAAAATCGGACTGGCCTATCGCATGAGAAGAACAGTAGCGGTAAGAACTCTTCCTAAGGTTGTCGAACATTACGGCAGCGGTCACATAATGGCATCAGCGATTTAACCAAATATAATTAACAAAGATGGAATCTTCCGGCAAAAGTCGGGAGATTCTATTTTTTTTAAAAAATTTTTTAATTACCTATTGACATAGTAGGTTGAAAGTTGTATTTTATATTTACCGACCAAACAGGTGGGTAAAAAACAACAACAAATTTCCAACAGGAAAGACGGAGATTAAAATGGCTAAAGATTACATTATTAATTTTGTAAAAAACATACTTCTGATTCGAATGTGTTCACGATGTCGATGTTGCTTGTGACATCCAAAGCTTTATAAGAAACAAGAGAAAATGAACAAAAAGAACAAATGATATAAAAACACAATTCGAAAGGAAATAAATAAAATGAGCGATTACAGATTTGAAACATTACAGATACATGTTGGACAGGAGAGCCCTGACATCTCCACAGATGCAAGAGCGGTTCCCATTTATGCAACCACATCTTATGTATTTAAGGATTCCAAGACTGCTGCAGGCAGATTCGGACTTACAGAGAGCGGTAACATTTATACAAGACTTATGAACCCCACTTCCGATGTATTCGAGAAGAGAATCGCTGCACTTGAAGGCGGCATCGGAGCACTTTCCACAGCTTCGGGTTCATCCGCAATTACATATGCAATTCAGAATATCGCAACAACAGGCGATCACATTGTAGCAAGCAAGAACCTTTACGGCGGTTCATATAACCTCCTCGCACACACACTTAAGGATCAGGGCCTTACAACAACATTTGTTGATCCTTCCGATCCCGAGAATTTCGAAAAAGCCATTAAAGACAACACGAAACTTCTTTATGCGGAGACTCTTGGCAATCCCAACTCGGATATAGCCGATCTCGAGGCAATTTCGGCGATTGCACACAAACACGGAATTCCGCTTATAGTTGATTCGACATTTGCTACTCCTTATCTTCTTCGTCCGATTGAACATGGCGCTGACATCGTAGTACATTCAGCTACCAAGTTCATCGGCGGACACGGAACCGTAATGGGCGGCGTTATCGTAGACAGCGGTAAATTTGACTGGGCACAGAACGACAAGTTCCCCGGACTTTCAAAGCCTAATCCTTCATATCACGGAATCGTATTTACCGATGCAGTCGGCGCTGCTGCTTACATCATAAAACTCAGAACAACTATCATGAGAGATCAGGGAGCTGCATTATCTCCTTTCAACTCATTCCTTTTAATCCAGGGTCTTGAAACACTTTCATTAAGAGTTGAAAGACATGTGGAAAATGCACTCAAAGTAGTTGATTACTTAAGCAAACATCCTCAGGTAGAGAGAGTAAACCATCCTTCGGTTGAGGGCGGCAGACAGAAAGAACTCTATGATGCTTACTTCCCCAACGGAGCAGGTTCAATCTTTACATTCGATATCAAGGGCGATGCAAACACAGCAAGAAAGTTCACAGAGAGCCTCAAACTCTTCTCACTTCTTGCAAACGTAGCGGATGTTAAATCACTCGTTATTCATCCTGCATCAACCACACATTCACAGCTTAGTGAGGAAGAATTACTTGATGCCGGCATCAGACCTAACACAGTAAGACTTTCAATCGGTACAGAGCACATCGATGATATCATTGAGGATCTCGAGCAGGCATTTAAGGCAGTTTTATAAAAACAAATCATAAAAGAAGAAAAAAGAGTATAATATATACGATGAACTTTGGTTCGGAAAGGAATTAATTATGGGAAAAATATATACATCAGCAGATCAGTTAATAGGAAAAACTCCTCTTTTGGAGCTCACACATATCGAAGAAGCAGAGAAGCTTGAAGCAAAGATTTATGCAAAGCTTGAGTACTTCAATCCTGCAGGCAGTGTAAAAGACAGAATCGCCAAAGCCATGCTTGACGATGCAGAAGCAAAAGGCCTTATCAACAAGGATACTACAATCATCGAGCCCACATCGGGTAACACAGGTATCGGTCTTGCATCCGTTGCAGCAGCAAGAGGATATAAAATTATCATCGTCATGCCTGAAACCATGTCGGTTGAAAGAAGACAGCTTATGAAAGCTTACGGTGCAAACCTCGAACTTACAGAAGGCTCAAAGGGTATGAAGGGTGCCATTGCAAAGGCAGAAGAACTTTCAAAGGAAATCCCCAACAGTTTCATCCCTTCACAGTTTACAAACGCAGCAAATCCCAAGGCTCATTTTGAGACCACAGGTCCCGAAATCTGGGAAGATACAGACGGAAACGTAGATATCTTTGTAGCAGGTGTAGGTACAGGCGGAACCGTCACAGGTGTAGGCGAATATCTTAAAAAACAGAAAGCAGGTGTGAAGGTTGTAGCCGTAGAGCCCGCAGATTCACCCGTTCTTTCAAAAGGAACAGCCGGCAGCCACAAGATTCAGGGTATCGGCGCAGGATTCGTTCCCGAAGTATTAAATACAAAGGTTTACGATGAAATTATCGCAGTTACAAACGACGCCGCTTTCGAGACAGGAAGACTCGTAGGCACAAAGGAAGGCGTACTCGTAGGTATTTCATCGGGTGCCGCACTTTTCGCAGCTATCGAACTCGCAAAGAGAGCAGAAAACAAGGGCAAGAACATCGTGGTTCTTCTTCCCGATACAGGAGACAGATATCTTTCTACAGCTCTTTTTGCCAATTAATTGAGGTAAATATTTTATGATGGTTTCCACAAGGGGCAGGTATGCGCTCAGGGTTATGATTGATATAGCGGAGCACTCAAACGGCAATTACGTGGCTATGCATGAAGTTGCCGACAGGCAGGATATATCGCTTAAATACCTTGAAAGAATACTGCCGATGCTGGTCAAGGCAAAGTTAATAGAGGGAGTACACGGCAAAGGCGGCGGTTATCATTTGACCAGAAAACCCGCTGAGTATACGGTCGGCGAAATATTAAGACTGACCGAAGGAGATCTCGCTCCCGTAAGCTGCTTGGACTGCAGGGGTCCTGAATGCGACAGAAAAGAAGAATGCAGGACGCTTCCCATGTGGGAAAAAATCGACAAAATCGTAAACGATTACTTTGACTCGGTTACCATCGAAGATCTGATGTACAAAGACATAACAGCCAACATATAGTTAAAAAAACGCTCGGATTCCGGGCGTTTTTTTTTGGTTGTGGCAGGCGTATAAAAAAGATAAAATCAAATGAGAGGTTACAAAAAAGTGTTTTTAAACCGATAAAACATATGTATGGTTTAACAGAATCAGAGGTGAAAAATGTCGGACATAAACGAACTTATTTTACAAATCGAATCAGCTGCACTGGATGATAAATTTACGGATGTTTACAGAGATATAAATGCCGTCGGATACCAGAGAGACAGATACATCAATGCTCTCACCAAGTTTTCGACGTATTATAAAAATACCGACGTGAATATATTTTCCGCACCCGGAAGAAGTGAGGTAATGGGCAATCATACCGACCATCAGCACGGCGAAGTCCTGGCGGCGGGAATCAATCTTGATGCGATTGCAATCATAGGTAGGACCGAAGGGAAATTAATCAGAATTGTATCGGGTCCTTATCCGATGATGAAAATAGATATAGGAAACCTGAATAAGCAGAAAAGCAAAAAAGCTTCAAGTGAAGCGCTTGTTGAAGGCATCTGCAAATACTTTTTTGACAGAGGCTTCGAAGTCGGAGGTTTCGATGCTTATATTACAAGCGATGTAATAGTCGGCGCAGGGCTTTCTTCCTCGGCCGCGTTTGAAACACTTATCGGAACGATTGTCTCGCATCTTTTCAACGGAGGCATCATAAAAGATACCGAAATAGCCATAGCCGGACAGTATGCAGAGAATGTATATTTCGGCAAACCCTGCGGACTGATGGATCAGATGGCATGCTCGCTCGGCGGACTCGTACATGTTGATTTTGCCGATGAGAGCAATCCCGTATCCGAAAAGATTATGTACGATTTATCAGACAACGGATATTCACTTTGCATAACCGATACCAAGGGTTCACATGCGAATTTAACCGATGAATATGCAGCCATTCCAAAGGAAATGAAGGAGGTTGCATCTTTCTTTGGCAGGGAGTATTTACTCGGTGTCACGCTCGATGAACTGCTTGCAAACGCTTCAAAAATCCGTACGCAGTTTTCGGACAGAGCGCTTCTTCGTGCGATACATTTCGTAAATGAAAACGAGAGAGTAAAGAAAGGTGTTTCGGCACTTAAAAACAATGATACAAACGAGTTTTTAAAACTGATAAGAGAGTCCGGCAAATCTTCGTTTGAGTATCTTCAGAATGTGTATGCCGTGAATGATTATCTCAATCAGAATCTTTCTCTGGCACTTGCGGTAAGTGACAGTATACTCGATAAAAACGAGGAGGCATTCAGAGTTCACGGAGGCGGATTTGCAGGTACGATTCAGGCGTTTGTCAAAAACGAAAATGTCAGCGTCTACAAGGAAAAACTTGACGCCGTATTCGGAGAGAATTCCTGCCATGTTCTTAACATTAGAAAGTATGGCGGAATTCGCATTGTATAAGTGATTTAGGGGAAAAATAATCTTAAGTGAGGGTTACGATGGGCAGAAGAATTTATCTTAACAACGACTGGTATTTCAACGAATGTTTTTCCGATGAAATGTTACAGTCCGGTTACGACTTTAAGAAAAACACATGTGTGAGAATTCCTCACACCGTAAAAGAAACTCCCCTGCATTATTTTGATGAGCATGAATATCAGAAAGTTGCGGCGTACTTCAGGGTTATTAATGCGCCCGAAGAATGGCGCGGTAAGGATGTTTTTCTGACATTCGACGGTGTTTTGCATTCATGCATGGTTTATATTAACGAAAAAGAAGCGGCGACTCATTTATGCGGTTATACCGCTTTTACAATAAATCTCTGCGATTATTTAAAATTCGGCGAAGACAATATTATCATGGTTAAAGCCGACAGCAGAGAAGATCAGAATTTACCTCCCTTTGGGTTTGTAATCGATTACATGACCTACGGAGGCATCTACAGAGACGTCTATGTCGACGTAAAAGAAAAGGCACATTTCGATGATGTTTTTGTATCGGGCGATGCGAACGGTAATCTTCGCGTACAAATATCCGCGAGCAAAGATGCCAACGGAATGATAATCGAAAATTCTCTTATTTCCCTTAAGAAAAACGAAGACGGAATACTTGTTTCTACTGACGAAAAAATACTCGGCGAAGCAGAATATTATCCCGATGAAGGAAGTAACGAATCCGTTAAAACTTATAAGGTTGAAAGTCCCGCGATTTGGGATACGGTGCATCCAAACCTTTATATTTTACGAAGCGTTTTAAAGGATGCGGCGGGGAAAGCAGTCGATGAAAGCAAAGTAAGATTTGGTTTCAGAAGCATTTTATTTAAAGCCGACGGATTCTATTTAAACGGCGAAAAGTTTAAAATACGCGGCCTTAACCGTCATCAGAGTTATCCTTACGTCGGATATGCAATGCCTAAAAGCGCACAGGCAAACGATGCAAAGATCCTAAAAGAAGAACTCGGCCTTAATGCCGTTCGTACATCGCATTATCCGCAGTCGCATTACTTCCTCGATGCATGTGATGAAATCGGACTCCTTGTATTTACGGAGATTCCGGGCTGGCAGCATATCGGTGATGAAGAATGGAAAGATATCGCAGTTGAAAATGTAAAAGATATGGTGCTTCAGTACAGAAATCATACATCGATTATTTTATGGGGTGTACGAATTAACGAATCGGTGGAGGACGATGAATTTTACAAACGTACCAACGAGGCAGCGCACTCACTTGATCCGACGAGACAGACCGGCGGTGTAAGATGCTATAAAAAATCAAATCTCCTCGAGGATGTATACACATACAACGATTTTATCCACAGCGGAGGCAATCAGGGGTGCGATAAAAAATCCGCCGTTACAAGCGATATGAGCAAGGGTTATTTTATCAGCGAATACATGGGACATATGTTCCCGACGAAAGCGTTCGACTGGGAAGAGCACAGGCTCGAGGATGCGATAAGACATGCGAGGGTTTTAAACGATGTATCCGCGAATGACGATATAGCGGGAAGCTTCGGCTGGTGCATGTTTGATTACAATACGCACAAGGACTTCGGAAGCGGCGACCGTATCTGTTATCACGGCGTAACCGACATGTTCAGAAATCCGAAGATGGCTGCATATGTATACGCCGAAATGCAGGATGAAAATCCCGTGCTCGAGATAAGCTCATCGATGGATATCGGCGAGCACCCGGGGTGCAATCGAAACGAGACATATATTTTCACAAATGCCGATTCGGTTAAGATGTATAAAAACGACAATTTCATCAAGGAATACATACATGAAAACAGGCAGTTTAAGAGTCTTTACCATCCGCCGATAAAAGTGGACGACTATATCGGAGACGTGCTTGAAAAGGCGGAGAATATGTCACCCGCGCAGGCAAAGGACGTAAAAGATATTTTAAACGAAGTCGCTAAATTCGGACTGTATAAAATGACGACCTCGGCGAAGCTCAAAGCCGCAAAACTCATGCTTTTCCACCACATGAAAATGGATGATGCGGTACAGCTTTACAACAAGTACGTCGGTGACTGGGGCGGCAGCGCAACCACCTACAGATTCGAAGCAATCAAGGATGGAAAGGTCGTAAAAGAACTTAGAAAAGCGCCGATGACCAAAGTGAATTTCGAAATAAAAGCAGACCATACCGATCTTAAGGAAGACAACACATACGATGTATCCTGCATACGAATAAAGGCGGTTGATGAAAACGGCAATCTGTTGAATTACTTTAACGATCCCGTAATTCTTTCGATAGAAGGTGACGCTGCAATCATAGGACCAACTGTTATTTCCTTGTCGGGCGGTATGGGTGGAACCTATGTTAAGAGTATCGGAAAGGCCGGCAAAGCGAAGCTTACGGTGAGCGATAATTACGGAAAAGTCATGGGGATGACAGATTTTAATATAGCAATAAATGATTAAAAGTATTCGTTTCTGATAATGAGGAGAATTCTTAAATGGAAACGGAGGGAGTAATATGAAGCTTGGATTTAAAGAGAAATTTGCATACGGAATAGGAGCGGTCGGAAAAGACATGGTTTACATGCTTTCCGCAAGCTACATCCTTTATTATTATCAGGACATCATGGGCGTTTCCGCATGGGTAATGGGTATCATTCTTCTGATAGCCAGAGTTTTTGATGCGTTTAACGATCCACTTATGGGAGTGCTCGTTGCAAAAACCAAAACAAAATTCGGCAAATTCAGACCGTGGCTCTTCATCGGTACGCTTACAAATGCAGTGGTACTCTTCTTCATGTTTGCGGCGCCGCCCTCACTTAATGCAAAAGGCATGATAGCTTACGCCGCTGTATTTTACATTCTCTGGGGCGTTACATATACCATGATGGATATTCCTTACTGGTCAATGGTTCCCGCATTTACGGAGTCCGGTAAAGAACGAGAGAACATGTCCGCACTCGGCAGAAGCTGCGCAGGTGTGGGTTCTGCAATCATTACAATCGTCACTGTTCTTGCGGTAGCAGCCATCGGTAACTTCGCACTTTCCAAAACAAACGATAATGTAACAAAACAATTTAATAATACATTCGATTATGACGGCGTGAGTGCTTACGTTGCAGAACTTGACGAAGCAGGCAACACTACAGGTAACGTGAAAGAAATCAGCCACGTTAAGATCGATGTAAAAGCCAGTGCAAAAGAGTTTGAAAACGAAACATCTTTTAACAACAGTAACTGTAATTTTGACGTTTTCTTTAAAAATGCAAAAGGATATACAACCGGCCAATATACAAAAGATGACTGTTCTATGGATATCGTTACTGACGACTTAAACTATACGGCTTTGGCAGTAATCTATCTTTCAAGTGACAAGTTCGGGAAGATAGACAATGAAGAAAGTTCTATGAATATGAATATTACTTCCACCAAGGAAGTTGACCGACTGGGCTTTAAATATTTCTCTTTGATCGTTGCGATTCTTTTCTTCGTATTCATCCTGATTACCTGCCTTTTCATAAAAGAAAAGTCGACCGTGGATGTACAGACAGCAAGTATCGGCGATATGTTTAAGGCGCTCGTTCAAAACGATCAGGCCATGGCGATTGTTATTACCATTGTGCTTGTAAACTCGTCCGTTTATATTACTTCCAACCTGCTTATTTACTTTTTTAAATACGATATAGGCGGCGCTTCATGGCAGGGCAATTACACGCTCTTTAATACTTTCGGAGGCGGCATTCAAATCCTTGCGATGATGCTTTTCTTCCCGATTATGAGGAAATTCATCAATACGCTTAAGATGTTTTATGTATCCGTTATTTCCGCCATATTCGGATATGTTGTTTTACTTGTAATGGCACTCTCGGGAGTAAATTCGGTTTATCTTTTCTTCGTTCCCGGATTTTTCATCTTCGGTGCTGTTGGTCTTTTAAACGTCCTTGTTACAGTTTTTCTTGCCAATACCGTTGATTACGGCGAGATTAAAAACAACAGAAGAGACGAATCGGTTATCTTCTCCATGCAGACCTTCGTGGTTAAGCTTGCATCAGGTATCGCAGCACTTGCTGCGGCAGTGAGCCTTTCGGTATTTAACATAAGCAAAACCGACGTAAGCTTTGAGGCTGTTGACGGAAGTCTTATAACTGGTCTTAAGACAATGATAGAAAACTTACAGGCAAGCGGTGCAGTTTCGGTATCGGGCGGTTCAATCATAGGACTCAGATTTGTGATGACCGTTCTTCCGATGATAGTGCTTGTAATCGCGCTCTTTATCTTCAAGGCAAAATATAAACTGAATGATGAGAAACTTGCTGAGATTACCGGCAAGATAAAAGAAAGACGCGATGCAACTTCAAAAGAATAATTTAGATGAATGATGGTGCCTGGCTCACGCAGTGTGCCTGGCTCCGACAAAAAGGTAGAAATTATGATACTCACAAAAGACGGCAGATTTGTACTTTCAACCAACAATACAACATATGCTTTTGACACACTTGCGACCGGTCATTTAGAGCATCTTTATTACGGCGCGCGCATAGATTTTTCAGACGATCTAAAAGAGTTTGAAGTAATCAAACCAAAGCGTGAATTCGCTCCCGGAAATGTCATCTCGTATGATGAAGAGCATCAGTCATTTGCGCCCGAAGATACATGCTTTGAAATATCATCATCCGGCAAGGGAGATTTGCGTTCTCCTTTTGTTGGCATAGTACATTATGACGGCAGCAGAACAAGTGATTTTATCTACGAAAGTCATGAGATAAAAAAGGGTAAAGAAGAGAGAAAAACTCTGCCCGGTTCGTATGATGAAAACGGAGCCTGCGAGACTCTTATTATCACCCTAAAAGATAAAAGCTACGATGTAAAACTTTTATTATATTACGTGGTTTACGAAGACAAGGATGTCATTGCAAGATACGCCGATTTAATCAACGAGGGCGAGGAAGAAATAAAGCTTGAAAGGCTTTTAAGTCTTCAGCTTGATATGAATGAATCGGACTATGAGGGCATATTCTTTGCGGGAGCATGGGCAAGAGAAATGCAAAGCTACAGGACACGCATTTCAAATGGTATGCATGTAAGCCGAAGCAACACGGGTACGAGTTCAAGCCGCGCTAATCCGTTTTTTATGATTGCAAAAGAAGAGACCACTGAAGACATTGGTGAGTGCTTCGGATTTAATCTTATCTACAGCGGAAACCATATGGAAATAACCGATGCGAATTCGTTTGGAAAGGTGCGTATTCAGTCGGGAATCAACGATGAGGGATTTTTATATTCTCTTAAAAAAGGCGAAATCTTCGAAGCGCCGGAAGCTGTTATGTGCTATTCGGACAAAGGATTTAATCTTTTAAGCAACCGCCTCCATGAGTTTGTAAGAGAGAATATTGTTCGCGGCGAATGGAAGAAGAAAGAACGCCCTGTGTTAATTAATAACTGGGAAGCCACATACTTTAAATTCGATGAGGATAAGCTCGTAAAAATAGCGAAAAAAGCCGCCGAGGTCGGCATCGAATTATTCGTAATGGATGACGGATGGTTCGGCGAGAGAAACGACGATACTTCTTCATTGGGCGACTGGGAAGTTAACAAAAAGAAAATACCGGGCGGCCTTGAAGGACTGTGTAAAAAAATCAACAAACTCGGTCTTTCATTCGGACTCTGGGTTGAGCCTGAAATGGTCAATGTGAAGAGCAAGTTATACGAAGCACATCCTGACTGGTGTCTTGCAAATCCCGATACTCCGCACTCCGAAGGCAGACATCAGAGAATGCTGGATTTAACCAAAAAAGAGGTAAGGGATTACTTAATCGAATCACTTTCAAAGGTATTTTCATCTGCCAATATAGAGTACGTTAAATGGGACATGAACAGAATTCTGTCAGACATTTATTCACAGGGAATGCCGGCGGAATTTATGGGCGAAATTACGCATCGATATGTGCTGGGACTCTATGAAATTTTAGGAGAATTAACAAAGCGTTTTCCGAAGATTTTATTCGAAGGATGTTCTTCAGGCGGCAACAGATTCGACCTTGGAATTCTTTGTTTCTTCCCGCAGATCTGGGCATCGGACAATACAGATCCCATCTGCAGGAGCGAGATTCAGGAAGGCTTAAGTTACTGCTATCCGTTAAATACAATCGGTGCGCATGTTTCCGCATCGCCCAATCATCAGACGCTTAGAAAAACACCGATGAAAACAAGGGCTGCGATTGCTTCCTTCGGGTGCTTTGGATATGAATGTAATTTGAGTGATTTTTCCAAGGAAGAAATAGAAGAGATTAAGAAAGAAATTACGCTTTACAAGGCATACAGAAGCGTGATGCAGTTCGGAGACTTTTATCGTGGAGGAAAAGGCCCCGCAAGGCTTAATCCCTCGTCTTCAACGAGTGCATTATCCAATCCTTCGGGATGTGGCAATATAACCGAATGGACGGTAGTTTCCAAGGATAAAAACGTGGCTGTCGGAATGATGCTTAAAAAGCTTGCACTTCCGAATACTCAGAATACAATCTATCATCCCAAGGGGCTTGAGAAAACGGCTGATTATCTTTTCGTAAACAAAGAACTTGAGTACGATATCAGAGATTTCGGAGACCTCGTAAATACGATTTCACCGATTCATTTAAAGCAAAATTCGCTTCTTTTAGACATTATTGCAAAGAAGATTAAACTTCCGAGTGAAAAGGAAAATTATGTGGCAAACGGCAGGCTTTTATGCACCGCAGGCGTCAGACTCTGTCAGGATTTTGCAGGTACAGGATATAACGAAAACGTCCGTTATGCGCAGGATTTTTCCACGAAAATGTACATAATGGAGAAGATTGAGAAAAAAGACGAAGAAACGGCCGATTAGGTTTGTCCGAACACTTGAAAAATAAGGGAAATTTCGATAAAATAGCACGTGGATTAAGATTATAAGGAGACAAACCAAATGGGATTAAATGTAGCATGCCTCGATCTTGAAGGTGTTTTGGTACCTGAAATATGGATTGCTTTTTCGAAGGCAAGCGGAATCGAAGAATTAAAGATTACCACAAGAGACGAGCCTGATTATGATAAGCTTATGAAATACAGACTGGCTATTCTTAAGGAGCACGGATTGGGCCTTAAGGAAATCCAGGATACTATCGAAAAAATCGATCCGCTCGACGGAGCAAAAGAGTTCCTCGACGAACTTAGAGATAATATGCAGACCATTATCATCAGTGATACTTTCGAGCAGTTTGCAAAGCCTCTTATGAAGAAACTCGGTATGCCCACACTTTTCTGCAATTCACTTATTGTCGGTGACGACGGTATGATTACAGGCTATAAGATGAGATGTGAGAAATCCAAACTCACAACTGTAAAAGCATTGCAGAGCTGTGGCTTCGATACCATCGCAACAGGCGACAGCTTCAACGACCTTGCAATGATTCAGGCTTCAAAAGCAGGTTTCTTATTCAGAACCACCGAGCAGATTAAGGCTGATTATCCCGAACTTCCCGCGTATGAAGAATACGCTGATTTGCTTGCTGCTTTTAATAATGCTGCGAAGTAGTTTTTGAATGGATTAAAAATGAACGGACCCATATACAATTTTTTTTACACCCGCACGGTTGGGGAGCTGATGTTTATACTCTGGATAGTAATGGCTTTGGCCGAGATATTTTTATCTTTGCTGAAGCTTGTAATAAACATTATCTCAAATGCTTTTATCTTAAAAAAAGCGGGTGAACAACCCTGGAAAGCTATTGTCCCGTATTATGGATTTTACACAGTTTGTGACATTTCCTGTAACAAACCTACGACAATCGTAATGACTGTAATTAAAGTCGCAGGATACTTTCTTGGATTTATTCCTTTTCTTCAGATGCTGCCATATGCAAACAAGAGGGTGCAGGCACTTGCGGTTGCAAAATCATATGGAAAAGACACGGTTTTTTTAATTATTTCGTGCATTTTTCCTACCATCACAAAAGCTATAGTAGCTTTCTCTTCCAAAAGCACATATACCGGAGAAAAATTGGTTTTATTACCTGAAAATTAATAAATCTGAATATACTTTTGACAACTAAGAATTCCCTAAAATAGCCCTTTTGAGGGCTATTTTTTGTTTTCAAAAATTATTTTTCGTGATTATTCACAAACTTTATTTATTATGTGTTTTCATATTGATTTTGAAAAAATGGAATGATACGATACAAACAAGCAAGATATTTCTTTTGTCGGATTCCCGACATCGGAGTTGTTTAAACAACTTTCCCGGAAAAATTCCTGCATTATAAACCAAATTATTTGCAGGAAATGATTCCTGCGGAAAGGATGTATTTATGGGGTTAGACTCGAATGAAAAGATTCTGGCTGATCACAATGATGTTTTTGCCGATATAATGAATGTGTTTCTTTTCGGCGGAAAGCAAGTGATAAGGGAAGAACAATTGGAAAATTCCAAAGACAGAAGTCAGTATAAGGTTGATGGAAAACTTCACGAACAGGAAAGAGATGTATCCAAGTTCTATAACGGAAAAGAAATGCGAATTGCTTTTTTGGGGATTGAACATCAGAACTATGAAGATACATATATGCCGTTAAGAGTTATTTCTTATGATGGAAGTGCTTACAGAGCACAGCTGTTAAAGGGTAATGAACAAGGCGGATATAAAAAGAAAACAAAGCCATTTCCTGTAATCACTTTAATATTATATTTTGGAACCAAACACTGGTCTCAAGGCAAATCATTGTATGAAGTAATTGATGTGCCGGAAGAAATCAAGGGATATGTAAATGACTATAAAATCAATCTTTTAGAAGTTGCATTTCTTGAAGAAGAAGATATTAATAAGTTCCAAAGTGATTTTAAAATTATAGCGGATTATTTCGTTCAAAAAAGAAAAGGGAAAGAGTATATTCCACTTGATAAAACAATTAAACATGTAGACGAAGTGCTTAAAACACTGGAAATAATGTCAGGAGACGAAAGATATCAGACTGTTTTGGAAGAATTAAACCAAAAACAATTTGGGAAGGGAGAAATGAAAATGTGTGAGATATATGATCAGATATTAAATAAAGGAATTCAGCAGGAAAAAGCAAATACCGAAAAAGAAAGAAAGCGCGCGGAGGCAGCTCAAAAACGTGCAGAGACCGCTGAAAAAGAAAATGAAAGATTAAGAAAAATTCTTTTGGAACATAATGTTTCTTTTTGACAAACATAAAAGAAAAAAAAAAGGGAAATGAAATTGTATTTTAAGGTGAAATGATTAATGAAAAAGATACTTTTAAACGTGGTGATAATAGTCTTTTTAGCAGGTCTTTTCGGGTGCAATTGGGGAAATCCTTTTGATGTTTCGGATTCTGCAGTAAAGCATAATTTCAATAAAAGTAATCTCTTATCATTAATCTCGATAACGGTAGATACAAATAAAGTCATTTATGAATTTGATGCAAAATCAAAGATTTGTGAAACAATTGAGCAAAACAACTTTGATTGTTGTATTGAAGATGAAAATGGAATTTTAAATGATTACAATAATTGGACATATCAAAAAAAGGGAAGTAAAGGATATTTATGCATAGAATGCGAGGATATAAATCGAATAAAAAAGGATATGAGAATATGGGAGAAATATGATTGTTATATAATTGAAGGTTTTGAAAATCCGGTTGTAACAATATTTACTTATAATGATCCTGATTGGTACAGTGTTGTGTATTCGCAAGAGTATGATTCAAAATCAAATAAATGGGGCGAAATTGAAACTGATGGTGTTAAAGATCCCAATACTGTAAATTAATTGAAAATAATATATTTGATTGAAATAAAAAAAGGACTTTCGTCCTTTTTTTATTTGAGTAATTTATACAATCTTTTTGCAGCTTCCGTGGTATCTTCCACACTTCCGAACATTGAAAATCTGAAATAACCTTCACCGCAGGCTCCGAAGCCTTCGCCTGGCGTTCCGACTACCTGGATTTTATTAAGCAAAAGATCAAAGAATTCCCAGCTTCCCATGCCATCGGGACATTTCATCCAAATGTAAGGTGAGTTCTTGCCACCGCAGTACCAGATGCCGAGCTTGTCGAGAACTTCCATCAATATGCGTGCGTTGTTTTTGTAGATATCTATATTGGCGTGAATCTGCTTCAAGCCTTCTTCGGTGAAGACTGCAGCGCCGCCTTTCTGAATGATGTATGATACGCCGTTGGTCTTTGTAGTACGGTTTCTAAGCCACATAGCGTTGAAATTCATACCATTTCGCTCGAGGTCTTTAGGAATTACGGTATAGCCGAGTCTGGTACCTGTGAAACCTGCCGTTTTGGAGAATGAGCAGATTTCTATCGCACATGTTCGTGCACCCTCGATTTCGAATATGCTGTGAGGCAGCGTATCGTCCTCTATAAAGGCTTCATATGCTGCATCGAATAAAATGACGCTGCCGTTCTTATTGGCGAAATTTACCCACTCTGAGAGCTTCTCACGGTCAAATACAGCACCGGTAGGGTTGTTGGGTGAGCAAAGATAAATAATATCTGCTTTTGTTTCGTCACTCGGAAGAGGAACGAAGCCGTCTTCCTTGGAGGATGAGAGATGAACTATCTTTCTTCCTGCCATGATATTTGCATCAACATATGCGGGATATGCAGGTTCAATTACAAGAGCGGAAGATGAGCGGTCAAATAAATCGAGGATATCTCCGAGTTCATCCGATGCACCGCTTGATACGAATACTTCCTCATCGGAAAGATTCACATTACGTCTTTTATAATAATTTGCGATAGCACTTCTTAAAAAAGGAGCACCCGCTTCAGGCATATAGCCGTGGAAGTTTTCCTTGTTGCTCTGATCATCTACAGCCGAATGAAGAGCTTTGATTACTTCATCGCAAAGAGGAAGCGATACATCGCCGATACCGAGACGAAGCAGTTTTTTATCAGGATTATCTTCGAGATATTTCTTTGTTTTTAAAGAAATATTATAAAAGAGATATGAGTCTTTTAAGTCTGCATAATGCATGTTGGGTGTAATCATTTTAATCACCTTCGTTTTCTTTTATTGATTTGAATATAATTTTATATCGCCTTCGTAAACAAATGTTGCAGGTCCCTGCATTGTAATTTCCTCGTCGGAGGAGATGCTGATTGTAAGCACTCCTCCGTCAAGGATGATGTGGATTGGAGTATCATAATCGCAGTATTTATTTTTGACTGCGGCAAAAGCTGACGCACATGCACCGGTACCGCATGCCATGGTAACACCGCTGCCTCTTTCCCAAACGCGCATGCGAAGTTCATTTCTTGAAAGAACTTCCACGAATTCGACGTTTACGCCGTCGGGAAATGCTTCGTGATGTTCGATGACGGGACCGAGCGTTGTCAAAGGAGCATTTTCGGCATCTTTTACGAAGATAACCGCATGAGGATTGCCTGTTGAAACGCTCTTGCAGATAACATTTAATGAGTCGGTATTTAAATCAAAACTCTTTGAACCGAAAGGTAATTCGGTCTTCTGCAAATTCATGGAAATGTTTGAATAGTTGTTCGCAGTGTTCGGAATATTTAAAGACAAATCGCCTTTATCCTCACCTTTTCCCATGTCAACGGAAACGCTTACAACGCTTCCTGCCATTGTTTCAAGAGTAAGATATTTAATACCCGACATGGTATCGATTTTAAGATTCGTTTTGTCGGTGTACCCTTTATCGTACACATACTTTCCGACACATCTTACACCGTTACCGCACATCTTAGCTTCGCTTCCGTCTGCATTAAAAATACGCATCTGAAAATCAGCCTTGTCGGAAGGTGAGATGTAAATCATTCCGTCGCTGCCTGCACCGAAATGCCTGTCGGACATTCTGATTGATAATTCTTCTATATTTTCCGGTACTTCGCCGAATACGTATAAATAGTCGTTTCCGAGACCATGCATTTTAGTAAAGTGCATTTTCATTCCTCCTTTAGTATTTCCCCTAAAAACAGTTATTCTGCATCGATGGTTGAAATTCCCATCGTAACTTCCTCAAGTACATCAAGTAACATTCTCACCGTATCGAGAGAGGTAAGCATTGTGATGTTGTTCTGAGTGGCTTTAAGTCTTATTGCAACACCGTCGCCGTAATGGTTGCCCGATAAAACGGCACGTGTATTGATGATGTAGCTCACATAGTCCGAATTGATGGCATCAAGTATTTCGTTGCTGCCTTCGGAAGGCTTGTGAAGTATTCTGGATTTAACACCGTGATCTCTTAAAAACTCACCTGTAACGGTTGTAGCTTCGATGTTAAAGCCCATGTTGTAAAATCTCTTAACGAGCGGAAGAGTTTCTTCCTTGTCTTCGTCTGCAACGCTGACTAAAACTGTTCCGTAGTTTTTAAGTTTAAGTCCCGATGCAATCATTGCCTTGTACATTGCACGGTGGAGCTTTTTATCATATCCGATAGCTTCACCCGTCGATTTCATCTCGGGTGAAAGATATGAATCCATACCGCGTAATTTCGAGAATGAGAAAGCAGGAACCTTTACGTAGTAACGTGATTTTTCCTTAGGATAAATCTCTGTGATTCCCTGCTCTTTTAGGGACTTGCCGAGGCTTACGAATGTTGCGATATCTGCGAGGCAGTAACCTGTTGCTTTCGAAAGGAATGGAACCGTTCTCGATGAACGGGGGTTAACCTCGATGATATAAACTTCGTCGTTAGGATCAACGATGAACTGTATGTTGTAAAGACCGATGATTCCGATGCCGAGACCAAGTCTTTTAGCATAATCAAGTATTGTGTTTTTAACCTTATCCGATAAGCTGTATGAAGGATATACGCTGATTGAATCGCCCGAATGAACGCCGGTTCTCTCAACGAGTTCCATGATGCCGGGGACGAATACATCCGTTCCGTCGCAAACCGCATCAACTTCAACTTCTTTGCCGCGGATATATCTGTCTACGAGTACGGGTTTGTCTTCATCGATTTCAACGGCGGTCTTTAAGTATCTTACAAGTTCTTCTTCCTTAGCGACGATCTGCATTGCACGTCCGCCGAGTACGAATGAAGGTCTTACCAGTACGGGATAGCCGATTTCAGCGGCTGCCTTAATACCTGCTTCGATGCTTGTTACCGCACAGCCTTTAGGCTGGGGTATATTAAGTTCTGATAAAAGATGCTCAAACAAATCTCGGTCTTCAGCGCGGTCAATTGCTTCGCAGCCTGTACCGATGATATTTACACCGCGTTCTGCGAGAGGATCTGCGAGGTTGATGGCTGTCTGTCCGCCGAGTGTTGCGATAACACCTTCGGGCTTTTCAAGTTCGATGATGTTCATTACATCTTCGATGCACAAAGGCTCGAAATAAAGCTTGTCCGAACATGTGTAATCTGTTGATACCGTTTCGGGATTGTTGTTAATAATAATTGCTTCGTATCCTGCGGATTTTATAGTCATTACCGCATGAACGGTAGAGTAGTCAAATTCAACGCCCTGACCGATTCTTATGGGTCCCGAACCGAGAACAATGACTTTCTTTCTGTCCGATATAACGGACTCGTTTTCTTCCTCGTATGTCGAGTAAAAATACGGTATATAGCTGTCAAATTCCGATGCACATGTATCAATCATTTTGTACACGGGAACTATTTTATTGGCATGTCTTAATTCAAAGATTTCTTTCTCGCTCTTTTTCCAGAGAATACCGATTTCCTTATCGGAGAAGCCCATCTTCTTGGCACTTCTTAAAATATCGATATCGCCGATATTTTTTACGAGCTCTTTTTCGGCACCCATGATAAGCTTTATCTTTCTTAAGAAGAAAAGATCGATGGCTGTGATTGCATTGATTTTATCAACATCAGAGTTTCTTCTTAATAGTTCTGCGATGGCATAAATTCTGTCATCGGTACCGATTTTGATGTATGAATAAAGTTCTTCATCGCTTAAAAAATCAAACTTCGGCGAGTGAAGATGGAAGTGACCGATTTCAAGTGAACGAACTGCTTTAAGAAGGCTTTCCTCAAAGGTTCTGCCGATGCTCATTACTTCGCCCGTTGCTTTCATCTGCGTGGAGAGAGAGTTGTTTGCATCGGTAAATTTATCAAACGGGAAACGGGGCATCTTGGTTACGACATAGTCGAGTGTCGGTTCGAAAGATGCGGGTGTGTTTGCTATCTGAATTTCATCGAGTGTCATGCCTATACCAATCTTTGCAGATACTCTGGCGATAGGATAACCGCTGGCTTTTGATGCGAGAGCGGAAGAACGTGATACTCTGGGGTTAACCTCGATTAAGTAGTACTGGAAAGACTTAGGATCGAGTGCAAACTGCACATTGCAGCCACCTTCGATTTCCAAAGCTCTTATAATCTTTAAAGCACTGTCACGAAGCATGTGATACTCTTTGTTCGTTAATGTCTGTGAAGGACATACAACAATCGAGTCACCTGTGTGAATGCCGACAGGGTCGAGGTTTTCCATGTTACAAATGGTAATGGCCGTGTCGTTTGAGTCACGCATTACTTCGTATTCGATTTCCTTAAAGCCTTTGATGCTCTTTTCAATCAGAACCTGTCTGACGGGTGAAAGAGAAAGTGCATTCTTCATGAGAGGAAGATATTCTTCTTCGTTCTCTGCGAATCCGCCGCCTGTTCCTCCGAGCGTAAATGCCGGACGAAGAACTACGGGATAGCCGATTTTTTCGATTACTTTCAAGCCTTCTTCGATTGAAGAAGCTATATCCGAAGGAAGTACGGGCTCGCCTAATTCTTCACAGAGTTCCTTGAACATTTCTCTGTCTTCGGCACGCTCGATACTTTTACTTTTTGTTCCTAAAAGTTCGCAGCGGCATTCATGCAAAATGCCTTTTTTCTCAAGCTGCATTGCAAGGTTTAAACCGGTCTGTCCGCCGATGCCGGGCAGTATTGCATCGGGACGTTCATAACGGATAATCTTAGCTATATACTCAAGCGTGAGAGGCTCCATGTAAACCTTATCCGCGATGGCGGTATCGGTCATAATTGTCGCAGGGTTTGAGTTGCAAAGAACAACCTCATAGCCTTCTTCTTTTAGAGCAAGGCAGGCCTGAGTTCCCGCGTAGTCAAATTCCGCAGCCTGGCCGATCACAATCGGACCGGAACCTATGACAAGTACTTTTTTTATATCAGTTCTCTTGGACATTTTATTATCCTCTTATCAATGTGATTCGTGCATCAAATCAATAAATTCATCAAACAAATATGAGCTGTCCTGCGGACCGGGGGCGCTTTCGGGATGGTACTGTACCGAAAACAATCTGTCCGATTTATTGGACACACCTTCAATTGTGTTATCAAGTAAATTAATATGTGTAATCTCAAGACCTGTATCTTTTATGCTGTCGTTATCAACTGCATATGAATGGTTCTGAGAAGTGATTTCAATCTTACCTGTTTTAAGATTTCTTACAGGATGGTTTCCGCCACGGTGTCCGAATTTTAATTTGTATGTTTTGGCACCGCTTGCAAGAGAGATTATCTGATGTCCGAGGCAGATACCGAATATAGGATATTTGCCGATGAGCTTTTTGATGGTCTCTATTGTTTCAACAACATCCGTGGGATCTCCGGGGCCGTTTGAAATAAATACACCGTCGGGATTTAGTCTAATAATGTCTTCTGCAGATGTGTTCCAGGGAACCTTAATTACATTGCATCCTCTGCCTGTTAAGGAGCGTACGATATTCTGCTTCATACCGCAGTCGATAGCAACCACATTTAAATTCTTGGTAGGATGTCCGGACATGGAATTATTTCCCGGATAGGAGATGATTTCTTTGCAGCTCACCTTGGAAACCGCATCCTTCGGGATTTCGTTATTCTTTATAATCTCAAGACCTTCCTCAAGTGTTGTACTCATGTTGGTAATGAGAACTTTTCTGCTACCGAGGTCTCTGATCGAACGAGTGATTTTTCTTGTATCCACGCCATAGATACCGGGTATCTTAAAAGCCTTTAAAACATCATCGACGCTTCTTTCACTTCTGAAGTTTGAAGGCTCGTCATTGATTTCTCTGACAATCAATCCGCCTATTGTAGGTATAACGGTTTCATAATCTTCCGAAGCCATTCCGTAGTTACCGATGAGCGGATATGTCATAACTACAGCCTGGTAAGTATACGAAGGGTCAGAGATGATCTCTTGATAGCCAACCATGGAAGTATTGAATACTATTTCACAAAGTTTGTCTTCAGTATCACCGAAGGCGTAACCATAATATTCAACGCCGTCTTCAAGTATTATTTTTCTGTTAAAATCTTTAGAGGTTAACATACTTTATTCCTCATAAAAGTATTTATAGTTCCGAAATTCTTTTCTCAAATCTGTCTTTGCGGGTATCGGTAGGAATTGCTGTGGGATACTCGCCACTGAAGCATGCGCTGCAATAGTCTGCATTATTACAAAGTGCTCCGAGTTCTTCTACAGGCAGAAAGCCGAGTGAATCTGCTCCGATAATCTTTGCGATTTCATCAATGCTGTGATGGCATGCGATTAAGTTTTCTTCGGAATCGATATCCGTACCGTAGTAGCAGGGATGAAGGAAAGGAGGTGAGGATATTCTCATATGTACTTCCTTGGCGCCTGCTTCTTTTAGCATGTTTACTATACGTCCGCTTGTGGTACCGCGAACGATTGAGTCGTCTATTAAAACTATGCGCTTGTCACGGACTACGTCTTCGATGGCTGAAAGTTTGATTTTTACTTTGTCGAGACGCTTGCCGGGAGCGATAAATGTTCTGCCGATGTAGTTATTTTTTATGAGTCCGATTTCATAAGGAATGCCTGATTCCCTGCTGTAACCGAGTGCTGCGTCAAGTCCCGAATCGGGAACTCCGATTACAAGATCCGCATCTGCGGGATGTGCTTTTGCCAAAACCGCACCTGCGTTTAATCTTGCGGTATGAACGGATACGCCGTCGATAACCGAATCATGACGTGCAAAATATATGTATTCGAAGATACACAGTTTCCTGGGTTTTCTTTCGCAGTGTTCTTTCTTTGAAACGATGCCGCTCTTAGAGAATATAATGATTTCTCCGGGCTCAACGTCTCTTATAAATTCCGCACCGACTGCTTTTAATGCGCAGCTTTCGGAAGCTATTACATAAAGACCGTCGGGAGTTTTGCCGAAGCAGAGAGGTCTGAAACCGTAGGGGTCTCTGGCACAGATGAGTTTTTGCGGAGACATGAGAACGAGAGAATATGCGCCGTCCAAAGAATACATTGCCTGGGAGAGAGCGTCTTCAATCGAACCTGTGAGAAGTCTTTCTCTCGTGATGATGTAAGCGATTATTTCGGTATCGCTTGTGGTATGGAAAATCGCACCTGAAAGTTCAAGTGTGTTTCTTAATGCAGCTGCATTTGAAAGATTGCCGTTGTGTGCAAGTGCCATGCGGCCTTTCTGGTGATTGACCTCGATAGGCTGGCAGTTGCTTCGGTTTGTACCGCCTGTGGTGCCGTATCTTGTGTGTGCTACGGCCATTGTGGCATCAGGAAAAGAATTGAGTACGTCTTCGCTGAAAACTTCACTGACAAGACCCATATCCTTGTGGGATGTGAATATGCCGTCATCGTTTACAACGATACCGCAGCTTTCCTGACCTCTGTGCTGCAGTGCAAACAAACCGTAATATGAAAGTGTGGCAAGATTGCAGGGGGCAGGAGAGTAGATTCCGAATACCCCGCATTCCTCATGTATGCTCATTAATGTATCCTCTTTTGAGCCAGGCACGCTTCGCGAGCCGGGCACCATTTTTTAGCGCCGGTTTTGACGCTTAATTATTTTCTTTGTAGTGCTTAAGTGCCGCACCGATAAATCCCTTGAACAAAGGATGAGGTCTGTTGGGACGGCTCTTAAATTCAGGATGGAACTGTACTCCGAGATAGAAATCTTCGTCTGTGATTTCAACTGTTTCAACGAGATTTCCGTCGGGTGACATACCGCCGATTTTAAGTCCTGCGTTTGACAAAACTTCACGGTAGTCGTTGTTGTATTCATAGCGATGTCTGTGACGCTCGCTGATTTCCTTTGCACCGTAGCATTCTTCCATCTTGGTGCCTTCACTAATCACGCAGGGATATGCGCCGAGCCTTAATGTACCGCCCTTGTCGATATCATCACTCTGGCCGGGCATGAAATCGATTACTTTGTTTGGACACTGCTCGTCGAATTCGCCTGAGTTTGCATTTTCAATACCTGCTACGTTTCTAGCATATTCGATAACCGCAATCTGCATTCCGAGACAGATTCCGAAATAAGGAAGATGATGTTCTCTTGCATATTTTGCTGCAAGAATCATACCCTCGATACCTCTCTGACCGAAACCGCCGGGAACGATGATTCCGTCAAGATTTGAAAGCTTGGAATCTATATCACCTTTTTCGAGATCTTCCGAATCAATCCACTCAATGTTTATATGTGTATTGTGGAAATATCCTGCATGTCTTAATGCTTCTGCTACCGAAAGATAAGCATCGTGAAGGCCAACATATTTTCCTACGAGACCGATCTTGATGCATTCGGTTCTTGCTTCAATGCTTTCAACCATCTTTTTCCATTCGTCGAGATCTGCTTCCTTTGCCTCGATTCCGAGTTCTCTGCAGACTACAGAAGAGAAGTTTGATTTTTCAAGCATCAAAGGTGCTTCGTAAAGGATAGGAAGTGTAATGTTTTCGATTACACAGTCGGGCTTTACGTTGCAGAAGAGTGAGATCTTTTTAAAGATCGATTCTTCAAGCGGCTCGTCACATCTTAAAACAATGATGTTAGGGTTTACGCCCATTCCCTGCAGCTCTTTTACGGAGTGCTGCGTGGGTTTACTTTTATGCTCGTCCGAACCGTGTAAGAAAGGTACCAATGTTACATGGATAAAGAGCGAGTTTTCTCTGCCGACTTCGAGTGAAATCTGACGTACAGCTTCGATGAAAGGCTGTGATTCGATATCACCGATGGTACCGCCGATTTCTGTGATTACAACATCAGCGTTGGTCTTTTTACCTACACGGTAAACGAATTCCTTTATCTCGTTTGTGATATGAGGAATTACCTGTACGGTAGAGCCGAGATATTCTCCGCGTCTTTCCTTGTTTAAAACATTCCAGTAAACCTTTCCTGTTGTAAGGTTAGAATATTTATTTAAGTCTTCATCAATGAAACGCTCGTAATGACCAAGGTCCAAATCGGTTTCGGCGCCGTCTTCGGTTACGTATACTTCGCCGTGCTGATAAGGGCTCATGGTGCCGGGGTCTACATTAATGTAAGGGTCGAGTTTCTGAGCGGCTACTTTGAGACCGCGTGATTTTAATAGTCTTCCGAGTGATGCTGCGGTTATTCCTTTTCCAAGACCCGATACAACTCCTCCGGTTACAAAAATATACTTTGTCATTCGAAACCTCCTCACATTAATGTTTTTAATTTATTCAAGTTCTCTTTTTGCTTTATTCAACGGTTACTGATTTGGCAAGATTTTTTGGTTTGTCGATATCGCATTCATTCAGTTTTGCAACATAGTATGCAAGCATCTGAAGCGGTATAATTTCCACTGCGGCCGAGAAAAGTGTATCGACCTTGGGAACGTATATTACGTCGTTTGCGACTGAAATAATTTTGTTGTTGCCTTTGTATGTAAGTGCAAGCACATCTGCGCCACGTGCTTTTACTTCAACGATATTGCTTAATGTTTTTTCCATTATCGATTCGTTGTAACAAAGAGCAACTACAGGTCTGTGTTCCTCAATCAGTGCTATTGTTCCGTGCTTAAGTTCGCCTGCCGCATAGGACTCGGCGTGAATGTATGAAATCTCTTTCATCTTAAGCGCACCCTCAAGGGCTATTGCATAGTCGGTATTTCTTCCGATAAAGAACATTGATTTGTTGTCGTAATATTTTATGGCAAGCTGGTGGATTTTTAAGTTGCTGTCAATGGTCTCCTGTATCTTCTTCGGAAGTGCTTTAAGCGCTGTTAAAAGACGATTAAATTCATCATCGCTTATGCTGCCGATTTTCTTGGCTGTATAAAGGGAGAAGAGATATAAAACAGCGAGCTGTGTGGTGTATCCCTTCGTGGTTGCAACTGCAATTTCGGGACCTGCCCAGGTATAAAGTGCATGGTCTGCAAGCTTTGCAATTGTACTTCCTACCACATTTACTATTGCGATTGTTTTTGCACCGCGGCTTTTACATTCCTTCATCGCTGCAATCGTATCGGCTGTCTCGCCTGACTGCGAAAGCACTATTAAAAGTGTGTGCTCATCGATTAAAGGATCCGCATATCTAAGTTCACTTGCAAGCTCCGTGATAACGGGAACTCTGCAGAGTTTTTCGATTGTGTATTTTGCGGCACAGCCTGCATAATATGCAGAACCGCAGGCGGTAATTACAATTTTGTTTACGCTTTCAAGATATTCCTTTGAAAGATCTGTTTCATCAAGTACGATTTCGCCTTCTTTTATTCTCGGTGCAATCGTTGCCTTAAAAGCACGGGGCTGCTCCATGATTTCCTTTAGCATGAAGTGTTCGTATCCGCCTTTTTCGGCTGCCTGGATATCCCAGACGATTCTTGAGATTTTTTTGTTTACAGGCTGAAGAGTGCAGTCGAAAACTTTTACTTCTTCGGGAGAGATTTCTGCGAATTCTCCGTCCTCAAGATAGATGGCGTTTCTGGTGTATGAAACCAAAGCGGTAACATCAGATGCGAAGAAGTTTTCGCCCACGCCTACTCCTAAAATAAGCGGAGAAGCTTCTCTTGCAACATAGAGCTTGTCGGGATCGTCTGCACAGATAACGCCTAATGCATATGAACCCTGAAGTCTTGCGCTGGTTTTGATAACTGCTTTTTTGATGTCCCCTTTATAGTACATCTCAAGCAGATGAACGATTACTTCGGTATCGGTTTCGCTTTCGAAATGATAGCCCTTTGCGGTGAGCTCATCGTGTAGCGACATATAGTTTTCAATGATACCGTTGTGAACGATGGCAAATCTTCCGTCGTTACTCATATGAGGATGAGCATTGGTATCACTGGGTGCACCGTGTGTTGCCCATCTGGTATGACCGATTCCGGTTGTTCCCGGATAATCTTTTCCGTCGTTTGTTTTTTCACAAAGGTTTGCGATACGTCCCGTTACTTTGGCAATGGAGATTGTTCCGTCGTTTACCAAAGCTATTCCGGCCGAATCATAACCTCTGTATTCAAGTTTTTTAAGTCCTTCAAGAAGTATGGGTGAAGCACCCTGAACTCCTGTATATCCAACTATTCCACACATATTTTTTCTCCGATTAAACCATTATTCCCATTCAACTGTTGCAGGGGGTTTGGAGGTGATGTCATAAACAACTCTCGATACGCCTTTGACTTCGTTGGTGATTCTGTTACTTGCCTTGGCAAGAACTTCATAAGGAAGTCTGGTCCAGTCAGCCGTCATAAAATCATCGGTGGTTACTGCACGAAGAGCTATTGTTACGCCGTATGTTCTGGCATCTCCCATAACACCTACGGAATGAACATCGGTTAATACTGCGAAGTACTGGTTGGTATCTTTTTCAAGATTTGCATTTGCGATTTCTTCTCTGAAAATCGCATCAGCATCCTGAAGCATTGCAACCTTTTCTTCTGTGATATCGCCGATAATTCTTACTGCAAGTCCGGGACCCGGGAAGGGCTGTCTCCAAACAAGTTCTTTGGGAATACCGAGCTTTGTGCCGACTTCTCTGACTTCGTCTTTAAACAAGTCTCTTAAAGGTTCGGCAATTGATTCGAATGATATAATATCGGGAAGTCCGCCTACATTGTGATGGCTCTTAATTACTGCCGAATCACCTTTTCCGCTTTCGATTACATCGGGATAAATCGTACCCTGTGCGAGCACATTTATCTTGCCGAGTTTCTTGGCTTCGTCTTCAAATACGCGGATAAATTCTTCGCCGATTATTTTCCTTTTTGTTTCGGGATCTGAAACGCCTGCAAGCTTTGATAAAAATCTTTCACCTGCATTTACTCTTATTAAGTTAAGTCCGAATTTGCCTTTGAAAGTCTCTTCGACAAAATCCGCTTCGTTTTTTCTTAATAAACCGTGATCCACGAATACGCATGTTAAGTTGCTTCCGATGGCATTGTGTAAAAGAAGAGCAACAACAGATGAGTCCACGCCGCCCGAGAGAGCGAGTAATACTTTTTTGTCTTTTAATTCCTCACGGTATTTTTCGATGCAGCTCTTTGCGAAGCTCTCCATTTCCCAGTCTGCAGAACAGTTACATACATGGAAAAGGAAATTGTATAAAACCTGTTTGCCGTATTCTGTATGAGTTACTTCGGGATGGAATTGAACTCCGTAAAGTTTTCTTGATTCATCGCACATAGCGGCATTGGGACATTTGTCGGTATAACCGATTCTTTTAAATCCTTCGGGAAGACCGCTTACGAAATCCGTGTGGCTCATCCAGCAGATGCTCATTTCGGGAATATCTTTAAAAAGAATATTCTCTTCGAACGTAACCATTGTTTTGCCGTATTCGCTGGAATTTTCTGCGCTTTCGACTTTTCCGCCTGCCATGTAAGCCATGAGCTGGTCGCCGTAGCAGATGCCAAGTATTGGGATTCCTGCGTCTAAAAGAGCAGGATCGTAGTGCGGTGATTTTTCATCGTATACGCTTTTAGGTCCGCCGGTAAATATAATTCCGCTGTAGCCTGCGTTTTTAATTTCTTCAACGGAGATTTTGTTGTAGGGCTTAATCTCCGAATAAACATGATGTTCTCTGACACGGCGTGCGATAAGCTGATTGTACTGTCCGCCGAAATCGAGGACTAAAATCTTATCGTTCATTTTTACCTCACAATGATGCTTTCACGTTCAGCACCGACCGAAACATATTTGATGGGACATTCGATTTCCTTTTCGATGAAGAGGACATATTCCTTTGCTTCCTCGGGAAGATCTTCCCAGTTTCTGACACCGGAAATATCACATTTCCAGCCCTTGAATGTCTTGATGACGGGCTTTGCGTTATTAAGCGCCATAGGGAAAGGAAAACGGTCTGTTTCTTTGCCTTCTACGATATATTTTGTACATACGGGAATTTCATCCATGTATGAAAGTACGTCGAGTTTGGTAAGTGCAATCTGTGTAGCGGCCTGAACTTCGACACCGTATTTCGTGGCTACAATATCAATGGGGCCGACACGTCTCGGACGGCCTGTTTTTGCACCGTATTCAAAGCCTGCTTTTCGAAGTTCCTCAGCTTCGTCTCCGAACATTTCGCATACGAAAGGTCCTTCGCCTACACATGTTGAATAAGCTTTAACTACACCGATTACTTCATCGATTTTAGCAGCTGCATAACCCGAACCGATGGGAGCGAATGCTGCGGTTGTGTTTGAAGAAGTGGTGTAAGGATAAATACCGTAATCAAGATCACGAAGTGAACCAAGCTGTGCTTCGAATAAAATCTGCTTTCCTTCTTTATGAGCATTCTTTAAGAAAAGACCTGTATCGGCAACAAAAGGTTTAATCTTTTCACAATAATCGGAGAGCCATTTTTCAAGGTCTTCCATGGTGAAAGGATCGGCACCGTATACTTTTGTTAATGTGAGATTTTTCCACTCAAGAAGGTCTGCAAGGTGGGACTTCAATTCTTCGGGATAGAAGAGTTCGCCTGCAAGAATTGTTTTCTTTTGATATTTGTCTGAATAGAAAGGTGCGATTCCCTGTTTGGTGGAACCGTATTTTTTGTCAGCAAGTCTCTGCTCTTCAAGCTCATCCAGCTCGCGATGCCAGGGGAGTAAAAGAGAAGCTCTGTCGCTGATTTTTAAGTTTTCGGGTGTGATTGCAACACCTTTCGAAGTAACGTCTTCGATTTCTTTTAAGAGGTTCTCCGGATCGAGAGCCACACCGTTTCCGAGAATATTCACTACACCGTCTCTGAATACTCCGGAGGGCAGAAGATGAAGTGCGAATTTTCCTTTGTCATTGATGACGGTATGACCTGCATTACCGCCGCCCTGAAAACGAACTACAACATCATAATCCTCGGTCAGAAGGTCAACCATTCTACCTTTCCCTTCATCGCCCCAGTTGATACCGACAATTGCGCAATTTGCCATATAAAAATCCTCCAAAAATTACATAAAAAAGAGACAATGGGTCCTTAATGTTTTACACATTAAAGACGCCATTGCCTTTTCACCCGTCAAATATACTCTTTTTTCGCCCGTTTGTCAATTATTTCAAAAGAAAAAAGTTCACGCGTGAACATGAACTTTTTTCATATTAAGGAAGATTTTTATATGATGTTCGCCAAGGATTATTTTCCGCTGTCGCCATAGTTGGAGAGGGCTCTTGCGGAAGGATCGTTGACGTTGCATCCTTTCCAGGATTTGTTGGGCATCCAGAAATCAACTATCATCTCGGCCTGACCGGGATAGTATTTTTCAAAGATTTCCCTGTAAAGAAGTGATTCCTTTGTAAAAGGTCTCGCATGTGTATATCTCTGTGAGAGTGTTTTAAACTCTTCGTTGGTATACATTTTCTCTGCATATTCCTTTAAGTAGTCAACCATTGAATGGCCTACGGCATCGGAAAATGCAGCTTTCTCTCTGTAGAGAATATCGTGAGGAAGATAATCGCCTTCAAAAGCGTGACGAAGGAGATATTTTCCTTTGTTGTATTTGTTTAATTTAAGTTCGGGATCTATTGACATTACATATTCTGCAAAATCAAGATCGCCGAAAGGAACTCTGGCTTCTAGAGAGTTTACACTGATACATCTGTCGGCACGAAGCACATCGTACATGTGAAGCTCTCTGACACGCTTTTTGGATTCTTCCTGGAATTCGTAAGCGTTCGGAGCAAAGTCCGTATATTTGTAGCCGAAAAGTTCATCGGATATTTCACCTGTCAAAAGCACACGAATATCTGTCTGTTCGTGGATTGCCTTGCAGAGAAGATACATACCCATACTTGCACGGATTGTGGTGATATCAAATGTTCCGAGGAGATGTATAACATCCTCAAGTGAATTGATGACATCGTCCGGAGTCATATAAACTTCCGTATGATCGCTTCCGATATAGTCGGCAACTTCTTTCGCATATTTTAAGTCGATTGCATCTTCGGTCATACCGATTGCAAAAGTTCTGATGGGCTTATCGCTCTTTTTGGCTGCGATTGCGCATACCAAAGAGGAGTCCAGACCGCCGGATAAAAGAAATCCGACTTTGGCATCTGCGATAAGTCTTTTTTCAACACCTGCGATAAGCTTTTCACGAATGTTTGTACAGATAACATCGAGTGAATCACTGTGCACTTCCTTAACTTCCGTCATATCACGATACTGAATGAATTCACCGTTCTTGTAGTAATGTCCGGGAGGGAAGGGCATAATCTTATCGCATATTCCGACGAGGTTTTTTGCTTCACTTGCAAAAAGAATCACGCCGTTTTTATCATATCCGTAGTGAAGCGGTCTGATTCCGATGGGGTCTCTCGCCGCAATATATTCATTGGTTTTTTTATCATATAAAATCAGGGCAAATTCGGCATCAAGCATCTTAAACATTTCGGTGCCGTATTCCTTATATAAGGGTAAAAGAATTTCACAGTCCGAATCACTCTTAAAAGAGTAGCCCTTTCTTATAAGCTCTTTTCTTAAAGCCTCAAATCCGTATATTTCACCGTTGCAGACAACGTAGTTTCCGTCTAATTCAAATGGCTGCATTCCGGCTTCAGTCAGTCCCATGATGGAAAGACGCTGGAATCCCAAGAGACCGTAACCCGTATCAATCACCTTCATTGCATCGGGACCTCTCGATACGGTTTTCTCCATTCCTTTTTTTAGTACATCCTCATCTGCGCTCACGTCGCAGTAACCCATTATTGAACACATGATATTTAATCTTCCTTTAAATTATTTTTACGGTGTCAGGCACCCTTGCGGGAGCCGGACACCGATAATATAGATTATTCTTTTCCAGTGCCCGGCTCCCGAAGGGTGCCTGGCACCGATAATTTAGATTATTCTTTTCCAGTGCCTGGCTCCCGAAGGGTGCCTGGCTCTGCCTTACTCAACGTCCTGAAGTGCATCAAAACCTTCTTCGCCGGTACGAACCTTTACAACGTTTTCAACGTCATATACAAAGATCTTGCCGTCGCCGATATGTCCGGTATAAAGGACTTTCTTGGCAGTTTCGATTACGTCTCTTACGGGAACAGCACTTACTACGATATCAACCTGAATCTTGGGTAAGAGGTTAGCTTCAATCTGTACACCTCTGTAGTATTCCGGTTTGCCCTTCTGTACGCCGCATCCTAAAACATGGGATACTGTCATACCGGTAATACCGAGTTTCATCATTGCAGTCTTCAAAGATTCGAACTTTGCTTCCTTGCAGATGATTTCTACCTTTGTATACTTGTGACCGTCGCCTGTAAATGTAGGCATCTTCTTTACTTCTACAGCTTCTGCAACGGGAACTTCGCCGGTTACTACAACAGGCTCAACCGCACCTTCTTCGATATATTCGGGCTGCATTGCAAATCCTGCATATGCTGAAGGAAGACCGTGTTCTGTCGAATCAAGACCTGTTAATTCTTCTTCTCTTGATACTCTAAGACCAACGATGGCTTTGATAATAAAGAATGCGATTGTGATTGTAACTGCTGTCCAGCCTGCAACGGTTACAAAACCAAGTAACTGAATTCCTAAAAGTTTAAATCCGCCGCCGTAGAACAAACCTGCCATCTGAACACCGTTTGCATCCGCGATTGAATAACCGGGAGCCGAAGGAGTAGCAAACAAACCTACAGCGATTGTTCCCCAGATACCGTTCATACAGTGAACTGCTACTGCACCTACGGGGTCGTCTATTCTTAATACATAATCAAGGAACCATACACCGAATACTACAAGTAAACCTGATACTGCACCGATGCAGATGGCACCTGCAACATCTGTTACGTCGCAGGGAGCAGTGATGGCTACCAGACCTGCAAGTGATGCGTTTAAGCACATTGAAACATCGGGCTTTTTATATTTGATCCATGTGAAGATCATACATACAACTGTTGCAACAGCGGGAGCTACGGTTGTTGTAAGGAAAATAGATCCTAACTGAGGAAGGCTTGTTGCAGCCGCACCGTTGAAACCGTACCAGCCAAACCAGAGGATGAATACACCCAAAGCGCCGATTGCGATGTTGTGGCCGGGGAATGCGTTAACTTTAACAATTTTACCCTTTTCGTCTTTTGTGAATTTACCGATACGTGCACCGAGGATTTTCGCACCGATTAAAGCGGAGATACCGCCAACCATATGAATTGCTGTGGAACCTGCAAAATCATGGAAACCAAGTCCTGCGAGCCAGCCGCCTCCCCAGATCCAGTGAGCCTCAATGGGGTAAATCAAAGCTGAAATAACAGCTGAATAAATACAGTATGATAAGAATTTTGTTCTTTCAGCCATTGCTCCGGAAACGATGGTTGCTGTGGTTGCACAGAACACAAGGTTGAAAACAAAGGATGAAAAATCAAAGTTATCATATGATGTGAAGAGGTCAAATCCGGGTTTACCGATAAATCCGAATAAATCCTCGCCCATGAGCAATCCAAAACCGATTGCTATAAATACTACTGTACCGATACAGAAATCCATCAGGTTTTTCATGATGATATTTCCTGTATTCTTAGCCCTTGTAAAACCTGCCTCTACCATAGCGAAGCCTGCCTGCATCCAGAATACGAGTGCAGCACCGATAAGGAACCAAACTGAAAACACTTCGTTGGAAACTGCTTCTTTCACTGTCATTAATAATGTCTCATCCATT
The DNA here is from genome assembly GCA_900100245.1 of Lachnospiraceae bacterium G41. Taxonomy (GTDB): domain Bacteria; phylum Bacillota; class Clostridia; order Lachnospirales; family Lachnospiraceae; genus UBA3766. Next base: position 86,115 of record FNEU01000009.1, read on the forward strand.
TCATTCATCTCCTTTATGTTGGTTTAACGAAGCAACCCCCCAATAAGTGTTCGTTAATTTTTATACTCCGAATAATAAGTCCGCATATGACGGGAACGGCCAGTATTCTTTGGATGTAAGTGTTTCACCTTCATCACAAAGGGCTCTTAATTCCGCCATCTTAGGAAGGATCTTATCGCGAATCATTGCAGATTCTTCGATAATGTCGCCTGCACCTGAAAGCGCTGCGATTTCGTCCTTAAGTTCATCTGTCTTTGAATAAATTCCGTCTGTAATAGCTGATAACTTCTTAACCAGACTGAGTTCATAAGTATCAGGAATAGAACTTCCGATGCTCTGCTTTAAAGCAACTCTCTGTGCAAGGTCTCCTACGAATTTGTCGATTGCGGGAGCAATCTGAGTCTTTGACATAACAACCATTGTATTGGCTTCGATTGTTACGCTCTTGCAGTAATTCTCGAGCATGATTTCACATCTTGATTCAAGTTCTGCTTTGGAGAATACTCCGTGCTTTGTAAGCATTGTTACGTTCTTTTCATCAAGCAAATGAGGCATACAGTCGGGTGTTGTCTTGTAGTTTGACAATCCTCTTACTTCAGTAGCTTCTTTTACCCAGGCATCATCATAACCGTTGCCGTTGAAGATAATTCTTTTATGAGCTTTGATTGTCTCTTTGATAAGCTCGTGAAGATCGTTTTCAAAATCTGATGATGCTTCAAGTTTGTCTGCGAAAATCTGAAGTGATTCTGCAACAGCTGAGTTAAGCATGATGTTTGCACATGCGATACTGTTGGAAGAACCAAGGCTTCTGAATTCAAATTTATTACCTGTAAATGCGAAAGGTGATGTACGGTTTCTATCCGTTGTATCCTTGCTGATAGGAGGAAGGATATCTACACCGAGCTGCATTTTCTGCTTAATCACATCTGTGTAAGGCTTGTCATTTTCGATGGCATCGAGTACTGCATTAAGTTCGTCGCCAAGGAACATTGAGATGATTGCGGGAGGTGCCTCGTTAGCGCCTAATCTGTGGTCGTTACCGGCTGTGGCAACTGCGAGTCTTAAAAGATCCTGATAATCATCAACTGCCTTAATTACTGCACAAAGGAATAAAAGGAACTGTGCATTTTCATAAGGTGTAGCACCGGGTGACAAAAGGTTCTGTCCGAGGTTTGTGGACATTGACCAGTTGTTGTGCTTACCTGAACCGTTAACGCCTGCGAAAGGTTTCTCGTGAAGAAGACATACAAGACCGTGCTTAAGAGCAGTCTTTTGCATGATTTCCATTGTTAACTGGTTGTGGTCTGTAGCGATATTTGTTGTCTCGTAAATAGGAGCAAGTTCATGCTGTGCGGGAGCAACTTCGTTATGTTCTGTCTTTGCGAAGATACCGAGTTTCCAGAGCTCTTCATTAAGATCTTCCATGTATGCTGCAACTCTGGGTTTGATAACACCAAAGTAATGGTCATCCATTTCCTGACCCTTGGGTGATTTGGAACCGAAGAGTGTTCTGCCTGTCATCTTAAGGTCGAGACGTTTGTCGTACATTTCCTTTGTTACAAGGAAGTATTCCTGCTCGGGACCAACTGATGTACGTACGTTTTTAACCTGATCGTTACCGAATAATTTAAGAATTCTCAAGCACTGCTTATTCAAAGCTTCCATCGAACGAAGAAGAGGAGTCTTCTTATCAAGTGCATGTCCGCTGTAAGAACAGAATGCTGTGGGAATACATAATGTTTTTCCTTTGATAAATGCGTAGGATGAAGGATCCCAGGCTGTGTAACCTCTAGCTTCGAAGGTTGCACGAAGTCCGCCTGAAGGAAAAGAAGATGCATCGGGTTCGCCCTTTATCAGTTCTTTTCCGGAGAATTCCATCAGCACGCCGCCGTCGGGAGCGGGAGAGATGAAGCTGTCATGCTTTTCAGCTGTTACACCTGTCATAGGCTGGAACCAGTGAGTATAATGTGTAGCTCCTTTTGCAACAGCCCATTCCTTCATAGCCTGAGCAACTACGTCTGCAACGCTCGGATCAAGAGGAGTGTCCTCGTCGATTGTTTTCTTTAATGATGCAAATACCTTTGCCGGAAGTACGGCTTTCATTGTTCTCTCGTCAAAAACGAGACTTCCGAAAATATCATTAATCTGTGCCATATTTATATTCCTCCGTTTTAATATTTTTGTTTTTATTTTTAATATTTTTAATACTTTTAATTAGGGATTTTTTATTATAGGGAAAAAGAAAAGACGCCTTAAATGTTTTTAAACACTTAAGACGTCTTTGCCTTTTTATATGGGTATATTATTTTTTATTATTGATTAGCAAACACCCTGTGCAATCATTGCATTAACTACTTTCTTGAAGCCTGCAATGTTAGCACCTGCTACGTAGTTGCCTTCCATGCCGTATTCCTTAGCAGCATCATCGATGTTGTGGTAAATACCAACCATGATACCTTTAAGTTTGGAATCAACTTCTTCGAAGCTCCATGAAAGTCTCTCAGAGTTCTGGCTCATTTCAAGAGCTGATGTAGCAACACCACCTGCGTTAGCAGCCTTGCCGCCTACGAAAGGAACGTTGTTTGCCTGGAAGTACTGAGTAGCTTCGATTGTTGTAGGCATATTAGCACCTTCTGCAACATACTGAACACCGTTAGCTACGAGCATCTTAGCATCTTCGATATCAAGCTCGTTCTGTGTAGCACAAGGAAGAGCGATATCAACTTTGTACTGCCATACACCATGCTCACCGTTCTTCTTCTCGAAGTACTGAGCTGAAGACTTAGCTGCTGCATATTCTGTAAGACGTGCTCTCTTAACTTCCTTAACCTCTTTAAGAAGTTCAACATCGATTCCTTCGGGATCATAAATCCAGCCTGTGGAATCTGAAACTGTAACAACCTTTGCACCTAACTGCTGAGCCTTCTGGCAAGCGTAGATTGCAACGTTACCTGAACCGGAGATTGCTACAACCTTACCTTCCATCTTATCTCCATGGCATTTAACCATTTCTTCTGTAAGATAAAGAAGTCCGTATCCTGTAGCTTCTGTTCTTGCAAGTGAACCACCGTATGTAAGTCCCTTACCTGTAAGAACGCCTTCGTATAAGCCTTTGATTCTCTTGTACTGACCGAACATGAAACCGATTTCTCTTGCGCCTGTTCCGATGTCACCTGCGGGAACGTCTTCGTCAGCACCGATGTATTTGTTAAGCTCTGTCATAAAGCTCTGACAGAAAGCCATGATTTCGCGATCTGATTTACCCTTAGGATCGAAGTCTGAACCACCTTTACCACCACCGATAGGAAGTGTTGTAAGAGAGTTCTTAAAGATCTGCTCGAAACCAAGGAATTTGATGATACCTAAGTTTACTGAAGGATGAAGTCTTAAACCTCCCTTGTAAGGTCCGATTGCGTTGTTAAACTGTACACGGAAACCTCTGTTAACCTGAACCTGTCCGTTGTCATCTACCCAGGGAACTCTGAACATGATCTGACGATCGGGCTCTGTGATTCTCTCTAAGATGGCAAGCTTACGATACTTTTCTTCATCCTGATCAATAACGGGACGAAGTGAATCAAGAACTTCTGTTACAGCCTGGATGAATTCGGGCTGATCAGCGTCTCTTTTTTTAATCTTCTCAAGTACCTCATCAACATACGACATAATAAAAAATCCTCCTTAAATTTGTCTGTAAAAAAGAAAAAGGCCTTTAATGGATACAGTTATACCATTTCCATTAAAGACGCCGTTGCCTTTATGCATTGAATACTACATCAGCAATTTTTGTTTGTCAACAATTTTTTTCAAAATTTCTTTCGAAAAATTTTTGCTCTAAATCCTAAAAGATGAATGATGTGGTATAAAGAGCAGTCACAAGTCCTGCCATTATTATAAGAATACCGATTGTCGGGAGCACTTTTTCAGGGCCTGTAAGCTGGTTAATCTGTTTGTTTCTCGTCGCAGGATTGGCAATTAATAAAACAATACCAATTACGATACAAAGAGTAGCAACTATGCATAAAATACCCTGGAATAAAACCGTAGTGTCAATCATCAGGAGTTTGTCCTGATAACTCTTATAAAAACCTTCGGATGTTTTTGCATCCACACTGTCCCCAAAAGATTTTGATACAGATGAATCAACCGAACGCACTTTTCCTTTTATTACGACAGGAGCTTCTTTATATTTGAGTTTTTTGGAAGCTCTTATCATATATGCAGCATTGTTCTCTTTATCTGTCGCTACATAATAATATTCATTTCCGGTCGGAATAAAACCGTAGGAGTTTGTAACACTTCCTATGAATTCAACATCATCGACCTCGATTTCAACAAACTCACCTTTATTTAAAATTCTGCCTGCTTCTTTTAGGGGGATAATCCCCGTGATGTGAATTATATTTAAGAAGGCGCTTATAACATATGCTAAAAGACCGCCACCGATAATAATAAATGAAAGTATGCTTGCAATTAAATTTTTCTTCATATCTCTTCCCCTAAAAAAATAAAAGCATTTTTGATTTGTTTGAAAATTTTCCCCTTTTACAGAAAAACAAACTCACAAAAATGTCTTCTATATAATACATTTTTTTTCATAATAACTCAATGGGTTTTGCCAAAGATTTTTGAGAAAAAAATTTCAAAAAATTTCTTGACAAGAAAATATTAAGTGGTGTATAGTACTCGCAAATGAGCAAAGGTGTTCGTTTAAACACAGCAGTGTTTGAATGAGCGCCTTTTTTCTTTGTTACAAAAATGAAAGGAAGATTTTTGTTATGAGAATGGAAGGTGAAGTCAGAATTCCGTCCGGCTGTGCTATTGCGGCCGTTATCTCGAAAGACGGAAATAAAATGTCCGGCCAGAAAATATACGAGTGCATGAAACCCATGCACGATCGTTCCAATGGTCTCGGCGGTGGTTTTGCGGGCTATGGAATCTATCCGGATTATAAAGATTTTTATGCATTTCATATGTTCTTCGATGACAGAAATACGAGAAAGTCATGCGAGGAATTTCTGAAGGAAAGATTTGAAATCGTCAAATCCGAAATTATTCCCACAAGAAAAATTCCGGCTATTACAAACGAACCGGATATATGGAGATATTTTGTCGCACCTCTTAAGTCTCAGATGGAAAAAATGCAGGTCGACGAAAAAGAATTTGTTGCGAGAAGCGTAATGAAAATCAACACCGAAATGAAAGGTGCATACGTTTTTTCAAGTGGCAAAAACATGGGCGCATTCAAGGCTGTTGGTTTCCCCGAAGACGTCGGAGTATTTTACAGACTTGAAGAATACGAAGGATATTCATGGACCGCACACGGCAGATATCCTACCAACACTCCCGGCTGGTGGGGCGGCGCTCATCCTTTCACACTGCTTGATTACTCCATCGTTCATAACGGTGAAATATCTTCCTATGATGCGAACAGAAGATTTATTGAAATGTTCGGATATAAATGTAACCTCCAGACCGATACTGAAGTAATAACATACATTATGGATTATCTTATAAGAGTTAAAGGTCTTACTTTAAAAGAAGCTGCAAGCGTTATTGCAGCGCCTTTCTGGAGCACTATCGAAGGCAAGGAAAATGCGGATGAAAAAGAAAAGCTTACATTCTTAAGAACTGTATTTCCGAGCCTCCTTGTTACGGGTCCGTTCTCGATAGTATTCGGATTTAACGGCGGACTTATGGCACTTAACGACAGACTTAAATTAAGATCCATGGTAATCGGCGAAAAAGACGACAAGGTTTATATCGCCAGTGAAGAAGCAGCAATCAGATCCATGGAACCCGATGCCGAAAACATCTGGGCACCCGCCGGCGGAGAACCGGTCATCATCAAAGTAAAGGAGGGTGCATACTAATGAGTATCAGATATGTATATCCTGAATTCGAAGTGGTACGAAACGAAAACCGATGCATCACCTGCAGGGTTTGCGAGAGACAGTGTGCCAACGAAGTTCATTCATATAATGCAGAAAAAAAAGTAATGATAAGCGACGAAACAAAATGCGTCAATTGTCAGAGATGCGTATCGCTTTGCCCTACCAGAGCATTGAAGATTGTTAAGAGCGACTGCACTTTAAGAGAAAACGCCAACTGGCAGAACGATACCATAAAAGAAATATACAAACAGGCAGGAAGCGGCGGTGTACTTCTTTCATCAATGGGTAATCCCAAGCCTCTTCCCGTTTACTGGGACAAGATTTTAATCAACGCTTCCCAGGTTACAAACCCTCCCATCGATCCCTTAAGAGAGCCGATGGAAACAAGAGTATTTTTAGGCAAGAAAAACGCAGAGATAAAGCGTGACGAGAACGGGAATCTTAAATGTGAATTATCTCCCCAGCTTGAACTTGCAATGCCTGTAATGTTCTCAGCTATGAGTTACGGTTCAATCAGCTACAACGCTCATGCATCACTTGCAAGAGCGGCTACAGAGCTTGGTATTTTATACAACACAGGTGAAGGCGGACTTCATGAAGATTTCTATGTATACGGTCCTAACACGATAGTTCAGGTTGCATCCGGCAGATTCGGTGTGCATGAGGATTATCTTGAAGCAGGCGCAGCTATAGAAATCAAGATGGGCCAGGGCGCAAAGCCCGGTATCGGCGGACATTTGCCCGGTGCAAAAATCGTAGGTGATGTATCAAGAACGCGTATGATTCCCGAGGGAAGCGATGCAATTTCTCCCGCACCTCATCATGATATTTATTCAATTGAAGACTTAAGACAGCTTGTATTTTCACTTAAGGAAGCTACCGATTATAAGAAACCCGTTATCGTAAAAGTTGCAGCAGTTCATAACATAGCAGCAATCGCAAGTGGTATTGCACGAAGCGGTGCGGATATCATCGCAATCGACGGTTTCCGTGGCGGTACGGGCGCAGCTCCTACCAGAATCAGAGACAACGTAGGTATTCCTATTGAACTTGCACTTGCAAGCGTGGATCAGAGACTTCGTGACGAAGGTATCAGAAACAACGTTTCACTGGTTGTCGGCGGTTCCATAAGAAGCGCATCGGATGTAATTAAGGCCATCGCACTCGGCGCAGATGCATGCTACGTTGCAACGGCAGCACTTCTTGCCCTCGGTTGTCACTTATGCCGTACATGTCAGAGCGGTAAATGTAACTGGGGTATTGCAACACAGCGTCCCGACCTTGTAAAGAGACTTAATCCGGATATCGGAAGCGAGAGACTTGTAAACCTTATGACCGCATGGCGTCATGAAATCATGGAGCTTATGGGCGGTATGGGTATCAACTCTATTGAAGCACTTAAAGGCAACCGTCTGATGCTTCGCGGAGTAGGTCTTAACGAAAAAGAACTTGAAATCTTAGGCATTTCACATGCAGGAGAATAATAATGAAAAGAGTATATGTTAACGAAGAATGGTGTCTCGGATGTCACCTTTGCGAATATAACTGTGCATTTGCCAATTCGGGATTAAGCGATATGGCTGACGCCTTAAAGGGCAAACAGATTTATCCCAGAATCCACGTAGAAGGCGATGAAAAAATTTCATACGGTGTATCCTGCCGTCACTGCGAAGATCCCATGTGCGTCAAGAGCTGTATAGCAGGCGCAATCAGCAAGGTAGACGGAGTGGTACAGATTGACAGAAGCAAATGTGTCGGATGCCTGACATGCGTTCTGGTTTGCCCCTACGGAGCACTGGCACCGTCAGAGGAAGGCACGATGCAAAAATGCGAACTCTGCTTGAAGAACTCCTGCGGAGAGCCCGCATGCGTAACAGGATGCCCCAACAAGGCCATAGTATATGAGGAAAGAGACTAAATTATGAGCAACTATTGTATTATTGGAAACGGTACCGCTGCAGTAGGCTGTATCGAAGGAATAAGAAGCGTTGACCAAGATGGTCAAATCACTGTAATATCCAAAGAAAACCACAAAGTTTACTCAAGACCTCTGATTTCCTACCTACTCGAAGGAAAGACGGATGTCGAGAGAATGAAATACAGAAAAGATGACTTTTATGAGAGTGAAAAATGTGAATTTTTACCCGGAACATCAGCAGTAAAAATTGATACAGCAGCAAAAACTGTAGAAACAGACAAGGGTGATAAGATTCCTTTTGACAAGGTTTGCGTAGCAACCGGTTCATCACCATTCGTACCTCCTTTTGAAGGACTCGATCAGGTTGATAAGAAGTTTTCTTTTATGACTTTGGATGATGCACTTTCATTAAAAGATGCGCTTACACCCGAATCAAAAGTACTTATAATCGGTGCAGGCTTAATCGGTCTTAAATGCGCCGAAGGTATAAAAGACCTCGTAAAAGAAATAACAGTCTGCGATCTTGCCGACAGAATCTTATCAAGTATTCTCGACAGTGAATGTGCAGCCATAATGCAGAAGCACCTCGAAGAAAACGGCATCAAGTTTATGCTTTCCGATTCGGCCGTTAAGTTTGAGGCGAACAAAGCTTATATGAAGAGCGGCGCAGAGGTTGATTTTGATGTACTCGTACTTGCAATCGGTGTCAGAGCAAACATATCGCTCATAAAAGACATTGAAGGCGAAGTTAACCGCGGTATCGTGGTTAATACAAAGATGGAAACATCCGTAAAAGACATATATGCGGTAGGCGACTGTGCCGAAGGCTATGACTCATCGATAGGAAGTAACAGAGTTCTCGCAATCCTTCCGAATGCTTATATGCAGGGCTTTACTGCAGGCGTAAACATGGCAGGCGGAGACAGGGAATTTACCAATGCCATTCCAATGAACTCAATCGGTTTCTACGGACTTCATATTATGACCGCAGGCAATTACGACGGAGAATGCTTTGAAGAAAAGCGCGACGGCGTTTTAAAGAGATTTTTCGTCAAAGACAACAAGCTTATCGGATACATGTTAATCGGCGAAACAGACAGAGCCGGAATATACACATCCATGATCAGAGAGCAGGTTCCTCTTGATACCGTGGATTTTGAACTTCTTAAAAAAGTTGCCACGACTTTCGCATTTTCAAGTGAAAATCGTAGAAAAAAGTTTGGAGGTGTGGTATAAAAATGATGATTGATGCTAAAGAATTGGGTTATAAAGATATAAACGAGAAACTTCGCGAAGCAGGCAGTGAATGTGAAATCGAAGGGTGCCTCGGCCAGCGTTTTATAGCTGCCGGAATGTCCGATAAAAACATCAGCATCAAAGGTGTTCCGGGCAATGCTCTCGGTGCATATTTAAACGGTGCAACAATTGATGTTTTTGCCAATGCGCAGGATGCGGTAGGCGATACTATGAACGCAGGTAAAATAGTTATTCACGGTAATATCGGTGATGCTGCGGGATATGCGATGAGAGGCGGAAAAATTTTCGTTGAAGGCGATGCGGGATATCGTGCCGGCATACATATGAAGGCATACAAGGAAAAGGTTCCCGTAATGGTAATCGGCGGATGCGCAGGAAGTTTCTTGGGTGAATATCAGGCGGGCGGAATCATTACGGTTCTCGGACTTGATGCTAAGGAGAAGAACAAAAAAATCGTCGGATTCTTCCCCTGCACCGGAATGCACGGCGGAAAGATGTATTTAAGATCCGACTGTGAAGGTGTACAGTTCCCGGGACAGGTTATCGTAAGCCATGCCAACGGAAAAGACCTCGAGGAATTAAGACCTATACTCGAAGAATACTGCAAAGAATTTGACCTTGATGCAGAAGAGATTCTTGATGCCGAATTTACCGTTCTTACACCCGACAGCAAAAATCCCTATAAACAGATGTATGTAGCTAACTAAATCTACGGGGCATAAACTCTTAACCCCGTAAAACAATAAATGTTTTGAAAGGACGAGGGGTATGAGATATTCAAAAGAAGAAGTAATGCAGTTTGTAGAAGAGGAAGACGTAAAATTCATACGTCTTGCTTTTTGTGATGTTTTCGGCAGACAGAAAAACATTTCGATAATGCCGAATGAACTTTCGAAAGCCTTTAAATATGGAATAGCTTTTGACGGTTCTGCAATAGTCGGATTCGGTGACGAAACACATTCGGATCTTTTAATTCATCCCGATCCCGAAACTCTTGCATTTCTCCCCTGGAGACCCGAGCACGGCAAAGTAATTCGTATGTATTCAAGTATTACTTATCCTGACGGAAAACCTTTTGAATGCGATACCAGAACATTTCTTAAAAAAGCAATAGAGGAAGCCGCAAAAGAAGGCTATACTTTCTATTTCGGTGCCGAACAGGAATTCTATCTTTTCAATCTTGACGAAAACGGCAAACCCACCAAAGAACCTTACGATTATGCGGGATATATGGATATCGCACCCGATGAAAAGGGTGAGAATATCCGTCGTGAAGTATGCCTGACACTCGAACAGATGGGCATTCGTCCCGAGAGTTCACATCACGAAGAAGGTCCCGGACAGAATAAAATCGATTTCAGATATTCGGACGCATTAACCGCAGCCGACAATGCAATGACGTTCCAAACTGTTGTTAAGACGGTTGCAGGCAGAAACGGAATTGCTGCAGACTTTAGCGCAAAACCTTTAAAGGGCAAACCCGGCAACGGATTCCATATCAATATATCCGTAAAACCCGAAGATAACGAAGAAAACATGAAGGGTCTTCTTGCAGGAATAATTGATAAAACAGTTGAGATGACTGCTTTTCTTAATCCTACGGAAAACTCATATGAAAGATTCGGAGAAAACAAAGCTCCGGGTTATGTTTCATGGTCCAGAGAAAACCGTTCACAGTTGGTAAGAATTCCTGCTGCTGTAGGCGAATACAAGCGTATAGAACTTCGTTCTGCAGATCCTACCACCAATCCGTACCTTGCATTTGCACTTATTATTTATGCAGGCCTTTACGGAATTAAGAACAAACCCGAACTTCCCGAAGAAGCAAATATCAATCTTTACAAAGCAGACGAGGAAACATTAAAGAATTTCACCAAGCTTCCTTCAAGTCTTGAAAAAGCTAAAGAGATAGCATCTAAGAGTGATTTTATAAAGACACATATTCCTTCCAAGATATTGAATATTTATCTCAAATAAACCCGCTTAAAAGGGCATTTATTTTGGTGTCATATTCTAAAAGGAAGGAGGAGATGCAATGAGCCTTGAAGAGCGTGATTACAGCGTACTCGTGGTATCTGCCGCAGAAAAATTTAATACTGTGATATCGGAATTGCTTCAGGAATCGGGCTACAGACAGATTAAGTATGAATCTTCTGTATCAAGCGCTCAGAGAGCATTTGCAGAAAGATTTTATGATTTTGTCATTATCAATGCTCCGCTTCCCGACGATATGGGAACAAGATTTGCGATTGATCTTTGCACATCCGGAAGTACCGTCGCACTTATAGTCGTCAGAGCCGAAAACTTCGAAGAGATAAACGAAAAAGTTTCAAGACACGGCGTTTTTGCAATTCCGAAACCAATGAGCCGTCCCGTAGTAGAGATGGCGCTTAAATGGATGGCCTCCTCCAGAGAGAGGCTAAGAAAAACAGAGAAGAAAACTCTTTCCATCGAAGAGAAGATGGAAGAAATCCGTATCGTCAACCGTGCGAAATGGCTCCTTATCAACGAACTTAAGATGGATGAGCCGGGCGCACACCGCTATATCGAAAAGCAGGCAATGGACCGTTGCGTCACACGTCGCGAGGTAGCAGAGGAAATCATCAGAACATATTCATAAATAATTATTACGGTATCGATTTTTTCGATACCGTTTTTTATGAGATATATGATAATATTAAATTGTGTTGTATTATTTTAATCTTTTATGATAAAGGGGGACAATATGAGAGTAAGGATTAATTATAATAACAGAAACAGAGAAAATGCGACAATTGTCATTGAGGTTGTTCAAATGAATCATTATGATGAGGGCAATATAGGCTTGGTTCTGCCACATTCGGAATACTTCTCAAGCAGAGGCTATAATGTCTATGAGTCTACAGAACAAGTAGATGAACATGATTTTTCTTACTGGAGCGATACACTGCTTAGGACAGGTTATTTGGATCTTACCCGCACTAATTTAAAATTTAATCGTTATAAAGCGAAACCCGTAAATACTTGAGTTTTATTGCAAAGTTGCAGACAGAGAGAAACGGGACTGTCTGTAAGGATCTGGCTTTAAGAAATGATGAACCGTATCAGATGTCACGCCTGTTTCATAGAAGTCTCATAAAATACCTGGCAGGGAAAAAGGAAGCAGGCATAAGTGTAGCCAATGAGATAGCGGATTTCCTTAATTCAGAAAATCTCATAAAAGAGGAAAACTATAAGGATAAATTTGCACTTCTTTTAGAAAATTACAAAAACAAATATAAAATGGATTCGGAGTACTGCAATCTTTTATGCGATCTGGTAAAGCAGCTTTGATTATAAAAGAGACAAAAAAGCTTTAAATATGATATAATGCAAAAGATTGTGATTAAGCAATCTGTTATCAAAGATACTAATAGGGGAAGATTATGAAACTTACTGATATCTACAAAACAAAAAAGACGGTTTTATCATTTGAGATTTTTCCGCCTAAAAAAGACGATGAACTTGAAAATATTGATCCCACACTTGAGATTTTATCCGACTTAAAGCCGGACTATATTTCTGTTACTTTCGGCGCCGGCGGACATGCAAATAACAGTAAGACTATAGCTTTGGCAAAGAGAATAAAAGAAGTGTATCACACAGAGCCTGTCGTACATCTGACAGGGCTTTGTTATGACAAAGAAGAGATAGATTTGTTTGCAAAAGAAATTCAGAATGCAGGCGTTGAAAACATCCTTGCACTGCGTGGAGATATCAATCCGAATGTACCTCAGAAGGATATATTTCCTCATGCATCGGACTTAATCGCATACCTTAAGGAATCATATGATTTTTGTATCGCAGGTGCATGCTATCCTGAGATTCATCCCGAATCAAAGGACAGAGTCGAAGAGATGAAGAATTTAAAGAAAAAGGTAGATGCGGGCGCAGAAGTTCTTTTGTCTCAGCTTTTCTTTTCGAATAAAACCTTTTATGAGTTTACGGAAATCTGCCGTATAGCAGGTATGGATGTGCCCATTACACCGGGTATTATGCCTGCACTTAATGCAGCTCAGATTAACAGAATGGTTACGATGTGTGGTGCGACACTTCCTCACAGCTTCCAGAAGATAATTGAAAGATTCGGCAACAATAAGGAAGCTTTGTTTGACGCAGGTATGTCATATGCACTCAGCCAGATAATAGATCTTCTTGCAAATGATGTAGACGGCATTCATCTTTACACAATGAACAATCCCGTTGTGGCAAAGAAGATTTGCGAAGGCGTAAAGAATATAGTAAACGCATAAAAGATGGATAATAAAGAAATTTTCAACAGAATATTTCCGACTGCATGCAGATACATGAGAGTTAATCCTCTTTTAGTTGATGAGGAATTTAATTTAAAATCGTTTAAGGTTTTTGAAACTCTCATGGAAAATGTCCGATTTAAGGGACAGCATGAATATATAAGTGTCGAAGATCTGATGAATGTAGATAAGGAACTGACGGGTAAAAGCGAAGATCTTTCATTTTATCTTGAAGGCTGCACGGAGGCGGTTGTTTTTGCAACGACCCTCGGCGTAAACGTGGATGCATATTCCAAAAAACTTCAGTCAAGAGATATGTCGCTTGCGGTTATTTATGATTCGCTTGCATCAGCGCTTCTTGAATTTTATACCGACGAATATGAAAACGGTTTATCGCTTGGAGCGCATACATTCAGATTCGCACCCGGCTACGGTGATATTCCCATAGAACTTAATTACATAATCATAGATGCACTTTCGATTTCAAAGAAAATCGGAATATACAAGTCTTCAAACAATATGATGCTTCCGCAAAAATCCATGATTACATTCTGCGGATTAGGCAAAGAGGTTGCACCCACATGCGCGCATTGCATAAGACTAAATAATTGTTCGCTCAGAAAAGAAGGCTTCAGGTGCTACAACTCATAGAAAATGAAAAATAAAAAAGGATAAAAAATGCTAAAAGATTTACTCGGTAAAAAAACCTTGTTCTTTGACGGTGCCATGGGTACACAGCTTCAGGCTAACGGTCTTTCCATCGGCGCAATCCCCGAAGAACTGAATATAGACAGACCTGAACTTCTCGTGATGATTCACGAGAATTATTTAAAGGCGGGTGCAGATTTTATCACTACCAATACATTCGGTGCAAACGCTCATAAAATGAGCCGTGCGAAATATCCGAATACCGAAATGATAAAAGCTGCGGTTAAAAATGCTGATACCGCAAGAAAGAATTTAGGAAGAGAGAACGATTCTTTTATAGCGCTTGATATCGGACCAATAGGTGAACTGCTTGCACCCATCGGAACGCTTTCTTTTGATGACGCTTACGAGCTTTTCAAAGAGCAGATTGTATGCGTAAAAGACGATATCGACCTGGTTATATTTGAAACATTCGGAGATTTGTACGAATTAAAGGCAGGTGTACTCGCAGCCAAGGAAAACTGCGACAAACCCGTATTTGTTTCCGTATCATTTGACAAGAGCGGACGTACTTTAACAGGTACCAATCCCGAGACATATATAAACGTAATGGAAGGTCTTAAGGTTGATGCGATAGGCGTTAACTGCTCGCTCGGCCCCAAGGAATTAGAGCCCGTTATTAAGACTCTCCTTGAAAAATCACATATTCCGGTAATTATTCAGCCAAACGCCGGTCTCCCCACATTAAGGGACGGCAAGACTGTATTTGAACTTACACCCGAATCTTTTATCGAGGCACTTTCAAATGTTATGAACGAAGGTATTGCGGTAATCGGCGGATGCTGCGGTACATCACCCGAATTTATTAAGGCTGAAAAAGAAAACTTTCCTGCAGACGTAAAGCAGAGAGAAGTTCCTTTAAGAACGGCAGTATCAAGTTCCACAATGACTGTATATCTTGATGAAGATGTAAAGGTCTGCGGCGAGAGATTAAATCCTACAGGAAAGAAAAAACTTCAGGCAGCACTTCGCGAAGAGAATTACGATATGCTTATCTCCGAGGCAATTGCCCAGGAAGATGCGGGTGCAAAGGTGCTTGATGTAAACGTCGGACTTCCCGGAATAGATGAAGCTGCGGTAATGAAGAAAATAATTCCGATGCTTCAGGAAGTGGTATCCATTCCTCTTCAGATTGACTCGTCAAACCCTGCGGCAATCGAAGCCGCATGCAGAATATATAACGGCAAACCGCTTATCAATTCGGTTAACGGTAAGGATGCGGTAATGGAAGCTGTATTCCCCGTAGCCAATAAATACGGCGGAGTAGTAATCGGTCTTGCTTTATCCGAAGAAGTGCCCAAGCTCTGCGAAGAGAGAGTGGCAATCGCAAAGAAAATAATCGGCAAAGCAAAGGAATACGGCATTCCCGAAAAAGACCTTGTTATCGACTGCTTAACTCTCACGGTTTCCGCACAGCAGGCTGAGGCCGCAGAGACCTTAAAAGCATTGAAAGTAATAAGCGATATGGGTCTTTCGTCCACGCTCGGCGTATCCAATATTTCATTCGGACTGCCTAACAGACCGCTTATCAACAGAACGTTTTTAACACTTGCAATGCATAGCGGTTTAAAGATGCCCATCATCAATCCTTTAGACAGATCTCTCATGGACTGCATAGATGCATTCAATGTTATTTACAATGTGGATAAAGGATGCGAGACGTATATTAAGAATCAGGAAAATGTCGTAGTTCAGACTGTGACCGTACAAAAAACCGCATCAGGAGATGGAGCATCCGCCACGGCAGCGGGCGGTAAAAAAGACGTGGGCTTCTGCATCATAAAAGGTTTGAAAGATGAGATAACCGCAGTTACCGTGGAAGAACTTAAAAATACCGATGCAATGGTTTTAATAAACGAGACCATTATCCCCGCGCTTAATAAAGTCGGACGTGATTACGATTCAGGCAAGATATTCCTTCCACAGCTAATCCAGGCAGCAGAGACTGCAAAGGTTGCATTTGCCGAAGTACAGAAGCACTTTACCGTATCAAGTGAGAAAAAGGGCCCTGTTATCCTTTGTACCGTAGAAGGAGATATCCACGATATAGGCAAGAATATCGTCAAGGTTGTCTGTGAAAGTTACGGCTATGAAATAATAGACCTTGGCAAAGATATCCCCGTAGACAGCGTTGTAGACGCGTACAAGGAGTATAAGCCAAAGGCAATCGGCTTAAGCGCACTTATGACCACCACGGTTGAAAACATGAAGCGTACAATAGCCGCTCTTCGTGCGAACGACTGCGATGTACCGATTATGGTAGGCGGTGCGGTTCTTACCGAAGAAATTGCCAAGGAAATCGATGCGGATTATTATACCGAGGACGCAATGTCACTCGTAAATTTATTTAAAGAACTTGGAGTATAAAATGAAGGCTAAGAAATTTATTTTACCGATATGTTTATTTGCAATGTTTGCAATATACACACTCACAGTCAAATTTGTTGACGTGGCCGCAATCGGACCCAACGGTTCCGAAGTAGGCTTCTCGGCAATTAACGGCTTTGTGGCAGGCATATTTTCATACAGCAAAATCTTTTATCTTTTAACCAAACTGATAGCTGCAATCTCTTTCCTTTACATAGCGGCATTTGCGGTTTTAGGCCTAATACAGCTCATAAAAGAAAAAAGCTTCGCTAAAGTCGATTTTGCTATATACGGAATGGCGGTAACATATGTTATCACAGCACTTTTCTACCTGATGTTTGAGATTGTAATCATCAATTACAGACCTATTTTGGAAGACGGTGAACTTGAGGCTTCATTCCCTTCATCGCACACGATGCTTGCGGTAGCGGTTTTCGGAAGTGCGATAGTATATGCGCTCTACAGAATAAAAGACAATCTGATTAAAAAGATTGTGGTAATTGCAAGTGCTGTTCTAGCTGCAGGCATGGCACTCGGAAGACTTATAAGCGGCGTACACTGGTTTACGGATATCCTTGGCGGAGTGCTTTTAGGATGTGCAATTGTATCGCTTTATCTGGCATTTGTTCTCAGCATTAAAGAAGATTAATCCTAAAATAATAAAGGGCGTGACATTCGGTTTGTCACGCCCTCTTTTTATTTTCCAAAAGTATTTATTCTTTTTCTTTTTCCTGCATTTCAGAAGTTACATTGTAAAGATTCATTTCGAAATCCTGACGGTTTTTCTGATAAATCGTTTTTAGGATCTGTCCTGCGAAGAATGACTGAATAGCAGCGATAAATGCGAAACCGCAGGCAATTAATGTCGGGAATCTCGGTACCAGTCCGGTCTGAATATATTCGATGATGACAGGAACCATAAATCCCGTTGCAAGCAGTACGAGGATAGCGGATATAATTCCAAAGTATCTGCTAGGTCTGTATGTTCTGAAAAGTCTGAAAATTGTTCTTAAAACTTTAAATCCGTCGGAGTAGGTGTTAAGCTTTGAAACGCTTCCTTCCGGTCTGTCGCGGTAATCGATTACGACATTTTCCACATACATATTTTTATCCACCGCATGGATGCTCATTTCGGTTTCGATTTCAAAGCCCTTCGAAAGAACGGGGAAGGTCTTTACAAATCTGTAACTGAAGGCCCTGTAGCCTGTCATGATATCTTTGATATCGGATTTAAAGAGTATATTTATGCAGGCTCTGACCAGTGAATTTCCGAAGTTGTGGAAAGGTCTTTTATTTTCCTGAAAATATGTGGAAGAGAGTCTGTCGCCGACCACCATATCCGCACGATCGATTAAAACCTTGTCTGCCATTTCACGCACGTTGGTGGCAGGATATGTGTCGTCGCCGTCTACCATGATGTAGCATTTTGCATCTATCTCGGAAAACATTCTTCTGATGACATTTCCCTTGCCCTGCTGATGCTCATAGCGAACCACTGCACCCGCCTTCTTTGCGATTTCATCGGTTCCGTCAGAGGAATTGTTGTCGTACACATATATAACGGCATTAGGAAGTGCCTCTTTAAATTCTTTTACGACTTTTTCTATTGTTTTGCTTTCGTTGTAACACGGGATTAATACCGCTATTTCGTCCATTTCGAATCCTCCGAAAACATTATACATTCCTAAATGTTTTATGTCCAATATTTATACTTCGCGCAGTTTGTTTATCTTGCTGATATTTGCGATAACCACGAGTGTCATTTCCTTGGTAAGAGGAACTGTGGGATCGATGTAGGTTTCGATTTTCTTGTTCTGAATAATGGCAACTACGTTCAAGGAATATTTTGCACGTAAGTTTAATTCCATAAGAGTCTTGCCGACCCATTCGTCGCGCACTTCGATTTCCATCATGGAGACATCTTTTGAGATTTCGACAGCATCGATAAATCCCGAACTTAAAAGATTCTTGGCAAGTCTCATGCCTGATTCTTTTTCGGGGAAAATGGTTCTGTCTGCGCCGACTTTTTCAAGGATTTTACAGTTCATTTCACTCGAACATTTAGCGATTACTTTTTCAACGCCGAGCTCCTTGCAAAGCATGGTTGCCATTACGCTGGCTTCCAGGCTCTGGGCCATGGCGATTATTACAACATCGACGTTTTTGATGCCAAGCTGTTTTAAAACTTCTATATCGGTAACGTCCGCACACTTGCAGTAAGGAATGTCGGCGATGGCTGCATTAACGAGAGTTTCGTCCATGTCGATTGCAAGAACTTCCATACCGCATCTTACCAGTTCCTTAGCTACCGCGCATCCGTATCTTCCGAGTCCGAATACCGCATAAGTTTTGTTTTTCTTCATAATTAATCCTTTCGTTATCCGACGCTTATCTGCTCGGTCGGATTCTTAATTGCATTGGGAGAGTACTTCTGAGTGTTGAGTGCGATAAATAACGATATCGGGCCTACTCTTCCCAAATACATGGTTACTATTATTACCAGTTTTCCGAAGAAATTAAGTGTCGAGGTGAAGTTTCTCGTAAGGCCGACTGTTGCCGTCGCACTTACGGTTTCATATAAAATATCGAGTATGTCGGCTTTGGTTGCAGCACATAAAAGAATGGTTGAAACGGACATTATCGCAAAAGAAACTGCGATTACCGCAACCGATTTGTTAACCGACTGTTTCGGTATCGATCTGTGTAAAAGAGATGTCTCTTCTTTGCTTTTAATGGTGGCAATCGCGGAAGCGATTAAGACTGCTGCGGTTACTGTTTTGATACCGCCCGCGGTACCGGTGGGAGAACCACCGATAAACATCAGTATCAGCGATACGAACGAAGATGCATTGGTCAGATTTTCCTGAGGAACTGTGGCAAAGCCTGCGGTTCTGGTAGTTATCGACTGGAAGAAAGCTGCCATTAATTTCTGAGGAACGCTGTATTCTTTTATGGTCAAAGGATTGTTAAACTCAAATACGAAGAAAAGCAATCCTCCAGATACTATGAGGATAAGCGTAACAAGAATGGCGAGTTTGCTGTGGAAAGTAAGCCCTTTGAAACATCTGAATTTCTTTTGGGGAAATTCTTTGATGACAACCAGAAAATCCCACCATACTATATAACCGATACCGGATACGACAATAAGTGCCGAAGTGGTGAAGTTTATCATCGGGTTTAATGTGTAATTGCAGAGACTGTTGTCGGCGATAATATCTATGCCTGCGTTGCAGAAGCACGAAACCGAATTAAAAAGAGATATCCATATTCCTTTAGCACCGAACTGCGGTATAAAAACCGTCATATAAAGAAGAGCGCCGATGCCTTCAACGATAAAAGTACCAATCAATACTTTTTTGGTAAAACTGATGATACCCGAGAGAGTATTAAGATTAAATGCATCCTGAATGAGCATTCTTCCGCCGAGGCCGATTCTTTTATGAAAACCGATCATGATACCGCTCATTACGGTTACGATTCCGAGTCCGCCAATCTGAATTAATATAAGAATCACTATCTGACCGAATACGCTCCATGTTGAATAGGTGGGGACTGTAACCAGACCGGTAACGCAGACCGCGGTGGTGGCGGTAAAGAGTGCGTCAAGGTAAGAAACGGAAACGCCTTTTTGCTGACTGATGGGAAGTACAAGAAGAACACTTCCAACAAGTATTGCAAGCAGGAAGAAAAGCATTATTAATCTGGTAGTAGAAAAGTGTTTGCGCTTTTTCATTTCCAAAAATTTCCTTTTGGCAAATATCATTACAATTTTATCATTTTTAGGGCATTTATTCAAACTTTTAAAGTTTTTTGAAAAATTTTCCATAAAACTTTCAAAACCAATCGTGTATGTTTTGTAAAAAGAAAACGGAGGATTAGTTATGAAAAATAAAAATCTTATCAGAATGACATCTCTTTTAGGAGTACTTACAATGGCAGGCTGCAGCCTTCCGAATTCATTTATAAATAACGAGGTTGAACCCACACTCACAAACACATCGTCTACAACTGTTACGGCCGAAATGCCCGCAAACTTCTCGGGCGAGCAGAAAGCTCCCGAAGCAAATATGATTCCCGGTGAGGAAGAACTTAATGCACTTTCTAACGCTTCACTTAATGTCTTTTATGAGACGATAGAAAGCGGCGAAAACGGAGAAAACGTTCTTATATCACCCGCATCACTCGCATTTGCCATGGCAATAACCGAAAACGGAGCTAACGGCGATACGCTTAAGCAGATGGAAAAGTACGTTAACGGCGGAATCTCCATTGAAGATATGAATGCTCTTTTAAACTATACTTCCTACAAATTAAACAATGCTAAAGATGTAGAATGGGGCGTTGCAAACTCGCTCTGGTTTAACGACAACGGAGACTGCGAAATCGAAAATGAGTTCCTTAAGAAAGCGATAGAGTATTACGATGCGGAGGTTTATAAAAAGGCTTTTGACGCATCGACCGCCAACGATATTAACAAATGGGTTTACAACAAAACCAACAAAATGATAGATGAAGTCATAAGAGATTTTTCACACGATGCAATGCTCTTTATTGTAAATGCGATTGCTTTTGAGGGCGAGTGGGCAGAAGAGTACGAAAAGAGCCAGGTTCTTGAAAACAGAGAATTTACCAATGCCGACAGAAGCACAAGCAACTGTACAATGCTTTCAAGCACCGAAGACAGATATTTTACACTTGGTGAAGGCACAGGATTTATCAAACCTTACAAGGGTGGCGAGTACTCATTCGTGGGTATCTTACCCGAAGAAGGAGTAAGCCCCGAAGAATACATTAAAGACCTCGTAAAAAACAACGAAGATTTTTCAAAGGCTGTAAGAGAAGCAGAGTATGGAGAAGTATATGTTACAATGCCTGAATTTACTACAGATTACGGCAATGAAGGAATGGTTGATGTTTACAAGAAGATGGGGATGGATCTTCCTTTTGATCCCGGAAAGGCTGACTTAAAGGGTATCTTTACAAATGATTCCGACTCTGATGTATGGATTGGAAAAATCATTCACAAGACTCATATCGAAGTTGACCGCCAGGGTACAAGAGCGGCAGCAGTTACTGTAGTTGAAGTTGACAAGTGCATGGCAGTGGCTCCCGCAGCAGATCCCGTTGTCATTGACCTCGACAGACCTTTCGTATATGCAATCGTTGATAACGAGACAGGCGTTCCCGTATTCTTAGGCTGCATGAACAATATGCAATAAAAAACGGGCATCCGAATGAACACCCGTTTAGAAATTCAAAATAAATTATCTGAATACAATTTTGCCGGTTGCGGCATCCATTGATTCAACTATGGCAAGGCTTTCAAGCTTGATTCCTTTATCGCGAATCATCTGACCTCCCGGCTGGAAGCCTTTCTCAATAGCAATTCCAACTCCCTCGACGGTTGCGCCTGCGGCGTTTATCAAATCGATAAGCCCGTTTACGGCGCAGCCGTTAGCCAGGAAATCATCGATTATAAGTATGTGATCGTCAGCGTTTAAAAACTTTTTGGAAACGATGATGTCATATACTTTTTTCTTCGTAAAAGATTCAACCTTCGAAGTATACATTTCGCCGTCGAGATTAATACTCTGAGCCTTTTTGGCGAAAACAACGGGAACATTAAAGCATTCTGCGGCCACACAGGCAATTCCGATACCGGAAGCCTCTATGGTAAGGATTTTGTTGATGGGTTTTCCCTCAAACAGTCTTTTCCATTCAAGTCCCATTTCGTGAAAGAGATTAACATCCATCTGATGATTGAGGAAACTGTCGACTTTAAGCACGTTTCCTTCTTTTACGACACCGTCTTTTTGAATTCTTTCTTCCAACAATTTCATAATTTTTCCCCGGGCAGAAGCCTTTCCTTTCCGAAAATATAATTATGCATATTATGTTAGCACAACAATTCTTTTTTCGCCACAAAATGCACAAAAAAGCCCTTTTTGAATTGACCTCATTTTGAATAGGGTATATACTCCACTTGTCAGCATGTGACGATTTGTTTTATTAGGAGGATATTATGAAAAAACTTTTAAGTGTTTTCCTTGCATGTCTTATGGTTTTATCCCTTGCTGCATGTACAGCAGGCGGAAAAGGAGGCAATGCAGCCAATGGTAAGGTTAAAGTAGGTTTCATTTTTTTACATGATGAAAACTCAACATATGACCTTAACTTCATCAATGCCGCTAAGGAAGCTTGTGAAAAAGCCGGCGTTGAATATGTATTAAAGACAAACATCCCTGAAGGCCAGGAATGCTACGAAGCAGCATGCGAACTCGCAGATTCAGGCTGCAACATCGTATTTGCCGACAGTTTCGGTCATGAAGATTACTTAATCGAAGCTGCTAAGGAATACAAGAACGTGGAATTCTGCCACGCTACAGGTACTAAGGCTCACACAGAGAACCTTCCCAACTATCACAACGCTTTTGCTTCTATCTACGAAGGTCGTTACCTTGCAGGTATCGCAGCAGGTATGAAGCTTAACGAAATGATTGCTAACGGCGAGATTACTCCCGAGCAGGCTAAGATCGGTTATGTAGGTGCTTACACATACGCAGAGGTTATTTCAGGTTATACATCATTCTTCCTCGGCGCTCGTTCAGAATGCCCTACAGCTACAATGGAAGTTACATTTACCGGTTCATGGTATGATGAGACAGCTGAAAAGGAAGGCGCTATCAAGTTAATCAACAACGGCTGCGTACTTATTTCACAGCATGCCGATTCAATGGGTGCTCCTACAGCTTGTGAAAACGCAGGTGTTCCCGATGTTTCTTACAACGGCAGCACAGAGAGCGTAGCCCCCAACACATTCATCGTTTCTTCACGTATCAACTGGGTTCCTTACTTCGAACTCATTATCAAGGCAGTACAGAACGGTGAGAAGATTCCTACAGATTACACAGGTACAATCGAAACAGGTTCCGTAGTTCTTACAGACCTCGGTAAGATTGCTCCCGCTGAAGGAACACAGGCTAAGATGGATGCAGTTAAGGCTGAAATCCAGTCAGGCCAGAGAAAGATCTTCGATACATCAGCATTTACAGTAGGCGGTTCACCTGTTACATCTTACATGGCAGACGTTGATACAGATCCTGCATACGAAGGCGATCATGAAGTTATTTCCAATGGTGCTTTCAATGAATCTGCAGACGGATTCAGATCAGCTCCTTACTTCGATTTAAGAATTGATGGCATTACACTTCTTGATGAATCATACTAATATGTGATAAACTTTAGAAAGGCAGTGAGCGTGCTCGCTGACTGCCTTTCTTTTTTATTTTGCGGATAATGGTGCAGATAAGGTGCCCGGCTCGTGTAGCGTGCCCGGCTCCGGATAATGTTGAGGTTAATATGGCAGAAGCAGCTGTAAAACTCGTAAATATCACAAAATCTTTCGGCCAGGTCAGGGCGAATTACAATGTTTCACTTGAGATTAACAAGGGCGAAATTTTAGCTCTTTTAGGAGAAAACGGAAGCGGAAAGACCACGCTTATGAATATGCTCTCGGGTATTTATTATCCCGACGAAGGACAGATTTTCATAGACGGCAAGGAAGTTTCAATCAGCTCCCCTAAAATTGCATATGAACTCGGAATAGGCATGGTTCATCAGCACTTTAAACTGGTGGATGTATTAACTGCGACCGAAAATATCATTCTCGGACTTGACGGCAAATTAAACAAAAAGGAAGCCGCAGCGAAGATAAAAGAGATCTGCGACAAATACGGATTTGACATCAATCCCGACCAGAAGATATATGATATGTCCGTTTCCCAGAAACAGACAGTCGAAATCGTAAAAGTATTGTACCGTGGCGCCAATATCTTAATACTGGATGAGCCCACCGCGGTTTTAACCCCTCAGGAATCTGAAAAGCTTTTCAACGTTATGCGTAATATGAAGGCTGACGGAAAGGCTCTCGTAATTATCACTCATAAAATGCACGAGGTTGAATCAATCTCCGACAGAGTGGCTATTTTACGTAAGGGCGAATATGTCGGCAGCATGATGACCAAGGATACGAATGCCGGCGAAATGACCGATATGATGGTAGGCCGAAGCGTATCACTTAATATTGAGCGCCCCAAGCCTGTTGATCCCAAGCCCAGAATAAAGGTTGAAAACCTGACTGTTAAAAACATTGAGGGCATTGATAAATTAAAGGATGTTTCATTTATCGCAAACAGCGGTGAGATACTTGGTATAGCAGGTATTTCCGGCAGCGGTCAGAAGGAACTTCTTGAAGCGATAGCGGGATTACAGCCTGCCGAAAGCGGCAGCATAAAATATATAAACGAAAACGGTGAAGAGGAAGAACTCCTCGGCAAAGACCCGAGAAAGATTGAAGAATTAGGTGTTGCGTTATCCTTTGTTCCCGAAGACAGACTCGGCATGGGACTTGTAGGAAACATGGATTTATCCGACAACATGATGCTTCGTTCTTTTAGGAAGGGTAAGACACCTTTTACGGAGAGAAAATCACCGCACTCACTTGCAGAGAAAGTTGTAGACGATCTCGAGGTTGTAACTCCTTCCATCGAGACTCCCGTCAGAAGACTTTCGGGCGGAAATGTTCAAAAGATCTTAGTCGGAAGAGAAATTGCGCATGCGCCTACGGTTTTACTTACCGCGTATGCGGTCAGAGGACTTGATATCAACTCCTCCTACACGATTTACGATCTTATAAATCAACAGAAGAAAAAAGGCGTAGCGGTTATTTTTGTCGGAGAAGATTTGGACGTTTTGCTTGAGATATCCGATAAAATCCTCGTACTCTGCGGCGGCAGGGTAAGCGGTATCGTCGATGCCGAAAAGACCGACAAAAACACAGTCGGACTTATGATGACAAAAGTTTTAGGTGACAGCGAAAAGAAAGAAGAGAGTACCGAAACGGGAGACAGTGATGAATAAAAAAGAACCTTTATTTCACCTAGTTAAAAGAGATGTTCTCCCATGGTACAAATCATGGGGAATTAGAGCGGCCGCAATAGTTGCTGCGCTTATATTATGCGGTATTATTACTACCATTACCACAGGCCTTAATCCGTTCAAAGTATACGGCGCATTTATCCAGGGTGCTTTCGGCTCCGGCAGAAAGGTCTGGATTACAATGCAGAATATGTCAGTCCTTTTAATCATTTCACTGGCTCTGACACCTGCATTTAAGATGCGATTTTGGAATATTGGTGGTGAAGGTCAGGTATTAGTCGGCGCACTTGCAACCGCAGCATGCATGATTACACTCGGAGATAAAATTCCG
Source organism: Lachnospiraceae bacterium G41 (assembly GCA_900100245.1). Lineage (GTDB taxonomy): Bacteria > Bacillota > Clostridia > Lachnospirales > Lachnospiraceae > UBA3766. The sequence continues at coordinate 111,798 of FNEU01000009.1, forward strand.
AACGCACTGCTTATATTAATTATGACTGTAAGTGCAATTCTTGCAGGTGCAATCTGGGGTCTTATTCCTGCGATTTTTAAAGCAATTTGGAACACCAACGAGACTCTTTCCACACTCATGATGAACTACATAGCCACACAGCTTGTAGCGTTCTTTACGATTGTATGGGAAGTTCCGAAGGGTTCTTTTACGGTAGGTATTATCAATCAGTCAACAAATGCCGGATGGCTTCCTCAGCTTTTCGGTAACAAATATCTTCTTCCGATAGTGATTGCACTTTTGACCACGATTTCGATGTTTATTTATCTTAAATACAGCAAGCACGGTTATGAAATCTCGGTTGTCGGCGAAAGTGAAAAAACGGCTAAGTATGTCGGAATGAAAACGGAGAAAATCATCATTCGTACGATGCTTTTATCCGGTGGACTTTGCGGTCTGGCAGGACTTATTCTTGTCGGTGGCATAAACCATACGATTACAACCACAATCAACTCAGGACAGGGATTCACCGCGGTTATGGTTTCGTGGCTCGCAAAATTCAATCCGATTACAATGATATTTACAAGCTTTCTGATTATTTTCCTTGAGAGAGGTGCGGGAGAAATTTCCACCAACTTCGGACTTAATCAGTCATTTGCGGATATTCTGACGGGTATCATTTTATTCTTTATCATCGGATGTGAATTCTTTATCTCGTACAGAATAGTAGTAAGAAAGAAGGGGGATAAGTGATATGTTTGATATAGTTGCATTTATACCCAGAGCAATAGGACAGAGTGTACCGCTTTTATTCGGCTGTTCGGGCGAAATCTTAACGGAAAAATCCGGTAACCTTAACTTAGGAATCCCCGGCGTAATGTATGTCGGCGGTATCAGCGGAGTTATCGGCGCATTCTTTTATGAGCAGGCGTGCAAAGGCGGAGATATGAACGGATTTTTAGCAATTATGATTCCGCTTCTCTGTTCGCTTACAGGATCTCTAATCATGGGACTTATATACTGCCTTTTGACTGTTACGCTTCGAGCCAACCAGAATGTAACAGGTCTTGCAATGACCACGTTCGGTGTCGGTATAGGTAACTTCTTCGGCGGTTCGTTAATAAAACTTTCGGGCGCAGACGTGCCTTCGATAGCACTTTCAAGAACCAGCGGATTTTATTCGAGAGCCCTTCCTTTTGCATCAAAGATGGGGTGGTTCGGAAAAGTATTTTTAAGCTACGGTTTTCTTTGCTATGCGGCATTTATAATCGCAATCATATCCGCAATTGTTCTCTTTAAAACCCGTAAGGGCCTTCATTTAAGAGCAGTTGGTGAGAACCCTTCGACAGCGGATGCTGCAGGAATCAATGTCAGCAGATACAAATATTTCGCAACCTGCATAGGATGTATGATAGCGGGCCTCGGCGGACTTTATTACGTAATGGATTACGCTTCGGGTGTATGGTCAAATGATGCATTCGGTGACAGAGGATGGCTTGCAATCGCACTTGTTATTTTCTCCATCTGGAACCCGTTAATCGGTATTTTCGCATCCATTCTTTTCGGCGGACTTTACATCGTATATCTCTACATTCCGACCGGTATGGATTACATGGAATTTAAGGAACTCTACAAGATGATTCCTTATGTTGTTACACTTTTCGTACTGGTATTAACCAGTATGCGAAACAAAAAGGAGAATCAGCCGCCGGCAAGTCTGGGACTGTCGTACTTCAGAGAAGAAAGATAATTTTTTAAGAGCGAATTGTGATGACCTCACGATTTGCTCTTTTAGGGTAAAAAGATATATGCTCGGAAAACAACTTGGGAACAACATAAATGATTTTTTTGCGGATTACGTGATCTTTGACTTCGAGACCACGGGACTTAATCCCTTTGACGGAGACAGAATCGTTGAAATGTCTGCAGTCAGGGTGGTCAATCACAAGGTGGTCGATAAATTTGCCACTCTGGTGAATCCCGAACAGCCTATTTCACCCGATGCGACCGCAGTAAACGGAATTACGGACGATATGGTCAAAGATGCACCGAAGATGAAGGAAGCGCTTACACAGTTCATCGATTTTATCGGAGACGATATTCTGGTTGGGCATAATATCAAAACATTCGATATGCATTTTCTAAAGATGGAATGCATGCTTCAGTTTGACGGCAAAGTCCCTGACAACGATTACGTGGATACACTTTTACTCGCAAGACGCTGTATGCCTGAACTCGCACACAAAAACCTGACGGTGCTTGCAGCGCATTTTGGAATTTCAATCGAGGGAGCACACAGAGCACTGGCTGACTGTCTTATGAACCAAAAGGTCTATGAGCTCCTAAAAGAAGAAACCGAAAGGTTTGAAAACGGTGATAAAACCATTCCAATTTGCTCGATATGTGGCAGAAGAATGACCTTAAGAAACGGAAAATTCGGCGAATTCTGGGGATGCACCGGGTATCCTAACTGCAAAAACACGATAAATATTTTTAAGTAATTGACTTTTTTCAAAGGCAGCATTACAATGTGACATTGATTGTAAATTAACATCGGAGAGACATATATGCGAGGCTTAAAAGATTCCAAAATAAAAATCGTTTCCGGCATCATCGCAATGATGATGCTTTTATATATTGTTTTCTCCACATTCTTTATTTCACTGGAAGCAAACCATAAATGCGAGGATGAGGAAAACTGTCCGATATGTGTATGCATGCAGATTTGTCAGAATACACTGCATCAGATATCGGATTTTATCGCAGTCGCAGTAGTTTCATTTGTTCCCGTTCTTTTATGCGTTGGTGTTTCATTTGTTATTTCCGATAATCTTGTAAAAGAAACACCCGTCACAAACAAAATCCGACTGAACAATTGAATAAAACCTTCGTTTGACGACAGATTTATGCTGTCTTTTTTGCGTGCATTTTTTATATGGAGGTTTTAACATGAAAAAATTATTAGCATTCTTATTAACCGTAATGGCGGCAGTTTGCCTATCTGCCTGCGGTAATTTAAACAATACAAAGGCAGACGATAAAATAGAGATTGTAACAACCATTTTCCCTGAATACGACTGGGTTAAAAATGTGCTCGGAGATAATCCCGCAAATGCGGAAGTAACACTTCTTCTTGATAACGGAGTCGATCTTCACAGCTACCAGCCGACAGTTGACGACATTATGAAAATCACTTCTGCGGATTTGTTTATTTATGTCGGCGGAGAATCGGAAGAATGGGTGGATGAAGTATTAAAACAGTCCGAAAACAAGGACTTGGTAGTAATTAATCTGATGGACGAACTCGGTGATGCAGCCAAAGAGGAAGAGATCATCGAAGGTATGGAATGTGAGGAAGAAGAGGAAGAGGAGGAAGGCGAAGAAGAAGTCGAATACGACGAACATGTATGGCTTTCCTTAAAGGATGCCACTATTTTTGTAAACAGCATAGAAGCCGCAATGGAAACAATTGATTCGACAAATGCTTCGGTTTACAAAGTAAATGCGGATGCTTATATAGACAAACTCAACGAACTTGACAAAGCTTATGAGAAGGCAGTCGCAGAGGCAAATGTAAAGACACTTCTTTTCGGCGACCGTTTTCCTTTCAGATATCTCGTGGATGACTACGGAATTTCCTATTATGCGGCATTTGTAGGCTGCTCAACGGAAACCAATGCAAGCTTCCAGACTGTAGTTTTCCTTGCAGAAAAAGTGGATGAGTTATCCCTTAAAAATATCATGACCATCGAAGGCACCAATCACAGCATAGCGGAAACAATCATAGAAAATACCGCAGACAAAAATCAGAAAATCCTTGTAATGGATTCAATGCAGTCTGTTACATCAAAGGGTGTTGAGGAAGGAATCACTTATCTTTCGATAATGGAAAGCAATCTCGAGGTTTTAAAAGAAGCGTTACAATAGGAGAAATCATATGAAAAAAGGGACTCGTATTTTTCTTATAGCGGTATTATTCATAATGGCAGCAGGTTGCATAAACGGCGGAGTAAAGCAGGATGTGACTGAAGAAACCAATATCGTAAAAGAGAATGTTTCAGAATCAAATTCGGACAACGCAACCGAAGAAACTGCCACAGATGTCTTCGGCGAAAAAACAGAAGATATAAAAGAGGAATCTGTAAGCGAACCGTTGGATGAAAACGAAATTACGGAAAGTGATTCAGGTGATGAAGTAACATCGGAAGGTTCTGACGATATTGACGTGGATCTTACAGCAATTTCCGGAATTCTTGTATATTCCGAAGTCTATAACATGATGGCTACGCCTGAGAACTATATGGGTAAAAAAATTAAAATGGAAGGCATATATGCGATATACTTTGACGATACATATTCAACCAGATACGATGCCTGCATAGTTCAGGACGCCACTGCCTGCTGTGCAACGGGAATAGAGTTTGAACTGTCCGATGATTTAAAGTTTCCGGACGATTATCCCGAGGAAGGTGATATTATCACAGTGGAAGGCATATTCGATACGTACGAAGAAGGAAGTTACACATACTGCACATTAAGAAATGCGAGTCTTTTAAAAGTTGAAAAATAAAAAACGCTTAGGGCCGGGAGATTCTCTCCCGGTCTTTTTTGATTTGAATATAATTCCTTAACATAGTAAAATAAAAGAGTTGAGGGAATTCATATGAAATATTTTACAGCAGATTTACATTTTGGCGACAATGAAATAATTGAGCGTGAATGGCGCCCGTTTAAAGACATCAAAGAGTTTGAAGATGTCTTTGTTGAAAACGTAAACAAAATGGTGGGAGAGGCAGATGAACTCTATGTGCTCGGCGACTGGATTAATTATAATGCCGGCCACCATCCCGATCCTGATGAAGCTTTTGCAATAGTAAGGCGTCTTAATCCGAAAGTCATTCTTATAATGGGCAATGGCGAAGAGAGAGTTTTAAGAGAAGTGTACGGAAACGATTTTGAGTACATGCGAAACAAACTAAAAAATCATGGCTTTTATGATGTTTTAAAAGATGCGGACGTGGAGATAGGCGGTATTAAGTTCCATCTTATTCACTGTCCCATGGATCATAAAAAAGACTGTCTTAATCTTTTCGCGCATACACACAGAGGAACCGGTTTATGGAAGCCTTTCGGATTTAATGTCTGTGCGGATTTAAATTACTTCCGCCCCTTTACCGAAGCCAATATTCTGGCAATGGTTGAGACAAAGAAAAATTACTGGGATAAGGACCCCGACACCAATTGTATGTAAGTGGTCAACTTCATAAAATATGAGAAATATGGTATTATTATAAGTTGAGGATTTTAATAAAAGTTTCGGATATTAAGGGAGAAGAAGCTATGAAAACTCTGATAGTAATAGACATGCAGAACGATTTTATCGACGGAAGCCTCGGAAGCAAAGAGGCAGTTGAGATTGTTCCTGCGGTAAAAGAAAAAATAAGCGAATACAGAGCTAACGGCGATGAGGTTATTTTTACGAGAGATACCCATCACGAGAATTATCTTAATACCAACGAAGGACATTATCTTCCGGTGGTACACTGTATCGAAAATACAAAAGGCTGGGAGATAAGAGAAGGCCTTTATTTTGAAGGAGCAGAGATAATAAACAAGCCTTCGTTCGGATATACAGGCTGGAAAGAGCGCACGTTCGAAGAAATCGAAATCATCGGACTCTGCACAGATATCTGCGTTGTCTCCAATGCACTTATTTTAAAAGCGCTTTTCCCGGAAATAAAAATATCCGTTGATTCGAAATGCTGCGCGGGAGTTACACCCGAGAGTCATGCTGCGGCACTTGAAACAATGAAAATGTGCCAGATAGAGATTATTTAGAAAGGCAGATAACAGTTTATCTGAGCTAAAATATGTCAAATACTACTCCTAAAAGAAAAAAGAATAAAGTTTTAAAAATAGTAAGGAAAAATCCTATTTGGATTACTATTGCGCTTTGTATTGTAATTGCGTTAGTATCGGATGTTATTATTGTTTTGCTTTCTGAAACTATCGGCATGTATGTCTTTAATTCGAAAATTGGCGATGAATACGAAGCAGTGTCTTATATGGCAAAAATGTACGACATAGGCACTGATGAAAACGGCGGTGACATTTATGCTCTGTTAAATGAAGACGGAAGAAGCTATTTTATTACAGACACTCACGGAAATATATTATACGAGCACGGCTCCAACACTATGGGACACACTAACGGAAAGTTTAAGCTTCCCTTTACATCTCAGGGTGAAACAGAATTGAGAGTTTATCTTGACGATGTTACCGAAGGAGTTTTCGAACCCGATGAGGATGGAGAACTTTCGATTAATGCAGCTTCAATGTTCAAATTTGCTACAAAAATGGGGGAAGAAATCAACCTCCAGATTGGAATAAAAAAGACTTCTTTGGAAGTACCGTTATGGATAGCCGTTGATGTAAAAGGCGGAAAACAGATTTTTTACGCAAAAGTATGTGGCAAAATAACCCCTTCCGACATGATATTTGTAGGACTTTTTGGCATCATTGGGTTTGTTCTTGTGACTTGTATAATAATTCTTATGCTGATCAATATGATAAACACATTGGTATATCAGAAAAGAATTTCCAAAGTATTCTTTACGGATCCTATAACCCGAGGACATAACTGGATGTGGTTTTCTTTCCGAGGCGAACAACTTTTAAAGAAAAGAAGAAATGCTGCCACATCATATGCCGTACTCGATTTGGTATTCGTGAAATTCAGAAATTACTGTGTCTGCCATTCGGTTATCGAAGGCGAGGAAATGCTTAACAAAGTGGATAAGGTATTGTCCGCCAACCTTAATAAAAAAGAACTTGCAGCACATTATGCGTCCGCTAACTTTGCACTTCTTTTAAAATTCAAGGACCGCGAAGAATTAAAGGCGAGAATTCAGCAGATAATCGACCAGCTTGAAAAGATTGGCGTAGACCATAAATTTACATTCCATGTCGGTGTTTATGTGGTAGAAAACATAACAGACGCAAAAGGCAGGGCTAAAAGAAGAAAAGATATTGATATCGAAAGAGAGTACAACAATGCCTGCACCGCAAGATCAACACTTGAAGAATGCGATGACTCGGGTATTGCTTTCTTTGACGAAAACCTTGTCGAAGAGCAAAAATGGATTGACACCGTTATGGAACATCGCAGGGGTGCTATAGAAAACGAAGAATACGTGATTTATTACCAGCCCAAATACGATCCGAAGCACAACAAACTTAAAGGTGTTGAAGCTCTTATCAGATGGAATTCGCCCGAACTTGGATTCAAGTCTCCGGGAACCTTTATTCCTATCCTCGAAAAGAACGGTTTTATTCAGGAAATCGATCATTTTATGATTACACATGTTGCAAGAGATCAGAAGGCATGGCTTGACGCAGGATATGAGTGTGTTCCGGCATCCGTCAACGTTTCAAGAGCGCATTTTATCGAAGACGATCTGGCTGCGCAGATAAGGGATGCAGTTGACAAAGAGGGCTGTCCTCACAATCTGATTGAGATTGAGCTTACAGAAAGTGCTTTCTTCGATGACAAGAAAGCAATGATAGATACAATCTGCAAACTGAAAGACTATGGCTTTATGGTTTCTATGGACGATTTCGGTTCAGGCTATTCGTCTCTTAATTCACTCAAGGATATGCCTCTGGATATTCTTAAACTTGATGCGGAATTCTTCAAGGGTGATTTAAACGGTGGCAGAGGCGAAATTGTTATTTCAAAAGCCATCGCTTTGGCGAAGAGTTTAAACATGTTAACCGTTGCAGAGGGTGTAGAATTTAAAGAACAGGTCGATTTTCTGGCCGAAAAAGGCTGCGATATGATCCAGGGTTACTTCTTTGCGAAGCCAATGCCCAAGGAAGAGTACGCAGAAAAGATGAACAGGACAATCCCAGTAGTACAGGAGATTATCCCCGAAAATTAAATTTAGATTTAACATTATTTTTTGAGGTTTTATGAGCAAAAAAGTGGTTGTAGGTATGTCCGGAGGCGTCGACAGCGCCGTATGTGCATACCTCTTAAAAGAAGAAGGATATGATGTGATCGGTCTTACTCTTCGTGTCTGGGAATCATCCGACGGAGAAGAGAGCAGATGTTGCGAAATCGATGATGCAAAATGCATAGCAGACCATATCGGATTTCCTTTTCATACTTTTAACTGTATATCGGAATTTGAACGAAATGTAACGAAGCCTTTTGTATGTGATTATATAAAAGGAATGACTCCAAATCCTTGCATTGAATGCAACAGATACGTTAAATGGGAGAGGATGCTTTATTTTGCAAACATTCGTCAGGCGGATTTTGTTGCAACGGGGCATTATGCTTCGGTAGTTAAGCTTGATAACGGCCGCTATACCGTAAAAAAGGCTCTTCACGTCGAAAAAGACCAGACATATATGCTTTATAAATTGTCCCAGGAGCAGCTTTCAAGAACATTAATGCCTCTTGGCAAATATTCAAAGGACGAAGTCAGAGAAATTGCAAGAAAAGCCGGAATAATCGTGGCAGATAAGCCCGATTCTCAGGAAATCTGCTTTGTTCCCGACGGTGATTATGCTAATTATATAGAAAAGAACACTTCGGAATTGATTCCGGAAGAAGGCAATTTCGTGGATGAAGAAGGCAAAATCCTCGGAAAACACAAAGGAATCATACATTATACCATCGGGCAGAGAAAAGGTCTTGGCATAGCATTCGGTGTTCCTATGTTCGTAAAAGAAATACGACCGGAGACGAATGAAGTAGTTTTAAGCGAAGACAAAGCTTTGTATAATGATGAGATATTTGTAAACGATCTTAATTTCCTTAGTATAGAAGATATTAAAGATGGCGAGGAAATACCTGCCAGAGTTAAGATACGTTACCGCCACGACGGAGAAAATGCCATCCTTACACGTTTTAATGAGGATACGCTTCGTATCGTATTTGAAAAGCCGGTTCGTGCGGCAACCGCAGGGCAGTCTGCCGTCTTTTATGATGAAAACGACTGTGTAATAGGCGGCGGTAAGATTATAAGAAAAACATGGTAATTAATTAAATAAGCAATATCAAAAATATCGGTTTCGCCGGGCGTCTCCGATATTTTTTTAAAAAATATAAATTTTTTGTAACATTTTGAAAACCCAAGTTGTTTATCATGCAGAAAGCAGGGTAGAAAGATGAACAGCGCTTCCACGAAAGAGATGGAAGAAATATATCTTAAATACTGTATACCGCTTAAAAAGTATGTCGTTTCGATTTGCCGCAATCAGGACCTGGCGGACGACATAGTATCGGAAACTTTTTACAGGGCGATTAAGAATTACGATTCTTTTACGGGTGGCAACCTCTTCGCCTGGCTGTGTACGATAGCTAAGAACATATATTTCAACCATTTGAAGAAAAAAGATAATATGAATGCATCGATAGACGATGAAAACTTCATGGAAGTGGCCGGAAACACTAATGTTGAGGCTGAAGTCATGAAGAGAGAGGAACAAAGAAGGTTGGCGGAAAGCATAAATTCTTTGACTGATATCGAAAAAGAGGTTGTTAAGCTTCGTATCGATTCGGGACTCTCATTCAAGGAAATCGGAGATGTACTTCACAAAAGCGAAAACTGGGCAAGAGTAACTTTCTACCGCTCAAAAGAAAAACTGAAAGGAATGATGAATGATGAAGAATGATAAATGTTATTTAATAAGAGATTTACTTCCCTCATACATTGACGAACTAACCGGCGAAGAAACAAATAAAGAAATAGAAAATCATTTAAACGAATGTCCCGAATGCAAGAAGGCATATGAATCAATGAAGGGCGATATTCCGGGCGAAAAGGAAATCGAGACAAGCGCGGAATATGACGAGAAACTGATTAAAAAAATCGGTCAGGACGTTAAAAGAAAAAATGACAGATCGAAAGTTGGTTTTATTGTAGCGATTGTTTCGATAGTACTTCTTTTCATACTGCTTAATCTTCCTATCGTTCCGATCAGTCAGAAAAACATTTATGCAAAGATTACAAAACCTTCACTGATGTTAGATTCCGCAGGACGAAAGTATAATAACGTGGAGGAAAAATCGGTTTTACTTTATGAGGATGAGGATGATTTTGATGAAGTATATTTCCACAAGGTTATTTTCAAAGATTCAAGCATGGAAAATGACGGAATAATATACTATGCAACAGACAATGTTGATTTGATGAATTTCTCAATCGTGGAAATCGATTCGAAGAAACCGATCAGAGCATACAAGACAAAGATTACAAGCTATGAAGGCGAAAATGTGATGGCTGTTTACGGCTTAAGAACTTCCGTACTCGGCAGCATCTTCGCAAGAAAAGATACAACATCCAAAGTAAACTTAGTTGATTCAAACGGAATTGAAGGAGTTTATCTTAAAAAGGGAAAGAAACTTGAAAATATAGAATTATAAAAGGTCGGTTAATTTCTTACCATAAAAGAAATTGTGTACGAGTTCACCATACTCTTTCCACAAAGGAAGAGTAATGCAGGCAGATGCTCTGGGGCATTCTTCGGCTTTCTCCGCGAGACATGCTACCGGAGCAAGTGAACCTTCGGTTAATTCAATGATTTCACCTACCGTATATTCTTCGGGTTTTCTCTTTAATTTGTAACCGCCGCCTTTACCCGAAAGGCTGATAAGAAGGCCGCCCTCAACAAGATCTTTTATGATTATTTCCAAATATTTCTTGGAAATATTCTGTCTTTCCGCAATGTCTTTAAGCGGAATAAAACTCTCATTATCCTGTGATGCAAGATCAATCATTATTCTAAGTGCATATCTTCCTTTTGTAGAAATCATATATCTGTACCCGCCTTCTCTAAAAAGAAAACTTAGGAGCCTGGCTCGCACAGTGTGCCCGGCTCCGAAACTTTTTATTTTCCGAAAACATTATATACCCCCTAAAATATAAAATAAAGAAAAACCTATCAAAATGATGGGTAAATTTTTAAGCAAATAAAAACCGGAGCCTGTTAAGCTCCGGTTTATTATCTTTAGTGCTTTAAAATTCTTTAATTAAGCCTTACCGTCTGAACCAAGAACGTTGATGATCTTGTGAGCAACCATGTCCTTAACAGCCTGACGAGCGGGCTTTAAGTACTGACGGGGATCGAAGTGATCGGGATGCTCTGCGAAGTACTTTCTGATGTTACCTGTCATAGCAAGACGGATATCGGAGTCGATATTGATCTTACATACAGCAAGTGAAGCTGCCTTACGAAGCTGCTCTTCGGGAATACCTACAGCATCGGGCATATTTCCGCCGTATGTGTTAACCATCTTAACGAATTCCTGAGGAACTGAAGATGAACCGTGAAGAACGATAGGGAATCCGGGAAGTCTCTTGATGCACTCTTCAAGTACGTCGAAACGAAGGGGTGGCGGAACAAGGATTCCGTCAGCGTTTCTTGTACACTGAGCTGCTGTGAACTTGTATGCACCGTGTGATGTACCGATTGCAATTGCAAGTGAGTCACAACCTGTTCTGGAAACGAACTCTTCAACTTCTTCGGGTCTTGTGTAAGCTTCTTTGCCTGATTCAACTACAACTTCGTCTTCGATACCTGCAAGAGTACCAAGCTCAGCTTCAACAACTACGCCGTGAGCGTGAGCATATTCAACAACTTGCTTTGTAAGTGCGATGTTGTCTTCGAATGACTTGGAAGAAGCATCGATCATAACTGATGTAAATCCACCGTCGATACATGATTTGCAAAGTTCGAATGTATCGCCGTGATCAAGGTGAAGTGCGATAGGAATGTCGGGATTCTCGATAACTGCTGCTTCAACAAGCTTTACAAGATAAGTGTGGTTAGCATAAGCACGAGCGCCCTTGGAAACCTGAAGAATTACAGGGCTCTTTAATTCGCCTGCAGCTTCTGTAATACCCTGAACGATTTCCATATTGTTTACGTTGAAAGCGCCGACTGCATAGCCGCCGTCATAGGCTTTCTTAAACATTTCTGTTGTGGTAACTAAAGCCATTTTAAAACCTCCTAAAAAAGATAGAAATTGTTGCGCTAAAAGCGCGTTCGTTCAGATTATAGCATAAAGAAATTGAATTTACAAAAGGAATTCACTAAAAAATAGGTATATTGTCTAAAATTTGTCGTATTTATAACAATGGTATTTTGTGATAAAATGTCAAAATAGGTACAAGCAGACTAAATTTATTTAACTGGAGAGACAAATGAAACCTATTAAAGGAATAATTTCATGTGCGGTTTTATCATTCGCAGTCCTTCTTTCGGGGTGCGAAAAGACCGATATTCACAAAATCGACCCCATTTCCAAGGAATTGTATCAGAAAACCATTCCCGAAACTTTTATAGTTCAAAGGGGCGATATGCAGCCTACCATCAGGCTTAAACTCACCCAGAATTCTTTAAGATATTATAACTATTCGGTTGATCTTGATGACCTCGAGTTCGGCGAGCTTAATGTTGCGAACGGCGATTACGTAAAAGAAGGTCAGGTAATGTGCGTTCTCAAATCGGATAAAATTGAGAAAAAGGTAGCTGATGCGAGAGAAACTCTCGAAAAAGACCAGCTGCTCTTAGAGCATGTCAAAAAGCTTAAAAGCATCAATTTCGATCCCGAGAAGACCGATCCCAAAGTCGAGGAATATGCTGCCAATATCGCACTTGGCAAGACATACGACGACCAGATAGTTGCAATAGAAGATGATATTAAATTAAAACAGATTGAACTATCCGAAAGCCAGAGAGACCTTGACAAATGTATTGTTAAGGCCAGAGAAGACGGCGTTATTACATATGTCAGCGATGCCATAGCAAACGGCGTTGTAGTTAAGGGCAAGGATATTTTAACTGAAGCCAGCGGAGACGTAGGCTTTTATACGGAAGTTAAGAATACGGATTATGAATTCGAAGTAGGTGCGGTTTACAAGGCTCAGTCTCCTACAATGGAATTTGACGTTGTAATAACAGAGATTGAAGAAAACACTACGGGAAGCAAAACGCTTCATTTTAAACCTGTCAGTGATGATGTAGTCTATGTAAGTACCGAAAAATTTGAAGTTGTTATTCCTCTCGAAAAGATGAGAGATGTTGTTTATGTAGAGGAAAGACTTGTTTACACCGCTGTAAACGAAAAGAGATTCGTTTACCTCGTGGATGAAAACGGATTCAGAGATCCCACATATGTGGAAGTTGATTCCGTTGTGGATGGTATGGCAATTATTTCAAGCGGACTTGAAGGCGGAGAAGAGGTGGCAGCAAAATGATAAAATCCAAAAAAATTAAAACTCTGGCTCTTGCACTTAGCGCCGTAATAGTTCTTGCATCATGTACTTCCAACAGGGAAGTTCCGACTCTTTTAGAACCTGTCGGAGCAGAACCCACATTCAGACCCGTTGAAAAGGCAAATATGGGCCAGGCCAAGATTATCATCGGAAATGTAATGGGTCAGGAATACTGTCATTTTTATGAGAAAATGATTGAAATAAAAGATATTTACGTATCCGTCGGTGACTATGTCAACGAGGGCGATATTTTGGTGGAAGCAAACCTTGATTCCGTAAGAGAACAGATAGCGGGTCTTAATTCGGATTTAAGTGTTTTAAATGCAAGTCACGAGGCTGACGAGAAAAAATACGAAATAGAGCTTGAAAGACTTATGCTTCAGAAAGAAGAGGCAGAATACAACAAGAATCTCGGTTTTGTAAATGAAGACTATGTAAAATCTTTTGACAAGACCATCGAAACCTTCAATGAGAACCATACATATAATATAGAAATGTATGAGTTCCAGAAAAGGAAAATAAACGAGAGTATTACCGATTATAACAAGATAGTTAACGACGGTATCATAAAGGCTAAAAAGAGCGGTTATGTAACATATAAAAAAGATTTAAAAACAGGCAATACCGCAACGGCTTATGAAAACCTGGTAACAATTACGGATCCCGATGATTTGTATATTGTCTCCAACGCAGATACCAGATCCTACAATTATTCCAAATATCCGGTAAAATTTGCATTTATTGAAGGCAGAAAAGTGCCTATTACCGAATATGCATATAGCGATTCCGAAACAGTTTTTGCCAAGGCGCAGAATATGTATCCCATACAGCGTTTCAAGACCGAAGAGGAAGTTGATATAAAGATGGGTGATTATATTCTGTTAGAGTTTTATTCCACCGACAAAAATGATGTTTTAGTGGTCGGCAAAGATTCTGTAAATACAGATGATACAGGATCGTTTGTATATGTCAGGGCTGATGACGGTTCCCTTGAAAAGAAGTACTTTGAAATGGGAGCAGCCGACGAACACAATTATGAAGTTTTAGGCGGTCTCGAAGAGGGAGAAATGGTTCTTTATACACAGGAAGCAACTCTTCCCAAAATGGACGGTCAGTACGAAGTAAAATTAAAAACATTTGCTCAGTCTGAAACAGCAAAAGGAATTAAGTATGTAGAGGAATCGACACATTCTTATTTCTCAACCGATGAGGGAGAAGTTGACGAAATCTATGTAACGGAACTTCAGGAAGTCAAAAAAGGCGATCCTATTTTACGAATTATGATTGATTCCGAAAAAGGAGTATTGGTCGGAATCGAAAACATGATTAAGAGTGAAAACAGAGATTACGACAATTTTGTTAAGGACGCTGAGAAGGAATACGAAGATTTAAACAAAACCATCAGTGATTCTGCAAGTGAATCAAAACAGTCGGTTGCAAGACTCGAAGAAATAAAGAAAGCTCTCGCAGATCCGAATACAAGTGCTGCAGATATGCTTGATTTGGCTAAGGAAAAAGCAGAACTTGAAGTGGATACAAACAAAAAAGCATATAAGATAAAATATGCCGAGATGGATTTAAAGGTCCTTGAAATAAACAAGGATATACGTAAAAAACAGCACGACAATACTATCGCTTCATTAAACAGACAGTATGCGAACGCAAAGAAGAACAATGACGGTACCGGATATAAGACCATTTATGCCGAATATGACGGAAAGATTACTTCGATACCTGTTGCAAGGCTTGATAAGGTCAATGTAGGCAAGAAACTGGCAGAAAGCTCATACTACTTTGACAATATTGTAAAATTCGGCGGATCGCATGACCCCGAGCCTGTGGGTTACAACTATACGATTACCATAAAAGACGACACGTTTGACGCAGAGGTTATAGCCGGAAACAACAATACGTTCGCACATGTGTTTACGGAAAACGGCAAAGTATACTGCACGCCGCCTGCAATGGATTTAAATACTTTTTATGTACGCGTTGATGATGAAGATTTTTTCAGTTATGACAGTCAGTTTATGACCGTGGAAGTAAGCTACGATAAAATGCGACTGGATAACATGTTGACAATTCCCGGCAATTATCTGTTTACGGAAACTTCCTTCGACAAGAAAGAATACAATTATGTATGGGTATTAAACGGAGACGAAGTTTACAAGAGATACGTACAGACCGGAATGGACCAGAGACTCGGAAGTATGGACAAACCGGTAATTATAAACGGCTTATATGAAGGAGACATTCTTGTTAAGTAACAGGAGAAAGATAAAATGATAAGATTTATCAAATACAAAATACTGAATAAAAAGTGGCTTAATATCTGTTTGCTTACAGGCGTTATTCTTCTGTCGGCATTCTTAAGCGTATATCCGATGTTTAAGGAAGGAAGTCTTAACAGACTGCTTCAGAATCTTTTTAAAGATTATACGGAAAAGTATGTGACATATCCTGCGGTAATGTCCACCAAAGGAATAATTAACGGTGGCAACTATACGGATACCGAAGCCGCATTGGGATTTTTGAACAGTCTTGAGAACAAATGGAATTATTACATCGATGTTCCCGTGATTCAAAGGCAGCAGGTTCTTGAAGTACCTGTAGGTTATGCCGAAGAAAATCTGACGGGAAAATCCAGACAGCTGACATTCGGTTATCTGGATAATTACCGTGCGCATGCGGAACTTTTGGCAGGTACATGGCCCGAGGAAGCCGCAAATTCCACGAATGAGATGGTTCAAGAGGCCCTAAAAGAAGGCGCAATTCCTGTAGTGGTATCACAGAAAACTTACGATACAGAGGATTTGACTATCGGACAGCACTGGAGTGCGGTAGTTAAAAAGGATGATGAGAAAATACATGTAGAAGCGATTATCTGCGGTATCATCGAGGAAGTTGACGACGGCGATCCTTTCTGGGACAGAAGACTAAGAACCTTTGACAGAGTTCTTTTCGCATCCAAGGAAGATTTTTCGACTATTCTGGATATATACAGTCAGTCTCAAATCAATTACACCGAAAGGGTAATGTTTGATTATACATATATCGATTACAACAATGCCGAAGAATACTTATCGTATTTAAGACAGTTCAGAGCAATCGATTCAAATCTTACTTCGAACTTTGAAAACATTCTGTCTTCCTATGTTGAATCAAAGAAGACTATCAGTATAATTCTTTTAACATTTGAAATACCGATTATTGCACTTTTGCTTCTTTTCATTTATATGATTTCAAGCAGAATTCTTGAGATGGAAACAGGCGAAATCGCAATGCTTAAGAGCCGTGGTGTCTCAAGATTTAAAGTCATCAGACTCTATATGCTGCAGTCATTTGTTATATCGATAATCGGCTCCGTGATCGGTCTGCCGTTTGGTTATCTTTTCTGTAAGATGGGCGCCGGAACGGATGCGTTCCTTGTATTCACCCTAAAAGATACGACCATCTATCAGCCGACATACATGATGCTTGCATTTGCGGGAATAGCCTTTGCATTGTCCATGCTTTTTATGACAATACCTGTTATTCCTCTTTCAAGATTTACGATTATCGAAAGAAGATCACATAAAAACTCCGGCAAAGCAAAAGCATTTTGGGAGAGATTTTTCCTTGATTTACCGCTTCTTGCATTATCGGGATATCTTCTTTACAACTATATGAAACAGAGAGAATCGATTTCGCTTACCGTTATTGCGGGCGGTCAGATCGATCCGATTATTTTCCTTGATTCATCATTGTTTATTTTAGGATGCGGATTGTTCGCATTAAGAATCATTCATCTTATCATCAACCTTATTTATAAGCTTGGAAGAAACAAATGGAAACCTGCAGAATACGTTGCATTCCTGCAGATTATAAGAAACACCAAGAAACAGGGATTTATCTCGGTATTCCTGGTAATGACAATCGCAATGGGTATATTCAATTCAAACCTTGCGCGAAGCGTCAATGAAAACATGGAAAACCGAATCAACTACAATACCGGCTGCGATTATGTAGTTGAGGAAAGATGGAATCTTATCATCAAAAAATCCTCAATGGGCGGTGAAGCATACTGGCGTTATACCGAGCCTGATTATCAGCGCTTTGAACCTTTAAGGGGAATGGGTGTTGAAAGCATGACGAGGGTTGTCCGCGATGATGATGCAATCATATCCAAGGATAAAAAGAAAGAAAACGGAGTACTTCTTTTAGGAATCAATACCAAGGAATTCGGTGAGACGGCATCTCTTATGGACGGGCTTAACGACAAGCACTGGTATTATTACTTAAATGACCTCGGACAAAAACCCAAGGGAATTCTGATTTCCAAAAACCTTGCTGAAAAATATGAATTGCAGATTGGAGACAAGCTTTCTTACAGCAGAGTTTCTCCGATTGATGCAAGTAAGATAGATGCCACTACAAACGGTGAAATCGTAGGCATAGTAGATTCCTTCCCCGGATACGAATCCACGGTATACGAAGAACAGCCCGACGGAACATATAAAAAGAGAGATAATTATCTCATAGTGGCAAATTACAATACTGTAGTTAATGCCTTTAAATTGAGACCTTACCAGGTTTGGATGAAACTGACCAATCCCGGAGACTATGATGATATAAGCGCATTTGTTGACGAAAACGGCAGAATCCCCAAACATACTGCAAGAGAGGAACTTATACAAAATCAGAGAAACTCCACTCTTATTCAGATTACAAACGGTATGTTCTCGATAGGATTTGTTATATCGCTGGTTGTCTGCGGTGTAGGTTTCTTAATCTACTGGATACTCACCATAAAAGAAAGAGAACTGATTTACGGTATCTACAGATCCATGGGTCTTACCATGGGAGAGATTTTCAGAATGCTTATCGTAGAGCAGATATTCTCTTCGTTATTCGCGTGCGGAGCAGGCTTCGGTGTCGGAATGCTGACAACGTTCCTATTTACGAAACTCATCTCGACGGTTTATCTGCCGAGAGAACACAATATTCCGCTTACAATTATTTGTAAAGCCGAAGACGGTATGAAGATGGGTGTAATCGTAGGATTTGTGCTTATCCTCTGCTTTATCGTAATCTACAGAATCATTAAGAACATGAACATTACCAAGGCTATCAAGCTTGGCGAAGACTAAAAGGTTGAAAATATGGACAGTATAATTAAAACAATTGATCTTCATAAAAGTTTCCCGCTTGGAAACCATGAAATCCTTGAAGTATTAAAGGGCGTTGATATTGAAGTACCGCCTGCGTGCCTGACAATTTTAAAGGGACGTTCGGGTTCGGGTAAAACCACTCTTTTAAATATTTTAAGTATGCTGGATGACCCCACGAGCGGAAAAGTAATCATCGACTCAAGGGATGTCGGAAGCATGAGCTTAAGACAGAGAGAAACCATGAGAAGATACAATATCGGATTTGTATTCCAGTCGGTAGCATTGGTTCCGATAATGAGTGCTTACGAGAATGTTGATTTTGCTCTTAAACTCGCTGATTATAAGGGAGACAGAGATGCCAGAATAAGAGAGGTTTTATCAATCGTCGGACTTGAAAAAAGAATGACGCATATGCCTTCACAGATGTCCGGTGGTGAGCAGCAGAGAGTTGCCATCGCGAGAGCCGTAGCGCATAAGCCCAAAATCATTTTCGCCGATGAGCCTACCGGAGCACTTGATACAAACACAGGTCTTGGAATCATAAAGCTTTTCAAGGAACTCATCGCAAAAGAAGGAATCACCATAGTAATGACAACGCATGACCCCAACCTGATGGATTTTGGTGATGCTGTATACGAGATGGAAGACGGAGAATTAAAGTATGTACCCGCAGAACAATAACGAAATGAACAACGAATATGTTAATAACGAGGCTGAAGCACCGGTTTACGCAGCAGAAGAAAACTATGCAGCTGACGAAGTAACCGAAGGCGCTCCCGAGGCAGAAAAGGATAATATACTTGTCTGTGACGGTCTGGTAAAGATTTATAAGACTGACGATGTGGAAGTACTTGCCTTGCAGGGCCTTGAACTTGAAATCGAACGTGGCGAACTTGTAGCCATCATCGGCAAATCAGGTTCAGGTAAGTCCACACTTCTTAATATGATAGGCGGTCTTGAAAAACCAACCGCAGGACGTCTCTATGTGGACGGCAACGACCTCTTTGCCATGTCCGAAAAAGGTCTGGTTGAATACAGAAGAAAGTCCGTAGGCTTTGTATGGCAGAACAGCGGACAGAATCTCTTCCCGTACTTCACCGCACTTCAGAACGTGGAGGCTCCGCTCTACTTTGACCATATGAGTCAAAAGGAAAGAAGAGCGAAAGCAATGGGCCTTCTTAAGATGATTGGCATCGATCACAGAGCCAATTCTTATCCCGCACAGATGTCCGGTGGTGAACAGCAAAGAGTCGCCATAGCAGTTGCTCTTGCACATGATCCAAAGATTCTTCTTGCCGACGAGCCTACCGGTGCCGTTGATTCAAAGACATCCAATATGATTCAGGATATCTTCAGAAAAATCAATGAAGAAATCGGTATCACAATCATCATCGTTACCCACGACTTAAGCCTTGCCAACAAGGTTTCGCGTGTAATCATGATTTCCGACGGTAAGATCAGTACCGAAAAGATCATGAAAGAAAAATATCGCCAGCAGCTCGACAATATGACCACCGAGAGCCTCGCAGCTGTTGAATCACACGAAGAGTACTCAATCCTCGACAAAGCCCGCCGAGTTCAGATTTCCCAGGATGCACTCGACATGGCAGGAATTGATTCGAATAAGGTTAGAGTAGAAGTAAAAGACGGAAAGATTATTATCTCGAAATAGTTTTGACACTGGGGGACGGGGGTTTAGTGTCATTATTCATCTAATTATATTTATTATTAGTTGACATGGCCTTGCGTTCTATGTTAAAGTGGACTAGTGAGGGGCAAACTTTCCGAAAGGTTAGGACGCAAAGTCGTAAGCCGTAAAAGAAGATTTTTTTCTAGGTAGTTAGACTGCAATCAGGTAAGAAACATTTAAAAATATTTCTTATTTGATTGCTTTTTTTATGCTCACAAACCAAGAGGAATTCAATATATACATTATTAATGAGACAGGAGTGACTATGAAAAGAAAATTCAGGAAAACATTAACGTATGCACTAGTTGGAGTACTTATGGTTTCAACATTTTCTCTAAATGTTAAAGCCGAAAAATATGAGTACGATTCTTTTGATAGGGTAACAAAGGTCATATACGATGACGGAAGTTACGTCACGTATGAGTATGACAATAACGGAAATATATTAAACACTACTGTTCATGAAAGTGAAAACCAGGGCGGAAATAACCAGGGTGGCAATAACCAGGGTGGAAGTGGAAACCAAGGTGGTGGAAATAATCAAGGCGGAAGCGAAAATCAAGGTGGCGGAAACAACCAGGGCGGAAGTGGAAACCAAGGCGGTGGAAACAATCAGGGCGGAAGCGAGAACCAGGGTGGAAACAGCCAGAGCGGAAGCGGAAACCAGGGTGGTGGAAACAACCAGGGCGGAAATGAAAACCAGGGTGGCACAGGGGATAATTCCGGAACAAACGCAGGTGGAGAAGAAGGTAATAACAACGGCGGTGGTAACGGAAGCGGAACAACCATTGATGGCACAGTAAATAACGGAGATGGTTCTGGAAACGGTTCCGATACAGGTTCTGATACCGGCAATCAGAATGATAATTCCGGGTCTGGTGGAGAAACATCAGGAGATACAGGATCAGGGACTGAATCGGGAACAGAGGATTCAGGTACAACTGATTCGGGAGACACTTCTTCAGATGATGACAGCAGCTCAGGAGATAACTTCTTTGTAAAAGCCGTAAAAACAGTATGGGGCTTTGTAAAGAATGTATTTAAGGCAATTGGTGACTTTTTTAAGAATTTGTTTTAAGGGGAAAGATAAATGAAAAGAAAATTACGCGAGACTTTAAGAAGAATACTTTCAATCATTTTAATGATAGTGATGCTCCCTTTGAGCAGTTTGCAGCCTGCTTTTACTGCAATCGTACACGCTGAAGGAACAGATGACTATGTATCTGAGGCACCTCTGTTAACTGAAAACGGAGAGGAAGATGAAGACGATGCATTAAAGACACCCGAAAACACTGAAAACAAGGGTAGCATCGGAGGCGGTAATGTCATAAATAATGACGACAATACTAATACGAATAATGTGAATAATGCAACGGATGTTGCTGAAGCTGAGGAGGATGAGAATTCTGAAGGTACAGAGGATGAGATAACTTTACCTGCAGCAGGTAATGAAAATCCTGCAGAGGGCGAAGGAATCGTTCAGCCTCAAAATCGTGGAGTACCTGAAGAAACAACAGAAGAGAATTCAGAAACAGGGGGTCTTCGTTCAGCTCCCGCTGAAAGTGTTGAGATAGTTAATCTTGAACTCGAAGCAGTCATAAATGAATGCGGTAATGCAGTCCTTGACTGGAAGAAAATTGCAAACGAAGACATTGAATATTTTGTATATAGAAATGACGAATTGATTGATTCTTTTTCTTTAGATAATGAAGAAGGAGAGTCTGTTTCCTATATTGATACAAAAACAGCCGGCGGAACTGAATATACATATAAAGTAGAAGGTAAAGCCGCAGATGTTATCTATGGCGAATCTGATGAATTTGTAGTTAAGACACCTGACGTGCTTGAACTTAATTCTGATTATACACTGACTTCAAATATGACCGTATTTGAAATCAAGCAGCATGCCGGACAGCTGAATTTAAATGGATTTGAACTTACGGTTTGCAAAAACTACGTTACTGACGGATATAATTCCAGATTATATTTGAACGGCGGTTCCTTTATATGTAATGGTGATTTGTATATAAATTACTATTATTCATATATTACCATGACTAATGCTCAGGATTATTTATATGTTAAAGGAAACGTAAATTTTAATAATAATGATTACAATGATTTATCTAACGGTATCTTTGAAGTTGCCGGAAATGTAAATGCCAATTATTTCAGAACCAAGAGTTTCAACAAAGTTATTTTAAGTGGTAGCGAGCTTCAAAGCATTGATATTTCGAATGATTCATACATTCAGTATCTTATTGATAACAATGTATCTGAGGAAGGTATAAATTTTGTTAAGCCTACGCAGATTTTCGCTTTTGAGTTTGATGATGAGGCCAAAGTATCAATATGCGGTAAAGAGGTAGATAAAGGTTTTACTTTATTTGAAGATACAACCATTGATGGCGATTTTAGCATTGGGTTCGGTGTGTTGGATCTTAATGGATATAAGTTAACAATAAACGGCAATTTTACTCAGATGGGCGGAGATGTCGTTATCGGAGATGGTGAATTAATAGTTAAAGGTAATTATAGTATTGAAAATGAAGTAGTTAACGACAATGAGGAAATCCAGAAGTTAGTTAGTGCCGGAAGACTGATAATGAATAATGATTCCGGAAAAGTTACCGTTGAAGGTGATTTCACCACCCGTTCTATTGTTAATCACGATGGATTACTTACAAACGGAACACTTGAAATTAAAGGTGATTTTTATCAGATATCAGGATCGACTGCAAACTTTAGAGCAAGCGGAGACCATAATGTTTTGTTATCAGGAAATGGAAAGCAGACTGTTAAGTTTACAAATTCATGGAGTGATCAGTCCTACTTTAATAATCTTGAAATTACAAACAATAGCGAGGAAGGAGTGGTATTCGATACGACTTCTTCATATCCTTTGGTTCGCGGATTAGTAACAGATCATGGAAATAAAGTAACAGGTGCAATATCTATCATTGAAAGCACGTCATTTGATAATAATCACTATTGTTCAGATGTTGTCGTTGTAGAAAGAGTAACAATCAGCAAAGAATTAGAAACAGAAGGAAATTTTTCAACCGGAGAACAGTACGATATGGCAATTTCCGGAAAACTGACGGTTGGAGGAGACTTAAGCTTACAGACATATTATGCATATTTGTATTCAGACATACATGTAAAAGGCAATTTATATATTGGCGGAAGATCCGGAAGCCATATGAATTTATACTTGTATAACGGAAGCGTAGAAGTAGACGGAGATTTAAAAATCGACCGAAGAGAATCGTGGGCGCAGACAAGAATAAATAATGGAAACTCCGATAAAGATATACCTGTAACAGTTAAAAAGAACCTGTATATAGGAGAAAACTGTTATTATGCTGTTCCTAAAGGCGTATTAACATTAGGAGGTAACTTAAGCGGCAACGGATATCTTCAGTTAAGTGGAACCCATAAGACAATCCTTAACGGTACTGATCTTCAG
>FNEU01000004.1:0-52893 GCA_900100245.1 Lachnospiraceae bacterium G41
GCTGTTCGCCCATTAAAGCGGTACGCGAGCTGGGTTCAGAACGTCGTGAGACAGTTCGGTCCCTATCCGGCGTGGGCGTAGGAGATTTGAGAGGAGCTGCCCTTAGTACGAGAGGACCGGGGTGGACGGACCACTGGTGTATCGGTTAGGAACCAATCCTATGGCCGAGTAGCCAAGTCCGGCAGGGATAAACGCTGAAGGCATCTAAGCGTGAAGCCCCCCTCAAGATGAGATCTCCCAATCTAAGACCCCTCGAAGACGACGAGGTAGATAGGTCCAAGGTGTAAGCACAGTAATGTGTTCAGCTGATGGTCACTAATAGGTCGAAAGCTTATCCAGAGGTTAAGTTATCATAAGTCTTTTCATTAGAGAATTCTGTGTTCGGTTTTGAAGGTACAAACAAGGCCTAGTGGCTCAGTTGGTTAGAGCGCCGCCCTGTCACGGCGGAGGTCGTCGGTTCGAGTCCGATCTGGGTCGTTTCAACATAAGGTTGATATTTACTTTGCGTGGGGTCTTAGCTCAGCTGGGAGAGCATCTGCCTTACAAGCAGAGGGTCACAGGTTCGAGCCCTGTAGGCCCCACTCACATTTATGGATGGGTTCCCGAGTGGCCAAAGGGGGCAGACTGTAAATCTGTTAGCGACGCTTTCGGTGGTTCGAATCCACCTCCATCCAGTTTGGGAGAAATCCTACCAATATCGCGGGGTAGAGCAGCTGGAAGCTCGTCGGGCTCATAACCCGGAGGTCGTAGGTTCGAATCCTTCCCCCGCTATTTTGCCCAGGTAGCTCAGTTGGTAGAGCAGAGGACTGAAAATCCTCGTGTCGCTGGTTCGATTCCGGCCCTGGGCATCTTTTATTTCACCGAAAGGTGTTTTTTTTATGTCAAAATTCTGAAAAAACCCTATTTTTACGCATTTGCAACCGCCGGTTGACAAATTTCAAAGCCCGGTTGTTAGATTGCAACTTCATTTTTCCATATGATTTCCTTGTAAAGACGAGGGCAAAAAGTTAAACTTAAATTGCCCGATGAATAAATTTCATTTGGGCACGGCCCGGAAAGGATATCATATAATGTTAACACCCGCACAGAAGAAGGCTAAAAGAATCAGATCCGGCTTAAGCGGCGCATACTGGTGTATCGTTGCCGCAACATATCTGCTTCTCGGACTTGCTTTTAATTTATGGCATCTTGCAGGCGTTATCTTCCCCGTAGCCGGAGTAATTTATGCGGCTGCACTCGGAATTGTTAAGATTTTCGTAGACAAAGACTAAAAGATTTATATAAAAAAATAACTAAAATTTTCCCCGAATGTTTAAAGCATTCGGGGTTTTTACTATATTTTAAAAAATCCCAATTTTTCTTTTAAAAAATGATGGACAAATCTCAAAATTGTGCTATTATAGTAATACCGACCGAACGGTCGGTCGGAAATGGAGATTTTTTTTATGTCTAAATACAGTGTCAGAAAACCTTATACAGTCCTCGTGGGAGTGCTGCTAATTATAGTACTCGGAGTTGTTTCTGTTACGAGAATGACTGCGGATCTTTTACCAAATATGAGCTTTCCGTATGTTGTCGTAATCACCACATATCCCGGCGGAACGCCCGAGGAAGTTGAAAGAAATGTCACTGCGCCGATTGAAGCACAGATGGCTACCACATCGAATATCAAGAATATTCAGTCGATGTCTTACAACAATTATTCGCTGGTCATTCTTGAATACGAACAGAGCAGTAATATGGATTCCATAGTTATTCAGATGCAGCAGAAACTCGACCAGGTATCGGGTTCATTTCCTACGGGTGTAGGTTCGCCTCTTATCATGCAGATTGACCCTTCGATGTTACCCGTAATGGTTGCATCCGCGGATGTCGAAGGCATGAATCAGATTGAGATTACCGACTATGTAAATACTACTGTTGTTCCCTATCTTGAAAGCACGGAGGGTGTTGCAAGCGTCACCACAATAGGAAGCGTTGAAGAAAAGATTCAGATAACGCTTGATGAAGACAAGATTGATAAAATCAACAAAGATGTTTTGGTGAAAATCGAAGACAGCTTTATTGATGCACAGGAAGAAATCGATGAAGCAAAAGAAAAGCTCGATGAGGGAGAGCAGGAAATAAAGGACGGCCAGAGCAAGCTTGCCAAAGAACTTGCAAACGGAGCCAATGAAATTGTCAACGGCAAGATTCAGGCATATATCGGTGAGGCTGCAATTGACAGCAATCTTTCGACACTCACGAATTTAAAACCTGCGCTTGAAAATGCCATAAATGCAGTCAATGCGTACAATCAGGAATTAAGCGTATATATGGAGCAGTATAATACGCTGCTTACATATAAAAATCTTCTTGAAAACGGTACGGATGAAGAGATATTTGCGGCTACCGGAATGACCAGAGCACAGCTTATGGCTGTTATGGCGGAGCTTTCCGCATCCGCACCTCAGCAAATGCCGGATTCGACAGCTGTTCAGCAGGCTCTTGCGGCAGTTGTTGCAACGGGCGTTGATTTAAGAACGCTCGGTATTACTGCCGATTTTACGGATCTTCAGGCACTTTCATCACAGATGTCACGTGCTCTCGCACAGGTCAATACTTCAATCGCAACTCTTCAGGCGGCAAAACAGCCTCTGACCGAAGGCAAGATTTCACTTGACGATGCTTATAAAAAATTAAACGAAGGGCTCATAAACGGCATACTCGAAATCAGCCAAGGCGCCACAGAAATCGCCAATGCGAAAAATGCTCTTGAGCAGGGCCAAGACCAGCTTGACAGTGCAAAGGATGAGGCCGTTAAAGCAGCCGATGTTTCAAATATAGTCACGGCGGAAATGCTCGGCAATCTTATAGTCGCGCAGGATTTTTCTATGCCTGCAGGATATGTTCCGGACGGCAACAAACAGTATCTTATCAATGTCGGAGACAGTGTTAATACCGTAGAAGATCTTAAAAATATGGTTCTTTTGGATCTTGGAATGGACGGCATCAAACCCATCTGCGTAAAAGATGTTGCCACGGTTGAAATAGTAAACAACGCTTCTGAATCATATTCAAAAATCAACGGCAATCCCGCAGTAATGCTTTCGATAGAAAAGCAGACCGGATATTCAACGGGTGATGTTACAGACAGACTGCTTGACCGTTTTGAGCAGATGGAAGAAGAAACTCCCGAGCTTAACATGGCGGTTCTTATGAACCAGGGCGTTTATATCGACATTGTTGTATCTAGCGTCCTTCAGAATATGCTTATTGGCGCAGCGCTTGCGATTATCATTTTGATTTTATTCCTAAAAGATTTTAAATCGACATTTATTATTGCATGTTCGATTCCTTTAAGCGTAATATTCGCGATTGTGCTTATGTATTTCTCGCACATTACGTTAAATATAGTTTCCCTTTCGGGTCTGGCGCTTGGCATAGGAATGTTGGTAGATAACTCCATTGTAGTTATTGAAAATATATACCGACTGAGAAAAGAAGGCGTTACAGTCAAAAAAGCCGCGGCAGAAGGAGCAAAGGGTGTAGGCGGAGCTATTGCGGCATCTACACTTACCACAATCTGCGTATTTGTTCCCATCGTATTTTCCAAGGGCATCACAAAACAGCTCTTTGTCGATATGGCATTAACCGTAGGATATACGCTTACGGCGTCCCTTATCGTGGCACTTACATTTGTTCCCGCAGCTGCTTCTCTCATGATAAAAGACGGTGAAGAAAAGCAGACAAAACTCTTTGACAGAATAAGAGATTTATATGCTTCGTTTTTACGAAACGTATTAAAGGTGAAACCGCTTGTTTTAATCCTTGCGCTTTTGCTTCTTGCAGGAAGCGTTTATGCAGGATTTTACAGAGGATTTTCATTCTTTGACATGGAGGTTGAAGTCGATCAGATTTCAATGACCGTGGCTCCGCCAAAGGGTGTGGAAATGACGGATGAAGAAATGATGGATGTCTGCGAAGAGGTTACCGCAAGAATAATTGACATTGACGGCATTGATACAATCGGTGCAATGATGGGCGCGGACAGTCTTCTAAGCTCCTTCGGAATGGGTGGAGGAGGAGCCACATTCTACATTCTTCTTGATGAAGAAAGCGACCGTAAAATGAAGGATATTCAGGCGGATATCATCGACAGAACGAAGGATTTAAACTGCGATATCGATGTCACAACATCATCTACGGATATGACGTCTCTTTTAGGAAGTGGTCTCACCGTAATGGTTAAAGGTCGTGACCTTGACAAGATAAGGGAATACACCAAAGAAGTTGTTGCCATCATGGAAGAAACACCCGGTGTAATCGACATTAACGACGGACTTTCCGATACCACTCCGGCACTCAGAATTCACGTGGATAAATTAAAAGCGATGGAGTATCAGATGACGACGGCACAGGTCTACATGGAAGTAATGAAAGCCATAATGCCCGATACCGCAACAGCCAATCTTTCCGCAGAAATCAAGGATTACGACATTTACGTTATCTCTGACGAGCAGAAAGACACCACGCTTCAGGATATAAAAAATCTCAAATTCGATTACACCGACAGGGACGGAAAACACTATAAAATTCCTCTCTATAAAATAGTAACTTTTGAGGAAACTGACACATTAAACGTCATCAACCGTGACGCGCAGACCAAGTATATTAAAGTTACGGCTCAGATTGACGATGATCACAATATTTCATTTGTCGGCAACGAACTTGAAAACCGATTTAAAGAAATCGATATGCTTGAAGGCTACAAGATTGAGATGAGCGGTGAAGACGAAATGATTAAGGATGCCCTGCAGCAGGTAGTTTTAATGCTTATCCTTGCGGTAATATTTATTTACCTAATCATGGTGGCCCAGTTCCAGTCGTTCCTTTCGCCCTTCATCATCATGTTTACGATTCCGCTTGCATTCACCGGAGGCTTCTTCGCACTCTTTGCGACGGGCTACAATGTATCGGTCATCGGCGCCGTAGGCTTTGTAATGCTGGCCGGTATCATAGTTAACAATGGTATCGTTATGGTCGATTATATCAACCAGTTAAGAGAGGCCGGAATGGGTAAAAAGGACGCAATAGTCGAGGCTGCGAAAACGAGACTCCGTCCGATTTTAATGACCACGCTGACCACCGTAATATCGATGTCAACACTGGCACTGGGACTCGGCGGAGGTTCATCGATGATGCAGCCGATGGCAATAGTTATGATAGGCGGACTTGTCTATGGTACACTGCTTACGCTTCTGGTGGTTCCCTGCCTCTACGATTTGTTTAACTCAAACAAATCAATGAAGAAGGACGAATACGGAGAACTCATAAAAGAAGAGGAAACCGTTTTATCACCTGTGGTAGCACAAGAAATAAATGATGGTATAATACATTTTGACAGCATGGAATAAACGGGGGTTTAGGAAATGATAAACGAAGATCTTTACGGATATATTCAGGAGATGGAAAATCTTCCCGAAAAGGAAATAAAAATCTATCTTGCGGTAGGAGAACTCATAAAAGAAGGCAAAGATATAGGAAGCCTTACAATAAGCGAAATTTCAAACCGCGCCGGCATAGGAAAAGGTACCACATACGAGTATTTTGAGAGCAAGGAAGAACTTATATACAAAGCCCTTCATTACTTTGTAATTGACTCTCTTAAAGTCGTGCTTTTAAAAATGCTTGATGAGGGCTCTTTTAAGGATAAGTTTTATTCGGTAATGGATTATATGTGGGACAGCCGTTTAGGTGAAGATACGGTTCAGTCCATAATGAGTTTCGTTCGAAATATTAATCCCGCATATAAGGAAGCTCCGGTCACAAAAAATGCAGAGAAATACGACCCCTGCACTGCAACCAATTTCATCGAAATGCTGTTAAAGCAGTATCTTAACTCAGGTTTCGAAGAAGGCATATTCACCGAAAAGGACGAAATCTACAGAAAGAATGTTTTAAGTTCACAGGTTCTTTTATTCCTTTTCCTAATGAAGGATATAAGAGAAGAAGAGCGTAAAAAAGAAATCGAAGATTACGTTTACGACGGAATGATTATGCTGCTTAATTCGAGAAAAAATGATTAATGATTGATTATTTTTTAAGGTTGCGTCTTTTATGGCGCAATCTTTTTATATTGTACAAAACTCCCAACAATATGGTATAATTAATTAACTATGAGAAAAGGAGCAAACAAGATGGGCAAGACAATAATAATGGCAGACAGCACCTGCGACCTTTCAAAAGAATTAATCGAAAAATATCAGATTGAAATAATTCCTCTTTGCATCATTATGGATGACAAGAGTTATTTTGACGGAGTTGACACAACCGCCGAAGAAATAATTGCGTGGTCAAATGAAAAGAAAACCACACCCAAAACAAGTGCAGCAAGTATCGAAGTTTCAATGGATGCTTTGAAACCTCACAAGGAAGCCGGAGATGACGTTATCTTTATCGGTATCTCCGAAGACATGAGTACCACCTGCAACGTCATCCGCCTTGCGGCACAGGATCTCGAATATGACAGAGTATTTGTCATCAACTCGATGAACCTTTCCACAGGTATCGGACTTCAGGTTTTAAGAGCGGCCGAAATGCGCGATGCGGGAAAGAGTGCCGAGGATATTTATGAAGAAATCAACGGCGCCAGAGATAAAGTAAGAGCAAGCTTCGTGCTCGATCAGCTTGTATTCCTCTCAAGAGGCGGCAGATGTAACGCAGTTACAGCACTTCTTGCAAACGCACTCAAATTAAAGCCCAGGATTGAAGTTAAAATGGGCAAGATGGGAGTTGGCACCAAGTACAGAGGAAAAATGCAGAAGGTTCTTATTTCATATGTTGACGATATGAAAGAGGATTTGCTTAAAGCTGATAAAACAAGAGTATTCGTTACCTACTGTTCGATGGATCACGACCTCGTACAGCCCGTGGTTGATTATCTTAAGGAACTCAATTATTTCGACGAAATCCTTGAGACACAGGCAGGCGGCGTTATTACGAGCCACTGCGGACCCGGCACACTCGGCGTGCTCTTCTATCTTCAGTAAAAAAACTAAGGGGAAAAGAACCAAAAGGTTTTAAAAGATTTAAATGGGAAAGATTTATTGTATCTGCGGAAAAAGTTCGTCCGGCAAAGATACTGTTTATAAAAGACTTTTGGCTGATGAAAATCTTAAATTAAATCAGCTCGTAACATACACTACAAGACCTATCAGAGAAGGCGAAGTAAACGGAAGAGAATATTTTTTCATCGACGAAGCCAAAGCGTTAGCGCTTCATGAAGAAGGCAAAATCGTTGAATCAAGAGCTTACAATACCGTTTTTGGAATATGGAAATACATGACCGTCGATGACGGAGACATGGAACTTGATAAAAAAAGTTATATCGTAATCGGCACACTCGAATCCTACGTTCAGATAAGAAATTATTTTGGCAAAGACAAAGTTGTTCCCGTAATGATTGACGTGGATGACGGCGAAAGACTCGAAAGAGCTCTTAAAAGAGAAAGACAACAGGCGAGTCCTAAGTACGATGAAATGTGCAGAAGATTCCTTGCTGATTCCGCAGATTTCAGTGAAGAAAAAGTTAAGAGCGCCGGTATTGAAAAGGTATTTGTAAACGACGATCTCGAGGATTGTATTTCGAAGGTCAGGGAATATGTTTTAAGTATGGAAGCATAGACTATGGTTTGGGGATTACAAAAGGTGAATGACTATGGCAAGATTTGAAGACATTATAGGACAGGACCATTTAACCGAATATTTTAAAAAAGCAATTGCTACCGGAGAGGTTGCACACGCATACATCATCGAAGGTGAAATGAGAAGCGGAAAGGAATTCATTGCAAGAGTTTTTTCCGAGGCTCTTTTATGCGAAGGCGAAGGCGAAAAGCCCTGCGGCAAATGCCAGTCATGCCTGCAGATGGAAAACAACGCCCATCCGGATTTTTACAATATCGTTCATGACAAACCGGGCTTAATCAGCGTGGATGATGTCAGAGATCAGGTTGTAAAAGACATTAACACAAAGCCTTTCAAAGGCAAATATAAAATCTATCTTATCAACGAAGCAGAGATAATGAATGAAGTGGCTCAGAACACTCTTTTAAAGACTCTTGAAGAGCCGCCCGAATACGTGGTAATTATTCTTTTAACCACATCCAAGGAAAAGCTTCTGCCCACCATTCAGTCAAGATGCGTTAAGCTCTCGCTTAAGCCCGTTGAGAAAAAGATCTTAAAGAAATATCTCATGAAGGAATTTAAGATTCCCGATTACAAAGCAGATATTGCGGTATCTTTCTCACAGGGTAACTTCGGTAAGGCCAAAATGCTCATCATGAATGAGGATTTCGACAAGATGAAAACCGAAGCCGTATCGCTCCTTAAACACATAGGTGAGATGGATGCTCCCGACATCATGGAAGCCATCAACAAGATCAAGGAATATAAGTACGACGAGATAGATTACCTTGATATTTTCTCGGTATGGTACAGGGACGTTCTTTTGTTCAAGGCAACGAACGATGTTAATGACCTTGTATTCAAACAGGAAATACAGTATATTAAATCAGTGGCCAAAAAGACGAGTTACGAGAAGATTGATGATATCGTAAAAGCTCTTGAAAAGACCAAAACCAGATTAAAAGCAAAAGCAAATTTCGAAACCTGCATGACTTTGTTGCTTGAAGTCATAAAAGGAACAGGATAGAAAGGTAAGTATGGCAGAAGTAGTCAGTGTGCGTTTCCGTACGGCAGGAAAGCTTTATTATTTCGATCCCTTGGATTTTGAAATCAAAAAGGGCGACCATGTAATAGTAGAGACTGCCAGAGGCATGGAATACGGAACCGTTATCGGAGAAAGAAGAGAAGTTGCGGAAGAGAATATTGTAAGACCTTTAAAGCCGATCCTCAGAATTGCAACGCCAGAGGATGACGAAAAGGAAGCAGACAATCTCGCCGTAAGAGAAGAAGCATATAAAATCTGCAAGGAAAAGATTGCAAAGCATGAGCTCCCCATGAAACTGGTGGAGGCTGAATATACATTCGACCG
Source organism: Lachnospiraceae bacterium G41 (assembly GCA_900100245.1). Classification (GTDB taxonomy): domain Bacteria; phylum Bacillota; class Clostridia; order Lachnospirales; family Lachnospiraceae; genus UBA3766. The sequence continues at coordinate 9,035 of FNEU01000004.1, forward strand.
TAAAAAACTCATGTTTTATTTTACTGCGGACAATCGTATAGATTTCCGTGAACTCGTAAAAGATCTTGCAGCGGTATTTAAGACCAGAATCGAATTACGCCAGATTGGTGTAAGAGACGAGATTAAATTACTCGGTGGTGTAGGTATGTGCGGCAGAGAATTCTGCTGTCATTCATATCTTCACGAGTTTGCTCCCGTTTCTATTAAGATGGCCAAGGAACAGAACCTTTCGCTTAACCCGGCAAACGTTTCCGGTGTCTGCGGAAGACTTATGTGCTGTCTTAAAAACGAAGAGGAAACCTACGAGGAATTAAACAAAACAATGCCCGGCGTGGGCGATACGGTTAAGACAAATGACGGCTTTAACGGTGAAGTTGTAAGTATCAATGTCTTAAGACAAAAAGTCAGAGTAGTCATTGAGATAAAAGATGAAAAAGAAATCAGGGAATACAACGCTTCCGAACTGTATTTTAAGAAGAAATCCCACAAGGATAAAGAAGAGGCTATAAGCGAAGAAGATTTAAAGGCGCTTGAACTTCTTGAAAAGCAGGAACAGGAAGACATTATCGAGACCGAAAGAGAGCAGGAAGAGGAACAAAAAGAAATCTTGGGCTCACCCAAGAATGACCGTAATTTTGAGAGAAAGAAATTCGACAAAAAGAACGACAATTCTTTCGAAGGCAAGGGTAAGAAGAAAGAGAAAAAGGACTGGGAAAAGAACGGTCCCGGACCTCAGAAAGACGATAAAAAGAAATCGGGCAATCCTCAGAAGAAAAACAACGGACGTTACCACAACAACCGTCGTGAATCAAGACCCAGACGAAACGGTGATGAATAATTTACTTAAGGAAAACGAAAGAATAGATTCGCTTCAAAGAAACGGGTACAGTATAATCCAGAACTCTACCCGTTTTTGTTTTGGTATGGACGCGGTTCTTTTAACAGAGTTTGTAAGACTTAAAAAAGACGACAAAGTCATGGACCTCTGCACGGGCACAGGAGTCATTCCGATTCTTTTATCAGCCAAAACAGAAGCAGGGCATTTCACGGCTGTAGAGATTCAGGAAGAAGTGGCCGACATGGCCAAAAGAAGCGTAATCTTAAATCATCTCGAAAAAAAGATAAATGTAGTCTGCGAGGATTTAAACAACTTAAGAGGCACCTTTGAAAACGCCTCCTTTGACGCCGTGACGGTTAATCCGCCCTACATGATACCGGGCAAAGCGCTGGTTAATCCCGACGAGAGCAAGGCCGTTGCAAGGCATGAGATAAAATGCACCCTAAAAGATGTCTTATCCGTATCTTCATTCCTTTTAAAAAACGGCGGCAGATTTTTTATGGTGCATAAACCCGACAGGCTGGATGAAATCATCGTAAAGATGAAGGAAGAAAAACTCGAGCCAAAGAGGCTTCGCGTGGTTTATCCGCGCATCGATTCAGAGCCCAACATGATTTTAATCGAGGGCGTAAAATGTGCCGCTACAGGCATGAGAGTCGAAAAGCCTTTGATTATTTATGACGAAAACGGTAACTATACACCTGAAGTAAGCAAAATCTATGAGGAAGCATAATGGCAGGTATTTTGTATTTGTGTCCGACTCCGATAGGAAACCTAAAGGATATCTCCGAGCGCGTGCTTGAGACCCTGAGGGAAGCTGATTTAATCGCAGCCGAGGACACCAGAAATTCGATGAAACTGATGAACGCTTTTGACATTCATGTGCCGATGACAAGCTACCATGAATACAACAAAACCGAAAAAGCGTACACACTAATCGACAAGTTAAAAGAAGGAACAAATATTGCGCTTATTTCCGACGCAGGCACGCCCGGCATCTCCGATCCCGGCGAAGTGCTTGTGAAAATGTGCCATGAAGAGGGCATAAAAGTTACCTCTCTCCCCGGCCCCTGCGCATGCATCACGGCATTAACACTTTCGGGCTTTTCCACAAGAAGATTTTCCTTTGAGGGCTTTCTTCCTTCGGATAAAAAAGAGCGTAAAGAAGTCCTTGAAGATCTTAAAAAAGAATACCGCACATTCATCATTTACGAGGCGCCCCACCATCTTAAGGGCACACTCGAAGAATTAAAAGAAGCATTGGGCGGCGAGAGAAAAATCGCAGTCTGCAGGGAACTTACCAAAAAATTCGAGGAAGTTTTGCGTTTCGACCTTGAGGGCGCAGCCCTCTTTTATGAGAAAAACGAGCCCAAGGGCGAATTCGTGCTTGTACTCGAAGGCTTGGACAGAAATGCCGAAAAAGAAAAGATTCAAAAAAACTGGCAGGAAATGTCTGTTGAGGACCATATGAAGATTTATCTGGACGCCGGAATGGACAAAAAAGAAGCCATGAAAGCGGTCGCAAAAGACCGCGGTGTCTCAAAAAGCGAAGTTTACAATGCTTTGCTGTAAAGTATCTTAAAACGATTTGTGAAGTTTCTGTAAATATATAAATTTGTGGTTGACAAAGAAATTTACTGATAATATACTCATAGTCGTTAAGGCTAGACTAAAAATATTATTAATATAAAAATGAGGTGTCACAATGCTTGATAAAATAAAAGAGATTATTATTGAACAGCTTAATCTTCAGGGAGTTGAAATCACAGAAGAAACATCTTTTAAGGATGACCTTGGTGCAGACTCTCTCGATTTGTTTGAACTCGTAATGGCATTCGAAGAAGAATTCGGAATCGAAATGCCCCAGGATGATCTTGAGAATATCGAGACAGTCGGCGATGTTATCAAACTTTTAAAGGATACAGGTATCAACGACTAATCTTCTCATAAAAGATAAAAATACAAGAACCGGAGCATTTCGGTTCTTTTTTCTTTTTCTTGATTATGAAAGCGATTTTTATTATAATTAAAGAGATTTTGAAAAGGGGTAAGCATGATGAACAAAATTGGCTTTGACAACGATAAATATCTTAAATTGCAGTCTGAAAAAATCAAAGAGAGAATAGACTTTTTCGGAGGCAAACTTTATCTTGAATTCGGAGGCAAACTTTTCGACGATTATCATGCATCCAGGGTACTCCCCGGTTTTAAGCCCGACAGTAAAATAAAGATGCTTTCGCAGTTAAAAGACGAGGCTGAAATTGTTATCGTTATTTCCGCTGCGGACATTGAAAAGAATAAAATGAGAGCCGACCTCGGCATCACATACGATGTGGATGTTTTAAGACTTATTGATGCATTCAGAGGATACGGACTTTATGTCGGCAGTGTATGCCTTACACATTTTGCATCACAGCCCAGCGCAGTGGCTTATCAGAAAAAGCTCGAATCGCTCGGTCTTAAGGTCTACAGACATTATCCTATCGCAGGTTATCCTTCCAATATTCCTTTTATCGTAAGCGATGACGGATTTGGAAAGAATGATTATATCGAAACCACACGTTCACTCGTCGTAATTACGGCGCCGGGACCCGGATCGGGCAAGATGGCAACATGTCTTTCCCAGCTTTATCATGAATACAAGAGAGGCATCAAAGCAGGTTATGCGAAGTACGAGACTTTCCCTATCTGGAATCTCCCTCTTAAACATCCCGTAAACCTTGCATACGAAGCCGCAACGGCAGACCTTCAGGATGTAAACATGATTGACCCGTTCCATCTTGAAGCATACGGAATTACGACAGTTAACTACAACAGAGACGTGGAAGTATTCCCCGTACTTAACGCAATGTTTGATAAAATCATCGGTGAATCACCTTACAAATCACCGACCGACATGGGCGTTAACATGGCAGGCTTCGGTATCATCGATGATGATGTTGTAAGCGAGGCTTCCAAACAGGAAATTATCAGAAGATATTACAGTGCTCTTTGTCAGCGAAGACAGGGTATAGCAGACGATGAAGAGTGCTTAAAGATAGAGCTTCTTATGAAGCAGGCGGGAATCACCGTGGACGACCGTAAGGTTGTATCCGCAGCCAAAGTTAAGGCTGAGGCTACAGGCGAACCTGCTGCAGCCATCGAACTTCCCGACGGCAGAATTATCACCGGAAAGACGAGCGAACTGCTCGGAGCTTCCAGCGCAATGCTTTTAAATGCATTAAAAGCACTTGCAGGAATCGATGATGATAAGGAGCTTATTAAGGCTACCACATTAGGTCCCATCCAGGATCTTAAGGTAAACCATTTAGGTAACAGAAACCCCAGACTTCATACGGATGAAGTTTTAATCGCTCTTTCAATATGTGCGGCAGAAGATCCTGACGCAAGAGCGGCAATCGAACAGATTCATAATCTTAGGGGTTCAGAGGTGCATTCAAGTGTGATTCTTTCACACGTGGATAAAAATGTATTCAGGAAGCTAGGGGTAAATTTAACATGCGAACCTGTATACGAAACTAAATCACTATACCACAAATAGGAGGGGTAATTTTATGAAGTACGAAGTAAAAGGCGAACCGTTTCCCGTTGTAGTTTGCAACATGGGAGCAAATGAGAGTGTTAAGTGTCAGGCAGGAGCTATGGCTTGGATGACTCCTAACATGGAGATGAAGACTCAGTCCGGCGGATTGGGCAAGATGTTTGGTAAGGCTCTTACCGGCGAGGCTCTTTTCGAAAACGTTTACACCGCTCAGGGCGGCGAAGGAATGATCGCATTCACAACAGGTGTTCCCGGAAAGATTCTTGCAGTCAGCCTTGAAGGCGGAAAGACAATCGTTGCTCAGAAGAAATCATTCCTTGCTTCATCTACAACAGTAGAAATGGAAACAACATTCCAGAAGAAATTCGGCGCAGGCCTTCTTGGCGGCGAAGGATTTGTAATGCAGAAGTTTTCAGGAAGCGGAGATCTTTTCCTTGAAATCGACGGTTCAATGATCGAGTACGATCTTGCACCCGGACAGGTTATGTTAGTTGATACCGGTTCTCTTGCAGTTATGGAAGGCACAGTTCAGATGGACATTGAAACAGTTAAGGGCGGCTTAGGCAATAAGCTCGTTGGTGGTGAAGGATTCTTCAATACCAAACTTACAGGACCCGGAAAAGTATGGTTACAGACAATGCCTGTATCTCAGCTTGCTGAGGCCATCAAACCTTTCATTCCTACAGGAAGATAATTTTTTCGATTGTATTTAACTTTCGACTAAATCGGACCGGGCTAAAATCAGTCCGGTCCGTATTTCGTAAAACGGTGGCCGGCTCCTTTAGGTGCCTGCCTCCTAAAAGAGATGATATGAAAACTTTAAAGATTTTTGACACGGATGCCTTCGTGGATACCAACGAAGCAACCATCCTCACATGCGAAAAATCAAATAAAGAAGGCTATGAAGATTGTTATGAAGTGATTACCGATTCGACGATTTTTGCTCCCGAAGGCGGCGGGCAGAAATGCGACGAAGGATTTTTCGAAGACGCCCCCGTAAAAGACGTACAGGAAATCAACGGTGAAATAGTTCACTTCCTTGAAAATGAAATTAAGGCAGGAACGAAAGTACTGCAAAAGATAGATATGAATCTTCGCTTCAGACGAATGCAGAATCACAATGCAGAGCACTTAATCTGCGGCCTGATTCACAAGAAATTCGGGTATGATAATGTCGGCTTTCATCTTTCAGAGATAAGATATGATGACGGAAGCATTGCAAGCATCGAAGCGATAATGGATGTCGACGGACTGGTATCCGCAGAAGACCTGAAAGAAATCGAAATGAAAGCCAATGTGGCCATTTCCGAAAACGTTCCGATTTATGCGATTTTACCGAGCAGTGAAGAGGCTGAAAAGATAAGCTATCGAAGCAAACTCGACATAAACGAAAACTTAAGACTTGTAATAATAGACGGTTATGATGTTTGCGCCTGCTGTGCTCCGTGCCTTGACTCAAGCGCACAGATACAGCTTGTAAAAATAGTTGATTTCTTCCCTCACAGAGGCGGCATGAGATTAACGCTTAAAGCGGGAATCGACGCCGTAAAAGATTACATCGCTCTTCACGACGACAATAAAAACACAATGAAAATCCTCTCCTGCGAAAGAGGCAGATGCGCCGAGGCAGCAGAGAGAATGAATGTTAAGCTGACCGAAGCTCACGAAGAAAAAGTATCTCTTAAAAGACAGATAACCGTGATGCTCGAAAAAGAACTTAAAAACACCATTCGAATGCAGGGGTCAAAATACATAGTTTATTTCGCGGATTCGATAGATGAAATTCAGGCAAGGGCACTTATAAACGAAAATGTCGCAGAAGCCGAAAAGGTTATCGTTGTAATGTTTGACAAAAACGACGATACCTACAGATTCGTGGCAGGAAAGAACGAAAACCTTACCGACATTTCACTTAGAGAACTTGCAAACAAAATGAAAATAAACTTAAATGCCAGAGGCGGCGGAAGCGAGCAGATGATTCAGGGAAGCGTAACTTCCGACAGTGAAACGATAAAAAAATTCTTTGATTCACTTTAAAACCGCTCGGGCGAAGAAAGATACAGGAAGGAAGATAAAATGGAAAACAACAAGTATTATATTACAACGGCAATTGCATATACATCCGGCAAGCCGCATATAGGCAACAGCTACGAGATTGTGCTCGCAGACTGTATTGCCAGATTTAAAAGAAAACAGGGTTATGATGTTTTCTTTCAGACCGGTACCGATGAGCACGGTCAGAAAATCGAGTTAAAGGCTGAAGAAGCAGGCGTTACACCCAAGGCTTTCGTAGACGGTGTGGCAGGAGAAATCAAAGACATCTGCAAATGTCTTAACATTTCCTATGACCATTTCATCAGAACCACAGATGATTATCATGAAAAACAGGTCCAGAAAATGTTCAAGAAGTTTTATGAGCAGGGCGATATTTACAAGGGCTCATACGAAGGCCTTTACTGTACTCCCTGTGAATCCTTCTGGACACAGGCTCAGCTTGTTGACGGCAAATGTCCCGACTGCGGCAGAGAAGTAAAAGCAGCAAAAGAGGAAGCATATTTCTTCAAGATGAGCAAATATGCAGACAGACTCATCGAGCACATCAACACTCATCCCGAGTTTATTCAGCCCGTATCCAGAAAGAACGAAATGATGAACAACTTCCTTCTTCCCGGACTTCAGGATCTCTGCGTTTCGAGAACATCCTTCAAATGGGGTATTCCCGTTGATTTTGATGACAAGCATGTTGTATATGTATGGCTTGATGCGCTTTCAAACTATATCACGGGCATAGGCTACGATGCAGACGGTAACAGCAGCGAACAGTATAAAAAATACTGGCCCGCAGATCTTCATTTAATCGGCAAGGATATCGTAAGATTCCATACAATTTACTGGCCCATCTTCTTGATGGCACTCGGCGAGCCCTTGCCCAAGCAGGTGTTCGGACATCCCTGGCTTCTTGCCGGCGACGGAAAGATGAGTAAATCCAGAGGCAACGTAATTTATGCAGACGACCTTGCTGCATTCTTCGGAGTTGATGCGGTCAGATACTTCATGGTTCACGAGATGCCTTACGAAAACGACGGCTCCATCACATGGGATTTGATGACAGAGAGAGTTAACGCAGATCTTGCGAATATTTTAGGAAACCTCGTCAACAGAACAATCTCCATGAGCAACAAGTACTTTGGCGGAATCGTTGAAGACAAGGGCGCAGCAGAAGCTGTTGACGAAGATCTTAAAAAAGTCGCTACCGAAGCCTATGCAAAGGTATGCGCCAAGATGGAAGACTTAAGGGCAGCAGACGCAATTACTGAAATCTTCACACTCTTTAAGAGATGTAACAAATATATCGACGAAACGGAACCCTGGGTACTCGCAAAGGACGAGGCTAAAAAAGACAGACTCGCAACTGTTCTTTACAACCTTACAGAGAGCATTACAATCGGTGCATCTCTTTTATGGCCTTTCCTTCCCACCACTGCAGAAAAGATTGTCGCTCAGCTTAATACAGAGATCAGAGATTACGATAAGCTCGGCGAATTCGGTCTTTTTACAAACGGCACAAAGGTTACCGAAAAGCCTGAAATTCTTTTCGCACGTCTTGATATCAACGACGTATATGCTGAGGCAGCAAGAATCGCAGCCATTCAGAAGGCTGAAGCAGGCGTAACAGAAGAGCCTGAAAAGGAAGAAAACGCAATAGAAGTTAAGCTTAAAGATGAGATCACATATGATGATTTTGCGAAAATGCAGTTCGTTGTAGGTGAAATCGTAAAATGTGAGGAAGTTCCCAAATCAAAGAAGCTTCTCTGCTCACAGGTCAAAATCGGTAATATGACAAGACAGATTGTTTCGGGTATCAAGCAGTATTACAAGCCCGAGGAAATGGTCGGCAAGAAAGTAATGGTACTTCTTAACTTAAAGCCCGCAACACTTGCAGGCGTAGTTTCCGAAGGTATGTTACTCTGCGCCGAAGACGAAAACGGCAATCTTGCACTTGTTTCTCCCGAAAAGGAAATGCCTTCGGGAGCTGAAATCTGCTAATTTAACGGGGTGTCCGGCTCTTTTATGGGCCTGACACCCTATATATTTTTGGTGGGGAAATGGATAAAAGATACGAAGTAAGGGCAGCGGTAAGAGACGAATGGGAAGATGCCATGGCACTCGCCTGGCGTAGCTTTAAAAAGTTCGTTGCGCCCGACTATTCCGACATGGGTGTAAAAGAATTTTCCAATTTTATATCCGACAACGGAATTTACAAAATGTTTTTAATAGGTGAATACAAACTCTGGGTGGCAGTGCTTGACGGCGAGATAGTCGGAATGATTTCGATTCGTGCTAAAAGACACATATCCCTCCTTTTTGTCGACGACAAACATCAGAGGATGGGAATAGGCAGAGATCTTATCAATACCGCGACAGATTATATGAAGCAAAACGGCGAGACTTTTGCTACCGTAAACGCTTCTCCTTACGGTATTAATTTCTATCATGCATTAGGCTTTAAGGACACACGTTCCGAGTATGTGGATTCAGGAATGAGGGTCACTCCGATGAGGCTTGATTTCAAAAAATAAGGGCTGTTTTCAAGTCAATGTAAAGCTTGCACAAATATGCAACCTAAAAACATACAAATTAACCCCGCAAACAGATTTTGAAGGACAAAACTTACAAGGATTACCGAAAAGTTTGTGTAAATATGGTATGGTATTTTAAGGGCTTTGCACTTAAAATAACTACATACGGGTAAAACCCAAAAATAACAATACAGATTATAATGTAGGAGGAAAATTTAATGGCAGGATTATCTTTGAAGAATATCTGCAAAGTTTACCCTAACGGATTTGAAGCTGTTAAGGATTTCAACCTTGAAATCGCTGATCAGGAATTCGTAATTTTCGTAGGACCTTCAGGTTGTGGTAAATCTACAACTCTTCGTATGATCGCAGGTCTTGAAGATATCAGTTCAGGTGAATTGAGAATCGGTGACAGACTTGTAAATGATGTTGAACCTAAGGACAGAGATATCGCGATGGTATTCCAGAACTACGCTCTGTATCCTCATATGACTGTTCAGGAGAACATGGCTTTCGGTCTTAAGTTAAGACATGTTCCCAAGGACGAAATCGACAAGATGGTTAAGGAAGCAGCTAAGATCCTTGATCTTACTCCCCTTCTTGATCGTAAGCCCAAGGCTTTGTCCGGTGGTCAGAGACAGCGTGTTGCAATGGGACGTGCTATCGTTCGTAACCCTAAGGTATTCCTTATGGACGAGCCTCTTTCCAACCTCGATGCAAAACTTCGTGTACAGATGAGAATTGAGATCGCTAAGCTCCATCAGAGACTTGGTACCACAATCATCTACGTTACACATGACCAGACAGAAGCTATGACACTTGGTACAAGAATCGTCGTTATGAAGGACGGTGTTATCCAGCAGGTTGATACACCTCAGAACCTTTATGACAAGCCTCAGAACCTCTTCGTTGCAGGTTTCATGGGTTCACCTCAGATGAACTTCCTTGATGCTATAGTAGAAGTACAGGGCGAGACAGCTTACCTTAACGTAGCTGGTCATTCAATTCCTCTTCCTCCCGCTAAGTCCAGAAAACTTATCGAAGGCGGCTATGACGGAAGAAGCGTAACATTCGGTATTCGTCCTGAAGACGTTTATGATTCCGAAATGTATGTTGAAACATCTCCTATGAGTGTATTCGAATCACAGATTAAGGTTTACGAATTACTTGGTGCAGAAGTATTCTTATACTTCGATCTTGAGATGTTCCCTATGACAGCAAGAGTAGATCCCAGAACAACAGCAAGACCCGGCGATACAATTAAGTTCGCTCTTGACGTTGAGAAGATCCACGTATTCGACAAAGAAACAGAACTTGTTATTACCAACTAATATTCAGGTATTGTTACTTTTAAAAGGAAGCACGAAAGTGCTTCCTTTTTTGTGACACTGGGGGACGGGGGTGTAGTGTCATTTCACATGACACTACACCCTCGTCCCCTAGTGTTACCCCTACTGAAATTTGACAATAATCCCACAATGTGTGAAAATAAGGAAGTTAATGGTGGGGGATCACTTTATGGATGTTTCAAAAAAACTGAAAGAGTTAAGAGAAAACAAAGGTTTTTCTCTGAAAGAACTTGCCGAAAAATGCGGTAAGGAAGTCGGTCTGATAAAAGAGTGGGAAGAAGGAAGTACATTACCATCTGCATCGGACTTAATTGGTCTTTCCAAGGTTTACGGACTGACCATGGATGAAATGCTTTATAACGATACCGAGACGCCCGAATACGACGGTGAAACCGGCACATACGCAAATCTTCCGGGAAGCGAAGAGGAAGGAAAAAAGGGCCTTACAAAAGCCGAGAAAATAACACTTATTATTTTCCCGGGTATTTGTCTTATCGTTTACCTTGCACTCGGCTTCGGTATGCATCTCTGGAGCCCGGGCTGGATTATTTTCTTGATCATTCCGGTTTATTACATCCTTATTCTTATATTAAGCCACGTAGGAAAAAAATAACTTTTAAAGGAGCATATATAAAATGATAGAGTTGTTCGAGAGCGGAGCTTATCTCGTAGGCGGTGAAAAACTCATAAAAGAGTCGCCCGAAGCCTTAAGCGAGATTAAAAGCCTCACCGGCAAAGAAACCTCAAAAGAGGAAGCAAAAAAAGGAACCATAGCTTACGGTATATTGGAGAAGCACAACACTTCCGACAATATGGATAAGCTTAAAATAAGATTTGACAAACTGACATCCCACGATATTACTTTCGTGGGTATTATTCAGACCGCAAGAGCATCGGGACTTGAAAAATTCCCCATGCCTTACGTACTTACCAACTGCCATAACTCACTTTGTGCGGTAGGCGGTACCATCAATGAAGATGACCATATGTTTGGTCTTACATGTGCGAAAAAATACGGCGGAGTTTATGTACCCCCTCATCAGGCAGTCATCCATCAGTTCGCAAGAGAAATGCTTGCAGGCTGTGGCAGAATGATTTTAGGTTCAGACTCCCATACACGTTACGGTGCACTCGGTACAATGGCAATGGGCGAGGGCGGACCCGAGCTTGTTAAGCAGCTTTTAAACCAGACATACGATATCAATATGCCCGGCGTTGTAGGCGTATATCTTGAAGGCACACCTATTAAGGGCGTTGGTCCTCAGGACGTTGCACTTGCGATTATCGGCGCAGTATTCGCAAACGGCTACGTTAAGAATAAAGTAATGGAATTTGTCGGCCCCGGTGTATCAAACCTTTCACCCGATTTTAGAATCGGTATCGACGTAATGACCACAGAGACCACATGTCTTTCCTCAATCTGGCGTACAGACGACAAGGTTAAGGAATTCTTTGAAATTCATAAAAGACCCGAAGACTATGCAGAGCTTAATCCTGCAGATATTGCATATTATGACGGCATCATCAAGATTGATTTATCAACCATCAAGCCCATGATTGCAATGCCTTTCCATCCAAGCAACACATACACTATCGACGAGTTAAACGAAAACCTCTTAGACATCCTCGACGATGTAGAAAAGAAGGCTCTTGTTTCACTTGACGGTGCTGTTGAGTATTCTCTTAAGGACAAGGTAAAAGACGGCAAATTCGTTGTTGAACAGGGTATTATTGCAGGCTGTGCAGGCGGCGGATTCGAAAACATCTGTGCCGCAGCAGATATCCTCGACGGCAAATATATAGGAAACGGCGCATTCACATTAAGCGTATATCCCGCTTCAATGCCCGTATATATGGAGATTATCAAGAACGGCTGTGCCGCAAAGATTATGCAGACCGGTGCAGTGCTTAAAACAGCATTCTGCGGTCCCTGCTTTGGTGCAGGCGATACACCCGCCAACAATGCATTCTCCATCCGTCATTCAACCAGAAACTTCCCCAACAGAGAAGGTTCCAAGCTTCAGAGCGGACAGATTTCATCCGTTGCACTTATGGATGCACGTTCAATTGCCGCTACTGCAGCTAACCACGGTGTGCTTACACCCGCTACGGAGTTTGACGGAAACTTCAACGAGTATAAGTATTTCTTTGATAAAGCTATTTACGATAACCGCGTATTTGATTCAAAGGGCGTTGCTGATCCCAACCAGGAAATCCAGTTTGGTCCAAACATCAAAGACTGGCCCAAGATGTCAGCGCTCCCTGAAAACCTCCTCTTAAAAGTAGTATCCGAGATCCACGATCCCGTTACCACAACAGACGAGCTTATTCCTTCAGGTGAGACATCATCCTATCGTTCAAATCCTTTGGGACTCGCAGAGTTTGCGCTCTCAAGAAAAGATCCCGAATATGTTAAGAGAGCTAAAGCCGTTCAGGTTGCACAGAAGGCTCTTGAAGCAGGTGAATGTGCAGGCAAGGCTGTTCCTGAAGTAGGCGAAGTAATGGCTGTTGTAAAGCAGACATTCCCCAATGTAGAGCATGACAACCTTGGCGTAGGCTCCACAATCTTCGCAGTTAAGCCCGGTGACGGTTCTGCAAGAGAACAGGCTGCAAGCTGCCAGAAGGTACTCGGCGGCTGGGCAAACATCGCCAACGAATACGCTACCAAGAGATATCGTTCCAACCTTATCAACTGGGGTATGCTTCCCTTCTTAATTGAAAAGGGCGAGCTTCCTTTCAAGAACCTTGATTACATCTTCCTTCCTAACATCAAATCAGCAGTGGAAGAAAAGAAAGAAATCATCGATGCATACGTAGTTAAGGACGGCGCATTAAATAAGTTTGAGATGCGTATAGGTGAGCTGACCGATGAGGAAAGACAGATCATCTTAAAGGGGTGCCTTATCAATTACAACCGCGTATAGAATAGGACAAAAGAATTCCTAAAATAAGCAATTTTAAGAGGTTTTTCAAACGTCAAATATATTTGTTTTTAGTTCGTGCAGATATATTTGTAGTTGATGAAAAACCTCTTTTTTTTTATTTTCTGTGTGGTATATTTGTATCAACAAAAAGGAACGAAACAGTTTACCTTTTAAATCGAAAGTTTTAAGATTGCTGGCCAAGTTGAATTTTGATCCGAATCCTAAAATTTGATTTTCTTGTTTTCTTAGTAAAATAATAAAAATGTGACGGTTTTTGTTGAATTCTGTGACAAGAAATTTAAAGGTTGGGAAACGGATTGATTGGATACAGAAGCAGGAATTTTGAAACGGTAGATTTAGAAGAAGGGGGGACCAAGATCGAAAGATGTTCCCCAAATGCTGGATCGACATTAGTCATTGGAAAGAATGAGGTGTCGAAATGAATTTAGAAAAGTTGAAATAGGAAACCTTATTTGAAGCGCAAGGCTTTGGGTACGGTTTCCTTTTTCATTACCGTAAAAGAGTTGCAGGCTTAAAGCCTGCTTTTTTTATTTATTAATTGTATTGAAAGTAGTATAATTAATGCGATATGTGAAAATATGCCCACAGGGCGGATTGGAGAATCAGACATGAATATTGTAGTACTTGCAGGGGGCAATTCTACCGAAAGAGATGTATCATTAGTATCCGGCAAAGCGGTATATGAGGCTTTAAAATCCAAAGGCCACAATGTGGTTTTGCTCGATGTATTTTTCGGAATAGAAGATGTTGATGTAGAAAACATATTTGAAGATAAAAGAGACTGGGCGGAAGGAATCAAAAAAATCGGCGTAGACAATCCCGACTCAGATTATATTAAGAGCTTAAAAGGAGCCGACAAGGATTTCTTCGGAAAGAACGTAAGAGAAATCTGTATGAAAGCAGACTTCGTATTTATGGCACTTCACGGCGCCAACGGAGAGGACGGAAGAATACAGGCAGCGCTCGACTTAATGCAGGTTAAGTACTCGGGCACCGATTATTTAAGCAGCGCCATCTGTATGGATAAATCCATCACCAAGGAACTCTTCATAATGAACGGCATCCGTACACCTAAGGCTTACACAATCAGAACCGAGGACGGCTTTAAAGACGCCATAAAAGAAATAGGCTTCTCGATGGTTGTTAAAGCACCAAACGGCGGATCATCCGTAGGTGTATATATCGTAGATACCGAAGAAGAAGCATTTAACGCTATGAAGGAATGCTTCAAACTTGATAATCACGTTCTCTTTGAGCAGTACATAAAGGGCAGAGAATTTACCTGCGGCGTGCTGGACGGTAAGGCACTTCCAATCGTTGAAATCGAGCCCGTCGAAGGCTTTTATGATTACAAGAATAAATATCAGGCAGGAAGTACAATCGAGACCTGTCCCGCAAAACTGGACGAGGATATTACCCTCAATATTCAAAAGCATGCGGAAGAAGCGTTCAAGGCACTTCATATTAAAACCTATGCGCGTATAGATTTTCTTTTAAACGAGCAGAATGAAGATTTCTGCCTTGAAGCAAACACGATTCCCGGTATGACACCGATGTCGTTAATCCCTCAGGAAGCAAAGGTTTTGGGAATCGATTTCCCCGAGCTTTGCGAGAAGATAATCGAAATATCACTTAACAAATATTAATCCGACAGGATATGTAGCGTAAGCCCTCGAAAAACGGAGGATACTATGAAAATACTGACTATTGAAAACATTGTATCGGCACTTGGCGCAAGCCTTGTAAACGGAGACGAATTTAAGGAAAAAGAAATACTCGGAGTTGCAATCGACTCGAGAAAAGTGGAAAAGGACTTTCTCTTCTTTGCATTCAAAGGAGACAAGGTCGACGGCCACGATTATATAAAAGCTGCTTTTGACAACGGAGCGGCTGCTGTCGTATGCGAAAAAGTTCCCGAAGGCGAAGAGGGAGTCTGCATCGTAGTTGAAGACTCTGTCGAAGCAATTAAAAAACTTGCGACATACTACAGAGAAAAACTCGGCATAAAAGTAGTCGGTGTCACAGGCAGCATCGGCAAGACCACTACAAAAGAGTTTATCGCAACCGTTCTTTCACAGAAATACAATGTTTTCCGTACTGAGAAGAACCAGAACAACCTCATCGGTCTTCCTCTTTCGATATTAAACATAAAAGAAAACAACGATGTAGCCGTGCTCGAAATGGGTATCAGCGAGTTCGGTGAAATGACCAAATTATCGGAGATTGCAAAGCCCGATATCTGCGTCATCACAAACATAAGCGCATGCCACCTTGAAACATTAGGTTCTCTTGACGGTGTGCTTAAGGCAAAGACTGAAATATTCGAATACATGAATCCCGAAGGAAGCGTAGTTGTATGCGGCGATGACGAGCGCCTTGCAACCATCGAAGAAGTCAAGGGCAAAAAGCCTGTTACATACGGTTTTGACGAAAAGAATGCAGTACATCCCACCAAGGTTGTTAACCGCGGTTTGTGGGGCAGCGAATGTACCGTAGAAGATAGCGACGGAATCTTTAACATAAGCATTCCCCTTGCAGGAAAGCATATGGTACTTGATGCCCTTGCAGCTGTAAGTGTTGCAAAGCTCCTTGATGTATCCGCCGAGCAGATCGGATTTGGTATATCCTGCGTAAAAGCACTTTCCGGCAGAAACAACATCATTCAGAAAAACAGCATCACGATAATCGACGACTGCTATAACGCAAGCCCCGAATCAATGAAGTCGGGTCTTGATCTTTTAACAGAAGCAATCACTCCCACAGTGGCTATTTTAGGAGATATGCTCGAACAGGGCGAGAACGAGGAAAAGGGCCACGAGGAAGTCGGAGCATACGCAGTAGAAAAAGGCATCAACACAATCGTCTGCGTCGGACCTCTTTCAAAGAAAATGTATGATAAGGCACTTTCCGAGTCAGCCGTTAAATCAAACACAGAGGTGCTCTATTTTGCGACTGTTGACGAAGCAATAGAAAATCTTAACACTTATGTCAAAAGAGACGATACGGTGCTCATAAAGGCTTCAAACGGCATGCATTTTAACCGCATCTTAGAAGCAATCACAAGCGACGAAAAGAAGGATACTTTTGAAAAGAGAGAAGAGAAACTTTTCGAAGCAGCACAGAAAGTTCCCGATGATGCATTAATCGGTGAGATAAAAGACGTAACACCTTCCGATGCTCCCGTTGCGGAAGTAAAAGAAGAAACAGCAGAGCCCGCAGCAGCTCCTGCCAAAACTAAAAAGACAAAGAGCGCGGATCAGAAAGAAAAAGAAAGCGCCGGCGCACAGCTTGGCATTATCATTGCGCTTGCAATTGTAGCAATTCTTGCAGGAGTAATTGCGTTTGGTATCGTAAAACACAATATTTACAAGGATGCCACACAGGGTACGATAGTTTATTATGCAAGCAATAAGTACGGCACGAAAGGTCTTATCGAAGATAATGTAATCGCAAAGTCGAGCGATAATATCGTATGGAATACCGGCAGTCCTTATGTTCAGATGGGCTATGACGGAAAGTATTACTACTATGCGGTTCCCGACGGCGGCAACTACGAGATCTTCATAACCGACAAATACGGCAAGAACAAAAAGTCCGTTGAGAAAAACGTAAGAAAATACGAAATCCTTGATAAAGGAAACATCATCTTTATCTCGGGCAACGGCCTTTACACATACAATGCGAAAAAGGATGAAACTAATTTAATCGGCGAATCGGTTTCTAAATTTGTTTTAAACAAAAAGAAAACCGAAGTTGCATTCTTTACATATGACGGCGATTTAAAGCGCATGAAAATAGGCGATCAGGAATCGCTTGAAGTAATCGATACCGCAGTCACATCTTTTGAATGCGCCGACGAAAAATTAAAGACAGTTTACTATTTCAAAAAATCAAACCTTTATGTAGGCAAGAAAGGCAAGCCTTCACTTCTTTTAAGCGAAGATGCAACAAAGGTTTATTTCGCACATAAAGAAAAGAAACCCATCATATATTTTAACGATTCCGAAAATGCACTCTGGTATTACAACGGCAAGGCAAAAGAAGCCGTTAAGGTTACCGATAATGGTCAGAATGTCTATGGTGCAACTTTGGGTTATGCTTCTTTTATGATTTATAAAGACGGCAAATGGGAATTTGTAAACAAGGATAATGTTTATACTTTTAAGGAATTTGAAACCGGTTCATTCACGCAGATTGTGAGCGCGGATTCCAAGCATATTTACTTCCTGGACGTTGATTCCGCGAAGAATACAAGTTCGGTTTATTCCGTATCCGCAAAGGGCTTTGGCAAGGAAAAGAAGGTCGTAAATGAGACCGCAAATGTTGACAGCGTCGAATATATCGGTGAAGGATATATCTTCGTATTAAAGGATGACGGCGGCGGAAAGAAGGATCTTTATGAGAGAGAAAAACTCGTTGCACGAAATATTGAACCCGGCAGCCTTAAAAAGACCGAGTACGGCGATGATTTCGTCTTCGCATATCAGGTTAAGGACGACGACGGATTCTACAAGATTGTACTTTTCGATGGCAAGAACATAAAAGACATCGGCAGCAGTCTTGATACCGATATTGTAGCCATGAGCAAAAAGAAAATTTACTTTAGAAGCCGCGGCGAAAAGTCAGGCTTTGAAATTAAATATTTTAACGGTCGCAAAGCAAAGACATATAAAGAAAGCATTGAAGAGTTTAAATATATTCAGTACTAGGCGGAGATTTACATGATAATAAAGAACGGTCGAATAATCGATCCTGCAAACCAAACAGACGCCATCGGAGATATCTTTGTCAAAGACGGTATCATAACGAATGTGATCATAAAAGATGATATGTCCGATAATGCGGACATATCGGATGAAGAAATTATAGATGCAACGGGCCTTGTCGTAATGCCCGGCTTTATAGATGTTCATTCACATTTCAGAGATCCCGGATTTGAATACAAGGAAGATATTTATACCGGCGCCAAAGCAGCGGCAGCAGGCGGATATACGACCGTTGTTTTAATGTGTAACACAAAACCCACAGTGGATACTCCAAAGACTTTGGATTACGTTTTAAACAAAGGGAAAGAAACCGACATAAAAGTCGAATCCTGCTCAACCGTAACCTACGGTTTAAAGGGCGAGAAGCTCACGGATTTCGACGAAATGATTAAGCATGGCGCAGTTGGATTTACCGATGACGGCATTCCTCTGATGGATGAAAACATTCTTCGCGAAGCGTTCAGGAAAGCGAAAGATTATCCCGTCAGCCTTCACGAAGAAGATAAAACGCTCATAAAAAACAACGGCATCAATCACGGCAAAGCAAGTGAGTTTTATGGTGTATACGGCTCACCCAGAGAAGCGGAAATAAGTCTTATAAAAAGAGACTTACAGATAGCGCTCGAAGAAGGCGGAATGATAGACGTGCAGCATATTTCCTCAAAGGAAGGCGTAGAACTTGTTAGAAATGCGTTAAAGAAAGACATGGCAAACCAAGGAGTTTCAGAAGGATTTGCTATGGAAGATAGCACTGAAGGCAATTCGAAACCGACGAGGCATATTCATGCTGAAGCAACTCCCCAGCATTTCTCGCTAACAGAAGATGCACTGATTGAAAAAGGTACGCTTGGCAAATTAAATCCTCCTTTCAGAGAAGAGGCCGACAGACTTGCAATCATCGAAGGCCTAAAGGATGGAACGATAGACTTAATCGCAACCGACCACGCGCCTCACGCAGCAGAAGAAAAGGCCAAGAGCATAACTGAAGCTCCAAGCGGAATGATAGGTCTTGAAACAGCATTCGCACTTGCTGTTACACATCTTGTAAATGAGGCAGGAATGAGTTTGTCGGATGTTGTAAGTAAGATTACGATTAATCCCGCAACTTTATATAAATTTGATCGCGGAACATTAAGTATTGGCAAACCCGCGGACATCACTATCGCTGATGTGAATGAGAAGTGGGTTGTAACTAAAGACGATATAAAATCCAAATCATGTAATACACCTTTTTTAGGAGAAGAACTAACTGGAAGAATCAAGTACACAATATGTGACGGACGAATTGTGTATAAGAACATATAGGAGGCAACATGTTTTACAGAAATATTGATGAAGGGAAGGTAATTTCGCAGGAAGAAATATCAAGCGGAATCTTCAGCCTTCTCGTGGAGAATAAAGGCGCAGCATTTGCGTCGCCGGGACAATTTGTCGGAGTGTATCCAAACAGCAAGGATACTCTTTTAATGCGTCCGATTAGTATTTGCGAAACTAAAGACGGCGCCACAAGACTTGTTTACAGAGTAGCTGGAAAGGGCACCAAAGAGTTTTCTTCTCTTCAGAAAGGTGATAAGGTTAAACTTATTGCCAACCTTGGTAACGGCTTCCCCATTGACGAAGTAAAAGGCAAATGCATTGTGCTTATGGGTGGCGGTATCGGAATCCCTCCCATGCTTGGTGTTGCAAAAGCGCTTAAGGGAGAAGATGTTCACGCATATCTTGGCTTTAGAAACAATGATACATTTCTTGCCGACGAATTCATGCAGTACTGCAAGCTTTATCTTGCAAGCGAAGACGGCAGCGTAGGCGTAAAAGGAAACGTTCTTGACGCACTTAGAGCAAGCACAGGAATAAAGCCCGACGTTATCATGGCATGCGGCCCCATGCCCATGCTTCGTGCTATCAAAAAGTACGCAGAAGAAAACGACATCATTGCATATATTTCGCTCGAAGAGCGCATGGCCTGCGGCGTGGGAGCGTGTCTTGGCTGTGTATGCAAGACAGTTAAAAAAGACGATCATTCACATGTAAACAATACAAGAATCTGTACCGAAGGTCCGGTTTTTGATGCAAGGGAGGTGGATATCTGATGAATACAAAAGTTACCATCGCCGGTGTGGAATTTAAAAATCCCGTTATGACTGCATCGGGAACATTCGGCTCGGGAATGGAATATTCGCAGTTCGTGGATTTAAACAGACTCGGAGCTGTCGTTACCAAGGGTGTGAGCAACGTACCCTGGACAGGCAATCCTACTCCGAGAGTGGCAGAGGTTTACGGAGGCATGCTTAATGCCATCGGTCTTCAAAATCCCGGCGTCGACGTCATGATTGAGAGAGACCTTCCTTTCCTCGCAAAGTATGATACAAAGGTTATCGTTAATGTTTGCGGAAAATCTGTCGAAGATTATATTGAAGCGGTTGAAAGATTAAACGATACCGCAGTCGATATGTTTGAAATAAACGTATCCTGCCCCAACGTAAAAGAAGGCGCAATCGCTTTCGGCCAGAAGGCAGATGCACTTTTTAACATAACGGATAAAATCAAAAAAGCTTCAAAGAAACCCATCATCATGAAGCTTTCACCCAATGTCACGGACATTACCGAAATGGCAAAAGCAGCAGAGGCAGCAGGAAGTGATGCAATCTCGCTCATCAATACCATTACCGGAATGAAGATTGACATTGAAAGAAGAAAAATGGTGCTTGCAAACAAAACCGGCGGAATGTCCGGCCCTGCTATAAAGCCTGTTGCGGTAAGAATGGTTTACCAGTGCTCAAAGGCCGTTAAAATCCCCATCATCGGAATGGGCGGTATTATGACGGGCGAGGATGCCATCGAATTCATCATGGCCGGTGCGAGCGCAGTAGCAGTGGGTGCAGCAAACTTTATCAATCCTTATGCAACAATAGATGTGGTTGAAGGTATAGAAAGATTTATGATTTCCCACAATATTGCCGATATAAATGATATCAGAGGTTGTGTGGAATAAGAGCAAATATCGGGGGATATGATATGGCAATTAACAAAACCGTAAGAGAAAAAGCATATGCTAAGGTTAATCTCGGGCTCGATGTTTTAAGAAAACGCGAAGACGGATATCATGAAGTAAAAATGGTGATGCAGACCATCGGTATCTGCGATGAACTGATTATATCCACCTCCGCCGATACTCACGGAGTTACCCTAAAAGCAGACGTAGACAATCTTCCGCTTGACGATACCAACTTAATCGTCAAAGCGGCCAATCTTATAATCGAAAAATACGGCATCAAACAGGGCATTGAAGTTAAGCTCATAAAAAATATTCCAATGTCCGCAGGTCTCGCGGGCGGAAGTTCCGATGCAGCCGCAACACTTCGCGGAATGAACAGACTATTCGGCCTTGGTTTAACAGATGAAGAACTTTGCAGACTCGGTGTCAGAATCGGCGCAGACGTGCCTTACTGCATCCGCGGCGGCACATACTTAGCCGAAGGCTTGGGCGAAATTCTCACTAAACTTCCCGACGTGCCTCAGTGTACCGTACTCGTGGCAAAACCCAAATTCGGCGTTTCCACAGGCTACGTATATCAGAACTTAAGACTTGACCAGGTGCGCAAACATCCTGACGTAGATGCGGTTGTAGACTGCGTCAAGAAGAATGACTTAAAAGGCATCGCTTTCAACATGGAAAACATCCTCGAGACAGTTACCATCCGCGACTATCCTTTTATCCAGATCATAAAAGACATAATGAACGACTTCGGCGCTTTGAAAGCCCTGATGAGTGGCAGCGGTCCTACAGTATTCGGATTGTTTGATAACAAGGCAAATGCAGAAAGGGCAGCAGTTACTTTACGAGATCTCGACGATGTCGGCGATGTAATTGTTACATGCTTCGAAAATCTTAACTCCGACGAGGTCACCAAGAAAGCTCAGATTACTCTTAAAAGTGTAATGGATGCCGACGAACCTTCGATTGAAGTTCATGATTGTATCGCAGTTGAAAGACGCGGAACCATCAGCGTATCCTATCGCGAAAAAGATCCCGAGACCGGTTCCGAAATCCTCAACACCATGACCATCAGCGACAGACGCCTCGATTACAGCAAGGCAGGCTCAACCAGCACCCACATGGTCATCACTCCTGATGAAGCGACCAGTACAATTTACCGTACACCATTTGGTAACATCATCATTGACATTATCTGTCACGAATATGTTCTCAACGAAATCGCTGACAGAATCATGCTCGAACTTGATTATGATGTGATGCAGGGCGGCACAAACGTAAACCATTGCAACATGACGTTGGAAATCGAATATAATATCTAAAATATATTAATATTTCTTCATACCTCGCAACCAAATGGTTGCGAGGTTTTTTATTGCCAAAAGTAACTTAATAAAGTAGAATGTGAATACATTCAAATCACATCATGTCCGATTCGGACATTATTTCCCGTTTTTTATAAAAATATGTGTATAACCTGGGGCAAAGTGTATTTTTTGACAGAAAGGAGTTGACACGATTGAGATATATCTCATACAATAAAGTAAAAGAAACAAACATAAATCCATTTATGATTGGATAAAAAGATACAAAGAAATAAAGAGGTGATTTTTATGACTCTAAAAGAATATAAAGAAAAAAGAATGAAAGATCCGGAGTTTGCGAAAGCTTATGTGGATATGCAGCCTGAAATGGAAGTGATTCGTGCTTTGATTGATGCGAGAATCTCTCAGAATATGAGCCAGAAAGAATTGTCAGAGAAAACAGGCATAGCGCAGACGGAGATAAGTAAACTTGAAAACGGAACACGCAATCCGTCAATCAAACTGCTTCAGCGTCTCGCCGACGGAATGGATATGGTGCTTAATGTAACATTTATACCCAAGGAAAAAATGATGAAATAAAAAAAGGCAGTTCGTTTTGAACTGCCTAATATTTTACTTTTTACTAATCGGTTTCGCACCGGCCTTTTCCTGAAGCTTCTCAACCGTACGCTTGAAGACGTTTTTCTTCTTGGCGGGAGGAAGTTCCTGCTTGCCGTGCGCAAGTTTTACGGATACGATGTACATTCCGCTGATAACAGCCTTAACTTCTTTCTTAACGGGAATGGAATCGAAGATCTTGTCGTCTGCGATGAGTGTTACGATCTGAGGTCCGACCTTAGCCTTTACAACGGGAACCTTTAAAAGTCTTGTCATCTTCGGCGCCTGATCAACTACCGACTGAGGGAAGCCTGCGTCTTTAAATCTGCATTTCTTCTTGTCGATGATAAGCATTGTAACATTTTGTCTTGCGGCATCAATCTGCTTCTGTTGCTCAGCCTGCTTCTTATCCATTCTCTTTCCGACGAAGAAAAGAACGATAACTGCTATAAGTAAAACCAAGGTAATGGACATCATTACGATGGAGAATGGTGATATCTGTGCTAATAGTAAATTCGGTATCATTTATGGCCTCCTAAAAAATTGCTATATCATCATAACAAAAAACTCTGAAAATAGCAAGAATACATAAATTTGTAAAAATGTTTAAAAAAAGCCGTTAAGCATTATAAAATATGTAGAATACGCGTATTGATTTATAAAAATTGCTGTGTTATCATAAACGCGATAAAATTTCACGAATTATACATAAATATAGGATATGATATGTATGTCGAAAGAAATTTCGGCGTTCATTTTTTTACACAGTCAAAAATCCTATAGGAATTAATCATAAAAGGTCAGCATATGAGCGATAGGAAGTTTAACATTATATGCGGTCATTACGGATGCGGTAAGAGCAATTATTCAATCAATCTTGCCCTCGATATGGCGAAGAACGGGCGCAGAGTCATGCTCGTGGATTTGGACCTCGTCAATCCGTACTTCCTTTCATCGGGCTACAAAGATATGCTCGAAGAAAACGGCATCAAAGTAATCGCTCCGCTCTTTGCAAACACCAACGTCGAAACGCCCGCGCTTCCCGCAGACTTAAACCTCATGTTTGAAACAGACATGGACGTCGTGATGGATCTCGGCGGCGACGATGCAGGCGCAGTAGTCCTCGGCCGCTACGCAGGGCAGCTTTCGCAGATTGACTACGAAATGACCTACCTTGTAAACAAATACCGTAACCTCACTGCCACAGTAGAAGATACGGTAGAAATCATAAAAGAAATCGAAGCCGCTTCACGCTGCAAGGCAACCAAGGTTTTAAATAACTCGCACTTAAAATTAGAGACAACATACAAAACCATTGAAGACTCAATCGACTATGCAAAAGAAGTGGCAGAAAAGTTAGAGCTTCCATTCATAGGTACAACGATTCCAAAGTTTCTCTTGGAAGATGAAGAAATAAAGAACATAGTTGAATCTAGTGATGAAACATTTATCCCAGTGGAGATTTTTGTAAAGGCTCCGTGGGAATAGAAAGTGCAAACCGACATTTATTAGACTACCCGGGAGTGCCAATCGTATGATGCACAAGCGGGTAATCGGTCACCGTCGGCACTTAACGAGCAGAGCACATTTGTGCGAAGGCGAGTTTAGTGACCGCTACGTGGGACCGCTTAGCGAGAGCGTGCCCGCGGTGTATCGTGCGGTTGGCACTCCCGGTGAGAGGCAATGAAGTTATGCGGTTGCCACTCCCCCTGAAACGCACAAAACAACGGCTAAACATACACAAACGAAAGAGAGGAAAATACAAATGGCAAAAGTTACGATTAACGAAGCTTTATGTAAAGGTTGCGGTCTTTGCGTCGAAGCGTGCCCCAAGAAATTGCTTGTGCTTGCTACGGATCATATTAATGCTAAAGGATATCATCCTTCTACAATGACCGATGAATCTCAGTGCGTTGGTTGCGCATCATGTGCAATCATGTGTCCGGATGTGGCTATCAAGGTGGAAAGATAGGAGGAAAGATAAATGGCAGAGAAAGTTTTGATGAAAGGTAACGAAGCTCTTGCCGAAGCAGCTATCCAGTGTGGCTGCAAGCATTACTTCGGTTATCCTATTACCCCTCAGACAGAGGTTGCCGCATATATGTCCAAGAGACTTCCCAAAGAAGGCGGTGTATTCCTTCAGGCAGAGTCAGAAGTAGCGGCTATCAACATGGTACTTGGTGCAACAAGTGCAGGTGTCAGAGCAATGACATCTTCATCTTCACCGGGAATTTCACTTAAGTCCGAAGGTGTTTCCTACATCGGCGGTTCAGATCTTCCCGCACTTATTATAAATGTTTCAAGAGGCGGCCCCGGTTTGGGTGGTATCCAGCCTTCACAGTCAGATTACTGGCAGGCAACAAAAGCTTTAGGTCACGGCGACTTCCAGCTTTTCGTACTTGCTCCTTCAACCATTCAGGAAATGGTAGACTTCGTATCACTTGCATATGAAGTAGGCGAGAAGTACAGAGTTCCCGCTATGATTCTTTCCGACGGTATGCTCGGACAGATGATGGAGCCCGTTGAATTCCCTACCAAAAAGGATGAACCCATCGCAGATAAGCCCTGGGCAACAAACGGTCACCAGAACAAGAGAAAGAAAAATATCATCAACTCATTATACATTCAGCCCGAAGAGCTCGAAAATCTCATAAAAGAAAGATACGAGCGTTATGCAAAGATCAAAGAAGAAGAGCAGAGAGCTGAAGAATTCATGTGTGACGATGCTGAAATCTTTGTAGTAGCTTTCGGCGCAAGCTCACGTGTATCAAGAAGTGCTGTAATGCAGGCAAGAGCAGAGGGTATCAAGGCCGGTCTTATCCGTCCCATCACACTCTGGCCTTTCCCTGACAAGACAATAGAGAAGAACGTAGACAAGGCTAAGCAGTTCCTTTGCGTAGAAATGAACATGGGTCAGATGGTTGACGACGTTAAGTTAGTTGTCAGCGGACGCAAGGAAGTATCATTCTTCGGACGTACAGGCGGTATCATTCCTACACCGGCCGAAGTACTTGGCGAAATTCGTAAGCTTGCAGGAAAGGAGAATTAATCATGGCTGTAGTATTTGAAAAACCCAAGGCATTAGCTGATGTGCCTTTTCATTACTGCCCCGGATGTACACACGGTATCGTACATCGTCTTGTGGCAGAAGTTTTAGATGAACTCGGCGTTGAAGGACAGACAGTAGGTGTTGCTTCCGTTGGATGTTCGGTATTCAGTTACAACTATTTTAACTGTGATATGGTACAGGCTGCACACGGCCGTGCTCCCGCAGTTGCAACAGGTCTTAAAAGAGCGCTTCCCGACAATGTAATCTTTACATATCAGGGCGACGGTGACCTCGCTGCTATCGGTATGGCAGAAACAGTTCATGCCGCTACAAGAGGGGAGAACATCACAGTTATCTTTATCAACAATGCTATTTACGGTATGACAGGTGGCCAGATGGCTCCCACATCACTTCCCGGACAGGTTACACAGACTTCTCCTTACGGTAGAGATGTTAAGACAGCAGGTTACCCCATCCGTGTATGCGAGCTTCTTTCAACACTTTCAGGAACAGCTTTAGCACAGCGTGTAACAGTTGATTCCGTAGCACATGTAAGAGAAGCTAAGAAAGCCATCAAGAAGGGCTTTGAAAACCAGATTAACAAGAGAGGATACTCCATCATCGAAGTTGTATCCACATGTCCTACCAACTGGGGACTTTCACCCAAGGAAGCTATTAACTGGCTTAGAGACAACATGCTTCCTTACTATCCTCTCGGAGTATATAAAGATGTTACCGCTGAAGAAGGAGGGGATAAGTAATGAGTACACTTAACGTTTTACTTGCCGGATTCGGCGGACAGGGCATCCTTTTTGGAGGCAAGACACTTGCTTACTCGGGTCTTTTAGACGGAAAGAACCTTTCATGGCTTCCTTCATACGGACCTGAAATGCGTGGCGGTACATGTAACTGCTCAGTAGTTATCAGTGACGACCCCATCGGTTCTCCCCTTGTAACACAGCCTGACGTGCTTGTTGCAATGAACCGTCCTTCACTTGAGAAGTTCGTAAATGCAGTTGTACCCGGCGGTATGATTCTTGTAGACAGCTCAATGGTTGACATCAAGGTAGAAAGAGACGACGTAAAAGTATTTTACATCGACGCTACCAAGATTGCTGACGAAAACAATATGAAGAGCTGCGCAATCATCATCCTCGTCGGAAAGATGTTCAAGGAAATCGGTTTCCTTAACAAAGACGTTATTAACGATGCAGTTAAGAAAGTTATCCCTGCTAAAAAAGCAGCTATGATTGAACTTAACTTAAAGGCAATCGAAATCGGTCTTAACTCATAAAAGAAAAAATCCTTCCCGCACTTTTATGGTGCGGGAAGTCATATATTTTTAAAGAAGGGATTTATACCCGTCTTTTATGATTGACACGCCATAATTTCTTGTGGCGTGTAATGTGTTTTTTATGGTATTCTAAAAATACGAATATTTAAGCAGTTCATAAGTGTTTAAAGAAAGGTACGAACTATGGATGAAATCAGAGAAATAGCTTTAAGAATCAAAGAACTTCGTGAAATCTGCGATTACACAGAGGAAGAAGTGGCAAAGCGAGTGGGCGTGGATGTCGAGACATACAGAGAGTATGAAAGAACCGGCAAAGATATCCCCATCAATACCATTTACCAGCTTTCGAAGATGTATAAAGTGGATATGTCCGAGATTCTTACGGGTGTTTCCGCAAAACTTAATACATATCAGGTGGTTCGTGCAGGATGCGGTGCAAAGGCCGACAGATATCCGGGTTACGAATTTAAGGACCTGGCTTATCACTATGCAAACACGCTGATGCAGCCTTTTATAGTTACGCTTGATCCGTCCGACAAGCCCGCGGATTTGGTTACTCACAGGGGGGAAGAATTCAATCTCGTATTAGAAGGTACCGTCGTCGTCACCTTTGGTGACAAGGAATTAGTTTTGGAAAAAGGCGACAGTATTTATTTTAATCCCAATTACCCTCACGGACAAAGATGCGGAGGTAATACTCCCGCTACGTTCCTGACCATGATTGCGGAGTAAGGAAACGGAGAGATAAAAGAAATGTTAGAAAGATTTTTACCCAGAATAGATTTTGACAGTTACGAAGATTTTAAGGCAAATTACAAAGTTACTCCTCCTCAGGATTTTAACTTTGCATACGATATAGTTGATGCATGGGCTAAGGAAGAACCTGATAAAAGAGCCCTCCTCTGGTGCAACGACCACGATGAAGAAAGAACATTCACATTTACGGACATTTCAAAAATGTCCAATCAGGTAGCGAATATGTTCAGAGCCCGCGGACTTAAAAAAGGCGATGTAGTAATGCTTATTTTAAGAAGACGCTGGGAATACTGGATTACCGCTGTAGGTCTTATGAAACTCGGTGTAATAATCGTACCTGGAACACTGCAGCTTACCAAAAAAGATATAGCATACCGTGCAAATGCAGCATCCATCAAAGCGTTTGTATGCGTTGATGATGCATACGTAATTGAGCAGATGGAACTCGCACTTCCCGAAGCTCCCTGCATCGAGAGCGTATTTATAGTAGACAACAAGGAAAGAGAAGGCTGGATTAATTTCAACGCCGAAATAGCAAAATATCCCGATACATTTGAGAGACCTACCGACGATCAGAAGACCGTAGGTACAGACCTCATGCAGATTTATTTCACATCGGGTACAACAGGAATGCCCAAGATGGTTTGTCACAATTACTTCCATCCTTTGGGACATATTGTTACGGCTCATTACTGGCAGAGAGTACAGGAAAACAAGCTTCACATGTCTGTTTCAGACTCAGGCTGGGCTAAGTTCGGCTGGGGCAAAATCTACGGTCAGTGGATTTGCGGAGCTACAATTTTTTGCTACGACATGGATAAGTTCCATGCAAACAACCTTCTTGCCAAGATTGAAAAATACAAACTTACAACATTCTGTGCACCTCCTACAATGTACAGATTCATGCTTCAGGAAAAGGTTGAAGACTACGATTTATCAAGCGTAGAACACTGGGCAACCGCAGGCGAAGCATTAAATCCCGAAGTATTTAACCGTTGGGAAGAATTAACAGGTAAAAAGATTGCATCAGGTTTCGGCCAGACAGAAGGTACGGTTTTAATCGCAAACTTCGAATGGTTTGAATCAAAGCCCGGCACACTCGGCAAGCCTTCACCCATTTATGATTTACATCTTTTCGATGCTGACGGAAAAGACTGTGAAAACGGTGAAGAAGGAGAAATCGTTATCTGCGATGTAATAAACAATCCGCCCATCGGACTTTTCGTAGGATATTACAAGAACAAAGAATTAACCGACGAAGCTCTAGGTTCCGGCAACTATAATCTTAAGGACGTTGCATGGAGAGACAACGACGGATATTACTGGTTCGTAGGACGTCATGACGACGTTATTAAATGTTCCGGTTACCGTATCGGACCTTTCGAGGTAGAAAGTGCGCTCATCGAGCATCCTGCAGTAGTAGAATGTGCGATTACAGCAGCTCCCGACCCCATCAGAGGCCAGGTAGTTAAGGCAAGAATCGTTCTTGCAGCAGGCTACACTCCTTCGGAAGAACTTACCAAGGAACTTCAGAACCACGTTAAGCATGCAACCGCTCCTTACAAGTATCCGAGAATCGTAGAATACGTTCAGGAACTTCCCAAGACTTTGGGCGGTAAGATTAAGCGTAAGGAACTTCGTGAAGAAGACGAGCGCATGTATGCAGAGATGAATTATTAAAACCCAAACAGGTGCCCGGCTCGCGAAGCGTGCCCGGCTCCGAAAAAACCGGAGGAAAAAATGAGTTCAGATAAACGCGAGGCACAAAAGAAAAATCGTGAAAAAGCAATCCAGAAAGCCAAGACAACCAAGACAGTAAAATGGATTGTAGTTGCAGTTGTAGGACTTACATTACTTGGAATTATCGGCTGGGCTGTGGCATCAAACATCGTAGTTGATACCAAGGCAGTTGAGGACTTCAGCCAGGGCTTAAACGAAGACGGTACAATTGCAGGAATCAAAGCAACAGACTATGTTGACCTTTGTAATTACGAAAATATCACCGTTTCCAGAAGCGAACATGAAATCAGCGAAGAAGACTGGAACAGCTATGTTGAGAATATTTTAGCAGCATATCCCGACAATTGCACTGACACTTCTGTCAAGATAAAAGAGGGCGACACCATCAACCTTGATTATGTCGGAAGTATTGACGGAGTTGAATTCCAGGGTGGCTCAACAGGCGGTATGGGAACAAGTCTTACAATCGGTTCACACGCTTATATCGACGGTTTCGAAGATGCAATCATCGGACACAATGTCGGCGAAAACTTTGATATCACCGTTACATTCCCCGAGGATTACGGCAAAGACGAATTAAACGGTAAGGATGCTGTATTTAACATTACAGTTAACAGCGTTCAGGTGCCCTCCACATTCAATGATGATTTTGTAAAAGCACATTATTCTGACGTTGCATCAACCACAGAAGAATATAAGAAATATTATATAGATTCCAGATTTGATGAAAGCCTTCAGCAGTATCTGACAAAATATATAAGAGAGAATTCGACCGTAAAGAATTATCCCAAGGATTACTTAAAGACCGTAAAGGGCCAGATCAAAAACAACGACCTTCAGACATACGAGCAGTACAAAACGTATGGTGGCGAAGTTACAGTCGGAACGTTTGAAAACTTTACCGGCCTTAGCAAAAAGGAATACGAGGCATCCATTACTAATACGGCACAGAATACGATTGATGACAATCTTAAATTCCAGGCTATCTACGAGGACGCAGGCCTCACAGTCACACAGGAAGACGTTTACGCTATGCTTGATGCGTACGGCCTTGACAGTCAGTATTACAGCGTATACGAGCAGACATACGGCAAGCCTTATTTATATCAGACCGCTATGACATATGTTGTGCTTAAACATTTGCAGTCAAATGTGAATGTTACAGAATAAATTTATAAAGGAGATTTTTATATGAGTTCAAACGTAAGACCCGAGTCAATGGAAAGAATCACCACAGAAGCTTTGGCAAAAGCTTTTATCGACGAGCAGATTGCTGAGATTAAGGCGCAGGTTGGTGACAAGAAAGTACTTCTTGCTTTATCAGGCGGTGTAGATTCATCCGTAGTTGCAGCACTTTTAATCAAGGCTATCGGACAGAATCTTGTATGTGTACATGTTAACCACGGCCTTTTAAGAAAGGGCGAGCCCGAGCAGGTTATCGAAGTATTCAAGAATCAGATGAATGCCAACTTAATCTATGTTGATGCAACAGACAGATTCCTTGATAAGCTTGCAGGCGTTGCAGATCCTGAAACAAAGAGAAAAATTATAGGCAAGGAATTCATCGATGTATTCGCTGAAGAAGCTTCAAAGCTCGAAGGAATCGAATTCCTCGCACAGGGAACAATTTATCCCGACATCCTTGAAAGTGACGGCGTTAAGGCTCACCACAACGTAGGCGGCCTTCCCGAAGAATTAAATTTTGAACTCGTTGAACCCGTTAAATTCTTATATAAAGACGAAGTACGTGTAGTTGGTAAGGTACTCGGCCTTCCCGACAACATGGTTTATCGTCAGCCCTTCCCCGGACCCGGACTCGGTGTTCGCTGCGTAGGCGCTATCACAAGAGACAGACTCGAAGCATTAAGAGAAGCTGATGCAATCGTTCGCGAAGAAATCGGTAAACTTCCCGAAACCCCTTGGCAGTACTTCTGCGCAATTCCCGACATCAAGTCTACAGGTATCAAGTATGATGCTGCCGGCAAGGGCGAGCGTTACATGGGCTGGGCAGTTGTAATCCGTGCAGTCAACACCACAGACGCAGTTAAGGTTACAGTACCCGAAATTCCTTTCGCAACACTCTGCAAAATGAGAGACCAGATCGTTCAGATCCCCGGCGTCAACAGAGTACTCTGGGATATCTCAGAAAAACCTGTTGCAACCATCGAGTGGGAATAAACAGTTCAACGAATCTTGACAAAATATTGACATTTGTAATACCACTTTCTTGACGGGAAAGTGGTATTATTTTTTTGTTTTAAAGAGTTGAAAAAAATAATCGCATTTCGAAAATTAAAATCACTTAGGAGACAAAAAATGAATACTACGGAAAAGAAAAAACTTTTGATTTTTGTAGCAGTGGCATATGGTATGGCTTATGTCATGTCTGCACTGATGTTTATCGGATTTAAGAAAGGATACGATTTGACGGCTTTCGTCAATACAATGATGTTGTATCCCGCATGCGGCGTAATACTCGGCAAACTTATATGCAAAAAAGAAGACGAAAAACTTCCGATGTTCGGATATATAACGGTTATTGTCACATGTGCAATTATGGTCGTTATGAGTATCTGCTCGCTTTTCATACATTTTGAACCGTCAAAAAACGGTACGGATTTCTGGGCTTCGCTTTCTTCCGTTCCGCTTATTATCGGAAGCATTGTGGCATATGTTGCATTCTGGGCCTGCGGCAAAGAAAAAAGAATAAACGCAGGAGTTCAAAGAAGCAACTTCGGATGGTGTATTCTTTGGGCATTTATAACAGTTATTCTTTTGTTTGGAAGAGTATTTTTAAGCGTATTCGCAACCGATTTATTTGCGCATAACCACGATGGATGGAATATGTTAAAAGGAGTATTGGTAAGTCCTTCATTCTGGATCGGATTCATATTCCTGCCTTTTAATTTCTTCTTATCATGGCTTGCGTTTTTCGGAGAAGAATACGGATGGAGATATTACCTTCAGCCTGTTATGCAAAGGAAAATGGGCAAACGCCTTGCGGTAATCGTTCTTGGCGTTGTATGGGCATTGTGGCATCTTGGTGCTGATTTTATGTATTACACCACAAAAGACGGCCCTCAAGCAATGGTGGCTCAGATTATTACATGTATTGCATTTGCGGTATTCTTTGGCTTCTTATATATGAAGACCGAAAACATCTGGCTTCTGGCATTTGCGCATTTTGCAAACAACAACCTGACGGCTCTTTTTGCAGGAGGCGGAAGCCAAGCCATTCAGAATCAGTCCATTGCATGGTCGCA
Source organism: Lachnospiraceae bacterium G41 (assembly GCA_900100245.1). Lineage (GTDB taxonomy): Bacteria > Bacillota > Clostridia > Lachnospirales > Lachnospiraceae > UBA3766. Next base: position 42,073 of record FNEU01000004.1, read on the forward strand.
GCTTCCTATTCAAGCACTTTCTTTTATAATTTTCATTCTCTTTATTCTTGCACCGATTTATTCAAACAAGAAGAAAGAAAAAGCAGAATAAATATCATAAAGTGGAATTTATTGTAAGAGAAGGATAAAATTTTATTTGAGAGGCAATAATGACAGACGGACCGTGCGTGAGCGAAGCTCACAGCACCGGTCCTGTTTTTTTATCCTGTTGCTACGATTGAGTGGGAATAAAGAGTCATTTCCCGCAAGCCTCTATTTGCAGGGGTTTGCGGGATTTTTTTATTTTCTGACGGCAAAATGCCTGCAAAATTCCCACTTAATGTATAAAAAAATAAAATTAAAAAAATAAATAAGTGGGAAATGGCATAATAATGTTATATTATACAATTGGAGGAAAGAAGATAAAAGATGAATTTCCAAGTATAAAATATCCATATGTCAAAGAAATTGTTAAGGTGCCCGGAAAACTAGAAAAGGCAATACGATTCTACAATGATTTCAAATTATCACATCGTCGGCTATTTTATGATTATTGTGAAGGGATGAGCGTGGAAGGCAAGCCGTATAATCCTTGGGCTACATTTAACGAAAAAATAGGGAATAAGGTGAAGATTTTGACATAAGGGAGGCTTAATGAAAATACAGATAGTTGAAGACGATCTTTCGCTTTGCGAAGGGGTAGCGATTACGCTTAACGAAAACAATGAATTTTACAAAGAAAATACTAGACATGATGCCAAAGACGGATTTGACAATTACGGCAAGGAACTGGATATGATTATTCTAGATATCAATCTTCCGGATGGAAGCGGATATGATTATCTTAAATATGTCAGGGAAAGAAGCGACGTTCCGGTTTTGATTCTTACGGCAAACGATCTGGAAATTGACGAAGTGACGGGACTTACCCTCGGAGCGGATGATTATCTGACCAAGCCTTTCAGTCTTGCTGTTTTAAGGGCAAGGGTAAATGCTTTGATAAGAAGAAGCGGTATTGCAAAAGAAACTGAAAAAAGAAGAGAAACGGTATACAGACTTGATGATATGATTTTCGATTTTGACAAAATACTGTTCAAAAAAGGCAATGAGGATTTGTTTTTCAGCGTTAACGAACAAAAACTACTGAAACTGTTTCTTGACAATAAAGGCCGGATATTGACCCGCGAAATACTTATGGAAAGACTTTGGGGCAATGAAGGCGAATTTGTGGATGAAAATGCACTTTCTGTTACAATAAACAGATTAAGAAGCAAGATAGATTCCGATTCCGAAAACAGGCACATAAATACCGTTTACGGACAGGGATATCGTTTTGAATAGGAGATATATGTTAGCCAACAGAACAATCGTAAGACTTGAAGAAATGCTGGATGATGCGATTGAAGGTACCTTTGTTGAAGACAAATACGACGAAAGCAGGATGTCGAGGCTCGAAAGCAGATGGAAGGATTTTCTGAGCAACTCGGTTTTGTCCAATAAGAATCTGGAAACCGAAAGACAGAGACTTGAACAGTTCATTTCCGATATTTCGCATCAGACCAAAACTCCGATGACGAATATCAAAATGTATTCTACCCTTCTTTCCGAAGAGGTTTCGCGTGGCGAAGATGCATCGCTTGAGAAAATAAGGAATTATTCCTCGGAAATAGAGAAACAGACTTCAAGACTCGAATTTTTAATAGAATCTTTAACAAAACTTTCAAGGCTTGAAAACGGAACTCTTTCGTTATCGGCAAAAAAAGAAGATACGAACAAGCTGATACGAACATCGATTTCCGCCATAGAGTCAAAAGCGGCATTAAAGAACATTAAAATTATTTTAGACGACGACAACGGATTAACCTCTTTGTTTGATATGAAATGGACGAATGAAGCTTTGGTTAACATTCTTGACAATTCTGTAAAATATACCCCCGAAGGCGGAGAAATCAAGGTTTTTACAGAATCGTTCGAGATGTATAATGCCATACATGTTGTCGACAGCGGCCCGGGAATAAGCGAGGAAGAAGCGGCCAGGATTTTCGGAAGATTTTACCGCGGAAATGAAGTCAAACAGGAGGAAGGCATCGGTATAGGGCTTTATCTTGCCAGAGAAATCATTTCCAAAGAAGAAGGATATATCAAAGTGGTTCCGAACAATAAAAGAAAAGGCGGAGAGATTGTCGTATATTTAAGAAAATGATGAAATAAAACCTCTTTATCGAAAAGATAAGGAGGTTTTTTATATGAAAACGAATATGAAATCCGGAAATCTTTCAAAATTGAAAGAATCGGGTAATATTTCAGAAAGAGTCGGCTGATATGCTTATATTATCAAAATTATTATTCTAAGAATCGGCAAATGTCAAGGAGAACCAATATGAGTATTTTGGAAGCAAAAGATTTGAAAAAATATTACGGAAAGGATGAGACTCTTGTAAAAGCGCTTGACGGAGTTTCTTTAAATGTGGAAAAAGGCGAATTCGTCAGTATCATCGGAACAAGCGGAAGCGGAAAATCGACACTTCTTCACATGCTTGGCGGACTTGACAATCCCACATCGGGAAAAGTAATCGTTGATGATAAGGATATTTCCGACTTGAAAGGCGATGAACTTTGCATATTCAGAAGAAGAAAAATCGGATTTGTATTCCAGAGTTACAACCTTGTTCCTTCGATATCCGTTTATGAAAATATTGTTCTTCCCATCAAACTTGACGGAAAGAAAGTTGACAAAGAATTTATCGACAATGTCATTGACACGCTCGGATTAAAAGAAAAGGTTAATGTTCTTCCGTCCAAATTGTCCGGAGGACAACAGCAAAGAGTTGCCATTGCACGTGCTCTTGCGGCAAAACCGGCCATTATTCTTGCGGATGAACCCACAGGCAATCTTGACAGCAAGACAAGTCAGGATGTTCTGGGATTGCTTAAAACAACAGGCAGGAAATTTAACCAGACAATCATGATAATCACACATAACGATGAAATAGCACAAATGGCCGACAGAATCATTCATATCGAAGACGGCAGAATAATCGAAAACAAATAAATCAATCGAAGGAAAAAATATGAAAGTCAAAAATAACAAAGCGATAAACAACCTTGCTTTAAGCGGAATAAAAAACAACATAAAAAAATATGCCCTGCTTTCAATTGCGGTAATTTTAACAACACTTATGTTTTCTTCGTTTTTTACGATTGTGGGAAGCATATTAAATGAACTGCAGCTTGCAAGCATGAGACGGGCCGGCGGAAGTGCTCATGCCGAAATAAAATATCTGTGCCAAAGCGAATACGATATCTTAAAAAAAGATTCAAAGTTCAAAGATATTTCATACAGAATTGTAGTCGGATTCGTTAGGGATGAAAGACTTAAAAAATTAAATGTGGAAGTAAATTATTTTGAGCCGCTTAACGCAAAAGGCTCTTTCTGCTATCCGGAAGAAGGAAGAATGCCGGAAGCCGAAAATGAAATTGTTTTAAGTGATTTAACACTCAAAGAACTTGGTGTTCCTAAAGAAATAGGTTCGGAATTATCTTTGGATTTACTTATAGGAAATGAAGTTAAAACATATGATTTTGTTCTTTGCGGATCTTACAGAGGAGATCCGATATCATTTGCACAGCAGGCGCTTGTTTCCGAAAAGTTTCAGCAAAAATACGCTCCCGTAAAACAAACTTCGTTTTTTGAAGAAACTGATTTTAATTATTCGGGATACATCATGGCTGATATTAATTTCCGCAATTCATTTAACATTCAAAAGAAACTGGATAAGCTTATGTCAAGGACAGGATTAAATAACAGTAATTCCGGAGTAAACTGGGCTTATATGACCTCATCAATCGATCCTTTGGCTATTGTACTTATGATAATGTTTTTGGCTGTTTTCTTCTTTGCCGGATATTTGATTATTTATAACATCTTTTATCTTAATATTATTTCTGATACTCAGGAATACGGGCTTTTAAAAACTATCGGAACGACAGGAAAACAAATCAGACAAATAGTGTTAAGAAGAGCATCGCTGCTGTCATTATTCGGTATACCCATAGGTTTAATATTGGGAATAGGAGTCGGAGCATATCTTTTACCTGTTATCACCGAGGATTTAAATACCGTTTCTTTTGACAAAGGGAAAGTTCATCTGAATGTATGGATTATTCTTCTGACTGTGGTTTTTTCATATGTGACCGTAATAATCAGTTCGCTTCGCCCGTGTAAAAACGCAGCACGCGTATCGCCGATTGAAGCTTTGAAATTTACCGAAAAGCTTGGGAAGAACGGAAAACCAAAAAGAAAAAAGGTGATTGTAATTCTATCCTTAAGTCTTGCATTGGTGGTTCTTAATTCAACATTCGGAATATTGTCGGGTCTTGATTTAAACACCTTTATAGAAAAATATACTTCCGTTGATTTCAGCATCCAGGATGCGAGTTTTGACAATCCTTCCATGATATCTTACGGAATCGGAGTCGACAACGGTTTCTGGGAAGCGGCGAATGAACAGGATTCAATCGAAAATATCGGACGTCTGTACTTTGAGTTTGAAGAGGATACTCCTTACTGTTTTGATGATATAACATGGGAGAAGATTGAGAACGGATTATTAAAGACCCGGGAAGCAAGAGAGAGAATAGAATACTCAAACAGATATAATCCGAATTTTGATGTAAATGTTTTTATTGAAAATCTGAATAAAACGAAATCGCTTGAGGGAAAACTTTACGGAATGGATGAATTCGCGGTGAGCAAACTTGATGTTATCGAAACCCTTGACGGTTCGGATAAAATCGACATGGAAAAATTCAAGTCCGGGAAATACGTTTTGTTAAATCGATTTAATTACGATGGAAGTTGTTACAACGCTCTTGATCCGGGAGATAAAGTCCTGGTGAGAAACAAAAGACCCGAGTTTTTTAAACCGAAATATTTTGCACAGGATGGCACACCTTACACCTTTGGGGCATATGACGAGGCGCCTCTTGAAGAATATGAAGTACTGGCCTTGGTTGAGATTCCGCATCCGATAGAACGACATTCTTATTACTCTTATGATTTCGACTGCATACTTCCTCCCGACGAATTCTTAAATATATGCGGCGATCGCCTTCCGGAGAGAGTATTGATTGATGTTAAAAACGAAAGTGAAGAAGAATTTGAAACGTGGATAAAAGATTATACCGAAAACGAGAACGATAATCTTTCATATATATCCAAGGCAAGTGTGGAGGAAGAATATAAATCCACACGAAAAACCATAATATCAATCGGTTTTGTTCTGGTAGTAATTCTCTCGCTTATCGGACTGTTGAATTACGCAAATACAATTATTGCATCAATTATGGTTAGGAAAAGAGAATTTGCGATGCTGGAGGCTGTCGGAATGACCGGAAAACAGCAGATATTCAGCATGGTGAGGGAAGGATTGGGTTATTTTGTCTGGACTGCAATTGTATCAACTGTTCTGTCTACTGTGGTTAATATTTTTATTCTCAGAAATCTTATGGATGGAACTGCAATTTTAATATGGCATTTTACGCTTTTGCCTCTTATAATCTGTTTACCTTTGTTTTTAATGTTGTCTGCTTTAATACCGGTTGCGTCATATTCGGTTTTAAACAAAAAAAGCGTAGTGGAACGTCTCAGAGTGGAATAAAAAATCACCCCTCTTCATAAAGGATTACTCGGGAACCATCGAGTGGGAATAGAATTTACTTCTCACAACCCCTATTTGCAGGCAACAATTTATTAACACTAAACCCGCAAGTTCTGAAGAACCTGCGGGTTTTAAATTTCCTCTGTTCTTTTGCCAAAGGTTATACAAAACTTGCAGTATTTTTAATATCCTCGGCCATTTTCCCCGCTCATTGTTGAAATATTTGTTTTGATATATTATAATTTCACTCACCACAATAAGTTGAGCTTAATTCTAAGCTCATTTTTCCCAGTTTAAACTCATATAAACTATATAATGCACTGAAATTACGGGTGTAGAAAGAAAAGTGCGCTAATACCCGTAAAATAAAACAACCCTCACTGCGGGACTACGGGTGTAGAGAAAAAAACGCGCTAACACCCGTAAAATAAAGCGACTCACACCGCAGAACTACGGGTGTAGAGAAAAAAACGCGCTAACACCCGTAAAATAAAGCGACTCACACCGCAGAACTACGGGTGTAGAGAGAAAAACGCGCTAGCACCCGTAAAATAAAGCGACTCACACCGCAGAACTACGGGTGTAGAGAAAAAAGCACGCCAGCACCCGTAAAATAAAGCGACTCTCATCACAGGACTACGGGTGTAGAGGAAAAAACGGCGCTAACACCCGCAAAAAAAAGAAATGTTCCCCAAAAGAACAGGATATAAGTTGGAAATTAGAAGAAAACAGAAAGAAAAGGGGTAAAAAATGGAAAACTATAGTGAAATACTCAAAAGTCAATTGGATGAAATTAATGATTTGATAGCTAAATCAAATAAGAATCTTTCAAAACTACAGAATGTTCCGAATCGTAGTATTATGGTAAGTCATTGCAATGGATGCGACCAGTATTATTGGTATAACAAGGTTGAAGATACAAAGGAATATATCAAAAAATCACAAAAAGGAGAATTGAGAAAAACCCTTCAACGTGACTACGAAATTTCCGTCAACAAAAAACTGAACGCCCTCAAAAGAAAACTTTCAAAATTCCTGAAAACCTATGATATCGACGAAATAGAAAAGGTTTATTCCAACCTTCCGGAAGCAAGAAAAAATCTTGTAACTCCAATAGTGGATACAAAGGAAGAGTTTGTAAAGAAGTGGGAAAGCGTAGAATATGAGCCGATGGAAATCAACGATAATATTGAATTTGTATCAGTTAACGGAGTTAAGGTCAGGTCAAAATCCGAGTTGATTATTGCCAATATGCTGGAGAAAAACGGAGTCTGCTACAGATATGAATATCCAATCATACTTAAAGGGTTGGGAACTGTAAGACCGGATTTTCTCTGCCTGAATAAACGAACACTAAAAGAATATGTTTGGGAGCATTTTGGCATGATGGATAATATAGCGTATGCCAATAAAAACATAGCTAAAATCCAAACATACGAGCAGAATGATTTCCTCGCGGGAAAAAACATGATCATGACATTTGAGTCATCGATGACTCCGCTCAGTTCAGCCACAATAAAACAAATGATAGAAGAATATTTGTTATAAAATTTTATCACCATTGGTGACAGAATTTGGTTGGTCTAATCAATGGATGATATGTTAAAATAATTAAGAAAGTATTCTAACCACCCACAGAAAGGAAGAATAGTATGGCAAATATTTCTGTTCGCTTTTATTCAAACTGTTTGAGAAGATTTACGACATTTAATATGTATCTGCCCAATGATATAAGGGAAGAGGAGCCCAACGAGTCGGAGTACGCGAATCGTCCGGTCAAGACGCTGTTCCTGCTTCACGGATATACGGGCGACGCAGATAACTGGGTGCCGTGGTATCTGGCGGATAAGTATAATTTTGCGGTAGTGATTCCAAACGGCGAGAACGCATTCTGGCTCGACGGCATATCGACAGGCCATGCATTCTGCAAATTCGTGGGCGAGGAACTCATGGATTATGTAAGGCGAGTTTTCGGCCTTGCAAAAACAAAGGAAGACACCTACATTATGGGAATGTCCATGGGCGGATTCGGCGCACTGCACACCGCTTTGTACTATCCTGATAAATTCGGCACCGCTACAGCACTTTCTCCCGCATTAATTGTACATGAAGTAGCGTCCCTAAAAGAAGGCGAAGGAAACGGGATAGCAAATTATGAGTACTTCAGAGAATGCTTCGGAGATCTCACGAAGGTGCTTGAAAGCAGGAACAATCCCGAAACGCTCATAAAAGAAATAAAAGCCGAAGGCAAAGACTGCCCTAAAATATACATGGCTTGCGGAACGGATGATTTCCTGATTGAGAACAACCGAAACTTCCACAAATTCCTTGAATCCGAGGGAATTGAACATGTTTATGCGGAAGAAAAGGGCGATCATAACATGGAATTTTGGGACAAATATTTGCGGATATTTATACCTAAGATGTTCGAATAACTCGAGGGTGCTTTGGCTACCGGGTGACACAGGGGGACGGGGTTTTAATGTAATAGAAAAACTTAAAATGAATCTTTAGCAAATTTTCCCATAACAATCCTATGTTCATTTCGTGTATTATTTTGAATGATCATTCGGAGGCCAGTAATGAAAAACAACGTAAGAAAAATATTCGCAACATTAAGCATATTAATACTTGCGGTATTATCAATGACCGGGTGTGGCAAGAAGGCACCCGAGTTTAGCGATGAAATAATGTTTTCGCTTCGTGTATATGAGCCGTGGATTTATGAATCGCTTCACTATACTCTGCTTTGCGACGGAACCCTGATAGTACAGTATTACGAAACAGAACTCGGAAGAGAGACAATTTCAGATGAAAGAATGGATGAGATAAAAAAGAAATTCTCTGCTGAAAAAGTTTACAATATGAATGTGGGAAAAGAAGCTGACTTTACAGACGGAACAAGGAGTTACATTGTTCTTTATGACAGCGACGGAAATGAAATAGAAATCGGAGGATATGAGGTATCAAGCAGAAAGTTTAATAGTCTCTTTTATGATCTTTATGCTTTGTGTGAAGACGATTATACCAAGCAGTTTTCGGATCTTCTGCTTGAATGCAGGCGTGAAGGAGTAACCTACCGCGAAAAATATATGAATAACAATGTTTCGGATGAGCCGGAAGAAACCGATCCCGAAGAAGAAACCTGGAAAGAAATGGAATGCGAATATATAAACAGTTTCAAGTGCGGATATTTAAGCCAGAATAACGCTCCGAGTGCGTATGTTATATACCTGATTGAAACAGATGAAGAAGCGGACTATGCAGAAGAAAAGCTTGGAATGAGAGAACCTGATGATCCGGATGAATTATGGAGTTTTAATACAGATGTTTCTGATGTTTTTCAGGAAATGAGGATGAATTATTCGACAGCTATATATAATTATCTGATTTATTATACGGAATACTCTCAGGGCGGTAATTATTCCCATGCCGATGCCGTAATAACCAATGGCAGGGAGATATCGTTTAATTATGATGTTGTTGAATCACCGGAAGGAGACTTTGGTACAGATGTAATGGACGGAGATATCGTTTTTGCAGCCGTTCCGAAGTACTGTTTCAAAGACCTGGAATTAACCAATACGGTAAGCCCGCTGGAAGAAAAATAATAAGTGATTTTCCGCAGCCACAATGACGTGTACCCCTTTTCCGAACAATCGGAGAAAGGGGTTTTTATTTTTTCTGCTTATACAATGCTGTATTGATAATTAAGCAAGACAGTATTATAATCACAGTCATCAACGGAGTTTAAATCTAAGCTTTGTATTTCCCTAAACCTATTAAACATATTGAAATTACGTGCGAAACAGTGTCTTTATTTGAAACGCTCGTAAAAGAGTTCGCCTTTGGTCGTGATACTACAAGCGGAAAACAAGAGAAGTCTAAAACGCACGTAGTACAACTAAGTCGCAGGAGCAAAACTACGCGCAAAAAGCAAGAGAGGAATAGAACGCACGTAGTATAACGAAGTCGCAGGAGCAAAACTACGCGCAAAAAGCAAGAGAAGTTAAATACGCGCGTAGGAAAACGAGTCCGCATGTAAAATACTACGCGCAAATAACAAGAGAAGATATAAACGCTCGTAGTATAACGAAGCAGCCAGCGCAAATCTACGCGCAAATAACAAGAGAAGTCCCAAACGCGCGTAAGAAAGTAGAACCATAGATAAAATACTACGCGCGAAAAACAAAAGAAGAAGAAAAAGGAGGTAACATGGAAAACTATAATGAAAAACTAAAAGCTCAAATTAAGGAAATTGATGACCTGATAGCGAAATCAAACAAGAATTTGTCTAAACTTCAAAACGCTCCAAATCGCAAAGTAAGAGTGGGTAAGAGTAACGGAAGCTACCAGTATTATTGGGTTGATGAGAAGACTCAAAAAAGGGTATATGTTCCAAAATCCAAACTGGAAGATTTGAGAAAAACTGTTCAGCGCGATTATGAGAAAAAAGTAAACAAGAAACTAAAAACACTGAGGAGAAGACTGTCTGATTTCATAAGAATATTTGATGTTGACCAAATAGAAAGTGTTTATACCAATCTTTCAGCAGCAAGAAAAAAGCTTGTAATGCCAATAGTTGAAACAAAAGAAGATTTCATAAAAAGGTGGAAAAGCGTCCAATATGAGCCAATGCCTATCGAAGAAAATACAGAATTTGTTACTGCGAACGGAGTCAAAGTCAGATCAAAATCTGAACTAATAATTGCCAACATGCTGGAACAAAACGGAGTCAGCTATCGATACGAATATCCATTAACACTACGCGGGTTAGGAACAGTTCGCCCGGATTTCTTTTGCCTGAATGAAAGGACCGGAAAAGAGTATATTTGGGAGCATTTTGGAATGATGGATAACATTGCGTATGCCAACAGGAACATTAGCAAGATTCAAACCTATGAGCAAAACGGCTTCCTTGCAGGGAAAAACATGATTATGACCTTCGAAGCATCTGCAACACCGCTTAACTCGTCTTCGGTAATGCGTATGATAGAAGAATATTTATCATAAAAGAAACATATTAGCGCATTATTCTTATGATGCACTACGAGATAAAAACAAGAGAAGAAAAAAACGCGCGTAGGATAAAGAGAAGGCAATCGCAATGCTACGCGCGAAAAGCAAGAGAAGATATAAACGCTCGTACTATAACTAAGCAGCTAGCGCAAACTTACGCGCG
>FNEU01000004.1:53153-83858 GCA_900100245.1 Lachnospiraceae bacterium G41
AAAGCAAGAGAAATTAAATACGCGCGTAGGAAAGCGAAGAAGAGGTCTAAATACTACACGCGGAAAAGAAGAAAAGCAAGAAAGGCGCGTAGAATAGAGAAACAGGAGCACGACAAAGCCTAAAAACGGGCCATAGAAATGGTATTTTCTAAAAATTTCTTACATTTTGTAAAATATACTTGACATTATGTCGCAATAGGATTACTATATGCTCAAGTCGACGAGCATATAGTTTTTTTATATGCATTTAATTAACACCTTAGGCGAACAAGCCTAAACATTACACCCTAGGTTAACACTTGATTTATTTACAGGAGAACAAATATGAAAAAGAAAATACCATACATTATAGCCATGATACTTATGATTCCGTTCTTCGTGCTTGCTGCCCTTTCGATAGGTGCGCAGGGAAGCGGAAACGGCGGAAAAGAGATAGTAAACACGAATATGTCCTGGACAGTCGTAAAAGAAGACGGCGTGCTTGAAGAAAGCGAAGGAATGCCCGTAGATGTGAACATCGAAAAAGACGGCAGTTATAACCTTTCATTTTCGTGGGGCGTCGAAGAACCGGGATTTCTCACAGCCATAACCATAAAAGATGAAAACGGCAAATGCGTTTACTGTGACACAGCATTTCAGGTACAGATTTCAAACAAACCCATAAAACTTAAGCAGGGCAAATACACAATCAACACTGTATTTCTTGCAACAGAAGATGAATACCGCAAGCTTAACGCAGAGAATAAAATGATCACAGATCAGAAAGCCCTCGAAGATTACATTTCCGCAGTCGGCTTCGATACTTTCAAGCCTGACAGCGAGTGCCACTTCACCTTCGAAGTAAAACTCACGCAAAGCTACACTGCACCCGCATGGGTTAAAGCACTTTTCGTAGCAATGGGCCTTTTAATCATCGCCCTCACAGTCATAACCCTTGTAACCAATAAGAAGACTTCCGCGCCCAGCGAAGCCAATACAACCAACACAACTGACGCAACCAACAAATCCAACGACAACATCAAAGACGGCCTCGACAATATCACCATCGCCTACGCAGTCTTTTCACTCGTTGTAACATGCGTGCAGCTTTTTATATCCCTTGGCTTAAGCTTCTTACCCGCATCAGTCACACCCAACATCACCGCATTACTGTCATTTGCGATGATCATAATAAGCGTGGATATTGTAGGCTTCCCGCTTATCCTCGGACTGACCAGGAACATTCCCACAAGAGAAATTCAGAAGCAGAAATTCGGTTTCTTTAAATTCCTTCCGTACATTTTTATGACGTTTGGCATTGGAATCCCCTTATCATTTGTGGGAAGCTTAGTTAATACCATGCTTACAGTTCCTTTCGGCGGCAGCAACACTAGCGTTATATTAGAATTACTAAACTCATCGAGCATCCTCCCCAGAATCCTCGTAGTAGGCATCCTGGCTCCGATTTTCGAAGAACTTATTTTCAGAAAAGTACTTATCGACAGACTGAGCAGATACAGCACATTTTTAGCAATCTTCGTATCAGGATTATTCTTCGGACTTTACCATGGCAACTTTTCACAGTTCTTCTTTGCCACGGGCATCGGACTGCTTTTCGCATTCCTTTATTCGAAGACCGGCAAAATACATCTTACAATAATACTTCATATGATTGTTAACCTGTTTACATCCGTAATTACAACTACAGCTTTGCAGAAGGTACATGCAGCCAACCCCAACATGGATATATCACAGGAATTCCTCATGTCTCATCCCGAAGCATTCGCCGCAACAATCCTAATGGGTCTGACATATGCGTGCCTCGCGCTTCTTACGATTATCGGAATCATTATCTTCATCATCTTCGCAGCAACCAGGAAATTCCGACTTGAAAAAGTTGAAGGCGAACCCACCAAAGCCGAAGCCCTCAAAGCATTTTTCACAAGCAAGTACGCATGGCTTTTCATCCTTTCGGCAGTGGGACTTTTCATCATGTATTACCTGCCCATCATGCTTGGCATATAAAAGCTCATAAAAGATAAAATTGTAATAACATAAAATAAGCGTTAAAATGAAAGGTGGTCGGGCAAAACAGCCACCTACACATAAGGGAGTTTAACATGAAAAAATCAACCATCGTAAAAAGAATCATCATAGCAGTTTTGTTCGCGGCAGTACTTTTGTCTACACCGCTTCTTTTCCTCATCAAAACTCCCGAAGAAAAGAAGACACAAAAATGGTCATCAACCATCGAAATAAACGACAGAGTTTTGAACCCTGTCAGCAATTCCATCGATTTTAAGGTCGATAAAGCAGGTGAGCATACTCTGTACTTTTCACTCATTCCCGAAGGGTATGATAAGGACAGCATCGGCAATGTAAAACTCTCGGATCTTGGGTTTATCACAACATTTGTCGTAACAGATTCGAACGACAACGTGGTCTACTCATCCACGCAGGGCGCCATCTACCTCGACACCGTAATTTACTTAATGCCCGGCAACTACAAAGTCACATATTACTACTTCTCCAATCCGGACGAGTTTTATGATTTCGAATCAATGAATATTGTCAGCATAAAAGAAGCAACCCAGATGGTAAAAGACATCAACTTCCCCGCGTTCAAAGAGAACGGAACGACGGTGTTTAATTATGAATTCTGCTGCTTAAGCAAAGAAGAGGCAAAGGTTTTCCCTTCAATTATGCTTAGCTGGGGATTGCTGGTTGGTTTGTTGGCAGGATTTTTGTTAGCTGAATTTTTACTCTTCGGAAAAGACAGCGAAAAAAGATTCGACGAACGTCAGATACTCGAACAGGGCAAAGCTTTCAAGATTGGATTTTTCGTTCTGTTAATCACAATTGAAGCGATTATAATCCTTAATTTCTCAGGACTTGCAAGCGTGGCGGATTATCCTGTCTTTTATCAGATAGCCATTTTCCTTGGCCTCTTATCATATGTGGTTTACTGCATCTGGCACGAAAGCTATTTCGCAATCAACGAAAAATCGACTCGTGTAATCATATTATTTGCGTTTATCGCAGCAATCAATATCGTAATCGGAATCATCAACGCTATTCACGGCCAGATAATCGTGGACGGCAGAATTACGTTTAGGATATTGAATCCTTTATGTGCAATTCTTTTCATCGTAATCTTCGCGACTATGCTTCTTAAAAGAATTGCAAATTCCAAAAACGCATCCGCTGATGAAGAAGAGGAGGATGACGAATGAAGAACCTTAAACTAAAGGCCGCCAGAGCTGCGCTTGATTTATCACAACAGGATTTGGCAGACAAAGTCGGCGTATCGAGGCAGACTATAAATGCAATAGAAAAGGGAGATTACAACCCCACCATCAACCTCTGCCGAAGCATCTGCAAGGTGCTTGGCAAAACACTTGACGAAATTTTCTGGGAAGAAGACGAATGACACCGAGTGACACAGGGGGACGGGGGTGTAGTGTCACAAAAATGACACTACACCCCCGTCCCCCTGTGTCAAAACTCTTGCAATTTCTCTCGCCAAGTGCTACCATACAATTGTAAATATGTAAGAAACAAAGGCGTTTCATCTGACAAAGATGAAGCGCCTTTTTGCAATATTGGAGGGATAAGAATGGCTGCATTCGATAAAGTTAAAAGCGGAATACCCGAGATGGACGAAGCCCTGGATTACATCAGATTGGGCGACAATGTCGTATGGCGTGTGTCGGATTTAAGCGAATTCAGGCTTTTCATGGAGCCCTACGTCAGACAGGCAAAAGAAGATAAAAGAAACATCGTTTACTTCAGATTCGCCTCGCACGAACCGCTCGTCGAACCCTGTGCGGAAGTCAAAACCGTCCACGTTCCTCTGTCGCACAGATTCGAGACTTTTACGGTCGATATTCACAACGTAATCGAGCAGGAAGGCAAGGACGCATTCTACGTATTCGACTGCCTCTCCGAACTCCAGACGGCCTGGGCGACGGACCTCATGATGGGCAACTTTTTCAGGGTGACCTGTCCGTTTCTTTTTATACTCGACACGGTCGCATTTTTCCCGATCATCAGGGGCAAACACTCCGTGCAGGCAATCAACAAAATCCTCAACACGACGCAGCTTTTTTTCGACGTTTATTCGGACAAAAAGAACGTCTACGTCCGCCCGGAGAAGGTGTGGGAGCGTAACTCCGACACGATGTTTCTCCCGCACACATACAATCCCGAAAACGGCCATTTTCGCCCGATTCTCGACGGCGTAATCTCAAGCCGTTTCTACCAGACGCTCGGCAACGCGCAGCGGTCCGCCGAAGAGCAGTACTCCGACTCGTGGGACAGATTTTTTAACAAGGCAAAGATCCTAAAAGAAAACGGCGTGGACATCACAGAAGACTGCGCAAGAATGTGCAACATCATGATGACCAGAGACGAAAAGATGCGAAAAATGGTCAAAGAGCATTTCACGCCCGAGGACTATTTTGCGGTCAGAGATCACATGGTCGGTACGGGAATGATAGGCGGCAAAGCCTGCGGAATGCTACTCGCAAGAGCAATCATTCGTAACAAGGAAGAAGACATCAGCGAAATCCTCGAGCCGCACGATTCCTTTTATGTGGGCTCGGACGTTTATTACACATATATCGTCGACAACAATCTCTGGGACACAAGAATCCGACAGCGAACCGAAGAAGGCTATTTTACGCTAGCAGACGAGTTCGCGGATAAAATCATGGGCGGAGTATTCTCCGATTCTATGCGCGAGCAGTTCATCAGAATCATCGAGTACTACGGCCAGGATCCGTACATCATCCGCTCAAGCAGTATCCTCGAAGACGGTTTTGGCAACGCATTCGCGGGCAAATACGAGTCCGTTTTTTGCGTCAACCGTGGCAGTTTGGAAGAGCGTATCGAAGAATTTGAACACGCCATAAAAGTAGTATACGCAAGCTCGATGAGCCTCTCTGCACTTGACTATCGTAAAAGAAGAGGACTGGATAAAAGAGACGAACAGATGGCACTCCTTATCCAGCGTGTATCAGGCTCATATTACGGAGCAAACTATATGCCTTGCGCAGCAGGAGTAGGCTATTCCTTCAGCCCCTACAGAGTCATGAAGGATTCGGACCCGAGCGCCGGAATGTTAAGACTAGTAATGGGCCTTGGAACATCAGCAGTAGACAGAACCGAAGGATCGTATCCGAGAATCGTCAATCTCGATATGCCGGAGAAAACTTCATATTCATCCTCGGCCGATAAACACAAGTTTTCACAGGGCAAAGCAGAAGTAATCAATATGTCTGAAAAGACGCTTAAGCGCCTGCCTCTAGACGCCCTAAAGCCCGATATTCCGATGTACCTTGACAGGATCTTACTCGAGCATGATTACGACGCCGAGAACAGACTCGCAGAGATGGGAAACAACCGCAAGGTTCAGTTTATATCCTGCAAGGGATTAGTTGCGAACAAAACGCTGATGGAGCAGATGCGAAGGATGCTTCATTGCATCGAAGAAGAGTACGAGTATCCTGTAGATACCGAATTTACGATTAATATCTCTGAGAACGGTGAGTACTCCGTCGACCTCCTGCAGTGCAGACCCCTACAGGTACAAAAGGGCGCATCCGGAACAGTCATTCCGCCCGACGTAAAAGAAGAAACAATCATCCTCGAGAGCAAGGGTTCATCCATGGGAATGTGCAAGACGACAAGCCTTGATTATATCGTATACGTAGACCCCGTAAAATATTACAACATGCTTTACAGGGAAAAAGACCTTGTAGCAAAACTCATCGGAAAGATCAACTGGCATTACCGCGATGAGAACAAGCACATGATGTTAATAGTTCCCGGACGTGTCGGCACAACCTCGCCCGAACTTGGCGTACCAACGACATTTTCAGACATCAGCGCCTATGAAATAATCTGCGAAACCGAAGAATCAAAGGCAGGCTACAATCCCGAATTATCCTACGGAAGCCATATATTCCAGGACCTCGTGGAAGCTCAAATCCTTTACACGGCAGTTTTCCACAATGAGAAAACCATCCATTTCCATCCTGAGAAGCTGGCAAATTGCCTAGACAAAGTATCAGAATTCACCGACGATACCGCACTCGCAGACATAGTTCATGTCTATGATGTGAGCGAGAGAAAGTGCGAAGTATATAACGACATTGCGAATGAACACTTGATGATAATATGCAGCTGATGCCAAGTGCTTTGGCTGGCTTTTGACACTGGGGGACGGGGGTGTAGTGTCATTTTTTGCCACAAAACCACCAGTGTTATTGTGACACTACACCCCCGTCCCCCAGTGTCAAAAAGGGAGGTATACAATGATTTCTTTAAACGACTACCTGTATTCAGGCAATACAGTTCTTAAAATACTGCTTCAATACTCAGCCGACCTGAAGGCGGAAGCAATAAAAACCAAAAATCCGATAGACCTTGCACACAGTAATTTCTTAATGCAGATAATTGAACTCTTAGAGCACTCGGATTTCCTGTCGTCGCAGTCACAGAGGATAAAAGATTTTTACCTCTTCATGACTCAAAAATACCCTTATCTAGCGTTCACTTTTAAGGGCAGAATTAAATCGCTGATTCGCTCCGAGGAGAAATTCAACGGATACATCCTCGAGTACATCTACGACTACTACAAAGCAAACGGCAGATATCCGAGCGATACCGAGATAAAAAACAGCCTCAACTGTTTTAGAGATCTAATCGCGTACCGCATCGTAATTTCTCTGCCTCAATGCCACGTCTTGGAAGGCGAAAGCAGGGAAGAGCAGGAACTTAAATTCCTCTACGAGATAGCAAACACGATGCCAGATTTTCTGGAAGAAAAGGGCTTTTCTCCGAGACTGTCGGAAGAAACGATAGAAGATTATAACGGCGGCCTGACCGAGAACAACAGACCATATTACAGAGATTACGTACAGAATCCGAGACTCTCAGGCTACAAGTCGCTTCATATCACATTTTACGATAATCTCACGAGATGTTACACGGAGCTGCAGCTTCGTACCAAGGATATGGATGATTATGCGGAGATAGGAGATGCGAATCATTTTGGCTATGAGAAAAGCCAGGAGATTAACAGAACAAGAAGAGATATTATTAAAAGCGGAGAGTGTCAGTACTTTGATGAGGCATATGAAAGACTTGTAAAGCTTCAGGAACTCGACTTATCCAAAGTAGATGTGAATATGTTTAAGGCATACAACAACCAGCTTATAAACGACGGCTGCGGCCTCTTCAGAGGCCGACAGATCTTGCCTTTCGAGCATCTTTCGAGATTTCAGAACGATTTGATACTCTAAATGACACAACACCCCCGTCCCCCAGTGTCAAAAGCCAGCCAACGCACCATGGGTCAAAACAAAAAACACCCCTGCAGTCACAAAGCTGCAGGGGTTTGCATTTTAATTCTAGTATTCAATCTCCGGCCAAATGCCGCCCAGCTCCTGAAGCGCGTGATTCTCAACGCACCAGTCACCGAATTTGGTGAATACATCATCGCCGAAGACTTCTTTTAGGGCGTTGGCATAATTGATTCTGACCTCTTCAGTGCATTCGTTGTAGCCAAAGTCGATTCCGTCTTTATCAATCTGCTCCTTGTACTTTAAGTAAAAATCATCGCCGTAGGTCTCGTCCAGGAACTGGCAAAGATATCTTCCGGTTACATATTCTGCACCACGGTCGGCAGTATCTATTTCATTATAGTCATCAATGAATATTCTTTCGGCATTGTCGGCATTAACCTTTTCGGGAATCATTGCATCATACAGATACTTTTCGGCTTCGGCCTTATTTTCACCGATTGAAGGGTAATTCGGGGCAAGAGCATTGACTACTTCGCGTGACATATAATCAGCGATTCCTTCGGTCCATATATTAGTCAGCGAAGTTTGTCTTAATGTAATCGTATGAGTCATTTCATGAGCGATAGCATAATAATCCACATAATCGAAACGAACGCGGAATTCACTGGCATAAAATTCGGGATTCGAGTTCCAGACATCGTCGGAATACAGTGCATAATCTGCAATTACAAGATCATCGGAGCTGGCGTTTGAAATATATCCTTTCGCTTCTTCGTCAGTCATAATAAAGATAGACATTTTTGGTCTGATATCCCAGTCCTCCCAGGGATCTTCACCGTGGTAATAAACGGACACATCGGTTACAGGGCAATATTCATAATCTTCAGGCATGCAGGAAACCTGAAGCTGACGCTCGATTTCATCGACTATCGCATCCATATTTATCACAAAATCGCCCGGAAGATCCACATCCTTATCAAGGAAAAGAACGTATTTTTCCGATTCGATATAACAATAATCGTCTGAAACAAAGTGATGCTCTTTTACACCGTCGAGCTTAATCTCTTTGTAAGGTGAGAGATCTTTGGCTGTAGGAACATACTCTTCTTCAGGCTCCTCAACGAGCTCTTCAAGTTCTTCTGGCTCCGGTACTACAGGCTCAGACACCTCGGTAATCTCGGCAACAGCTTCTTTTTCAACCTCATCAATCACCGCTTCTTCGATGGCAGTTTCTGCCTTAGGCTTAACCGCATTACATGATAAAAGAAATGCACCAGCAAAACCGCAAGTCATAAGTGTTACAGGAAGTTTGATTTTACCTAATAAATTCTTCAATTTTCATCCTCCTTTTCAATTCCCTTTTTACACCACAAGTATATATCATAAAAGAGCTAAAAGATACATTGAAATCTTTTATGCTGCTTTGGATTAATTATATATTCCACGGCGAAAAGAATATATTTCAACCGCGGAATATTAAGGGGAGATAATGGGTCGATTTGGGGGAAATAAAAACTTATCACTTTGACGGGATTAACCCAATCAAATATAATTAAAAACAGAGAAAGGAAATAAAAAGATGGTTATATTTTGGGGAACTGAAGACAGAATCAAAAGAGTAGGATTTCGCGGAGATAAGATAAAATGCGAAAATTGCCATAAAAGCTATATCCCGTGTTACTACAGGCGAACCGTTTACGATCATTTTTGCGCGATTCCCGTTTCGGAAATAACTCACACATACAAATCGGTTTGCCCGATTTGCGGATATAATCAGTTCGTCCAGACATTCAGATTTACCGAAATCGCAAATACGACAGTGACCAAGGAAATGCAGGATATATCGTATATAGCGGTTCAAAAAGATAAACATAAATACGATTTTGTTGCGATGGATAATCTTACTCAGGAACAGATTTTAATCGCCCCGAATGTCTCGATGTTTGATATAAAAGAGGGTATCCGCAGACGTGGCGGGAAGACAAAAGATCTGATCATAGTAGTATAAGGGGTTTGGGTGATAACTTTGCCCGACGATGAAATGATGGAAAAATACAAATTAAACGAGATTTGGTTTTCCATATATGAGTATCGCAAAGAAAAGAGTAAAGGCATTCTCGGATTCATTCTCCTCAATCTTCTGGTGGATAAAGGATACGCCATTCAGGTGGATTACAAGGAAAATCCGAGAGATTATCTCGGCAATATCAGGGAATACTGGGATTGCGAAACGAAAATCGTCGAATTCGAGGCAGATAACGATCAGACTTACCTGGCAAAAGTTCCTGCGGACTCAACTCTTGAAAATATATATGAAATAAAAATAAAACCGTTTAACGGATAAATCATAAAAGAAAAGACCCTGCAGTCATAAGGCTGCAGGGTTTTATGATATTTTACGATTATTACGTTTGAATCATCAATATCATCATATGAACCGATTATATATTTCAGGCAAAAAGAACATATTTCAACCGAAGAACATTAGGGCGGGGTAATGGGTCGATTTGGGGGAAATAAAGAAAAACAGTATAAAGTTAACAAAACACATCAGACTACAAAAAAATACACTTTGTACTTTTCTTTATTGCCAGATGTGGTATAATGAGTACAAACGGAGGAACAACTATGAACGATATTTATTTATTAAACTGCACTGTTTCAGGTATAAAAAATCTATCAGAAGAAATACGATTGGACTTTTATAAAAAGGTGGTTAATAAGAGTTTTAATCCGGAAAAATATAAAGTTAAAGCTATTTATGGAGAAAATGGCTCGGGTAAAACAGCAATTATAACAGCCATCAGTATAGCCAAGAATATCTTTATGAATACCGGTTATTTAAGTCAGACTGAAACACAAATGTTTCTTTCGGAAATCATAAACAAAAAAACGCAAAGATTTTCGTTTAAAGCAGAGTTTTTGTATAAAGAAAATGAAGAACAATTGCGTGTATTTTCTTATGCCTTGGAAATCAAAAAGAATTCTTTTGATAAATATGTAATTACACTGGAAGAATTGAAGGAAAAAAATGGTAACACTAATACGAATAGTTATAAATGCGTTTTTAGTATTGATAATGGAGATGTTGCCTTTATAAATGTCAATGATGATATAAGAGAAAGAATTAATACCAGAGTAATGAATCTTTTAAGTTACGATACGTTTGTTACTGTCTTGCTGGAGAGAACAAATTCTAAAGAAGTAGACCTTTTAAAAGATATTTTATCGCAGTTGATTATTACATGCTTTTTCTTTATATCTATAAATATTTATTTAGATCAGGAAGATACACATGAGCTTTATTTGTTCAGACAAATTAAGGAAAAACTTGATTTAAACAATAAGGCCGGATTGATGAAACTATTGGATCTTAGGGAACAACAGGATAAGTATTATATCTCAAAAAATATAGACAGAGTATTAAAAAAACATTTTAAAGAATATGAGAAAAAAATTGAACGCCTGTATTCGTTTTTGAAAGTGTTCAAAACTGATTTGAAACAAATAAAGATAGAAAAGAAAGAAGACAGGGAATACTACAATTGCGAATTAGTATTGGTATATGACGGATACTCTGTTAACCGAGAGTTCGAAAGCACAGGAATAAAAAAACTAATTCGCTTATTTGAGTGTTTGTCTGCAGCCGGAGACGGAGATATCGTGTTTATTGATGAAATGGATTCAAATATCAACGCAGTATATTTATGTAAGATAATTGAATACTTTATGTATTACGGAAAGGGTCAATTATGTTTCACTACACATAACACAGAGCCCATGGATATTCTTAAGGATAATAAGAATTCTATTGAGTTTTTGTCGACCGATAATCACTTGGTTTCTTGGAAAATAAAGGGAAACGCTTCGCCTGACAATTATTACAGAAACGGATATATTGAGGATATTCCGTTTAATATTGATTCCACAGACTTCATAGGTATTTTTTAGGAGAAGTGTTTATGGGAAAGCAATTACTATTTTGTGTTGAAACAGATAAATCCACCAGAACTGATGTTATTTATATAAGAGAAACGATAAAACATTTTTTTGGTGCAATACCAGACACGGTCAAAGTGGATTTTATCTGTATGGGTGGTAAAAACAAATATAAAAACAGAAATATTGTTCGGGAAATAAAAGATAAAACCAGGATGTATGCGCCTATAGGCAAAACTGAAGTCATATATTGTGTGGATACCGACAAATATGAGTCAAATGCAGTTCAGAAGAAAGAACTGGAAGAGATATTTAGGTATTGCGATGATAATAATTATCGCTTGGTATGGTTTTGTCATGATGTAGAAGAAGTTTATTTGGGCAAAACCGTTGAAGACTCTGATAAAAAGAAAGCATCAATAGAGTTTCAGAAAAATAAGAAAATTGAAAATGTTGACAAGAAAAATCTTATGAGTAAAACGATGGGCAAGGCGAAGAGTAATATACTGAGTGTATTAGAGGAATTGATAAGAAAAGGATGAGTAAAAAATGAAATTTATTATGAGTAATAAAACGATAATGTGAATCTAGGAGGACATCCAATTAGGGTAAAGAAATTAATTGAGCAAAATAAAAAGGATATTGCTGAAGGTAAAGCAGTCCCCAAAGTAATAATAATTGATGCTACAACAAGAATATCGGCGAGTAAAAGAAAAAATACTAATTAGAGAATAATACAATAACTATAAGGAGGAAAAATTGTGAATAAAAGAGAGTTTTATCAAAATTTTAATATGGCGATTGAACTAGATATATCTGGAGAATTAATATATAACGGAATGCATGAGATTTATAAGATAAATCATTTCTCAAATGATGGACCGACTTTTAGTGCATTGTATAACCTTTCTATGGGAATAGAAAGATTACAGAAAATCGTTTATGTTTTATGGGGAATGGAAGAATATACAGATGAAACCGAGTTCGAAAAAAGCCTTATAACCCATAGTCATACGGGCCTTAGAGATAAAATACAATTATTGTTTAAGAATCAGAATATAGAAATTAATTTTTGCGAAAGAGAAAATGATTTTTTTGAAATAATACAAAAGTTCTATAATAAAGCAAGATATGAAAGATTTAATGTAGGTGGCAGTCTGAATGAGGAAATTAACTTGTTAAGACAGTTCGCTGAAAAATATGAATTGATAGACAAAGAAAATGATAATAATCAGGATGATTATTTAGTCGCTACTCTCAAAATGAAGGAAACAATTGGAAGAATTGTTGGTGTGATTTCAAAAAAATATTATGAATTAATTTATGAAGGTAGTAGCAAAAAATTTTTGTTTAGTTATGAATTGAGGTCAGATTCAAAAGCACAAAAAATATTTCTTGGAGAATATAGTCATAATTCGCTAATGAGAGCGCAATTAGATGAGGCGATAGCTCTTAAAGAATTATTAATCTATTTTCGAAAAACCAAAGATAAAACCCCTTTCTTAAAATTCGTTGATAATATTGATCCATTAGATTTTGATCCTGCTATGTTAGAAGATTATTTAGAAACCATCATTAGGGGAGAAGTGCCACAATCATTGATAGATGAAGTGGATTATTTATATGGGGAAAAAGGTAATATTAGAGAAAGAATAGACTTAGTTGATTTGTTTGCGAAGGAAAATGTCCTGTACGGATATCCGCTTGTTGAGGAAGGAATAAATGTAATTTGTCGCATTATCCATGATAAATCTCTCAAAGGAGAAGAAATTGAGATACTTAATGATTGTGTAGAATATATTGATGAAGAAACGATAGTAGAAGTCTTTAATGAAGCAGTAAATAATATAGAACTTTTCAGGGATAATAAAATTAATTTAGACGAAATGTGCAAAAGACTTTGCTTGATAAAAAATTGCATGGATGAATATTTGAATTATGATTAATGTATTATATGAAATTAAGGGTTCAATGTTGGACCCTTTTATTATTAAGTTTTCCCTTGCATTCCTCCCCTATCTTTGCTAAAATCAATAGGTTTGTGTTTATTGAACATAAAGGGGATAAATGATATAATAAAATGATTTATTATGGGCAAACAGGGGATATGTAACAATGAATAAATATGAAGACTTGAAAATTGCAATTGCCGGCACAGGATATGTCGGACTAAGTTTAGCTGTACTTCTGTCTCAAAAGCATGAAGTGACGGCTGTTGATATAATGCCTGAAAAGGTGGATATGATTAATAATCGTAAATCACCTATTCAGGATGAGTATATCGAAAAATATCTGGCAGAGAAAGAGTTGAAGCTGACTGCAACTCTTGACGGAGCCAAAGCATACAGCGATGCAGACTTTGTTATTATAGCTGCACCGACTAATTATGACCCTCAGAAAAACTTCTTTGATACCAGTGCTGTAGAAAGCGTCATAGAACTCGTCTTAAAATCTTCAGATACAGCAATCATGGTAATCAAAAGTACCATACCGGTCGGATATACCGAATCGGTAAAAAAACGTTTCAATACAGATCGTATTTTATTTTCCCCAGAATTCTTAAGAGAATCAAAAGCTTTATATGACAATCTTTATCCCTCACGTATTATCGTGGGAGCAACTGAAGAGCAGATTGAAGAAGCAAATACATTTACGAAACTGCTTGTAGAAGGCAGTCTAAAAGATAATGTAGATACCCTCATCATGGGTACTACCGAAGCAGAAGCGGTTAAGTTGTTTGCCAATACATATCTTGCGTTAAGAGTATCGTATTTCAATGAGCTTGATACCTATGCAGAAATGAAAGGGCTTAATACAGACCAAATCATAAAAGGAGTAAGCCTCGATCCCCGTATCGGTGACTTTTACAACAATCCTTCGTTTGGCTATGGTGGATATTGTCTTCCTAAAGATACAAAGCAGCTTCTCGCTAACTACAAAGATGTTCCGGAAAATCTTATAGAGGCAATAGTTGAATCTAACAGAACCAGAAAAGATTTCATAGCTGACAGAGTTTTAAATTTAGCCGGATATTATGATTATTACAATCGAGGAGATTATAAAGCTTCGGAAGAAAAGGATTGTATAATCGGTGTATATCGTCTCACCATGAAGAGCAATTCGGATAACTTCCGTCAGAGCAGTATTCAGGGCGTTATGAAGAGAATAAAGGCCAAGGGAGCAACAGTCATCATTTATGAACCGACGCTTGAAAATGGAAGCACTTTCTTTGGCAGCAAAGTTGTAAATAATCTGGAAGAATTCAAAGAAAAATCTCAAGCAATCATTGCAAATCGTGTTTGCTCAGAATTGGATGATGTAAAGGATAAAGTATATACAAGAGACTTGTTTAGGAGAGATTAGAATAATGATGGAGAAAGATGCGAAGATTTATGTAGCCGGACATAAAGGAATGGTAGGTTCAGCTATAGTAAGAGAGTTAAACAGACAGGGCTATAACAACATTATAGTTCGCACACATAAGGAACTTGATTTAATGCGCCAGGATGATGTTGAGGAGTTTTTTGCAAAGGAAAAACCCGAATATGTATTTCTTGCAGCAGCCAAGGTTGGCGGTATTGTAGCTAATGAATCTGCTCTTGCAGATTTCATGTACGATAACATGATGCTTGAAATGAATGTTATTCACTCTGCATGGAAGAACGGTTGCAAAAAACTTGAGTTCTTAGGCAGCTCATGCATCTATCCTCGTATGGCTCCTCAGCCCATGACAGAAAGCTGTCTTTTGACCAGTGAACTGGAAAAAACCAATGAAGCATATGCACTAGCTAAAATAAGCGGATTAAAATATTGTGAGTTTTTAAATCGTCAGTACGGTACCGATTACATTTCTGTAATGCCTACAAATCTTTATGGACCTAATGACAACTATCATCCAGAACACAGCCACGTTCTTCCTGCGTTAATTCGTCGTTTCCACGAAGCAAAAGTTGCAGGTGTTGAAAGTGTTACTTGCTGGGGAGACGGTTCACCTCTTCGTGAATTTTTATATGTGGATGATCTTGCAAATCTCTGCGTATTCCTAATGAATAATTACAGTGGAAACGAGACTGTAAATGCCGGTACAGGCAAAGAACTCACTATCAAAGAACTTACTGAACTTGTTGCAAAGGTTATCGGTTATACCGGAAAGATTGAGTGGGATACAACCAGACCCAATGGAACTCCCAGAAAACTTCTTGATGTATCCAAAGCTAAAGAACTTGGCTGGACTTATACTACTGAACTTGAGGATGGTATCAAGCTTGCTTATGAGGACTTCTTAAATAATCCGATGAGGGCGGAGAGATAGCACTAAACAAGGCATTGGTATTCATTTTTCTTTATTATGTTTAGTATATGAATGTTTTTTCGGGTATTGATTTATAATCATAATAGAAAGGCAAAATGACAAGATGAAAAAACGCAATTTGAAACTATGTTTTGCTGCATCTACAGGCGGACACTTTGAGCAATTAATGATGCTAAAACCCTTGATGGAAAAGTATAATAGTTTTGTAATCACAGAGAAGACAGATTATTCTGTAAAGATTAAAGATGAAAAAATGTATTTTCTTCATCAGGTTAATCGAAAAGAGGCACTTTTCATTATTAAAATGATTATTAATGCCTTTATTTCGTTGGCGGTATTCATTAAAGAACGTCCTGATATAGTAATTTGCACTGGTGTTCTTGCGATGATTCCAATTTGCTTGTTATCCAAAATTTTTGGGAAAAAGCTTATATATATTGAATCGTTTGCAAAGGTGACAACACCAACGGAAACAGGAAAATTTTTGTATAAGTATGCGGATAAGTTTTATGTACAGTGGCAAACGATGCTCGAGGTTTATCCAAAAGCTACTTTTTTAGGAGGAATTTATTAAAAGGAGGATAGGGATGATTTTCGTAACCCTTGGTTCTCAAAAGTTTCAATTTAACAGATTGCTTAAAGCGGTTGATAAATTGGCAGAAGAAGGAGAAACTGATGAAATATTTGCCCAAATAGGTTATAGCGATTATCTTCCAAAAAATTACAAATATAAGTCTTTTCTCAATAGAGAAGAGTTTAGTGATAATTTAAATAGAGCGGATATCATTATTACTCATGGTGGTACAGGAGCGATAATGGAAGCAGTAAAAAAAAGGAAGAAGATAATTGCCGTTCCGAGGTTGGCCAAGTATGGTGAACATGTAGACAATCATCAATTGCAATTAATAAATCAGTTCAAAGAATTGGATTTAATATATGTATGTAATGATTGTGACAAACTTGATGAAGCATTGGAAACTGTAAAGACTAAGTCTTTCAAGAGTTATCAAAGCAATACTGCAAGGATTATTGAAAGTATTGAAGAATATATTGGAGAGATTACCAAATGAAAGTTTATGTAATAACGGCAGTTCATAATCGAAAACAAATCACAGAAAGATTCATAAACGATTTAAAAAATCAAACATATAAAGAGGAAATTATTTTAATATTGGTTGATGATGGATCAACGGACGGCACCTCTGATATGGTAAGAAAGAAATACCCTAATTCCATTATTTTACAAGGTAATGGAAAACTATTCTGGGGTGGATCTATGAATAAGGCATATAAGTATTTGAAAGAAATAGTATGTGATGATGATGTAATTTTTTATTCCAATGATGACTCGCATCTTGGATGTGATTTTCTAGATAAAGCGATTAATGTTTTGAATCTTTATCCAGATAATCTTCTTACAGGATGCGCATATGGTATTAATACAGGTTATTATTTGGACGGACCAGTTTATTTTAATTTAAACAATAGTGAGGTAACCAATCTTTCTGCAGGAAGTGAAGGGAATTGCACCTCGACAAGAGCACTACTGATGAAAGGAAAGGTTTATAGAGAGTTAGGTGGATTTCATCCAGTCCTCCTTCCGCATTATGCATCTGATTATGAATATACTATTAGAGCATATAAAAAAGGTCATAAGATTATTTCGAATCCAGATGTTAGATATGATTTTTCCGAAGACACAACAGGTGATAATTCGCACAAAAATCTTTCTATAAAAAAAGTATTTAGCAAAAGATCAAAGCTGAATCCTATTTACAAAATGAATTTCTTTTTGATGATTGCACCAGTTTATAAAATGCCGGCATTTATAACATATCAAATAAGAAATTTTAGAAATCATGAAAGGGATAGTGGAAAAACATTATAAAAAATTATGAGTGAGTTATCTATTTTATTAAGAAAAATCAGATTTGCATCTATAGTTAGTTGGCGTAAAAGATCAGCGTGGATAAAAAAACATGACATCTTCATGGAATATGGAGATCATATTTTATTTCAACCAAGAAAATTGCCTAACGACCCGAAATTAATTAAATTTCACAATAACATTGCAATAGCTACAGATGTGTTCTTTTGTAATCATGATGTAATCCATTTTGTATTAGATGATGAAGAACAAAAAAATATTAAATCTCATATAGGATGTATAGAAATAATGGACAATGTTTTTATTGGTGCCAATAGTATTATTATGCCAGATGTTAGAATTGGCCCAAATGCAATTGTAGCAGCAGGGAGTGTTGTAACAAAAGATGTTCTTCCTGGAAAAATTGTCGGAGGAGTTCCGGCTAAAGTTATAGGAGATTATGAAGAATTGATGAAAGAACGCATTCAAGAGAGTGCCCAAATATCATCTACAGTTCGCTCAGAAAGAATTTTAGAAGAATGGGAAAAGTTTTATAGCAAAAGAGGTTGATATTTAAGGAGAATAATTAATGAAGCTAACAAAGAAATTATATTTTCTTCCTTCCAAGGTTATTAATAGTATCAATTTGTTCATTCATCGGGTAAAAAAGGGAAAGAAGATAACAATAAATGGAAGAATAAGAATTTATGGTAAAGGAGAGTTAATTATCCAAGACGGAGTAAGAATTAATTCTTGTTATAGAATGAATCCCATAGGAGGAAATACCTTTTCGTCTATATATATTAAAAGAAATGCTTTGGTTGAAATAGGAGAGAAAACTGGATTATCTAATTGCGCTTTATATGCTGCTCAAAGTATTAAGATAGGTCGCAGAGTGAAATTAGGAGGAAGTGTAAAAATATATGATACAGATTTTCACTCTATTGATTGGAAAGAAAGGATAGATGAAAAAGATTTTGTAGCTAAAACTGCTCCAGTAACTATAGGAGATGATGTTTTTATTGGTGCAAATAGTATTATTCTTAAGGGTGTATCAATTGGAGACAGAAGCGTTATTGGAGCAGGTTCGGTTGTGACTACAAGTATTCCTTCTGATGAAATATGGGCTGGCGTTCCCGCAAAATTTATTAGGTCATTGGATTTCGGAGAAAAAGAATGATAAAAGATTCCATGGTACATTTTTTAATGCCTTTATTAAAAATATATTTGTTGATAAAAAAACATATCAAATGTGAACCGCATAGTATCGTTTATCCGTCATGTGAATTTGAAGGTTTTAATAGAATATGTAGAGGTACATGTATTAGCAGATCTTACTTAGGGTTTGGTACTTACATTGGAAGTAACGGTAATATTGTATCTACACAAGTTGGGAAATATACCAGTATTGGACCAAATGTTAGGACAACTAGCGGAGATCATCCTACGAATATGGTTTCTACTCACCCTGCATTTTATTCTACAAGGGGACAAGCAGGTTTTACTTATGTTTCTCAGCAGAAATATGATGAAAAGACGGATTGTGAATTCCATACATATATTGGTAATGATGTATGGATTGGAGACAGTGCGTTATTGGTTGAAGGCGTCACAATAGGTGATGGTGCAATAGTTGCTGCAATGTCTGTAGTTACAAAAGATGTACCACCTTATGCAGTAGTTGCAGGCGTCCCAGCAAAGATTATAAGATATCGTTTTAAGGAAGATGAAATTGAGAAATTACTTCAAATAAAATGGTGGGATAAAAGTAACGAATGGATTAAAACTCATGCAGAAGAGTTTGAAAATGTGACAAGTTTTATTGAATCATATTGTAATGGAGAGTTGTAGCAATGGACAAGAATATACCGATTGTTGTTGTTGCATTTAATCGAGCCAAATCGCTTCAGAGACTTTTGAACTCTTTAAACAATGCAATTTATGAAAATGATAATATTCCTTTAATTATTAGTATTGATAAGGGAGAAAACCAAGATGTCTTAAGAGTGGCAGAAGATTTCATCTGGAAATACGGAGAGAAGAAGGTAGTTTATCAGTCTGAAAATTTGAAATTGCGTCGACATGTTCTTAAATGCGGTGACTATTCGCTCGAATATGGTAATGTAATTGTACTCGAAGATGATTTGCTTGTATCTAAGTATTTTTATTTGTATTCAATTGCAGCATTAAATTTTTCTAGAGAAGAAGATAGAATTGGCGGTGTTTCGCTTTATAATCATCGATTTAATGTGGAAGCTTTTGAGCCGTTTGAATACTATGAAGACGAATACGATAACTGGTACTTTCAATTTGCGTCTTCATGGGGTGAGGCATGGACTAAAGAACAATGGGTTGCTTTTAAAAAATGGTATGATAATAATCCACAGATTAACGATAGGATTGAAGTTCCAGAATATGTCAGAGGATGGTCAAATTCTTCTTGGTTAAAGTACTTTATTAGTTATCTTGTAGAAACAGACAAATATTTTATTTTTCCCAAAAAAAGTTTAACAACTAATTTTGGAGAAGCAGGCACTCATGTAAAGAATAATAATACGGATTATCAAGTTCCTTTACAAAATGGAAGTGTTCTTTATAGGTTTTCTAAGCTGGATCAATCTCAAGCGATTTATGATTCTTTCTTTGAGAATATAAGAATAAAAAACAAATTTGTAGAATATGGATTTGATGTAACAGTAGATTTATATGGAAAGAAACCTATTGAACTTGTTACAACACGATATTTATTAACAAGAAGAATTCTTTCTAAAAAGGTCATTAAAAGTTACGGGTGTTGCATGCGTCCGCATGAAGATAATATCATTTATGATATTTCGGGGAATGATTTCTTTTTGTATGATTTATATGAATTAGGTAAGAAGCCCCCAAAAGATAGAATTAGGAAAACACAATACAACCTTCGATATGTTGATAGAACCCAGTATTTGGATGTTATTAAAATGATTATAAGGAAAACTAAGGAACGTTTAATTCGAAGATTGATGAAAAACAATTAAGGAATACAGATGGATAGTATTTTTAAGATAAAAATTGGATCAGAATATATGTTAAAGTACGCCATTGTAGCAACTATGGCTTACGCTTCATATGCCACTCTTTTGTATAGTTTTTTTGGACAAACGACAGTTTTAAGGACCCTATTAATATTGTTTATAGTGATTGTAGATCTTGTTGCAATCATTAAAAATCAAAAAAAAGTTAAGCCATTTTTGTTACTATTGCTCTTCTTTTCGGTAGTATTTATTTCAAATTATATTATGTATCCAGGTAACAGATGGGTAATAAAATCTTTAATAATTGATGAAATTAAATATGTAATGTTAGCTTTCTTTTTGTGTATAGCTCAAAAGAGTACAATTTATAGTAGTTTGAAGATTGGTTCGATTATTGTTCTCATTTCAAATATTTTCGAGCCATTTACGCACTATATTACCGGTGGAGAAGACGGCTATATGGTGTACGGAATGAGATTATTACTTCCAACTGTGTTATTAGGATATTATTATCTTCAAGAACGTAAAAAAATGTATTTTTTTCTCATGATTATATCGATGATATTAATTTTACTATATGGAAATAGAAGCGCCCTAATTATTTCTGTATTTTGTTTTTTACTTCAGTTGCTGCTTTTTATTGAATCCAAAAGACGTTTAATTAGGATTGCTGAAATAATATTAATACTTGGAGCGGGATTGCTTCTTTTTTATGTAGATGCTTTAAACGTTCTTGTTATTTTTCTAGAGAGCATTGGTGTATCTTCAAGAACAATGTCGTTATTTAATTCTGGATTTGATATGGCAATTAACAACAATGGCCGCTTAACTATTTGGGGAAACTGCATTCAGGCTATTTCTCAAAAACCATGGTTTGGGTATGGTATTGGAGGGGAAAGAAACTTATCTTTATTAGGTTCAAATTATGTTAGTAGGATGGGAGGAGTATACGCGCATAATTTTGTTTTTGAAATCTTGTTAGATTTTGGAATTATATTTGGATCTATAATCCTTGGAATAATTATTTTAAAAAGTTTGAAAATATGTATAAGAAAGAAACACAATGAAATGACAATAATGTTTACGGTTTTAATCATTTCTACTGCGCTAAAACTTACATTTTCTAGTTCGATTTGGTCCGATTTAGATGTGTTCATATGTTTAGGGTTAGGATTAGGATGTTATAGAAATAGAATGTTTTTTGAAACGAATTATAGAGAGACTGTAAATGTGTATTAGGAATTAAGATGAGTAGAGAAAAAGAACTAGTAAAAAATACTGTCATATTATCAATTGGTACATACTTACCAAAGCTAACTTCTATTATTACATTACCAATTCTTACAGGGTTTTTGACTCGTGCGGAATTGGGGACATATGACTTGATTACGACCCTTGTATCATTGTTATTACCGGCACTTACACTTCAGATTCAGTCAGCTGCTTTCAGATTCTTGATTTCTTGTCGAAACAATGATGAGCGAAGCAAAAGTATAATTTCGAATATTTTTGCGTTTACAATACCAATATCGTTAATAGGATTAACGATTACATTTTTTTGCTTAAATAAACTTACATGGGATATAAGATGGCTTATAGTACTATATTTCTTTTTTGATATAATTTATATTGGTTGTGGTCAAGTCGCTCGTGGCATTGGTAAAAATCTTTTATATGCTTCGAGTGCCGGAATAGTAGCTATAATCAATATGTGTGGTATTGTTTTGACTTTACTAATTTTTGACAAAGGTTTAAAAGGAATCCTTTTAAGCTTGCTACTGTCAAATATAGTAGGAATTTTGCTTATTTTTTTCAGAGTCAAACTATACCGATTTATAGATTTAAAGAGAATTTCCCTAAAAAACATTAGAGAATTATTGGCGTATTCGTGGCCCATGGTTCCAAATGCACTGTCAAATTGGGTTTTATCATTATCGGATAGGTTAGTTATTCTTGGGTTTCTTGGAGTTGAGATAAATGCAGTATATGCAGTTGCCAATAAAATCCCAAATTTAGTGAAGACGTTTCAAGGAACGTTCACAAGCGCATGGCAAGAAAATGCATCTATCACTGTTGATGATTCTGATTCGGAATTATATTATAGCAATATGTTGGATAGTATAAACAATATAGTTGTGGGCATAGTTGCAAGTTTAATTGCGTTAACCCCGATATTATTTAAAATATTAATACGAGGGGATTATGAGGATGCATATCTACAAATGCCACTATTATGTATTGGAATGTATTTTTCGTGCATGGCGGGATTTATTGGTGGAATTTACATTGCGCATATGAAAACCAAATCTGTTGGATTGACTACGGTTTGTGCTGCGGCAATAAATCTAATTATAGATTTGATAGCTATGCAAAAAATAGGATTATATGCAGCGTCTTTATCAACACTAGGTTCATATGGATTATTATTCATATTTAGATTATTTGATGTTCAAAAGTTTCAGCCATTGAAAGTAAAATACTTTAAAATAGTCAGTTTGTTGGCAGTTATTATTTCTATGAGCGTGGTTAGTTATATTCGAATAAAATATCTAGATATAATTAATGGAATAATAGGGATAACATTTGCAGTATTAATAAATAAGGAATTGGTAGAAGTTTTTACAAAAAAGACTCTACGAAAAATTATAAAGAAGAAAAAAGAATAAAATACTTAGTATGAATAAAAGCTGCATCATTTTTGGAGGGAAAATATAAATGTTAAAAACAAAAATGGATTTGTGCACCGGATGCCGAGCGTGCGAGCAGATATGCCCCCAAACATGTATTACTTTTAATAAAGACAAAGAAGGCTTTTTATATCCTCGTGTTGAAGAAAATAATTGCATTAATTGCAATCTTTGTAATACAGTTTGTCATGCACAAGTATCTAATAAATCCGAATTAATATATCATACAAAAGAAAGAAAAGGATATTATGGACGGGTTAATGAATCGGAACTCTTAAAAAACAGTTCTTCTGGTGGTGCTTTTTCGCAAATAGTTGAAGAGTGGCTTGATGACGAAGGAATTGTGTTTGGAGCAACTTTTTCTGCTGACTTTCGATATATTCACCATACAGCATGTTCAAAGCAGGATTACATCAAGCTTAGGAAATCCAAATATGTTTTTTCTGACACGGAACAAACATATTCAGAGTGCAAAAAAAAATTACAAGAAGGTAAAAAGGTCATTTTCTCTGGAACTCCTTGCCAAATTGCTGGATTATTGAAATTTTTAGGGAATAAGCCAGATTCACTGCTTACAATCGATTTTATTTGTCATGGAACTCCGAGTATTGATATATATAATCATCATATAGACTGGATTGCTAAAGGTAGAAAAGTAACGGGTGTTGATTTTAGATCCAAAGCAATGGGGTGGAGAAAACATTGTTTGAAGGTGAATTTATCTAAAGAAACATATTTAAGAAGTATTGAAGAAGATTATTATATGTGTGAATTTATGCGTTATTCAATGCTTAGGTTATGTTGCTATACATGTGAATATAGTAATGGAAATCATATAAGTGATATTACATTGGCTGATTTTTGGGGAATAAAACGAGTTGATGAAAGTTATATTGATGATAATGGTGTTAGCTTACTGATATTTAACACTCAAACTAATGAAGAGTTGCTTACAAAACTTATGAGTACGATGGAACTCCGGTATTTAGAACCAAAAGACTATAATTATGTTTTTAAAACGCACTCATCCTATGATGCTAATGAGAGGAAACGATTCTTTTTGAAATATGAAAAAAAGGGATGGGACAGAATTGCTACTCAATATTACAGAAGCAGATTCTTACGTAAAATAATTAGAGTACTTAAAAAGTAGAGTTTAAAAAGTTTTTTGAGGAGGGGATATGAAGGCATTAACGATGACTTTTCATTCTTCACGAAACTATGGTGCGGTTCTACAATGTTTTGCCTTACAAGAAGTATTGAAACATTACTGCCAAGAAGTGGAGACAATTGATTTTTCAAATGAACTTATTAGATCGGGGGCGATTCCTAATTCTAAAGGGTTAAAATCAATTGTTAGAAGAATTTTGTCTATAAGATATAAAAGGAGCATAAATAATAAAAAAATCAAGTTTGATAAATTTGTTTCTGATTATATTAGTTTAACTACTCATTATGAAACGATAGAAGAACTTAGAAGTATGCCTCCGAAAGCAGATATTGTTTTTACTGGAAGTGACCAGGTTTTTAATCCATACAGACGAGGTGAAGAAATACCTGTATATTATTTGGATTTTCCATGCAAATATCGGGCTTCATATGCAGCAAGTTTTGGGAACTCCATTGTTCCTGAAAAACAGAAAGACTTAATATCTAATTATCTTAGCAGATTTGATTCGATATCGGTAAGAGAAGATTATGGTGCAAGAATTGTTTATGAGTTAATAGGTAGAAAAACTGAAATATCGGTGGATCCAGTTTTTCTTTTGAATAAAGAGAAATGGGCCCAATTAGAAGAGCCCTACAGAGGATTACCTGAAAACTATATATTAATATTTAATCTTCGTGAATCGGATAGTAAATTCCTAATTGGAAAACAATTAAAAAAGAAGACTAAACTTCCAATAGTGTTAATTACAGGAAAACCTAATGTTCCTTATTGGTGTGATTATGTTCTTCGTGATGTTGGTCCGAAAGAATTTTTGTGGTTAATCGATCATTGTGATTTTTTTCTTGAGGATTCTTTTCATGGAACAGCGTTTTCGATTATTTTTGAAAAGCAATTTCTGTTTTGTGATGATTATCCAAAATCATATGAGAGAGGAAGAACTTTGCTAGATAAAATTGATTTGAGCTGTGCATATGATATTGTTAACTGGGATTCTAATCTGATAAAAAAATATGATTATGATGCTATTAAAAAGAAACTTGAAGAAATGATTTTACCGTCAATTAATTATATTGAAATGGTTATAGGAGAAGTTGAAAGGAAGAGTAATAAATGAGAATAAACGTTACTAGATCTTCAATGCCAACGATTGAGGAGTATGTTTCGGAAATTAGTGATATCTGGGATTCCCATTGGTTAACCAATATGGGTGAAAAACATAATGCATTAGAAAAAGAACTCGAATCTTTTTTGAATGTTCCGCATGTTTCGCTTTATACAAATGGACATTTGGCATTAGAAAACATTATTACAGCTTTGGATATGAAAAAGGGGGGAGAAATAATTACCACGCCCTTTACTTTTGCATCAACTACACATGCTATTGTAAGAACGGGATTTTCCCCTATTTTTTGTGATATAAATCCAGAAAATTATACAATTGATGTTGAAAAGATTGAAGAGTTAATAACAGACAAAACTGTTGCAATTATTCCAGTGCATGTTTATGGAAATATGTGTGATGTTGAGAAAATCGAAAGAATTGCTAGTGCATATAATCTTAAAGTTATTTATGATTCAGCTCACGCATTTGGGGTGAAGTATAAGGGAGTGTCTTCTGCTTGTTTTGGAGATGCAACAATGTATAGTTTTCATGCAACGAAGGTTTTTAATACTATTGAAGGAGGAGCAGTTTGCTATCATCAGGACAATCTGGTTCGCAAACTTAATGATTTGAGAGACTTTGGAATTCGTAGTGAGGAAGATGTTGGATATATAGGCGGTAATGCGAAAATGAATGAATTTCAGGCAGCAATGGGGCTGTGCAACTTGAGACATTTCAATGAAGAAATAGAAAAGAGAAGAAATGTTGTTCTGCACTATCGAGAACGCTTGAGAGAACGTATAGGTATTAAACTATGTAATCCGCAAGAAGATGTTGAACCGAATTATGCATATTTTCCTGTTGTTTTTGACAAATACAAGTATTCGCGTGATGAAATCTATAGGATTTTAAAGGAAAATGGAATAGGTGCAAGGAAATACTTTTATCCATTAACAAATAGTTTTAGTTGTTATTCGGATTTAAAGTCAGCTGGAATTGAAAAAACTCCGATTGCTGCTTATATTGCAGAGAAGGTTCTGACGTTGCCCCTCTATGCTGATTTAAATATAAAGGATGTTGATATAATTTGTGATCTTATTCTTTCTTAATCAATTAGGGCAAATAAATTATTAAAATATGTAGGAGATAAAAATGAGTTCCAATAAAACGGATTGGTATAACTCTTTATGTTCAGGCTATTTGCATGCAATTGAACATAAGATTGGCATAAAAAGAAATATATCAAAAACTTATGCGGGAAAAATAATATCTGATCGAAATGAATGCGCAGAATTCATTAAGCAAAAACTGTATGCAGGAGAACCAATTATGGTTTGCCGTTATGGCGGGGACGAATTAAATGTAACTGCAGCTGCTGACGCGTACATTAATGGTTTTGCTAAATCTAGGATAATTAAATATCATAAAAAAAGGCTAATATATTATTCTGCTGGGGTATTTCCAGAATCTATTGATATTCTTGTTCGCTTTGGAAAAGAAATGATGGATGATAGCTCGGAAATGGATGTTTTGGGTGTTTGGAATAATATAATGGAAGATTATGTTATTGAAAAATATGGGCCAAAGGATTTAATGATTACTGGGCTGAACTCTTTAGAACCATGGTATTTACCGGAAAACCCTTGGA
Organism: Lachnospiraceae bacterium G41; assembly: GCA_900100245.1. Taxonomy (GTDB): domain Bacteria; phylum Bacillota; class Clostridia; order Lachnospirales; family Lachnospiraceae; genus UBA3766. Next base: position 80,183 of record FNEU01000004.1, read on the forward strand.
GCAAGGCGTTAAAAGGGAAACGCGTATTAGTCATTAGCCCATTTATTATGACGATTAAAGAACAATATGAAAAAAGAGAAAAGATTTTTCCAGGTACAGAAATATTACCAGATTTTGATCTTCAACTTCTTAAAGCAGTAGTATCCGGAGGAGGCCAAATCGACGAACGATTTGGAGATTGGTTTGAAGCATTGGATTATATGTATAACAAGTCAATGGAAATTGGGTTTGATGTGGCCATTTTAGGATGTGCCTCTTATGGGTTTCCACTTGCTGCAAAATTTAAAAAGGCTGGGAAAGAGGCTATTCAGTTGGGTGGTGCTTCTCAACTTTTGTTTGGAATAAAAGGCGCAAGATGGGATAACCATCCAGTTATTTCCAAATTATATAATGATGCTTGGGTACGCCCGAGTGTGGAGGAACATTTCTCCAACATTAATATAATTGAGAATGGTTGTTACTGGTAATAGGAGAAAAAAATGAAGGTTGCAATTATATCCTATACTGAATCCCGAAATCCGGGGGCTCAATTGCAGTCTCATGCATTGCAGACTGCAATAAAAAAAAGATATTCATTTGTAGAAAAATGTGTTCATATACAACATAGAATTTTTGATACGACTATAGTACCACAAAGAAAAGGTGCAAAAGGATTCGTAACAAAGCTTTTTTATATTTTAACTTTTTCTCCTCGTAAAAGAGGTGTAGAAAGATATAAAAAATTCCAAGAAGAGCATATATTATTATCAAATATTTGCTTGGAAGAAAACGAATTAGAAAAACTAAATGATGAATTTGATTTGTTTATTTCTGGCAGTGATCAAATATGGAGTTGTAATAAAGGCATACATAAACCCTTTTTTTTGACATTTGTTAAAGACAATAGTAAAAAGAATTCTTATGGAGCAAGTATGGGAATGGAGTTTATTCCTGATGAATATAAAGATGACTTTATATCTTATATTGGTTCATATAACAAAATTTCCGTAAGAGAATATACAACGAAATTGTTTTTAGAAAAGTATCTCGAGAATAAAGAAATAAGTGTGGTTTGTGATCCTGTCTTCTTGTTAGACATCGAGTATTGGAAAACCCTTTTTGAAAACAACCCTATTATTAAAGAACCATACATTTTTGTTTATTCTACACAAATGTCAAATCTGTTTAAAAAAGCTATAAGAAAAATACAAGACGATACGGGTTGTTTGGTGGTAACTTCGAGACCGCTTCCCTTTTTAAGATGCAAAGTGGTTTATGATATGGGACCCTTAGAGTTTTTGAATTATGAATATTATGCCAGCTATATTGTATCAACCTCCTTCCATTCGATAGCATTTGCAACAATATTTCACAAAGAATTGTATTGTATTCCTCATAGCACTAGATCGAGTCGCCCTATTAATTTGCTCAATTGTTTAGGAATTAATAGGGTAATAAAAGATGTTAAAGAGATAGATTATTCTCCAATTAATTATGAGAAAGTTGAAGCTGTAAAATCAGAAATGGTTTCAAATGCATATATGTTTTTAGATGAAATATTAAATCAAAAATGATAATTGTAATAAGGAATAACATATGAGTTCTTTCTTTTCGACATTGAATGAAGCAGATTGCTGTGGTTGCCTGGGATGCGTCTCAGTTTGCCCTAATTCAGCAATAGGAGTTATAACAAATAGAAAAGGTTTCTTATATCCTCAAATTGATGAAACAAAATGCATTCATTGTGGAGCGTGCGTTAGATTTTGCCAGTTTTCGAACACGATATTACCCCCCAAGGACAAAGTCGAATCTTATGTCTGCGTGTTAAATAATAAGTATGAATTGAACAGTAGTTCATCTGGCGGAGTTTTTTTTGCAGTGTCTGATTATGTCCTTAAAAATGGCGGGGTTGTTTATGGGGCGGTGATGGATGATGATTTTTATGTTCGAATTACTAGGGCGGATAATGTCAATGAAAGAAACCAGATGCGTAGAACAAAATACGTACAAGGAATAATGGGAGATTCTTATGATAAAATAAAAAAAGATATATTAGAAGGGAAAATAGTATTGTTCTCAGGAACTCCGTGTCAGTGTCTTGCGGTTAAACAATATTTAGGAGAATCCGATAATTTAATATTATTGGATTTCATATGTCATGGCGTACCAAGTCCACAGGTATTTATAGATTATTTAGAGTATGTTGAAAAAATAACGAAATCAAAGGTCAAAAATTTTTATTTTAGGAGTAAAGAATTTGGCCATGTTCATAGTCAGCATTCAGAGGCATTATGCGAAAATGGAGCAACTTATTATATGATGCCTTCAGCGGATATTTACTATAAATCTTTTTTGGCAAATCTTATGTCTAGAGAATCTTGTTACAATTGCCCATTTGCCTCAACAGAAAGAATAACGGATATTACAATGGGGGATGCGTGGGGTAGTGTAGCTAAAGAATTGAATAGTTTAAATGGTATATCCACGCTTATAGTTAATTCTGAAAAAGGAAGAAATATTATAAATCAAATAATGGATTCAATGGAATTTAAACAAGTTGAAATAATGGATAGACTACAACCGCAACTTAAATATCCAGCAAAGAAACCAATAGATAGTAATATCTGGTGGCAAAAATATATATCAAAAGGATTAAAAGGAACAAAAAAAATTTCATTTTCACCCAAAGAAAGGATGATAAATTTTTCTATGGAAAGCATGATTAGAATATGCAATTACATCCATAAACCTGAAATATATAAAAAATTTCTATTGAAGTTTTGGAAGTGAGCTACATATGGAGAAGTTTTTTGCGGATATAATTTATATAATGTAAAATACATTTTTCGTTCAGATATTAAGGGTGATTTAAAAGTTATAATAAAATTGATTTTTAATAGACATGATAAATCAATTGCTTCTGTCCGACAGATGTCATTTTAAGTGCGTAAATAAATCGAAAAAAGGCATTTAAAGTGCCTTTTTTTCTTGTAAAAAAATTATGCGCAAATTATAATATTTTTATACTTTATTCATGGTATTTCTGATAAAAGATTTTTAAATATTTGATTTTTGAAGAAAAATTTATTTTAAAGACTTTTAAGGAGATTAGCAATTTTTGGAGGGGAGGTTGCACAATGAAAAAATATGTAAAAGCGGGGTTGGTATACTTTTTAGTTCTCTTTTTAGCTTTAAACAACCCTATTATAGCATTGGCAAGCGGAACTAATACTGAAATATCAATTACTGTTCAGCCAGTAGATATATCAGTGGCTGCTGGACAATACTTTACCATGAATGTGGAGGCAGTTGGAAGTGGACTGAGTTATCAGTGGCAGTATAAAAAACCTGAAAGCGCCAGTTGGAAAAACTTCTCTGGCGGTGGTGTTACAAACGCTTCATGTTCAAAGATGATGAATGCTACCTGGGATGGATGGAAGTACCGTTGCCTTATAACTGATGAAAATGGCAATAGTATAACTACTGATGAGGCAAACATTACTTTGTTTTATGGTCCACAAATTATATCTCAACCAATAGATTTATCGTTAGTTGAGGGTCAATGTTTCACAATGGAAGTTGAAGCAACTGGAAACGGATTGAGTTATCAGTGGCAGTATAAAAAACCTGAAAGCACAAGTTGGAAAAACTTTTCAGGAAACGGAGTAACAAGTGCATCATGTTCGAAGTGGATGTC
>FNEU01000004.1:84218-206080 GCA_900100245.1 Lachnospiraceae bacterium G41
ACTGGAAACGGATTAAGTTATCAGTGGCAGTATAAAAAACCTGAAAGCACAAGTTGGAAAAACTTTTCAGGAAACGGAGTAACAAGTGCATCATGCAATAAAATGATGAATGCGTCATGGGATGGATGGAAATATCGTTGTGTTGTTACAGATGAAAATGGTATAAGTGTCACTACTGACGAAGCAACTATATCTTTGGCCGTTACTTGCTCCATCACCTACGATGCAGGTAATGGCACATTCCCTGATGGTTCAAGTTTTGTAACTAACAATGTACAACCCGGCAATTATTATCTTCAGGCGAAAGATGCAAACGGTGGTGACATTTGGCCCGGTCGTGAAGGATATTCTTTTGTCGGTTGGATGTACAAGGATCGTTTGTCGAGAAATATTAAAGTAACTTCTGACGCAACTGTATATGCAGTTTGGGAACAAAACTATGCGATTAAATACAATGCTAATGGTGGTACATTTACTGATGATTCGATTGAATTTGCATCAGATTTAGGATTAACCTGCCAGAGCGGCCTTGTAACTGATTATGTAACAAAAGGGTCATATCGTATTCCCGATCGGCTTACAGTGGAAAAAGAGGGATATGTTTTTAAAGGCTGGAAATTAGGCAATTCATATTTGACAGATGTTGTGGTTGACGGCTCTGCCAATGCTTATGAGTTATTTGCAGACTGGGCACCTGCAGCTAAGATTACTTACAATGCAAACGGTGGATACTGGTTATTTGATGCAACCGAAGGACCTTTTACCACTGTTGATGATTATCAGGAATATGGAATATATACTCTTGGATGGCATGAACCTGTCAGACCTGGATATAAATTCCTCGGATGGAAAGTAAATAACAGAAACGTTAAAACAGTTAACCTTACCGGCGACATTACCGCTTATGCAATGTGGCGTGAATTATACAAAGTCACATATGATGCTAATGGTGGCGTTTGGAGTACGGATGAGTACAGCTGGTTAGAGGATGATACAGACGTTTATGTTGAAGAGACCAACCCCGGATTTTATGCGGTTGGCGGCTCTATACCGAATCCTTACAGAGAAGGATATGAGTTCTTTGGCTGGAGCGCAGTATCTAACGCACCCAGAGGTGAATGGGTTTATGAAGTTAACCTCCAGGGTAATATGACGGTATATGCGACATGGGTTAAGAGCAATCTTACCGTTACTTACGATGCCAACGGTGGCTGGATGGACATCGATGGTGTTTCATATGATACATATACGCAGAATAATGATCCATGGGATTGGAACGGAATAGAGTTATTCCCTTGGCCCGATAAGGGCAAAGAGGGCGAGTACAAATTCCTTGGCTGGAGCGAAAATCCCAATGCTACAGAGCCGACTTATGAGCATAGACAAAGACTCCATTTAGACAGATCTTTGGTTCTTTATGCGGTATATGAAAAGAGAGTGGCAATAACCTTTGATGGTAATGGCGGTACATGGCCTAAGTACGAGGAAGGTCATGATGGTGATGAAAACTTTATCATCGGGTCATATGGAATTCGTACTGAATATAGGGACAAGGGCGAATATTACTATCCCAGAACATGGAATCCTGAATATGATGATGACGACTACAGATTCGATGGCTGGCTTGATGAAGATAATAATCTTTTAGATGATAGTGAGGTTATTGTTCTTGATGAAGATTTGGAATTAACCGCTAAATGGGTTAAAAGAATTTATATTACATACAATGCCAACGGTGGCTGCTGGGGCGATGATGCAAACGATACCCAGAGAGTGAATGAATGCGAGGAAGGCACCGACGTTCATATAGGATATGAATGGCCTAACAACGGAGAAGCGTCGTTTGTGGGCTGGAGTACTAAGAGCAATGCTATTATAGGCATTGATGAAATAGTTCCGGACAGAGATATAGAATTACACACAAATGCAACATATTATGCTATCTGGTGTAATCCTTTTAAGGTAAAATATAATGCCAATAACGGCTACTTTTATCATGATGACTTTGGCAATCCTGTAACCATTCAGGAAGACACAGACATACATTATAGTACGAACAATGATTATAGGCTTAGAGATCGTGTAGACAGAGATGGCTACAGATTCCTTGGCTGGAGCACATCACAAAATGCTACCGAAGCAACATATACACCCGGTGAATGGATTCCTATTTCCGGTCCAACCACTTTCTATGCAGTATGGCAGAAATATCCTTGGGTAACATATCACGCTAATGGCGGTGAATGGGGCGAAGGACAGGATACCGAAGACACCAGAATTCACTGGGGCAACGAAAACGAATACTATTATGTAGGAATGGAAGCTCCTAACCGTGAAAATTATGAATTTGATGGCTGGGTAGATTCTACCGGAGCAGATGCAGAGCATCGCGAAATCATACTTGATAAGGATTATGATTTCTATGCAAGATGGCTTAAGAGAATTACCATTACATACAATGCTAACCAGGGTATCTTTAGCAGTGGCAGAACAGAAGGAACTGATAACTGTAAAGAAGGTATGGTCGGCATAGGATATGAATGGCCGCAAAGAGGTGATTATACATTTGTAGGCTGGAGCACGAATCAGAATGCTGTTCCGGGTGTGGATGAAATCGAGATCAATTTCAATGCGGAATTACATGCTAATACTACTTATTATGCTATCTGGTCAGACACCTTTGATGTAACATTTGACGGTAACGGTGCTATATTCGGTTATGATGAAAACAATGATCCTATAATTATCGAAACATGGGAAGATGTCCGCTATGGAGAAATAAATCTCAAGGGTTGGGTAGACAGAGAAGGTTACCGATTCTGTGGCTGGAGCGAAGATCCTTTAGGCGTCAGCAAACCAGTATACCATGATGGCGAACGCATTAAGATTAAAAAAGCTACTACATTCTATGCAATATGGGATAAACAGGCTTGGGTAACCTATCACGCTAATGGCGGTGAATGGGGCGAAGACGAAACCGAGCGCTTAGATTGGCGTAATCCCGGCGAGTATTATTACGTAGGTTATGAACGGCCCGGACGTGAAAACTATGAGTTTGCAGGCTGGGCAGATTCTCCTGATGCAGCTTTTGCTAATGCAGATAACAGGCTCATAACTCTTGATGAAGATTACGATTTCTATGCAACCTGGAAAACCTCGATTCCTGTAACCTATTACGCAAATGGCGGAGAATTCCGTGATTACGGAATGCCTTCGGGGGATCAGGAATACACAGGCAGAAAAGTTGAAACCCGAACCACCAAGACCGGTGAAGAACATTGGTTTATCGATTGGGAACCCGAAAGAGACGGCTACTGGTTCTTAGGCTGGTCTTATGATGAAGATGGAACAGAGGAAGATATTATTCCTAATCCTATCAATGTTCCTCTTAACTGCGAAGAAATTACTTTATACGCAGTTTGGGGCAAGAGATGCATTGTAACATTTGAATTCCAGGGCGGCTCTTGGAATGAATTCAATGATGAGTTTAGTTACGAACAGGCTCCTATGACACCGTTCTTTGTAGGTTATATTGAACCTCATAAAGACGGATATGAATTCATTGGATGGAATGAGGATCCTGCTGCAACTACAGCAGAGCCCAACTATTATATTGAAGCTCTTACAGATGACATCACATTCTATGCAGTCTGGAAGCCTTTGGTAACTGTTACATTTGATGCAGGCGAAGACGGACACATTGAAAACGAACAGACAAAATCTGTTTACTTCAGAAACGGCGAAACCTTCAATTATACGCAGATTTGGAATCGTGACGGCGAAATCTTTGAGCCTCACAAAGAAGGTTACACATTTGCAGGCTGGCTGTATAACGGACAGGCATTTAACAACATTTCGTTGACCGAGAACATTACGCTTACGGCAAGCTGGATTGAGGAACATACTATTTTCCTCGATGCCAACGGCGGTGCACTATGGTATGAAAAAGACGGTACTCCCGTATCATGCATATCATTAACCAAAGATGCAGATAGCTTCATCTTTGCGTACGATTACGAGCCTTCAAGATACGGCTACGAGTTTGACGGCTGGTATGAAGGCGACACTTTGGTTAACAAGTTCACCTTTACGGCTGATCACGCCTTCGTCGCTCACTGGACACCGATTGAAGAGTATGAACCCGAACCTGATCACACATGGGGTAACGACCCTGTAACAGAGGTAGTAATTACATCATCTAAAACAGCAGTTTTAATAGATGAAGAATTCCAACTCAACTATTCAGTCATAGGAGAAGGAACCTCATACAGCTTCTACATCAGTACTGACGGAGAAAACTGGACCCTCTTGACAGACGAAGGTGAATACGGAGCTACAACATCATTAAGTGTACCCGGCGATTACTACTACAAGCTCATCGTCGACGGTGTTGAATCCTCACCTATCTGCGTCACCGTAGTTCCCAACCCCACCGAATGGTAAGTCATTAGGGGACGGATTGTGTGATTTGACAATTTAGTTTTTAGAAAGAGTTTAGTGTGATGACCCACAGGCGCTACCGCGCCTGTGGGTTTTTTATTTAACAAATATGTAATGATTAGGTTATAAATATGATTTCATATGAAAAAGATTTATATATAATATAAATAGGGAAATAAATAACTAAACAAGAATAGAAAATGAATAGATTTGTTTGAGAAATAAGAGAGGTGTACTTTGATAGGAAGTAAACAACATATCGATTTTATAATGGAATATATTTCAGCATATGAAAAAAAAATAAAATTGGCAAACAAAAATGGGTTATTCAACGAGGCCCATTTATTTGAATTATTTGCTCAAGAAATATGTAAATTATGGTATGGACAGGATTTTAGAAATCTAAATGAAATAAAGAAAAACTATCCGTGCGTAGATTTACTTTCTGCTGATGGAACCATATATGTTCAAGTAAGTACTCAAGAAAAAATCTTTGACAAAGTAAAAAATACATTAAAAACATTAGATGAAAACAAATATCCTGAACTCGAAAAAATATCGACTCCAGTGTTTTTTGTGTTGAGCTACGTATCTGAATCCTCGGTAAAAGATCTCATTGGAGAAAAACAAATTGGGAAATATCCTTTTTATGCAGAAACAAATTTAATATCAACTTCAAAAATAGTACAGCGTGCCAAAAATGATGTTGATTTTCAAAAAGCGTTATATATATTGTTAAAAAATGATGTTGAAGACGTTGAAACGCTTTCTGAAAAACTATTAAGTATATTTGATAATAGTAAAAGTGTTGGACTATTTAATATAAATACCAAGATTAATGATGAATATGAAATAGACAGAACAAACCTAGTAAATATTGTTAGGAATGACGATTGTAAATTTAAGGTAATTTCCGGTGAAGCTGGTAGTGGAAAATCAGTTATTTGTAAAAAAGTAGTAGAAAGTGAACCTAAAGTATTTTTTTTAAGGGCGGATAGTTTCGCAAACTGTCGTTCTATAGATGGTATATGGGATATTAGTATTTCAAGGGTTTTTAATTATCTTAAAGGTGAAAAAGTGGTTATATATGTTGATGCGCTTGAATATATATCTAATGCGAGTGAATCAACCAAAAACATTCTTCATTCGTTGCTAAATGAAATACATAAATATACAAATGTATATTTTATTGCATCATGTAGATCATGTGATATGAGTGCTTTCATAAAAGTTTTTAGCCTTTTTGACTTTAAGAATTTCTCTGTTGATATGATTTCGGAGATTGAACTGAAAGATATATGCAGAAAATATACAATAATAAAAGAAATGTCTGAATCAAAAAAATATGCAGAATTAATTCGCTCTCCATTCTATATTAATGAAATAATTTCGAAAGAGATTAGTTTAACGGAAGCAGCCGATGTAAACTCCTTCAGATCTTTTATATGGAAAGAGTGTATTTGCATAAATAAAAAAGCCCTGGAAAAAGGTATTCCTACAAACGATGTTGTTCGGGCAGTAGAGTTTTTGGCTCTTGAGCGTTCAAAGAGGTTTTCAGTAGGAATATTTGTAGAAGAGATTGATTCGAAGATATTGGATTTATTAAGATCAAATAATGTAGTAACGGAAAAGGATGATTATATTAGATTAAAATATGACATTTATGAAGATATTTGTTTTGAAAAAATGTTTGATAAAGAATTTGATGCTTGCAAAGGAGTATATAAAACTTTTTTTACAAATATCGAAAAAATGGGAAATGGAGTTTATAGAAGATATCAGATATGGATTTCCAATAAATTATTGGCGAAAGAAAATCGTGATAAGTTTTTATATGCATTAGTTTTTGGCAATGATACATCTGATGATTGGCATAGAAGTACACTAGTAGGGTTAATTAAATCTCCTTTCTGTAAATGTTTTTTTGACGAACAAGGCTTAAAACTAATTGAGAAAAATTTAATAAGTGTTTTTTTGGAGTTAACCAACTGTTTTGCATTTGAAATGGATGGCTATTCATTTAATAAGATAGAATCTATTGGATCTCTAAAATTAAAGGGAGTGGGGTTTGGAAGATTAGCGCTTATTAAACTTATTTTTGAAAATCAATTGTTTAAGGATGACTTGCTCAATAAGAATAGTGTAGTAAAAATATGCAAAGATTATTCTCTTTTATCAAAACATGTTAATGATTTTGACGAATATGTATTTAATATCATTACGTATTATGTTGAAGAGTATTTGAAAGAAGCCATGGATGATTTTTCTAAAACTACTGATAATATACACCAGTTGTTAAAGATAATATATTCACTTTCGAATATTGCACATTTGTGGATAAATGAGTTTTGGAAAAAATTAATAAATATATATTTAGGTGAGGATAATAGAAAATCTAGATTGGCCGAGGAAATATTAACATGGACGTTAGATAATCTAACAGAAGTCTTAATAAATGAAGAAGTCGAAGGGTTACTCGATATAGCATTGAAACTTTGGACAAGCAAAAAAGAAAGCGATAAGCAAAAGCATATTATATATGGAACCGAGTTAAATGATGACTATTTATGGGGAATATATGGTGCTGGTGAAAACTATAACTATAGCCACAGTAAAGTTGAAGATGACTATTTTTTGAGATTATTATTTTTTAGAAAATTTAACATTGCTTTCGAATGGATGATAACAATAATAAATCAAATGGTTTCAAATTATTCTTCTCATGAACCTAATGATTTATTAGATGTAGTATTATTTGATTGTGATGAAAAAAAAGAAAAAAAGTTTCTTGGATCTGGAAGAATGTGGTTTGCAGGTAGAGAGGAAAATGTTCTCCCAGACCTGATTGGAGATTTAGTTTATTGGGCGAAAGAATCTGCAATTAAAATATTGCATGCATATGAAAATGATTCTGAGTTTTTTCAGAATTTTGCAGTATATATAAAGAATCAAATAATTAATGAATCAACGAATATTATTCCATTTGTGATTATCGAAGAACTTGGGTTTGAGTTCCCGGATAAATTGCCGGGGTATGCTCTTTCTCTGATTTCTAGTATGGATATTATTTTTTGGGATGTTAATTGGGAGGTGACGAATACAACATCTTTAGCCAAAGAAATACTTGAGAAACAGATAAAAATGGCAATGGGAGTACCAAACTTTGCGGGAAGGTATCCTAAAAGAAAGTATAAATTCAAAAGCCTGCAGCAATACATGGCTTGGAGCCAACTAAATGGAAACAATAAGGCAAAAGAATACTGTGCTAAAGTTTTGGACTACTTATACGAAAAGATTGATGACAGTGATGCTCACGTTCTCTTACAAGTCCAGAAAATGGATATGCGAAATGCGAAGATTAAGCTTTATGGTGAAGGAATTCTTTCTATTGAGCCAAATTTATCAGAAGAAACACAAATAATAGTTGATGAATATGAAGCTAATAATTCTCAGGAAAAGACAATTTTTCAGATACTTGATAACATTCTTCGAGATAAAGAATCCACGATAGAACCCATATTAGAGGGAATAGATTATATAAACCAACTAATGGAAAGTCCGGAAGAGTCAATTAAGTATGAAAGCTATTATATTATGTTTTTATGTTTGGCTTTAAAAAATGATAATCTTTCTAAAGCAAGAAGATCAGAGTTGGTTTGCGATTGGATTGATAGAATTGAAAACATCTTTTCTTATATGGCGGGGTATGTGGCTGATATAGATTTATCATTTGTTTTGTTTGAACAGCTTTGGAATGATATTGATAAAACCGCATCTAATCGGCTAAAAAAATTTATTCTTTTATGCTTGATTGATAAATCTTATAATGGCCAGGTTAACAAATTAAAAAAATATATTCTTGACTTTCTATACAATAAAAAATCAACCGCAAGAATATATTTTAATACAATCTTAGCGATATCTGAAGATGAGTGGAAGCATACAACCTATAATCAAAAAGTAATTTCACAAAACAAGAAAAAAAATTATATCATTTCAGGGGAGAAAGGTGTTCCTAAACCAGATGATATAGTTTATGCCTTGGGAAAGAAATTATATAAGTCAAAACGAGAAGATATAATTAATAAATATCTTTTCGAAGAAAAAGAGCTTGATATAAAAAAACTCGATATTCATAAAATGGATAAAGGATATTTATTTAATGCAACTAATACGGGTTTGCACTTGGATGATGAAGATTTTAACTATTTTATCAAAAGGATGATGCCATTATTAGTTAACTCAATGAGGGAAGAAGAAGCGAGATTTTCTATGATGCATTATTATGACAGATTAAGTGTAAAAGAAATGTTTATAAGAGAAATAGACAAAGAAAAAGGAAACTATAAAATGGTAATTGATTTATTATTTGAGGATAGTTTGATCGATGGACTTTGTCGTGAATCAATAAAGATGTATCTTTCTATTTTTGGCTATATAGCTTCTTGGTATTTTGATGCTTATGAAGATAAGCCCAAACGAAAATATTGCTGTGAATGCATAAAATATATTGAAGAAAAAATAAAGATAATCAAAGATCCATATACAAAAAATCAGCTAGAAAAAACTTTTTTCTTTGGTGCAGAAAATAAAGTGGGTGATTGGAATAAATGTAAAACGCATTATGATTATGAAGATAAAATTTTTATACGTGAATTATGGACGAAGTATTTCGTTAACCATGAAACAGATGTTATTTATGCGCTTTATCAGATGAAAATGGGAGAATTACTTCCGGAAATCCTACCAGTTATTAGTAAAACTATTGATTCTATAAGAAATAGAGGAGAAGTTTTTTCGGAAGAATGTAAGCTTATTATAGAAACATTTATTTTAAAAGCTTTTCTGGATTTTTCGGAAAGTATAAAAGCAGACATGGAATTTCATAATTCGTATGAGTCTATTCTAAATAACCTAATATATTATGGCGATGAAAAAGCTGCGGTTATATTAGATGAGTATAGGACTCATTAATAATCAAAAAGAGGTAAAAATATTATAGGTAAGGAAATCACACCACTTGCAAAGAAAAAAATAATCCCCGAGTGTTTTACACCTGGGGATTATTTCTAGAAATCCCTTATTTCCTTCGCCAACGAAAACGGAATTATCTCACCAGTCTTTGTTTTGCTATAAGCTTTTTCTTTATGCATATAGTCTACAATCTCTTGAGCCTTATAATTCTTAAACTTCTTTATCACGGTATCCAGTATCTTTTTTTCTTTATCGTCCAGGATGCTATAATCCATACCTTCAGTAGGGTAAATATGGAACATGGAATCGTAATTAATGCTTTCTTCTTCCTGAACATTCAGGTTTTCAAGGTTCAAAAGGCTATGGTGTCCGATTGGAAGAGCCCCCATTGCTTTATGTTGATATACAAGTCCGGTAATGGCATGTCCATTTTCTTTAAAAGACAGTGCATCAGTATACCAGAGCATTTTAACTAACTTAACTTTAAAGAGATTAGATACTTTCTCGGCTATATAAGATATAGCGGCTTCGAGTTTATCTATGTTCAGAATGGTATAACCGTTTGAATCGGACGGCTCGTCAAAACATGCATATTCGCCTTCAAGTGTTTGTCTCGTCAAATATTCTTTTCCGTATGAGTCGAGCTTTTCTACGATTTTAGATCTTATTTCATATCTTTTATGAGCCGAAAACTTATCAGCATTTCTCTTAAGGAACTCTAATGTTTGGAGTGGATTATCTTTGATTAAACGCAGCATAATATCATATGAGTCATCTTGAATTGCTTTGCTTTCGTATCTTGAGATAGTAGCTTCGCCCCATCCAAGCAATCTTGCCAAATCCACTTGCGATAATCCGTAGCTTTCTCGTATAGCAACTATCTCATCAGAGGTAAGCAGCCCAAGTTTTTTACGATATGAATTGCGGGCATTTAGAAGATTTTCATTCGTCATTGAGCCGGTTTCAAATTCATTTTCTTCCACATCCGCATTTGCGCAAAAATAAAACCTTTCTTCATAGGTTACTTTTTCACCTTTTATAGTAATTGTTGCAATGCGCTTTCTTTCTTCTACTTCGTGTGTCTTGTCGCATAGCGGACAATCCATGTGAACTTTTCGTATTAATTTGCTCTTTCCCATGATTTACTCCTTTCGATTCCATTTACGCATACGGGAAATTCATTTGTTCCCGGGCATAATGGAACGACACGCATAATACGCGTCGGTTTTGCTCTCCCTTGATTTTTAATTTAACATAAACGAGTTTTCCCTTGATGTCTTTTCCGAAAACAAATAATAAAAGCGGATTCTGATCATCTTTATCTATTCTTGTTTCAGAATACTCTGAAATGGTTAGTTCTTTTAGTCTTTTGATCACATCCCAAACATCGTAATCCAAATCCAATAGGGTATATGGTGTAGAGTGCTCCTCGTCACTGGGCTTTTTCTTTTTTATTAACGTAAAATTAGTATCTATATCAAAAGTATCGTTTTCCAGAATTTCTTTTAATTCCTCAAGAAAAGCGATTACCTCACGTTTTTTCGATTGTATGCTAAGAACTATTTCAATCATCTCCTCACATGATATTCACTATCAATTGATAGTATACAATTCAATTGATAGAGTGTCAATAAACGTAAATGTACAAAATTACGGGCTATTTTTGTAAGTGGAAAAAATAAGTGTTACCGAATATAATATAAAAAGGGAAAATAAAAGAAAATAAGATGTGTGTATACTACACCATTTATAAAACATAGTCAATAACTAAAACAAGGAGTGAAGAAATGAACATACAAACCTCCCGCCTCACCCTTCGCCCCATCCAACGTGGCGATGAAATAATACTTGAAGAAATGTCCCGCGACAGAAGTTTTTCCAAACTGGGACTTGATTCAGACTGCGCTGAATGGATAGGAGAATGGATTGAAGAGGCATCGGGGACACATCTCCACACAAATGAAATCATTGTCAAACTCCCCCGCAGATATTATAATTCTTTTATGATTTCTATTAAAAAATAACGAGGTATAAACAATGGGTAAATATTTTGGCACCGACGGTTTCCGCGGTGAAGCAAACAAAGAATTAACAGCGGCTAAGGCTTTTAAGGTTGGTCGCTATATTGGATGGTATTACGGCAAAAATCACGAAGACGGCAGAGCACGAATCATCATAGGCAAGGACACCAGACGTTCTTCCTATACACTTGAGTATGCGCTTGCTTCAGGTATTACTTCTTCAGGTGCTGATGCATATCTTTTACACGTTACTACTACACCTTCCGTTTCCTATTGCTGCAGGACGGACGGTTTTGACTGCGGTATTATGATTTCGGCATCACACAATCCGTTCTATGACAACGGCATCAAGATTATGCGTGCCAACGGACAGAAGATCGAGGCCGAGATAGAGGAAAAGATTGAAGCATACATTGATTCCGAAGAAGATCTGCCTTTGGCTGAGCGTGAAGCAATGGGCAATGTTGTTGACTATGCAGCAGGCCGTAACAGATATATTGGTTATCTGATGACAATCCCCACACGTGCTTTCAACGGCTACAAGGTTGGTCTTGACTGTGCGAACGGAGCATCATGGAATATCGCGCGTGCGGTTTACGAGGCACTCGGCGCTAAAGTATATGTTATCAACAATACACCCGATGGTGTGAACATCAACAAGGACTGCGGTTCCACACACATCGAAGGCCTTCAGAAATACGTCCTTGAAAACGGCTTAAATGTTGGCTTTGCATATGACGGCGATGCCGACAGATGTCTCGCAGTAGACGAGAAGGGCAATGTGGTAAACGGCGACCATATCATGTATATGTGTGGCAAGTACCTAAAAGAAATAGGCCAGCTTGACGGTAACACAGTAGTTACCACAGTTATGAGTAATATGGGCCTTTACAAGGCGCTTGAAGCTATCGATATTCGTACTGAAAAGACCGCAGTAGGCGACAAGTACGTAGCTGAAAATATGATGGCAAACCGCTTTGTAATCGGCGGCGAGCAGTCCGGACATATCATCTTCGGCAAATATGCAACAACAGGTGACGGTATCCTTACATCCCTTATGGTTATGATGACCATGCTTGACAAGAAGATGCCTCTCTCAATGCTTGCAGAAGAGATGAAGATGTATCCTCAGTGCTTAAAGAACGTTCGTGTTAAGAGCAAACCCGACGCACAAAACGATCCCGACGTTCAGGCTGCTGTTAAGGCTGCTGCAGACGCCCTCGGCGACTCCGGCCGTATCTTGGTACGTGAGTCCGGTACCGAGCCCAAGATTCGTGTCATGGTTGAAGCTTTATCCGACGAGCTTTGCGAGAAGTATGTGGATTCCGTGATTGACGTGATTAAGGCCAAGGGTCATATCGCCGAATGACACTTGGGGACGGGGGTTTAGTGTCATTTTTGAAAAAGTTTGATTTCGCCCGCAGACGTTTAGGCGCCTGCGGGTTTTTATTTTCAAAAAACACTTGCAAATCTGCACTGTATTCACTATAATAACCGCTGTATGTAAATCATATAAATATTGTTTTTGCTAGGGGAGCTTTAGCTGAGATGGATATTTTTATATCTAACCCTCATTACTTGAACCGGGTAATTCCGGCGTAAGGAAGCAGTTTTAATGTCTCCTCCTGCGATTATTTTAGGAGGTTTTTTTATGTCAAAAACAAAAGATTCAACAAAAGATCCAAATTCTATTTCAAGTACGAGAATACTTGCGGAATGCGCATTAATGCTCGCAGTAGGCGTCGTTCTCTCGCTTGTCAAGCTTATTGATTTGCCATACGGCGGATCGGTTACAATAGCTTCAATGTTACCCATCATCATTATTTCCTACAGACACGGCTTAAAATACGGCCTTATAACAGGACTTACCTTTGGCATCATTCAGCAGCTCTTGGGACTTAACACGCTTTCATATGTTACAACATGGGTTTCGATCATTGCGGTTATTCTTTTAGACTATGTTGTTGCATTCGCAGTTATCGGTTTGGGCGGTGCATTCAGAAAGATTATTAAGAACCAGGCAGCAGCTCTGGTAGCCGGTTCAATCCTTGCATGTCTTTTAAGATATGCATGCCACGTTATCTCAGGCGCTACGGTTTGGGCAGGCTTATCAATCCCTACAAACGCAGCTCTCATTTACTCCTTCGGATACAATGCAACATATATGATTCCTGAGACCATCGTAACAGTTGCACTTGCTTACTACATCGGCTCACTGATTGATTTCAGAAATCCTACCATCAGACACATGGGTCAGACAGAAAAGACCAAAGTGCCTCTTTTATACTGGACAGGCGGACTTGCACTTGCAGCAGGCCTTATCATTGATATCGCATGCATCTTCCCCTTCCTTCAGAATCCCGAATCAGGCGAATTTGATTTCGCAGGCTTATCAAGCGTTAACTGGATGGTAGTTATCATTGCAACAGCAGTCGCAATCGTGATTGCAGCAATCACCTTCGGTATCGCTCTTTTGAAGAAGAAAAAAGCAGCTGCTAAGGCAGAATAAAGAATAATAAAACCCAAACAATAGAAACGGCGCCGGACTCTTACGAGTCTGACGCCTTTTTTGACACAGGGGGACGGGGGGAGTGTCATTTTTTGGATAATATTGAAATATATTGACAGATTATTTTATTGGGAGTATAATCCGTAAAATAGTATTTATCTGAATAAACGCAAGTTGAACACAGATATGAAAGATAGTATAATATTATGAAAGGGAACATATGGTTTTTCTTGACCCAAGGGAATATGCAAAAATAGTAAGCGAAATTAATACTAATTATGAGAAGTATCGTGGGAAACGGATTGCAATCCATCTTTCATTTGGATTCGACAACAATGCCTATGCATACATTTTTGAGAATAAAGGATTTAATAAATATATCTTTATATCGCGAGATTTAATAGAGTGAGGAAAGGAGCGAGGATGGATAGACTCATAGAATTATTAAACAGCATAAGTGACTCATATTATGATTTTGTTGTAGGAGTCATTAATTATGCTAAGAGAAATGATGACAATCGTAATGCAATGATATCTTTTATAGAGAATAATCCTAAGGCACTTTCTTCAGATGTTTTGGAATATATGATTAGCAGGAAAGATTATTTTGATCATGCACAACGCATCTCCGGAGTTGCAAAACAAACTAAGAGCCAGGTTTAATAATATATGACCATAAGAGACAGAGTATTTGATAAATTATCGGAACTAAATATGACTCAGAAAGAATTTGCCAAGAGAACAGGCATTCCTGAGACTACTATAAGCGATTGGAAGAAGAAAAAGACCAATCCGACTTCAGAAAAAATTCTAATCATTTGCAAGGTGCTTGACGTGACTCCGGAATGGCTCTTGTCAGGAATAGAAGTTAACGGTACAAGAAGCAATCCGCAGGAATGGTTTGCCGTGGATGCATCAACCGATGCTGGAATATTATTAACTGCTTTTAATTCCTTTGATTCCAAAGAACAAGCCAGACTTTTAGGATATGTAGAAGCAATGATGAAGAGTAAGAAATAAGAATAATACTTGCTTTATGTGGAGACCTCGCAGAAATGCGGGGTCTTATATGTTTAATGGTTTATAAACGTATTGAAATAATAAAATTAGTAGAGTGAAAGTTTTGCGAAAATGCGTTATAATATCCCTGTAGACGGCGATCAAATTAAAAACGCAAGAAGTGGAATTGTGAGTATGCAAAGCAGTGTACTTAAAAGAATGCAGTTTGCGCTCATTTCCGTTTCCTTGCCGTGAATCTCTGCGAGATTAAGAATTATCGATGCGCAGGGAGTGGCTGCGAGAATGAGCATACTGGCCTTAAAAGACTGAGGCAGCGGTATGAAGAATAAAAGTGCATACGCAAAGAGCGGGAAAACGATGAGCTTTCCGATGCATGCAAAATATACGAACGAATTCGTGAAAAGCTTTTTAAAATCCATTGTTGCCAGGCGAATTCCTAAGATAAACATGCACATCGGAGTCGTCATTTTTCCGAGGAGTCCTATGCTGTCTTTTAGGACAGTCGGCATCCAGTTTG
This sequence comes from Lachnospiraceae bacterium G41, assembly GCA_900100245.1. Taxonomy (GTDB): domain Bacteria; phylum Bacillota; class Clostridia; order Lachnospirales; family Lachnospiraceae; genus UBA3766. The sequence goes on from FNEU01000004.1 coordinate 99,700, forward strand.
ATGCGCATGTAAGATAAAGCGGAATCGCGATTATAAAAGAAAACGAAGTCGGATTGACAAGCGCCGCCTTGACAGATATATATTTTTTATCCTGCGTGAGACAGTAAATTCCTGCGGTGAAGACAAGCAGGTTCATCGTGATTACATATATCGACGAATAGCAGGCAACCTCAGGATTCTCGGGCATCAGTGCTTTTATGAGCGGAAGTCCGAAAAATCCGCAGTTTCCGAGGACCGATCCGATGGTGAGCATTCTGTATTTTGATATGTTGAATTTCTTTTTGAATATAAAATAGACTATCAGAAGGAATAAAAGCTGCACCACGAAAGAGACCACGAAAAAGAGTCCCATATACAAGAGATTTGTTTTGTTAAACTCGAGCGAAATAAAAGAAGACACAATCATACACGGCGAGCAAAAGTAAATCAAAATGGCCGAAACCGTTGAAAGATGGCTTGCCGCGGCCTTTTTTGCCTTACAGAGAATATATCCCGGCAGCATATATAAAAGGGCTATTAGAACATTTATAAAAGCAATCTTAAAAGAAATCATTATTCACCTCATCAACAAAGTTGATTATAAACCGATGAGGAAATTTTGCCAATAAAAATCGGAGAGTACCATGATAGGACAGTACATATCTGCGCTTTTTCACGAATATCATACCGCGATAGTCATTATGATAGGCCTTACCACGGTTTTCATATCCAACAATACGATCAGTAAAAAGAAGAAAAACTATCTTTTTAAAATCATAATTTTGGATATTCTTTTGATGTTCGCGGAGACCTTCAGCCACATCATTTTCACGCCTGATATGGAGATGATTCCTCTTCGAATTACGATGGATATCATCGGTTATGTGATTCGTCCGACACTGATTGTATATTTCTATCTCTTAATCAGTGAGCGATTAAATCCGAAGTTCAATTTGCTTCTTATTTTCCCGCTTATCATCAATACGATGGTCTGCGTCAGCGCGTATTTTACGGACCTTCCGTTTTATTACATCACGGGCGAGGATGGTACTCACTGGCAGAGAGGACCGTTAGGCTTCGTTCCGTTTGCGGTTTCCGCACTTTATCTTTTAATCCTTATCATTGACTCGATTAAATACTTCAACACGGGCAAGGAAAAGACCTCGTTTGCGGTTATATATTCGGCGCTTGTGGTTATTATAGGATCGATTATCGAGACCGTCGACCAGTCCAGACGAATCATTGTTAACTTTACGATGCTTTCGACACTTATCTACTTCCTGATGTTGTACTTCAAGACGGTGCTTGAGCAGGAAGAGGAAATCATCAGGCAGACGCGTATCGAAGTGATGTATTCGCAGATCGGACCTCACTTTATCTTCAACACGCTTAGCGCAATCTACGGACTCGTTGACAAAGAGCCTAAAAAAGCCAAAGAGGCAATCGCAAAATTCTCCGATTATCTTCGAGGAAACATCGATTCCATCGGCAAAAAAGGCTGGGTGCCTTTCGAAGAGGAGTTAAAGCATATAGACTCGTACGTATGGATTGAAAAAATGCGTTTCGGCGACGACTTAACGATTGAATATGATATCGACGTAATGGACTTTGAAGTCCCGCCGCTTTCGATTCAGCCCCTGGTTGAGAACGCCATAAAACACGGCATTCACAAGAAATCCGGTCCCGGAAAGGTTACGGTTAAGACCAGAGAGGAAGAAAACGAATATATCGTTGAAGTAATCGACGACGGCGTGGGATTTGACACGAGCGAATTCGAGAAGGATGCTATCTTTGATATCCGTAATGCGACCGACCGTGGTATTTCGCTTATCAGCCGCCGTAGAAAAGAAAAAGAAGAGAAGGTAGACCACGCATCAAAGGGCGGCAGAGGCCACGTCGGACTAGATAACACGAGAACGAGACTCATCGGCAGCGGCATAGGCAAACTTGACATGGAGAGCGAAGTGGGCAAGGGCACTACCGCGAGGGTTACCATCTTTAAGAAGAACAAAGAAAAAGAGGCTTCAAAACCTTAGAAAATATCATAAAAGAAGGCATCGGGCGTGCCTTCTTTTTATGTTGTGAGAAAAATAGTTTAAAAACTGTGAAAATTGATGCCGATAGAGCCATCCAAGGTTTACATTACACTCAAAAAATGGTAGAATAACTCTATCTATGATTAGATGGAAAAACTATGTAACTGAGGTTGATTTGAAATGTCAGAAAATGTAAATATCACAGCGGAAAACGAAGAAATTGCAGAGGAAAAAACAAGCCGCAATTTTATAGAGATGATGATTGATAAGGATCTCGCGGAGGGAGTATACGATACAGTGCATACAAGATTCCCGCCGGAGCCTAACGGATACCTTCATATCGGACACGCAAAAAGTATACTTCTTAACTACGGACTTGCTCAGGAATACGGCGGCAAGTTCAATATGCGTTTCGACGATACAAACCCCACCAAGGAAAAAATCGAATTTGTAAATTCACAGCTTGAAGACATCAAGTGGCTCGGCGCCGACTGGGAAGACAGACTGTTCTTCGCATCGGACTATTTCGAGCAGATGTACGAAGGCGCAGTTAAGCTCATAAAAAAGGGCAAAGCCTATGTATCGGATCTTTCCGCTGATGAAATCAGAGAATACAGAGGAACCCTCACAGAGCCCGGCAAAGAAGACCCCGGCGTTCACAGAAGCATCGAAGAAAACTTACAGCTTTTCGAAGATATGAAAAACGGCAAATTTGCCGACGGTGAGAAAGTTTTACGAGCTAGAATCGACATGGCGTCTCCCAACATGAACATGAGAGACCCGGTTATCTACAGAGTCGCACATATGACCCACCACAGAACAGGCGATAAATGGTGTATTTATCCGATGTACGATTTCGCTCATCCTATCGAAGATGCAGTGGAAGGCATCACACATTCCATCTGTACACTTGAATTCGAAGACCACAGACCTTTATACGACTGGGTTGTAAGGGAGCTTGAATATGAGAGACCTCCCAGACAGATAGAGTTCGCAAAGCTTTATTTAAAGAATGTCGTTACAGGCAAGAGATACATCAAAAAGCTCGTTGAAGACGGTATCGCAGACGGCTGGGACGATCCGAGACTTGTATCCATCTCTGCACTTAGAAGACGTGGCTACACACCCGAATCCATCAAGATGTTCGTAGACCTCTGCGGTGTATCCAAAGCTCATTCAATCGCCGACATGGCAATGCTTGAGTACTGTATCAGAGAAGATCTTAAGCTAAAGAGACCCCGTATGATGGCAATACTCGATCCCGTCAAACTCGTGATCGACAACTACGAAGGCGAAGGCGAAATGTTAGAGGCAGCCAACAACTTAGAGAACGAAGCACTCGGCTCGAGAATGATTCCCTTCTCCAAAGAACTCTACATCGAGAGAGAAGATTTTATGATCGACCCTCCCAAGAAATACTTCAGACTTTTCCCGGGCAACGAAGTTCGTCTCATGAACGCATACTTTGTTAAGTGCGTAAGTTACGAGACGGATGCAGACGGAAATGTAACGGTTGTTCACTGTACCTACGATCCCGAGACAAAGTCCGGCAGCGGTTTTACCGGCAGAAAAGTCAAAGGTACGATTCACTGGGTGGATGCAAAGAGTGCGGTTCCCGTTGAAGTCAGACTCTTCGAAAACATTGTTGACGAAGAAAAGGGCGTATACAACGAGGAAGACGGCAGCATCAATGTTAATCCCGACTCCCGCAAGATTGTAACAGCTTACGTTGAGCCGGATTTAGCCAAGGCCAAAGCATTCGAAAGCTTCCAGTTCGTAAGAAACGGATTTTACTGTGTGGACTACAAGGACTCCAAGGAAGGCGCACCGGTATTCAACAGAATCGTAAGCCTTAAGAGTTCATTTACCTTACCTAAATAATTAACATCGGTGCCTGGCTCCCGAAGGGTGCCTGGCTCCGTACATAAACGACACAAAGCAGGCTATGGAAGAAGCCTGAACGTGACATAAATCAAGGGGATTATGTATGGAAATATCAGAGATTAAAAAAATGTGCCTAAACTGCATGCATATGACAAAAGAAGAAGACTTTTGTCCTGTGTGCGGCAAGCCGAAAAAAGGGGTAAAAACATTCGGAAGAGCACTTGAGCCGGGTACGATTTTAAACGGCAAATTCCTTATCGGTAATATTCTCGGTATGGGAAGTTTCGGAATCACGTACATCGGTTTTGATATGCTGCTCGAATACAGGGTTGCTATCAAAGAGTTCTTTCCCGATGAAATGGTAGAAAGAAAAGAAGACGGATCTTTAATCGTTGCGGGTGATACCACAGAAGAAGAGTTCCAGGCTGAACTTAAAGCATTCCTTCGCGAGTCGAGAATGCTCGCACAGTTTGCGAAATATCCCGGTATCGTTTCGATTAAAGAACTTTTCTATGCCAACAACACCGGATACATGGTAATGGAGTATCTCGAAGGTGGCACACTTAGAAGATTTATCGACAATAACGGCGGACATCTGTCTGTAGAGCAGACGCTCTCCCTTATGAAACCCGTTATCGTTTCGATGGAAGAAATTCATAAAGCGGGATTGATACACCGTGATATTTCGCCCGAAAACATCATGCTTGATTCGGACGGAAGCATCAAGGTGATTGATTTCGGTGCGACGAAAAAGCTTAATAACCGTACCGCACAGGTTTACTTCGGCAAATTCGGATATGCTCCCTTAGAGCAGATGGTAGGCGAAGGCCAGGGACCCTGGACCGACGTTTACGGTATCTGCGCGACCATGTACTGCATGATTACGGGCGACATCCCGACCGATGCTTTTAGGAGAAGTATGAACGAACCGCTGACACCGATCACGGATTACAATATCCAGATCGACCAGCGTGTGGCGGATGCCATCATGAAGGGCATGAACATGCAGTGCGCCGACAGACAGCAGGATATGGGTCAGCTTCGTCGTTCGCTCTACGGCTTCTCACAGGAAGAGATGAACAAAAAGAACGAGCCAGTTTACTTCCCGACCATCAATACTCAGATGCTTTACGACAAGAAGAACAGAAGAGTATGGTTCGGCCATTATCCGATGAATGAAGTTTCCGGTTCGAGACTTACGACAGATATCATTTATGCTACCTACGATCTCGTTGATTCGACGATGATTAAGGGCGCGAAATTCAAGAGATTTAACGTTGCCTCAGCCCTTATGAGCAGGGATTACAGAAACGTTAACAGAGCCAAGATTAAGGAAGATTCCAGAAAATACAGATACTTTGAGTACACCGAAATCCCTTGGGTTATCAGACAGCAGAAAGGCAACACAATGATTCTGCAGTCCGAGTACGTGCTTGATTATCAGCTCTTTGATGACAGGGACTACATGGATATGACCGAACGTGAAATCGGCAAGATTCGTACGGGTATCGTTTGGGAATCAAGCGGCATCAGAGAGTGGTTAAACCGCGACTTCTTCCAGGAAGCATTTTCCAAGGAGGAGCAGGAGCGAATCATCATAAAAGAAATCAGAACTCCTATTTCTACTTTTACGGACAAAACCACTTACGACCGCGTGTTCCTGCCGAGCGTCGAAGAAATGATCAACGGCTACGACGAAAGAAACGGTCAGGTGAGAGCAAACAATTCTCTCAAACTTTTCGAAGAACAGGCACCCTGCTACTTCTCGCAGTTTGCGGATGCCAAAAAAATAAACGAAAGCCTTCCGATGGGTTACGGACTTAGAACCCGAGGAACGGTAAACGAATATAACGGAACTTTCACTTACGGTGAAAGCTGCGACGGTCAGTCAATCCAGGCCGGAATGCTTAAAAACTGGAGACTTGACGTGCCCATGGGAATAAGGCCCGTCATCCTGGTTGATGTGACTGATATTTGTGAAGTTTAAGGGGATATAAAAAAAATGAGTACTTACGTTTTAAGTGATATTCACGGTCAATATGATGCTTTCATGAACATGTTAAAGCAGATCAATTTTTCCGACAATGATACGCTTTTCGTACTCGGGGACGCTATAGACAGAGGCCCGGACGGTATAAAGATTTTAAAGACCATCATGAAGATGGATAATGTAAAAATGTTTCTCGGCAATCATGAGCTTTTAATGATGGAAGCCTTAAGAAACGTCGAGGAATGCGAAAAAGAAGGCAGACAGGACACCGAAGAGCTTGATTTGTGGCTCGATGAATGCAACGGCGGCCGACAGACCTTCGAGGATTTTAAGAAATGCTCCGCGAAAAAGAAAGCGGAAATTCTTATATATCTTGACAATGCAATCGTGGCTAAAAAAGTCAAAATGGGCAAAAAGACATACTATCTTTGCCACGCATACGCCGTGAGCAAGAGATTTGACAACGAAGTCAAATACAACGAGCTTATCTACCGAGATGTATTCCAGGCCGTTTGGCAGAATATCTACGATGCGGGCTTTGCCAAGAAATTAAATGAAAAAATATTCCCGAACAAAAAATACATTTACGTTCTGGGACATATCTTTACTCAGCGTCTCGACAGTGTAGATGAACAAGGCAGGGGCATAGTTCTCGATGACAAGAACTTCCTCGATGGATACCATATCATCAACATTGACTGCGGTATGGCGCTTCGAAACAAATCGAGTCAGCTCGCCTGCATGAGGCTTGAGGACGAGAAAATCTTTTATGAGGCTTTAGATGTCGAAGATTAAACTGCATATCAGCAGGCAAATGATTCTAAGAATAATATTGCTGGCCGTAATGGACATGATTAGCATTCTTGTCGTTACGGTTTTTGCTATTTATGTTCGTTATGATTTTTCCTTCAAGGATTTGCCTGAACACTTTTTAAAATCTACTATTTGGTTCATTCCGATTAACCTGGTCGTGACGATGATAAGCTTCGTGGCATGGAATCTTTACACCTCCGTCTGGAGATACGCATCCGCCACAGAACTCATTAAAATCATCGCAGCCGTAACCACGGCGACCATCGGACAGGTTATCTGCAAATTCATTTTTAAATTACCGATTCCGAGATCATATCCTTTGATTTACCTGGTTGCGCTTCTTGCAATTACATCCGCCATCAGGTTTTCTTATCGTGCGCTTCGAATCCTTCGTGCCAAAAGAAGAGTCCGCGAAAGCGGCAAAGAGCCCACCAGATGCATGGTTATCGGCGCAGGCAGTGCGGGAAATGAAATCATAAAAGAAATATCCACTACTCAGTACCTCACAATGAAGGTTTGCTGTATCATCGATGACGGCCAGGGTTGCTGGGGCAAAAAACTTCGTGGTGTTCCCATTGTAGGCGGCCGTGATGTAATCGTTCAGGCGGCTGCAGAATACAATATCGCGGAGATTATCATCGCAATTCCTTCGGCAAAGCCCTCAGAGATAAAGGAAATAGTAAATATCTGCAAGGAAACAGGCTGTAAGATGCGTATCCTTCCCGGTATGTATCAGCTTATAAACGGCGAAGTTGATGTCGATGTATCCAAACTTCGTGATGTACAGATTGAGGATCTTTTAGGAAGAGAACCCGTCAGTACAAACTTAGACGAAATCATGGGCTATGTATCGGGCAGAGTCATCATGGTTACAGGTGGCGGCGGATCAATCGGATCCGAACTTTGCAGACAGATCGCGGGCCACAATCCCAAGCAGCTTATCATCGTTGATATCTACGAAAACAATGCTTATGACATCCAGCAGGAGCTGGCGCGTAAATTCCCCGAGTTAAATCTCGTGGTACTTATCGCGTCCGTTCGAAACACGCTGAGAATGGATAAGATTTTTGAAGAATACAAGCCTGACATTGTCTATCATGCGGCAGCTCACAAGCATGTTCCGCTCATGGAAGAAAGCCCCAACGAGGCTATCAAAAACAATGTTTTAGGTACACTCAAGGTCGTTAAGGCGGCTGATAAATGGAAGGTTAAAAAGTTCGTACTTATTTCGACCGACAAGGCCGTTAACCCCACAAACGTAATGGGCGCAACCAAGCGTATCTGCGAAATGATAGTACAAACCTACAACGAGCGTTCCGAGACCGAGTTTGTAGCAGTACGATTCGGCAATGTTTTAGGATCGAACGGTTCGGTTATTCCGCTCTTTAAAAAGCAGATTGAAGCAGGCGGTCCCGTAACCGTTACACATCCTGATATCATCAGATATTTCATGACGATTCCCGAAGCTGTTGCTCTGGTTTTACAGGCCGGCGCATACGCAAAGGGCGGCGAAATCTTCGTGCTCGACATGGGCGAGCCCGTCAAGATTCTCGACCTCGCAGAGAACTTAATCAAGCTCTCCGGCCTTCGTGTCGGCGATGATATCGAGATAGTCTTCACCGGCTTAAGACCCGGCGAAAAGCTCTTCGAAGAGATGTTAATGGACGAGGAAGGCCTGACCGAGACCCGCAACAAGCGTATCCACATCGGCCACCCCATCAACTTCAACGAGGACGAATTCCTCGCGCAGATTGAAAACCTCAAGACCTTCGTAGAAGGCGAGCCCGACATAGAAGAAGTCAAAAAGAAAATCGCCGAGATAGTCCCGACGTATAAGGCAGCTGCAGATGACGCGAAGGCGAAGTAGTTTACGCGCGGAGGCGGAAGTTACGCGCACAGGCGCTGTGGAGACTCAAACGCGCGTAATATTGCGCAGGCGGCAGTCATAGACTACGCGCGAATAGCAAGAGAAGTCCCAAACGCGCGTAAGATTGCGAGGGTGGAAGCCATAGACTACGCGCGAAAAGCAAGAGAAGTCCCAAACGCGCGTAAGATTGTGCGGGCGAAAGTTATAGACTACGCGCGAAAAGCAAGAGAAGTCTCAAACGCGCGTAAGATTGTGCGGGCTGAAACCTTGGACTACGCGCGAAAAGCAAGAGAAGTCCCAAACGCGCGTAAAATTACGCGGGCGAAAGTTATAGACTACGCGCGAAAAGCAAGAGAAGCTTCAAACGCACGTAAGATTGCGCGGGCGGCAGTCATAGACTACGCGCGAAAAGCAAGAGAAGTCTCAAACGCGCGTAAACAGAAGAATATGAAAAGAATTCTAATCACGGGTGCCGGAAGTTTTATTGGTACCTCCTTCGAAAACTACATAAAGAATCACACAAATCATGCTGAGTATGAGATAAGTGTGATGGATACGCTGACAGGAAAAATCGTCAGTGGAAGTTCGTTATCTGATAAGAGAAAAGACACTTGCAAGGATGCTACAGACACTGGCAAAGAAATTGCAAATGATGATAAAGATGTTGCTGAAACTGGCAAGAATGTTGCAGATGCTATTTCAGATAATGAAAATGATGCATCGACTGACACCTGGAACTTCGACGGATATGATGTAGTTTTTCATGTAGCTGGCATAGCACATGCAGACGTCGGAAAAGTCACAGAAGAAGGCAAGGAACTTTACAGAAAAGTAAATACCGAACTTGCGATTGAAACTGCGAAGAAAGCCAAGGCAGCAGGCGTTAAACAGTTCATTTTTATGAGCTCAGCGATTGTTTATGGCGCCAGTTCTCCAATAGGAAAAGAAAAAATCATAACAAAAGATACAAAGCCCGAACCCGAGAACTTCTACGGTGAGAGCAAACTTAATGCCGAAACAGGATTGTTGAAGCTTATGAGCAATGAAGGTGAAAATAAGCTTAATGCCGAGACAGGACTTTCGGAATTGTCTGATGGAGATACTCAGGCTAATCGCAATCAGACAGAAGTGGCCGACAGTTCGGGAAAGCCTTTCAAGGTGGTCATCCTGCGACCTCCGATGATTTACGGACCGGGCTGCAAGGGCAATTACAATTCACTGAGGAAATTTGCTCTGAAATTTCCGGTATTTCCCAAAGTTGCCAATGAGCGTTCAATGCTTTACATAGATAACCTCTGCGAATTCGTGAGACTGATGATCGACAACGAAGAGAGCGGAATTTTCCATCCTGCCAACGCAGAGACATCAAACACATCAGAGATGGTTAAAATGATAGCCGAAGCCCACGGCAAAAAGAAAGCACTCATGGGTGGTCTGACTTGGCTTTTAAAACTTTTAAGCCACTTTACAGGACTTGTAAACAAAGCTTTCGGTAATTTAACCTATGCAGAAGAACTCACGGAATACAAAGATAACTATAGAATCTATTCGCTTACAGAAAGCATCACTGCCACTGAACAGCAATGACACCGCGGACCGAGTTTAGTGTCACTTTTGTGATAATGACACCGGGAACTGGGGTTTAGTGTCAGTTTTATGATAAAAGAACCATGAATTAAACGAAACAATATAGTGCAATATTACAATAAAAACATAAATACATTGTTAAATATTTACAATAATCAACCGATATGGTAATATCATCTCAGGTGTTACCAATAACACGGTAGGCGGTTGCCCTCCATTTTTTGAGGAGGGTTCTCACCCTCCAATCTGCAAAGAAAGGAGGGGGATGCTAATGTTCGTGACTTTTGATGTATTAATTCAGACGTTTATAATGCTCATAGCATTTGCGACACTGATAGTAATAATCTTTAGAAATGACAAAAAATAAACCCGTCCTGGTCCGACGGGTTTATTAGTTCTTCTAATATACCATTAGGGCAACCGTCTATCGGCAGCACCTTTTATAATTTTATTATATTATCAGGACGGTAAAAGTCAAGCAATATAAGCAGTTTTCAAACATCATAAAAGATAATGACGGTCAGTATAATCACCATTTGCTTCAACTCCGAAGCAGCGATAAAAAAGACAATTGAATCGGTTTTAAACCAGACTTACACGGATATCGAGTACATAATCATCGACGGTGCGAGCAAAGATAAAACGGTTGAAATCGCCGAATCCTACAAGGATGCATTCGCCGAAAAAGGTATCGACTACAAGATTTTTTCCGAGCCGGACAAAGGCATTTATGATGCCATGAACAAAGGCATCGCCAAAGCTACGGGCGAACTTGTAGGACTTATTAATTCCGGTGACTTTTATGAGCCTCAAATGATAGAAACGGCCGTAAAAGCGTTCGAAGAGAAGCCCTACGATATCTTTTATGGTGACATCAATTTGATCAAGGATAACGGCCAAATAATCGTCAAAAAGAGTAAGTACGACAAGCTCCCGACCTCGCGTCACTGGAATCATCCGACGATGGTGGTTAGAAAAGCGTATTACGACGAGATCGGTACATACAAGTGCGAGGGAATTCATGACGATTTTGAATTCTTTTTACGAGCAAGGAAAAAGAATGCCCGCATAACCATCAAGAATGTTACGTTGGCTAATTTTATGACGGGCGGCGCGAGCAATAAGAAGAGTTTCAAGCAGTGCAAAAAACGCTGCAAGGACCGCTACAAAGCTTACAGAGACAACGGCTACGGCATATGGTCGTGGTTTGAATGCGTGGGAATTGAGATAGCGAAGTTTATTATAAGTTAGGTATAGGAATGTTAATTGGAATCGACCTCCTCTGGGTGCGCCCGGGGATTAACGGAGGAACCGAGTCTGCAACCAGAAATCTGATTAACGGATTCGGAATGTTTGATGATAAAAATGAATACATACTTTTCGTCGGAAAAGATACTGCCGAGTCTTTTGAAGAATATAAAAAATATCCCAACATGAAGATTGAGATATGCGATACGGAAAGCCTAAAAAGGGTAAAAAGAATTGCTTGGGAAAATTTGAATCTTGATAAGCTTGCCAGAAGCTTAAACGTGGATGTGATGTTTATACCCGTGTATTCAAAGCCAAACAGTTTGAGCGTTAAAAAGGGCGGAATACCTTACATTACAATGATTTATGATTTGCAGGCCTTACATTTTCCTCAGTATTTTTCAAAAAGCAGATTATTGTTTTTTAAGAGGTCGTGGAAAAAAGCCTGTAATACAAGCGTTAAACTCATTACGAGTTCAAGTTACAGCAAAGAAGACATTGAAGAGCATTTTCCTTCGTCAAAAGGAAAAATATCGGTTATATATAGTCCGATTACTGTTACAAATATCAGCGAAGATAATTTTGATTCAAAAGAAGGATTGCAAACGGAAAGTGTTCTTGCAAAATATGGCATCGAAAAAGACAGATATTTTTACACATTAAGTTCAATGCTTCCTCATAAAAATCTTGAAACTCTTATTAAAACAATAAAGCTTTTAAAAGAGTCAGATGATACAAAACTTGTTGTAAGCGGCGTAGGTGGAAACAAAGAATCGTTTAACAGTTGCGTAAAAGAAGAAGGCGTTGAAAATCTGATTATAGATACCGGATTTGTCAGCGACGAGGAGAGAGATATTCTTTATGAAAACTGTAAATTATTTCTTTTTCCCAGCACTTTCGAAGGCTACGGAATGCCGCCTATTGAAGCGATGATGAAAGGTGCGAGAGTTGTTACCACAAAGTGCACCTGCATAGAAGAAATAACTCAGGGAAAAGCAACCTACGTAGATGACCCTTTAAATACAAATGAATGGGCTGATGCGATTGACAAGGCGCTTCTTTTAGAAAGAAAGAAATTTGATTTCCCCGAGTACGATTTGAAAAATGTGACTTTGAAATATCTCGATGTTTTTAACGGGATAAAGGAGAAATAGATGTCGAAAGACCAAGAGAATCTGCAGGTATATAAACATCTTTTTGAGCATGTTAAGGAAAGGCTTGAAGAAAAAGGCCAGACGCTTAACTGCGATACAAATGCATTTATTAATTCTGTCGGAACCCCTCCTAAAAGAATCAGTTACAGAAGATTATTGGATGCTCACGAAGAGTCTTTTTTGGCGTGCGCATATTTAGCATTTTTCCAACGACTTCCGCTTGATGAAGAAGTAAAAGCGTGCGAGGGCCTAAAGAGGGAACAAATACTCAGGTACCTTATGAACAAGGCATCATATTCGATTAGACGAATTAAACTGGTTGAGTATTCGGGAAACATCGAGCCGGGCTTAAGGGGCAGGATCTTTGGGTTTGCGGCCACAATAATGTCTTCGCCGAAGCTTAGAAAAATTGCCAAGAAAATGCCTTCCGGAATACAAAATAAAATAAGGGGGACTTTCAGATGATAAAAGTGTATCTGGATGTCTCAATGGTAATGATAGGTACCAGTTTTACAGGTATTCCAAGAGTACTTATGGAAATCGTAAAAAGACTTGGGACAGACGAAGAATTCAATTTTCACTTTATAGAATACGATTCAAAAAAAGATGCCTACAGAGTACTTAAAACACTCGATTTTATCGAATTTTGCAAAACCAAAAACGACAACAGAAATCATATCAGAAGTAATGAGTATATATCCATTGAAGAAATAGGAGAAGACTGTATTTTCTTCGACTGTGATACAGCGTGGAAAACGCGTGTGAGAAGAAGTTTTTTATATCCGATTTTAAAGCAGAACAATGTTAAAATCATTACGCTTATATATGATATTATCAGCATTGATTATCCGCAGTTTTGCGACCAAAGCGATGTGATGAATTTTGTCGATTATTTTGGCGCGACATTGCTTTATTCCGACAAAATAATCGTAACAAGTCAGGACACTAAAGATGCGATTTTTTATCATTGCTTAAAAACGAATGTTGATTTCCCTGAGATAGACATTATCCCTTTGGGCGGCGATTTTAAGAAAAAAGAAAATGCCAAAAAAAATGTCAAAAAAGAAGTAAAAGATATTGTTTCAAAAGGCAAATATCTGCTGATGGTGGGAACGATAGAACCCAGAAAAAACCACAAGCTTTTGCTTAAGGCATATAAAAGTTATTTAAGATATAAAATCAACTTTGTTTTTGCCGGATTTTCAGGTCAGGGAATGGACGATTTCTTTGCCGATTTAACCTCGGACCCGGACTACAATAACGGTATTTGGCATGTAAAGAATGCATCAGATGACGATATCGATTATCTTTACAAAAATGCGTTTGCCATGGTGTTCCCGAGCTATATTGAAGGTTATGGCCTGCCCATAATCGAATCATTCGTAAGAGAGGTTCCGGTTATTGCGGCGGACACAAATATCAATCGTGAGATTGCAGGCGAAAGGGCAATATTTTTCGAGCAAGATAACAGCATCGAATTATCTGATGTTGTAAGCGATCTTTTAGAAAATGAACAGAAATACAACGAACTTTGCGAACGCGTAAAAGGTTATGTTCCGAAGACCTGGGATGATACTGCAGCAGGAATTAAAAAGAGCCTAAAAGGTGTTGTAAAATAAATGAGTAAAATTGCTTTCATAAATCAAAGATACGGAGAAGAAGTGCTTGGCGGTTCGGAAACATATACGCGAAAGACCGCAGAAGCACTTGCTTTGCGTGAAGGATTTGATGTGGAAGTTTTAACCACCAAGGCACTTGATTTTAAGACTTGGGCAAATTATTACGAGCAGGATGTTGAAGTGATAAACGGCGTAAAAGTTCGTCGTTTTAAAACGGCTAAAAACAGAGACAGATTCACGCAGCGTTCTCTTCAAATCCTAAAAAATGTATTCAGCTTAAGCTCGATTGGTCTCGAAGAAAAACGTCTTAAAGCCAGAGGCCCGTACACTCCGGATTTGGTGGAATATATAAAGGCTCACAAGGATGAGTATGATGCCTTTATTTTTGTGACATATATGTTCTATCCGACATATTTTGGCGCAAGGGAAGCATATGAAAAGGCTTTCTTCGTTCCAACAGCACATGACGAAGAGCCGATTTACATGGAGATATATAAGGAACTCTTCAACAGCGTAAAAGGTATCATTTATCTGACCGATGAAGAAAAGGAATTCGTTAACAAACAGTTTAAAAACAGCAATGTTCCTTCAATCGTAAACGGAATGGGCATCGATATTCCTGCGCAAGACAATTCAAAAGAGTTTTGCGCTAAGAATGGAATAGACGGAAAATACATCGTTTACTGCGGTCGAATCGAAGAAAAAAAGGGCATAAAAACTCTGGTTGAATATATTCAGAAATTCAATGCAGAAGTGACTGAGAATGCAGAACCTATAAAACTCGTCCTTACCGGCAAAGGCAATATGAGCATTCCCGATGATTCGAACATAAAGTACCTCGGTTTTGTTTCCGACGAAGATAAATTCTCGGCTATGAAGGGGTCTATTGCAATATGCCTTCCTTCAAGATTTGAAAGTTTTTCGATTACACTTCTCGAAGGAATGGGCTGTGGCAAACCGGGATTGGTAAATGCAAAATGCGAAGTTCTCGATGGTCACATCAAGAAAAGCGGTGGCGGCTTTTCGTTTGAAAACTATGAGGAATTTAAAGAATCGCTGACAAATCTTTTAGATGAAAAGACTAATACAGAATTGGGCGAAAAAGCTAAGGAGTATGTAAAAAATAAATATTCTACAGAAGCGGTTATTTCAAAACTGGCGGAGTTTATTGTACCTAATTAGGAGGATGATAAAGATATGAACGTATATGGAGTAATAATGGCAGGCGGCGGTGGAACAAGATTCTGGCCCCTTTCAAGAAAAGAAACTCCCAAGCAGTTGCTTAATCTTACCGGAAAAGAACTGATGGTAAATGAGGCTGTTGACAGACTTGCATTTGTGGCTGATAAAAGCAATATCTTCATAGTAACCAATGTTACGCAGGTGCCTTCAATGCTTGAAGCAACCAAAGGAAGACTTAAAAGCGACCATATTTTATCAGAGCCTTCAGCTAGGAATACCGCAGCATGCATCGGTTATGCGGCTATGGAAATTATAAGAAAATACGGCGACGGCGTGATGATTATTACACCCGCAGATCACTATATTAAGGACGAAGCAGGCTTTGTAAGAATTCTTAATGAAGCAGTCAGAACCGCTGACAATACAGGCAAACTTGTTACCATCGGTATCACTCCCACATTTCCTTCGTCAGGCTTCGGATATATCAGATATGACAAGAACGAAACCGGTGATGCAAAGTCAGTTATCGAGTTTAAGGAAAAACCCGATGAGGAAACCGCTAAAGAGTATCTTGCATCAGGCGAATATGCTTGGAATAGTGGTATGTTTGCATGGAAAGCAAGCGTAATTCTTGATAAGTTCAAAGAATACATTCCCGACATCTACGCGGATCTTGAAAAGATTGGCAATGCAATGAATACAGCGGATGAAAAGGCTGTAATCGACGAAGTTTACCCCAACATCAGAAAGATTTCGGTTGATTACGCAATAATGGAAAAAGCCGCTGCAACGGGCGATGTACTGGTGGTTCCCGGTGAGATGGGCTGGAATGATGTCGGAAGTTTCGACATGATGGAAGTGCTCAGAGACAAGGACGAAAACGGCAATATCCTTGAAGGCGATGTAGTTGCAGTAGACTGCAAGGATTCCATCATCCTTTCATCAGGCAAGACTTTAACCGCAGTGGACGTTGAAGGCCTTGTAATCGTTGAAACAAAGGACGCCATCATGGTTTGTCCAAAGGAAAAAGCACAGAGTGTAAAGAAAATAGTTGATAAACTCCAGGAACTCGGACGCAACGAACTTTTATAAAATGGAAAATACATCGTGCAGCAAAAAAAAGGGGGAACTTCCATGGCAAAGGAAATAGAAGTTGACAATATTTTAACTGAAATTCGCAAGGATATTGAAGATAAAAACCTTACAGAAGAGAAGTTTGATTTTAAAGATGTTCAGATTTCCGACGGTTTGTTTGACGCAGACCACGAGTTTTCCATGAACGATTATCTTAAAACAATCAATGATATTAATCAGCAGTGGAAAATTCCCATGAGTGTTCATATTCAGGGAAGGGGAAAATTGATTAAAAAACTTGTGGAAAGATTAACCTATTTTTCTATTATCCCCAGGTTTAGTTCCCAAAATGATTTTAACAAATCGGTAACCAAAGGCTTTAATGAAATGGCCGCATATATCGTAAAACAGAATGAAATAATCGATTCGTTAAAGGAAAAAGTCGATCGTTTGGAAAAAGAGTTAAAAGAAGAGAAAGAAAAAAATGAGTAATATCCGAATTTTCCAATATACTCATTATCTGAAAACCGGAGACGGTGTCGGAAATGATGTTTTGGCAATTCATAAATTTTTAAGCGAACAGAAAAAAATTGATGCAAGAATCTTTTATGGTGTTACGGCCGAAAGATTTAATTCCGGCAAAATCAAAAGCATCGACCATGCCGTTGAAACAAAAGATGATGACATTCTCATAATCCATGTTTCGACGGAATGGGATTATATGGATACGCTTTGCGGGCTTAAAGGAAAAAAGATATTTGTTTATCACAACATTACTCCTCCGGAATTCTTTGAAGACTATAGCTATTATGTGTATGAAAACTGCAAAAAAGGAATCGAAGAGGTAAAAAGATGCAAAGACAAGGCCGATTACTGCCTGGCTGATTCCGAGTTTAACAAGAGTGATTTGATAAGCTACGGTTATGAGTGCCCGATAGATGTTCTTCCGATAATCATTCCGTTTGATGATTACAAACAGCCTGTTGACGAGGCTTTTGCGGATGAATTAAATGACGGCAAAACCAATATTCTTTTTGTAGGCAGAATAGCTCCGAACAAAAAACAGGAAGATATAATTCTTTCTTTTTATCACTATAAAAAATATTACAATCCGAACAGCCGCCTGATTCTTTTAGGAGGCTATGATGAGAACGATAAATACTATCAGAAGATTGTAAAATATATAGACGAAATCGGAGTTGAAGATGTAAGACTTACGAGTCATATTCCGTTCAAACAGGTACTTGCAATATTCAAAAGCGCTCACCTGTTCCTTTGCCTCAGTGAACATGAAGGATTCTGCATTCCACTGCTTGAAGCAATGTCCTTCGAAATTCCGATAATAGCGTATGATTCGACTGCCGTTAAGGATACTTTGGGAGGCGGAGGAATTCTCATAAAAGAAAAGAACCCCCTGGAAGTAGCAGGATTAATGGATTATGTTCTCAAACATGAAGATATCGTTTCGACCATAAAAGAACGACAAAAAGAAAGACTGGAAGAAATGAAATATGAGAATGTAACCGATAAACTTTGGAAGTATCTGACTAAATTCGAACCAAAGCTTTTGCAGTAAATTTTTGTTGATCAAAGAGAGAAACGTTTGGCAGTATTATGACGAATAATTATTTCCAAAAAAATGAAAAAATACTGGTTGTTGTGGGATGTGTTATAACATTCCTTCTTTGCGTCTGCACAGTGTTTCAAAGGAATATGATAGTAATGTCTGCCGATGAGATGGGACCGATTTCCATAGCAGCATACTGGAATGGATATGATTGGTCTGAAGTCATGTCGCACGGTTCATATTATTCCTATGGATATTCAATAGTTCTTTTCCCTTTGTTTTTCTTATTTAAATCACCGGAAATGTTTCTTAAAAGTGTTATTGTGGCAAATTCGGTTTTTTCGGCATTGATTTTTTTGTTTTCATGGCTTATTGCCAAAGAAATCAAACC
Organism: Lachnospiraceae bacterium G41; assembly: GCA_900100245.1. Lineage (GTDB taxonomy): Bacteria > Bacillota > Clostridia > Lachnospirales > Lachnospiraceae > UBA3766. Next base: position 118,091 of record FNEU01000004.1, read on the forward strand.
CGAATCAAAGCCTTATTTCAGACTTTCGGTTGCTTTGTTTTGCGGCTGCTTTGTTTCAAATATAGCGAGAAGCTCATCCGCCTGGGATGAGGTTTTCCTGGCGTTTCTTTGCTGGACCCTTTTGTTTTCTTTTATCAAGGTTTATAAAAAAGGCAATATTCCCTTTTATCTGCTTGGTTCATTTTTATCGTTTATTTTATACATCACTCACCAGAGAATGATTGGTGTATTTTTTGTGTTTCACGTATTTGTTTTTTTCATTTCATTGTTTGATATTAAGAGATTCCTAAAATTTTTAACCGGCGAACTGTTTTTAATTGGGTTATTTATCGGACATATCTTTATCAAAAGAGATATAAAAGCCAATGTCTGGCGTAACAGCGCAAATTCTGAAATAAATGATTATTCTTCTGTTCTTCGTGATTTATTTGGTGAGAATTATATTTATACTTTTATCATTTTAGGTATAATTATGCTTCTTGTTCTCATAACAATTGTGTTGATAGCTGTATTCTTGAAGAAGAAAGGCGAAGAAAGTAAGAGCCTTAGAATATACAGATGGATATTGACTGGATTGTTTGTCAGCTCATGCCTCGCAGGCGTAGTAATTCTGAATTTGGACAGTATTAAATTGGCATTATATTCCGTTTCCGCACAATTGTTATATGCCGGTATAAGCTCGTTTGGACTTGTTTATCTTGGGATTCTGTTTTCACTTGTCAATTTCTTTTGTTGGGTAAAGAATGGGGCTAAAGTTGATTATAAACAGAATGATTTAATATACAATTATGTGCTGTTTGCATTTCTGTCCATGTTTTTCATAAGTGAAATTGTCACTCATCCCGTAACAAATCCTTCTGTGGCTGTAAGGTCAGATTATCTGTTTTACGGCAGGTATTTTGAACCGATGCTTGCTTTGGTTGCATTCGCCGGAGCAATCAACCTTGATATTATAAATGAGAGAAAATGGGCCTATTTTATTCCTTCTCTGCTAATGATTATTTTTAATATTCCGGCAATCCGCAGATACAATTTGTGTTTTAAAGGAATACTGTTATTAGTACATAACTGCGTGGCATTGGATTTCTTTTCCAAGAACGGAGTGGTGAATTTCGTATTGGCAACGGCAGTGATGAGCGTTTTCCTGTTTCTTTTTATCTTGCTAAAAAAGGACAGCATCAAAACATACGTCATGCTGGCTTGTATAGTTTTAGCTTTTGCTATGGGACTGACGTATATAGAAAGAACCGTTATGCCTGCGGATAAGGATAAATACGCAATCAAAGAAGTTTTGGAAGTAAAGGAAACCCTGGATCCTGATGCTCCGCTTGTGTTTTATGGAAATGAACCTGATTATATTTATAATTCATCGTTTATTCAGTATCTTATGAAGAATCATAAAAGTTTGCGTTATGGTGATAAACAAAATATTCCGGATACGCTGTTTTACGGTATCACGGATGATGCTGAATTTCTTGGAGAAAATCCAAATCTTTATCTTGTTGACCGGAAAAATGAGTTTTATCTTTTTACCAATATAAAACCGAATGAAAACTGATACAGAATAATAGTGACAGACCGTAACAAAAGGCAAAGTTATGTCAACCTAAGGAGCTCCGAAGGTTGCAACAAGCAGTGTATTATGTTAATATAAAAAGAGTGCCTATGTTCAAAAAGAGGATAAAAATATGAAGTTAATAATTCAGATTCCGTGCTATAACGAAGCGGAAACTTTGGAGATTGCATTAAACGATCTTCCCAAACATATAGATGGTATAGATGAGATTGAATACCTCATTATTAACGACGGAAGCAAGGACAATACAGTTGAAGTCGCTAAGAATTGGGGTGTTCATTATGTTGTGAATTTTAAAAAGAATAAAGGTCTTGCAAAAGGGTTTATGGCAGGAATAGATGCCTGTCTTAAAAACGGTGCTGATATTATCGTCAATACTGATGCAGACAACCAGTATTGCGGAGATGATATCGAGACAATAGTCAGACCTATACTTGAAGGAAAAGCCGATATAGTAATCGGAGCCCGTCCTATAGACCAGACAGAACATTTTTCATGGCTTAAGAAGAAACTCCAGCATCTTGGAAGCTGGGTTGTAAGAAGAGCTTCGAAAACAGATATTCCCGATGCTCCTTCAGGTTTCAGAGCATACAGCAGAGAGGCTGCCCTTCAGTTAAACATTGTCAATGAATATACATATACTCTCGAGCAGATAGTTCAGGCAGGAAGAAGCAATATTCCCATCATGTCGGTTCCCATTAGAACCAACGGCGAACTTCGCCCTTCCAGGCTTTTCCACAGCATGTTCGGATATATTAAAAAATCCATGCTTACAATTTTCAGGGCATATCTTATGTATAAACCCATGAGATTTTTCCTTGCATTGGGAGTAGTGCCGTTTGTAATTGGTTTTGCTTTAGGTGTAAGATATATAGTATTTATCTTCATGGGAAGAGCTACTGGTAATATTCAGTCGCTGATTCTTTGCAGTCTTTTGATAATGATAGCCGTTATGATCTGGGTTCTCGGAATGTTGGCAGATCTCATATCCGCCAATCGTAAGATTTCCCAGGAGATTCAGGCAAGAACCAGAGATATTGATTACAGACTGGCCTGGATAGAAAAAAACATGAAGAAAGATTCAGAGCCGTCAGAAAAATAGTATGAAAAAACTGCTTATTACAGCTTCGACGTTCCCCAGATGGGAGAACGATACAGAACCGAGATTTATCTTGGACTGTGCAATAGAACTGAATAAATATTATGATGTTACCGTTTTGGTACCGGCAGCTCCGGGATCAAAAAAGAGTGAAGTGCTTGATGGTGTAAATGTTGTCAGATACCATTATTTTCCTATTCATAAATTAGAGACTTTATGCTATCCGGGAGCCATTGTTCCAAGGATTAAGGAGAAGAAAATACGAGTTCTGCTTGTTCCGTTTCTTTTTTCATCCTTGTATTTCAAGTTATTGTTTACTCGTAAAAAGTATGATTTATTTGTTTCCAATTGGATAATACCCCAAGGAATAATTCATGCTTTTTTTTCTGACAAATACATTCAGGTCGGATTGGGCGGAGATGTTACTTCTTTAAACAAAGGTATTTTAAAAACTCTTAAAAAAAGATGTGTTGAAAAAGCATCCTACATTACGGTTGTTTCAAAAGATCTTAAGGATTCATTAATAGATAATTACCGGCTTAATGAAAGCAAAATCGAAGTGGTACCCATGGGTGTCAATCTGGCTAAGTTTTCGCCTAAAAACAGGATTGAAAATTACTTTAAACAGGAAGACAAAAAAGTAATTCTTTTCGTCGGAAGACTGGTAGAGAAAAAGGGAACGGAATATCTGATTAAAGCCATGAAAGATATACCGGCCAAACTGATAATTGTCGGCGACGGCCCCCAGAGAGATTATCTTGTTGAACTTGCCAACGGTATCGGCTCGGATATAGAATTCGTCGGACCAAAGAATAAGGACGAATTAATAAAGATGTATGCGTCCTGCGATATTTTCTGCCTGCCGTCGGTATTGGCTAAGGACGGAGACAAGGACGGTACTCCCGTTGCATTGATAGAAGCCATGGCTTCCGGAGCAGTTCCCGTGGGAACAAATGTCGGCGGAGTAGGCGAAGTCATAAAAAATGAGATAAATGGTTTAATAGTTAAAGATAGAGATGAAAATGAATTGCATTTTGCATTGGATTCTTTGTTAAAAAATGACGAGTTAAGAACCTTGTATTCGGCCGAGGCCAGAAAAAGGGCCGAAGAATTTGATTTTATAAAAATCGGTGAGAGATACAAAGAATTACTGGAAGAGTATTGTTGATACGGACAAGTATGAAAAAAGTAATAATACTTGGTGGAAATGGTTTTATCGGTAAAAGACTGGCGTCATATCTTTTAAAACAGGATGTTTCGGTTTACAGTTTTGACCTTACGATTCCATCAGACAAGGAAAACGGAATAAATTATATAGAAGGCAATTTTTTTGATGACGATACTTTGATGAATGCTGTTGAAGACAAAGATATCGTCTTTCACTGTGTTTGTACGATTAATCCCGGAAATTCCTGGGAAAAATACATGCAGGCTTACAATCTGGATTTTATTCAGACTGTCAAGCTTTGCAAGATTGTATCTGAAACGAACAAAAAGATGGTTTTCCTCTCAAGCGGCGGAACCGTTTATGGTAAAAAAGACATTCAGCCTATAGAAGAGAACAGCACGACATATCCTATCAATCATTACGGTGCATTAAAAATATGTATTGAAAATGTTATTCATTCTTTTAACGAACGAATCAATGACAAAATTATTATTGCCAGAATCTCCAATCCCTATGGTCCGGGACAGGATTATACCAAGGGTGTCGGATTTATTGATGCTGCAATTAAAAATGCGATAAGCGGCAAGGACATTGTCGTATTCGGAGACGGATCTGTAATCAGAGATTATATTTATATTGATGATGTTGTTAAGTTATTGTATTTCTTATCTTCATATAACGGAGAATATGATACGTTCAATGTCAGCACCGGAATAGGTACTTCCCAGATTGAAATACTCCAAATGCTTCAGACTCATTTTCCTGATATGAAAATTAAGTATGAGAAAGAAAGAGATGTTGATTTAAAAAAGACAATTCTGTCCAACAAAAGACTGATGGATTGTTACGATTATAAAATGATAGATATTAAAGACGGAATATTCAAATATGTTGAATATTTAAAAGAAAAAAAGGACGAATATGCAACATAAAATATCAATAGTAACAATCTGTTATAATTCCGAAAAAGAAATAAAGGACACTTTACAGTCAATAGCTGAACAGGATTATACCGATTATGAAATAGTAATAAAAGACGGATTGTCAACTGATAATACCATGAGTATTGTCAACGATTTTATAAAGGAGAATTCGACATTTGACGTGATAGCGGAATCGGCAGCTGACAGCGGTATTTACAATGCCATGAATGCAGCTATCGATAAGGCAAGGGGAGAATGGATTTTCTTTTTGAATTCAGGTGACCGTTTTGTTTCTAAAGATGTTTTGTCAAAAGTTTCAGAGTCATTGAACGATGAGAATGAAGTTGTTTACGGCAATGTAATAATGTGTGACGGGAACGGGGATTCCAGGTGGAAGGGTGACATCAGCCTAATAGAAAAAAAGATGCCATTCGGACATCAGTCCTGCTTCATGAAAACATCCATGGTTCGTCAATACAAGTTTGATGAACAGTTTAAAATCGCTGCGGACTATAACATGGTTTTAAAATCCTATAAGGACGGACGTAAATTCCATTATGTGGATACTGATATTGCGCGATTTGATATGGAAGGTGTTTCATCCACGGATTTTTGTGCAACTATGCGTGAGAGATATGCTGTCAGAAGTTCCAATCATGTTTTGGAACCTGATTATATGAAATCTTTCGCGTATAAGAAAGATATGTTTATTGCAAAAATAAAGGAATTTATAGCAAAACATGTTTCGGGAAAGTTACTAACGGGGTTACGCGAGATATATAAAACTAAGATAAAAAAATATCAGAAAGTATAGATAAAAATGCCAAATGAGAAAAAGAGCATAAATAAACAAAGGCTTTTTGCTATTCTGTTAAGAATATGCTTTATTTTTGTTATGCTTTTTTTAGGATTATATCGTATCGGTGAACATAATGCCCCGACGATTCTTATGGATGAATATGGATACTGGGCAAATGGTGCATTTTTTACAGGTAGAAACTGGAGCATTATCGGCTCGGAAATGAACTACTATTCATATGGATACAGTTTCTTGCTTACTGTGATTATGGTTTTGTTTCACAGTACAGCTTTGATGTACAAGGCTGCTATTGTTTTGAATATTATAATATGGATAGGTTTATTTGAAGTAATTTATCAAATTGAAAAAATATTGTTCGAAATCGATGAAAAGTTGATGCTTATGGCGGCATTTGTTTCATGTGTTTATCCCAGTATAGCTTTAAATGTTCATATAACATGGAGCGAAACTTTACTGGCGCTTTGCTTTGCAATAAGTGTCCTACTCTTTCTCAAGTATTTAAAAAACAGTAATAGAGTTTATCTGGTATTATTCTTTATTGATTTAGTATATTTATATTCGGTTCATCAAAGATCAATAGGCATTTTGGTAGCGGCAATAGTTTCATTTGTAATTTTTAAAAAAACAAAAATACAATTTTTGGATATTCTTTTAGTCGGATTAGTTCTTTTAATTGGCTTCTTTTCCGTAAAATATTTTAAAAAGAATTTATTATCAAATATTTATAATGTCGGGTCTAACACAAAGGCTTCACATACGGATTATGGTGGAGTATTAGCGTATTTGTTTTACATTTTAAATTTCGATGGAATTCGAGCGTTGTTACTTTCTGCTTCGGGCAAAGCTTTATATTTGATTGTCAGTACATTAGGTATTCTCCCTCTTTCATTGGTTTATTTAGTAAAAAAAATAAGAAATATTAGAACTGATAAAGAGAATGCTTCGTTGAATCGGGATTATGTATATATTTATATGCTTCTATCCATTGTTTTAATGTTTGGAATAGCTACATACTATACATCTACCAATCAAAGAATGGATATTGTGTTGTACGGGAGATATGTTGAATTTTTAATACCGCCGTTTATTGCCTTTGGCCTGGGTTCTGTTTTTCAGGGGCACGGGGAAGAAAAAAAATATCTTATAATTATGGGTATAGTTTTACCTCTTTTAGGAAGTTTTGTTTCATTTGAGTTCGCGAATAACGGTATAGAAGAATTCAACATTTATTCAGTTTGCAGTCTGTTTTTTGGATTGTTTTACAAATTCTTCGAAAATGATTATATTTTGGAATCGGTTAAATTATCTTTGATAGTTATTATCATTTTGCTTTTGCTTATTTCCTTAAAGCATAAGGTAAAAAATTACTTGGTTTGCATTTTTGTCTCTGCTATATTTTTGCTTATTAGCTGGTGTGGAATCGAAACAGTTTTCAAATCAAATTACAGAAATGAAGTATGCCTTGAGATGCAAGATTATCTTAAAAATCAGGAAATAGTTTATTATCAAATCGACGAAGAGAATGAAAAACATACATCCTGGTATGTAGCTGATATGCAAATAATGAATCCTGATATACATTTCATAAAACTTCAAAAGGATGAAATACATAATATAAGTGGATATATTATTTGTGATAATATTCCCGATATAAAAAGTAACGTACTGATAGAAAGCTGGCAGGTAAATTTTATTTATAAAGAATAAAAAGACTTTTCGGTCTTTAAAGAGGAAAAAGTTTTGAAAAAGCAAATAGTATTACGAGTTCAGGGTGATAAAACCTGGATTGGAGGAGTGTATTATAAAAAAAATATTTTGTACTCTATGCTTCAGAGCGAGAAGATAAAAAACAATTTTAATATAGTTGTTTGTGTTACTCCAAAATATGCAAATATATTTGATGAATTTAAGGATGAGATAATTCTCAAAGTATTTCCGGAAAATAAATATCTTTTTGAATTGGGTATAATAAAAGAAATGTTGTCTTCCAGAAATAAGTTTATGTATTGTATGAATTCTTCTTTCTTTAACAAACTGTGGGGAGGAAGAAGCATATACTGGATACCTGATTTTCAATACAAATATTATCCTGATTATTTTGATAAAAAACTTGTGAACAAACGAGACAAGAACTATTCGAAAATGGCCAAGACTTCCGGAAAATTGGTTTTGAGCAGTCAGGCATGCAAGGATGACTATGATAGATTTTTCCCTGTCAGCAACAATCGGATAACGGTTATTCCGTTTGTTTCATATATTGAAAAAGAAATTGCTAATCTGAATGATGATTTTTGCAAGAGTGTATTGGAAAAATACAATTTGTCCGGACACAAATACATTTATATTCCGAATCAGTTTTGGAAACACAAAAATCATATTGTGGTTCTGGAAGCAATAAAGAAACTGTCTGAAAAGAATTTCTCGGATTATAAATTTGTTTTTACCGGAGAACTGTTGGATTTCAGAAATCCTGATTATATTGATCTGGTTAAGGAAAAAATGTCTGATCCGGATATTATGAATTATATAATCAATCTTGGCTTTATTCCCAGAGCGGATCAGGTTGCTATTATGAAGGAAGCGGCGTTTTTAATTCAGCCTTCTTTATTCGAAGGATGGGGAACGGTTATGGAAGATGCGAAAGTACTCGACAAGACCGTGCTGCTTTCGAATATTCCGGTTCATAGAGAACAAAAATCCGAGAAATGTTATTTATTTAATCCTTCTGATTCAACCGAATTATCTGAACTGATTATGGAAGTTTCAATGAAAGAAGCGGATGAGAGTATATCTGCAGGTCTTAAACGCATGAAAAATACGGCATTGGAGTATTCTAAAAAACTTGAGGAACTATTCGATCTGGCATAAGCCGGTTTGGGTTTAAGAAAAACATAAGAAAAAAGTTAGTCAAATGAAAAAAATATTGGGTTTATATCAAAAAATCAGAAAAAAAAGAATACTAAAAAGATATAAAAACTATCTGGAATTAAGCTCCCAATCGGCGTATTTGGAGAATTTTAAAGTCGATATCCGAAATCCGATTGAAAAAAATTATCTTTCTATCGGAAATAATTGCGTTATTGATTCACGGTTTGTTTTTGAGAAAGAATCAGGAAGAATATCTGTCGGAGACAGGGTTCATATAGGAAACAGCAGATTGATATCTATTGACGAAATTGTTATCGAAGATGATGTGATAATAGCCTGGGATTGCCTAATCTATGATCATAATTCACATTCTGTATCATGGGAAGAAAGAAAAGAGGATACCTTAAGAGAATATAATTGTATTTCTCAGAAAAAGGATGCAATTTCGGATAAAAGATGGGATGTGGTAAAATCCGCACCGATTCATATTTGTTCTAAAGCGTGGATAGGAACAGGGGTAAAAATTTTAAAGGGCGTTACAATAGGAGAGGGCGCTGTGGTAGCTGCCGGAAGTGTTGTGGTTAAAGATGTTCCTGCATGGACTGTTGTAGGCGGGAATCCGGCACAGATAATTAAAACTATAGACAGATGAAATTGCAAATCATTCTAATTAATAATATTGGAGTAGTGTTTAATGAGAGTATTAGTTACGGGTGCGTCCGGATTTATCGGAAAGAAAATCGCACAGTATTATCTGAATAAAGGATATGAAGTCAGGGGATGGGATTTGGTATCTGGCAACGAATTATTTGATATTAAAGCCGTTGATATGATGAATTATTCGGATGTTTTATCGGAATTAAAAGAATACAATCCGGATATCGTTATTCATTGTGCAGGATGTGCTAATGTAAGTGAATCGGTAAAGAATCCTGAACGTGATTTTTATGGTAATGTAACTATTACTCATCATTTATTATTTGCTTTAAATGAGTGTAAAATTCCAAATCTTCGCGTTGTTTTTCTGTCCAGTGCAAGTGTATATGGAAATCCGTCAAAACTCCCGATTTCTGAAGAGGATGCGTTAAAACCTCTGTCTCCATATGCTTTGCATAAGGAAATGTGTGAAAAAATATGTGAATTCTTTATATCCAATTACGGAATGGATATAAAAATAGCAAGAATTTTTTCTGCATATGGTGAAGGCCTGAAAAAACAGATTTTCTGGGATATGTATCAAAAGGCTCAAAAAGGCAAACTGGAAATGTTTGGGACAGGAAATGAAAGCAGAGATTATATTCATGTAGATGATGTAGTGCGGGCTATTTATCTTATTTCTGTTACAGACTCCAAAGATTATGTTTTTAATGTTGCTAACGGCGAAGAGATTACAATCAGGAATGCAACAGAACTATTTGCTCAAATTGCCGGGGTTGAAAAAGAAAAAATATTTTTTAACGGAATTGTTAGAGAAGGGGATCCCTTAAATTGGAAAGCGGACATTACCAAAATCAATGGAATCGGATATAAACAAAGTGTTGGTATTTATGCCGGTTTGAAGTCCTATTATGATTGGGTGTCTCATTTAGAATAATAATTATTGAATAATTTCATAGAGTATGGCGAATAAAGAGTTTACTTTTGCAATAATTACGTTTAATCAAGAAAAATATGTAATTGAATTGCTGGAATCAATTAAATATCAAATAGAAACTTATGGTAAAGAATATAAAAATCATCTTGTTGTGTGTGATGATGCATCAAAGGATGATACGGTAAAAAATATTTCGGAGTGGGTTGGAGATAACAGAGAATTATTCTCAGATGTTATCATAAATAAAAATGTAGAAAACATTGGAACCGTAAAAAATATTATTAATACTTTTAAGTTGATTACAACTGAACAATTCAAGATAATAGCCGGAGATGATTTATTTTATAAAAAATCCATTTATGCGTTAAACATTCAGGATGAAATTTATATTACCCCGGTTATTAGATTTTCGGAAGGAGTTTATAAAATCAAACCGGATTCTAGCGTGATGGAATTATTGTTTTCATCAAAACCCGCTAGGGCTTACATTAAATCTTTAAAAGACAGCAGTGCTGCGATGTCTACCGGCACACTTTGGAACAGTAAATATAATACAGAAGAAATGTTCAATGCTATGAGTGAATATAAATACATTGAAGATGTTGTACTTTTAAGATTTTTGGTTAATAAATGTGAGTTGAAAGTAGTTGCAGATGAAACTCCATATATTATGTATAGAGTGGGAAACGGGATTTCTACAAGGAAAGAGAATAATACCCCACAGAGAATTGCTTTTGCTAAAGAGGTTGAAAGACTTTACCCTTTTAAGAAAAATAAAGTTTTGGACAAACTTAACTCAATTAAATTGAAGTTTAAGGCGTTGCATTATAAGGTAATTATACCAGCGTTCAGTAAAAAAATACGTAAGTTTATAAATGGATGGTTTAATGAACTTTCGGAAGCAGAAGAGTATTTAAAAAGTATAAGAGAAAAATCCGAGAATTGGATGAACAACAGTAGTTTTCTTTGAAATAAGCAAAGAGAAGGAAGTATTTAGGTGACAATATGCAAGTGGTAAAATATGTATTTCAACCTCACGGTGACGACAGGGGTCAATTGGTTGCGTTGGAGGAGTTTAAGGATATTCCTTTTAAGATTAAGAGAGTATATTACATGTATGATACTGGTGAAGGTGTTGTAAGGGGATATCATGCACATAAATCTTTGCAGCAGATTCTTATTTGTATTCATGGTAGTTGTAAAATTAAATTGGACAACGGCAAGGAAAAGAAAGTTATTCCGCTGGAAAAACCTTATGAAGGATTATATGTTTCCAATGCCATGTGGAGAGAAATGTTTGATTTTTCTCCAGATGCTGTGTTAATGGTTTTGGCTTCAGAATTATATGATGAAAGTGATTACATAAGGGACTACGATGAGTTTTTGGAATATGTTAAACAAATAGGAAATGAAACAGAGGCGTGAATAAATTTAAACTGTTTATAGAAAATTTTATAGTCTATGGATTTGGCGGAGTTATCAGCAAGATAATTCCGCTTATTATGGTACCAATTGTCGTAAAGCTTCTTCCGAGCGAGGACTATTATGGTATAAGTGATATGTCCAACACCATTATTTCGTTTGCGAGCGCAATAGCAATAATGGGAATGTATGATGCTATGTATCGAATGTTTTTTGAAAAAGAAGACGAGGGGTACAAAAAAGAGATTTGTTCAACGACTGTATATTTTACTTCTGCAATGTCAATCATTGTTTTTATTGTGATGATATTGATAAGGAATTTTTTGGCAACCTTGTTTTTAAAAGATATAAATTTAAACTATGTTATTTTTATATCTGCTTTTGCCACTTTAGTAGGAGCCACGAACGGTATTATTTCGGCACCGACCAGAATGCAAAACAAACGCGGAGTATTTCTGATTCTTAATACCGTAGGACCGATTATATCTTACTCAATAGCTATTCCGCTTATACTTAAAGGACATTATATTATTGCGTTACCTTTGGCCTTTGCTTTATCCAATTTTTCACTGGAATGCGTATTTGCTATCTTAAATCACAAATGGTTTTCAATCAAATCATTCCGCAAGGAATACTTAAAGCCTTTGCTTTTAATAGCGGTACCTTTGATACCTAATTTCCTTGTTTATTGGATTTTCAATTCTTGCGATCGATTAATGATTACAAACCTGTTGTCTTTGGGTGATGACGGTGTATATGCGGTTGGTTCCAAACTTGGACTGGCAAGTCAGCTGATTTATACTGCGTTCGCAGGTGGCTGGCAGTTTTTTGCCTTTTCCGTAATGAAGGAAAAAGATCAGGTTGAGACAAATTCAAAAATATTTGAATATCTTGGAACTATTTCTTTTGCCGGATTTTCATTTATTTGTGTAATTGCATATCCCTTGTTTTACATATTATTCAAGGATACGGCATATCTTGGTGGATTTATCATTTCGCCGTATTTGTTTTTAGCTCCTCTTCTCCAAATGCTGTTCCAGGTTGAAGCAAATCAATTTCTTGTCATTAAAAAAACGTGGCCTAATTTGTTCATCTTATCATCAGGCGCTGTTTTTAATCTGATTATGAATTTTGTATTGATTCCTAAAATCGGAATAGAAGGTGCGGCGATTGCTACTTTGGGAGGATATATTATTACGGATATTATCTGTACGGTAGTTCTGATTAAGATGAAACTGATGACGGTTTCATTTCGCTTTATTGTTTCATGTGCGCTCTGTTTAGGTTATTTTGCGTTATGGCGATTGATGTCCGGTACAAACATATTGTTAAATGTAATAGCAATGTTTGCTCTATTGGCAATATACATTGTAATGTACAATAAAGAATTAAAGAATGTATCTGTAAAGGTAAAAGGTTTATTGAAAAGAAAGGAATAATAGGAAGGGACGTTATGAATAAAATATTAATTGGCGGTGCAGGTGGTGCACCTTCTGAAGGCGTAATAAAATCACTTTTGTTAAGTTCAAAAAAGGAAGAGGTAATTGGAATGGGTTCAGTGGCCAGTGATTTGGCTATGTCTCATGCTCAAAGAAAGTATCTTGTTCCTTACGCAAATGATGCAAAATATAAAGATTCTCTGATGAAAGTTTTAAAAGAGGAAAAACCTTCTTTAATTCACTTGCAAAATGATCTTGAAGTTTGGCATGTTTCAAAAATCAGAGATGATGTTATGGAAATGGGAACAAAGGTATTTATGCCCAGACATGAAGTTATTGATACCTGTGTTAGCAAATGGAAGTCTTGGGAGGCATTTAAAAAAGCAGGCGTTACGGTTCCGGAAAATATGTTCATTAATTCTGAAGATGATCTTAAGCGTGCATTCAAAGAATTAGGAGACAGTGATGGAAAGATTTGGCTTAGAGCGGAAGAAATGGCCGGTGGCGGAGTAGGATCTATCCCAACCAATCATTATGATATGGCTAAAGCTTGGATTAATCGTTATGACGGTTGGGGCAAATTTATTGCGGCTCAGATGTTAGGCTCTCAGACAATTACATGGCTTTCAATCTGGTATGAGGGAAAACTTGTTGTTGCTCAGACCAGAAAAAGAACAGGATGGATTCATGGTAATCGTTCCGCATCGGGTGTAACAGGTGTGACCAAGGTTGGTACAACATGCAGTGACGACCTTGTAACAGACATTGCAATGAAAACTGTATTTGCGGTTGATGAAAAGCCTCACGGAATATTTGGCGTGGATATGACGTATGATAATAACGGTATTCCCAATCCCACAGAAATCAATATTTCGAGATTTTTCACCACAATTCTTTTCTTTACAAAGGCCGGTTTAAATATGCCTGAAATTTTTAAAGATTTGGCTTTATACGAAGAATTTCCCAAGCTGGAAAAGAACATTAATCCGTTACCTGACGGATTGCTCTGGCTCAGAGGTATGGATACCGAGCCTATGATTACAACAAGAGAAGAAATAGATAAAGAGATTATTTGCTTATGAGTATTTTGATTACGGGAACCTCCGGATTTGTAGGAAAAAGGGTAATTGAACAAATGAGAATTCACTATAGAAGTGAGGATATCATTACTTTCTCTTCTTCTTCCATTGACGGTATTAAGAATATAGATTCAAAGAATTACGAAATTGACAGTGATTATTTGGTCAATTCCGGATGTGAGGAAGTTGAAACTCTCGTGCATATCGGTGCATTTACTCCCAAATCCGGATCTGAAACCAATGACATTAATAAATCTTCGAGCAATATTGAAAATACCAAAAGATTGCTGGAAGCGTTATCTCAAATAAAGAGTTTAAAAAGGGTTGTTTATTTGAGTACTCTTGATGTTTATGAACCGACTGATGAAATTATCAGTGAAAAAACTCCGGTAGGGCCTCAAACAATGTATGGTTGGTCAAAATTGTATTGCGAAGAGATGGTTAAGACATTTGCAAATCAAAACAATTTGCTTTTTTGTATATTACGATTAGGGCATGTTTACGGAGAAGGAGAAGAAAAATACAGAAAAGTTATGCCCGTAATGATTAAATCTGCCCTCAAAAATGAGGGAATCAGTATATATGGTGACGGAGAGGCATTAAGGTCATTTATATATATCGAAGATGTAGCAAAAGCTGTTGTTAACTCGCTTATGCTTCCTTCTTCGGATGTCATTAATATTGTGGGTAATGAAGCAACAAGCATAAACGATCTGGCTGAAAAAATAATAGCATTATCCGGAAACGATATTAAGATTGAACACATTCCTTCAAACGGTGCCAATCGGAATTATATATTTGATAACAGCAAATTATTAAGTACTCTCTTGGATAGTCTGACTCCTTTGGAAACCGGACTTAAAAGGGAAATGGAATATTTAAAAAAATTATCATGAAGATTATTTTTGATTTAGACGGTACTCTGATAGATTCGTCCGAGAGAATGTACAGGTTGTTTCAGGAACTTGTTCCGGAATCGGATTTTTCTAAAGAAGGTTACTGGGAATTAAAACGTAATAAGGTAAATCACAGGATGCTTTTGGAACGTTATTTTCCAAATTATGATTTTGATGATTTCAACGAAAAATGGCTTAAAAGGATTGAAGCCGAGGAGTATTTGAAAACAGATATTCTCTATTATGATTCGATTGATACTCTTAATGCCTTAAAAAAAAGAGGAGTCGGGATTATTCTTTTGACCGCAAGACAGTCAAGAGAGGGATTATATCAGGAACTCGAACGATTGGGCATATATACCTTTTTTGATGTGATATTAACTACGGAAGGTTCAAAATCAAAAGAATCATTACTTAAGGACAGCGGAATTTTGAATCATGTTAAAAATGCGGATTATGTTCTTTTTGTTTCGGATATGGGCAAAGATATTATGATAGGCAAAGAATTTGGTTTGAAAACAATAGCTATTACACATGGATTTATGAATGAAAAATGTTTGTCAGAGTATAAACCGAATATAATAATAAACAATTTAAATGAAATATTAGAACTAATATAACAAAAAGGAGAAGAAATGACGGATTTAATTATTGTTGGAGCTGGTGAACACGGGAGAATGATGTTTAATTTCTTCAAAGAAAGCACAGATTATAATGTTATCTCCTTTGCTGTTGAAGAAAAATATTACAATTGGGACATAATTGAAGGTATTCCTGTAATCACTGTAGAAAGATTAATAAAAGATTATAAACCTGAAGATATACAGTTATTTGTTGCTATTACATTTAATAATATGAACAGGGAAAGAAAGAGGCTGTACGAGTATTTAAATAAATATGGATTTAGTTTTGTGTCGTATATACATCCTTCTTCAATAGTTGATAAAACAGTTAAAATAGGTGAAAATGTTGTTATTATGGAGAATAATGTTGTTCAATATAATGTAAGTATTGGAAATAACGTAGTTGTTCAGGCCGGAGGAGTAATTGCGCATAGTACCAAGATAGAAGATGATGTATGGATAGCACCTTGCTCATCCATAGCCGGTTTTGTTAATATTGGGCAGGGAAGTTTTATTGGCATTAATTCCACAATATGTAATAACTTGGAGATAGCCCCGAAAACAATAATTGGCGGTGGCAGTGTTATACATAAAACCATTGCTGAAGAAGGAGTCTACGTTGGAAATCCTTTTAGAAAAATAAAAGATAGTTCTGAAGGCTATTTTTCATGATTAGGAGAATTAAATGGAAAGAAAGATGATAGAATACACAAGTTTGCTTCAAAATTACAATCTTTTTAAGGAGGAATATGAAGAAGCTGCATTAAGAGCTCTTCGCTCGGGATGGTATATCTTAGGTCCTGAGCTTGAAAAGTTTGAAAAGGATTTTGCGGCTTATCTTGGAGTTAAGCATTGCATTGGACTTAATAGTGGTACTGATGCGTTAATACTTGCAATAAGAGCACTCAATATAGGAGTAGGAGATGAAGTTATTGTCCCTGCAGGAACATATATAGCATCAGTGTTGGGTATTACTGAGAATGGTGCAACTCCCGTATATGTTGACACAACGGAAGATACACTTTTAATTAATCCGGCTAAGATAGAAGAAGCGATTACTGATAAAACAAAAGCAATTCTTCCTGTACACCTCTACGGACAGGCGTGCGATATGACATCAATAATGGATATTGCGAAGAGGCATAATCTGCCTGTTATTGAGGACTGTGCCCAGTGCCATGGAAGCAAATGGAAAGGCGTTTTGACCGGTACACAGGGAACACTTTCGTGTTTCTCTTTTTATCCTACCAAACCTCTTGGTGCGCTTGGCGATGCAGGATGCGTTTGTACCAATGACGATGAACTTGCAGATAAAGTACGCATGTTAAGAAACTACGGCAGCCGTATTAAATATCATAATGAATCTATCGGAAGAAACAGCAGACTGGATGAAGTTCAGGCCGCAGCACTTTCGGTCGGACTTTCGCATTTGGATGAATGTAATGAGATAAGGGTAAAATTAGCTGAAAAGTATTTAAAGGGTATCAACAATCCTAAAGTTAAGCTGCCTTATACTAATCCCAATGCAACACATGTATACCATTTATTCCCTGTAATTGTGGATGATCAGAAAGCATTTCAGGATTTTCTTTTAAGCAAAGGAGTAAAGACTCAGGTTCATTATCCTATTCCTCCGTTCCTTGCAGAATGCTATGAAGGAACCGATGCAGGAAAAGGAGAGGAAGGAAAGAAGCTTTATTCAAATGCATATTATATAGCCACGCATGAAGTAAGTTTGCCGATATACAGTGGCATGAGCGAAGAAGATATTGATGAGGTTATCAAAGTGGTGAACGAATTTTAACGGGTAATGTTATGGAAAAAACAAAAGAGGTTAGTAATACTGTACAAGGTGAAAAAGGTAATAGAGCAGAGCAATTGCAATTTTTGAGATTTATTTGCTTCTTGATGATATGTTTATTGCATTCCTCAAAGTATTGTGAGAATTGGGTTCCTGTAGGATATGGCGCAGCCAATGCTGTCGTGTTCTTTTTCATTTTAAGTGGATTTACATCCGGATATTCCTCTTATGATGGTAAAATAACATTATCCTTTAAGAATGAAATATTATTTTTATATGGTAAAGTTAAAAAGTTTTATCCTTTGTACTTTTTAACTACAATGTATTTTGTGATTTATTCGGGCATACCTAATTATGTTACAATCTTAGAGTTTAAGAGAATATCGCTTTTACTCGTACAGTTAGCTAAGAATTTACTATTGATTCAATCATGGTTTTCTGATTACTATTTTGCTTTCAATGGGGTGGGATGGTTTTTATCAACCATATTCTTTTTATATTTTTTTAATTTACCTTTAAAAAAATTATTTTGCTTGATTAAAGAGAAAACAAAAAATATATATATATATATGCTTATAGCCATCGTTTCTTTCGTAGGTGTTTATTGTTATTGCTATTTTACAAGGAATACAAATATACAATATATGCATTATGCTTTTCCTATATCGAGATTATTTGAATACATTGCAGGAATGAGTTTAGGTTATTTTATAAGATCTATTTCTAAAAAAATCACTTATAATAATTTTCTATTTTATTCTATTTTAGAGTTATTAATGTTTACATTTTGGATTTATAATATTTTTTTGCCAATGAAGGATTGGAAATATAATATAATCCATTGGTTCATTCCTAATTGCCTTTTAATTTGCGTTTTTGCGTTAGGGAAAGGCCTGTTATCAGACATATTCAAATTAAAATTCTTTCTGTTTTTGGGAAATATATCGTTTGAGTGCTTCCTGTTGCACAAGGTAATAATAAAAATGTACTATGATAGTGGAGTAGAAAAAACCGGAATCTTTGGTAACATTTTTTCGTTATTATTTATTATAATAGGAACTGTATTACTTGCTTCATTAATTAAAAACAAGAAGTCAAATCGGTAATATATTAGAAAAATAATAAAGAATTGGGAGGTAATTATATGGCAGAAAACAAATGGAGATTCAGAGGAGAAGATTTAAAGGGTACAGAAACAGAGAAAAACCTTCTTGCAGCGTTTGCCGGAGAGTCGGAAGCGCGCAATAAGTATACATTCTTTGCTTCCAAAGCAAAGAAAGAGGGATTCGTACAGATTTCCAATATATTTGCCGAGACGGCTGCTAACGAAAAGGAACATGCTGAAATATGGTATAAGATACTGACAGGTATCGGAACCACTGTTGAATGTCTTGAGGCTGCCGCAGACGGAGAAGCATATGAGTGGAAAGAAATGTATCCTTCATTCGCAGCTAAAGCAAGAGAAGAGGGCTTTGATGAAATAGCAGAACTTTTCGAAGGTGTGGCTGCTATTGAAAAAGAACATGAAGAAAGATACAGAAAACTTCTCAAAAACATAGAAGGAAAACTTGTGTTTTCACGCGATGGCGACTGTGTATGGCAGTGCTCTAACTGCGGACATATCGTTATAGGTAAGGAAGCCCCGGAGGTTTGTCCTGTATGTAATCACCCCAGAGACTATTTCCAGTTAAAAGCAGAGAATTATTAAAGATACAATAAAGAATATAATATATGGCTCGGGAACAATGTGTTGTTGCCGAGCCATTTTGGCAGAGTTGAAAAAAGCCTCATTTTAGTGTAAAATTACATTAATTTATTAGTTACTTTCGGAAGAGAATAATGTTTGTATATTTTTTACTGTTGCTGGATGTATTAATGCTATTCTTTACATTCAGCAGTTTTTCAGATAAGAAAAAAATAATTGTCCCTTTGGCCGAAGCCGTTTCGGTCTTTTTGTGTTTATATACGGTCACATCTGGAATATTGTGGATGTGTAATGCTTTTTCTATGGGATTCTGTCTTTTGACAGTAACGATTCTGGTTTCAATAATATTTATGATTGTTTATTTTACAAATGGAACCAAAGGAATCGGATTTTTTAGATTTGAAGTTATAAAGATAGATTATCGAGTTTTTTTGAACAGATTGGCAATTTTTATTGCGGTTTTCTTATCAATCGGAGCATATTCGACAATGGGTATTGGCTATAATGACGGAAATGCTCAGATACAAGCAACTACAATTCTTAACGGAAATATATCAAGACAATTTGAAATTAAGGGATATGAAAACATTTCACCTGAAAGTCAGTATAGGGACTTTTTTTATGATGCAATAAGCAATTTTGATGTTGAGAATTGCATGGCTGATTTTTGGCTAGCCAGTGTTGACACCGAAGAAGGTGAAACAATTAAGATGATGGGAGAATACAAGTTTAATCCCGTATACCCATCAATCCTTGCGCTTTCTGCTAATATTTTTGGCTTGGGAAGAATGGCATATATCCAGGCTGTATTTGCGTTTTGCATATTTGTTTTTGTTGATGAGATATTAAAAGCCCTCAAATGTAATTGGAAACTAAGATCCGTCCTTGTTCTCTTGCTTGGAGTATCACCGATTATTGTTTATTGTAATCATACTACCATGGTTGAATCGGTCATTGGGTTCTGTATGATAGTCTTTATGTATTTCCTTATTTGCAAAAATGACAAACACCAAATTCTTTCTGCTCTTGGCGTTATAACTTTTTCATTTATTCATTCCAGCGTATATACGATGATTCCGCTTTTCTTGATATTGTATTGGATGTTCTTTGTTCATTCAGGGAAATACAAATATCTTATTTCGAGTGGAATTGCCGTTATTGGATATGGTTTAAGCTTTGAATTTTTAAATATTTTGGCATATGAAAGAACTTCTATGGATTACAGAAAGGGTATGCCGTTTTTTGGAAATCATTATTATCTGTTTGTTGTTGCAATAGCGGTAATCACTTTGATTGTTGCAATATTCTTGATAATAATCAGAAAGCTGGTTGTGTCAGAAAAATTTTCTGAATTTAAGAAAACAAAAGGAAAGAGATTTTTTAAGATTTTGATGTCAGGGTTTTCTGTAATACCCATGATAATGACGGTTATAGTCATTGTTTTAAAATGCTATGTGTTTAGCGATTTTTTAAAGATTACCTTTATTTCATTTATTGTATGTTCGGGAGTGATTCTTGTTCCGATTATTCTGTTTAAAATGCTTACTGCAAAATATGAGTTGGGCATTAAGGAAGCGGCAGTTTTAATAGGATTTGTTTATACAATAATTCTTTATTCTTCGGTAATGAAGGTTATGATAGAAGGTTATTACTATGATGCGAGATATTTGTCTTCATTTATTCCGTTTATCATAATGGCTGCCGGAATGATGTTAAGATTGAATCACATAAAGCATAATTATATTATTCCGATTATAGGAATTATCATTTTGATTGTGCCATATACATCTTCTTTATTATCGTCAAAAGCTGAAACCAGGCTTGAAAGAGATGTATATGAAAGTGTATTGGAAAAGGCGGAGTACTATTCGAATGAATACAATATTGTTCTGATAGATAGATCTCTTTTGAATTATTTTTATTATCCTTTGCTTACTACAAACTCAAGGATTTATCCGATGGATTCCGAATATTTAGATTCTTTTTGTTATGATATTGATGATTTTACTACAAGAGCAATATATATATCGGATTATGATGAAGATTGTGCTTTGGGGAAAGGAATAAATCTTTATTCCAAGAGTACTTATTCTTACAGTGTAAACGAAAATAACATTTCAATAATTACCGGATTACCCATTGAATTTCAAAAGCATTCAAACATTAAAATTCGAGCAATAGGACTGGATGCATTATACAAATTAATGGACTCCAGTAAGTATGATGATTTAACATTGGATAACATACAATTGTCTATAGACAATGTTGAAATAGATGAGAACAATATTGCGCATGTGACGGTTTCACTTGCAGACAGCTCCAAATTTTATTTTAACGAATCATATTTGCTTTCGTATCATATTGAATACAGGGATGGGGGAAATATCTATGACTTTCCCAGAATCGATCCGGGGACACAGATAACCGGTGACTATACCCTTGACTTTGATTTATCACATCAAAAGGATGATATGACGGTTATAATTGATATGGTCGAAGAGGGAGTTGAATGGTACTCTTGGAGTAATCCTGTTCCAAAGGTTGAATTTATTGAAAATGAAGAAGGCTGTTGGGATTATACAATCGGAACCAAAAAGTATTAGAATATATTAATTACCAAATTATATACTTTGGAGGAAATATAAATGAAAATAGCTGTAGCCGGAACAGGCTATGTAGGAATGTCGATAGCAACACTCCTTGCTCAGCACAACAAGGTTGTTGCGGTAGATATTATTCAGGAAAAAGTAGATAAAATCAATAAAAAGATTTCTCCGATTCAGGATGCGGAAATCGAGGATTTCCTTGCTAACAAGGAATTGGATTTATATGCTACGACAGATATGGAAGAAGCTTATAATGATGCTGATTATGTTGTTATTGCAGCACCTACCAATTATGATTCCGATCTGGACAGATTTGATACATCGGCAGTTGAAAGCGTAATTGATGCCGTAATGTCAATTAATCCCGATGCAATCATGGTTATTAAATCTACCATTCCCGTTGGATATACCAAGAGAATCCGCAGAGAAAAGAATTCTAAGAATATAATCTTTTCTCCGGAGTTTTTAAGAGAATCCAAAGCTTTATATGACAATCTGTATCCGAGCAGAATCATCGTTGGCACAGATCCTGAAGATGAAAGACTCGTTAAAGCTGCCAATGAATTTGCAGCTCTTATAAAAGGCGGTGCAATCAAACAGGATGTTGAAGTGATGATAATGGGCTTTTCTGAGGCTGAAGCCGTAAAACTTTTTGCCAATACTTATCTAGCTTTAAGAGTCAGTTTCTTTAATGAACTTGATACATATGCCGAGGTAAAGGGACTTGATTCAAGTTCGGTTATAAAGGGTGTTTGTCTCGATCCGAGAATCCAGACATTTTACAACAATCCTTCCTTCGGCTACGGCGGATACTGTTTGCCTAAGGATACCAAGCAGCTTCTGGCAAACTATAAGGACGTTCCGGAAAACCTCATTGAGGCTATTGTAAAGAGCAACAGCACCAGAAAAGATTTTATTTCCGAGCAGATTTTAAAGAAAGCAGGATTTTATGAGAAATACCATCGTATGGATAATCCTTCCAATCAGATTATGACATGCGTTATCGGTGTATACAGACTCACCATGAAGTCAAATTCCGACAATTTCCGTCAGAGTTCGATTCAGGGAATAATGAAAAGACTTAAAGCCAAAGGAGTTGAGGTTATTATATATGAGCCGATGCTTGAAAACGGCAGCACATTCTTTGGCAGCAGAATAGTCAATGATTTGAATGAGTTTAAGTCAAGAAGTGAAGTCATCGTGGCTAACAGATATGACAAAATCTTTGATGATGTTAAAGAAAAGGTTTATACTAGAGATATATTCCAGAGAGATTAACAAAAGAGTTATTACAAAGAGGAAAAGTTTTTGAAAAAAGCTTTAATCATAGGCGCAGCAGGTTTTGTCGGAAATTATCTTATCAATCATCTTGCATTGGATAAAGGCATGGAGGTATATGCTACCAAACTTGCACATGAATGTATTGATAATACAAATGCAACAGTCTGCGACCTGAACATTCTTGAAAAACAGGAAATAGTTGATGTTCTTTTTAAGATAAGACCGGATTATATATTCCATCTTGCGGCTCAGAGTTCCGTAGGCGTGGCATGGAGAAATCCTCAACTTACAATAGACGTTAACATCAAAGGCAGCGTCAATGTAATGGACGCCATCAGAGAACTCTATTATAAGCCCAGAGTCCTCCTGATAGGTTCCGGAGAGGAATACGGTCACATAAGACCCGACGAGATACCGATTACCGAGGAAAATTCTATTCGTCCCGGTAATATCTATGCTGCAACAAAAGCATGTCAGAATATGATAGGAAGCATATATGCCAATGCGTACGATATGGATTTGATGTTGGTAAGAGCATTTAATCATATAGGACCCAATCAGCTTCCGATATTTGTCGTGGCAGATTTTTGCAGACAGGTTGTTGAGATTGAAAAAGGCTTGAGAGAACCGGTTATGTATGTCGGCAATCTTAAGGCAATGAGAGATTTCTCTGATGTCAGAGATGTGGTAAGAGCATATGCGCTTCTTATCGAAAAGGGCGAAAAGGGCGAGACATACAATGTCGGCAGCGGTCATGCAATATCGATTCAGGATGTTCTTGATTTGATTTTATCCAAATCCGAAGCAGACATCAGAGTCGAGGTTGATCCGGCCAAGATTCGTCCCGTAGACGTTCCGATTATTGAGGCAGATACGACCAAGATTAACAAGGCCACGGGTTGGAAAACCGAAATACCTTTGGCACAAACCATAGAGGAGACTCTTAACTATTGGAGGGAAAAGATAGATGAGTGATACTTCCAGCACCCTTTTTTCCAATCAGGGCATTACAAAGTCAACAAGATTCATTCATACTCCCGGAGATTTTGCGCTTAACAATCTTTTATACGTGCAGGAAGCGGGCGTGCTTAAGAGCTTAAGACCTCATACCAGTTCGAGAGAAGGAATCGAATCCATTCTTTTTATCACCATAAAAGACGGAGAAGGTTTAGTCAGAGTTTCAGGCAAAGAATACGCAGTTAAAAGCGGAGACTGCATTCTTTTAAACTGTATGAACAAGTATGAGCATGAAAGCAGCGAAAGTAAGCCTTGGGAACTCTCTTGGGTACATTTTTACGGGAAGACTGCAGTTAATCTGTTTGACTTGTTCCTAAAAGAAAATAAAAACTCCAACATTTTTACACCCGCCGAAACAGAAGGATATGTAAAAATGATTGAAAATCTCATGGCACTTTGCAATGATAAAAGTGTAATGTCGGAAATATATGCAAACGAAACTCTTACAGAAATGTTTACGGAAATTATTTCCGATGTTACAACTCTTTCATCAGAACCTTGTGATATAGATGTGTCAATGGTAAGAACATATCTTAATGATAACTATGCTTCAGACAAAGCCATTGAGGAAATCTGTGAAAAACTCGGCACATCGAAGGATGCTGTTGAAGAGGCATTTGCCAATTCTTACGGAATCAGTATGGCTGAGTACCAGAAGATAAGAAGACTTAATGTTGCAAAAGAAATGCTCAGGTTCAGCATTGAACCCGAGAATAAGATTGCTTTAGAGTGCGGCATTAATGATTACAATGATTTTATTAAGCTCTTTGTGGATGCTGAGGGAATGACCCCCGAAGTTTATCGCAGCAAATGGGCTCAATGGATAAAGTAAATAAATACTTAAGGAGATACACAATGAAAAAAGCATTAATTACAGGTATTACAGGACAGGATGGTTCTTATCTTGCAGAACTTTTGCTTGAGAAGGGATATGAAGTTCATGGTATTACACGTCGTGCATCAATTGCCAATACAGGACGTATTAATCATATCTTAGATAAGATTACTCTTCATGACGGTGACTTGTCAGACAGCACTTCCCTTATCAGAATCATTGGTCTTGTTAAACCCGATGAAATCTATAACCTTGCAGCACAGTCACATGTTCAGGTATCATTTGATGTTCCCGAATATTCTGGCGATGTTGATGCAATCGGTGTATTAAGAATCCTTGAAGCAGTCAGAATGCTCGGACTTGAAAAGACAACGAAGATTTATCAGGCATCCACATCCGAACTTTACGGTAAGGTTGAAGAGATTCCTCAGTCGGAGACAACACCTTTCCATCCTTACTCACCTTATGCAATTGCTAAGCAGTACGGCTTCTGGATGATGAAGGAATACAGAGAAGCATACGGAATGTTCTGTGTGAACGGCATCCTTTTCAATCATGAATCAGAGAGAAGAGGAGAGACATTCGTTACAAGAAAGATTACTCTTGCGGCAGGACGTATTGCAGAAGGTCTTCAGGATCATCTTGAACTCGGTAATATGGATTCTCTTCGTGACTGGGGCTATGCAAAGGATTACGTAGAGTGCATGTGGCTTATCATGCAGCAGGATACTCCCGATGATTTCGTAATCGCTACAGGCGAGCAGCATACAGTCAGAGATTTCACAGAGAAGGCTTTCGCTGCTAACGGCATTACCTTAAGATGGGAAGGCAGCGGAGTAGACGAAAAAGGTTACGATGCAGCTACAGGAAAGATGCTTGTATGCGTAAATCCTCAGTGGTTCAGACCTACAGATGTTGATAACCTCTGGGGTAATCCTACAAAGGCTAAAACAGTTCTCGGATGGAATCCTCAGAAGACTTCCTACGAAGAACTTGTCAAGATAATGGCAGAGCATGACAGAGCACTTGCCAAAAGAGAAAAGGCTCTTGCAAACGCATAAAAAATACTATGAAGTGTATCATACTAGCAGGCGGGAGAGGAGACAGATTATGGCCCCTCTCCCGCCAAAGTTACCCGAAACAATTTATAAAGATTCAGGGAGATCATTCTCTGTTCCAGGAAACGATAGCCAGAAATATTCCTTATTGCGATGAGTTTATTATCATTACCAATGAGGAATACCGTTTTATTGCCATCAATCAGGTGGCAGCATTTCAGGGTCTGGTTCATCGTTTTATTTTTGAGGGTGAAGGCAGGAAAACTACAGCGGCAATTACGCTTGCGTGCTTAAGACTTGCAAAATCCGAAACGGTTCTCGTAGTTCCTGCAGACCAGGTAATTGAAGGACTTGAATATAAGGATGATATTTCCAGAGCGATTGAGTTAAGTAAGGAAGGAAATATTGTTACATTCGGTATGCCCGTAACGGCTCCTGAAGAAAGATACGGATATATTAAAGCAGATGGTGAAGATGTTTTGGCATTTGTTGAAAAACCGAATCATGATACAGCTGTAAAATATATGGAGGATAAAGATTATCTATATAACAGCGGAATGATGCTCTTTAGGGTCGGTGATTATCTTGATGAATTAAGGGAACTTTCTCCAAACGAATTCAGACTTTGTATCGGAGCGTTAAAGGGCAGAATTTCGAAGGGTAATTCGCTCACATATCCTGCGGATGTGATGAATTCGATTCCTGCGGTTCATATTGAAAAAGCACTTCTTGAAAAGACGAAAAGAGCCAAGGTTGTTAAGGCTCATTTCGGATGGAAAGATATAGGCAGTCTCGAAGATATTGAAGAGACTAGATTAAAGACTTCAGGCGACGGTTTGGAGTATGAATATAATTGTGAAAATACTGATATCATTAACAGATGTTCCAAGAGTCTCGTAGTGGCAAACGGCATTTCGGATGTTATAGTTGTTAATACCGAAGATGCGGTTTATGTTGGCAAAAAGGGCGAATCAGAGAGTTTAAAAGAACTGATTAATGACGATGAAATTGTAACTAAAATCGGTCGTTTCTTTGAATCCGGCCGTGTCGTATACAGACCTTGGGGTAGATATGAACTTTTGGTTGATACGCCTCATTACAGAGTAAAGCATGTGTTTATACAGCCCGGTAAAACCATCTTTGCTCATAAGCATGTCTTCAGGTCCGAACACTGGACGATTGTTTCAGGTACTGCATTTATAGAGCTTGACGGCAAAGAAGGATTATATCATACGGATGACGTGGTAGATGTTCTTCCGGGCAAGACTCATCAGGTTTCAAACGCCGGCGATACGGAACTTGTAATAATAGAAGTATCCGTGGGTGAAAATGTTAGCGAAGACGATAAGGTTCCTACAGAAACATTGTCTGATAACAAAGAGCAGACATATATTTTTGATGCGCTTGTTCGTCTGAATCCAACTTTTAAAGATAACCTCTGGGGAGGCAATAAATTAAAGGCTCTTTACGGAAAGAATTGTGACTTTGATATATTAGCCGAAAGCTGGGAAATGTCAGCGCATGAAGCAGGCCAGAGCATTGTGGCTACAGGTCGTCACAAAGGAATGCTCTTTAATGACTATCTCGGAACCATCGGAAAGAACAACTGGGGTTGGAAATGTTCCACATTCGCAGATTTTCCTATATTGGTCAAATTAATCGATGCTAAAGACAAACTCTCTATACAGGTCCATCCTGACGACGATTACGCTATTGCAAACGAAAACCAGTACGGCAAAAATGAAGTCTGGTATGTAGTGGATTGTGAACCTGATTCATATCTTTATTGTGGCTTTAACCGAGATGTCAGCAGAGAAGAAGTTTTACAGAGAATAGAAGATGATTCAATACTTGATGTATTAAATAAAATCCCCGTACAAAAGGGTGATGTATATTTTATTAAAGCAGGAACCGTACACGCCATAGGTGCAGGAATAGTTATATGTGAAATACAGCAGAGTTCGAACTGTACATACCGTCTATATGATTTTAAGAGACGCGACAAATTCGGAGACTTAAGAGAACTGCACATTGACAAGGCTTTGGATGTTCTTAACTTCTCCAAATACTGTCCTGAAAAAATCGATGAAGGAATCGTTGATGGTGACGGCTTTAAGAAGAGAATTATTTCACAGTGCAAATACTTTGAATGCACATTAATTGATGTGGATTTATCCGCACGTATTCTCGGCGTGGAAGAAAGCTTTACTTCATTCCTTATTCTCGAAGGAGAGGGCAGAATATCCGTTCATCCGATAGATGATCCGGAGAAGGTTAAAGAAGGAATCGCTTTCAAAGCGGGCGACAGTTTCTTTGCTCCAAAATCCAGGGATATTTTTGAAATAACCGGAAGAAGCAAAATAATAATGACAAGGGTATAATTATTTGTGTTTAATCATTTACCGAGAAAAACAAATATAATAAAAGCTTTTATCATTTCCGGAGTCTGTGCGTTATTAAATATCGTCATAGGTTTCGGATACAGATATTTGTTTTTAAAGATACTGTCAATTGAATACCTTGGAATAAACGGGTTATTCACCAACATCCTTGGTTTGCTGGCTTTGGCAGAACTTGGAATAACAGGCTCGATTGTATATCGTTTTTACGATCCTATCAGTAAAGACGATGTCAAAAAAGTCGGCGAACTCATGCGCTTTTTTAAGAATGCATATATTGTTATCGCAAGCGCTATTTTTGGTGTCGGGCTGGCGATAACTCCTTTCCTAAAGTTTTTGATTAAAGACACAGCCGAAGTACCGGCCGATGTAAATTTATATATAGTATTTATTCTGTTTTTGCTTCAGAGCGCTTCAACATATTTATTTTCATATAAACTGACTCTTCTTTCCGCAGATCAGAAGCAGGATCAGTTCTCTGTTATAAATATTATTATTTCGTTTGGACGCTATTCTTCTCAGATTATTGTTCTCTTTATTACCAAAAATTTTACACTGACGCTTTTAGCCGGAATCCTGATAACGATGGCTTTGAACTTTATAGCGAGTCAGTGGGTGGCAAGTCGTTATAAATTTGTTTTTTCCGTAAAATCTAAACTTGATGACAAAGAAAGAAAGAATATATACAAAGACACAACGGCTGCAATGTTTCACAAGATAGGGGGTACTGTTTTAAATTCAACGGACAGTATTCTTTTGTCAAAATTCATCGGTCTGGCCGTCACGGGAATTTATTCGAATTATTATCTGATTACATACAATATTACAAGGATTTTAGGGGTTCTTTTTCAAAGTTTCACATCTTCGCTTGGCAATGCCCATTTTATGCTTGATAAGGATCAAAGATATGAAATATATAAAAAATCCCTGTTTTTGAATTTTGCTGCCGCAGGATTGATGACAGTCTGTGCATATTCGTTAATCAATGACTTTATTTTAATATGGCTGAGAAAACCTTTGTTTTTGGATGATATCACTGTAATATTAATTATCATTCAATTCTATATTCAGGCTGTAAGGTTTGTCTCAATGTCGTATACATCGGCATGCGGATTATTTGTCAAAGATAAAATAAGACCTTTAATAGAGGCCACTTTGAATCTGACCATATCGATTGTTGCTCTCAAATTCTTCGGCATAGCCGGTATTTTCTTAGGTACGATTATAAGCAGCACCCTGACTGTTTTCTGGAGAGAGCCGTACTTATTGTATAAACATGCTTTTGGAAAAAAAGTTATAGAATATTGGTTTGAGTATATAAAGAATGTTGTTGTGGTATTAGCATCGATTTTGATTTTACATTTTACGGTAAACAAGTATTTAAACGTTAACGGAATGCTTCATTTCTTCGTTTTGAAAGCTCTTGCCTGCATACTGATATTTGCTTTGATACATTTTCTGTTTTTCTTTAGAACAGAAGAGTATAAATATATGATAAGTCTTATCATAAACCTTACAAAAAAAATCAAGAGAAATAAATAAATCAATAAGGGACGGTTCTGTTTTGGAATTTTTTACCATTTAAGAACCGTCCCTTTTTGTATCAATTTATCTTTCCGCTCTCATCGGATTGTTTAAGAAATCTTCATATGCAAGTTTTATGCCGTCCTCAAGCTCGGTTTTGTATGTCCAGCCTAAGTTCTTTGCCTTGCTGACATCAAGGAGTTTTCTGGGAGTGCCGTTCGGTTTGCTTGGATCCCATTCAATCTTTCCTTTGTAGCCTACAACCTTTGCAACAAGCTCTGTCAGCTCTTTTATGGTGAGTTCCTTGCCTGTACCTGCGTTTACGGTTTCATTGCCACTGTAGTTGTTAAGCAGGAATACACATAAATCTGCCAAATCATCTACATACAAAAATTCTCTTAAAGGTGAACCGTCGCCCCAACATGTTACACTTTCAAGCCCGGCTTCCTTTGCTTCGTGGAAACGTCGAATCAGTGCGGGTAAAACATGTGAGTGAGTAGGATGATAATTATCGTTGGGACCGTAAAGGTTTGTGGGCATTACAGAGATATAATCCGTACCGTATTGGCGGTTTAAAAATTCGCAGTATTTGAGTCCGCTGATTTTTGCAAGAGCGTATGCCTCGTTGGTTTTTTCGAGTTCGCTGGTCAAAAGACAACTTTCCGGCATGGGCTGCGGAGCGAGGCGCGGATAAATGCATGACGAGCCTAAGAAAAGAAGCTTCTTGCAGTTGTTTTTAAATGCGGCATGTATAACATTCATCTCAAGCATCATATTGTCGTACATAAAATCTGCAAGCGCTGATTCGTTAGCCACGATTCCTCCAACCTTAGCTGCAGCAAGAACAACAATTTCAGGTTTTTCTTTTTCAAAGAAAGCCTCAACTTCATCCTGTCTGATTAAATCCAGTTCCTGGTGGGACCTTGTTATGATATTGTTATAACCCTGCTTGTTTAAAGCACGAACTATGGCGCTTCCGACCATTCCTTTGTGACCGGCAACATATATTTTAGCATTCTTATCAATCATGATTTTCTGCTCCTCCTGTATATCATTATAAGGCTTTTCAATTGCCTTTTTCTCTGA
Source organism: Lachnospiraceae bacterium G41 (assembly GCA_900100245.1). Lineage (GTDB taxonomy): Bacteria > Bacillota > Clostridia > Lachnospirales > Lachnospiraceae > UBA3766. The sequence continues at coordinate 148,910 of FNEU01000004.1, forward strand.
TTTTTGATAAAATTCTCCTTGTGGATATAGAAAATTATATATCTTTAATGAGTATAAACAAATAATCAGTATTTGTCGATAGAAAAAGACTCATTTGAAAGGACTTAAAAATGTTAAAACAGGTATCGATTTATGCAGAAAATGTAAAAGGCAAAATGCTTGAAATCACAAGCATACTCGCCAACGAAAATATCAATATTCTGGGATCTGTCACAAACGATTCGGCAGAATACGGTATTGTCAGAATGGTCGTAAGTGACCCGAACACGGCTGTAAAGGTTTTATCCGAAGCAGGTATCATCTGCAAGCTTACCGATGTAATTGCTGTAGAAATCATGGATGAAGTCGGAAACTTACAGAAATTACTTAAGGCGCTTGATGAGGCAAATATCAGCGTTGATTACCTCTATCTTTCATTCAACAGAGAGAGCGGCGCACCCATCATGGTATTTCACACCCACGACATTCCTGAGGTTGAGAACAGCTTAAGAAGCAAAGGATTTGTACTTTGTAAATAAATATAATGAGGAGTTACAATGAAACGTAAAATTTTATCCATTTTATTATCTGGACTTATGGTTTTATCCGTAGCCGCATGTAACACGGGAAAAACACCTACGGATCCTGCAACAGATCCGAGTAATACAGACCCTGAACCGGTTGTTGTTGACAATCCCGGAGCAGCAGGAACGGGCGACTGGACTCTTCCCGAAGTAAACTGGGGATCAGGACTTTTTAACGGAAAGACATTAATTGACGACCATTTCGAAGACGGTGAAGCATTCGAATGGGGAACATATTCAAACGGCGGTCTGTTCGAACTCTACACTGAGAACGGAGAGATGGTTGTGGATATCTCCAAAACCGGTACACTTGATTATTCGACACAGGTTTCGAGAGACGGTTTCGAATTAAACCAGGGCGGTGTTTATGAGTGCTCTTTTACTATCAGATGTGATATCGAAAGATCGTTTGAGTGGAGATATCAGATTAACGGTGGTGACTATCATGCATATTACAAGGAGTATGATGTTCCCATCGGACCTGAGCCCAAGAGAATTTCCGCGACATTTACAATGGAAGAAGAAAATGATGATATGCCGAGATTTTGTTTTAACCTCGGAAGATTTGACGGTATGGACAATACATCACATAAGGTTTATATAGACGATTTCAATTTAACTCTCGTTGACGCTAGCAACGCAAAGGCTCCCAAGGAAGAAGAAAAGCCTCTGGCACTTAAAATTAATCAGGTTGGTTACAAGCCGAATGATAATAAGAAAGTAGTAGCTACAACGAGCGAAAAGGTTACAGCCTTCAGCATTTGCGATGCTGAAACAGGCGAGGTTGTTTATGAAGGAACTTTCGCTGATGAGCGTGTAATCTCAAAGAACGGTGACGGCGATACATACACCGGAGATTTCTCAGATTTTACTGCTGCAGGAAAGTATTATATTTCTGTTGACGGACTTGATAATTCCTACACTTTCGAAATTAATGACAATGTATTTGACGATGTTGCAAAAGCAACAGTCAGAATGCTTTACTTACAGCGCTGCGGATGCGAGACAACCAAAGAACTTGCAGATGTTTTTGCTCATCCCGAATGTCACAATACCGAAGCAAAGATTTACGGAACAAATGATTATATCGATGTGACAGGCGGATGGCATGATGCGGGTGACTACGGAAGATACGTGGTTGCAGGTGCAAAGACAATCGCAGATCTTTTCATGACATATGAAGACAGTTCTGCTTCAAGGGGCGACAATTACGATATTCCCGAGAGCGGAAACGGCGTTCCCGATATCCTCGACGAAGCAAGATATGAACTTGAATGGATGCTTAAGATGCAGGCCGAAAACGGCGGTGTATATCATAAGGTTACATGTGAGCAGTTCCCGGGCGTTGTAATGCCTCAGAATGAAACCGAAGAGCTTGTTGTAAGTCCTATTTCCACCACAGCTACAGGCGACTTTGCTGCAGTAATGGCAAAGGCAGGAAAGATATACAGACAGTATGATGCAGCATTTGCTTCTAAGTGCAGCGAAGCAGCTAAAAAAGCATATGCTTACATGGAAGAAAACGCAGAAAACGACAAGACCGGATTTATTAATCCTACGGAAATTGTAACAGGCGAATATCCCGACGGTGACAACAAAGACGAATATGTTTGGGCGGCAGTAGAACTTTACCTTGCTACCAACGATCAGGCATATCTTTCAAAGGTTAGAGAACTTACGGAAAGTACCTTTAAGGGCGGTCTCGGATGGGCAGATATGGGAACATATGCAATGTATCATTTCCTTAAGGCAAAAGGATATATGGAGACACCCGTAGAATTCAATCTTCCCGCCGATGATACCAGAAGTATCCAGGAAATATATGCTTCAATGTCGGATGTGGATTATGTAAGAATGAAGTTCTCGGAAAAGATGAAACTCTTCGCAGAGACAGCACTTGAGAATTCGACTACGGATCCTTACTTCTCATCACTGAGAATTTATCCTTGGGGAAGTAATATGACCATCGCCAACAACGGTATTCTTTACAGAATGATGTATAACATGACAGGCGATGAAACATATAACGAATATGCAAGATACCAGATAGATTATCTTCTTGGTGTAAATGCAGTTGCATACAGCTACGTAACAGGCTTCGGAGAGCATGCTGCAGAGCATCCTCACCACAGACCTTCACAGGCTATAGGAAAGGCAATGCCCGGTATGTTAGTAGGAGGTCCGAACTCTTCTCCTGCAGATCCTTATGCTATTAAGGCTCTTTCCAAGAAAGTCGGAGGAAGCTGCTACTGCGACAACGATTCGGCTTACTCAATCAACGAAATCACAATTTACTGGAATTCACCGCTCATATACCTTTTACAGGTTTATAAGTAAATAGTCGGAAGCGTGCTTAGGCACGCTTCTTTTATTAGACAAAATGTTCAAAGAAAAGCGTTAATTGGGCATTTTATCGTGACATTTTACAAAAAGCACATTAAATTGTGGTGTGACAGAAAAATAACACATTATATTGTGTATAAATGTTAAAAATGCTCTTGAATTTTTATAATTAAAATGCTTTAATGAATTATGTCTGATAATCATATACTTTTATTACCCTAAATATAACTAAATAAATTGTTTTGTGAATATTTTTAAGAAAGTGGAGAAGTGCAATGATTCCGCAGTGGAGAGATTTTAAAGGAAACAAATGGCAGACTGAAATTAACGTAAGAGATTTCATTCAGGAAAATTACGTTCCTTACGACGGTGACGAGAGCTTCCTTGAGCCCGCAACCAAGAACACGCTTGCGTTATGGGACCAGGTTATGCAACTTTCCAAAGAGGAAAGGGAAAAGGGTGGCGCAGTAAATATGGATACCAGAAACGTATCCATGATTATGTCACATGAGCCCGGATACCTTGATAAAGACAAAGAACAAATCGTGGGTCTTCAGACTGACGAACCTTTTAAGAGACCTCTTCATCCTTTCGGCGGTATCAGAATGGCTGAGCAGGCGCTTTCAGACCACGGATATGAAATTGATCCCGAAGTAAAAGATTTCTTCACATACTACAGAAAAACACACAATGCCGGATGCTTTGATGCATACACGACAGAGATGAGAGCCTGCCGTTCATCACACATCATCACAGGCCTTCCCGATGCTTACGGCAGAGGACGTATAATCGGTGACTACAGACGTATTGCACTTTACGGAATAGATATTCTTATAGAGGATAAGCTTCGTCAGAAACATACCTGCGGAAAGGTTATGAACGACGAGGTAATAAGAACCAGGGAAGAACTTACAGAGCAGGTAAGAGCACTCGAGCTTATGAAAAAGCTCGCAGAGTCTTACGGTTGTGATATTTCCCATCCCGCTACCAACGTAAAAGAAGCCATCCAGGCTATTTATTTCGGATATTTATCGGCTATCAAGGAGCAGAACGGTGCCGCAATGAGTGTCGGACGTACAACTACATTCCTTGATATCTATGCTTCAAGAGACCTTGCAAACGGAACATTCTCCGAGCGTCAGATTCAGGAGATGGTAGACCACTTCATTATGAAGCTTCGTATCGTTAAGTTTGCAAGAACTCCCAAATATAACGAGCTTTTCTCAGGCGATCCCATCTGGGCTACAGAATCCATCGGCGGTGTGGGAATCGACGGACGTCATATGGTAACAAAGATGTCTTACAGATATCTTCACACACTTGAGAATTTAGGACCGGCTCCCGAGCCCAACTTGACTATTTTATGGTCCAAGAGACTTCCTGAGCCCTTCAAGAAATACTGCGCAAAGATGTCTATTAAGACTTCTGCAATTCAGTATGAGAATGACGATTTAATGCGTGTTACAAAGGGCGACGATTATGCTATCGCATGCTGCGTATCTTCTATGAAGCTTGGCAAGGAAATGCAGTTCTTCGGTGCGAGAGCAAACCTTGCTAAATGTCTTCTTTACTCACTTAACGGTGGTGTGGACGAGATTACGAAGAAGCAGGTCGGACCTATCGCTTTAAGAAGATATCAGGGCGATGTGCTTGATTATGATACCGTTATGGACAGCTTCACATTTATGATGGAGTGGCTCGCAGGTATCTATGTAAATACGCTTAATATCATTCATTACATGCATGATAAATACAATTACGAACGTGCTCAGATGGCGCTTCACGATAGAGACGTAACAAGAATTTTCGCAACCGGTATAGCAGGTCTTTCAGTAGTTACAGACTCATTGTCAGCTATCAAGTATGCCAAGGTTGAGCCCATCAGAGATGATGACGATATCATCGTAGATTTTAAGATTACAGGCGATTATCCGAAGTACGGTAATGATGACGACCGTGTAGACTCGATTGCAAAAGAGATTGTATCTATGTTTATGAATATGGTTCGTTCACATCAGACATATCGTAACTCCGTACCTACTACATCTGTACTTACGATTACATCCAATGTCGTATACGGCAAGAACACAGGTGCCACACCCGACGGACGTCCCAAGGGCGCTCCTTTCGCACCCGGTGCTAACCCTATGTACGGCAGAGATTCATCAGGTGCAGTTGCATCACTCGCATCTGTTGCAAAGCTTCCTTTCAAGGATGCACAGGATGGTATTTCAAATACATTCTCCATCATTCCTTCCGCACTTGGCAAGGGTGATGAGAACTTTACATACATTGACAAAGTAAATAAGGTTGTTGACGGTGACTGCATTAACGAGGAAGTTGATAAAGTATATGTTGCTCCCGATGCAAGCGAAGCACAGATTGAAAATCTTATTTCGCTTCTTGACGGCTACACCACCAAGGGCGGCCATCATTTGAATGTAAACGTGCTTAACCGTGAGACGCTTCTTGATGCTATGGAAAATCCCGAGAAGTATCCTCAGCTTACAATCCGTGTATCAGGTTACGCAGTTAACTTCATCAAACTTACAAAAGAGCAGCAGCTCGATGTTATTTCGAGAACATTCCACGAATCTTTATAAAATAAATAATTTTAGAATATTGGCGGAAAGAGAATATTGAAAGAGAATCCTAAAACTGAAAACCATGCAATAAAAAAAGAATATGATTGGTTTTTTGTTATAAGCATTATTGCATTTGTTGCAGTTCTCTTTTGCGATGTTTTCTTTCTTGCAAGAAATATTCGCCTTCATCCCAATGCGGATTTATCAAGTGAGATGTTGCTTGCAAAACTCCTTAGGGATGAACACAAATGGTTTACTTCAAACTGGTATTATTCAACAGAGTTAAGAGTAATCGCCATAGCTCCGATCTATTCGCTCTTCTTCTATATTACGAACAACTGGAATGTTGTAAGAATACTCGGAAGCGTCCTTATGTATATATTGTTCTCTGCAAGTATTTATTATTTTTGCAGCAGGCTTTTTAAAGACGGAAGAAGAATTGCGCCGATATGCGGGGCAATAATGCTTCTGCCTTTTTCATTTGAGTGGCGCTACATGCTTCTGACAGGCTTGTATTATGCGCCTCAGGTTGCTGCATCTTTCCTCGAAATCGGTCTACTCTTAGATATTATTTCAATGCCGTCCGAAAAGAAGAAAAAAAGAATTGTTTTTCTTTCAATTACTCTTTTTATCGCTTTCTTATCGGGTCTTGGCGGACCGAGAATGATTATCATGCAGTTTGCTCCTCTTTTGATGTGTGGAATATGTATGATAAAAAAACATTTCTTCTTTTTCCTCTGCACTGTTTTTAATTTTGTTTCGGTTTGTGTAGGGTTGGTGGTAAACCTTATTTTACAGGCTTCCGGTAAATTCGTTTTTATGACTTATTCGCACATAAGTCCCCAATTCTTTTCATTCTTTTATATTCGTAAAATACTGGTAGATTTACTGAAAAACTATGGTGCCAAAGGCGGATTTAAAGATGTACAAAGCATACTTGGATGTCTTTTTGCATTTCTTTTATGGGGAGTATTTCTCGTTGGAATAGTATTTGTTATTATCAAAGGCATATTCGCTATAATCAAAAAAACAGATGATAAAAAAATCGAGGGAAAAAATGAAGAAGACACAGGACTTTCAATCGTTATTCTTTATACGGTTTTTCAGTTACTGGTTTTCTTAATGTTATACCTCTTTTCCAATATGGATTATCAACCCAGATATAACATACATATTCTGGCATTCATAATTCCCATTTCCTGCGCGATTTTGGGCAAAAGATGCAGATATGCACTGCTTTTCCCGACAATTGTTGCAGTTTTATTATGTATCAACAATTATAGTTCCTTTACAAAACCCGATAACAATTATGTTGTATATTCGGCGCTTTCGGATTATTTGGCTCAAAACAACATAAAAGAAGGTTATGCATCTTTTTGGAACGGAAATCTTCTCACGGAAATGACAAACGGAAATATAGAGGTGTGGATACTTGAGAGTGATGCAAACAGGCGAAGTTTAACCGTTGGTGATACAATTTTCCCTAACGACGGTCAGGATATAATACCTGCCGAATGGTTGCAGATAAAGTCGCATCGAAATATTTTTCCTAAGGGAGCGTATTTTGTTATTGCAACCGACAATGAATACGAGAGATATATACATAACAAAGACATATATGATGAACACTATGTAATGAGTCAGGGTAATTTAAGATTGTATATTTTTGAATAATTGTTTGAGAAAAGAGTGAGTATGGTCGGTAAGGTTCATTCAATAGAGACATTTGGCGCAGTTGACGGGCCCGGCGTAAGGTTCGTCGTTTTCTTTCAGGGCTGTCCCATGCGCTGTGCATACTGCCACAATCCCGACACTTGGGATGTAAACGGCGGCACGGAAATGTCTGTGGATGAAATATTTGAAAAATTTATCAGGAACAAAGCCTTTTATGAAAAGGGCGGTATTACTGCGTCCGGCGGCGAACCGATGATGCAGATAGATTTCCTGACGGAGCTTTTTACTAAGTTTCATGACGCGGGAATTCACACTTGCCTTGATACTTCGGGGATAATGTTTCAGTTTTACAGGGACGAATCAGTGGATGCGTCGGGAATAGAAGATTTTGTCAAAACAAAAAACATAGATTCGCCAAATGACGATAAAATTGATAAGTTGCTTGCTGTAACAGATTTGGTAATGCTTGATATAAAACAAATCAACAGAGAGAAACACAAAGAACTGACCGGCCATTTTAATGACGGAATTTTGGCATTTGCAAAATATCTGTCAGATAAAGGCAAGAAACTTTGGATTCGTTTTGTGTGCGTTCCGGGATTAACGGGCGACGAAGATGATTTGAAAGAATACGGAAAGTTTTTATCAGGTCTAAAAACTATCGAAGCCCTTGATGTTCTTCCATATCACACGATGGGCGTAAAGAAGTATGAAGCACTCGGAATACCTTACAGATTAACAGGGCTTGAGGCAGCCACATCCGAATATGCAAGCGACAAAAAAACGATTATTCTTTCGGCGATGAAAAGTGAAAATACCTGAGAAAAAAGTTAGTTTCTTTTATGTTTTGTAAAAATACTTCGAATGGAGTAATATAAAAGCATGTACAGACATTTTTTTAAAAGACTGATAGATATAATATGCTCGTTCTTCGGAATTCTTTTTTTGGGAATTCCGATGCTTGTTATTGCTCTCATTATAATGATCGAAGATCCGGGGCCTGCATTTTTTAAACAAAAAAGAGTGGGCATCCACAAGAAGCATTTTATGCTCATAAAATTCAGAAGCATGAAGATGGATACACCGCATGATGTACCAACGCACTTGCTTGAAAATCCCGATCAGTATATTTTAAAAAGCGGTAAGTTTTTAAGAAAATCGAGTCTCGATGAACTGCCACAGCTCTTTAATATTTTCGCAGGGCAGATGAGTATAATCGGACCGCGTCCCGCACTCTGGAATCAGTATGATTTGATAGAAGAGAGAGATAAATACGGCGCTAACGATGTGTTGCCGGGACTTACAGGCTGGGCGCAGATAAACGGAAGAGACGAACTTGAAATACCCGTTAAGGCAAAGCTTGACGGAGAATATGTTGAAAAGCTTTCGTTCGGATTTGATCTTAAATGCTTCTTTAAAACCATCGGAGCAGTTTTCAAACATGAAGGGGTCGTTGAAGGCGGAACCGGTGCAATGAATAAAAAATAATCGAAGAATTTACAATAAATAATTAACTCCTTATTCGTGTATAATGTAAGAGGGGCACGAATAAGGAGTATTTTTATGGGCAAAGCCAAAAGACTGATTTCGCTAATCACAATAGAAACCGCAGTCATATTAATGTTTATCAGTCAGTATGTTTTTATATTCGATGTGGGATCTAAGATTGAAAATATTCTGGGTGCACTTTATTGGGGATGGGACTATTTATATGCGATTAAATATATAGTTGCATTGGTAATTATGTATTTAATTATGCGTGATAAAAGAAGTATTGTTCTCGGATATATCGGGATAGCTTATATTATAATCTCGGGTTGCTTTTTCATTTATTATTTCTTTAATAGCTTCGATTGGGAAACTCCGGTATTGCAAATTCTCTTTTTATACATTGATCCGTTAATCATTTATGCAACTCTTACAACAGTTTTTATATGTTTTATAGTAGAGAAAGGAAAAAAGTATTTTCTTTTCTTCCTCTTAGCTGCAGTTACGTTCGCGGATATGATAATCGGCAATGTATTTTATTATGGCTGGTGCGCAAATTATGCATCTGCCAATGAAATTTACAGCAAATTTGAAGCATTTCTTCTTGAAGTGATTAATACAGATTTCTATTTTCATTGGTGCATAATCTGCACTGTTTTCATCGTTGAAACAATAGTAATACTATTACTTACGATACCTGCACGAAAAAAAGTCTCAGAGGAAACAGATGATTCGAAGGAAAAGGATGACAGAATAAAAGTTTCGACAGTTATAATAACCACGCTGGCTTCATTTCTCTTAGCGTTTTTGACAATTCTCTGTATTATCAGACCCTTAGTAAAGATTTGTAACTATTCAAATTATGATGCTTCATTTATTCACAAAACTATCGCAGGGATACCAATTACCCCGGGAAAAATAGAGGATGCCTCTCCTCATAAAATAATCTCAGGATATCCTTTCGATAACGAAGAGGATGTGGAATGGACGTATTATCCGAATGACAATATGATTGGACTTGTAGCTTTGACTAAAGTGCAGGGAGAAAGCGAAGACACGATAGTACTTGCATTTAAATATTTAAACTCGGCCAAGAATATCAGCAATACGATTATAAATTATAAGTATTTAAACGGCAGCGCGCGTTATGGCTATTTTTCTTATAACAATCAGGAAATATACAAAAAGAAAAAGATTTATTATGTGAAAGTTACATATGACAACAAAATTGTGGATCCAAAGACAGTCAGCTTTGACAAAGATGAAGATAGAATAAATATTGATATCTCGGATGATAATATAAAAGTTACATACTGCAATTTCGGAGAAGAAAAAACTGTTCGAAAGTATCAGAATTATGACTCCGCAAGCGGTACGTGGGGAGATATTTCAATTGAGGAAGAGGAAAGAGAACCTCCTATCAGCATTGGACCTGATATCCATACCGAACTTCAGGTTGACTATGAAAAAAGCATGCCTCAAAATCCCGAGGGTGTAAACTTGTTTGTTGACCGGTACGACTACAATTATGCGTACCACAATCTTTATGGTGAAATCGAAACGCCGCAGGTTACTGAGATAATGTTTTCTATAAGATACTCAGGAAAAATCGTCGGAGATGAAAGAATTTATGAAGAAATACCTGAAGATGAATATTATATAGAAGATGGAAAGTGTAAATTATATATCAAAGAGAACGGCACAAATAAAGATATTACTCCGGAGGATGCAACAGTTGAGGTAGATTATTATGATGACTGGATGATGGCGAATTATACCTTGAAGAGCAGCCTGCTAGGACAACTTACCGAAGGAGAATATAAGTTGGAATACGGTGGATACAGCAGAGAATTTACACTAGCGATTCAGACATATGAGGTGTGGTAGACTTATCTTTTACGACGAAGGAAAATCGTCCTTAAGAGCAGAAATATAAGTATGGAAAATGATGCTCCCGCAAGATCAAGGAGTACGTCCCAAATGCTTGAGTAGCGCCCTGTGAAATACTGAATCGTTTCGTCAACAAAACCCACTAATAGAGATATAATAAAAGCGGTCGGATAAAGGCTTAAGAGTTTCTTTATCAGGCCTCTTTTTTTATCGTCATCGGACTGCAGGTTTTTGTTAATCGTGATAAGAATTACAAGCTCCAGTCCGAGAATTGCATATTCGATAAAGTGTGCACTTTTTCTTATAACAATCTCGGGTATCGTAAAAGCTTCGTTGTTGCTTACACTCTGAACTACGGCTTCGACAATTTCTTTTACGAAACTGCTTTCTTCGGTTGACATTTCAGGAGTCATAAAAGAATGCCCCCAGATGATTATAACCGTGAGCAGAATGATGATTGACAATATTAGTCTTATTCTTTTAGTATTTTTAGATTTATCCATTTTCCAATTTATAAAAGATACCTGCTTATAAAGACAAGCACTAAAAAGTAATACGGCAGATTGGTTAAAAGATGCGAATCATCTTTATAAACATGCTTTTCCGCAATGCACGCTATCGGTATTATTGCCGCATATGTAAATACAAAGAGGCAGAGGTTTGCAAGCGGATTGTAAATTACTGAAGCGAGGAAACAAAGAAGCATTATCACTGCGCAGGGTATGAATTTTTTAAGTATCTGCCATGCATCTTTCTTTTCATCCTTCATTACAGCCACAACAATTAAAATCAGGGCAGCGGGCGCGAATAATAAAAGAAAATCACTGTACATTATTACGACCTGAGAAAAAGCCTTAAAGCCCGTAAAATCAAAAGGACTGACCTTGAAATCTGTCTTGAACGCGATTTTGGGCAAAAAGGCGAAGCAGACGGTGAGGCATCTGAAGAACGACTCGGGCTTTATCTGTTTGGTAATGATTGTGGCAACTGCCGCAAGCATGCAAAAAAGCACAAGGCGCACTACGCTCTGCGACTTGTAGTAAAGTACAAACATCATCACGAGTGAAAGTAAAACGGACAGTATTCGGTTGACTAAAATAAGTTTTTTACTCTTCATTTTATACCGCCGGGAAGATTATTTCCGTTAAAATCATTATTACGGCTTTAAGGAACATCGACGATGCCAAAGCCACGAAAAGCCAGCCGATTTTTTTGTTTTTCTCAAACAGTTTCGAGATTACCGAAACTATATATGTTATCAGCACGCACATGATACCGAAGGAGGCTCTTTGGGGATATGCGGGCGATAAAATCATCGCGCCCTGTGCAATTACCGCAAAGGCAAACAAAGCGATATCACGCGGTTTTATTTCTTTTATGATGTAAATCTGAATTACCAGAAGGATAATAGCGAACAGGAATGAAGGCAGCAGGAATCCGCACCCCGACATTAAAAATGAGTCGATTCTTGCCCTGATAATATTTATAAGACTCGCCTTTTCTACGAACTGATTTCTGACAAAATTGCCGGGCGCTAAGATAAGAACGGCACTTCCGATTAATGTCATTAAGGCTCCTTCGAAAAGGAAGATCGGTATTTTTCTCTTTTTAACGGCGAGGAATATAATCACTCCAACAGTGAGCACAAAGCAGGTCGGACCCATATTTTCGGTGCTCCAGCCTGCGATTAGGGCAAGCGGAATTATCCAAATGCATTTTGCGATTGTCTTTCCTTTGGAGTCGCCCTCTTTTATGAGGTCCAAATCCAGTTCTTTTAGGATTACCGCCACGTAAAGCAGAATCCACGATGTCGAGTAAAGATAGTTGACCGAGCCAGATTCCCAGAGCATGGAAAAGAAAAGGCTCGCGTTAAAAGCCACTATCAGTGCTTCGCATAAAAGAAACATCAGGGGATTCTTTGCGCGTGAAGTCTTATAGATTGCAAATCCGAGGATAATTGTTGCCAGGATGTTAAAAATGTCGGCTGCAACCTCGCCCGAAGCTAACACAGCCTGAAGAAGAGCGTGGTTGATGCTTCGTCCGCCCCAGTTAAAATAATGCCAGATCTGGCTCTCGATGATGTCCGACACCGAAGAAACCTTCTCTCCGGTCACCAGATTGGTGGCATACCAGAGGTCATCCCTCATAAAAGGTGTCGTTCTGTGCGCAATGAACTGAAGTATCAGAAGAACGGATACGCCGATGACAGTGAAAATAAAATATGTGTTTTTGCTTTTATCAGTAGTATTCATATCCGAAAATCCAACCCAAGCGAATCTGATGCGAGACCTCCCAAAGTTACGTCAACTGCTTGTCCCTGCATCAGACCGATTATACCATATATTTTTATCAGATACATCAAAATCACTTCCTTTTATTTGTGATTTATAGTAAACTGTTTAATTGTGAGAAACATTGCAAAAGGTGAAACAACATGTATTTTTTTAATGTAATTTCGCTTCTCGGGGGCCTCGCGCTTTTCCTCTACGGAATGCGCCTTATGGGCAACAGCTTAAAGGAAGGCCAGTCCGGAACTTTAAAGGTTATAATGGGAAAAGTCACAGACAATCCTGTCAAAGCTTTTCTTTTAGGTTTACTCGTTACGGCGGTTATTCAGTCATCCACCGCTACTATTGTTATAACCTCGGGCCTTGTAGCCGCAGGCATTATTTCTCTCAACCAGTCACTCGGCATTATAGTCGGAGCGAACGTCGGTACTACCGTTACCGGTCAGATCATAAGACTCCTTGATGTCAACGGTGATTCTTTTATCTTAAGATTATTCCAGCCTTCAACCTTAGCACCGATAGCGTTGATTATCGGTATAATTTTCATAATGTTTATCAAATTAAAAAAATCCGACAATATAGGCAATATTGCCGTCGGTTTCGGTATTCTTTTTACCGGACTTCTCAATATGACGGCAGCGGTTTCCGGGCTGAAAGAGAGCGGAATAATCGATGCGCTCTTTTTGGGACTCGGCAACAAACCGGTACTTGGATATATAGTGGGTGCGGGTGTTGCTTTTACGCTTCAGTCATCATCGGCCACAATCGGTATCTTACAGGCGATTTCGATGGCCGGCGATATTCCTTTTAAGGTTGCCTACGTTATCATCCTCGGAGTTTATTTGGGCGACTGCGTGACTACCGCCATCGTTTGTTCTATCGGAGCGAAGAGCGATTCAAAGCGTGTCGGCCTCGTAAATATCATGTACAACCTGGCCAAGACTCTGCTTGTAATAGTTGTGGTATTTATAATTCATAAAATGGGACTGCTTAACAATCTCTGGGATATGCGAATGACCTCGGGTACGATTGCCAATACCAACACGGTATTCAACCTGGCCTGTGCGATTATAATGCTTCCGTTTATGAAACTTCTCGGCAACACTTCTCGCAAGATCATAAAAGATAAGGTAATGCCGGGTGGCAAGTACGATGACAAGATTGCAGGACTTAACCCTGTATTCTTCAATACTCCCGCCATCGCATTCGGCGGATGCTACGACTGTCTTGACGCGATGATTCACGCCTCGAATGACAATATCGAAAAATCCATCAGTTTGGTCAGAAAGTTTGACGAGAAGATATTCGATGAATTAAATGAGGAAGAAGAAAACATCGACCACCTCACGGACTGCGTCGATACATATCTGGTTAATCTTTCCCCTCATGTTAAGGAAGACATCCATGTTCGTATAATGACCGAATATCACAGGGTCGTAAAAGAATTCGAAAGACTCGGCGACCATGCGGTCAATATCGCGGAAGATGCCAAGGAACTCTTCGACAACGAAACGGTATTCAGCGAACAGGCACTTTCGGAACTTGACATTGCTTTCGATCTGACCAAAAAGATATTAAATTATACGATTATCGGCTTCGAAAGAAGAGATATAGAGGCTGCAAAGCATATTGAACCGCTTGAGGAAGTAATGGACGATTTAACCAATACTCTTCACGACAACCATCTTGCAAGATTAAGAGAAGGCAACTGCTCCGTCAGAGCAGGCATCGTATTCCTTGATATTCTGGCAAATATGGAAAGAATAGCCGATATCTGTTCCAACATCGGAATTGCGATTATAGCACGAATCAAACCCGAGACCGCGGAACTTGCTCATACCTACACTTCGTCGCTTCACCAGGGCGGAGACAGCGATTTTAACGAAGAATACATTGCGGCTCACACCGAGTACTTCGGAAGACTCTCCGGAGACATAGTAGAATAAAAGAAAAAATAACAATAGATTTTAGGAGGAAAAGTGTATGGAAAAGAAAAATCTTGCTGAAATTTTAAAGACCAATTCGTATCCCGGAAGAGGTATCGTAATTGGAAAGAGTGAGGACGGTAAGTATGCCGTTACCGCATATTTTATCATGGGAAGAAGCACCAACTCACGTAACCGTATCTTCGTTGAAGACGGAAACGGTATAAGAACCCAGGCTTTTGACGAGTCTAAATTAGAGGATCCGAGCCTCATTATCTATGCTCCCGTCAGAGTACTCGGCAACAAAACAATCGTTACAAACGGTGACCAGACAGATACCATTTATGAAGGCATGGATAAGCAGATGACATTCGAGCAGTCGCTTCGTTCACGCTGCTACGAGCCTGATGCTCCCAACTTAACACCCAGAATTTCAGGTATCATGCATGTTGAAAACGGCAAATACAACTATGCACTTTCCATTTTGAAGAGCAACAACGGACGTGAAGGCGCACACAACCGCTTCACATTCGCATACGAAAATCCCTTCGCAGGCGAAGGACATTTCATCCATACATACGAAGGTGACGGAAATCCCCTTCCTTCCTTCGAAGGCGAACCCACATGGGTAGGTATTTCAGGTGATATCGATGCTTTTACAAACGAAGTATGGAACGCACTTAACGAAGATAACAAGGTTTCGCTTTTCGTAAGATATATTAATATCGAAGACGGAACTTTCGAATCCAGAATCGTAAATAAGAATAACTAAGGAGATAATTATGAAAGAACTTGAATTAAAGTACGGTTGTAACCCCAACCAGAAGCCCAGCAAGATTTTTGTGAATGACGGAAGAGAACTTCCCATCACTGTTTTAAACGGCAAGCCCGGATACATCAATTTTATGGATGCATTCAACGGCTGGCAGCTCGTAAAAGAATTAAAAGAAGCTACAGGTCTTCCCGCAGCTACAAGTTTTAAGCATGTATCACCCGCAGGTGCAGCCGTAGGCCTTCCTTTAAGCGACGTGCTTGCCAAGATTTACTGGGTAGACGATTTAGGCGAATTATCACCTCTCGCATGCGCTTATGCAAGAGCTAGAGGTGCTGACAGAATGTCAAGCTTCGGCGATTTCATTTCACTTTCTGATGTCTGCGACGTTTCTACCGCCAAGATTATCAAAAGAGAAGTTTCCGACGGCGTTATCGCTCCCGGATACGAGCCCGAAGCACTTGAGATTTTAAAGGCTAAAAAGGGTGGTAACTACAATGTTATCCAGATTGATCCCGATTATAAGCCCGAGCCCATCGAGCACAAGGATGTATTCGGAATTACATTCGAACAGGGCAGAAACGAATTCAAGATTAACAACGAACTTTTATCCGATATTGTTACAAAGAATAAGGAACTTCCCGATCTTGCAAAGATTGACCTTATTATTTCTCTTATTACATTAAAATATACACAGTCCAACTCCGTATGCTTCGCAAAAGGCGGACAGGCAATCGGTATCGGTGCCGGCCAGCAGTCCAGAGTACACTGCACAAGACTTGCGGGAAGCAAGGCAGACAACTGGATGCTTCGTCAGTGTCCCAAGGTACTTGAACTTCAGTTTGTAGACGGACTCGGCCGTGCAGACAGAGACAATGCAATCGACAACTACATCGGTGATGAACTCGACTGCCTCGCAGAAGGTAACTGGCAGAAGATTTTCAAGGTTAAACCCGAAGTATTTACAAAAGAAGAAAAGAGAGCATGGCTTGATCAGATGACGGATGTTGCATTAGGCTCCGACGCATTCTTCCCCTTCTCCGACAATATCGAGAGAGCAAAGAAGAGCGGCGTTAAGTACATCGCAGAGCCCGGCGGATCCGTAAGAGACGACCTTGTTATCGAATGCGCCGACAAATACGGCATGGTAATGTGCTTTACGAAGATGAGACTTTTCCATCATTAATATGAATATTAAGAAGCTTTTATGTTCGATCCTTATTGCATTAAGTTTTTGCGCATTATGTGCTTGTGACAAAAAGGACGAAACAGATTATGTGACAATTGGATATGAAAAGCTCGAAGAGCCTGATTTTACATCTGCCGAGCAGAATTTCAACAAAGCCGTGGAACAGGGTAAAAATCTTACCATGGCTTACAGAGGCCTTGGAATCTGCTATATGAACAAAGGCGATTATGAAAGCGCCATTGAGTCTTTTAAGACTGCTCTTGCCAAAGACGGTGCGACACCCGATGATATTGATTACGACATCAATTACTACATCGGTGTCTGCTATCACAAGCTCGGCAAATACGAGGATGCCAAGAAAAGATACGACGCCATCATTGCGCTTCGCCCGCGTGAGGTGGACGCATATATGCAGCGTGCGGCAGAATATCTTTATTTAAGGGATGTTGACTCGGCATGCACGGATTTCGACAAAGCATTGTCTTTAAAGAAAAAGGACTATACGCTTTATATAGATATTTACAATCTGCTTGCGGAAACCGGTTTCCAACCCTACGGTGTAGACTATTTAAACGATGCTTTAAACAAGTACGACCGCAATATGTCGGATTACGACAAGGGCTACATCAACTACTGCCTTGGCAATTATTCGACTGCAAAGAACTATCTTGAGCAGGCAAGAACGGGAGGCAACAAGAGCGAGGAAGTGCTTTTGCTCCTCGGAAAATGCTACGAGGAACTCGATGATACCGCATTTGCGATAAATATTTACAATAAGTATCTCGAGACAAATCCTGATGCCGGAGTATACAATCAGCTGGCCGTGGCGCTCATAGATCAGGGCAGATATGAGGAAGCACTCGAAGCTGTGGTCAACGGACTCGAGATTGATACCAATGAGGCACACCAGCAGCTTTTGTACAACCGAATTGTTGCATACGAACATCTTGGGGATTTTGAGAAGGCAAGAGACCTTTGTGCGCAATATCTTGTGGATTACCCCTCCGATGAGAATATGGCGAGAGAATACGACTTCCTTAAAACAAGATAAATTATGTAAACCAAAATACGAATGCATCCCTATTTTAAAGGGGATGCATTCTTTTTTTTATGTAAATTTGTGCAAACCTTACAAACAACTATATATTGTGTTTGTAGAAAATTTCAAGCAAATATATAGTGGTTTTCCGTTGACATCATAAAGGCATGATGATACAATGGTTTCAATCGGCGCGAAGTCGGAAAGAATTGTGTTGGAGGAATGAAAAAATGTTCGGTGTAATTAAAAGAGACGGAGAAAAAACTGATTTTAATCTTGTAAAAATCAATGACGCTATAAAGAAAGCTTTTGATGCTACAAATGTTCAGTACAGTGAAGATATTATCGATCTTCTTGCTCTTCGTGTTACCGCTGATTTTCAGGCGAAGATTAAGGAAGGTTATGTTCATGTCGAGGATATCCAGGACTCTGTAGAAAAGATTCTTGAGCAGTCAGGTTATGCAGAAGCTGCAAAGGCATTTATCCTTTATCGTAAGCAGCGTGAAAAAATGCGTAACTTAAAGTCAACAATCCTTGACTATAAAGACGTTGTAAATTCATATGTTAAAGTAGAAGACTGGAGAGTTAAGGAAAACGCTACAGTTACATATTCCGTAGGCGGTCTTATCCTTTCAAACTCAGGTGCTGTTACCGCTAACTACTGGCTCTCTGAAATTTATGATGAAGAAATTGCAGAAGCTCATCGTAATGCAGATATCCATATTCATGACCTTTCCATGCTTACAGGTTACTGTGCAGGCTGGTCATTAAAACAGCTCATAAAAGAAGGCTTAGGCGGAATTCCCGGAAAAATTACATCAGCTCCCGCTTCACATCTTTCGGTTCTCTGTAACCAGATGGTTAACTTCCTTGGTATCATGCAGAATGAATGGGCAGGCGCTCAGGCATTCTCATCATTCGACACATATCTTGCTCCTTTCGTAAAAGTAGACAACCTTACATACGATGAAGTTAAGAAGTGCATCGAGTCCTTCATCTACGGTGTAAACACACCTTCAAGATGGGGTACACAGGCTCCTTTCACCAACATTACTCTTGACTGGACCGTTCCTTCGGACCTTGCTAACGAAAAAGCACTTGTAGGCGGCAAAGAGCAGGATTTCACATACGCTGACTGCAAGGATGAAATGGATATGATCAACCGTGCATTCCTTGAGACAATGATCGAAGGTGATGCAAACGGCAGAGGATTCCAGTATCCTATCCCTACATATTCAATTACAGAAGATTTTGACTGGTCAGACAGACTTAACAACAAGCTTCTCTTTGATATGACCGCCAAGTACGGTACACCTTACTTCTCAAACTACATCAACTCCGATATGAAGCCTTCGGACGTTCGTTCAATGTGCTGCAGACTTCGTCTTGATTTAAGAGAATTAAGAAAGAAAACCGGCGGTTTCTTCGGTTCAGGCGAATCAACAGGTTCTGTAGGTGTTGTTACAATCAACATGCCTCGTATCGCATACCTTGCATCAGATCCCGAAGATTTCTACAAGAGACTTGATCGTATAATGGATATCTCCGCAAGATCCTTAAAGCTTAAGAGAGGCGTTATTTCAAGACTTCTCGACGAGGGCTTATATCCTTATACAAAGAGATACTTAGGCAACTTTGACAACCACTTCTCAACCATCGGCCTTATCGGTATGAACGAAGTTGGTCTTAACGCTAAGTGGCTCGGCCATGATATGACAAACAAGGATACCCAGGAATTCACCAAGGATGTCCTTAATCATATGAGAAACCGTCTCTCCGATTATCAGGAACAGTACGGCGATCTTTACAACCTTGAAGCAACTCCCGCAGAGTCCACATCTTACCGTCTTGCTAAGCACGATCGTAAGAGATGGCCGGACATCAAGACAGCAGGTAAAGAAGGCGATACACCTTACTACACCAACTCATCACATCTTCCCGTAGACTTTACAGACGATGTATTTGATGCACTTGATATCCAGGACGAACTTCAGACACTTTATACTTCAGGTACAGTATTCCATGCATTCTTAGGCGAGAAACTTCCCGACTGGAAGGCAGCAGCTAAGCTTGTTCGTACAATAGCTGAAAACTACAAGCTTCCTTACTACACAATGTCTCCTACATATTCAATCTGTAAGAACCACGGTTACCTTGCAGGTGAGCAGGATACATGTCCCGACTGCGGATGCAAGACAGAAGTTTACTCACGTATCACAGGTTACTACAGACCGGTTCAGAACTGGAATGACGGTAAACTTCAGGAATTCAAGAACAGAAAAGAATACGATATCAACCTTTCACTTACAAAATCTGATTCATTAAATAAAAAAGATGAACAGAACATCACAGCCAGCGTAAATGTTTCTGAACCCGTAAACGATGCGGTTGCACCAGAAAGCGTCCAGGCACCTACAGGTAATCAGACAGAAAACGTTAATCCTGCATATGCAAATTTATTCGGTGTATCAAACCAGGCACCTGCAGCACCCGCAGATAACAGTAATGTAATCTTATTTACAACTAAGACCTGTCCTAACTGTGCAATTGCAAAGGATTATCTGGGAGACCTTCCCTACAAGCTGATCGATGCTCTTGAACAGCCCGATCTTGCAAGAAAGTACGGCGTTCAGATGGCTCCCACGCTTGTAGTTGACAAGGGCGGCGAAGTAGTTAAGTATGTGCGTGCTTCGGAAATCAAGAAATACGTTGATGAAAAGAAGGGCGTGATTGCATAAATGATACAGAAGCTGATTGACAACATCGTAAGTAAAGACGCACCCATCGTGGTGGGACTCGATCCCAACCCCAAGTTTATCCCGATGGATATAATGAACGAATGCATCGAAGCCTACGGCGCAAACCTTAAAGGAATAGCCGAGGCGGTATGGCTTTACAACAAAGCAATTGTTGATGCGGTATATGATTTAATCCCCGCAGTTAAGCCTCAGATTGCTATGTATGAGCAGTTCGGTGTTCCGGGTGTGGAAGTATTTAAAAGAACCGTTGATTACTGCAAATCAAAAGATCTGGTTGTAATCGGAGATGTTAAAAGAGGCGATATCGGCTCAACATCCCAGGCTTATGCAGTAGGTCATCTTGGAACCATAGATATCTGCGGACAGAAGTTCGCTCCGTTTGATGAAGATTTTGCAACGGTTAACCCCTATCTTGGAACCGACGGTGTAAAACCCTTCGTGGATGTATGCAAGTCAAACGACAGAGGAATCTTCGTACTGGTTAAAACATCTAATCCGAGCTCAGGCGAATTCCAGGATCGAATCATCGACGGAAAGCCTCTTTATGAGCATGTCGCAGACAAGGTAAACGAATGGGGAGCTGACTCTATGGACGGTGACTACAGCAATGTAGGCGCGGTAGTCGGAGCCACATATCCCGAACAGGGTAAGATTTTACGAGAAAAAATGCCCAAGACCTTCATACTGGTTCCGGGTTACGGAGCACAGGGAGGAAAAGGTGCAGACCTGGTTCACTTCTTTAACAAGGACGGACTTGGCACCATCATAAATTCCTCAAGAGGAATCATAGCTGCATATCAGAGTCCAAACTATCCCGGATACGGCGAAAAGAATTTTGCCGATGCTTCCAGACAGGCGGTCATCGATATGAAAGAAGATATAAAATCTGCTCTCGGAAAATAAGTAAATTAAGTGCCGGAAGAACGGAAATAACCGTTCCTCCGGCTCATTTTTTTCTTGCAAAAAGTGCTGTAAACCAATAAAATTGAAGTATGGGGCGTACACAAGATATAGGGAACGTAAAAGCATACAAATCTGACGTCAGAAAATACCAATTTGTCAAAAATGTCATCGTTCCTTTTGTTAAATCTAAATTTAATTTTAAGGTCGAAAATCGGTACAAAATGCCTGACGTACCGTTTATTGCCATTTCCAACCATGTTACCAACCTTGACATGGTCTGGATTGCTTTATCCATAGACAAACATCTATATTTTGTGGCCGGAGAGCAGGTCGTAAGAAAAGGAATCGGAGGCAAATTAGTCAACTGGACATTCCATCCGATTGTTCGAGAAAAAGCCACTGTCGGACTCTCAACCGTAGTCGAAATGAAGAAGCATCTTTTGGCCGGACACAATGTCGGACTCTTTGCCGAGGGCGTCAGATCGGCGGACGGCCTTTCAAATAAAATTGTTCCGTCAAGCGCCGCTGTTTTAAAAAAATTGGGCTTCACTGTAGTCACTTTTAAAATCCACGGAGGATTTTTCACATCACCCAGATGGTCATCGGATATAAGACGCGGAAAGATGACCTGCGAACTCGTAAATATTTATTCCCCCGAAGACATAGAAAAAATGAGTGTCGACGAGCTTGATAAGGCTTTAAATGCCGATATTTTCGAAGACGCATATGCATATAACGAAATCCATAAAATTCCTTTTAAGAGCAAAAAACTTGCCGAAGGCATAGAGTTTGAACTTGTTATGTGTCCTAAATGTAAGAAAATGGCCACAATAAAATCAAAGAAAGATACCTTTTTTTGTGACTGTGGCTTAAAAGGGATGTATAATGAATACGGTATGTTAAGCGTGGAGGGATTTGATTTTAAAACAATCCCTGAATGGGACGCCTGGCAGAAAAAAGAAATTGATGCTCTTACCTTTGAGGACGGAGCAACAATTCTTTCACATCCAAATCAGAAAATGACCGAGATTTCAAAGGATCATTCCGAAAAAATCGTGGGTGAAGGTTCACTTGTTTTAAAGACTGATTCCGTTTCTGTAGGAGATAAGGTTATTTTCTTTAACGAAATAAGAGACTGTGATATTTTCTATCACGGATTTCTTTTAATTTCTACAAAAGACAAAAAATATTACGAGATTTCTAACCCGGACTGTAAATATCCCGGCTATCTCTACAAGCTTTTAATTAAAAGGTTTGTGGAAAGCGGGAAATAATAATTAGAAAATGAGGAAAAATGAATGTCTAGCGGATTATCGTTTGCAAGCACCACTGTCTGGCCCGTAATTATGTTTGTAGCTGTAATTATGGGTGGTCTTCTTGTCGGGAATACTTTAAAAAGATATATTCCCTTCTTAAAAAAGTCTCTGATTCCCGTATCGGTAATTGGCGGAATATTTTTACTTTTTATATCTTCCGTACTTAAATTTACCACCGGCGAATATCTTTTCAACCTGCCCATATTCTGCGAAGGAAGTTCGATGAGCGGAATAGAAATGCTCGAGATAATGACCTATCATTGTCTGGCAATCGGTTTTATCGCAATGACCTTAAGAAAATCGGATAATAAGGGCAAGGCAAATGGCCGTGTTTCCGAAGTTGTAAATACAGGTATTACGACGGTAAGTACATATCTTTTACAAGGCTTTTTCGGACTTGCAATAACGGTTGTCGCATCTTTTATAATTCCCAAACTCATCAAAGCATCGGGAATCATCCTTTGCTTCGGCTTCGGTCAGGGTACCGGACAGGCTCTTAACTACGGTTCGATATACGAAACCGATTACGGATTTATCGGCGGTAAATCCTTCGGCCTTACAATTGCTGCATTAGGCTTTCTTGCGGCAAGTATCGGCGGTGTCATTTACCTTAACTACCACAAAAGAAAAGGCGACATCAAAATAAGAGAGAGCGTATCTGAACTTAATCAGGAAAAGGTTGAAGAAGAGGGAGAAGTACCGATGGTTGATTCCATAGACAAATTAACCCTTCAGATTTCGCTTGTTTTCGTCTGCTACGCAATGACATATCTTTTAATGTATATTCTCGGCAATCTCGTCGGAGACGGCCTTAAGACAACCATTTACGGCTTTAACTTCTTGCTCGGTACACTTTCCGCAGTCATCGTAAAAGAAGTATTAAAGCTTTTAAGAAAAACAAACTTAATGCACAGGGACTATGTCAACAATTTCCTCTTAAACAGAATCGCCGGATTTGCATTTGACATTATGATTGTCGCAGGAATCGGAGCCATCAGAGTAGATCTCATAAAAGATTACTGGGTAGTGCTTTTAATCCTCGGCTTAGTAGGTGTCCTCGTGACATTCCTTTATATTAAATTTGTATCGAAAAAACTCTTTAAAAACTACGAGCATGAACAGTTCATGGTAATGTACGGTATGCTTACCGGAACGGCTTCGACAGGTGTAATTTTGCTTCGTGAAATCGATCCCGCATTCGAAACACCCGCATCGGAAAACATCGTATACCAGAACTTCCCCGCGATTCTTTTAGGATTTCCTATGATGCTTGTTGCGGCATTCTGCCCGAAGAGCGATATTGCAACATACATTACAATGGGTGTAATTGCGGCTTACTTTATAGTGCTTAATATCATCCTTTTCAGAAGCCTGATATTTAAGAAAAAGACCAAGGCAGCTAAAGAATAAAAGGTTTTAACAAGGAGAAAAAATTGGTAATAGATTCAGATAAATATCTGCAGGTAGGTGCGATTACATCAACGCACGGCATAAAAGGCGAAGTAAAGGTTTTTCCTACAACGGATGATGCTTCAAGATATGACAATCTTGATGAAGTTTTTCTTGATACGGGAAAAGAACTGATGCCCTTACATATCGCAGGTGTTAAGTATTTTAAGCAGTATGTAATTGTAAAATTCAAAGAATTTAAGGATATCAACGAGATTGAGCCCTACAAGGGCAAGAATATCTATGTCGACAGGGAACATGCCGTGGATCTGGATGATGATGAGTATTTCGTGGCGGATCTTTTAGGACTTAAGGTTGTGACCGATGAGGGAGAGGAATTCGGAGAATTAACAGATGTTCTTTTCGCCAAGGCTAATGATGTTTACACCGTTACAAGACCCGACGGAAAAGAAGTATTAATCCCTGCGATAGAAGAATGCATACTTGATATCGATCTTGACGAAGAAGTCATGACTATACATATTATGCCAGGCCTGTTGGATTAAGGAGAGTGTTTTGAATTTTCATATTCTGACATTATTCCCCGAGATGGTTGAAGATGCTTTAAACACAAGCATTTTGAAACGTGCAGCCGACGCCGGAATAATATCAATCAATGCAATTAATATAAGGGATTACTCGACTGACAAACATAAAAAAGTCGACGATTATCCGTATGGTGGCGGAGCCGGAATGCTGATGCAGGCTCAGCCTGTTTTTGATGCTTATGAGGATCTTTGCAAGACCATAAAAAAGAGAAAAAAATCAAGAGCCAAGAAACTTAAAGTACGCGTGCTTTACATGACTCCCCAGGGCAGAACATTTGACCAGAAATTCGCTGAAGAACTTGCCAAAGAAGAAGATTTGATTTTCCTTTGCGGACATTACGAAGGCATTGATGAGAGAGTAATCGAAGAGATAGTAACCGATGAAGTATCTCTCGGTGATTTCGTACTCACGGGCGGTGAACTCCCCGCAATGGTAATGGTGGATTGCATTTCAAGATTAATCCCCGGAGTACTCGGATCCGACGAATCCGCGTCTGATGAAAGCTTCTCCGAAGGACTGTTGGAATACCCTCAGTACACAAGACCTGAAGTATGGCATGAAAAGGCTGTTCCCGATGTGCTTTTAAGCGGCAATCATAAGGAAATAGAAAAGTGGCGAATGGCTATGGCGCTTGAAAGAACAAGCGAAAAAAGACCGGATTTATATGAAGATTTAAAAGAAGAACTCGAAGAGTTTAAAAAAGATAATCCGAAGAAATTTAGGAAAAAACGCACTGAAGCTGAAGAAGTTCTTAAGATGCGTGAACTTAAGAATATTAAAAACGAAGAATGACGGTGCCCGTCTCCCGAAGGGTGCCCGGCTCAAGACGAACACGATGGAAAAGAAAAACAAAATCTACAGCATAATACTTGCATATGCCACAGGTTTGCTCCTGTCGCTTTTTTCCGTTATCGGATTTGTCACAAAACACAATCAAGGTTTTGTGATGAGTCTTTCGGTTGTTTTTATTGCTGTGGTTTTAACTGTAATGATCGGAAGCGCAATGCTTGCGTTTTTTGCATTAACGGATAATTTTTATCTAAAGAGTGAAAATAAAAAAACAAATTCCGAATCAAAGAAATCTTTTCCGCCGGTTCTCGTATATTTTATCGTATTTGCTATATTTTTAATCTGCTGGTTTCCGTATTTTCTTGCAATGTATCCCGGTATGTTTGCATACGACAACGAATGGCAGTATTTCATGTATGCGGATAAAGTAATCACCAATCACCAGCCTGTAATTCATACATTAATCCTTGGTTTTATCATTCATACCGTAGAAGATTTAACAGGCAGCATCAACAAGGGCGTTGCGGCATACACACTTTTCCAGATGGTTTTAATGGGCCTTGGAAGTGCATTCATACCGTATAAAATATTTAAAAGAAAAGAGAACAAATTCCTCTTTGTCGCATCGATAGTTTTCTTTGCATTTTACCCCGTATTTGTAATCTTTGTTTTTACGGGAACGAAGGATACACTTTTCTCAATGGCGATTGCGAATTTTATGATTTTAAATCTCGAACTCTTTGAAAAGGGCGATGAGTTTTTAAAAAACAGGGGAAACCGCATACTTTGGATTCTCTTTGCTTTTATCATTTATTCGTTCAGAAACAATGCGGTTTATGCAATGCTTCCCGTACTTCCTTTTGCATTTATTTTCATCGTAAAAAAATGCAAAAAATACAAAAATAAAGCACTTGCAATGCTACTTTTTACCGCAGCGTTATTCATCTTTTATTCGGGACCTTTTACAACACTTGTTGCAAAGGAAAAAGTATCAAAAGCAGAGATGATGTCGGTGCCCTGCCAGCAGATGGTTAGAGTATACACATATAAAAACGCAGAATTACCTGAGAGTGAAAAAACAGTATTCGATGAGTTTTATGATTCGACCTTTATGTACGGTTACTATGTTCCGGAGATTGCGGATGCTGCAAAGGGAAGACTCAGAGTTGATGTATACGATGCGAAAAAATCCGAGTACTGGAAACTCTGGGCAACCTGGTTTAAAAAGTATCCGGGCGAATACGTGGATTCGTTTTTAGAGAATACATACGGCCTTTATTATATGTGGCCGAGATATGTTTTATACGGCTACGGACAGGAAGGCTTTACGGTAATGCATCAGATGGATCCGGCTGTGCCTAACAGCAAACTGCCTGCGCTATATGCCGTGCTTGAAAACTTTGAAGACGGAGACATAGTTTTACACAACGGATTCGTTTCATGGATTTTCGCACCCGCAACATTTCTATTTCTTGGAATCGCGGCATGCGTTTATGTTCTTAGAAACAAAAAGTTTTGGCTTATAATTCCAATCGCATTTCTCACTCTTTTATGGTGTACGTTTTTACTCGGTCCGGTTGCACTTGTAAGATATGTTTTGTTCCTCTACATTTTGCTGCCGGTATGGCCTATGTATATGAGAGCTTCGTTTAACGAGGGGAAAAATAAATGAAAATCAAAGAGTTCTTTAAGGAAAAAAAGAATAAAAGACTTTTTGTGAAGTGTCTTGTCGCACTTCTTTTTCCTTTTGCGCTCTGCCTTCTCTATTGCCTGATAAGAGGCATTTCTTTAGGGGATATTTATGTTCCCGCATCGAAAAACAACGACAGTTTATACTATTTCAAACTGGTTGAATCCATAAGATACAATTTATTCCCGAGAGGATATTTCGGATTTAACGAAAGTCATGCCGCAAACCTCACATTCGCAGCATGGAGTCCGCTTATGCTTCTTCCCTGGGCTTTCGCAAGTCTTATCTTCGGATGGGGCTTTAAATCTGCGGTTTTCATTAATATCCTTCTTTTTGCGATTGCCTTTGCAATCTTTGTATATCTGACGGATCTCGAAATCGAAAAAATGATTTATTTAACAATCCTTTATTCGTTTTTCCCGAGCTTTTTCATACATCTTATGTGTATCTTACCCGAGGCTTCGATAGCCGGGCTTACACTTATTTTATTAGGTCTTTCCTACAGAATTTCGAATGATAAGGAAACAAACAAAAAAAGTGAAAATGCATCATATGTTTTCTTAATCTTAATAAGCATTTTCTTAACTCTTTTAAGACCTTATATGGTTGTATTTTTCATAATTCCGATAGTGCTTTCGTTTAAGAACAAGAAAGTATTTTTTGGTATTGTAAGCATTATTTTAACAGGTGCTTCACTGGCCGGATATTTTATCATTGCAAAACTTTTTACAGCAGATTATTTCACACCGCTTTTTGACCTTGGAATTATAAAACTTTTCTTACACGGAAAATTCACCGAAGGCTTCTGGACGAGTGTTTATGTTATCCGAGATATGAAAAGAGAAATCTTCGCACAGATTGCTGATGCATTTAGATACGGTCTTACATCAGGCACACATTACGTACTGCTTTTGTTTGAATTTATCATAGTTTTATTCCTTTCGCTCTTTAAGAAAAACAAGCAATTCAGAGTGATTGCAATAACTTATTTAATCGCTGTTGCAGGTGTTTTATCCGCAATAGTTTTGCTCCTTCAGAAAGCCAACGAAGGCGGACGTCACATTTGGGTATTCTGCATACTCGGAGTTGCACTTATCGTGCTTTTCAAAGAAGGTCATGAAAGTTCCGTACCCAAACTTATCATTGCGGCACTCTTTGTGACTTTCATCATTAGAGGCGCTTCGGTACCGACCGATTATGATGTGCCTTTTGATGACAGAAACATAAAAGAAAACGTAACCGCCTGGAAAGAAATTTATGAAAAAGAAAACGTAAGCCTATCTGATAATACAGGGTATGATAATACCGTCATCTGGGTATTTATAGACTATGTGGACGGCAAACAGGTTGTGACCGAATTTAACGGTCTTTACGCACTTCCGAAGGGCTTTGGTATTAGCTGCTGTTCACCCGATTACGTTTTAACCTATTTTGACACTCTTCAAAGTAAATATATTTTCACTTACGACGGTGCGCTGGTGGCCGAAGAATGTGAGGAATACGGTTACAAAGTAGTGGGCAGATACGGCAATTCCGTAATGTATGAGAGATAATCTGCCGGAAGATTATTAACTAAACTATATGCATAAAGACAAAGGATTCTTTTGATGGAAAAGAAAACGATTGATGTAAAAAGAATAGTATATACAGTCGCAATGCTTCTTTTATGCATTGTGGCATTCGTAAGAGGCGTAGGAGGCGGAGACTGGTGGAATGCTGCGGTTAGCTGCTTAGGCTTTGCGCTTTTCCCTGTTATTGTTACGCGCTACGGCTTTAAAAGCTTCTTAAAGATTCCATATTTAATCTGGCTTGTGGTATCAATTCCTGCAGCAGCAATAACCATTAATAAGTTTTATTATTCCGCGATTCACAGAATGGCATTTGCTCTTCTGGTGGTTGAATGTGTCTTTTACGGACTTATAATAATCAGAATTATTTATTCAATCATAAAAAAAGAAATCGGCAAAGAATTTAAGAAATTAAATCCCTTGTTTTTTATAAGTCTGGCATTTTTCTTCTTTGCTGCGATTTCGGTAAATCAGGCTACATGGCCTCTTTTCTACGGAATATTTTTTATAAGCTTTTACCTTGCACCGAATGATGAAAAGGACAGTGAAACCCTGTTTTTATCCCTTGCGGATGCGCTTTTAATTTCATTCTTTCTTATCCAGTCATTCGCGTTTTTACACAGACCTTACGACCAGGTAAGGTATGTCGGTGCGTATACCAATTCCAACTTAAACGGAATGTTTTATTTCTGCGCTTACCTTGCGTGGCTTGGCAAATACATTTATTTCCAAAAGAACAATGCCAAAAAAGCAGTACGAATCATTCATTTCCTCTTTGCATGTGCAATGTGGTCATTTGCGCTTCTTACAATTAGCAGAAGCTCCCTTATGGCATTCGTATTTTCGACAGTCGTTTTCCTTGTAACAGCTGAAGTATTGATTCTAAGGAAAAGCTTCGTCAAAGGATTCCTCCTAAAAGGAATCTGCATGCTTTGCGTATTCTTGTTAAGTTTCCCGCTTGTCTTTGCGTGCGTAAGATTCATTCCCCCGCTTAGACACCATCCTATTTGGATTACCGAATACAGCGAAGATTTCGTGCATTCATACGATCCCTGGAATTCGCCCAAATACATTGATTTGGATGAATTTTTCGGAACCTTCATAGGAAGATTTGATATTGAAAATGTCGATGCAAAAAGCGGTGTTACCACAGAACAAAATATTCTAAAAGAAAACAACGCATCGCCTTCAAATAGTGAAGCAGATTCGAAAAACTCATCCGAAACTGCAGCCAAATATGAAGAAAAAGGCGATATGGTAATAAGATATCCTGACGGAACCATTCCCGGAACGGATGAATTACATCCTGCGTATGTAAGGGAGACCTACAAAGGACTTGAAAAGATCCTTGGAATCAGAAAATACATTTACGGATATTTCATTTCACACCTTAATTTCAAAGGACATGAGAGAGAGTATCCCTTCGTATGGCTTTTCTCGTGGTACCAGGTACTGCATGCGCACAATTCGTATCTTCAGATCGCTTATTGCTTTGGTATTATTCCGGGACTTCTTTTTACAGTATTGTCTTTATACGGAACTATTACACCGATTGTTCTTATAGCAAAGAAAAAAGAGAAAGCAGGGTGGTATTTGGTATTTATCGCAATGGCCCAGATGGGTATCTTTGTAATAAGTATCGTTGAAAATATTTCCTTCCCCGGAAAGATGATGTTCTCGCTTTTCTTTGTAACGCTTCTTCCTCTGATGAGACTTAAGAAAAACAAAGAAGAAAAGAAATGAAATTAAATTGAATTAAGCATACGCATGATGTACAATAAAATGTTGTGGAATTAAATTGAAAGAGGGTAGTTTTAAATGTCATTACAGGCTGAAATGATTCAGAAGCAGTTACTCGAAGCCAATATGGAAGAGGGTCTGGATTATATTTCAAATAAAATATTCGCAAAACCTTTAAAGGATTTAAGCGACAAAGAAGCATATTATGTGATTCTTCTTTTTACAAAAGATCTTACGCTCGTTACAGACAGAATCAACGGTGAAAAGAAGGTATTTTATATTTCTGCAGAGTTCTTAATCGGACGACTTTTATCCAACAATCTTATTAACCTCGGAATCTATGACAAGGTTGCAGAGGTACTTAAAAAGAACGGAAAAGATATTTCTCTTATAGAAGAAGCTGAGCCCGAACCGTCTCTTGGAAACGGTGGCCTCGGACGTCTTGCCGCATGCTTTATGGATTCGATTGCAACGCTCGGACTTCCCGGTGCCGGCATCGGACTTAATTATCATTTCGGACTTTTCAAGCAGGAATTCAGAGACAATTTACAGTGCGCCGAAAAGAACGACTGGATAGAGGATTATTCCTGGCTTAGAAGAACCGATACATCTTTTACGGTTGAATTCGGCGACTGCTCGGTTAAGTCAAGACTCTACGATATTGACGTAATCGGTTACGAAAACGGTGTAAACAAACTTCATTTGTTCGACCTTGAAAGCGTTGACGAAAAGCTTGTCGAAAAAGGTATCACTTTTGACAAGGAAGCTATCGAAAAGAATTTGACTCTTTTCTTATATCCCGATGATTCCGACGAAGCAGGCAATCTTCTTCGTATTTATCAGCAGTATTTTATGTGCTCAAATGCGGCACAGTTTATCCTGTATGAATTAAGGGAAAGAAAGTACGACCTTCGTCATATGTATGATTTCTGCGTGATTCAGATAAACGATACGCATCCTACATTAATAATCCCTGAGCTTATCAGAATCATGACGAGCGAAAAAGCCATCGGCATAGACGAAGCGATCGATATAGTTTCAAAAACTTGTGCTTACACAAACCATACAATCCTTGCGGAAGCACTCGAAAAATGGCCTCTTGAGTATCTTGAAAAGGTTGTGCCCCAGCTCGTTCCGATCATAAAAGAATTGGATAAAAGAGTTAAGGCAAAATACAAAGATCCCAAAGTTGCCATTATCGATGAAGACGACAGAGTACATATGGCTCACATCGATATTCATTACGGCTTTTCCATTAACGGTGTTGCCGCAATCCATACCGATATTTTAAAGAATACAGAGCTTAACGCTTTTTATAAGATTTATCCCGAAAAGTTTAACAACAAGACCAACGGCATTACTTTCAGAAGATGGCTTTTATCATGTAATCCGGAGCTCACAAACTATATCGAAGGGCATATCGGCAAAGGCTTTAAAAAGAATGCCAACGAGCTTGAAAAACTGTTAGATTTTATCGATGACAAAAATGCATTAAAAGAACTCGAAGATATCAAGCATACAAAGAAAGTTGAGTTTGCAAAATATGTAAAAGAAAAAGAGGGCGTTGAAATTGATCCCAACTCAATCTTTGACATTCAGGCAAAGAGACTTCACGAATACAAGAGACAGCAGATGAATGCGCTTTATATCATTCATAAGTACCTTGAGATAAAGAGCGGCAAGAAGCCCGCTAGACCCGTTACATTTATCTTCGGCGCAAAGGCTGCTCCCGCATATGTAATCGCGCAAGATATCATTCATCTTATCCTCGTACTTGAAGAAATCATTAATAACGATCCTGATGTAAACAAGTACATGAAGGTTGTAATGCTTGAAAACTACAATGTCAGCTATGCCGAAAAACTCATTCCCTCATGTGATATCTCCGAACAGATTTCGCTTGCAAGTAAGGAAGCATCGGGCACCGGCAACATGAAGTTTATGTTAAACGGCGCAGTTACACTCGGTACCGCAGACGGTGCTAACGTTGAGATATCCGAACTTGTCGGCAAAGAAAACATTTATGAGTTTGGCGTATCAAGCGATGAAGTAATCGAGCATTATGAAAAAGCAGATTATGTTTCAAAAGACCTGTACGATAATTTGGACATCATAAAAGAAGCGGTAGACTTTATCGTTTCCAAAGAAGCTCTTAAGGTCGGTCATAAAGAAAACCTTGAAAGACTCTACAACGAGCTCTTAAACAAAGACTGGTTTATGACATTAATCGATCTTGAGGAATACATCAAAGTCAAAGATCAGATGCTGGCAGATTATGAAGACAGAGAGAAGTGGCAGAAGATGATGCTTACCAACATCGCCAAGGCAGGCTTCTTCTCATCAGACAGAACGATTGAAGATTACAATCGCGACATCTGGAAGCTCTTCCCCAAAAAAGACATTAAGGTATCGATAGTATAAATGAGAAAAAGCGGAATTCTAACGGCGGTTTTCAGCCTTCCAAATGAATACGGAATCGGTTGCTTCTCAAAAGAGGCTTATGATTTTGTGGACTTTCTCGCCGAGTCAAATCAGAAATTCTGGCAGATACTTCCGCTTGGCCCTACAGGTTACGGTGACTCGCCGTACCAGTCGTTTTCGACATTTGCAGGCAATCCTTACTACATTGATTTGCAGGAATTCATTGACAACGGCTGGCTTTCAAAGGAAGAATGCCGCGAAGCATATGATGAGTACTATGAATCAAATGATTGGTATCAGGGCGCAACAGAAGATGAGCGAAACAATTACGTTGATTACGAAGCGCAGTACTACGCAAGATTTTCTCTCCTTCGAAGAGCTTATGAGAGAAGTTTTATAGAGTCCGATAAGGATTACGCAAAATTCATACTCGAAGAAGCATACTGGCTTGACGATTATGCGCTTTATATGGCCATAAAAGACGAAAACCGCGGTGCTTCAATGTACGACTGGGATGATGCTTTAAGGCTTCGCAAAGAAAAAGCGATTAAAAAAGCAAAGAAAGATCTTGCGCCTCAAATCGGTTTTTATAAATTCCTTCAGTATTTCTTTAAAAAGCAGTGGCTTTCATTAAAGAAATATGCCAACAAAAAGGGTGTTGAAATAATAGGAGACATTCCTATATATGTAGCGCTTGATTCGGCAGACACCTGGTCAAATCCCGATTTATTTATATTTGATGAGGATTTAAAACCAAAGGGTGTTGCAGGCTGCCCGCCTGATTATTTTAGTGCAACCGGCCAGCTTTGGGGCAATCCTTTGTATGACTGGGATGTTCATAAAAAAGACGGCTTTTCCTGGTGGATAAAGAGACTTAAAAAATGCTTCGAACTTTACGATGTCGTTCGTATTGATCATTTCAGAGCATTTGACGAATATTATTTCATTCCTTTCGGTGATTTAACCGCGGAGTTCGGATACTGGGTACCCGGCCCCGGATACGATCTTTTTAAAGCCGTTAAAAAGGAATTAAACAAACCCAGAATTATCGCGGAAGATTTAGGATTCCTCACACCGACGGTGCTTAAACTGGTTAAACGCACAGGATATCCCGGAATGAAGGTGCTTGAGTTTGCTTTCGATTCCGAAGAGGATAACGATTATCTTCCTCATAATTATGATAAAAACTGCGTTGTTTACACGGGTACGCATGACAATGATACCGTAAAAGGTTGGTGCAAAACGTTAAAACGCGTTGACAAGGCACAGCTTAAAGTGTATCTTGACATAAAGAATGTTAAAAATATAAATAAAGATATGATAAAACTGGCCGAGAGTTCTGTTGCAGATACTTGTATTATTCCTATACAGGATGTGTTCGGCCTTGATTCGGACTCACGCATCAATACCCCTTCAACGCTTGGCTATAACTGGAAATGGAGACTTCTCCCCGAATATCTTTATGGTGAAAAGAGAGAAGAGGCAGGTAAATATCTTTTAGGAGTTTCAAAAACATACGGAAGATAAAAGAATACAGGTTCCGAATTAAGGAATCTGAGCAATTTATAAGGAGGCTTTTTAGCTATGAAAGAAAAAGTTGTATTGGCATATTCCGGCGGACTTGATACCACCGCGATTATCCCCTGGTTAAAAGAGAACTTCGATTACGAAGTAATTTGCTGCTGTATCGACTGCGGTCAGGGCAGCGAACTTGACGGACTTGAAGAAAGAGCAAAACTCTCAGGTGCAGAGAAGCTTTATATTGAAGACGTAACCGATGAATTCTGTGATGAATATATCGTTCCCTGTGTATGGGCTCATGCGGTATATGAAAACAAATATCTTTTAGGAACATCAATGGCACGTCCCGTTATCGCTAAGAAACTTGTAGAAATCGCCAGAAAAGAAGGCGCTACAGCAATCTGCCACGGTGCTACAGGTAAGGGTAACGACCAGATCAGATTTGAGCTTGGT
The DNA here is from genome assembly GCA_900100245.1 of Lachnospiraceae bacterium G41. Lineage (GTDB taxonomy): Bacteria > Bacillota > Clostridia > Lachnospirales > Lachnospiraceae > UBA3766. The sequence continues at coordinate 183,824 of FNEU01000004.1, forward strand.
ATTAAAGCACTTGCTCCCGATTTAAAGATTATTGCAGCTTGGAGAAACGACAAGTGGACTCTTGATTCAAGAGAATCGGAAATCGAGTACTGCCACCAGCACGGAATCAACCTTCCTTTCTCAGCTGACAACTCATATTCAAGAGACAGAAACTTATGGCACATTTCACATGAAGGTCTTGAACTCGAAGATCCTGCAAATGAGCCTAACTACGATCACCTTCTTGTGCTCGGCGTAAGACCTGAGAAGGCTCCCGATGAAGGCGAATATGTATCCCTTTCATTTGAAAAAGGTATTCCCGTTGCAATCAACGGTGAGAAGAAGAAAGTTTCAGACATCATCCGTGACCTCAACAAACTCGGCGGAAAGCATGGTATCGGTATCATCGATATCGTTGAAAACCGTGTAGTTGGTATGAAGTCCCGTGGTGTATACGAAACACCCGGCGGTACAATTCTTTACGAAGCTCATCAGCAGCTCGAAGAATTAATCCTTGACCGTGATGTATATCGTGAAAAACAGGAGATGGGCAACAAGTTTGCACAGATCGTATACGAAGGAAAGTGGTTCTCACCTTTAAGAGAAGCTGCTCAGGCATTCCTTGAGAAGACACAGGAGCAGGTAACAGGTGAAGTTAAGATGAAACTCTACAAGGGCAACATCATCAAAGCCGGCACCACATCTCCTTATTCACTTTATGATGAAAAGATTGCATCATTTACAACAGGTGACCTTTACGATCATCATGATGCTGAAGGCTTTATCAACCTCTTCGGACTTTCAACAAAGGTTCGTGCAATGAAGGCTCAGGCAAGAGAACAGCAGAAATAATCTTTAGACAGTTCGGGAGACACCATGGAAGATATATGGCTCATACTTTTAATATATCTGGCAGCAGTCAATCTTTTCGGACTGATTATAATGGGTGTCGATAAATCCAGAGCCAAAAGAAGGAAATGGAGAATCCCCGAGGCCACGCTTTTCTTGGTGGCGATAATCGGGGGTTCAATCGGTTCCATCGCAGGCATGTATTTATTCAGACACAAAACGAAGCACTGGTATTTCGTGGTCGGAATGCCCGTGATTCTTGTATTGCAGATAATTGCGGCGCTTATTATGTATTTTGCTCCGATTAATCTGATTTTTCTTTAAGCCCATAAAAGAAATAAACTGAAACGTGTATTATTTAGTAACCAATAAACAACTGTGTAAAATTCGGAGGGATTTTTATGTACGAAAACAAATCAGGTCTTTGTACCGCATCCTTGATCCTTGGTATTATCTGCCTTGTGACAAGTTTCATTTTTAACCTGGGATTTCTTCCCGGTGTTTTAGGACTTATCTTCGGTATTATTTGTCTGTCTAAGAAGAAAGAGCCCAGAGGAAGAGCAAAAGGCGGTTTAATTACTTCAATCATCGGTCTTGTAATCGGATTCTTCACAGGTATTATCGGAATCTTAATTATCGTTTTCAGCGGTCTGCTTGTGGGTGGCGGAATTGCAGGTTTATCTGCACTTGGAAAAACACTCCAGTCCGGCGATTTAAATCAGGTTGTCAATGTAATCGACAATATTCAGGATTACAGTTCAACAACAAACTCAGGCAGCACTGATTGGGACTTTTTAAACGATCTCAACACTGATTATGATTACGATTATGATTTAGACAATCAGTTCACAATCAATGACAACGGCGGTTTTGACATTGACCCCATGTGGGATGGCGACGGATATGATTACTCCGGAGATATTGATTGGGATGATTACGATCTTGATACCGGAACCGGCAAACCCGGTGATGCCGGTTCATATTATATGAATCTTTCGGGTGTATATTTTGAAGATTTGGAAAATTACGGTTACACCTATTCATACGGGGATGACGAATATTCTGTTTACACCAACAAAAACGGTGCACAGTTTGAATTCCCTGCATATGTAGTTCCGACTTCATATTTTGGCAGCAGTAATTATGAAGCTTACTATAATTACATCGATGCACTTGGACTCGTAGATAACGATGAAGGTTATTACTATGACGAGAAGCTTTATAAATGGAATGACGAGTGGGATTATGCATACTGTGAAAGAGTAACCGATTACGGCAGTTATCAGAACTATGAAATCTGGTTATTTGCATTCAGTGATTATTCGGATAATATGGTTATTCTTATCGGCAGACCTACAGATGCTCATTTCGATGATGACTTTACGGATTTTGAGAATACTTTAAATTACATGACTTGTAACCCTACATTATAAAGGATAAAACTATCATAAAAGATATTTAATAAAAGACCGGTTCAATCGGTCTTTTATTAACAGAGATAAAATGTTTGCTTTCGTCGGGGGTTTATAATGCACATAGCGGTATTGGATGATAATATTGCTGACAGAAAACAAATAGAGAGACTTTTGGACAGGGAATCGGACAGAAGAATAAGCACCACTGGAAATCTTTACACCGATACTTTCGGTGCAGTGGATGCGTTTCTTGTAGCGCCAAGGCAGTATGATTTTTTTATGATTGATATAAAAGGCGAGGCTTCATTAAGTGTTGAGATTGCCGGTAAGATAAGAGATCTCGGCATAAAAGTTCCGATATGTTTTTTTAGGAGTAAAGATGAGTTTGCGGGCATTGAAAATATGCCTGCAAACGTGTTGTTTTTGGAAAAACCCGTAAAAGTAGCCGACCTTACTGCAATTATAGACGAAGTAATTGCTTTGTTTGAGGAGCATAGGGACGAGTACAAATGTGAAGAAGCCGAAGAGGCTCCCGAAGAAAAAAAGAATGTTTTCAGAAGAATTTTCGAATACTTTTATTGATTTTATAAATTGCTTATGTTATAGTAAGCGAAATTTTTATTTTTGAGGACGGATAAATGAACGACTGGATAGTTCGTGAAATGACAATTGAAGATTACGAGGGAGTTAAAAAACTGTGGCTCTCTATAAAAGGATTTGCAATTCGAAGCATCGATGACTCGTATGCGGGAGTTGAGAAATTCCTTAAAAGAAATCCGGGCTGTTCGGTAGTAAGTATCATGGACGGAGAAGTTGTGGGAGCAATTCTTTGCGGACATGACGGCAGAAGAGGATGTCTATATCATGTATGCGTTCGCGAAGACGTAAGAATGCACGGCATCGGCAAAGCAATGGTTGTTAAGTGCATGGAAAAGCTTAGAAGCGAGGGCATCAACAAGGTAAGTCTTATCGCATTTACCACCAACGACATCGGTAATGCGTTCTGGAAACAGGTAGGCTGGACTAAGAGAGAAGATCTTAACTACTACGATTTTACATTAAACGAAGCGAATATTATGGCATTTAATAAATAAATGACAAGGGTGCCCGGCTCACGAAGTGTGCCTGGCTCCATAAGGAGATTATCATGTCAGACATTAAAATAATCGAAGGCGGTATTACAGCCGCAAAGGGCTTTAAAGCAGCATATACAGAGGCGGGCGTAAAATACGCCAACAGAAAAGACATGGCAATGGTCTTTTCCGAGACTCCCTGCGTCAGCGCCGGTACTTTTACCAGCAATGTTGTTAAGGCAGCTTGTGTGCAGTGGGATATGAAGCTTATTAAATCAGACAAGCCAATGCACGGAATGGTAATAAATACAGGTATTGCAAATGCCTGCACGGGTAAGGAAGGCTTTGACGCATGCGAAGCTACCGCAAAGGCTATGAGCGATAATTTAGGGGTTCCCGTAGATTCGATCGCCGTAGGCTCTACAGGTGTTATCGGAATGCAGCTTCCCGTAGACAGACTTGTAAAAGGCGTAAACGATATGTGCGGAAAGCTTGATTCCTCTCTGGAGAACGGAACCAACGCAAGTATCGCAATTATGACGACAGATACAGTCAATAAGGAATATGCGGTTTCCTTTGAACTTGGCGGAAAGACTGTTACACTCGGCGGTATGAGCAAGGGCTCAGGCATGATTCATCCGAATATGTGCACAATGATAGCTCTTTTATCAAGTGATATCGCAATCGAAAAATCACTTATGCAAGAGGCTGTAAGCGAAGTAATTGCAGACACCTTCAATATGATATCCGTAGACGGCGACACATCAACTAACGATACATTTATCCTGATGGCAAACGGACTGGCAGGTAATGATAAAATTACCGCCAAGAACGAAGATTACGATACATTTAAGGAAGCACTCTTCGTTGTATGCGAATATCTGGCAAGAAGAATGGCAGCAGACGGCGAAGGCGCTTCGAAACTTTTCACCGCTCACGTTGTAAATGCTTCATCAAAAAATGATGCCAAGGTACTTGCCCGTTCGATTATTTCTTCCAACCTTTCCAAAGCGGCTATCTACGGCTGCGATGCAAACTTCGGAAGATTCCTCTGCGCAATGGGTTATTCCGGCGTTGATTTCGATCAGACCAAGGTTGAGCTTTTCTTTGAAAGCAAAGCCGGCCGCCTTCAGGTATTTAAATTCGGCGTACCCCTTGAATTCGACGAAGACTTCGCCACAAAGATTATGAAAGAAGATGAAGTAATCGTATTTGTCGACATGCACGACGGCGATTGTGAGGCAACCGCCTGGGGCTGCGATTTAACTTATGATTACGTTAAGATAAACGCAGATTATCGTTCATAATCTCAATAATCATTAAGTTATTGACACTCAAAAAAGTCAGTAATTGCAATACTTTGCAGGACTTTTTGAGTGTCTTTTTTTGATACTTTTCGTGATTATTCACAAACTTTGTTTTTTGCAATGAAATCAATTGAATGCCTTGTGTTTGGATGTTAATATTCAAACATAAATGTTTTGAGGTTTTTATGAGTGGAATAATAGATATATCACAATTGAATACACCACCGGAAAAACATGAATTGGAAACTGCTAAGTATTTTTCCAAATTAGGAAAGGATGTTGTATTTATTCTTCCAAGCAACATTCCGGGGGTATATAGACCGGATATAAAAATGGATGGAATTGAATGGGAGATAAAATGTCCCCAGGGAAAATCCAAAAGAACTATAGAAAAAAATTATCATAAGGCTGCCTTACAATCAAAAAATATAATATTTGATTTAAGGAGAATAGAATTACCTGAAAAAGATTGTATTTCTCAGCTTGAACAAGAATTTTATGATAAACATACTAAAAGACTACTCGTTATTAAGAAAAATGAGGAATTAATCTCTTTGGAATAAACAACATGTATTATTGACAATAGATTAAAAAGTGTTATCATTAAAGCATAGAAGAGCTCGACCCACTGTTGGATAACGGAGGGCCCAGAGCTTTTTTCTATGTTATAATATAAAATTTATATAAAAAAACAGCTCTCTGCGGAATAGGTAGAATAAGTGCTAATCATTTGTACGACGTGGACTTTTTATTGGAAGTTCACTTTTTTTATGAAAAAAACATGTTGACAAATGAAAATAAATTGCATACAATTAAATTGTACACAATCGAAATTGAAAAAAGGAGGAGCACGGTATGGGATTTTATGATTTAAAAGTAACAGCAAGAGACGGAAGCGAAGTTTCCATGAAGGATTATGAGAATAAAGTTGTTTTGGTGGTAAATACAGCTACAGGCTGCGGATTCACACCTCACTACAAACCTCTTGAGGAGATGTATGAAAAATATCATGACAGAGGATTTGAGATAATCGATGTTCCCTGCAACCAGTTCGCAGGCCAGACACCGGGTACGGATGAAGAGATACACGAGTTCTGTACACTTAAATACAACACCCGGTTTCCTCAGATGAAAAAGAGCGATGTCAACGGTGAGAATGCAATCGAACTTTTCAAATACCTTAAGTCACAGAAAACCTTCGAAGGCTTTGGCAAAGGACCAAAGGCAATGGCAATGGCGGCAATGCTTAAGGGAATTGATAAGGATTATAAAAACAACTCAGAGATCAAGTGGAATTTCACCAAGTTTATCATAAACAGAAAAGGTGAAGTCGTAGCAAGATTTGAGCCGACGGCAGATATGAAGGCAGTCGATAAGTTTGTGGAAAATCTTTTAAACGAGGGTTAAAAATGAGTAAATACGATTGTTTGAAACTTGAAAACCAGCTTTGTTTTCCGCTTTATGCATGTGCGAAGGCAGTTACCAGACATTACAAACCGTTACTTGACGAATTCGACTTAACATATACTCAGTACATCACAATGATGGTTATGTGGGAGAGAAAGAGCGCAAGCGTAAAAGAAATAGGCGAATGTCTCTATCTTGATTCCGGCACGCTTACACCGCTTATCAACAAACTTGAGAGCAAGGGATATATTGAAAAGCATAGAAGTGATGATGATGCGAGAGGCGTAGTTGTAAGCATTACAGATGCAGGTAAGAAATTAAGAGACAAGATGGTAAAAGTTCCGAACGCCATGGGCGGATGCGTAGCCTTATCCGAAGAAGAAGCCAAAGAACTGTACATGCTTTTATACAAAATACTCGGACATTTCGATGAAATCGATTCAGAAATTTAATTTATTTTATGAGGAGGAAAAAATTATGGCAGTTATTCATATTACAGAAAACGAATTTGAAGAGAAAGTTTTAAAGAACAATAAACCTGCGTTTGTAGATTTCTTTGCAACCTGGTGCGGACCTTGCCAGATGATGGCACCCATTCTTGAGGAAGCATCCAATGAAAATCCTGATGTGGATTTCTTTGCGATAGACATTGATGATGCTGAAGAAACCGCAGCAAAGTACGGAGTAATGAGCATCCCCAACATGGTTCTTTTTAAGAACGGAGAGGTTGCTGACAGAATCATCGGTAAGACCGGTAAGCAGGGAATAAATGAATTTGTAAGAAAATGAGAAAACAGGGTTTAAGCCCTGTTTTCATTTTTTAATGCTATCGACAAACATCAAGAATTTGTATATACTCAAAAAGGCAGATAAAAGCAGTCGATTTCAATCCCAATTACCTAAAACGGATAAAAAAGAGTATTGAAGAGGTTTCGATAATGAAACAAAACACACATTCCGAAATAATTATAAAAATAGCCGATATTGCTTGTTTTTTAATACTTCTTTTTGTGTTTGGATTCTTTTTCTCAAGACTTGTTTACTGCCAGTCATTATATGCCGAAACAGGAAATACCGAGGGCTACTATTCGGATATTCTGGCATATATGCAACACATACAGGGCCCTCAGGCGGAAATAACCTTTGAGAAAGAGGTTTATTCCACGCTGGATACATATCCTTTATTCTTTTTGCTCGGGAAATTGCTCTATAAATTCATGGATATCAATCATGCGATTATGTGGTCCGAGTTAATACTTAATTCCCTTGCAATTATTTTATCCAAATACTTTTTTGAAAAATCACTGCCCGTAAAAGAAGGTGAAAAAGACCATATTTTACGGCATATATTAATATCGCTCGGAGTATGCGCATGTTTTATTATGTCAATGTGGTGGCTTCCGAGATTCGGTAAAATCACGCTTCCGTTTAAGGACCAGGTTTTCTACGGAACCTATTCTGGCAATCCCTGGCATAATGCGACCTATATTGCCGTAAGACCGTTTGCGATATCGACCTTTTTCGCATTCGTATATCTGATGAAGAAAATACCATATAAAAAAGATGACAAGGCAGAAAACGGAGAGAAACTTAAGGTTTGGGACTTCGTCCTATTTTCGGTATCACTCTTTCTTTCGGTACTTACCAAGCCGACCTTTGCTTTGGTATTCTATTCTGCATCGGTATTGGTATTTTTATTCAGACTATTTGCAAGTAAAGGCAAGCAGATTAAGGTTTTGCTTTTAGTGGCGCTTTCATATATTCCGGCAGCTCTTGTTCTTTTATACCAGTTTGGCGGTGTGTTTGGAAAAAGAGTTGAAACCTCAGAAGAACACGGAATCGGATTTACATTCTTCGGAGTATGGAGAAGTGCGAATCCTCATGTTGCGGCAGCAATCTTTTATGCCAATGTGTTTGCACTCGTTACACTTTGCTTTTTCATAAAAGAATTGAAAAATGACTTTCTTTACAGATTTGGTGTATTATATTTCGCAGTTGCTTTGCTTGAGGCAGGTCTTTTATGCGAAAAAGGATTCAGATATTCACATTTTAATTTCAGCTGGGGCTATATGCACGGCATCTTTTTCTTCTCAATGGTATCAATTGTGATATTGCTTAAAGAATGCTTCAAAAAGAAAAAAAGATGGCCTGTAATAGTGATCTCATCGCTTTCTCTTTTATCTCAGGTAGTCTTCGGAATCCTTTATTTTAAGGGACTCTACTATGGTCTTGACTACAATACGCTTCTTCCGAGCCACTGGCTGTAAACCCAAGAAGCTTTCTTAAATATTCTCTTAACTTTTATTTGTCCATCACCCGTCGGTTTAGTGTTGAATTGACGGGAGTTTTGTTGTAAAATAAATAGACTATGTTTTTATTTAGTTATAAACAATTTCCAACGGAGGCTATTTGCAATGGAAAAAAACATGGAACAGTTTTTAAATAAAGCAGGTGTGCTGGTTGAGGCACTTCCATATATTCAGAAGTACAACAGAAAGATAATTGTTGTTAAATACGGCGGTTCCGCAATGACGAATGTGGAACTTCAGAAGAAAGTAATCGAGGACGTTGTTCTTTTAAAACTCGTTGGTTTCAAGCCGATTATCGTTCACGGTGGCGGCAAGGAAATCAGCAAATGGGTTGATAAAGTAGGAAAGACTCCCGAGTTTGTAAACGGCCTCAGAGTTACCGATGCAGAGACAATGGAAATTGCCGAGATGGTTTTAAACAAGGTTAACAAATCTCTCGTTGCAATGGTTCAGGAACTCGGTGTAAAGGCAGTCGGTGTTTCAGGCAAGGACGGTGGTCTTTTACGAGTTGATAAAAAATATGTGGACGGCAAGGATATCGGATTTGTGGGTGATATCAAGCAGGTTAATCCCAAGGTTATCTACGATCTTTTAAGCAATGATTTCCTTCCCATCGTTGCTCCTATCGGACTTGATGATGATTTCAACACATATAACATTAATGCAGACGATGCGGCATGCGAGATTGCAAAGGCTGTAGGAGCTGAGAAACTTGCGTTCCTTACCGATATTGAAGGTCTTTACAGAGATATCAACGACAAGAGTTCATTCATTTCAAAGATAAAAGTATCCGAAGCCAAAGAACTCATTGCTTCGGGAACACTCGGCGGCGGTATGCTTCCCAAGCTTACGAACTGTACTTCGGCAATGGAAGCAGGCGTTAACAGAGTGCATATTCTCGACGGCAGAATTCCGCACTGCCTCCTTCTTGAAATCTTTACCAGAGAAGGTATCGGAACAATGATTATGCCGGATACGGACGAAGAATAAGCAAAAGTTTTGAGGATTTGAATTATGATGCAGACTTATATAGATGAAGCTGAGAAATATCTGCTTCACACATACAACAGGTATCAGGTCGTATTCGACCATGGCGACGGTGTAAAGCTCTATGATACCGACGGAAAAGAATATCTTGATTTTGTGTCCGGTATCGGCGTTTTTGCGCTCGGATACAACAACAAAGAATTCAACGATGCAGTAAAAGCACAGGTTGATAAGATACTTCACACATCAAATTATTACTACAATGTTCCCGCAATCGAGGCAGCAAAGGCTGTTACCGAAGCTTCGGGAATGGATAAAGTATTTTTTACGAACTCAGGTGCCGAGGCGGTAGAGGGCGCTCTTAAGGTCGCTAGAAAATACGCATATTTAAAAGACGGTAAAACCGATCATGAAATCATTGCCATGAACCATTCTTTCCATGGCAGAACTTTTGGTGCGCTCTCCGTTACAGGTACGGAAAAATATCGTGCGCCTTTCGGACCCATGATTGGAAATATCAAGTTTGCCGAGATCAACGATCTTGACAGTGTAAAAGCACTTGTAACCGATAAAACATGTGCTATTCTTTGCGAGACTCTTCAGGGCGAGGGCGGTATCAGACCTGCCACACCCGAGTTTTTAAAAGGACTTCGTGAACTTTGCGATGAAATCGGCGCATTGCTTATTTTAGACGAAATTCAGTGCGGTATGGGTCGTACGGGATATATGTACTGTTTCCAGAAATACGGCATCAAACCCGATGTTTTAACCACCGCAAAAGCGCTTGGCTGCGGTATTCCGATGGGTGCATTTTTAATGACCAAGGAAGTGGCAGACAACTCACTTGTTGCAGGCGACCACGGTACCACATACGGCGGCAACCCTTTGGGCGGTGCAGCTTGTGCGGCAGTTTTCAAACTTTACAAAGAGCTTAACATCTGCGAAAACGCCAAGACTGTCGGCGAGTATCTTTTTGAAAAACTTGAAGAAGTAAAGAATACATACAGTGAAATCACAGATCACAGGGGAATGGGACTCATGCAGGGTCTTGAGTTTGACAAACCCGTTGCTGATATTATTAATAATGCCCTCGATAACGGACTCGTCCTTATCAACGCGGGAACTCAGATAATCAGATTTTTACCGCCGCTTATCATCACCAAAGATGATGTAGACAGGATGATAGTTATTCTAAAAGAGGCAATTGAGAATGCACATTAGAAAAAAATTGTTTTCAATTTTATCTATACTGGCAATGACCATTGTGGCTTTGCTCGGAGATTTATTCCCCGGACATTCGCTGATTGAACCCGATTCGGCCAGAGAGACGGATGACGTCTTAACGATTTGGTACACGGATGCATATCTGGAAGAATACATCAGAAATGCAGCTGTTGTTTACGAAGAAAAGTCAGGCGTAAAGGTGGTTTCCACCAAGGTTTCCGGCCTGGAATATCTCGAACAGATACAGAAAGCCACAATTGATGACGGTTACGGCCCGGATCTTTTTGTTTTGAGCAACGAATCACTTGAGAAAGCATATCTGTCAGGATTATGCTATGAATTAAAGGATTCCCACAGAGTGCTCAATTCCACGTATTTTCCCGAAGTTTCCCTTGATGCTATCAGCTATTCGGATTACAAACTCGGTTATCCGCTGTTTTTTGATTGCTCAATCTTTTTGTACAATAAAACATTACTTGATGAAATCGTTACGAATTACAACGAGAATGCGGTAAATGCAAGTTCGAATTATGGCGAGGGTTCGGAGGAAGAGGAAGAAACAAACATTGAAGAAAGTAGCACAGAATTTGTGCCTGTAATAGCGGAGGAAATCCTTCCGACATCAATCGTTGAGATTACAAATTTCGCTTTAAATTACAACCTTCCCGAAGGCTGTGAATCATATTTTAAATGGTGCGTATCTGACGTTCTTTATGATTACTGGTTTGCCGGTGCATACTTAAATGTCGGCGGAGAAAAGGGCGATATCAGAGACGAAATCGATGTTTACAATACGGAAAGTATGTATTGCCTGAATGTTTTCCAGGATTTTAAAGAGTTCTTTTCAATGGACCTTGATAAGTACACATACGAGGATCTTTTAAATGATTTTGAAGCAGGAAAAATTCTTTTCATAGTGGCAGATACAAACGTAATCAACAAGCTTGAAGCCGATAAAAAATCCGAGGAAAATCCTTTTGCTTACGAGTACGGAATCACCAGCATCGGAATGCTTAACGATACATTAAAATCCAAAGGATTGTCGGTAACAAAACTTGTTGCCGTAAACGGTCTGTCGGAGAACAAGGAACTGGCTGAAGATTTTGCAAAGTTTTTGTCGGTTGACTATTCGTCAAACCTTTATTCAAGAACCGGCAAGCTTGCATGCAACTATCAGAAAGAATATGTATATCCTCAGATGGAAGATGCTGTCAGAACCTATGAAAACAGCGTATCACTCCCTAAGATTGTGGAGACTTCCAATTACTGGGTACTTTGCGAAATGGTATATACCAAAGCCTGGGACGGCGAAGATGTCAACAAGCTCTTAAAGCAGTTGTCCGGACAGGTTAAAAAGCAGATTTTCGGCATTTATGTCGAAGAAGAATATATCGAAACACCCGTGGTTTCGGAAGATTATGTATTTGATGAATAAAACCCGAATTTAGGGTGAAATAAAGTTAAACGAATAAGTCGGCTCGAGGGTGAAAAGGAGTTGACTTATGAAAAAACTTTTAATCATTTTTATTGTTTCATTGAGTCTGTTTTTAATCAGCTGTGAAGAAGGCGGACTCACACTTTCCGAGATTCCGGAAAATTTTCCCGAAGAAACCCTACAACCTAATACAAATGAAAACGGCGCAGGCCCTGCGCCTTCTTTTGATGCGAAAAAAGAGGAGGCCGACGGCTGTGTGTATATTTGCGGCGCCGTTAAAAACGCAGGTATTTATGAATTTAAAGAAGGCACGCGTTTATATGAACTCATAAAAGAGGCAGGAGGCCTTGATGAAGAGGCTGATGCCGATGCGATTAATCTGGCGATGGAGGTAAAGGATGCGGAACAGATAAGAATACCGTATATCGGAGAGACGCTTAATATGTCGGAGGATAAGTTGATTGATATCAACAAGGCTGATATAAAAGAACTCTGCTCGATTCCGGGCATAGGCGAAGCCAGAGCCACTGCCATTATCGAATACAGGGATTCAAACGGCGGATTTAAGGAGATTGAAGAACTTAAAAATATTTCGGGGATTAAAGATGCGACATTTAACAAGATAAAGCCCTATGTCTGCGTGCGGTGAAAATGATGAAGCGAATAAAAAGACCCGTCATGTGGATAGCTTTGCTGGCAGCAGGCTTTATGCTTGTGTTTTTGGATACCGCCGAAAGGCAGCTTGACATACCTCGCCATTCAACCGTGGAAGGCGAGGTATGTGGTGTTGTCAAAGATATCGAATACAAAAATGACAAGGTTTATTTGTACCTGAAAAATGTGAATTTTATATCTGATGAGTTAAAGGATTTTAAGGAAATAAAATCCTCTTCGTTTTTATGCCGCAAATTAGGCGCTGTATGCTCGTTTGACGCTGATTATGATAAAATATCCGACTGCGGTGTAAATATCGGCTCTACGGTCAAAATACGCGGTAAAATCAACGTTTATAATAAGGCGAGTAATCCCGGAGAGTTTGACATGCGAAGATTCTATATTTCAAAGGGGTATCTTTTCAGTGCATATTCTTGCGAACTGTTATCCGGTGACTCGCATAAAAACATAATCGCGGATACATCCTACAGAATTTCCGCGAGAATTGGTGGCCTTATAGACCGAAGCCTTAATCCAAAAGATGCAGGCATGATGAAGGCGATTCTTTTGGCAGATAAAACCGATCTTGATAAAGAAACCAAAGATTTGTACAAAGACGCGGGAGCAGGGCATCTGCTTGCAATAAGCGGACTGCATATTTCCATGTTTGCGGCTATTACTTTATTTTTCCTAAAAAAGACGCCGCTTTCTTTTAAAGCCTCATACATAATCACGGTTTTTATATTGTTTTTATACGGATATCTGATTGGGTTTTCCGCATCCGCACTAAGAGCCACCGTGATGTTTGCAATTCTTTGTATCGGAAAGATGTTTAACAAGTCCTATGATTCACTTAATTCAATGGCAGTGGCTCTTCTTGTAACGATTATGATTAAGCCTTTATACGTTCTGCAAAACGGTTTTCTGATGTCATATCTGGCCATTATTTCGATTGCGGTGGTGCTTCCGATTTTTGCGGTAATCGGCAAGAAAGCCAAAGGTGTAATCTCCACGCTTTCAATCAGTACATCAGTGACAATGACCACGCTTCCCGTGGTTGTAAATTCATATTATAAAATCCCTTTATATGCTCCTTTGATTAATATTGTTTTAGTGCCGGGAATGACGGTTTTGCTGATGCTCGGAATTTCCTGCATTTGCCTAAGAGCAATTATAGAGAGCAGCATTTTTATCAACATTTGCAAACTGCTTTTTGCAGGTTCCTTAATATCACCTGATTTATACATTTTTCTCCTATCCGGAAAATTCAATATCTTTGCAATAGGAATACATTTGTTTCTCGAGATTTACGAATGGCTGATGAAAACCGAACTGACACTTCCGAAAGCAGTTATTACAACAGGCGCCAGAGGAATTGCAAGGTGCCTTATATATGAATTCATCCTGCTTTTAAGTGCTTTTATCATCAGAAAAATCAAGTTAAGTCTGTGGCGTAAAGACAAGCTTATTAACAACCGCATAAGGCAAAGTCCTGCATACAATCCAACGAAAGAAATACGAAGCATCAGAAAGAAAAGAGTATTACTGTTTGCGGGTTCGACGGCAGTTCTCGTACTTAACATTGCTGCCTTTTTAATCTATTGGCGAAAGGATAAAATTGAATTTCTTGATGTCGGCCAGGGGCTTTGCGTATGCATCCAGTACAAAGGAAATGTCTACTGCTACGACGGCGGTTCGACGGACAGGAAAAATATCGACGAATATGTTTTATCGCCTTATTTCGCGTATTACGGAATCGACAGTGTGGATGCGTGGTTTATCTCGCACGAGGACGCAGATCATACTAGCGGAATCAAAGGCCTGCTTAACGGAAACATAACCATAAAAGAAATAATCGTCCCGAAGGTCCTTAAAGACAATTTTTCATCAATTACCGCCCTTGCAGAGGACACAGGCACAAAGGTTATTTATTCTTCGACAGGAGACGTATTTACTTCAAACGACGGAATCACTTTTACGGTTTTATCTCCCGATGAAGATTTTCCGCCTGACGATTCCAATGCCTGTTCTCTAGTTGTCTTAATGCGGACGAAAGAAGAGAAAGTTCTTTTTATGGGAGACGCCGATACAAGGGCCGAAGAGAAGGTCTTATCTTTTATGAGGGGTCCGATTGATATACTTCAGGTCGCACATCACGGTTCGGCCAACAACACTAACAGCGAATATTTTTTATGTACCCTGAAGCCGCGCATAAGCATTATATCCTGCGGCTTTGACAATCAATACGGCCACCCGCACAAAGAAACACTTGAAGCGCTTGAAAAAACAGGAACTTATATTTATCTCACGGATAAGGAAGCGTCAGCTTTCTTTTGGTTCGTGCATTAAGAACAGAAATAATGTATAATGTTTTCGTATGAGATTTTTAAAGGAATCGCAATGAAAACAATTAATGAGCACATAAAACAGAATAGTTTTGTTCATGTGTACCTCTTGTATGGCAAAGAACAGCAGGCTGTAAGAATCTACAGAAACAAACTGTTAAAAGCCCTGCTTGGCACGGACTCGCTTGATGAACTGAAGCAGGATATGAACTTTTCGCTTTTTGTCGGAACGCCGTTTGATGTATCATCGGCAATCGAAATAGCGTCAAGTTATCCTTTCTTTGCGGAAAAAAGAGTCATTTTGATTGAAAACAGCAAGGCATTTTCGGCTGAAAACGCGGGACTTGCAAAATGTATAAGAGAATTGCCCGAAACAAACTACGTTATTTTCACTGAAGAAGAAATCTCAAGCAAAAAAGGCCTTTTCGAAGCCATAAAAGAAGTCGGATATGTGTGTGAAATAAATGAGCAGCCTCAGGGATTTATTGAAGGTTGGATCATAAAAGAATTATCCTTTTCCGGCAAGAGAATATCCAGAACCGCACTTGACACACTTCTTAATCGCACGGGCATGGATATGATGCGGATAAAAAACGAAATGGATAAGTTAATCGCATATAAAGGCGAAGATACCGATATTAAAGTCGATGACGTCCTGGCTCTTGTCAGCGAAAATCCCCAAAACCAGGTATTTAAAATGGTCGATGCAATGTCCGAGAAAAAAGTTGATCTTGCCATGCAGTTCTACTCCGATTTACTCGAACTGAAGGTTGCTCCGCAAAAGATATTAAGTCTCATCGAAAGACAGATGAGAATTCTCTACCAGGTCAAGGATCTCAGAAGCAAAGGCTTTTCAACGAACGCCATAGCAGACAGCGTAAAAGGAATAAAATATGTCAATAAATTAGTTAATCAGGCATCCAAGTTTTCCATGAAGGAAATCACGGATTGCATGAATGACTGTGTGGATTTAAACCTCAAATCCAGGACGGGCGCACTCACCGACAGGATGGCGGTTGAACTGATCATCGTAAAATATTCGCAGCGCAGCAGTACTAAATAAAACATACAATACACCGGAGTTTAAACAATGAAAAAGTGGCTTGGCCTCGTAATGCTTTTTATGACGGCATTTATCTGGGGAACCGCATTTGTGGCCCAGAGCGTCGGAATGGATTACGTAGGTCCTTTTACATTTAATTTTTCAAGATATATCGTAGGTTCGCTGGTTTTAATTCCTTTCGTAATCATCAATTTTTCACGAAGGAAAAACAAAGAAAAAACCGAAGAAACACCCGGTAAAAAGGGACTTTTTAACAGTTACACCAAAGCAACAATATTTGGCGGAATTATTTGCGGCATTCTTTTATGCGTGGCATCAAGCCTTCAGCAGTTTGGAATCCTTTATTCCAAGGCAGTCGGTAAAGCAGGGTTTTTAACCGCTCTATACATCATCATGGTTCCTGTCCTCGGAATCTTTTTCGGAAAGAAAACCAAGGCTCTAATCTGGATATGTGTTGCACTTGCGACTATCGGTTTATATCTTCTTTGTGTAAAAGAAGGCTTGCATTTTGAAATCGGCGATATTTTCCTGATTTTATGCGCACTTGTATTTTCTTTTCACATCATGTTTATCGATTTTGTTTCTCCCAAAGGTGACGGCGTAACAATCTCGTGCATCCAGTTTGCAGTTTCCGGTATTCTTTGCCTGATATGCGCACTCTTTACCGAAAAGATAGTTTTCACGGAAATACTCAAAGGATATATTCCGATTCTTTACGCCGGTGTTTTGTCCTGCGGCGTTGCTTATACACTTCAGATCTTAGGCCAGAAGTATGTTGAACCTACGAAAGCATCGCTTATCTTATGTTTGGAATCTGTATTCGCAACCCTGGGTGGCTGGGTGATTCTTAATCAGGTTATGACTCTAAAAGAAACTATCGGTTGTATCATAGTTTTCATTGCCATTATCTTGGCACAATTTGTTCAGAAACCCAAGGAAGAAAACAAATAAAAAAAGCTGCTTTTCAAAGCAGCTTTTTTCATATATTCTCTAAAAATATTAGTTGGTATAGTTATCGAAGTAGCCCTGGATGAGGATAACGGGTGTACCCTTGTCACCTGAACCTGATGTAAGGTCGCAGAGTGAACCGATGAGGTCTGTGAGCTGTCTGGGTGTTGTTCCCTGTGAAGCCATGTTACCTACAAGGTTGCTTGATTTAGCTTTGATGCTCTCGGAAATTGCATTCTTTAACTCTTCGCCGGAAAGATCCTTGAAGTCGTTGTCTGCAAGATATTTAAGCTTAAGCTCGTTGGGAGTTCCCTTTAATCCTTCTGTGAAGAAAGGAGATACAACGGGATCTGCAAGTTCCCAAATCTTACCCTGAGGATCCTTGAAAGCGCCGTCGCCGTAAATCATAACTTCAACATGCTTTCCTGTCTTCTCGAGGATTTCTTTCTGGATTGCTTCTACAAGCCACTGGGAATCTCTGGGGAAGAGTTTGATTTTCTCTTCTGTGGACTTGTTTGATCCTAAAAGACCGTATTTCTCGTTATAACCACTGCCGTTGACTGATGCGGTCATTATATCGTCCATACCGCAAACGACCTTGGCGCCGTTCTCTTTTAAGATTCTCTTGGTTCTTACTCTGGTATGAATGTCGCAGTTGATAACGCAGTCTGTGTATTTAAGAATTTCCTTAGCCTGGTTAGCGAAGATTACTTCTACGTCTGCGCCGGCTTCTTTTATGATATCTGAATAGTAAGCTACATAATCAACACCTGTGAACTCATGCTTGTTCTCGCCGAATAATTCACGGTATTTCTCGAGTGTAAGCACGTCGCTGTAAGGATTGATGCCTGCTTCGTCGAGCTGATCGTATGTAAGAAGTGCGTTTCCTACTTCATCCGAAGGATATGAAAGCATAAGAACGATCTTCTTGCAGCCCATTGCGATACCCTTTAAGCAGATAGCGAAACGGTTTCTTGAGAGGATGGGGAAGATAACACCAACTGTTTCTCCGCCGAGTTTAGCCTTAACGTCTGCTGCGATATCGTTTACTGTAGCGTAGTTACCCTGTGCTCTTGCAACAATTGATTCTGTAAGTGCGATAACGTCTCTGTCACGAAGTGAAAAACCTTCGGATTCACAAGCTTCCAACACGCTTGTTACTGCAATATCCACCAGATTATCGCCTTCTCTGATAATCGGACAGCGGATACCGCGTGATACTGTACCAACTTTTCTTTCCATAAAAATCTCCTTATCTTAAAAACGCTTATAAAAAGCATAAAATTTCCAAAAATATTATACATACTGGACTTTTGAAGCGCAAGGAAAATACTAAAAAAACAAAAAAAGAATTCAAATCACTATATATAGTGTTTAAACTTCAACTAATATACAATAAACAGTAGAAATTGTAAAAATGTTGTGATAAAATAATCATGTTGAAAAAAAGGGGAGGGCATTTGATTATGTACGATCTTGTGATAATAGGTGCGGGACCTGCAGGTTTGGCAGCGGCAATATATGCTAAAAGAGCACGTCTTAATGCAATTGTAATAGAAAAAGAAGGCTGTGGCGGACAGATGGCACAGACCTATGAAGTGGATAATTATCCGGCATTACCCGGCATTTCCGGGTTCGAACTTGGCACGAAGATGAAAGAGCATGCCATGAGTCTCGGCGCCGAGATTATATATGATGAAATCAAAAGCATCGAGCGTAAGGACGATTGCTTTGTCTTACAGTATGATACCGGCGGAACGGCCGAAACAAAAGGTATCATTATTGCATCAGGCGCTACACATTCAAAACTTAATGTTCCCGGCGAAGACAAACTCGCAGGATGCGGCGTATCCTACTGTGCGACCTGCGACGGCGCATTTTTCTCTAAAAAAGACGTAGCGGTTGTAGGCGGTGGCGACGTGGCAATCGAAGATGCAATCTTCCTTTCAAGAATTGCCAAATCAGTTACTCTTATTCACAGAAGAGGCGAACTTCGCGGTGCGGCATCCCTTCAGGAAAGCCTTAAAAAATGCGACAACGTAAATATCCTCTGGGATACCGTAGTAGAAAGCATAAACGGCGACAACAAGGTAGAATCGCTCTCGCTTCGTAACGTAAAAGACGACGAAGACTTTTCGCTCCTTGTAAACGGCGTATTTATCGCAGTCGGTATTACTCCGGTTAAGAATGAAATTGACGGTCTTTTATGCAATGCGGGCGGATACATTATTGCCGATGAGGACTGCAGAACCAATATCAAGGGCGTTTATGCGGCGGGCGATGTCAGAGCCAAGAGACTTCGCCAGATTGTAACTGCTGTTGCGGACGGTGCCAACGCGGTTACAAGTTTTACGGAAGACTTCCGTTAACAAAATGTTCAAACTTATATACATTGAATAAGCATAATATTTTTGGTATAATATATCCGTAGTCAAAACTACAAATACTTGTATCGGAGGGTGGCTATATGAACATTATTATTATTGGAAAAAATATTGATGTTACACCGGGTTTACGCGAGGCTGTAGAGGAGAAGATAGGAAAACTTGAGAAGTATTTTACTCCGGACACAGAAGTACATGTTACATTGAGCGTTGAAAAAGACCGCCAGAAAATCGAAGTTACTATCCCCGTTAAGGGAAGCATCATCAGATCAGAGCAGGTTTCCAACGACCTTTATGTATCGATTGATTTAGTAGAGGAGATTATTGAAAGACAGCTTAAAAAATATAAGAGCAAAC
The DNA here is from genome assembly GCA_900100245.1 of Lachnospiraceae bacterium G41. Lineage (GTDB taxonomy): Bacteria > Bacillota > Clostridia > Lachnospirales > Lachnospiraceae > UBA3766. The sequence goes on from FNEU01000004.1 coordinate 203,560, forward strand.
TTGTAAATTATAAGCAGAACAGTGATAATTTCAAACAGGATTACATTGAGAAGGATTTCGCAGATGATGACGAAATCAAGATTATCAGATCAAAGAAATTTGATATGAAGCCGATGTATCCCGAAGATGCATGTGTTCAGATGGAACTTTTGGGACACAACTTCTTCGTATTCCAGAATGCAGAGACAGATCAGGTTTGTGTAGTTTACAAACGTAAAGGCAACACATACGGAATGATCGAACCCGAAGCATAAAATTAACTTAATACCACGAAGGCCTGCATCAAATCGGTGCAGGCCTTTTTTATGAGATAAACGTAAACAACCACTCAAAAAATTTTTTAAAATTTGTCACCTTTTCGCTTCGTCAGACGTATTTATAGTGAAAAGGTCATTCGCGAATACCTTTATACATACAAAAGGAGTTCATAAATGAAAAGCAAAGATGTTGATTTGGAATCAGTCATCGACAGATACAGCGATATGCTTTATAAAATCTGTTTTCTGATTCTGAAAAACGAACAGGATACAAAGGATGTGCTACAGGAGACTTTTCTGATTTATTATACAAAGCAACCTGAGTTTGAGAGTGAAGAGCACAAAAAAGCATGGCTCATAAAAGTGTCTCAAAATAAATGTAAAGAATTTTTAAGATTTCACAAAAGACATGCAGCAATACCTTTGGAAGATATGGAGGAGACTTTAGTCATCACGGACGGCTTAAGCGGAAACGACAAGGAAATCTTATCGCTCGTCTGGGATTTAGATTACAAACTTAAGTCCGTAGTTATTCTCTTTTATATCGAAGGCTACACCGTAAAAGAAGTGGCAGAAATCCTTAAGACCACACCTTCCGCGGTGAAGAAAAGATTACAGCGCGCCAGAGAAAAGCTCAGCGTAAAGTACAAAGGAGAGGTTGTTTATGGAAAATAAGATAAATAAAGATCTGATTTCCAATATCGAAATCAGTGACGACATGAAAAGATCTATATACAGAAACTGCATTAAGGGAAGAAGAACCGCAGATTTCAGATTCAAATATGCGACTGTTCTCACCGCGCTTATCATCGTTGCAGTTTTCGGTGTCTTCAGTATCGGCGCCAGTGCAGCTATTTTAGGATTCAGGGCAAGACTTGCGAATATGGACGTGGAAGAATATCAGGGTTATCAGACCGAAGTTGACAACGATGTATTTATCAGCACCGACGAAGGATTTTCAAGAAGCCTGACCGATTCGGAGATTTTAAGATCCATCAAGCTTGAAAGAGAATATTACGACAACGGAGTGTTCCCCGAAAAGAGTATGGCTCACTATGAAACTAAGAGTGAGATGAAAGACGGCGAACTTGCATACATTACCGAAAACAATATCGTATATCTTCCCGAAGACGAAATGAGCGACGAACAGCTCCTCGAATACATCGATCACGATGCCAAGAAGAGATATGTAAACGTTCAGGGACTTAAAGAAGAAGGCATTGAGCCCGGCGTAAATATGGCACTTGAATCAACCCCCATAAAAGAGGGCAGCAAAGATGCAAAGGCTAAGGCACAGGCAGACAAGTATTTAAAAGAGTTTTACGGTGTAACTACAGACGATTCATGGATTGTACTCGTAGACAGATTTGAGGATGTCGGAATCCAGAGCGGTGCAGAAGTTACAATATATGACATTGATTATTTTAGACTAGGACTCGGATATGCAACTTCCTACACATTAAGAATTATTGAAGACGATATGTCTTTAATGATGATTGCCGAAAATGGATATGAAAATTTCAACGGCGTTAAACATTACACATTTGACGAGGCAAAAGCCAAAGAAGCGGAAGGCCGGGCTTTTGTACAGAATTATCTTTCAAAGAACTTCGGCTACGGCGAACCCAACAAAGTTATAGTCGACTGCGAAAGATACAGCGATGACGGAAAAACTACTTCCTGCATAGATTATGAATTTGACTTCGACGACACCACAGTTTATGTATGCTACAGGATAGAAGATCAAAGAATAATCTGCTATTGCAAACTGTAGTATCCCCTTCGGGGGCGGTTCCCGAAAAAATAGAAACCTTTAAACAATAAAGAATTATACTAACATAAAATAAACCAAACATAGATAAAAATAAAATCGTCCCACAAAGCCCGAAAGGAACCGCCCCTTTCGGGCTTTTATTATGGGTCGTGACCCTGTTGAGCTCGCGAAGCGTGCGAAATATAAACCACCCGCTATGCGGGTGCGCGGTGTGTGTTATACAAAAAAATCACCTTTCCGCTATAATGAGGTTGTTCAAGCCAAACAAATAGCGAAGGGAAGGTGATTTTAATGGCCAATAAGGCAAATAGTCTATCACACACTAAATGGATTTGTAAGTACCACATAGTGTTCACTCCAAAGTATAGGCGAAAAATAATTTACAATCAATACAAAGAAAGTGTGCGAGACATAATCAAGCAACTGTGTGCATACAAGGGAGTGGAGATAATAGAAGGACATCTGATGCCGGATCATGTGCACATGTTGG
>FNEU01000010.1 GCA_900100245.1 Lachnospiraceae bacterium G41
CTTACAGACATATTATGCATATTTGTATTCAGACATACATGTAAAAGGCAATTTATATATTGGCGGAAGATCCGGAAGCCATATGAATTTATACTTGTATAACGGAAGCGTAGAAGTAGACGGAGATTTAAAAATCGACCGAAGAGAATCGTGGGCGCAGACAAGAATAAATAATGGAAACTCCGATAAAGATATACCTGTAACAGTTAAAAAGAACCTGTATATAGGAGAAAACTGTTATTATGCTGTTCCTAAAGGCGTATTAACATTAGGAGGTAACTTAAGCGGCAACGGATATCTTCAGTTAAGTGGAACCCATAAGACAATCCTTAACGGTACTGATCTTCAGATTATTGAATTAAACGAAAATTCTTATTTTGCATATTTGGAAATCAAAAATCCCAGCAAATCCGGTGTTTCATTTAACAGAATGATTAAGTACGATACATTGGTGAGAAACAAATCAAATGTATCGTTTGGACAGAATTCTTATCAGGAAGGATTGCCACTCGCAGAGAATGAAGTTTATGATGCTAATCTTTATTTGTGGGATGGCACTCTCGATTTAAACGGAAAAACACTTACGGTCAATGGTGATTTTATTGCTATGGGCGGTAAGATTGATTTTAATGGTGGAAAACTGATTGTTAACGGAGATTTTAGAGTACAATCCGTCAATTCTGAAAGCGAAGGAAATGTTTCATACGGAGCAAGCTCCTGTCGTATTGAAATGGATGATTCCGAAGATTGTCTGTTAGTAAATGGTAATTTCTACTATTATCCAAAGACTTCTTCCAATAATTTCACAGACGGTACTATTGAGTTAAAGGGCAACTTCGTTCAATACGGAGGAAATGTTTTCGTTGGAAAAGGAAATAATACCTTTAAGTTTACAGGAAACGCAAAACAAACAATTACCGAAGATAATACTTCTCAGTTCTTCAATTTCATAAATGAAAATTCTGAAGAATTGGAAATGAAATCATCCATTAACGTTTTAGGCAGCTTCTCTGATGAAACAGAAAATATCAGCGGCTCGGGAACAGTTATTGTATCAAATCCAGCGAAAGTAAAAAATGGTATTTGCAGTGGGAATTTACAGATTACAGAGGGTTCAAACCTTCAGGAAGATTTATCGGTAGAAGGAACATTAACCATTAATGGAAACATGTATGGTAACGGAAAGAATATTAATGCAGGAAATCTTGTTCTTAATGCTCCGCTTTATGTGGATAAGGCTAAGATTTATGTTTCCAATAATTTGTCAGTAGAATATTACGGTTATCTCATCATGACAGATGAGAATGATTATGTTTTGGTAAATGGTAACTTTACATTTAACGCAATTAATGGTCATTCAGGAAAACTTACCGCAGGTGTTCTGGAATTAAGAGGTGATTTTACACAGAATTATTATCAGAACTTCATTGCTAGCGGTACACATACAACCATCTTCTCCAGAAAGAAGAGTACCACAGGACGTGAATATGTTCAAACTATAACATTTAACGCCTATGCGGGAACAACCAGATTTAATAAGATTGTTCTTAAAAAGAAGGATAAGGAATATCATTTCATTCAGGCTATATCCAGCATATCCAATGAAGTTGAATATGCAATAGAAGATGATGAAGCACCGAGCCCTGTAGTATATATTGTGGAAACACAGATAACAGAAAAAAGCGTATCTATTAGCTTTGGCGGTTCAGAAGATAATAACGGAATTTTAGGTTACGAAGTTTACAGAGACGGAAAGCTCCTTGGGGTTACAAGTAATACCACATATGTAGATAATTCTGTTGATTCTGATATGCAGTATACCTATACGGTATTCGCATTTGATAACGAAAGAAATAAAGCATCTTCATCACCTGCGCTTAATATAAGAACAAAGAAAGATAATGAAGCTCCAAGCATTCCGCAGAATCTTGGTCTTAAGAGTAGAACAGGATCCTCTATCACTATTGAGTGGGCTCCTTCAACAGATAATGTTAAAGTAGTCGGATACAATGTTTATGCTAACGGAGAATTACTCGCAGATAATGTAAAGGAAACAACTTATAAGGCCACAGATTTAGAGAAGACTCGGGCTTACAAGTTTACTGTCGAAGCATTTGACAAAGCAGGAAATACTTCTGAAAGAAGTGTTGTACTTGAATCAGAAGTAAAGATGCCTAAGATTCTTTCAGTTACTCCTGATGACAACCAGAGTATTGGTGGCGAAAGTATAGTTCTTAATGTTTACTTTGAAAATAGTGGAAATAGCACAGGTAATAAAGTCGCTGTGCAGATTAAGAATGCAGAAGACGAATGGGAAACAATCGTCAACAGACTGCCTCAAAAGGTTGCATCCTATGGAAGATTATATTCAACATATACTTGGGATATAAGTGATTTAACAGGCGAGGACAGTTACTCATTAAGATATGTCCTTACTGATGCAGACGGAAACGAAGATACAAAAGAGGTTACTTATATTATTGACAAAGAAGGTCCGGAGGCACCTGCCAATTTCAAGGCTATTGCCAATAACGGAAATGTTAATATTTCATTCGATGCATCTGTTAGTGCTGATTGTGCAGGTTATGAGATAAGAAGGGCAACATATGGAGAAGATGAACTCATTTGCACCCTTTCCGGAAGATATGAAACTCTTTATACAGATAAAGAAGTTAACATCGGCGATACATATGAATATGTAGTTTATGCATTTGATAAATTTGGTAATAAGAGTAAAGCCAGTGAAAGAGTTTCTGTTCAGATTGAAACTGACAAGGTGGCTCCTGAAATCCAGGAATTTAATCCTCGTGCAGGCAGAGTGAACGCTGAAGCTAAGTTTGAGATTACAGCAAGAGATAATAAGAGCGTAGCATCAGTCGGTATTCAGTATAAAGCTGTTGATGCAACTGACTGGATTGATGTCGAAGAAAAGAGTGCAACTAATGGTAAAGCATCATTTACCTTTGATACCACAACTCTTGTTGATGGAGAATACTTCTTTAACGCATATGCAATAGATGCATCTGGCAACAAGAGTACAGAACTCTTTACAAGAAGATATACCGTAGATAATACAGGAATTGCAAAGATTAAAGTAACAAATGTAACATCGGGTTCTTCTTTCGTACGTATTGAGTGGGAAGATGTAACAGAGGAAGACTTCGGATACTTTGTAGTTGAGCAGTTAAAGAGCGGTAAATTCGAAGAGGTAGGCAGAGAAGTAGAGAAACTGGGATATTACGTTCGTGGTCTTGAACCTGATAATGAATATACATTCAGAGTAGTAGGATATGATGATTTAGGAAACAGAGGTATTGAGTCGGAAGAGTTCTCAATTATTACCACAGAGGATACTACCAGCCCTACTATTAGTGCAGTTTATCCCGAGAGCTCCTATTACAGTAAAGTTATCAATCTTGCGATGGACGCAAAAGATGATAACGAGTTAGCTTATGCAGTATTCAGTTACTCTACTGACGGTGAGATTTTCAATGATCTTGAAATAGTTAAGGCTGGAGAAGGAAAAAAAGAGGAACATTTCACTAAAGATTTTGATATATCTGGAATTCGTCAAGGCTCGATTTTTATTAAATTTGTAGTATATGATAAAGCCGGAAATAAGAGTCCTCTTACTTCTGATGGAAAAGATTTAATAGTTGAATACAGAATAGATAGAACTCCACCTTCAAAGGTAAGCAATTTACAGTGCAAAGCGAATGAAGGTTATGTTGAAATTGCATGGGAGGTTCCTTCAGATGAAACTGATGTCAAAGGTTTTGAAATCTGGAGAGCAGATAATGCTAACGGCATTTACAATCGCATCAATGATAACTGCAGTACTTTGAATTACTATGATAATTCTGTAAAAGTTCATTCAATGTATCTGTATAAGGTTGCTGCTATTGACCTTGCGGGCAACGTTGGCGATCTTTCGGATGAAATAATTGTTACGGTAAATCAGGATAACAATGTGCCTGTTATATATGGCATTTATCCGTATACTAACTCAAAGATTTGTGCAAATCAGACATTCTCCGTTACAGCCATGGATAATTCCGGAGTAGCAAATGTCAGACTTGAATATACACAGGAAGGTGAACAAAATTACTGGAGACAGATAGGAAAAACTTCGGAGAATTCAAATTATGTTATTTCCAACATAACTTGGGATACTGATAAGATTGAAGAAGGCGAATATCGTGTTCGTGCTATAGCAACAGATGTTTATGGTAATGAAAGTGAAGCCTGTCTGTATACATTTATACTTGATAAGACGGCTCCTGTTATTACTGAGGTTAAGACAGGCACCGGTCATTTTGCAATTGAAGTTAATGCAACACTGGAGGACGACAGTGATTATTCATATATGGAAATTCTCCGTCGTGAAGTCGGTGGTGCTTTTATGTCAATCGGAAAAACTCAGGAACTCTCATATGTTGATTCCGATGTAGAGGCGAATAAGAACTACTTATATAAAGTCAGAGTATACGATGAAGCCGGAAATATGAGCGAGTCTGCTGAAGCGGGCGGATATGCAGATAGTACAGATGTTGTAGCTCCCGTAGCAGTCCTTCCTGAAAACTATATTGGAATAGTCGGAATGGAACTTGGATTAGATGGTCTGGCTTCTTATGACAATGTCAGAATCACTGATTATATATGGGATATGGGCAATGGTGTTGTAATTACAGGTGCAACGCCCAGATATACGTATAACGCACCCGGAAACTACACGATAATTCTTACCGTAAAAGATGCGGCAGGCAATCAGTCTTCTGTATCAACTACCGCACGTATTTATGAAAATACAGGAAAAGGAAAGACTAAAGTTCAGGTAACAGATGAAAGCGGAATAGGACTTCCGTATGCATTAGTATACCTTAAATTGGACGAAGATACAGGATTATCATTAAAGGCTGACCAGTTCGGATACGTTGAAATAGTTCAGGATGTCGGAATTGCTAGAATAGCAGCTTATAAACAGGATTACTTACCTTCAGAAATGGAGATAGTAATAAGTGAATACGAAGTTAAAGAATACAAGCTTAAACTTATAAGAAACGAGCTTATAGTAGGTAAACTGACAGTTCACAGAATGTCTCTGGAAGAAATGCAGCAGGCAGGAGTTATATTTGGTGGTGCCAACAACCACACATATACATTTACTGTTGAACTTGTTTATCAGCAGGTTCCTTATGAACTTACAATGCTTTGGGGAGGAATGCCCGGCAAACCCGGTACTGAAGGAAGTATCAACGGACCTGAATCGTCTATGGGAACTCCTTCCGGTTGGGGAGGAGGCGGAAGTACATCAGGCCAAGGCGCGGTTGTCGATGTAGTTGAAGAAAAACCCATTATTGTTACTGTAAATAAAAGAGACAGTATTTCATGGCTCAAAGATATGTTCCAGGTTGATTTGACAGTAATCAACATGGCGGATTATCAGTTTGCTATTGAGAATTCTACAGCAACAATACATTATCCCAATGGCGTATCATTAGCTAGTTTATCAAAAGGCCAGTCCAAGACAGAGAATCTTGGTACCATTCATGGACAGGAAACCAAAACTGCTTCATGGGTACTTAGAGGTGATAAATCCGGCAGTTATGAAGTGTCTGCTGATTTCAAAGGTATTCTTATGCCCTTTGAAACTCCCGTATCGGCTCATTTTGTTGCTGAATCTGAGATTTCTGTAACAACAGGTGAGGGTATTCATATAACAATTATGCCTGAATCAACCGTAGATTGTGGTGGAGATTTATATGTTCAATATGCGGTTGCTAACAATTCAGGAAAGCCTTTATATAATTTCCATACTACTATCGGACCATACAGAGAACCGGATTATGAGTTCTCTGTTACAGATGTAGATACTGGTCGAACTACCAGAGGAAGAGTAGACAATAACGGAAATGTTCATTATGACCAGGATGATTTCGGTATGGCTGAAAGCAGCAATTCCGGAGGAAATCAGGGAACAACTTCCACGCCTCCTCCAAGCGGAGGTTCAGCTCAATTAAATAATCTTTCAACGGATTCATTTGAGGTCGAAGAAAAATCAGCAAATGTAACTGTTACAGACAGTAATACATCAACGCAGTCATTTGTATCGGTAGGTTTGATGCCGATGACTTTCGACACATTATATCCCGGACAGGTATATTACGGAACTTATGTTCATCGCATGCCTGAAGCAGTTAAAGAGTCCGAAGATGATCAAAAGGAATACTATTTCCGATTAATTGATGCGATGGCTGAATGTGTTTCCGGAGAAGATTTGGGAGTGACGCTTTCGATTTCTCCTATAGGCGGTCATTATCACAGAGAATTTTATGGATCACCGGAGAATTATTACGGAAAACCACAAACAGTAGGTGACCCTGTAGACATCACGTCAGGTTTATATCAGGACGAAGTTGCAGCGTTGACCATTGTTGGAGGTCAGGAGTTATCATATGATTTATCATACTCATCAGGCGCTGTACAAAATGCCGGTGAAATCGGGTATGGATGGAACAGTCAGTATGAAATGCATCTTGAACAGCGTAATGGTATGGTATGGCTTTATACAAGCCCTAATGGAGTTGTATCATTCGTAAAAACAGATGCTTTGAATGGAGTATATTACGGAAAAGTCGTTAATGGAAGAATTATATTAGATACAAGCAGAGATTATTCAATTGGCGAATATACGGCTATTACTCCCGGATTAGAGTCATTTAAACTCGTCAGAAATCAGGATTTGACTTATACATTATATTATCCCGGCGGAGTTATTAAGAACTTCTATTCAGACGGAAAGCTTTCACAGATAGTTTCTTCTGAAAAACAGACTATATCAATATCTTATAATGGCAATAATACTGTCATTAAAGAAGATATTTCAGGCAAAACCATTACTGCTGTTCATAACGGAAGTGGTTTAGTTTCTGAATTACATGACAGCGCAGGAAGAGTTACTTTTCTTTCTTATGATGAAAACTCAAATCTCGCAGCTATAGTTCGTCCTGATAATACAACACTTAGATATGCATATGATGAAAAACACAGAATAGTCCAGGCCTCGAATGCCAACGGAGTATTTGTGACCAACGAATATGATGATAATAATCGTGTGGTTAATCAGAAAGATGCACTTGGCTACACAATGCTCATGTCTTATGAGGACTACGGCAATTATAGCAAGAAAGTAACTGTTATTCAGGCTAATGGTGCAAAAGAAACCGTTATGGTTAATTCCAGAAACGCTGTTACATATGAAACAAATGCTAATAATGTTTCAGCATCATATATATATGATTTAAATGGCAATCTCCGTTTTGAGAAAGATCCTTATAACAATGTTATAGAGAGAGAATATGATCAGAATAATAATATGGTCAAAGTGACAGACAAGGGCCGTATTGTTACCACTTTATCCTATGATTCTCGCGGAAATGTTACGGGTGTATTCGGGTCGGATGGAGCGTCAGCATATTATTCGTATGATTTAAACAATCATCTTGTATCAACTACAGATGCATCCGGATTGACTACAAGTTATACCTATAATTCAAGCGGACAAATGACATCCGAAACCAGAGGCAGTCAGGGAAGCATCAATTATTCATACACAAACGGAATGCTTACATCCATTACAGATTTAATGGGTAATGTTATTCGTATGGAATATGATGCATGCGGTAATATTGTAAAGACAACGGATGCCAAAGGAAATTCAACAAGTTACACATATGACGCAGTAGGAAGAAAACTTAGCGAAACCGATGCATTAGGAAATACAACATATTACACATATGATTGCAACGGTAACTGCACATCTGTAAAAGATGCGTTAGGCAATGTTACTAAATATTCATATGATGCGATGAGTCATCTTGTAAAAGAAATATATGCGGATGGCAGTGTAGTAGAGTATTCATATGATTCAGCCGGAAACGTTATAAAGAAAACAATGCCTGGCGGAATAACAATTAGTTATTCATATGATTTGTGTGACAACCTGCTAAAGGTATCCTCGTCTGACGGAACAAGCATTTCATACACCTATGACTCACTTGGTCAAAAGACTAGTGAAACCGATGAATTTGGCAGAACCACCCAATATGAATACAATCCTAACGGAACTATTCACAAAACAACCTTTGCAGATGGATCATGGGTTCTTAATACGTATAGTCAGAGATGGAAATGTATCGCTAAATTATATTCAGATGGATCTTCAGAAGCGTTCTCTTATGATAAAAAAGGAAATGTAACCAGCTTTACAGATGCAGTAGGAAATACAAATTACAATGAGTATGATTCATTTGGCAGACTGATTAAAGAAACAGATGCTAAGGGCAATGTGACCCAATATACATATGATGCTAACGGTAACTGTACATCCAAGACGGATGCTACAGGAAGAACAGCATATATGGTTTATGATGCTGTCAATCAGCTCGTAGAAGCATATATGAAAGATTCCAAGGGTGAAAAATATTCGGTTAAGTATGAATATGATGCCTTAGGAAGAGTAATAGCAACTACTGATGAAGAAGGCTATACTACAAAGGTTACCTATGATGCACTTGGTAATGTTAAGAGCACCATTGATGCTAATGGTGTTAAAACAGATATTACGACTTACGATTCAGTAGGAAAAGTAACAACTGTTAAGGATTCAGACGGTAGTGTTACCAATTACACATATGATGCAAGAGGAAATATCCTTTCTGCAATCCAGAACCTTTCAAGTATTAATAAGTCAAGTGTTTATACATACGACGAAAAGGGCAGAGTAGTATCTGTAAAAGAAAACAATGCTCTTACAACGAAGGTTTCTTACGATGTTAAAGGAAATGTAGCGTCCGTCACAGATGCAAACGGAGGAACCACACAATATAAGTATGATAATCTTGACAGACTCACGCAGGTTATCTCTACTTTAGGAAATAAAACATCCTATGAGTATAACGGAGCAGGTCTTGTATCCAAATTGACGAATGCAAGAGGTCAGGAAACAACGTATACATATGATGTACTCGGAAGAGTAACATCTATGACTGATTTACTTGGCACGGTTAATTATACTTATGATAAGAATGGCAATCTTACAAAAGTTGAAGATTCAAAGGGAATCATTAAACGTGAATATGATAAGCTAAATAGAGTTACTTCATACACGGACTATAATGGCAACACTATTAAGTATGCTTATGATGAACTCGGAAATCTTCTTTCCATCACCTATCCCGGCGGTGAAGTTGTAAGATACGAGTATTACAAGAATGGCTGGTTAAAGAAGGTTGTTGATAATAATGGTGCGGTAACATCGTATACTTACAATGCACTGGGTAAATTATCATCCTGCACCAGACCTAATAATACTAAAGAGTATTGCGCATACGATGTAAGAACAGGCAGACTTCTCAATCAGAGAGAAGTTAAGACCGACAGCAACGGGGCGTTCTTAGAGGAAATATCTAATTATATTTACACTTATGATGCCTCCGGAAACGTATCGTCTGTAGAGGGATTTGATAATAAATCTAACGGATTAACATCTGCATCGTTTAAGTATGATGCTGAGAACAGACTTATTGAATATAACGGTAAGGAAGTTCGTTATGATGCTGACGGAAATATGGTATATGGTCCTGTTAACGGAGTAATGACAGATTTGTCATATGACTGCAGGAACAGACTTATTTACGCAGGCGGAGTTAGATACGAATACGATGCAGAAAATACAAGAATAGCTGAAGAGACAAGCGAGCACAGAGTAGAGTATATTACGGATGTTGTAAGCAATTCTTTAAGCAGAGTTCTTGTAAAGAAAACATATAAGAAGACCAATGGTGTTGTAGCTACAAACAGCATAGACAGACTGTATGTATACGGTAATGGATTAATTTCCGAAAAAGAAGGCGTAAGCACGCTGTATCATCACTATAACAATATCGGAAGCACAATGAAGCTTAGTGATGGTTCGGGTAATGTAATTGCCGAATATACATATGGACCTTATGGTGAACTGTTAAGCGGTAGCAAGCAACTTACAGATTATCTTTACAATGGCCAGTATGGTGTAAGTACCGATGAAAACGGCTTATACTATATGCGTCAGCGTTACTACAATACTGAGATAAAGAGATTTATCAATCAGGATATCTTAACAGGTGAAGTAGGTCACTCTCAGAGCATGAATAAATATGCATATGTAGAGGGCAATCCTATAAACCTGATGGATCCGTTTGGTTTATCACCGGAAGAAGGCAGCAATGAAAACGGACACGGCTTGTTGTCTACGATTGCGCATGGAGTATTCGGAATACTTGGCTGTGTTCCCGGAGTAGTAGGTGTAGTAGCCAACTTAGCCGATTGTATACTTTACTTAAGCGAGGGCGATTACTTTAATGCAGCCATTGCAGGACTTAGTGCTTTAACATTGGGAACTGCAACCGCAGCACTTAAATTTGCAGGAGCTACTTGCACCGGTATAAAGATAGCCAAGGGTGCTATGATGGCATATAAGGCTGTCGATTTGGTTGGAAATGGCGTTAATCTGGTTAAGAGTGGATATGAATTCGGTAAGCAGATTAATAACATAGCCACAAAGGTAGCAAACGGTGAAAAAGTCACTTTGGGTGATGTGGGCAATCTGGTATTATCAGGTGCCGGTACTGTTCTGGCGGGATTTGGAACCTATGGAGCTGCCAAAGAACTCGGTGCAGCAGTAGATGATTTCAACTATGTACTTAATAATTGTTGCTTCGTGGCAGAAACCAGAATCCAGACTTTATATGGCGAAAAGAACATTGAGGATATAGAGGAAGGGGATTATGTATTAGCTGAAGAACCTGAAACGGGTGAACAGGAATATAAACCTGTAGTACGGACCTTTGTAAAGGAAAAGGATGAATTAGTTCATGTCTTTGTAGAAGATGAAGAAATAATAGCTACACCGGAACATCCTTTCTATGTTGTAGGAGTAGGCTTTGTACTTGCAGGAGATTTAAGAGTTGGCGATATTCTCAGATCTTCAGATAATGAAAATCTTGCTATAACAAATATTGAAAAAGAATACCTTGAAGAGCCTGTTAAGGTTTATAATTTTGAGGTAGAAGACTTCCATACATATTTTGTTTCTGAAAAAAGTATTCTTGTACATAATGATTGTAAAATAAATGTTGGTAATAATGATTTAATATACGGACCTTCAGCGAACGGAAACGGAAGAGCTGCTTTTCAAGATAGATATGGTGGAATGCTTTTGGAAGATGTTTCTCCTAGCAAGATGGAATTTGATATGTTACAAAATAGAAATACCGGATGGGATGAATATAGTATATTTGCTATGGAAAAAACCGTTAAAGAAGGCAATACAATTCATTTTGATTTAACATATATGGATAATGTTGATGGAATACTTAACGGAACGGCAGGAGATTTAATGAACACGGTTACATCAAAAGAGCTGGTTTATATAAGAAACAATTGGTCTAGATTTTCGAATAATGTGAAGTTTTACAACTTTGATATTGAGGTTATTGCACCATGGATTCGATAGAATTAATAAATTACAATACAGGAATCAAAATAATTATTAAAGAAAAATGGTGTAATTTGTTTTTTGTTCATAATGAAGAGATAAGATTGTTGGGGTCGAATACAGTTAAAAAAGTCCTTAAGCCTTTGATGTTATCTTTTCTGCCTGCAAAAAACAGAAAAACTTATGGTATTTCAGGGAAAGAATTATTTGAGATTATGTATCTATCAGAACCGCATTCTATTATCTTGGGCGAAAAAAAAGATAATAATATGAATATGTATCAAATAGATGCTAATGGTGAATTAAATTTTTTGTTATCAATAAATGAGGAAACCCAAAATAATTGGGCAAAAATAATAAATGATTATTCACCACTCAAAGAATTTTGAAAAACTGATGAAGAAATAATTAGGTATAAAAAGTGAAAAAAATGGATGCTTTCTCTTATTTACAGGAAAGCATCCATTTTTGTTCAAACTTAATCATAATTATGTGCCTAGATTTACAAGAAATAAAACATTAGTTTTTATAAATGAAACCTCTTCTTAAACTCCGCCAGTACAGTCCTTCCTTTAAACACGATCAAACCGAAGAAGGCCAGAACATTTATTACAAGGCAGATAGACCATGTAAGAGGGGGCTTGTCGCGGTAGAAGATAAGAAGTGCTATCCACGGCGCTACGCCCACCAGAATGTTTAAAAACATGTATATTAACGAGTAGTCGGTAAAATGCTTGTCTATAAATGAAAGAATGAAATTAGCCACTAAATTTCCGCTGCAGAGGATGGGTACGATGTATCCGGCGGTGATGCCAAGATACGGCAGATCCCAGGCAAGTGTGATGAAGGCTTCGGAGAAGAAGCTTAGAACCACTATCGCAATCATCGTAAAGAACATCGCTTTTAGGAGGTTGTAATGCTTCCTGATGATAAATTCGATGATCCAGCCGATTACCAAAAGCCATGCGACAACCAGAGGGCTCCACGATGGATGCTCTGTTTCTATGAAAAGGAAATCCAGCGCAAGGTTAATGATAATTAAAGCGAAGAAGACAAACATGACTATCTTAAAAGCCTTGCGTCTTAACCTTGTTTTTATCTCGATTTTAGGGATATAATCCCTTTCGCCCTCGCCGGTTAAAAGATTCTGGCAGAGAGGACATTTCTCAAGATTTCCACCGATATTTATTTTGCAGTGCGGACACATTTTCATATTAGTAAAACCTTTATCAAAGATGATTCAATAATCATTCTTTTCAGCACCTATATAATTTATGGGTACTTCTTTTATAATCTAATCAACAACCTCATTCGAATACAGAGTCATTTCAATACCTTCGTCGGAAAGACTCTTAATAAAATCCCTGATAACCTGAGTGCTCTTGTATGCGCTGCTGATGCCGAGCACGAAATCATCTTTGTAGGTCGAGCAGACCACGAACATTGTGCTTGTGGAGCAGTAGGCATTGTAGGAAAGAATATAATCCGAAAGTTCTTCGGGAACTTTTAAAATACCAAGGTTTGAAACCACGGCCGTAACCTTTTTGGCCTTTTGGTGTGTACCGATTTTAACCACCGGGTTTTTAAGGAAAAGAGGAGCCAGTCTTATAAAAAGAATTTTCTCCAGCTTTTCGTAATCATACATTCGGGCTTCAACCATTTCGGGAGTCAGTTCATTTTTAAGATCAGCGTTAAACTGTTCGGCCACACTTTCAAAGGTATCCGTGCTCTTAAAAAGATGGCTTACATTAACCGAATTGAAGAAGTTTCTCGATGTATCCGAAGGATAGTAATTCCTCAGATTAACAGGCATACTGATTGTGACAGGCTGGATTCTGTTTAGAACCGGCATATCTTTGTAGATGCTCATCATAAGCTTCGTGGCAATGTAGGATGTCAGGGAAACATGATTTTCCTTGGCTTTTTTAATAACATCGCCCACATTCATATGAACTTCCATAAAACGAAGCTGATTGTAAGGGAGCTTCTGACCTTTTATATGATAAGCGTTTCTGAATTTTTTCTTTTTTACGTTCTTGTTTTTCTTCGCATAATAATGTCTGAAGCTGTCCTGCGATAGAGCGGCCTCCGAAGCGCCCGATGTCATGGGAATATCGGGAATTTCGTTCGGATGTTTTAACTTAAGATAGTGATAAACAATCAGATTTAAGAACTCAATCGCGCCGTTTCCGTCGGCGATGGCGTGGAAGAAATCAAGATTGATTCTGTTGTAATGATATGTTACATGGTAGTGAAGCTTGCCGAAGGTTTTCTGGTCGTAAAGCATAGGGCAGGGTCTCTCGTTTTCGATAGTTACGACAGGCTCGTCGTCCGTCGGCTCCATGTAATGCCAAAAGAGACCGCGAAGAATCGTCACCTGATACTGGGGGCGTTCCTTGGCGGCATTCTTTACTGCAGCGCCTAATATATCTTCTTCAATGTCTTCGTTTAAAGTACAGGTAATGCGAAAAGATCTGGTGTCGCGATCGTTCGCTGCCGCCAGAAAGACTTTTGCCACATTATCCATTCTGTACCATGTTTCGTGAGCCATTTTGGGTGGACTCTCCTTTAAACTTAGTTAGTATAATTCTTCAATAAATTTGCTGATTGATTCCATCGCACGAAGGGCCTTTTTAAAAGGCATCATCTGGAATACATGCCATGCGTCCTCGTACTCTTCGAGAGTAACGGTTACGGTGTCTTTTATGAGCTTTTCGTACAGATTGTATGCATCGGATTTTAAGATTTCGTTTGAGCCGACCTGGATTAAGAAAGGCGGGAAGCCTTCAAAATCCGCGAAGAGAGGGCTGTATTTGGGATCTGCATAGTTAAAGCCGTAATCCTCTATCTTAAAATCTTTGATATTTTCGTTGAATTTATCGTTCAAACCTACGAAGGAAAAACGCGAAGTCTGGATGTATTCCTTGGTAAGTATCGGATCCTGATCCTTACATGTTTTATAGGATTCGCCGGACATGGTCATATCTGTCCAGGGACTCATCAAAACAATGCCTTTGGGAAGAAGCCTTCCCTGAGCTTTTAATTTGAGTGCAAGTTCGAGTGCGAGGTTTCCGCCTGCCGAATCGCCGATTAGTACGACTTCTCTGGCACCGAAACCAAGCTGCATGAGATAGTTCCAAATTGTCAGAGCATCTTCGATGGCTGCCGGATAGGGGTTTTCGGGAGCGAGACGGTATTCGAATGACATTACTTCCATACCCGTGTTTAAGGCAAGTTTTGCGGCCAGAACTCTTGCATACTTTAAGCTGCCGCAGGTGTAACCGCCGCCGTGACAATACATAATGATATGTCTTTTATCATGTTTGTATTCGGGTCTGACCCATTCGCAGGGGATGCCCTTCACCGTAAAATCATCGGTTTCAATGTTGTTTGAAAGGGTGGATAATGTCGCAAACAAATCCTGACCGGCACGCTGTTTTTTGATGTCGTCGAGCGAAATTGAATCACCTGACGAAGATACGGAGTGAATGGATTTTACCGCCTTCATCAAAGGCGACATCTGATTGTCATCGTTATCCTGTTTTACAAATCTGATAAGTCTGCTCATTTATATCCCTCATAAAATACACAACACTTAATTATATCACTTTTAAACCTATTTTGCCACATTGGTAAGCATGAGCTCTACCACGCCGTCGAGCATTTCGATACCGTGCTCGAGAGTGTCCACGGGGTCGTCGCTTGATTTGCCCCTTATCCACTCAACCGTGGTTTCCGCGAATATTTTTGAAAAGAAATATGCGAGTCTCTTTTTTTCTTTTTCGCTGACCTTTTTGCCGGTAGGCACAATCTTTGTCTCATAAAGATTGTCTATATTCTGATAAGCCATTTTCGATACGACATCCACGATATAATCGCCGAACGCGTCACGTCCCATTGAATTAAAAAGATTTCTTATAAATATTTCGTTCTTTCGTGCATAGGCTCCGACGATACGAAGATTTGATTTCCAGGACTCGGGAGATGAAAAATCCATGTTGACGAAAAGCTTTGCAGCCTTGGCGTAAATGATTTCCTCCTTTAATGCGTAGAGGTCCTGATAATAGTAATAAAACGTATTTCTGTTAATCCCGCAGTTGTCGCAAACCTGCTTTATGGTGATTTTATCCATGGGAATACTTTGGGCAAGTTCGACAAAGCTGTCCATTATGGCTTTTTTAGTAAAATTTGACATATTTTCTTCCTTTCAATCCTCATAAAAGATTCGCCGCGCCTTTTATTTTAGGCAAATCCGACGTTTTTAGGACAAAAAATAAAAAGTTAATATTAAGTTAATATTTCATTTAGGCATTCAGGGGGTGTTTGTCTGAATTTCATACATATAATACCAAATGTTTATTGAAAATGGAATCATTTTACGAAAAAATAATCACGATAATAGGGAGATAGTGTTATGAAGGTTTTACTCATAAACGGAAGCATGAGAGGAAATCAAAGTTCGTCCCTCAAGGTGGCCGAAGCTTTCGTTCGCGGAATGGTATCGGAAAACGGCGAAGAGAATACCGAAGTCGTTAAGATCAATTTACGCGAGAAGAATATCGAGCATTGCTACGGCTGCTTTTGCTGTTGGAAGTTAAATAAGGGCGAATGCATCATAAGAGACGATATGGACGAGATCAGAAAGCTCGTACTTGAGTCGGATGTGATTATTGAAAGTTTTCCTCTTTATTTTTTTGGGCTTCCGTCTAAAATGAAAGCCTTTATGGACAGAATGATTAATTTCGTGTCGGAATACAGAGCCGTTAACGGGGATGAGGCTACGGGAAGATTTTTACACGAGATGAGATATCCGGAATTAATGAATAAAAAACTTGTTCTTGTTTCCGCGTGCGGATATGAGGAAACCGTGGACTGTTACGATGCGGTAATCGACCAGTTCGACAAGATCTGCGGTCACGACAATTACACGAGAATATTCGTACCCCAGGGCGGTATGCTCGCGGAGAAGACATTCGAGAACAAAATTGCAAGGTACATGATTAAATTTGAGGAAGCCGGAAAGGAATTCGTAAAGTGCAAAAAACTTTCGAAGGAGACGGAAGAGAAGTTGAGCGTTCCGATGTTGGGACACAATACTTTTGCACAGGCCATAAATCTTAACTGGGATGAACCCGGTGTAGGCCCTTACGGAAAGGTTGTTAAGTGATGTTAAAAAAATTAAATTGGGCATTCGAGGCCGTAATAATATTCTTTCTATATGTAGGAACGTGGCCCGTGCTTCGAATACTTTATCCGAGAAGAATCATCTGGGAAGATAAAAAAGCATCAACGGCAGTAATGAAAAAACCCTGCGTAATATATTCAAACCATACGGGTTATTCAGACGGTTTGTTCGCATTTGATATTTTACGAAAGTTTTATCCTTACACATTCATCGGCAAAGACTGGTACGAAAAGAACAAACTTTTCCACAGACTGCTAATGCACAGAAGATATATTCCTCTCGACAGAGAACAAATGGATACATCGTGGCTGATGAAGGGAAAGAAAGTAATAGATGACGGATACGGCATTTTCTTCTTCCCCGAAGGACATACCTCAAAGGACGGTTTGTTACTTGAATTCCAGCCGGGATTTTTGATGCTCGCAAAACAGAGCAACATTCCGCTTGTTCCGATTTGCCTTGACAGAAAGGTAGATTTCTTCAAGCCCGTCAGAGTAATCATCGGAAAGCCTATTTATATCGACTTTAAAAAAGAACCCGGCAGACCTTCGGTGGTTCTTAAAAAATATGCCGAGGTTTGCAAAGATGCAATCATCGACCTAAAAGACAGATACGGCAATCCTAAATTTGTAACCGACGATGTAATCAAATACAGAGAAAAGGTAGCCGAAAAAGAGAACAGCGAGACTGCTGTATAAGTAAGTTTATTAACCGAGGGGAACTCCGGAGGTTTATAAAATAAATAAAAAACAAATTATATTTTTTATTCAAAAGGAGAGTAAAAATGAACGAGAAAGAACTCGCAATTGCTGCAAGAATCAAAGAGATGTTGTCAGAGAATTTAAGAATTCCCGCAGAAGAACTTGATTACGAAATCCCTCTTTTCGGTGACGGAATCGGTCTTGATTCAGTTGATTCACTCGAAATCATCGCTTGCATCGACTCTGAATACGGTGTAGCTATGACAGGTGTTGCAAAAGAGAACTTCTACAACATTACCAGCTTAACCAAATACGTAGTAGCTAACATGTAATTATTTTATGATGCCTTCCCTTTTGGGAGGGCATCAACTAAAGCGGTAAAGGAGATTATCCAAATGAGTAAGAACATCAATGCCAGATGCGTTGTTACAGGCTTAGGAATGATCAATGCCATCGGTAAAAATGTTGAAGAATGCTGGGAGAATGCCCTTAAAGGTACACCCGGAATAGATAAAACCAGAAGCGTAAATTCAGACGACTGTTACGCACATCTCGGAGCTGAAGTAAAAGATTCGGACATCGAGATGAACGATAAGGTAGACAGAGTTTCAATGCTTTGCCTTCAGGCTTCAAAGGAAGCACTTAATGATGCAGGTATTACAGATGCAAACGTAGATGCAGCACGTTTCGGCGTTATTATGGGAAGCTGTGTCGGCGGCGTCGTAAGTATTGAAAACTACATCGAAAAAGGCGAAAAGACAGAAGATATTAATAAGATGACAATCGCATCCATCGCAAACCACGTTGCAAACATGGCAGGCGCAAAGGGTGTCGTTACTAATATAGGCAATGCGTGCGCAGCCAGTACAATGAGCGTTGCATATGCATGCGAACTGATTAGAGCAGGTGTCGGCGATGTATTTATCGCCGGCGGTGCAGATGCTTTTGCAAGCGTTCCTTTCGCAGGATTTACCGCACTTCATGCTCTTTCAGAAAACCCCTGCTCACCTTTTAACCATTCAAACGGTATTACATTAGGTGAAGGTGCAGGCGCAATCATCGTTGAATCTTATGAGCATGCTAAGGCCAGAGGCGCAAAGATTTACTGCGATGTTTTATCAGCAGGTATTTCATCCGATGCTCATCACATCACAGCTCCCAGACCTGACGGAATCGGCCAGATGTATGCAATCAGAAGAGCACTTGATAAATCAGGTGTTGATAAGAAAGACCTTGATTACATCAATGCACACGGAACAGGAACAGCCAAGAACGACGAAGCAGAGTTCCTTTCAATTCATACAATCTTTGATGATGCAAACGATCACTTAAGCGTTTCATCCACTAAGGCAATGGTTGGTCACTGCCTCGGTGCAGCAGGCGCAATCGAAGCAGTTTATGCAATAAGAGCATTAACGGATAACAAGGTTCCGCCCACAATCGGTTACACGGAAGAAGATCTTGAAGCCTTAAAAGAGAAGGCAGGCAAGATTGACTTTATGCCCAACGAAATGAAGGCTAAAGAACTCAACTATGTAATGAGCAACTCCTTCGCATTCGGCGGAAGCAATGCAAGTATCATCTTCGCAAAGAATGAAGGCAAGATGTCTGAGACAGAGAACAACGAGGACATCTACATTACAGGTATGGGTATTGTTTCTCCCATCGGTAACGGCATCGAAAACTATATTGAAAAAGTTAAAGCCGGCGAGACAATTACTTCCAACAATCTTTCTTCAGAACTTGGCAAAGAAGATTTTGACAAATATGATATCAAACTTGCTTTCTACAGAAAACTCGACAAGCTTTCAACAATGCAGGTTGTATCGGGTATCGAGGCAATCAACAATGCAGGCTTTACATTCAACGATGAAAACGCCGAAGACTTCGGTATGATAATCGGTACAGGCGACGGCCCTCTGACAACCGTTTACGAGTTCCAGGATCATATTTCCAAGGAAGGCACACAGAACGGTTCGGCATTCAACTTCCCGAACACCGTTTACAATGCAGCAGGCGGATATCTTTCAATCAAGACCGGAATGAGAGGCTACAATGTTACAATCACAAACGGCAGCCAGTCAGGTCTTTCATCAATCTGCTATGCAGCTAACGAAATCAGACAGAACAGAACAGTTGCAATGCTTGCTTCGGGTACTGACGAAAACAGCGCTGTAATGAACAAGCTTTATACACAGTTAGGATTTGTCTCTGATGCAAAGACAGATATTTACGGAAATGCAAATGCAATGAATCTTTCCGACGGTTCCGTAACAATCGCACTTGAAAGCGCATCACAGGCAGCATCACATTCTGCCAAGAAGTATGCTAAGGTTGCCGGCTTCGCACAGACACACGAAGGTGTTGAATACGGTACTCTTGCAGGCTCCGACGAAGGTCTTGCAAACGCCATAAAAGAAGCGTGCGCTGATGCGGGAATCAGTGTAGATAAGATTGATGCGGTATTCGGTTTCGGCAACGGTATAAACGAAGTAGATACACTTGAGAAGAATGTATATTCAAATGTATTCGGCAAAGAAATCGCAGTTATCAACGTAAAAGATTATGTAGGTGAAGCAAGAGCGGCAGCAGCTACACTTGCGGCAGCACATGCAGCATTGACCCTGTCAGGCGAACTCGGCGATTCACAGGATGCATACTTCATCGGTGGCGGTAATGTTCGTAAGGACAAAGTCGATACCAAGAACTTTGAATATGTTATTGCCACATCATACGGCGTAGGCGGATCCTACAGCGCAGTAGTACTTCAGAAATAAAGGGGAAATACCATGGATAACGAAAAGAAAATTGCTCTTGTAACCGGCGCAAGCCGCGGTATCGGAAGGGCATGTGCCATAGCACTCGGAAAGAAAGGCTATACGGTAATCATCAACTACAATTCAAACGAAGATGCGGCTAACGAAGTTAAAAGCATCATCGAAGGTTTTGGCAGCGAAGCCGACACATATAAGGCGAACGTTGCAAACCTTGATGAAGTAAAGCCCATGTTTCGTGAGATTACCAAAAAGTACGGCAAGATTGACGTGCTTGTAAACAACGCAGGCATCGTAAAAGACGAATACGTACTTATGATGACACCCGATACGATTGATAAGTGTCTCGACCTTAACATCAAGGGTTATATGTACTGCTCACAGCAGGCAGCCCTTAAGATGTTCTCAAAGAAAAAAGGCTGCATCATCAATGTATCTTCGGTAAGCTCCAAGCTTGCCGTAGCAGGCCAGAGCGTATACTCGGCTACAAAGGGTGCCGTTAACTCAATGACAGCTACAATGGCCAAGGAACTTGCTCCTTACGGCATCAGAGTAAATGCGGTAGCTCCCGGATTTATCGGAACGGATATGGTTGAAAAGCTTCCCGAAGAGAAGAAGACAGAGTACCTTGATACAATTCCGATGAAGAGATTCGGTACACCCGAAGAAGTCGGCGAAGTTGTTGCAATGCTTGCAAGCGACGAAGCCGCATACATCACAGGCCAGGTGCTTGTAATCGACGGCGGATTAAGCCTGTAAAGAAAGAAAATTCCGGAGGTTTCTTTTATGATGAATATCAACGAAGTTCAGAAAAGAATTAAACAGCGTCCTCCTTTTCAGATGATTGAAAAGGTTGTTGAAATAAGAGGCGGCGAATATGCTAAGGGAATCAAGAATGTTTCAATTAATGAGCCTTATTTTATGGGCCATTTTCCCGATGCTCCGATAATGCCGGGCGTACTTATCGTTGAGGCATGTGCACAGCTTTGTTCTGTAACAATCGAGAGCGACGGAACGGACGACAGCAAGATTTATGTGCTTCTTAAATGTGACGAGTTTAAGTTCGTAAAACCTGTTCTTCCCGGAGATACACTTACGATAGAAGTTACAAAAGACGGCGGCGGAGCGGGACTTGTAAAATTTGACTGCAAGGCATTTGTTGACGGCGAGATTAGAGCTAAAGGAAAGCTCGCATTCTGTGCCGTTGATAAGGCTAATATATACGGATAAGTTAGGAATAAAGCTTAAATCATTTTACTAGTTTTTTATACGAGAGGAGATTAAAGATGAGCAAACGAGTATTTATGTTTCCCGGACAGGGATCGCAGTACATCGGAATGGGAAAGGAAATCTACGAGACTTTTCCCAAAGCAAAGGAAGTTTTTGACAAAGCTTCCGCAATCACAGGGCTTGACGTAGCCGGAATGTGTTTTGAAGAAAACGAAAAAATTAATATTACAGAGTATACGCAGATTTGTATGCTGACAGTCGAAGCGGCAATTTTCGCAGTACTTGAAGAAAAGGGCATTACATACGATCTGACTGCAGGATTATCCTTAGGCGAATATGGTGCGCTTATTGCATCGGGTGCAATGAGTATGGAAGATGCTTTTGCAATCGTTCGTAAAAGAGGTATCTATATGCAGAACGCAGTTCCCGAAGGTGGCGGAATGAGCGCAGTTATCGGACTTGATGCTTCCGTAATAGAGGATGCTTGTGCTGAGGTAATGGCAAATAAGGATATGTACGATAAGGGGGACAGCTCTTTACCTTTTACAGTATCCGTAGCGAACTACAACAACCCCAAGCAGTCCGTTATCACAGGAAGAAAAGATGCGGTTCAGGCAGCAGGAAAGATTCTTGAAGAAAAGGGCGCATTAAAAGTTGTTGAACTTAATGTATCAGGACCTTTCCATTCAGCTCTTTTAGAAGGTGCCGGAGAGCAGCTCGCAGAGGCCTTAAAAGATATTGAATTAAGTGATATCAAAGTTCCTTACATCGCAAACGTAACCGCAGAATATGTAACCGATAAAGGCGATATCAAAGAGCTTTTAAAGAAGCAGGTATCCTCATCGGTTAAATGGCAGCAGTCACTCGAACTTATGATAAAAGACGGTGTGGACGAATTCATCGAAATCGGTCCCGGACACACACTTACAGGCTTCGTAAAGAAGATTGACCGCGGACTTAAGACAGTGAATATAGATACACTCGAAGATTTAAACAAGTTTATTGAAGCGTAATTTTATATAATTCTACTTTTATTTTGACTGAAATTATGAGACTAGAAGATTAGAAAATTAAAGGGGATTATCATATGGGTTTATTTGATTTTAACAAAAAAGCAACCGCTAAAAAAGCAGACATAGTTGTTTCTCCGGAATCAATTATATGTCCTGTATGTAAAAAAGAAATATTTAAAGAAGAAGCCAAGCGCATGAAGTATGTCTGCCCTGAATGTAATTACTACTTCAGAGTAAGAGCCAACAACCGTATCCGTATGGTTGTTGATGACGGTTCATTCGAAGCATGGTTTGATGATATTCGTACCGAAAATCCGCTCAATTTTCCTGATTACGAAGGAAAGATTGAAGACACCATGGAAAAGACCAAGCTTTCCGAAGGTGTTACAGTCGGAAGCGCGACTCTTCGCGGTGAAAGAATTGTCATCGGTGTAATTGACTCGAGATTCCTCATGGGAAGTATGGGTCATGTTGTGGGCGAGAGAATTACTCTTGCGGTTGAAAAAGCAACGGAAGAAAAATTACCTGTTATTCTTTTCTGCTGTTCGGGCGGTGCGAGAATGCAGGAAGGTATCGTATCCTTAATGCAGATGGCCAAAACAAGTGCCGCACTTAAGAAACATTCGGATGCGGGTCTTTTATACATTTCCGTTTTAACAGATCCGACCACAGGAGGTGTTACCGCATCGTTTGCAATGCTCGGAGACATTATCCTCGCAGAGCCCAAAGCCCTCATTGGATTTGCCGGTCCCAGAGTAATCGAGCAGACCATCGGAGAGAAACTTCCCGAAGGTTTCCAGAGATCGGAATTTCAGCTTGAGCACGGGTTTGTTGATGCGATAGTCGAGAGAGATAATTTAAGAAATGTGCTTGCCAATCTGGTTAAGATGCACATTCGCAAAGAAGGCTACGCAAACTTCGATCCGCAGTTTGACAATGTAAGATACGACGCAACCGAACTCATGAAAGAGAGAGCTGCGAAGAGCAAACCTTTAGGAGTATGGGATAAGGTTTGTGCTGCAAGACAGCTTTTCAGACTTCAGTCCGAAGATTATATAAATACGATATTTGATGAGTTTATAGAACTTCACGGTGACAGATATTTCAGGGACGATCCCGCAATAATGGGTGGTATCGGATATCTTGACGGCCAGGCAGTAACCGTAATCGGTGTCAACAAGGGTAAGAGCCTTGAAGACTGCAAGAAACACAATTACGGCATGCCTTCACCCGAAGGATACAGAAAAGCTCTGCGTCTGATGAAGCAGGCAGAAAAATTCCACAGACCGGTTATTACTTTTGTAAATACATCAGGTGCATATCCCGGACTTAAAGCCGAAGAAAACGGACAGGGCGAAGCAATCGCAAGAAACCTCTTTGAAATGGCAGGTTTGAAAACTCCGATTCTTACCATTATGATTGGAGAAGGCGGAAGCGGCGGTGCACTTGCACTTGCGGTAGGCAACGAAGTGTGGATGGAAGAGAATGCAACTTATTCGATTCTTTCACCCGAAGGCTTTGCATCCATTCTCTGGAAGGATTCGAGCCGTTCCACGGAAGCTGCGGAAGTCATGAGAATCACTGCTCACGATATGAAGGAATTAAAAGTAATCGAGGACATTATTCCTGAATACGGAATGGCCGATGAAGATGCGCTTACATCCATTTCATCTTACATGAAAGGTCATATGAAAGAATTCCTTAAAAAGATGAATGAAAAGAGTATCGATCAAATAGTTGAGGAAAGATATACAAGATTCAGAAAATTCTGATATAATACAAAGTGTCTGATGTTTCAGGCACTTTTATTTTTCGGTGCCCGGCTCACGAAGTGTGCCTGGCTCTGATTGATGTTAGAAGAGGTGCGGATATGAAAAAAGGAATGATTTATGTACTTGCGGCTTTAAGTTCTTTTATGCTTGCAAGCTGTACGTTAACAGGTACAGATGAGGTTGTAACTCTTGAGCCTGCGACAACTGTAGCAGACCCCGTAAAACCTTCAAATGACGGGGATACGAATGTTTCAAAACCTGAAACGGATATTGATGTAACAAATCCCGGCGATGATACAACCGGAGAGACTGATATTAAAACTAATAATGTTTTACCTGTAAGCTTTGTGATAGAAAGAGAAAATACCGAAAACGCAAGCTTTTATGAGCATTTAAAAGCTTTGGACGAAAAAGGAAATGTTATATGGCAGTTTGATACCGATGAAATAATGGTCGGCCAGTATGAAAGCACCGTTAATGTGGGTCTTAAGGATAACGGTTATTATTATATCGCAGACTATGTACTTTATCTGTTAGATCCTTATACAGGTGAAATAATCTGGCAAACAGATTGCGGAACAGGCGCATATGATTTCGACGAAGAAGGAAATTTCTATTCAACGGGAAATGAAGGACCTTCTCTCAGAGTAATCGATCCCAACGGTAAAACGCTTCATAAATACGGTTTAAAAGATACCGATGGCGATTTAAGTTTGTTTTACTGGCCATATGACCTTGATTATGAAGACGGACTGGTTTATATCACTTGTGAGAGTATGCCCAAACTCCTTGTAGTAGATCCCGAAACAGGTGATGCATGGGCTGAAAAATTTGACGGTAATGCGGACTGGAGCGATCTTTATAATATTGACTGGCAGATGACAGCATGGGAATGCAGCGACGGCAGAAGCAACCAGACGGATGGCGGAACTTTTGAAATCGAATTTATGGAGGGCAATTATGTATCCATAAAATATACCGATTCCGACGGAAATGTTCAGGATTTTGATTATATGTCGATTATTTTCAGACCAATCGACCTTTATGACGGTGTAAGAGATGATTATTACGGAATGTGGACCGGAGAATGCGCAGAATGGAATGATCCCTATAATTCTTTCGCTTTCCAGATGACCGAACCCGATACTCTTGAATTAATCTGGTTTAACTATGACGATGAAGGAAATCCGGGAGATTATTACACGATAGTAAAATTTTTCAATGCAGAACTCTTAAAATACTATCAGGATAAGTTGAATTCAAACAAATAAGAAAAAATGAAATGTTTAATTCTTTGGGGCTAAGCTCATAAAATGGGGAAAATCAGAATAAAAAAAATAATATCTATGGTTTTTCTTTCCGTGACATGTTTCTTAGCAATGTCATTTTATGGATGTCAGAAAAATGAATATCCGTTCGAATTATCGGAGGATGCTCAGATATATACTTTTGACAGTAATAATTTGATGAAGTTGTCTGAAATAATTGTAGAGCAGGATAGATTAATCTATAAATTCGATAAAAGAAACCAAGCAGGTTTTACTCCTGATAAAATATTAGATTTAATCGATGAAAAGGATTGTAAAATATGTATGGTTGGTGAGAATCTGGGGTTCTATGAAAGTTTTGAGAAAACTGAAGTAATCAAGAGTGGTCAATATTTTTATTTGGTTTTATATTTTGATCTCACCAAATACAGTGATGCAAAATTATCCGGGTTTCAGTTAGATGGTAAAGATTTTGAAGACAGTTTCATAATAGAGTATTATGATTTTCCATATTTAAGTTATAATTCATACAATGATGAAATTGAATATATTCAGAAATATGATAATGAAACATGGGCTCCAATTTCATATATATCACATCAAACCGGAGTTAATTAAAATATGAACAATTATGGTAGTCTTATAGTTGTTTTGAAAAGAATGATAAAGAAGGGCGTGATAGCCCTTCTTTATTTATGCAATTCATAGATTGATATGTAGGAAACCAAAGTAAAAATAATATTTGTGTATTCTAGTTGGTTATATTATTGTTAGAAACTCTTTATATACAATATGTCCCGTAAAAGTCATATTTTTTCCCATATTTAGTCGAAGTTTGTCCACTTGTTCATAATTTGTTCATATTTTGATAACAATTTGTTAACTTCATTAACATTGTTTGTTAAACTACATCTCATATAATTAATATCGTAGAAAGCAGATAATCATGCAGAGATTACACTAAATAATACTTATGTCACAGTTTTTCAGATCTAATGCCCGAATACGAAAGTGTTCGGGCATCCTCCTTTTTTAGGGTTCTTTTTATTTTCCGTTATGTTATACTTTAATTGTTGTTAATTTAAGGAGAAGTAATATGGGTACTGTCTCTTTTATGGGGATTATTTTAAAAATTTTTTTTATTGCACTTATAGTTATTTCGATTATTGCGATTATAAAAAATAAGGATATGAAGAAAATAGTTGTTCTTCCTTTGATTCTGGAAGCACTTTCTGTTTTTGGATTAGCATTTGCCGATGTAGCTGAGTATATTATTTCTTTACCTGATCTGCATATTTTATCTAAGCTGTCGGAATGGACTTTTATCGCCTATTTTGCAATCGGACCGGTATTTGCCCTGGCAGGAATAATTATTTCAGTATATAACCGATTAGCCAATCTGGATAAGGATCACAGGGCTTTGTGGCTTATCGGATTGATTGGGAATATAGTATCGTTTATAATATCAGTTTTAATGATTTTATTTATAGTGTTTATAATCGTATATGTTGCTCCTGTGGCGGAACATATGATTGAAGAATTTTTTCATGTATTACGTAATATGGCCGGATACCCGGATTAAAGGATAAGAATAAAGCTGTGAACAAAGATAAAAAGAAATTTAATTACGGACCGATACTTATTATTCTGGCTGCGTGTTTCTGGGGAAGCATGGGTATATTTGTAAGAAAGCTTACAACCTATGGCTTTACTTCAATTCAGATTGTTGCGATTCGTGTGACACTGGCGGCTTTGATTTTTTCACTGATTCTGTTCATAAAAGATCGTAAAGGTTTTAAGATATCGCCCAAAGACATACCGCTCTTTTTGGGGCTCGGACTTGGAAGTATTCTTTTCTTTACAATATGTTACTTTGCAGCGATTACAATTATGCCCTTATCTACCGCTGCGATTCTTTTATACACATCGCCGTTCTGGATTATGTTTATGTCGGTATTGTTTTTCCACGAAAAGATGAATGCCGTCAAGATAATTGCACTTATTATGGCATTCGGAGGATGCGTGCTGGTTTCCGGAATTTCCGGTGAAAGAATAACTGTTGTAGGTCTGCTGCTGGGACTCGGCTCGGGCGTGGGATATGGATTATACAGCATTCTCGGAACGATTGCTCTTAAAAAATATTCGCCGTACACGGTTACTGCATACACATTTATTTTTGCAGCTGTCGGCTCATGGTTTATATGTCGTCCGAAAGATATGTTTGCGAAATTTGCTTCGGCCGATAATCTTTTATGGCTGATAGTTTTCTGCTTCCTGACAGCGCTTATAACGGCTGTAATTCCATTTCTTTTATACACTTTGGGACTTCATATGGTTGAAGCCGGTAAAGCGGGAATTCTGGCGACTGTGGAGCCTATGGTGGCAACGATTATCGGTATCGTATTCTTTTCAGAACAGCTTACGATTTTTTCAGGTCTCGGAATACTTTTGATACTGGTTGCGGTTATAATTCTTAATCTGAAAAAGAAAGATTCGAAATATGGAAAAAACTAAAGGAAAAAATAATAAAACAGCTGCCATTATTTTTCTGATTCTGATGATTGCAGCCTTAGTGGGAACCGTTTCAACACTTACAAGCGGTGTTGTTGTAACGGGACTTACTGTTTACGGATTTAAGAGTGCAAAAAAGATGCTCAACAATTTTAATCAGCCTGCAGTATCGGCCCCCCAGCCCGCAGGTGATAAAGTGGCATTTAAGAATGACAGACTTGATTTGGGATTAAGAAGCGACGGGTGTTATTATTCGATTATCCGAATGGTTGACGGTACGGGTTATCCTATGGATGACGGGGAATTTGTTGTTCTTAAAAAATCAGGCACGAATCCTGTGGTTCAATATTATTCGTATAATGCGGAAGCCGGTCAAAGAAGTGCATATCTTATAAGTTACGGTTTATATACGGATGATTTTTCGGATATGATAGATATAGTTACGGTTGCGAATCATCCTGAGATTTTTCAGGACAAAACGAATCTGGAATTTAAAATCATTGATCTGGATAACGATATCATAAAAACGCCGCTTGATTATCAAAATGAGAAGGATGCAGCTCTTGGTGATGTGTTTGTCCGTATTCTTGGTTACATCATTGTCCTTATTGTCTGCATTCTGGGCGCAATCCTCGCGGGTATTCAGTTCTTGACTGCGCTGCCTGTGTTTGCTGCATTTATGGTTTTTCTGATTTTGTTTCTTGTGTTTTTATCCAAAGCAAGAAAAGATAGTCTTCCCGAAAAAGTCTGGGATTAGGAAAGATATATTCTGGTCGGATATTTAAAACGAAACGAAATCAGATTTATTAAGAAAATAATCAGAGAATTCAATGAGTGATGAAAGTAAAAGGCCGCTCGTACATTTTTCTCCTGCAAAAGGATGGATGAACGATCCGAACGGACCGGTATTTTATAAAGGTGAATATCATTTGTTTTTCCAGCATAATCCCGATAATGTTTATTGGGACAATATGCACTGGGGACACGCTGTTTCAAAAGATCTTATGCACTGGGAAGAGCTTCCGATTGCACTTTTCCCCGATGAGCAGGGAATGATTTTTTCGGGCAGCGCGTTTGTGGATAAAAGAAATGATTCAGGCCTTGGAAAAGAGGATTCACCCGCGCTTCTTTTGTTTTATACATCGCACGATCATAAAACAATGCGTGAGATGCAGTGTCTGGCATATACGACGGACGGAAAAGAATTTATCAAGTATGATAAAAATCCTCTGATAGGCGGGAAAGAGCATACACCCGCGAGAGATCCGCATGTTTTTGAAAACAAAATAATCGGCGGATATTCGATGTGTTTTACTACAGAAAAAGCGGTTGTTTTTTATCATTCGACCAATCTTTTATCGTGGGAAAAGACAGGAGAATTCTTCCTTCCCGAATATGCATTACAAGGCATGATTGAATGCCCGTGCATGATCGAATTTGAAAAGTATGTACTTATGATGAGCATGGATGTGCCTGAGACAGAGTTTAATAAACTCCCTAAAGAGGCTAATGCGCATTCGCGAACCATGCAGTATTTTGTCGGAGATTTTAACGGTCTTACATTTACGGCGGATAAAGAACAAAACGAAGTCCTGCTCGTGGACTACGGTAATGATTTTTATGCGGGAACGGTTTTTTCAAACGTAAAAGAAAAAATCCTGATTGCGTGGATGGGTGATTTTTCCGACGAGGCAAAAGCTGTAAATACCGAAGCGGAAGGGTTTAAAGGTACGTTAAGTTTCCCGAGAAAACTGGATTTGTGTAAGACCGGCAAGGGCTACAGACTGCATCATGAATTTTATCCCTGTCCTAAGGGAGAAGATGGGATTGAATTTGTATCAAACGAAGAAGGTAAATTTTTATCCGACAGAATAATTTCTGAGAGCATAAAAGAAAACGGATTTTTACCCGCAACGAATTACAGGGTAAACTGATTTTATGGGGGAGCGAATATGAAATACGGAGAGAGCAGTTTTGATATCATTTATCTGATTTTTGCGATTACGGCAGGAATAATTATTCTTGCAAAACGAAAAGATTCAATCGGCAGACTGATGGGCAGCGCAGCGCTTATTTTAGGAATCGGTGATGCTTTTCATCTGGTACCGAGAGTTTTAAATTATTTCGTTGAAGGCGATTTTAATTTCTGGCTCGGCTTCGGCAAACTGGTCACATCCATAACGATGACGATATTTTATGTTTTGGTGTATCGTCTCTGGGTTAAAGCCTATAATGTCAAAGAATCAAAACCTTTTGCGATTTCTTTTTATATTTTTGTATTCTTAAGAATCGCTTTGTGTCTCTTCCCTCAAAACCGCTGGTTTACAAACAACTCGCCTCTTTTATGGGGAATACTGAGAAATATTCCTTTTGTGGTTGTCGGAGTGATGATTGTGGTTATATATTTTATGAAGCGTAAAGAAGATAAGGCTTTTAAACTTATCTGGCTTCTTGTGCTTCTTTCGTTTGCATTCTACATTCCGGTAACGGTCGGAGCTTCTTTTGTTCCGATACTCGGAGCACTGATGCTTCCGAAGACAATCTGCTATATGCTTATGATGATCTGCTTTTTAAGGAAGGCTAAAGAATAGGTGAAAATAAGGAATGGCGAATGGGTAATAAAGAAAAGAAAATTGCAGAACTTAAATCAAAGAAAAAAGGTGATATTATTGTCGCTGCGGTTTTTCAGTTATTTCCGCTTTTAAGTATATTTTTTATAGCTGCCGGTGTCATTAACAGGGGCGATACCGTCAATACAATTATCTGCCTGGTATTGGGCTTTCTGCCCGCCGAAGTGATTGCGCTTCTGCTTATTTTAGATGCAAAGAAGTGCAGTAGACTGATTGCTGAGGAAGAGGCCAGACCTTACGAGCCGCCGGCAGAATATGCGAAAACTCTGTATAATAACGACGGATATACATATAATACCGCACGCGATTTTTACCTCGCTCAGACCGGCAGGAATCCCAAGAAACTTACGCGCGAGGATGAAAACGCAGTCTGGGAATATGCATATGATGATTTTGCGTATCTTTTAATGTGGATAATTGAAAATGATTTCTACCAGACCTCGAAAGATAATGATGAGGACACCGCGGCGGAGATAAAAGAATTTATCGCCCGGGTTAAGAAGCGTGAAGTAAAACCGACGGACTATCTTACAGGAAACAACTGGTTTATGGAAGATGAGGTTAAGAAAAAGGCACGCGGATTTGTGACTGAATATTTTAAAGGCGCATATATGGATGATGTCAGAGCATTTGCGAAGGAGCATCTTAATGCCGAGCTTTACGGCTTTCCGTTCCGCTTTGAGGATTATGATGCTTTTAAGGTTCGAATAGATGAGGCATATGCAAAATACAAAGAAGAAAATGAAAAGCCGAAGAAGGAAAATGAATGAAAAGCATAATTGACAAGCTTGTAAAAACGAGAGATTTAACTGACGAAGAATTCGAACAATTAATTCTCTGCGAAGATAAGGAAACAATAGAATATCTGGCGGCAAAGGCAAGAGAAGTAAGAGAGAAAATTTACGGCAAAGATGTTTATCTTCGCGGACTGATTGAATTTACGAATTACTGCAAGAACGACTGTCTCTACTGCGGCATCAGAAGAAGCAATAAAAATGCCGAGAGATACAGATTAACCGAAGAGCAGATTTTAAACTGCTGCGAAGTCGGATATAAATTAGGCTTCAGGACATTCGTACTGCAGGGTGGGGAAGATGCTTATTTTAGTGATGAAGTTTTAATTCCGCTCATAAAAGAAATCAAAGAAAAATATCCTGACTGCGCGCTCACACTCTCTGTGGGCGAGAGAGAAAAAGACAGTTACCAAAAGCTTTTTGATGCGGGTGCCGACAGATATCTTTTACGACATGAAACCGCAGACAAAGAGCATTATGAGTCGCTTCATCCTGCAGAGCTTTCATTTGATCACAGAATGCAGTGTCTTTGGAATTTAAAGGAAATTGGTTTCCAGGTCGGTTGCGGAATGATGATAGGCTCTCCCTATCAGACCGTAAAACACTTAATAAAAGACTTAAGATTCTTACAGGATTTTAAACCGGAAATGGTTGGAATAGGACCGTTCATCCCTCATCACGACACGCCTTTTGCGGACCGTGAAACAGGAAGCGTAGACATCACGTTAAAACTTTTATCAATCATAAGAATCATGCTTCCCGAAGTTCTTCTTCCCGCGACAACCGCGCTCGGAACAGCAGACGGCCTCGGAAGGGAGAAAGGCATTCTGGCAGGTGCTAATGTTGTAATGCCCAATCTTTCTCCGACTGATGTCAGGGGCAAATATCTTTTATACGACAATAAGATCTGTACGGGTGATGAGGCTGCGGAATGCATCCGCTGTATGACTTTAAGGGTTCAAAAGGTTGGATATGAAGTGGTACAAAAGCGTGGCGACCACATAAGGTTTATATGACCTGATTGACCGAGGAATAAAAAAGTGTTATTCTTTCAGAGGATTATGAATACGGAGGTAATAAAAATGGCAGAAATTACAAAAGACATGACTATCGGTGAAATCATAAATGCCAATCCTGATGCAGTTCCCGTACTTATGGGCGCAGGAATGCACTGTATCGGCTGCCCCGCAGCTCAGGGCGAAACACTTGAGGAAGCAAGCATGGTTCACGGAATCGACGTGGATGCACTTGTATTTGCACTCAACCAGAAAAACTAATTGCTAAAGCATATTAATAACGACTTTCCGCGAAAACGGAAGGTCGTTTTTTTTATGATTTTATAGTATAATTATCTGGGAGAAATAACGGACTAAAAAGGAGAAGGCATGAGCGAAAAACTATCTGATTACATTAACAAATATTTTATTGGACATGAGGATGTTACAGAGAATGTAATCATCTGTCTTTTGTCGGGCGGACATGTACTATTGGAGGATGTTCCGGGTGTCGGAAAAACCACGCTTGCGAAGACACTTGCACGCGCCGTTGATTTAAGCTTCGGACGTATTCAGTTTACACCGGATACGCTTCCTTCGGATGTGCTCGGCGTGCAGATTCTCAACATGAAGACAGGTGAATTTGAATACAAAGAGGGTGTTGTGATGCATCAGCTTATTCTTGCTGATGAGATTAACCGTACTTCGCCCAAAACACAGGCGAGTCTTCTTGAAGCAATGGCGGAAGGGTGTGTTACGATTGACAAAAAGCGCATCAAACTTCCCGATCCTTTTATGGTAATTGCCACTCAGAACCCTATAGAATTTGTCGGAACATATCCGCTTCCCGAAGCGCAGATGGACCGTTTTATGATGAAGCTTTCCGTAGGATATCCCTCTCAGGAAAACGAAATCATTATGACCAAGAATTTCCTCGCTGATAAAAGAGACGAGGAAGGCGAGGCGGTTCTTAATGCCGAGAAGATAATCGAAATGAAAAAAGAAGTCGAGAAAGTAAAAGTTGTCGACGATGTCATAAAATACGCCAACGATATCATCAATATGACCAGAAGTGAATCAAGCTTTGTAATGGGAGCATCACCCAGAGCAATGCTTCACTTAATTCGCGCCGCTCAGGCCAAGGCATATTTATCGGATCGTGATTTCGTCAAGCCCGATGATATCAAGGCTGTGGCAATCAATGTCCTTCACCACAGAATTTCTCTCACATACGAAGCAAAAATAGCCAAGGAAGATGTGGATAAAGTATTAAAATCCATCATTCTGAAAGCAAAGGTACCTATGGTTTAGTTACTTACGGCGGTGTGAAATGCTTAGGAACAGACTGATTGCAATTGCTCTCTTAATTCTCTCTATCGTTGCAATATCGTTTTACGGCGGACCCGTTACTTACGGGTTCTTCTTTCTTTGCGTTTTAGTTCCTGCCGTTTCAGCCGGATACTGCTTCTTAGTGTATCTTCGCTACAGAATCTATCAGGTTATCGTAACTAAAAATGTAGTGGTCGGTTCACCGACAGACTATTATTTCACTTTGCAAAATGAAGACTTTTATTCTTTCTCAGGAATAAAGGTTGAATTTTTTTCGGATTTTTCTATCATCAGTGAACTTGACGAAAACAATGAATATGAACTCCCGCCGCATTCGGGCCTTAAAAAAGAAACAGTGCTTGTCTGCAAATACCGCGGAGAATACGATGTCGGAGTAAAAAACATAATCGTTCAGGATTATCTTCGTCTTTTTTCCTTTAATTTCAAAAACAAAGAAAACTTAAGAGCAATCGTAATGCCGCGTCTTGAAATTCTTGAAACACTAAGGCACCCTTATTCGCCCGATGTTTACAAGGATTCACGTATTAATCCGACCGAACAGGATGTGCTGGTAAGAGAATATATCCCGGGTGATGACATAAGAAACATCAACTGGAAAATTTCCGCGCATATGGGAAAGCCCTATGTCAGAACCAAAACGGGGTTAGAGAATCCGAGTATTGCAATCATAATGGATTCATGCCGTTTCGGCAAAGACATGGAAGATTTTCTTCCGCTTGAAAACAAGGTTTTGGAGACGACAATTGCGGTAGTTTATTACTATCTTTCAAAAGGAATAAACGCATCGGTATTTACATACGAGGGCGCTCCTAAAAAATATTCTTTGCAGGGCATGGCTTCATTTGAGGACTTTTATGCTGCAATGGGAGCGTTTGCTTTTAAGGAAGAAAATACATCCGACAAGCTTTTTAAATCCGTATGGGGTGCAAATATCACCTCCTGCAGTATGGCTTATATGATTATTCACGAGCTTGACGAGAAGGCTCTGGTACAGATTGAAGAGCTTAACAAAAACGGACTTCCTGTGACCGTATATCACATCAGTGATGATGAGAAGAAATTAAAGGATGCGGATTTCGGCAAGAATACGGAATATACACATATCGGTTATGAAGACAAATTAAAGGAGGTGCTTTGATGGTCACTTTCTTTTATGAGTGTTTATATGTCTTAACAATTGCATCGGGTATTCTTGCAATCGCCGCAGGCCCTGTGGGTGTCGGAAAAGTGGGCATTCTTTTGTTCCTCGGACAGATTGCGATAACGAGTCTTTTTGTGATATTTAAAAACGGAAAAACTACAGGAAGATTTATTTCCATCGGTATACTTTCTGCTTTTACGATTTTTATCATCATACTTTCAAGGTACGATAAATTTCTTGGAATGGCAGTTGAAAACGTAAGACTTTTGTGGCTCGTTGCATTCGCGCTTGCAGCGTTTATTTTAGGAGAACTTGCAGCCTATGTAAAAGTCGTTGGAATCATAATTTCCGCGCTTTCTTTTGCATCGCTGATTCCGATTGTGATTTTTAAATACGGCGTCAGCAAACTTTATGTGGCAGCAGTATTTTTGCTTGTGCTTTTAACACTGGTTTCTCTATTCCAAAAAAGGTGGCAAAAATCCGGCGATAAAGATATCAAAAAGCATATGGTCTTCACATCGCCGTTTATTCTTTTAATCATAATTGTGATTTTGATTCTGCCGTATTCGCCAAAGCCATACAACTGGACCATCGTAAAAAATATTTACCAAACCATAACAGAAACTGTTAGGGATATACGAATCAGGGCATCAATTCGAAAGAGCGAAGACTATGCGGAAGGAATGATAGGCTTTTCGGACAGAGGAAATATTAACGGTGAAATAAAGTCAAACGAAGAGACGGTTCTTTCGGTAGCGGGTATTCCGAATGAAATGAATAATCTAAAGTTGAAGGGAAAGAATTTCTCCACATTCACGGGACAGGAATGGATAGACGAAGATACATCAGATTCACCCGATTCAATGTTTGATACCATCGGTATTGTTGCATCCCTCGGAGATTATGACGACAGCATAAGAAACTATGTTAAATGGGAAAAGATGCGAATCGAATATATTCAGATGAACACCTCGTATATATTCGCGCCTGAAAAAGTTGCGATAAGAAAGAGTAATCTGCCTGTTTACAGTTTCGATATCATTAACACCGGTTCTGATATTTTATGGCCGAAGAGCAAGAGTTACAAGACCGCATATAACCTGATTTATCTTTTGGTTAATACCGAAAACGAAGACTTTGCAAAATTCCTGGTTAACGGAAAAACACCTACGGAAAAAACCTACAATGTAGTACTTAAACAGCAGTTCGGACTGGAAAACGATACGGAATATACGTACAAGAAATTCATCGATCATCAGCAGTATATCCACGAGTTTTATGGAAAAGAAGTTGTTCTCTCGGATGAATTAAAAGCATATACGGATAAACTTTACGAAGGCTGCGAAAATGACGTTGAAAAGCTTCAGAGAATCGAAGCACTTCTTAAGTCTTTTGAATACACGGAAACACCCGGAAAGATTCCCGAATACATAGACAATGAGACCGAGTTTCTTGACTATTTTATACTGGAATCAAGAAAGGGTTATTGCAGTTATTTTGCTACGGCATTTACACTTCTTGCAAGGGCCGAAGGAATGCCTGCAAGATATGTGCAGGGATATAACATCAACAACGGTTCAAAATCCTCCGTGTATGTTTCGTCAAATATGGCGCATGCATGGTGCGAGGTATACTTTGACGGCGCAGGCTGGGTATCGTTTGACGGCACACCCGGCTTTGGCGGAGGCACATACTGGGAGAGAGTGGCAAAGCCTTCAGAACTTCCGCCCATCGGAACATATGAGAGAAAAGAAACACCTGTTGATGAATCCACACTTCCGGAACTTCCCGAAGAAGAAGCAGAAGACGAAGGAATCATTATTGAGTGGTACATGGTTGCAATTCCCGTTGCGGCAGGCTTGGCCGTAATAGCATTGTTCTTCCTGATATTTAAAATAAGCGCGGCAATCCGCTTAAACAAAATGGATTATGACAGGAAATTCGTAGTGCTTTGCAAACAGATTTTAACCGTGCTCAAACTCCTCGGAAAACCAATGGGAGAGGCAGAGACAATATACGAATATAAGGTCAGACTTTCAAAAGATTATGAAGATAATTTATTAACCTTTACGGATGATCTGGAAAACTATCTTTACAATCCTGCAGGACGCGAAGAGGGCTATAAGGATGCCTGCGAGAAGGCTTTCAAGATAAGGGATACATTGCTTGAGGATTTGAAGAAGAGAAGTATTATAAGATTTATAAGATATCATCTCGTTAATTAAAAGGTAGCCAGACGCGCAAGCGAGTCAGGCACCCACAAAAAAGGAGCCTGGCTCACAAAGTGTGCCTGGCTCCTTAATTCTTTTAGTATAAATTACATCTTCTCGGGTTCGGGATAATCTACTCCGAAAGTTTCAACCGTTACAGTCTGCATTACCTGAGGCTTTAAAGGTCTGTCGTTGAAAGGATTGGTATCGCACTCTGCGATTTTGTTTACAACATCCATTCCTTCAATTACTTTGCCGAATGCAGCGTACTGTCCGTCAAGATGAGGAGAAGTCTTGTGCATAATGAAGAACTGACTTCCGCCTGAGTTGGGGTCGTATGCTCTGGCCATTGAAAGAACACCTTCTGTATGCTTTAAGTTGTTCTCAAAACCGTTGATTGCAAATTCGCCCTTAATGCTGTATCCGGGACCGCCCATTCCGTTGCCGTCGGGACATCCGCCCTGAATCATAAATCCGTTGATTACACGATGGAAGATAAGTCCGTTGTAAAATCCCTTGTTAATTAGTGAAATAAAATTGTTTACGGACTGGGGAGCGATTTCGGGATATAATTCCGCTTTAATCACATCGCCATTCTCCATCGTAATGGTTACTATAGGTTTTTCTGCCATATTTTATAAAGTCCTTTCTTATCCGAGTCTTTGTACTGCGTCTTTTTCTGCCAGAACCTTCGCGTGCTCTGCAAGATAGCTGTCAAAGAATTTGTCGCTTGGAACATTGTTGCCGTACTCGAGAAGACTGATACAGTTCTGTCTGAAGTTTGCGTCCGGCTCGCCGTCAGTAAACATCTTCAGGAAGTAAATCTTCTTTGATTCGTCAAAGTAGAGTGAACTAGAGTGGTCGTATGTTGCTTTGACTGCCTTGCAGGCATCTATTACATCACCGACCTTGTCAAATGCAAATACGATTGTACTGTCCTTTGAAAAATCAGTGCGGTTGTCATTCTCGTTGTCAATTATACCTTCCTCTGTAGGGAAGAGGGCATTTATCAGGTTTTTGAAGCTTTCCGAAAGATCCGAATTTTCTTCCTTTCCGGGATTTTTCATCTTCTCGTATACTGCGGGAGAGAAATGCGAATATGAAGGATTCAGTTCTTCGGGCTCTTCGACCTTTGTGATAAACAGTACGGCGGAGGTACGAAGCGGAATAACGTCTATCTTAAGCGGAACGTTATTTGCATCGAAACCGAAGTTCTTGTAAGCATAACGAATAACCTCCGCAAAGAGATTGCGAATCTCTGCAGAATTATAAGACATCTCGCGAAGATTAAGATTTCTCTCCGCCAGATCTTTCTCGGTAAGTATGCACTTTATTTGATTGTCATTAATTTTGTCAATTCTCATATCCTATGACCTCATCGTGCATTTTTTCTGCATCTTTTCTTATATGTATTTTAACATATATCGTCAAAAAATGCAAAATTTATAATATGGTGAAATTGTATATTATCACTAAAAGATTATAAAAAGTATTGTCAAAATATACAAAAAGATATATAATCATTTCAAGGTGAAAGGGAAAAATGTACGGAAAGGAGGGTGGTTACTCTTATCTTTGCTCCGTGCGTCTTTCACGGAGTGTCTTCATTAAAACGATGTGTTACTCACGCATTCGTTTCCCCATATCAAGTTATACACACAATAATACAAGCACTGTACTC
The DNA here is from genome assembly GCA_900100245.1 of Lachnospiraceae bacterium G41. Lineage (GTDB taxonomy): Bacteria > Bacillota > Clostridia > Lachnospirales > Lachnospiraceae > UBA3766. The sequence goes on from FNEU01000010.1 coordinate 38,792, forward strand.
CCGCACCGAGAATAAAATGTGGCATTATCTTTTCAGATTATTTCATCACGTCTTTTTGGTCAGAAATCTATGTTTACGGACAAATCCCTCGAGCCGACTGATTTCGCTTTAAACGAATGCCAAATGAGAAAAGGTAATGACTACATTTTATTTTTTTGATATAATGAGGGTTGACTTAAAGGAGGACTTGAAATGAGACCTGAACCAGGCAGAAGAAATACCACAAGAAGTGGAAGCCATTCTGCAAATACCCGAAATTCAAGAAGACCACAGCCGTCGAGAAGAAGAGTGAGAAGACGCCCCAATGAGGTTGCAAAGCGCAGAAGAAAGAGAAAGTTTTTCGATGCTCTCGGCAGGTTTATTCCCGTATTTCTCGCCATAGCAGCCATCGTAGCTATCGTTGCCATCTTTTATGGTAACAAAATCCTCGACAGATACAGATATTCCGGCAAACATGCCGATCTGAAAGAGTATTACGGAGTTTTTTATGATTATCAGGTAGCAATGGTAATCAACAACGCAAAAGTCGAAGAAAAGGGCGTTTATTACAAAAACTCTTATTACATTTCGCACGAAGACGTCAAAAAATATTTCACTAATCATTTTTATATTAACCTGGATGAGCAGCTCTGCCTTTATACTACGCAGGATGAAATCATAAAAGCAGATATCAATCAGACGGGCAATTACTGCTATTACAAGGGTGATGAAAAGAGAGATTTGGACTGCGCTCCCGTTATCACAAACGACGGAAAGACCTATTTCTCATTCAATTACCTTTCTCTTTTCACGGAGTTTGATATCAACAAATACGACGATCCCAAGAGAATGGTCATCTACACGGAAGATACGCATTTAAACAAAGCGACCATCAACAAGGATACCCAGATCAGATACCGCGGTGGTGTTAAAAGCGACATCCTAAAAGATGTAAAAGAAGGCGATACAGTATACATCCTTGAGGAGATGGAAGATTGGGCCAAGGTTATGACCAGGGACGGTATTATCGGTTATGTGGAAATCAAAAGATACGATAAATCCGGCTCAGACAATATAGTAATCGATAAGTGCGAGATCCCGCTTGAATATACATCAATCACGAGTGATTCAAAGATTAATATGGCATTCCACCAGCTCTTTGATATCAATGCCAGCGATTTTTCGGATGTTCCCACCGATGCGGGAATTAATGTCGTTGCGCCCACGGTATTCAGAATAACCGATAACGAAGGCACGATTAAAAATACGGTTAATGCAAACTATGTTGCAAACGCACACAATGCAGGCGTGAAAATTTGGGGCGTATGGACCGATGTCGACAATGAAGTCGATTTGTCCGAGATCCTTCACAAATACAGTTTAAGACAGCAGTTCATCGGCAATATGATTTCGATGACCAAGGAAGCAGGCTTGGACGGTATCAATCTCGACTTTGAAAAGATTCCTTCCGATTCGGGCAGCGACTGGGCCGAATTCTTAAGAGAACTCTCTGTTGCCACACACAAAGAAGGCATCGTTCTTTCGGTAGACAACTATGCACCCACAGCCTCCACGATTCATTACAACAGAGGAGTACAGGGCAATGTCTGCGATTACGTTATCGTAATGGGTTACGACGAGCACTGGGCTTCGGGCGGAGTAGCAGGAAGCGTTGCATCGATTGGATTCGTTGAAAACGGTATTACCAATACAATAGACAGCGGAGTACCCGCAGAAAAGATTATAAATGCAGTTCCTTTCTACACACGTGTCTGGAAGACAAAAGATGCCACAGTTACCGCGGATACCATGGGAATGGCATCTACTGCCGCATGGTGCGAGGAGTATGGCGTAGAGCTTAACTGGAATGACGAGACCTGCCAGAAATACGGCGAAAAGGAAATGAACGGAACCCTTTACCAGGTATGGCTCGAGGACGCAGAGTCACTTGAAGCGAAGCTCTCCGTCATGGATGCACACGGATGTGCGGGCGTAGCCGAATGGAAACTTGGATTTGATACAAGAGAAGCCTGGGATGTAATTGGAGAGTATCTGTCCAGATAGAGAAAAATGATTACCAAAACAGTTAAGATAGATGAAAACAATATAGATGATTCGCTCATAAAAGAAGCAGGCGAAATCATAAAAAAGGGCGGATTGGTTGCATTCCCGACGGAGACCGTATACGGGCTCGGAGGCGATGCGTTAAATCCCGAATCCTCAAAGAAAATCTACGCGGCAAAGGGAAGGCCTTCGGACAATCCCCTGATAGTGCATATTTACAGGATTGAAGATCTTTATGAGATAGTCGAAGAGGTATCTAAAGATGCGAAGAAGGTAATGGACGCATTCTGGCCCGGACCGCTTACAATGATTTTTAAGAAAAAAGACAAGGTACCTTTTGAGACGACGGGAGGGCTTGATACCGTTGCGGTACGTTTCCCTATTCATCCTACCGCAATGGCGTTTATTGAAGCCGCGGGCGGATTTGTTGCGGCACCGAGTGCGAATATATCGGGACGTCCTTCACCCACACTTGCAAAGTATGTCTGCGAAGATTTAGACGGCAGAGTCGATATGATAATAGACGGCGGAAATATCCCTATCGGACTTGAATCCACCATCGTTGATATGACGGGTGATGTGCCCATGATTCTTCGTCCCGGATTTGTTTCAAAGGAAATGCTTGAAGAAGTTTTAGGCGAAGTAAAAGTAGACCCCACGATACTTGATGCGAACTCTACCGAAAGACCCAAGGCTCCCGGCATGAGATACAGACATTATGCGCCCAAGGCCGACATGATAATTGTCAGGGGCGATACATTCGGAGTTGTTGCCAAAATAAAAGAAATGGGGCAAAATAAAGAGTGCACTGTTTTATGCGTAAGCGAACATGTATCTGAGTTCGCGGGCATGAAAGTAAAGGATGTAGGAAGCGAAAACGATTACAACGAAATCGCCGCTAACCTTTACAGAGTTCTTCGCGAGTGCGATGACGAAAATACCACGCTTATTTTATCCGAGAGTTTTTCGGACAAAGGAATCGGCGCTGCGGTTATGAACAGGCTCATAAAAGCGGCCGGACATAAAATAATAGATGTTTGATACGGAGGAATGACATGAAAATTTCGATAGCCAGCGATCATGGCGGATATGTTTTAAAAGAAGCGGTTAAGAAGCACTTAATCGAAAAAGGAATAGAGGTAGTGGATTTCGGAACAGACTCACTTGCATCCTGTGATTATCCCGATTTCGGAAAGCCCGCTGCAGAAGCAGTAGCAGAAGGAAAAGTTGACAAGGGTATCCTTATCTGCACCACAGGTATTGGAATGAGCATGCTTGCAAACAAGATTAAAGGTATCAGAGCAGCGCTTTGTGCAGATACCGTTTCCGCAAGATTAACCAGAGAACACAATGATGCAAACATCCTTGTAATGGGTGCGGGAATCGTGGGAGAAATCCTTGCAATGTCAATCGTCGACACATTCCTTAATACCGAGTTTTCCAACGAGGAAAAGCACATCAGAAGAATTAATAAAATTGCAAAAGCAGAAGAATAAAAAATAAAATAGCGGAGGTAGCAAAATGGGCAAAATTGTGATTATGGATCATCCTTTGATTCAACACAAAATCGGTTACATCAGAAGAAAGGATACGGGTACTAAGGATTTTCGTCAGACCATCAGCGAGATAGCAATGCTTATCTGCTATGAGGCTACAAGAGATTTAAAGCTCGAGAACGTTGATATCGAAACTCCCATCTGCCCTACAACGGTTAAAGAACTTAAAGGTAAGAAAATGGCAATAGTTCCGATTCTTCGTGCAGGACTCGGAATGGTAGACGGTATGCTTACACTTATCCCTGCAGCAAAGGTCGGACACATCGGTCTTTACAGAGACCCTGCAACACACGAACCTGTAGAGTATTACTGCAAGCTTCCCGAAGACTGCTCACAGAGAGAAATCTTCGTAGTAGACCCCATGCTTGCAACAGGCGGCAGTGCATCCGCAGCCATTACAATGCTCAAGGCTAAGGGCTGCAAGAACATTCACTTTATGTGTATCATCGCAGCACCCGAAGGTATTGAAAGACTTACCAAGGATCATCCCGATATCGACATCTACATCGGTGCCAAGGATGAGAAATTAAACGAAAACGCTTACATCGTTCCGGGTCTCGGAGATGCAGGCGACAGAATTTTCGGAACCAAGTAAAATTATCGGAGACGGATATGGATAAAAGACAGGACTATATTTCATGGGATGAATATTTTACGGGAATCGCCATTCTTTCGGGAATGCGTTCAAAAGACCCCAACACTCAGGTCGGCGCGTGTATAGTTGATAAAAACAACAGAATTTTATCGGTAGGCTATAACGGATTTCCCAACGGCTGCAGTGATGATCTTTTCCCCTGGGCAAGAGAAGGCGAAGTACTTAACACCAAGTATGCTTTCGTTGCTCACAGCGAACTTAATGCAATCTTAAACTACAGAGGCGGCAATCTCGAAGGCGCCAAGATTTACGTTTCGTTATTCCCCTGCAACGAATGTGCAAAGGCCATTATTCAGGCGGGAATAAAGGAAGTTATCTACGATTCCGATAAATATAACAACACACCCACGAATATTGCGGCAAAGAAAATGTTCGAGGCAGCCGGAGTAAAATGTACCCAGTACACGAAGACCGGCAGAAAGATCGTAATCGAAGTTTAAACTGATTTAATCTATGAAGAAAGCATTTACGGTTTTCGTTTCTTTGCTTGCCACAGTCAGTTTGTTTTTTGATATGTCACCTCTTTTGGTACATGCTACGCCGAGTTCACTGCTTCAGCAGATAGATCAGGCGGAAAAGCAAAAACAGGCGATAGAAGAAGAAAAACAGGCTGCTCAGGGCGAGAAGGACGAAAAGAAAAACGAATTAAATCAATTGCAGTACCAACAAGGCGCACTAAAAGCCCAGTTGGATTCTTTTAATGCGAATCTTGCTGAAGAAAACCGCAAATACGAGGAAATCTGCAATAAGATTGATGTTAAAAAAGAAGAGATAGAAGTCAAAAAGCAGGAACTGGCTGATGCAAAGGCTACTGAAGAAGAGCAGTACGAAACCATGAAGAAGCGTCTTCAGTACATCTACGAACAGCCTGACGATATGTATCTTGACATGATTTTATCGAGTAAGGATTTTGCAACATTTCTAAATATCGCTGATTATATTTTTATGATTTCGGAATATGACAACGATATGCTCGCGGATTACAAGCAGACCACATTGGATGTGGCGGCAATGGAAGCCGAACTTGAAGAAGAGCTTGCAGGGCTTGAAACTCTTGAAGAGCAAAGCAGGGAAGAGCAGGGCAGAATCACAGATCTTATCAATACAACCAATGATTTCGTGAACCAGTATTCGGCGCAGATAAGCGATACGAATAACGAGCTCGCGGAGATTGAAAGAGAGATAGCCGAAAAGGAAGCGCAGATAAAAGCTCAGGAAGAAGATATTGAGGCTTTAAAGAAGCAGTATGAGGAAGAATTAAGACTCTCGCAGCTTGCAGCTCAGTCTGCTAAAAGAGATATTTCCGAAGTATCCTTCGCTGATAACGACAGATATCTTCTGGCAAACCTCATTTACTGTGAGGCCGGCGGTGAACCGTACGAAGGGCAGCTCGCCGTAGGTGCCGTAGTACTTAACCGAGTAATGTCAAGCCGCTATCCCGACACGGTGTATGGTGTTATCTATCAAAAGAGTCAGTTCTCACCCGCATCAAGCGGAAGACTTGACCTTGCGCTGGCACAGAATCTTGCCACGCCATCCTGCTATCAGGCAGCGGACGAGGCAATGGCGGGAAATACCAATGTCGGCAACTGCGTATACTTCAGAACACCGGTACCCGGACTAAACGGTACACAGATTGGGAATCACATATTTTACTAAAAAAGGAAGCTGGTAGCTTCCTTTTTTCATTCGTCGATATATGAATCAAGCATTTCTGTGTATTTTTTGAAACTACCTGAATATGCGGCCTTTAGGAGCTTGTCCGCCCGAATAAGTGCTTTATGCAACAGTTCGTCGTCTATAAGACCTTTCTCATGAGCTTCTGCAAGCTCGTCCATATCTAAAAGATGTATCTCGCCGTCCGCGTTCACCGTGATGTCCAACAGCAAATCAAGCGTAGTAACGGAGTTTTCTTCCTTGTCAAAATAAAACTCAACGATGTCGCAGTACCATTTGTGCAACGAACCGTCTTTCTTTAAAAATTTGCTGATTTTGAAGCCTTCATCGGGAAGATACAGCGAATAGCCGTGATCGATGTCTTTTCGGGGATTGATTGTATTCCATTTTGTGACCATGACGTGTTCATCCGCAAAAAGCACCGTATCCCCTTTCAAAGGGATATTTTCAAACGGAATAAGCCTTTTACGATAGAAAACCAGGTCTGGCATACGTTTTCCCCCATATATTGTGAATCTTAGAAACAAACAATACTATATCTTTAGATATTACACATAAAAATATGAAAAGTCAATTGCAAACACGAAATCTTGAAAAAGTAGTAAAAAAGTCTTAAAAACCCTTATTTTTTAAACGATTTTTTTATAGACAAAGACTTAAAAAAATAATATAATTTTGGTATGTGTGCGATAGAAGTTTAAAGAGGTATAGCTGTGCCAAAGATTGTTAAAATACTCTCTTTTATTTCCCAGTTTACGCTGATTATGCTTATACCTACTATAGGCTGCTTTTTTCTGGGTTATTATCTGGATAAGAAATTCGGTACATCATTCCTTGTAATAATATTCTTTTTCTTGGGAGCTGCCGGCGGAATGACCGGTGTTTACAAGCTCGTCAAGAATACATTTAAGGATAACGACGAATGAATTATTTCAAACAGACGTTAAGGGAACTTCAGATTGGCGTTATTATTCTCGGCATCCTGAATATTTTAATCGGTATGTGGTTTCCTAAAAATATGCTTGCCTATGTGCTGGGCGGACTTCTCGGAACGGTAACAGCGTTAGTTATGACCGACAATATGGCCAGAGCTATTGCAAGGGCGGTATCCGATGAGAAAAGAGCTTCGGCACGCATCAGACTGGCATTTTTCCTAAGATATGCGATAGCAGTCGTTGTTATGATTGTTGCGTGCGTATCTCCCTACACCAATCCGATTGCGACTTTTATCGGAATATTCTCAATAAAATTTGCGACGTATTTAACGCCGCTTATCCATAAAATCAATCTTAAAATAAATCCGAATTCTCTGGAGACAGACGGCTCCGAGGAGGCGGAGGAGGAAAATAATGACTCCGAATCTGTTGTTGGCGGGCGCTGACGGCGTCGATTTTATGATCCATGGTGTATTTAAATACAACTTCCTGGGTCATGAGGTATGGATTACAACTTCACATGTTTGCTTACTCATTGTAGTGGTTTGCCTGTTAATTTTCTTTTTTATAGGCGGACAGGTGTTTAAACACGCCAAGGCCATTCCCGGAACTTTCCAGTGCATACTTGAGTTTGTCGTAGAATTTTTGGACGGCATTACGGAAGGTGCGATGGGCAAAAAGGGCAGGGGCTTTAGAAACTACATCGGTACTTTATTCCTGTTTATTCTTTTTTCCAATATATCGGGACTTTTGGGATTAAGACCTCCCACAGCCGACTACGGCGTCACACTTCCTTTGGGTCTTATCACATTCACACTTGTCAGAATAAACGAAGTCAGATTTAACAGCCTATGGGCTATTTGGAAAGACAAATGTTCACCGCTTCCCTGGTGGTTCCCTCTGTGGCTTCCAATTAACGTAATCGGTGACGTAGCGGTTCCTATTTCGCTTTCGCTTCGTCTTTTCGCAAATATCCTTTCAGGTACCGTTATGATGGCACTTGTATACGGACTTTTATCAAAGTTTGCATACGGCTGGCCCGCAGCACTTCATGTATACTTCGATCTTTTCTCGGGTGCTATCCAGACATACGTATTCTGTATGCTGACGGTAACATATATAGGCAGTGCAATCGGCGATGCCGAAGAGCCGTTGCTTAAAAAGGTTTTAAAAAAGGTTTTCACAAAACAGGAAACAACTCAAACGAACTAAATTGAAATTAAGATAAACATATATTTTTCAGGAGGATACAAAATGGAATTCAATGAGAACTTTATCTTAGGATGCTCAGCCATAGGTGCAGGTCTTGCGGTTATCGCAGGTATCGGCCCCGGTGTAGGTCAGGGTATTGCCGCAGGTTACGGTGCTTCCGCAGTAGGACGTAATCCCGGTGCACAGGGCAAGATCATGTCTACAATGCTTTTGGGTCAGGCTGTTGCCGAGACAACAGGTCTTTACGGCTTGTTAATCGCAATGTTGCTCTTATTCGTTAAGCCTTTCACACATTAATTAATCGTAAAAGAAATTTAAAGGAGGCAGGGCTTAATTATGAGCAGACTATTCAACCTGGATTTTCAGCTTCTGCATGATTCCCTCCTGACGCTTATCGCCGTATTTGTTCTTTTCCTCGGCGGTTCGTTCTTCTTTTTCAATCCTGCGAGAAAATTCCTTGAAAAGAGAAAACAGGGAATTGCGGATGATATTGAAGCGGCCAAAAAAGAAAAAGAAGAGGCAGAGCGTCTCAAGACTGAATATGAAGATAAACTGAAAAACGTTGATGCCGAAGTCGAAGGCATTCTCTCCGATGCGAGACAGAGAGCCTTGGCTAATGAGAACAGAATAGTTGCCGATGCACGTGAAGAAGCGGGCAAGATTATCGACAATGCCCATCGTGAAGCAAACCTTGAGAAACTTAAAGTGGCTGACGAAGTCAAGGAAGAAGTTATTAATGTTGCCGGCGCAATGGCCGGAAAGATTGTTGCTTCTACCATGAGTGAAGCCGAACAGAGACGTTTACTCGATGAAACCTTAAAGGGAATAGGTGAGGATACATGGCTAAATCAGCAGTAACAACTTACGGCGATGCTTTATTTCAGATTGCATGCGAATCCTCTTCGTGCATTGAAATGCTTGAGGAAGTTAAGGAACTGAAGAATGTTGTTGATGCCAACCCCGAGTTAAAGGATTTGATGTTAAATCCCAGATTTTCCAAGGAAGAACATCTGGAAATTCTCGGCAAAGTATTCAAAGGCAAAATCGACGAAAGACTTTATTCGTTTCTTGAACTTATCACGATTAAAGGCAGATACGGATATCTTGACGAAATACTTGATTATTTTATTCTTCGCGTCAAGGAACATCTGCATATCGGACAGGCAAAGGTAACAAGCGCGATCGCAATCGACAACGAGATGAAGGAGCGCATAAAAGATAAACTTTTATCAACCACAGATTACAAGGAGATTGAAATCGAATACGAAACAGATCCTTTGTTAATCGGCGGAATGGTAATCAGAATAAAAGACAGAATTGTGGATAATTCCGTAAAAACGAAGCTTGAAAACATTACCAGGGATTTACACAAAATTCAAATCTAAAGAAAGGGATTGAAGATCCATGAATTTAAAACCGGAAGAAATAAGTTCTGTGATTAAGGATCAGATTAAAAGATACTCTGACCGAATGGAAGTATCCAATGTCGGAACGGTAATTCAGGTTGCGGACGGTATCGCACGTATTCACGGTCTTGAAACCGCCATGCAGGGCGAACTTCTTGAATTCCCCGGCGAAGTATACGGCATGGTAATGAACCTCGAAGAGGATAATGTAGGTGCCGTTCTTTTAGGAAACCAGAAGAATATCAACGAAGGCGACATTGTAAAGACCACCGGACGAGTAGTAGAAGTTCCCGTAGGCGATGCGTTGACCGGCAGAGTCGTTAATGCTCTCGGACAGCCTATCGACGGCAAAGGACCCATCAATACGGATAAGTATCGTCAGATCGAAAGAGTTGCCAGCGGCGTTATCACAAGAAAATCCGTTGATACACCCCTTCAGACCGGTATCAAGGCTATCGACTCGATGGTACCCATCGGAAGAGGACAGCGTGAACTTATTATCGGCGACCGTCAGACAGGTAAGACTGCGATTGCCATAGATACGATTATCAATCAGAAGGGACAGGGCGTTAAATGTATTTACGTTGCCATCGGTCAGAAAGCTTCTACCGTTGCCAACATTGTTAAGACGCTCGAAGAGTTTGGCGCAATGGCATATACAACCGTTGTTGCATCAACTGCATCCGAACTTGCTCCCTTACAGTATATAGCTCCGTACGCAGGATGTGCCATCGGAGAAGAATGGATGGAAAAAGGAGAAGACGTTCTCGTTATCTATGATGACTTAAGTAAGCATGCTACAGCATACCGTACACTCTCCTTACTTCTTCGTAGACCGCCCGGAAGAGAAGCGTACCCCGGCGACGTATTCTACTTACACTCAAGACTTCTTGAAAGAGCAGCCAGAATGAGCGAAGAATACGGCGGAGGTTCCCTCACGGCACTTCCCATTATCGAGACACAGGCAGGCGACGTTTCGGCATACATTCCGACCAACGTTATTTCAATTACCGACGGTCAGATTTATCTTGAAACCGAAATGTTCAACGCAGGTTTCCGTCCCGCAGTTAATGCAGGTCTTTCGGTATCCCGTGTCGGCGGTGCGGCTCAGATTAAAGCTATGAAAAAGATTGCGGCTCCTATCCGTGTGGAATTAGCACAGTACAGAGAGCTTGCTGCATTTGCACAGTTCGGTTCCGAACTTGATGCGGATACAAAAGAAAAACTTGCTCAGGGTGAAAGAATCAAAGAGATCTTAAAGCAGCCTCAGTACAAGCCCATGCCTGTTGAATATCAGGTAATCATTATTTATGCGGCTACAAAGAAACTGCTTCTTGATGTTGCTGTATCTGACATCACAAGATTTGAAGACGAACTCTTTGAATTCATCAAGACAAAATATCCCGAAGTTCCCGAAAGCATCAAAGAAGCCAAGGAAATTACGGAAGAAAACGAACAGAAGCTCCTTAAGGCTATTGAGGACTTCAAAGCTGATTTTAAATAAACCTTATTAGGTAAAGGAAGACGCATATGGCTTCAATGAGAGACATAAAGCGCAGAAGAGAGAGTGTTACAAGCACTCAGCAGATTACCAAGGCTATGAAACTTGTATCCACGGTAAAACTTCAGCGTGCAAAGGGCAGAGCCATTAAATCCAAATATTATTTCAGAGCCATGTACAATACCGTTACCGAGCTCTTATCCGATTCGGCCAATGTCGACACACCTTACGTAAAGGTAAGCGAATGTGACAGAAAGGCAGTACTGGTAATCACCTCCAACAGAGGTCTTGCCGGCGGATACAACTCGAACATTGTCAAGCTCATTACAAACGGTGATTTTGACAAGGATAAAACGGATATTTACATCATCGGCCGAAAGGGCAGAGAACTTCTTGAGAGAAAAGGATACTATATCAGGAAGGATTATTCCGAGCTCGCCGAAGGTTTTGAATATGCCGATGCCATCAAAGTCTGCAACAAGCTCTTAAAAGAATTTGATGAAAAGAAAATCGGTGAGATTTATCTGGCATATACCAATTTCAAAAATACGGTAAGCCACGAGCCTACGCTTTTAAAACTGCTTCCGATTATTCCGGGAGAGATTTACGGTTCCGATGAAGAAGACGATCCTAACGACAAGCTTCTTTTAATGAACTTCGAAATCCCCGATGAAGAAGCACTCAAATACATCGTACCCAAGTATCTTACTTCACTTATTCACGGCGCACTGATTGAGGCCGTAGCCAGTGAAAACGGTGCGAGAATGCAGGCAATGGACAATGCCACAAACAATGCGGAAGAGATGATAGACAAACTTACTCTTCAGTACAACCGTGCAAGACAGGGAAGCATCACTCAGGAGCTGACCGAGATTATTGCCGGTGCGGAAGCTATTTCATAAAACAATTAAAAGGAGTATTTCAAGATGACAAATATCGGAAAGATCACACAGATTATCGGTGCGGTTTTGGATATTAAATTTTCAAAGGGCGGTCTGCCTCAGATTAACGAGGCTATCAAAATCAAAAAGAATGACGGAGGCGAACTTACAGTAGAAGTTGCACAGCACCTTGGCGACGATACCGTACGTTGTATCGCGATGGGACCCACAGACGGTCTTGTAAGAGGCATGGAAGCTGTTTCAACAGGTTCACCCATTTCCGTTCCAGTAGGTGAAAACACATTAGGACGTATCTTTAACGTTCTCGGTCAGCCTATTGACAACAAGCCCGCTCCCGAAGACGTATCCTACGAACCCATTCACAGACCTGCTCCAGACTTCGTAGAACAGTCAACCGAAGCAGAACTTCTTGAAACCGGTATTAAAGTCGTAGATCTCCTTTGCCCTTATCAGAAGGGTGGTAAAATCGGTCTTTTCGGCGGTGCCGGTGTTGGTAAGACGGTTCTTATTCAGGAGCTTATCCGTAACATCGCTACAGAGCACGGCGGATATTCCGTATTTACCGGTGTAGGCGAGAGAACAAGAGAAGGAAACGACCTGTATCATGAAATGCAGGAATCGGGCGTTATCGATAAAACTACCATGGTGTTCGGCCAGATGAACGAGCCCCCAGGAGCACGTATGAGAGTAGGTCTTACAGGACTTACAATGGCTGAGTACTTCCGTGATAAAGGCGGAAAGGATGTGCTTTTATTCATTGACAATATCTTCCGTTTCACGCAGGCAGGTTCAGAGGTTTCGGCTCTTTTAGGCCGTATGCCTTCAGCCGTTGGTTATCAGCCCACACTTCAGACAGAAATGGGTGCATTGCAGGAGAGAATCACTTCAACGAAGAACGGTTCAATCACATCGGTTCAGGCTGTATACGTTCCTGCCGATGACTTGACTGACCCTGCTCCCGCTACAACATTCGCACACCTCGATGCAACGACCGTTTTATCGAGAGCAATCGTTGAGCTCGGTATTTATCCCGCGGTTGATCCTCTTGAATCAACATCGAGAATCCTCGATCCAAGAATCGTGGGTCTTGAGCATTATCAGGTAGCCAGAGGTGTACAGGAAATCCTTCAGAGATACAAAGAACTTCAGGATATCATCGCCATCCTTGGTATGGACGAACTTTCCGAAGATGATAAACTTCTTGTATCCCGTGCAAGAAAGGTACAGAGATTCCTTTCACAGCCTTTCTTCGTAGCAGGTCAGTTTACGGGTCTTGAAGGAAAATACGTTCCCATTTCGGAGACTATCAGAGGATTTAAGGAAATTCTTGAAGGCAAGCATGACGACATTCCCGAAGGTTACTTCTTAAATGCCGGAAGCATCGACGATGTACTTGCCAAAAAGAATCAGAAATAAACGGAGTTTTTTATAGATGGAAGATTCAAATCTTTTCGATGTTAAAATAATAACCCCGGAGAGACTGTTTTATGAGGGAAAAGCATCAATGCTTGAATTCAATACCACCGAAGGAGAAATCGGCGTATTGAAAAATCACATTCCGATGACCGTCATCATAGAACCGGGCATACTTACGATTACGGAAGAAGAACATCCGAAGAATGCTGCTTTGCATGCAGGATTTGCGGTTATCAATCCCGATTCGGTTATTATCCTTGCGGAAATAATCGAGTGGCCTTCCGAAATAGATGAAAACCGTGCGCAGGAAGCTTTCAAGAGAGCGCAGGAAAGACTGGCGGCAAAGGATCCCGACACGGATCTCGATAGGGCTGCTGTTGCGTTAAAGAAAGCGATATGCAGGATTAATTCAGTTAAGGAATAATTATTATTTGGGTCTGTGACGAAAGTTGCAGACCTTTCGCATATAACGGGTATTGATGAGAAGAAAGAAAGACAGGGCAAACGAATTTAATAGTATTAAACACGTTGACCTCCAGGAAAACGGCTCAAGAGATAATCCCATAAAAAGATTTCTTTTGACAAAGATGTGGAAATACGTGATTATTGCTGCGTGGTTTGTAGCTTCGCTGTTCTTTTTCGGATATCTTCTAAACCGCGGAAATACCGACCTTACCAAGGAAATGGCACCCGCGACTTTGCCTGTTATCTGCGTAAGACAAAACGGTCATGATTTTAACAGAATGTTCGGATATACCACGGAAATGGATTATTCCGTTATCCGTGACGGCATAACTCCTTTGGAAAGCGGCAGAAAACTGAATGTACGTGTATATAAAATGGGAGAGAAGATAAACAATATCTCCTATGAACTTAGAAGCATTGACAAGGAAAGATTTGTTGAAGAGGGCGATGCAACAACTTACACGCAGACTTCGGAATATATGGATCTTTCTTTTACGTTCAAAGACATTATCTCCGAAAAAACGGATTATTCGCTTAAGATAATCCTTACTCTGGAAAACGACAGAAAAGCATATTATTATGCGAGAATATTTGAGGATGACAGTTTAAACTTCTCCGAGAAACTCGATTACGTTTATTATTTCAACGACTGCACGTTTGACAAGGAAACCGCACAGGATGAAATCGGCAAGTACATGGAAAGCAATTCCTCGGGAGACAATACCAATTTCTCACATGTGGATATCCACAGTTCTATGGATCAGGTTACCTGGGGAAATCTTGATGTTAAAAGAGTCGATGAGCCTGTCTGCACGGTCGGAGAAATAGATTCTAAAAACGCACTTATGAAACTTGAATATACGGTTTCTGCGTTAACGGGCGAAGAGGAAAGACTTTATGCTGTTACCGAATATTACAGATTTATCAAAGGGTCTGACAGAATGTATCTTTTATCCTTTGACAGATACATGAATACGATTCTTTTTGCCGACAAGGGTGTAGTATATAACGACACTTTAATGCTTGGAATCATGCCTGACGAATTTGAGCATGCAGAAAGCGAGGACGGCAATACATATGCATTTGTAAACAACAAATCGCTCTTTGTCGTTAACTCCGCACAGAATACTTTCGGTACGGCATATTCTTTTTATGACAAGGATAACTGTGACGCCAGATGCATCAATCCCGAGCATGACATAAAGATTCTTCGTATCGATGAATCGGGCAACGTATATTTCTATGTGTACGGATATTTTAACCGTGGAGATTACGAAGGCAAATGCGGCATTCATCTCTTTGAATACAACTCCAAAACAAATGTGGTTGAAGAGAAGATTTTTATCGAATGCGACAAGCCTTACGAAATACTCAAAAACGAAATAGGAAAACTCGCATATGCGAATAATATGAACGAGTTTTATTTCTTTTATGATCAGAAAATCCACAAGGTAAATATCGAAGAACAGACTGAGGAGATAATCGTAAAAGATTTGAAAAACGAATATTTATTCGTGTCACCCTCGTGCAAAAACTGTGCATGGATTTCAAAAGAAGATGCGATAGGAATCGATCAGATAACCTTCCTTGATATGGAACGTTCCAAGACCTATGATATTAAAGCAAAGGCCGGAGAACATATAAAGCCGATGGGATTTATGGGCGAGGATTTGATATACGGCGATGCAAAAAATGCCGATATCACAGAGAACGTCTTCAGGGAAAAGATTGTTCCTATGTATAAGCTTAATATCATCAACAGATACAGCGAGATTTTAAAAACTTATTCATATCCGGACATATATGTCTTAGGTTGCAAGATTAACGACAATCTTATCACGCTTACAAGAAACGAAAGAAACGAAGACGGAGAGCTTGTCAGTGCGCCACCCGACAGTATCGTTAATACTTTGATGGAAAAGACATATAAAAACAATTCCGAAGTCGTAATAACAGAAAATCTTAAAAAGATTGTCCAGGTTACTCTTAAAAAAGAGATGGATAATAAGAAGATTAAGTTTAAAACTCCGAAGACCGAAATGTATGAGGGTCGAAGAGAACTCATTTTAACAGGCGATTCAACGGGTATTTATTATGTAATGAATTCTGATGAATGCGCAGGCATATTTACAGACATAAGTAATGCTGTAAAGTGCGCAAATGAGGGGTTTGGATGCGTTATTGACTCAAACGGTCATTATCTCTGGAAGAAGGAAGCATACAGCAAAACCAACCAGATTATGAGAATAGACGGCATGACTGTCGCAGATGAGGAATCATCCTCGATGGAAGCCTGCCTTGAAAAGATTCTCGACTTTGAAGGTTTCTCTTTGGATGTCAAAAGCGATTTAAGAAGTAAGACCTACGAAGAAATAATTGAGAAAAATGTTCCGAACGCGAAGGGTATTGAACTTGTAAATTGTTCGCCGGAACTTATAAAATATTATTTGAACAAAGATATTCCCGTTATCGCCGAAGCGGATAACAACACGGTGCTTATAATCGGTTACAGCGATTCGGTTTATGTCTGGGTAAATCCCGGCTCGGGAAATCTCATGAAGGTCGGCAGGGACGAAGCCGAGAACTTTTATGAGAATAACGGCAATGTATTCGTTACATATGTCAAATGGGACTCGTAAATAAAAACACCGGTGCCCGGCTCCGAAGGATGCCCGGCTCCGAAATAAAATAATAAACGGAGAAAAAGAAAATGATCAGACAGGATTACAAAGAAATGCTTAATGCAAAATCGGTAATCAGGGAAATGTTTACCTATGCTACCGAAAAAGGAAAAGAGATAGGATACGAGAACGTATTCGATTACAGTCTCGGCAACCCTTCGGTTCCCGCTCCCAAGGAATTTACCGATACCATGATTAAACTCTTACAGGAATCGGACCCTGTTAAACTGCACGGCTACAGCCCTTCACCCGGAATCCCTTCGGTAAGAGCAGCAATAGCAGAGTCTTTAAACAAGAGATTTGGTATGAACTATACCGCCAATCATATTTTCATGGCTACAGGTGCCGCAGGCGCAGTTGCTCACGCCGTAAGATGCGTGACAAATACAAACGACAAGGTACTTACCTTTGCGCCTTTCTTCCCCGAGTATATGCATTATATCAATGATACCGGAGCAGTGCTTAAGGTGGTTCCGCCCAACCTTGAAAACTTCCAGATTAATTTTGATGCTTTTGAAGAGATGTTAACTTGCGATGTTCAGGCACTATTGATCAACACACCCAACAACCCTTCGGGTGCAGCATGTTCATCGGATACCTTAAAGAAGCTCGCTGATATTCTTTATAAGAAGCAGGAAGAGTACGGGCACGATATCTTTATTATTTCCGACGAACCCTACAGAGAGATAGTTTTCGACGGCGCAGATGCACCTTATGTATCAAAGTTTTATGACAATACATTAAGCTGCTATTCATATTCCAAATCACTTTCACTTCCCGGCGAACGTATCGGATATGTGGCTGTAAATCCTAAGTGTACGGATGCAGAATACATTGTCGGAATGTGCACACAGATTTCAAGAGGCACAGGACATAACTGCCCTCCTTCAATCATCCAGCTTGCTGTTGCTGAGTGTCTTGATCTGACAAGTGACTTAAAGGTTTATGAAACAAACATGAACCTTATATATAACGAACTCGTGCGTCTTGGCTTCGAAGTTGTAAAACCTTCGGGAACATTTTATATCTTCCCCAAGGCACTCGAAGAAGATGCAAAAGTATTCTGTGAAAAGGCTAAGAAGTACAATTTGATTTTAGTTCCTTCCGATTCGTTCGGTTGTCCCGGATATTTTAGAATGTCCTACTGCATCGAAACAGAAAAGGTTGAAAGATCGCTTGTAGCGCTTAGAGAATTCGTCAAAGCAGAGTACGGAAGAGAGTAATTTAACGTATTTGTGAAAAATTTACAAAAAACGCACGATATTTTCTCTAAAAATATCCAAATGACAGAAATTACAATCGAACATTTGACAAAAAAAACACGATATATTAAACTTCGTTTATATAAAGCAATTTTTATGTAAATTTGTTAAAAATTTGGTTAAATTTGTACACCTCACGGGGTGTGGAAGGAGAATTTATTATGGCAGAGATCAAAAAGACAACAGTTACTGTTAAGCCTATCGCTAAGGCAGCAGCTGCAAAAGCTGAAGAAAAGAAAGCTGAAGCAGCTCCCGTTGTAGCAGCTAAGGTTGAAGAGAAGAAGGAAGCAGCTCCTGCAAAGAAGGCAGCTCCCGCAAAGAAAGCAGCTCCCGCTAAGAAGGCAGCTCCCGCTAAGAAGGCAGCTCCTGCAAAGAAGGCAGCTCCCGCTAAGAAGGCAGAACCTGCAAAGAAGGCAGCTCCCGCTAAGAAGGCAGAACCCGCTAAGAAGGAAGCAGCTCCTGCAAAGAAGGCAGCTCCCGCTAAGAAGGCAGCTCCCGCAAAGAAAGCAGCTCCTGCAAAGAAAGCAGCTCCTGCAAAGAAGGCAGCTCCCGCTAAGAAGGCAGCTCCTAAGGCAGCAGCTTCTAAGATTGCAGTTTACGTACAGTTTGGCGAGAAGTCATACAGCTATGAAGATCTTGTAAAGATCGCTAAGGACGTATGGGTATATGACCTTGGAAAGAAAGCAGCTGACTTCAAGAGCGCTGACATCTATGTAAAGCCTGAAGAGAGCACAGCTTACTATGTAATCAATGGTAATGTTGAAGGAAAGTTTGGCATCTAATCATAATTAAAGTAATAAAGGAAAAGGATTCGGTTCGCCGGATCCTTTTTTTTCTTTTATTTGGAAAAAGATGTTGACATTCAAACACAGAGGTTGTATAGTATGAAATGTGGATATTAGCACTCGACCTAAATGAGTGCTAACGGCGAAGAAGAAAAGGTAAATATATGGAATTAGATGAAAGAAAAACCAAAATACTTCAGGCCATAATCAAGAATTATCTTGAGACAGGAGAGCCCGTAGGTTCAAGAACGATTTCAAAGTATACGGACCTTAACCTATCAAGCGCAACCATCCGCAATGAGATGGCAGACCTCGAGGAACTCGGATTTATAATCCAGCCGCATACATCCGCAGGACGAATTCCTTCGGACAAAGGCTATCGTTTCTATGTAGATGCGATGATGCTTGAGCACGAAAAAGAAGTGGAGCAGTTAAAGGATGTTCTTCTTGAAAAGGAAGAAAAGCTTGATCATATGCTTAAGCAGGCTGCAAAGCTGATGGCTGTAAATACCAATTACGCCACCATGGTAACGGCTCCGAGAAGTTCAAGAAATGTGCTTAAATTCCTTCAGCTTTCCAGAATGGATGCCTCACATATTCTTGCCGTTATCGTTATAGAAGGAAACGTCATTAAGAATACGGTAATCGAAGTTGCCGAATCGCTTAACGACGAGACAATGCTTAAATTAAACATTCTTCTTAATACACATTTAAACGGCCTTTCGGCTGAAGAAATAAATCTTGGACTTATCACATCCCTTAAGCAGCAGGCAGGTATGTACGGTCCTATCATCGAGGAAGTAATCGATGCTGTAGCAGAGACCATAAAAGAAGATGAAGACCTTGAGATTTACACATCAGGCGCAAACAACATCTTCAAATATCCGGAACTTTCCGACAATCAGAAAGCCAGCGATTTAATCAATGCCTTTGAAGAGAAACAGCTGTTAACGCAGCTTATTGATGATACGGACTCGGAAGGCAGGAACGAAATAAAAGTTTACATCGGAGAAGAGTCACCGATCCAGACCATGAAGGACTGCAGTATCGTAACAGCCAATTACGAATTCGGCGACGGCATGAGAGGTATGATTGGTATCATCGGTCCCAAGCGTATGGACTACGACAAGGTTGTGGGAACGATTAAGACCATAAAATCACAGCTCGATACGATGTATAAAAAAGACGACAATTAGAAAAAATTTTCGGAGGAAAAGAAAGTGGCCAGCAAGAAAAAGAACGGCAAATCCAAAGCGGATTCAAAGAAGCCCAATGAAGAGATTCTTAACGAAACCGTAAAAGAAGAAGCTGAAGAAAAGAAAGAAGAAGCCGTGACCGAAGAAGTTTCAGAAAACGCAGAAAACACCGAAAACGTTGAAGCAACTGAAACAGAAGAAGGCGGCAGCGAAAAGAAAACAAAAGAACAGGAAAGAATAGAGGAACTTGAAGACAGAGTAAAACGTCAGCTCGCAGAGTTTGAAAACTTCAGAAAAAGAACTGATAAAGAAAAAGAGCAGATGTTTGAAACCGGTGCAAAGAGCGTACTCGAAAAGATACTTCCGGTGGTTGATAATTTTGAAAGAGGTCTTTCAAACATCAAACCCGAAGAAGAAGGCGATCCCCATGTGGAAGGTATGAGAATGATTTACAAGCAGCTGATGGGTGAACTTGAAAAGCTTGAAGTAAAGCCCATCGAAGCGGTAGGATGCGAATTTAATCCGGATTTCCACAATGCAATAATGCAGGTTGCAAGCGACGAGTATGAATCAGGCTTTGTGGCACAGGAACTTCAAAAAGGCTACATGTACAGGGATTCGGTTTTAAGACACAGTATGGTAGCGGTTGTACCCTAGGACGGAAGTTACGAAGAACACTTCGATTAAATAATTAGAAAATTAAGGATTTTTTTAGGAGGATAAAACAATGAGCAAAATAATTGGTATTGACTTAGGAACTACAAACAGCTGCGTAGCAGTTATGGAAGGCGGTCAGCCTACAGTTATAGCAAATACAGAAGGAGCAAGAACTACACCTTCGGTTGTAGCATTTACAAAGACAGGTGAAAGACTTGTAGGTGAGGCAGCAAAGCGTCAGGCAGTTACAAACGCAGAAAAGACTATCTCTTCAATCAAGAGAGATATGGGTACAGACAGAGGCAGAACAATCGACGGTAAGAAATATTCACCTCAGCAGATTTCAGCTATGATTCTTCAGAAGTTAAAAGCAGATGCTGAAGCATATCTTGGCGAAAAGGTTACAGAGGCAGTTATTACCGTTCCCGCATACTTCAACGATGCACAGCGTCAGGCTACAAAGGATGCAGGTAAGATTGCAGGTCTCGATGTAAAGAGAATTATCAACGAGCCTACAGCAGCAGCTCTTGCATACGGACTTGATAACGAAAAAGAGCAGACCATCATGGTTTACGACTTAGGTGGCGGTACATTCGATGTTTCAATCATCGAAATCGGCGACGGTATCATCGAAGTTAGAGCAACCGCCGGTGATAACAGACTCGGTGGTGATGACTTTGACCAGAAGATTACAGATTATATCATTGATGAGTTCAAGAAACAGCAGGGTATCGATCTTTCAAACGATACAATGGCACTTCAGCGTATCAAGGAAGCAAGTGAGAAGGCTAAAAAGGAACTTTCTACAGCAACCACTACAGATATCAACCTTCCTTACTTAACAGCTACAGCAGACGGACCCAAGCATTTCGAAATGACTCTTACAAGAGCTAAATTCGATGAACTTACACATGAACTTGTAGAGCGTACAGCAGGTCCTGTTAAGAGAGCACTTGACGATGCAGGTATTAAGGCCAGCGAACTCGGTAAAGTACTTCTTGTAGGTGGTTCAACACGTATTCCTGCAGTTCAGGATAAGGTTAAACAGCTTACAGGACATGAACCTTCCAAATCACTTAACCCCGATGAATGCGTAGCACTCGGTGCTTCAATTCAGGGTGGTAAACTTGCAGGCGATGCAGGTGCCGGTGAAATCCTTCTTTTGGATGTTACTCCTCTTTCACTTGCTATCGAAACAATGGGCGGTATTGCTACAAAGCTTATCGAAAGAAATACAACAATTCCCGTTAAGAAGAGCCAGGTATTCTCTACAGCAGCTGATAACCAGACAGCAGTTGACATCAACGTTGTACAGGGTGAAAGACAGTTCGCAAGAGACAACAAATCACTCGGCCAGTTCAGACTTGACGGAATTCCTCCCGCAAGAAGAGGCGTTCCTCAGATTGAAGTTACATTCGATATCGATGCTAACGGTATCGTAAACGTATCAGCTAAGGATCTCGGAACAGGCAAGGAACAGCACATCACAATTACAGCAGGTTCCAATATGTCTGATGACGATATCGAAAAGGCTGTAAAAGAAGCAGCAGAATACGAAGCACAGGATAAGAAGAGAAAAGAAGCCATCGACGCTCGTAACGATGCAGACTCTATGGTATTCCAGACAGAGAAGGCATTAAACGAAGTAGGTGACAAGATCTCCGATTCCGAGAAGACAGATCTTCAGGCTGAAATCGAAAATGTTAAGGCAATCTTAGAGAGAACCAAAGACAAAGAGATGAGCGAAGACGAAGTAGGCGAACTTAAGGCTGCTCAGGAAAAGATGATGGAAAAAGCTCAGGGCTTATTCACCAAGATGTATGAGAAGATGCAGGGCGCTGGCGCACAGGGTGCAGGCCCCGATATGAGCCAGTTCACTCAGGGTGCTGCAAACGACGGACCTACAGACGGTTCCGAAGCAGGCGATTTCGGTGACTTCAGAGAAGTATAATAATACTTTAAAACATAAGCAATAAAAGTGTGTCGGGGTTTAATGCCCCGACACATATTTACGAAAAAAGGTAAAAAGATATGGCAGATGCAAAAAGAGACTACTACGAGGTCCTCGGAGTAGATAAAAATGCAGACGAAGCAGAGATAAAAAAAGCATACAGAGCTCTGGCTAAGAAATACCATCCGGATATGAATCCCGACGATCCCAATGCCGAAGCAAAATTCAAGGAAGCATCGGAAGCGTATGCGGTTCTTTCTGATGCCGACAAGAGACGTCAGTACGATCAGTTCGGCCATGCGGCATTTGACGGTGCAGCAGGTGGCGGAGCAGGCGGATTTGATTTTAACAGCGCTGATTTCAGTGATATATTCAGTGATTTATTCGGTTTCGGTGATTTCTTCGGCGGCGGAAGAAGAGCGCAGAGAAACGGTCCCAAGCGCGGTCAGGATATAGTACAGAGAGTAAGAATTTCCTTTGAAGAGGCTATTTTTGGCTGCGAAAAAGAAATAGAAGTAAACGTAAAAGAAGAATGTAAGACCTGTAAAGGCAGTGGTGCAAAGCCCGGTACATCTCCCGAGACCTGTCCTACATGTAAAGGTAAGGGCCAGGTAGTGGTTACCAGCAATTCGCTCTTCGGTCAGATTCAGACTGTTCAGACATGTCGTGAATGTGGCGGAAAAGGAAAGATAATCAGAGAAAAATGTGTTGAATGCCGTGGTACGGGTTATACAACCATCAAGAAAAAATATGCGGTTAAATTCCCCGCAGGTATCGATAACGGACAGCTTGCTTGCAGAATACCCGGCAGAGGCGAGCCCGGTTCAAACGGAGGCCCGAGAGGTGATATTTTAGTTGGCGCAGTTGTAGGTACACATTCTACATTTACAAGAGACGGAATGAATATTTATTCAACAGTTTCACTTCCTTTCTCTGTAGCTGCACTCGGCGGTGAAATCTTTATTGATACCGTGGACGGCAAAGTGGTATATGATATTAAGGCAGGTACTCCTACCGATACAACGCTTAGACTACGCGGTAAAGGCGCTCCGAATGTAAAGAACAAAGACAGCAGGGGCGACCACTATGTCAAGCTTGTAGTCAAAGTTCCCGAGCATTTGTCTGCAGAAGCAAAAGAAGCATTAAAGGCATTCGATGCTGCGAGCGGAGATTATTTAAATGCCACAAAGAATGCTTCAAAGGACGGTATTCCCAAAGAAAAGAAGAAAAAAGGTATATTCAAATAAAAAGTGCCCGGCTCGCAACTGCGTGCCCGGCACTTTCTTTGTGTCAATCTAAAATTTTTTAATCATCTAAAAATGCTCTTATAATCTTGTCGCCTATAGTTCCATCTTCGATATGATCGTATTCATGAATGGATTTTTCAATTGCTCTTTTTCGTGCTGCTTTCTTTTGCAAAATCTCTTCGTTTAAATCAACATACTCTTCCGAAATAATGTATTTCTGACGTAGCGTTTTATTCTCTTCGATATACTGATTTCTTAACTCTTTCATTTTTCCCGAAGCATTGTCGAGTTCTACGAGATTAGAAATATTATGGTCCGCACAGAATTTTCTGTATTCGGAGATACATCTTGAAGAAAGACTGGCGAGAATTGTTCTGTAAATTGAATCCAGTTCGGCAACCTTTTTTGATATCTCCTGCAATAATTTTGAGCCGCTGAATTTTGAAAGAACCGCATTGTCATAATCTCTTTTAAGAGAATGGAGTTCTTTTATGATTTCATCTTTTTTCGCATAGGTTTTACTTGATAATACGGTTTGTCTGAATTCATCCGCAGCAACATCCAACTGTACATCGAATTCTTTCTGAAGATTTATATTTTCAAGACACTGATCTTTAATCTTTTCGTATTTTTCTTTTAAAGCATCACCTGCAAATGTAATTGCTTTTTCGTAGTTTTCATCGGTCGTCAAATCTGCTTTTGCATAGATGATATTATCTTCATTGTGACGCACGTTTGCAAGCAATCTTATCCAGTATGCTTCGGCCATGGTAGGAGCTATTTCAAGCAGATCGCTTATGTTGGAATAAACTGCCGCATAGTTTTTATTATTTAAGTTATTTGTTGCTTTTAACAGCATTCCTTCGGGAGAACTTAAGTTAACAGGTTTTTTGTCGGGAAGTCCGTTCTTTCCTGCTTTAAGAATATTGTTAAGATAATTGATTATGTTTTTGGCGAGTACTTCCATTGCATTGGGATTGGAAAGAAGCTGTGCCTGCTTTAAACTGAATGCTCTGGGGAGTTCTTCGGGATCGTCGCATGCAAAGAATATCTGCTTGGTTTGATCCTTTTCCATCAGTTTAAGGAAACGGCTCCATTCGTTCTTAACCCAGGTAGCGGTAAAGTATTCGGACTTGCTTCCGATAACCGCCATTACCTTTGAACTTTTAAGTGCAGCGAAAATATAAGGCTCATAATCAACGCTTAATTTATTCTGAAGTGTTTCTCTTGCAAAGAATACTTTATATCCGCTCTTGGTGAGGATTTCATAAAGACGTGAGCAGTATGCAACATCCTCTGTAGTCGTCTTTGTATCTTCGTCAGTCTCTTTGTAGCAGATAAATACATCGTAAGGAGCCTCGTTTTTGGCGATTTCCAGATATTCAGTCTGTATTCTGTTTATCTCAACTGCTTCTTTTTCGAGGATTGCTTTCTGCTCGTCATCGCACAATTTAAGCGCATCGAGATAAGAATAGTAGTTAAGAATACTTTCGTCTTTTACTCTGTGAAGAGTAGGAAAGTATTTGCTGCTGATAGGATCCGGAACATATTCGATGCCGTATTCGCAGAGGGTTCTTAACCATAAAATATCGGCTGAAGGAATATTCTCCGATAAAATATTGTCATAAATACGAATAGCATTGTCGTATTCTTTCTGCTGACGTAATTTATTGGCACGGTTAAGCTGGTTAATGTATTTTCCTGCCGTATCCGATACAAAGTTGGTGGCTCCGCAGTATTCACATACAGTTAAAGCCGATTTAACATCCAACACACCGCCGCAACATCTGCAATTCAAAGCTTCTGTTTTCATCTGTAACCTCCTAAAACAGTTTTATACATAATACTATTATAAAGGATTATTACTTAAGGATAAATAGTATATTACAGTAAAATATACACATATTTTTTGCCATCTTAATAAAATCTTAACCAATTGTCCCCTTGTTTCTTAATAATCGGATGGATATTATTATAGATGTACGGAAGACCTGCAGGATTCCTTAAATAAATATTTGGGAGTTAAATTAACATGTACAACATTTTAATTTGTGATGATGAGAAAGATATCGTAAACGCGCTGAAGATTTATTTATCATCCCCTGATTTAAACTTTTACGAAGCCGAAAACGGGCTGGAGGCACTAAACATTTTAAAATCCAACGAAATTCACCTGGTTATACTTGACATAATGATGCCTAAAATGAACGGAATAGAAACACTTTCCAACCTTCGACAATTCAGTAATGTTCCGGTAATTATGCTCTCGGCCAAAAGCGAAGATACAGATAAAATTCTCGGGCTTAACGTAGGAGCCGACGATTACATCACAAAACCCTTTAATCCGATTGAAGTTAATGCGAGAGTTAGATCGGCCTTAAGAAGATACTTCGATTTCGGAGGCAAGGTTAAAACGGAAAGCATGTATACTGTAGGAGGCGTTACACTCGATGACTCTACTAAAACCGTAACTGCTGACAATGAAGAGGTAACGCTTACTCCCAAAGAATTCGATATATTAAAAATGCTTATGCAGTCACCGGGAAAGGTGTTTTCACCCAAAGAAATCTACGAGAAAAACTGGGAAGAAAGCATGATGCCCGGATGCGAGAAAACAGTTGCGGTTCATATAAGACATATTAGAGAAAAGATTGAAATCAATCCCAACGAACCGAGATACTTAAAGGTTATCTGGGGACAGGGATACAAAATCGAGGGACAGTAAGGATAGGATATGAACGAAGAAAACATTATTGAAACAGAAATCATAAAAGAAAAAAACATAGATAAAAAAGTAAAAAAATACTGGCTTGCACATCCCGTGGCAAAAGTGCTTTTATTCGCAGCAAGCGCCGGTGCACTGGCAGTACTTTTGTTTTGTATAGCGGCAATACTTGATATCGGACAGAACGGATTGTACAGACCCGAAAATGCACTTGAACGTACTTTGGAAGAGCACTTTGAGGATAACGCCGAAAGAAATGTCAGAACGGTCAAAAATTATCTTTCCATGGATATGAAAGAAGATGCGGATTATTTCCTTAAGGAAAGAAATATTGCAGCACTTATTTTAACACCTCTTTCCAGCCAGCCGGAGATTTACAGATACTCTTATTTCAGGGAACCTTATTCTGCGGATATGGTCCCGACGAAATATGTTTACAAAGGCGTTGATGAAGGCATTGAATGGAGCGTTTATCTTCTACCTGATTTAAATGCGGAGGATGATGCATATAAAAGTAATTTGACACGTTTCAGTCTTGAATACCAATTCCGTATCTGGGTGTTGGTCGGGAGCGTTGTCAGCGCCATTTTGTTACTTGTATTTGCAGCTTTATTCATAAGCGTAATAGGACGTTCTTATGAGGACGGAGAAGTAAAAGAGAGTTTCTTTACCAAGATTCCTTTCGATATAGCAGCGTTATTGTTCATTTTTGTAGAAATCTGTTTATTTGGTGTTGCGGTTTCATGCGGCGATGCTGAGGGAGAGGTAATTTCGATATGTCTCTTCATCATTTTGTTCATAACAGCTTTTATCAATTTCGTACACAGAGTTAAACTTAAAAACATTTTCAAAAGCACTTTGTGCTACAAGATACTCGCTTTGTTTGCAAAAATGAACTTAAAGATTTCGGTTATCTGGAAGGCAATTCTGATAGGTGCCGTAATACTTATAGTGGAACTGTTCGGATCGATATGTATAGCGGGAATGGTTGGGGAACCGGCTGTAATTTTCCTCCTCTTTCTTGCAATTATGTTTGAAAAATCCATTATTTATCCGATTGCTTTATACATAGTTCTTATGATACGTCAGCTCTTTTATGCGGGTGAAAAACTTGCTGAAGGCGATACGGATTATAAGATTAACTTAGCAGGTTTCTTTGGCATCTACAAAAAACATGCCGAGAATCTTAACAATCTTTCAGGTTCTGTAAACAATGCCGTTGAAGAAAGAATGAAGAGCGAGAGAATGAAGACCGAACTTATCACCAATGTTTCTCACGATCTTAAAACTCCGCTTACATCCGTTATCAATTATTCTGATTTAATCAATACCGAGGCGGCGTCATTTAATGAAAATACCGATGCGGCCGAAAGCATGGGAAAGATAACCGAGTACTCTGAAGTTTTAAACAGACAGTCCAACAAATTAAAACGTCTTTTGGACGATCTTGTTGAAGTGTCAAAGGCAAGCAGCGGAAATATAGAGCTTGTTATGGAAAAGCTTGACGTCGGAACAATTATTTCTCAGGCACTCGGCGAGTACGAGGAGAGATTTGAAGAAAAACAGCTTGAGACAATTACGGCTATTCCCGAAGAAAACTTATTTGTAAATGCCGACAGCAGAAAACTCTGGAGAGTGGTTGATAATCTCTTACAGAACATTTACAAATATGCTCTTCCTTCAACCAGAGTTTTCATCGAAACAAAAGAGGTAAACGAAAAGGTAAATATAATATTTAAAAATACATCCAGAGATATCATTACGATTTCTCCCGATGAACTGACGGAAAGATTCACCAGAAACGATGAGTCCAGACATCAGGAAGGCAACGGACTCGGACTTGCGATTGCAAAGACCATGACCGAAGCTATGAAAGGTAATTTCAAAATAGAAGTAGACGGAGATTTATTCAAGGTCATTCTGACTTTTGATAAAGAAAGCGCTCCCGAAGAGGCAGACGCTGAAGAATAAATACTAAATTAAAAACCTCAAGGAGTGTGATGCCTATATAAAATAATCTTCCAAATCGAAATTAAAATGTTGCTTTTAAGGATTGTCCTGCGCGGGGCAATCCTTTTTTTCTTTGAATAATTTACTTTATTATGTATTTTTTAAATCTTATTTTTCTGATTTTACGAAATTGGGTATCCCTAAAGTTCTGTTCTTATATCTGACAGAGAAATTATTTTATGATATAATGTTTTCCGATAGCAGAAAATCTGCTTTCCGATTGGGGAATTATTTTTTTAGGAGGAGATGAAATGTTTGATAATTACTCAAATTACGATTCAATTACTAACGACAGAGAACGCGAAGAAAAACTGATGCAGGACAAGAGAGAACGCTGCCATAAGGAAGGAAAACTCTATTTTGTTCTTTTCTGGCTGACGGTTCTCGGAACACCGGTTATATTTTTGTTATCGCTTATCGGCGGTATTGCCGGCGCTGCTTTTGATGTTTTATTTGATTCGCAGGCTGTATTATATGGTTTTCTCGGCATAATCGGCGTCATATCATTAGCCGCCGGTATTGTAACCGCCGTTATTTTATTTATTCTCGGCAAAGAAGAAAGCTGCTTTAAAGCTGCAGGCATTGCTTATATTATTATTGCATTGTCAAGTACGGTTACTGAATTCCTGCCTGACGGACTGATTAAGACAGTTCTTGAACTTGTAACTCTTATTGCTGAGATGTTTTATCTGTTTGAGTTTATAAACGGCAGCATTTATATTTTGGCAGGCGTTGATAATTATATTGCTTCTTCTTGGGAGACACTCAAAAAGGTCATTATATATTTGTTTATCGGAATCGTGGCATGCGTAATTCTCGTGTTTATTCCCATAATAAGATATCTTGCATTAATAGCAATTTTTATCGCTGCTATAGGAGCAATCGGTATATTAATTTGGGAGTGGGTACTTATGTTTAAAACAGCACGTGCTCTTAAAAACTTTTAATTAAGTCAGGTAAAAAATGGCTACTTGGAAATCAAGAGGTTTAAGAGGTTCGGCGCTTGAGGAACTGATAAACCGAACAAATGAAAAATACAGAGATGAAGGTCTGGCTCTGATTCAGAAAATACCTACACCGATTACACCCATAGAAATCGATCAGAGCACCAGACATATCACTCTTGCATATTTCGATCAGAAAAGTACCGTCGACTACATCGGTGCGGTTCAGGGAATTCCGGTTTGTTTTGATGCAAAGGAGAGTGCGACCGAAACATTTTCGCTGCAGAATATTCACGAGCATCAGTACAAATTCATGGAGGATTTCGAAGCGCAGGGTGGAGTGGCGTTTTTTCTGATTTATTATACTTCTATAGATGAACTCTATTATCTCCCGTTCGAATATCTTAAAATATTCTGGCAGAGAGCCAAAGAAGGCGGAAGAAAGAGCTTCAGACATGACGAATTAAATCCCGCGTATGTTATACCCAGGGATTCGGATGTATTCGTACCATATCTGGAAACATTAAAAATCGATCTTGCGGACAGAGAATAATTATAAGGATCATAAAAGAATGAAGTGGCATAAAATAACAATCAAAACAATTACAGATGCTGAAGATATCATTATCTGCTACATGGAAGACATTGGTCTTGAAGGTGCACAGATAGAAGATAAAATTCCTTTAACTCCGCTTGAAAAAGAAAAGATGTTTGTGGATATTCCGCCGGTAAGCGAAGAAGATGACGGTATTGCTTATCTTAATTTCTTTGTGGAAGACGAAGAAGGTTTGGATATTGACGAGATAGTAGCAAACGTTAAAACCGAACTTGATGCGATAAGAGAATTCACAGATATCGGCGAAGGAAGCGTAATGCTGTCCGAGACCGAGGATATGGACTGGATTAATAACTGGAAAAAATATTTCCATCAGTTTTATATCGATGATCTTCTTGTAATTCCTTCGTGGGAAAATGTTGAAAATCCCGAGCACACAGGAAAGATTCTTCATATCGATCCCGGTACCGCATTCGGAACGGGCGCGCACGAAACCACACAGCTTTGCATCAGACAGATTAAAAAGTATGTAAATGAAAATACCGAAATACTGGATGTCGGATGCGGCAGCGGAATACTTGGAATAGTTGCGCTTATGTACGGTGCAAAACATGCAAAGGGTACTGACCTTGATCCCTGCGCCATAGATGCATCTGCGGAGAACCTTGCAAACAACGGAATATCTCCCGAAGACTTTGAAATCATTATCGGAAATATCATCAGCGATAAGGAAGTTCAGGACTGGGCCGGCTACGAAAAATACGATATAGTCGTTGCAAACATTTTGCATAACGTTTTAGACGTTTTAACGCCCGTTATTTTGCATCAATTAAAGCCGGGCGGTATTTATATCACCTCGGGCATTATCGACGAAAAAGAGGGCTTTATGCTTGATGTAATGAAGCGTGACGGCCTTGAGGTACTCGATGTCACCAGACAGGGCGAGTGGGTATCGATTACAGCACGTAAAAGAGTATAGAATTCATTTGAGGGCGAAAGGCACCTTCAGACATCGCTTTTATGAGCTGACGGTCGCGCGAGAATCGGAGGATGTCGGGTTTGCGACGATTGGAGTGAAACGCAGATTCGACAGACTAGATAAGGTGTTCGAGACAGGATTTTGAAATGTACCATTTTTTTGTAGATAAAAACAATATAATCAATCATACCGTCATTATCGAGGGCGCGGATTTCAATCACATTAAAAACGTTCTTCGCATGCGTGAGGGTGAAGAAATTTCCGTCGGAAACGGAGAAGATGAGAACGAATACAGATGTGCTATCGAGCGCTTTGAAGATGACAGGGTAATCTGCAAACTTCTTTTCATAAAAGAAGCCAACGTCGAACTTCCCTCAAAAGTTATCCTCTATCAGTGCCTTCCGAAAGCCGACAAAATGGAGATGATAATCCAGAAATGCGTGGAGCTCGGCGTAAGCGAGATAATCCCCGTTGCATCGAAAAGATGCGTGGTCAAGCTCGATGATAAAAAAGCCTCTTCGAAAGTGACTAGATGGCGGGCTATAGCGGAAGCGGCCGGCAAGCAGAGCAAAAGAGCATATGTACCGATTATTGGACAGGTTACTTCTTTTAAGGATGCCGTCAAAGATTCTGCCAGAGCCGACGTTAAACTTATTCCTTATGAACTTGCCGAAGGAATGGAAGCTACCAAAGAGGCATTTGACACCATAAAAGAAGGCAAAACAATTGCAGTCTTCATCGGGCCAGAGGGTGGATTCGACGAGAGTGAAATCGACGAAGCTGTAAACTCCGGTATAAAACCAATCTCTCTGGGCAGACGTATCCTTCGCACCGAGACAGCAGGCATGACCGTACTGGCCTGGATCGGATATAAACTTGAAGTAAATCGCTAAATTACGCGCGAATGACTAAAAGATGTTAAAATGCGCGTAGTCAGACAAGAGGATATTGTTGAAATTACGCGCGTAGAGTTAAAAGATGCTAAGATGCGCGTAGTCAGACGAAAGAGCAGTGCGAGAATTACGCGCGTAGAGTTAAAAGAAGCTAAGATGCGCGTAGTCAGACGAAAGAGCAGTGCGAGAATTACGCGCGTAGAGTTAAAAGAAGCTAAAATGCGCGTAATTAGAGAAAATAATTAGAGTGGCCGACCCACTAAGGGCGCCGGCTCAGAAATATGGCATCGAAAGATAAATCCCGTCGGGCAGCCGGCGGGATTTTTAGATTTATTTAATGGAAAAATAAGCGCTCTTATGGTATTATTTTTTTGGAAATCTGAAAAGGAAATATAAGTCATGGAATGTTATCTTGACAATTCGGCCACAACGAAAGCTTTCGATGAAGTCATCGAAGCCGTAAAGTCCGAAATGAGCGAATATTACGGCAACCCTTCAAGCATGCATATAAAGGGTTTTGAAGCCGAAAAGAAAATAAAAGAAACGACAAAAATAATCGCTTCCACCTTAAAGTGTGACGAGAGCGAGATTATATATACATCGGGCGGTACCGAAGCCGACAATATGGCTTTAATCGGTATTTCAAGAGCGTATAAAAGAAGCGGAAAACATATCATCACTTCTTCGATTGAGCATGCTGCAATTCTTCAGAGTGCAGAGTTTCTAAAAGAAGAAGGCTATGAAATAACATATCTTTCAACCGATTCAAAAGGCGTTGTAAATCTCGAGGAACTTGAAAATGCCATCAGGGAAGATACGATTCTTGTTTCCGTAATGGGCGTTAACAACGAGATTGGAACCGTTGAACCGATTGAGAAAATCTCCGAGATTATCAAAAAGAAAAATCCCAATACTCTTTTCCATGTGGATGCTGTACAGGCGTATGGTAAGATTAAACTCATCCCCAAGAAAATGGGTATTGATTTACTCAGCGTAAGCGGTCATAAAATACACGGTCCCAAGGGAATCGGTTTTCTTTATGTGTCTTACAAAATTAAAATCAAACCGATTATATTCGGCGGCGGACAGCAGAAGAATATGCGAAGCGGTACCGAAAACGTATGCGGTATCATGGGACTCGGCGCAGCGGTTAAAAAGATATTTGATAATTTTGATGAAGATACCGCTCGTATGAGAGAGCTTCGCGAATATATGATTAATGGCCTCAAAGAGTGTGATGGCGTTATGATAAACGGTGCGGATTTGGAAAACAGTGCGCCCCACATTGTCAGCGCATCCGTAAAGGGTGTAAGAGCAGAAGTTTTGCTTCATTCACTCGAAGAAAAGGGAATTTATATTTCTTCGGGAAGCGCCTGTGCGTCCAACAAGCCCGCTGTTTCAGCCACCTTAAAGGCTATCGGTGTTGATAAGGATCTTTTAGATTCGACCGTTAGATTCAGCTTTTCGGTAATGACTACAAAAGACGAAATAGATTATGCACTTTTAAATTTCAAAGAAACGATAGAAAAATTAAGGCTTTATGTAAGACGTTAAAGGAGAGAGCATGTTACCTTTTTCCACCACAATGGTGCTTAGTTTAATCGAATTTTTCTGCGTGGTTGTACTTCACGTAATATATGCGTTCGGCCATTTCGGAATTGAAGAAACGCTTCTTTCCGCAATCGGTTTTATTCCGATTCTTTTAACAGTGCTTCTGTTCAGACTTGTTAAAAAAGAGTCGATTATCATCAGAGTGTTCTATATTTCCATGCTTATTGCGAGCTATTTTATCTCATGGAAGATTCAGACTCTCGGTATGTTAATCATGGTTTATTTTGCCGGCGCATTAATGATAGCTTTGCACTCCAACAGAAAACTCATGCTCGAATATTCGATAGTATCCGCGGTTATTTTAATAGCGATGGCTATTTTTCAGATGGATGCAATCGATCAGGTTTGCCCTTCGCAGATTTATTACATTTACCTGATTCTGTATGCATTCGGTATGGTGACGTTGGTCTTCATGGCGAGCGGTATCAAAAACTACAAGCAGAAGATGGAAGAAAAACAGGTAGAAGCTCAGAATGCTCTTGAAGCAAAAAGCAACTTTCTTGCAAATATGTCTCATGAAATCAGAACCCCTATGAATGCTATCTGCGGTATGGCACAGCTTCTCTCTGAGAGAGAACTCGGTGATGAAGAGAGTGAATATGTCGAGACGATCCAAAAGTCAAGTGAGAGCCTTCTTTCAATCATCAACGAAATCCTCGACTTCTCTAAGATTGATTCCGGTAAGATGGAAATAAACGAAGAAGAGTATCACTTCAACTCACTTATCCACGATGTATTAAGTATCATCGAATTCAGACTGAAAGACAAATCCGTCAAGTTGATAACCGAGATTAATCCCAACATTCCGAGAATAATGATCGGTGATGAACTTCGTATCAGACAGATTTTAATCAACCTTTTAAACAACGCAGTTAACTTTACCCATCGAGGCAGCATTACCTTAAAAATCGTCTGGGTTGCTCAGGGAAACGACAAGGGTGTACTCGAAGTCGAGGTAAAAGATACGGGTATCGGTATCTCCGAAGAAAACATGGGCAAGCTCTTTAAGGCCTTCGGACAGATTGATACAAGAAAGAACAGAAACGTTGAAGGTACAGGTCTTGGTCTTGCGATTTCCAAGAACCTGCTTGAACTCATGGGCGGCGGAATCTGGGCTACCAGTACGCCTGATTACGGTTCAACCTTCAGCTTTTCACTACCTCAGAAAGTTAAGGACGGCAGACCTTCGAACTATAAAAACGACCACAATATCGTTGTCAGACAAAACGACGAATTTAAGATCTCCTTTAAGGCGCCTACTGCACGTGTAATGATTGTAGATGATAACAAGGTCAACCTTTTGGTCGCTTTTGAAATCATGAAAAGATTCGGTTTTGAAGCAACGACTATCGATAACGGTTCAGAAGCGTTTAACAGAATCGATGAACATCTCGTAACCTACGACATTATTTTCATGGATCATATGATGCCTTTTATGGACGGTGTTGAAACCACCATGAAGATAAGGGCACTCGATTCGCAGTATGCGAAAGAAATTCCCATCATTGCACTTACCGCAAATGCTATAAAAGGTGTTGAAAAACAGTTCAAGGATGCAGGCATGAACGATTATCTTTCAAAGCCTATCCATGTCGATCAGTTAAATGACATCCTTAAAAGATGGCTTCCTCTTGAAAAGCAGATTCGTGTGGTAGACGGCGAAGAAATGAAGCCCGTTCCTTCCAGCAATGCAAAGACCAAGGAACAGAGAGAAGAGGATATACTTTTCTCAATCAAAGGCATCAACCCCGAGACCGGTATCAGAAACTGCGGCGGAAACAGAAATGTTTACATACAGATTCTGCGTACTTTTTCATCATCCAATCTTGCTGCGGGACTTGAGTCCTACTATGAAGATTCGGACTGGAAGAACTACGAGGTTATCGCTCATTCCGTAAAAGGAGCCTGCCGTAATATCGGTGCGAATGACATCGGCGAAAAGGCTTACCAGCTTGAACTTGCGGGCAAAAAGGGCGATGAGACTTTCATCAGAGCCAACCACAAAGATTTCTTAAACGAGTACAAAGAACTGATAAGTTCGATTACAAAAGCTATCATTCAGATAAATGTTCACTAGTCAGGAGATAACTAAAGTGTCTGAAACAAAGAAAAAAAGAGAAAAATTCCATGCTGTTCCCGCAGTGATTATATCTTCGGCGTGTGGTTTTTTTCTCTATTTGTATGCCCCTTTCGAGATGTATTTTACAAATAAAACGGACTTTTGGTTTGATTTTTATAATATCATAGGCATCAATTTGGGACTGGCGCTTTTAACGGCAGCAGTCATTTTCGGACTTTTATTTCTCGCTCATATTATTCACCCTATAGTTTACAAAGTATTGTTTTCAGCAGGCGTTGTGTGCTTCTTCGATTTTTACGTTGAAGGAAGCTTCCTTGCGAAGAATCTTCCGAGACTCGACGGCAGAGAGATTGACTGGAGCGTATACACTACACATCGAATTTTGTCGATTGTATTGGTTCTTTTACTCATCGGTATAGTAACTGCGCTTGTAATAATCTTTAAGTTTGAAAAAGCTGAGAAGTTCATGCAATACGGATTGCTTGTGATTAGCGGTATTTTGCTTATAACAGTGATTTCACTCGGCGTGATGAATAACGGCTTTGAGAAGAAGAGCAGACTTGTAATTAACAAAGACTGCGAGTTCGAATTCTCGAATGAACAAAACATAATCATTCTGGTCCTTGATGCTGTGGATGGCGATACGTTTGATGAAGTTTTAAGCGAACATCCTGAGTATTATGATGATTACAAGGATTTCACGTACTACAGCAATATGGTCTCAACATATACCCAGACCGATACCTCCATTCCGTATCTTTTAACAGGTGTTTTCTGGGAAGGCGAAAAGGCTGAACCGTTCGAAGATTATCTTAACAGAGAGATTGAAAATTCGGCATTTTTGGAAAAACTTCAAAACGAAAATTATAGAATCGGTTTTTATGAACCCTTCGTTTATCCCGCAAAAGGAGACCGCATTACCACGTTCGATAATGTATACAGAACAGGCATGATGAGTATAGAATTCGTGTCGTATTTCAAGAATATGACCAAACTCGTCGGATTCAAAAATGCACCGTTCGAACTTAAAAAATACTGCGAAATTTATTACAAGAATTTCCTTGCTGACGAGCGCGATATTGTAAGGGATAATATATTCCGCGACGATAACGACGACTTCCTAAAAGATATAAACAGCGCTACATTTACCACTTCCGGAGATAAGTTTTTTAAGATTTATCACGTAGAGGGTGCGCATGTGCCTTTTGTGTTTGACGAGAAGCTTAACAGGGTTTCGGATTCGAATTATAAAAAGAGCGTTGAAGGTTCAATGTATTTGGCCAAGGAATTTATCGACAGACTGAAAGAAAACGGCGTGTACGATAATTCCGTGGTTATCATACTGGCCGATCACGGCTTTTCCGAGGAAGATATACCTGAAGACAGACTTCATCCGATATTCTTCGTAAAAGGCATCGGCGAGACCAAAGAAAGTATGGAAATAAACGACGCGCCCGCCTCTTTTGAAGATTTCATCGAAGCAGTTGAAAGACTTAAAACAGGTACGAATAGCGATGGTATATTTGACTGGCACGAAGGCGATATTCGCGACAGAAAATGTTATGTGAATTTCTACAAAGAAGAAGGAAACGCATACTATGCGGAGTGTATTCAAAAAGGTCACGCCGGAGACTACACTCAGGTAATTGTCGTTAAGTAAACGACGGAGGAATCATGCAGATTATATTTAAACCTTTTATACTGATAATGGAGGCCTGCTACGGGTTTTGCAAAAACTATGGTCTTGCAATAATTGTATTTACCCTGCTTAGCAAGATAATTCTTCTCCCTCTTTCGATTTGGCTTCAGGTAAACTCGATTAAGATGGTCAAAATGGAGCCCGAGCTTAACTTCATGGAGGCCAAGTTTTTCGGTGACAAGGAACGAATAGCCGAAGAAGAAACCAAGATTTATAAAAAATACAAATACAATCCTTTTATTTCCATCATTCCGACTATTATTCAGTTGATTCTCTTAATGGCTGTAATTGAGGCAATAAAGGCCGGAATGCAAAATCCCGGCGTGAACATGATGTTTATGGGATTTTCCCTCGCAACGGTTCCATCAAAAGTCGGCGGATGGTATCTTTTATCCCCGATTATTGCCGCAGTATCGGCTCTTTTAATGTGCATTTGTCAGAATAAAAGCAATGTCATTCAGGCAGAGCAGTCAAAGGCTTCCCAGATAATCATGCTCGTAATTTCTGTTGGATTATCCCTGTATCTCGGCTTTTTCGTGTCCGTCGGCGTAGCACTTTACTGGGTATTCAGCAATCTTTTTGCGATAGCGCAGCTTTACATTTTAAACTTTTTCATCAATCCTAAAAAGCATGTTGATTATGCCAAACTTGAGGAGAGCAAAAAGGCGCTCGAAGAGCTTGAAAACCTTGGCTTAAAAGATCATAAAAGAGGCGAGGCGAAGGCCTATGCCAAAAAAGAAAAGGAAGATTATAAAAGATTTTTCTCTGTTGTAAACAAGCACCTTGTCTTTTATTCCGAAAGCAACGGGTTTTATAAGTATTATGCGGGAATGATTGATTATCTTTTGGAAAAAACAAATATAACCATACATTACATCACATCGGACCCTAACGACAATATATTCAATATGGCCGAAAAAGAGCCCAGAATCCGCGGATATTATATCGGCGAGAAGAGATTAATCACGCTAATGATGAGAATGGAAGCGGATATTGTGGTCATGACAGTGCCCGATCTTGAGAACTTCCACATCAAGAGAAGTTATGTCAGAAAAGACATTGAATATCTGTATGTACAGCACGGAATGGGCAGTGTGAGCTTAACCTACAGGAAGGGCGCACTCGATCATTACGACACGATTCTTTCTCCCAACAGAAAGCAGACTGAAGAAATCAGGGCGCAGGAGGCGCTTTACAATTTACCTCAAAAGAAGATCATCGAATGCGGTTATTTTATCCTCGATGATATGATAAAAGCCTACGATGCGATGGATAAGACGCCCACAGAGGGACCAAAGACTGTACTCATTGCGCCGTCATGGCAGGAAGACAATATCGTTGACAGCTGTCTTGACGAACTGGTAGAAGTACTCAGTTCAATGGATTTAAAGATAATCGTTCGTCCTCATCCGCAGCATGTAAGACACAAGAGAGAGAAGCTTGAAAAGCTCAAAGATAAATATTCGGACAACGATCGAATAGAGGTACAGCTTGATTTCTCGGCTACCGATACGGTATGGAAGGCAGACCTTCTTATAACCGACTGGTCCGATATTTCAATGGAGTATTCGTTCTGTACGCACAAACCCGTACTCTTCATCAATACGCCAATGAAAATCATGAATCCCGAGTACGATCGTATAGATGTGGTGCCGATCAATATCGAAATCAGAGATATAGTCGGATGCAATATATCGCCCAAAGAACTTGACAAGGTACCGGAAAAGATAGAATATTTATTTGCGAACAGCGAAATGTTTGCCGAGAAGATTCGCGAATACGAAGAGGCGCAGGTCTACAATATCGGACACAGTGCAGAAATCGGCGGCAAATACGTAGTTGATCAATTGATGAACAAAGTGAGGAACAAAAAATGAATCATATAATGCTTTACATCGATCCGTCCGTAACAACCTACCTTATTCAGGCTGTTGCAGCAGTTGTTATAGCCGTTGGTGCGGGCCTGGCAATATATTTTAGAAAAGCCAAGAAAAAAATGAACGAGAAATTCGGAATCGATGAGAACAAAAACAAGGAAGTCGAGTCCGACGATATCGTTTTCAAAGATGAGCAATAATAATGCTTCTAAAGGGCAACCGTCTTGTCAAAAGGCGGTTTTTTTAGTATAATTTAAAGGATGCAATAAGCATCGCCAAGGGGGGAATTGAAAATGTTCAAGGTTGCGATTTGCGATGACGAAATGACGTCATTGATGATTAACCAGGCACTTACTGAGCAGGTATTAGAAGAAGCAAATATCGAATATGAAATTACCACATTCGAAGACATGCAGTCCATGATTAAGGGAGTCTTGGATGATAATGCTGATTTTGATCTTCTTTTATCAGACATACTTGCGGTAGGAATGAACGGAATCGAAGCGGCTGAGGAAATCAGAAGACTCGGTGATAAATTGCCGATAGTATTCATTTCTTCAACGGCTGAATTTGCACTGGACGGATATCGTGTAAATGCGCTCAGATATTTACAGAAGCCGGTTCAGATAGACAAGTTAAAAGAAGCGATTCTCGAAGCATATGCAGCCAAGGGCTCCAAGAAAAAAGAGTATCTTTCTTTCCAGGTTGCAGACAGATTTTACAAGGTCAACCTTGATGACATTGTTTATCTTGAGAGTATGGGAAGAGATACATACGTGGTTACCAAGACGGAGACAATCTGCGTTCATGCGAAGTTCTCTGATATGGAACAGCAGGTTCCCGCAGACAGATTTGTCAGATGCCACAGATCATACATTATCAATCTGTCCGAAGTAAAGGACATAGCAAGATACAGATTTTTAACTAAGAACGGTATAGAGATTCCTATCAGTCAGCTTCAGTATACCGACGTTAAAAAAGATTTTATAGAATTCGAGCAGTAAAACAGTTATGACAGACACATATTTAATCAAGTACGGAGAGATCTTTTTAAAGGGCAAAAACAGATTTATTTTTGAAGATGCTCTCGTAAACAGAATTACCGAAGCCGTAGAAAAGGTAGAGGGAAGATTTAAGGTTTATAAATATCTTTCCAGAGTCTATGTAGAATGTAAAAGCGATTTTGACGAAGAAGAATTAATCGCTGCACTTAAAAAAGTATTCGGTATTACCGCAATATGTCCGGTTCGCGTACTTGAAGACAAGGGATTCGATGATCTCAAAGAACAACTCGTAAAATATGTGGCTGAAGTTCATCCCGAAGCGGATTTTACTTTTAAGATGCTCTGCAAGAGAGCGAGAAAAAACTATCCGCTCAATTCACAGGAAATGAACTGTGCACTCGGAGAAGTGCTTCTTGACAGTTATCCCAATTTAAAAGTTAATGTTCATAATCCCGATGTTCTTATAACCGTAGAGGTCAGAGAAAGGATTTACGTATATTCAAAATCCATTCCGGGCCCGGGCGGAATGCCTGTGGGAACTGCGGGAAAAGCAATGGTTCTTTTATCAGGAGGACTTGATTCGCCTGTTGCCGCATATATGATCTCAAAGCGCGGCGTTAAGATAGAGGCGGTTTATTTCCACGCGCCTCCTTACACATCCGAGAGGGCTAAGGAAAAGGTCGTAGACCTGGCTAAAATTGTATCCGCATATACAGGACCGATTAAGCTTCATGTAATCAACTTCACGGATATTCAGATGGCTATTTACCAGAAATGTCCGCCCGATGAACTGACGATAATTATGCGAAGATACATGATGAGAATCGCAGAGCACATCGCTTTGGAAAACGGCTGTATGGGCCTTGTAACGGGCGAAAGCATCGGTCAGGTTGCAAGCCAGACAATGCAGTCATTAATGTGTACCAACGAAGTATGTACGCTTCCCGTGTACAGACCGCTTATAGCATTTGACAAGCAGGACATCGTGGATATTTCCGAGAAGATAAATACCTACGAAACCAGCGTCCTTCCATACGAAGACTGCTGTACGATATTCGTAGCGGAACATCCTGTCACAAAACCGATACCTTCGGTAATTGAAAAACACGAACACAATCTCGACGATTGCATAGATGAAATGTATAAGAAAGCAATTGAAGAGAGAGAAATAATAGAGATTAAATAAAATTAGGTGCCGGGCACCCTTTCGGGAGCCCGGCACCTTTAACTGAAAAGAAAAAAGCAACACAGTAAACTGCATTGCTTTAAACTCAACTTACTTGATTATCTGATTAAACGATGTAAG
The DNA here is from genome assembly GCA_900100245.1 of Lachnospiraceae bacterium G41. Classification (GTDB taxonomy): domain Bacteria; phylum Bacillota; class Clostridia; order Lachnospirales; family Lachnospiraceae; genus UBA3766. Next base: position 80,023 of record FNEU01000010.1, read on the forward strand.
GAGCAAGTACCTTAAGTACCTCGTCGCAATCGTTCTCAGCATGAATGTTAAGCTCGATGTTCTTGGATAAGTCAAGTGAGAAAATACCCATGATTGACTTTGCATCGATTACATATCTTCCTGATACAAGATCGAAATCATAATCAAATTTAGTAATATCATTAACAAATGCTTTTACCTTATCGATTGAGTTTAAAGAAATTGTAACTGTCTTCATGTTAAATACCCTCCTTTTTACTGTTTCTTTAAGTGATTTCCTAATCACGAGTTTATAATATTGTATATGGTAAAAAAAGTCAATTACTCAAAATGCCGAAAATAAAGGGTCAAAAAATGAGAACTATAGCATTTCATAACCTTGGTTGTAAGGTAAATTCATACGAAACGGATGCAATGGCACAAAAATGTGTCGAAAAAGGATACAAAATTGTCGACTTTGAACAAAAAGCAGACATTTATGTGGTTAACACATGTTCCGTAACAAATATTGCAGATCGAAAATCCAGACAAATGTTACATAAAGCCAAGAAGCAAAATCCCGATTCCGTCGTGGTTGCGGCAGGATGTTTCGTACAGGCCAATCCCGAGGAAGTGGCCAAGGATGAAGCGATAGATTTAATCGTCGGCAACAACAAAAAGAAGGATTTGTTTGAGATTGTCGAAGAATATTTAAATCAAAAATCAGTCAGCAAAGATTTAGAGGGAACTACCGTCACCGACATTCACCACTGCGACTACGAAGAATTAAAAATCAACAAAAGCGAAGAGCATTCCCGCGTATTCGTCAAAATCCAGGATGGGTGCGACAGATACTGTACATACTGCATTATCCCTTATGTCAGGGGCAATTTAAGATCAAGAAAACCCGAGGATGTAGTAAGAGAGATAAAAGAAATTGCAGCCAACGGCTACAGAGAAGTGGTTATCACAGGAATTCATCTTTCCTCCTACGGCAAAGACTTCCTAAAAGACGGCAAACCCTCTTTGGACTACAGCGGTAATGCGGATTATTTAATAAACCTCCTAAAAGACATAAACGAAATTGAAGGCATCGACAGAATAAGAATCGGTTCATTCGAGCCGATGATTCTCTCTGAAGATTTTGTATCGAAATTAAGCAAGATTACAAAACTCTGCCCTCATTTTCATATCTCGCTTCAGTCAGGATGTGACAGCGTGCTTAAGCGCATGAACAGACATTATGACACCAAAGATTTTTATGAGAAAACGGTTCTTTTACGAGAGTATTTTCCCGGCTGTGCATTAACAACCGACGTCATCGCAGGATTCCCCGGAGAAACCGAAGAAGAATTCGAAGAGACTTACGAATACCTAAAGAAGATTAAATTCTTTGAGACACATATCTTCCCTTATTCACGAAGAAAAGGCACCATAGCCGACAAGATGGCAGGCCAGCTTACAATGAATGAGAAAAAGGAGAGAGTAACCAAACTTCTCGAACTCGACGCAAAACTCTCGCGCGAATACAGAGAAAGCAAACTCGGCGAAACAGACAATATCATCGTCGAAGAAATCAAAACAATTAACGGTGCAAATTACTATGTAGGCCATACGCCCGAGTATGTAATGGTTGCGCTAAAGGAAGATGATTCCTTAAAACAACTCGTTGGCCACACAGTCAAAGTGAAACTTGAAAAAATGCTTACCGATGAAGTTGTACTTGGTATTATTGAATAATAATGTGATTAATAGTAGTATTAATTCATAGGAGAAAATCTATGAAATATTCCAACGACCAAGCCTTTGATGAAATAATGAATCGAGGCAAAATGATCAAAAAGAAACATGATAAAAGAAATACAGTTATTCTGTCTTCTGCGACCGCATTATCAGCATTCCTGCTTATAATTTCGGTCAGCCTTTTTGCGGGAGGCGGCGAAGCGGGAACTTATTCAACATACGGCTCTTTTGTGCTTAACAACGACTCCATTCAATACGTTGTTGAAGCATTGGCCACATTTTTATTCGGATCGGTTGTAACGGTTGCTATATACAAGATCCGTAATTCAAGATATACCAAGAGATAATAACGGAGCCAGGCACGCGCGCGAGCCAGGCACCGATGTTGGAGCCAGGCTCCCGAAGGGTGCCTGGCTCCAAAGTGGAGATAACAATGCCCGAAACAGACGGACAACTTTATATCAGATACGTCAAGGAAAACGATACCGAAGCCTTTCGAACAGTGTATGAGAAATACCGTGATTCCTTAATACTTTTCCTAAACGGAATTGTCGGAAATATTGACGATGCGGAAGAACTGATGATGGATACGTTCGCCATCCTTTCGTCAAGAACGGTAAAATACAGGGAAAAAGAAGACGCGGGATTTAAGACATGGCTTTATGCGATAGCCAAAAACCGTGCGAAGATGTTTCTTAGAAAACACAAAACGATGTTTCAGCTTCCCGAAGATGACGAAATGAATTCTGAAGAACTCTCGGACGGAAATACCGATGCATCTCCCGAAGAATCGCTCATAAAAGAAGAGCGAAACCAAAAGCTTTATTCGGCATTAGAGAGCCTTGATTCGGATACAAGACAGGTAATATATCTGATGTATTTTGAAGGTTTAAAACCGCCTGAAATAAGCCGTATCATGAAAAAGAACGTCAAGCAGATTTACAATCTGACGGCAAGAGGAAAGACGGCTCTTAAGGATACTTTGGAAAGGATGGGATATAAATGGGATATGTCATAGTTGGGATAGCCGCATTTGCACTTGGAATATCCCTCACACTTCTTTGTCTGCATTTAAGAGAAACAAGACAAAGCGATTCGATAAAAGATAAAACATCCGAACAATCGGATAAAAACAAAGAGACTGATTCACAATCGGAGCACAAATGAGTTTTGAAACCGTATTTGGAAATATAATTTCAATATTGTCTTTAATTGTTACCGTTTCAATAATCATTTTGTCGGTAAGAAAACTGACGGAAAAGAAGAACAAAGTTCTTTCCGTCTTTTTTACGTTTGCGATGGTCAGTTATTTTATGAGTGAAGTTTATTATTTCGCTTATAATTTCCTGATCCCCGATACGAGGATGCCTTTTGCGGCCAACGAAATCGCGGAAGCATCCATGATTCTTTTGCTTTGTGCCGTTCTTGAAACAGTACTTGGCAAAGAAAGAAAAATAAACATCCCGGCACTCATCTTTTCAACAGTTTTCATAGGAGTCAATATAGCGCTTTGGGTTATGTGGGCGGATGAATGGATCAAGAATATTCTCTTCGGCCTGCCTTATATTTATTACCTTTATCTTTTACTTAAGGGCGTGATTAAAACCAAAGCAGCATCGAGCAAAGAGATTATATTTGCAGCCGCTTGCAGCTCCCTGGTTTTTGTATTGGAAGCCATTGCGTTTGCAACATATGATACCGTCGGACCGATAGTAGAGATAAGCTGTTATCCTTTTATGTATATTCTCTGGATCCTGATTGTTGTTAAGACCATTTACACATTACGCAAAGAAGATAAAAACAATGGCGAGGCAATGTACCTTTCTTTTACACTGCATATCTGGACCATGCTTCTGATGTTTATGAGCGCGGATATCTTTTATAATGTGGCGAACATCATGTATATATTAGTAATGCCTCTTATGTATCTTGCATTTAAAAAGGAGTTATCAAAAGATGATATACGCTGAGAATATTTTAATCTGTATAGCGGTGCCTCTTGTGATAGCTTTGATGTTCCTAAGAGGCGGCGGAAGAAAGTTCGTAGTAACATTCCTGCTTGGAATGGTTGTCTGCCTGCTTTCCGCATATATGAGCGGATTTTGCCAGAATGTATTTGGCTTAAGCGCAGAGGAAACATCCGTCTTCATATCACCTATTACGGAAGAGATAATGAAGCTCCTTCCGATAATGTTCTATCTCTACATCGTCGAGACCAAAGGTGAAGAGATATTATTCGTGGCAGTCGGAATCGGCGCAGGATTCGCGACTTTTGAGAACGCATGCCATATTCTCTCGAGCGGCTCGCAAAGCCTTTACTACATCCTTATTAGAGGCGCTGCAGTCGGTGTAATGCACCTTGTAACCATGGTAGTGCTCGCGATGGGCTTAAACCTCCTAAAAGATTACAAAACCTTCTCACTCGCAGGAATCCTCGGTGCGCTTTCGCTTGCCATGACCGTCCATGCCCTTTATAACCTTCTTGTCTCAAGAGCAGGCGCATCCACATATATCGGATACGCATTTCCGTTGATTCTTGTTATTATTTTCTGGGTACTCAGGTATCTTTATCTAAACAAAAGAGCAGAAAAGTATTCATAAAAATCTTTAAATTTCGGGCGCCAATTCAGGTTGGCGCTCTTTTTTATACCCTAAAATAAAAAAATTTAAAAAATTTTTCAAAAATCGTGAGTAAAAATCTGACAAACTGCAATTAAGTATATAGAAGAGGTAAAAAACCATGAAATATACGAAAGACGAAGCCCTTGAAGAAATACTTAAAAGGGGCAGAAAAATAAGAGAAAAAAGAAATAAGCAAATTACCGGTGTTCTTTCAACGACAACGGTGATATTGACGTTCATTCTGTTTTTATCAATCAGCATATTTACCGGAAACGTCGTAACCGGAACGCATTCGGCATACGGATCATTCCTTCTTCCTACGGAAGTGCTCGGATATGTAATTGTTGCGGTAATTGCATTTGTAATGGGTGTGATAATTACGGTTATCGTAAGACAGTATAAAAGAAAAGAAAATGAAAGAGAAGAATAAAAATCTAAAAGAAGGGTAGGTATTAGAAATGAAAAAGAGTGGCAGAAAGGTTTTATCGGTTATCTTGACGGCAGTGATGGTGTTTGCGTTGTTGCCGGTATTTGGTAAGCCGATGGTTTTAGAAGCAGCACCGGGAACACATACGCATAATAGAACTGATAATTTAGCACATCTAGGATGGATGCCCATAGCGACGAAAGCTGATCTTCAAAAATGGATGTTGAAACAAAATGAAGGTACAAGTGTAAGTGGTTATCTGATTGATGATATTACCATTAATGGAGATTATTATTTTACGGGAGGAGAAGAGTATAATTTATGTCTTAATGGACATAGTATTACTCAAAAACTTAGCGGTCCATGTATAACAATAGAAAAGGGCGCCACACTAAATCTTTATGATGTAATTAATAATGATGGGTCATTAACTCATGACAAAGGCGTTCAAGGTCCTGGTATATTTATTAAGACGGGCGGGACACTTAATATGTATGGTGGAAAAATATCAAATAATTATAATTATCAAATTGGAGGTGGAATTGATCAAAACGGTGGAACAGTGAATATGTATGGGGGAGAGATTTCTAATAACACAGCGAACGAAGCGGGAGGAGTATATATATGTGGAAATGGAACATTTAATTTGTATGGGGGAATAATATCCGAAAATAAAGCAGAAATGTATCCGGGCGGAGGAATATTCATATCTGATGGAACATTAGATATTTCGGGAGGAGAGATTACAAAAAATAGTTCAAAATTTTCTGGAGGTGGTGTATATTGCTCAGGTTATAATCCAACAAAACTTGTTATTTCCGGGGGAAAAATCACAGATAATAAATCGGAAGGCTTTCAAGACGCAGAAACTGGTTGCGGAGGAATTTTTACGAGAGAGATGAATGTAGAATTTGTGATGTTAGGAGGAATTGTCTCCGGTAATTCAACTGATAAAAATCACTATGGGATAATGTCGGATCGTCTTATTTCTATTACAGGTGGATATATTTATGATCATATAAAAAGTAATATAAATACTTATTCTGTGACGTTTGATGCTAATGGCGGCACAGGAAATATGCCAACGCAATATGTTCCCGGAAATACAGATATGCCTATTGGCAAGAATCAATTCACTAATTCGGGAAAAGTATTTGTAGAATGGAATACGGAAAAGGACGGAAGCGGTACTTCTTATGCAGATGAAGATAAGATAAATATTGATAAAGATACAACTCTTTATGCCCAATGGACAGATCCTAATGTTAATAGTTATAAAGTTACTTTCAAAGTTGATAATGGAACATGGAATGATGGTACAACAAAGGACAAAGTAATCTTACTTAAACGTAAAGCAGGCGAAATCAAGCTGCTTAGGGTTGATTCATCTGCGATTCCTGAAGTTGGGAACAAACCTTATTTTAAATATAAAGCAGGTAAATGGGACGGTTCTTTTAAAAAGGTAATATCCGAAGATACTACGTTTATTTATTCCTATGAATTCGACGTACCATATGAAATAACATTTGATGAAAATTGGGGATCATCAAATAGCATAAAAGATAATACAGATTATGACCATAAACTCAAACAAATTCCAACACCCTCTTCTTCGAGAGAAGGATATGATTTTGAGGGATGGTACACTGATAAGAAGGATGGAGAAAAAATAACCACAGAAACAGTATTCGATTCTGAAACTACTGTTTATGCACATTGGAAAGCACATAATTATACCGTTGTGTTCGACGCAAATGGCGGAAGTGGTAACATGGACAATCAGAAGAGAGAGTATGATAGTACAGAACCGCTTACGAAAAATACTTTTACTAAAGACGGCAATACGTTTATGGGATGGAATACAGATAAAAATGGTTTAGGTGATGGTTATTCAGATAAAGCAATTGCCAATTTGACGAGTGAAGATGATGTAGAAATTACTTTGTTTGCAATGTGGAATCCAAATGCATATAAGGTTACATTAAACGAAGGCAATGGAACCATTAATACGGGTAATATAACAGATTATACCTATGGAGTGGGAGCAAAACTTCCTACAGCATCAGATATGACCTTAACCGGTTATACCTTTGATGGCTGGTATGATAATGCAGGATTAACAGGCACTGCGATAACAGAAATATCAACTACAGATATTGGAGATAAAGAGTTTTATGCTAAATTTACTCCGAATTCTTATACGGTTAAGTTTGATGCTAATGGCGGAAGCGGTAACATGGACAATCAGAAGAGAGAGTATGATAGTACAGAGCCACTTACGGAAAATACTTTTACTAAAGACGGCAATACGTTTATGGGATGGAACACAGATAAAAATGGTTTAGGTGATAGTTATTCCGATAAAGCGATTGCTAATTTGACAAGTGAAAATGATGTAGAAGTTACTTTGTTTGCAATGTGGAATCCAAATGCATATAAGGTTACATTAAACGAAGGCAATGGAACCATTAATACCGGTAATATAACAGGTTATACATATGGAGTAGGAGCAAAACTTCCTACAGCATCTGATATGACCTTAACAGGTTATACATTTGAGGGTTGGTATGATAATGCAGGATTAACAGGCACTGCGATAACAGAAATATCAACTACAGATATTGACGATAAAGAGTTTTATGCTAATTGGACTCCCAATCCTTATACAGTTGTATTCGATGCAAACGGCGGAAGTGGAAACATGCTTAATATGGACCGTATATATGATGACGGATTGGCTTTAACTGAAAATGCATATTCTTTTGAAGCTCATTCTTTTAATGGTTGGAATACAAAATCTGACGGAACAGGAACAGCTTATAAAGATAAGTATTTAGGAAATTTGTCGATTACTGCAGGAGAGGTAGTAACTCTTTATGCTCAGTGGGATGATGTAGTTTATACCATAAATGCAACCAATGACGGCAACGGAACAGCCACTGTAAGTGATGATACAGGAATAAAAGGAACAACTATTACTGTTACAGCAATTCCTAATGATGGCTATAAGTTTGCAGGTTGGGAAGTAGTATCAGGTAGTGTTTCGCTTACAGACGCTAAATCTTCATTGACTACATTTACTCTTGGTGCAGAAAATGCGGTTGTGAAGGCTACATTCGAAGAAATCACTAAAGAACCTCAGTCAGGTTCAATGGAACCTACTAAACCCGGAACTCCGGAAGAACCTACCAATCCTACAACACCTGAAGAACCCTCAGAGCCCGGAACACCGGAAGAGTTTAAAACGCCTGAAGAGCCCACGGAGCCCGGAACAGAAGATTTAACCGACCTTGAGACTGAAAATCCCGAAGAGGAAATCCCTGCCAAGGATTGGCTAGACGACTTAAGACTTCAACTTCAAATAGCAGCTGAACTCACAGGACCGCAGACGGTCAAATACAGCGGTGATTTTGCTCTTTCATATGATATCATGCTTTACCTCGTAGAGCACCCGGATATCACACTCATCTACACAGTAACCTATGAAGGCGTAGATTACACAATTACAATTCCAGGCGGAAAGGCTATCGCAGACCCTAACATTCCATGGTACGGACCTTTGTGGCTTCTTGCAAACTACGGCGGAGATAATGTTCCCGAAGTATTAGCAGGAAGTGGCAGATATACAGTAGTTGCAGGCGATACGCTTTCGGGTATAGCCGCTAAGTTTAATACTACAGTAGAAGAACTTGTTAGAAAGAATGGAATCGAAAACCCTAATTACATCATAGTGGGACAGGTGATTGTTTACTAAAACAAAATGATACAACAACCCCGTCCCCAAGTGTCAAAATGACCGACTGAGTCAAACTACAGCAAACACCTGTAGTTTGGCTCGTTTTTCTTTTGTTTTATGAGGTTTTGTGGTAAAATAATATAGTTGGTTTGTATGAATCTTAAAGAGGGGTTAACGGATGAAAAAAGAACTTAAAAATCTTATGATAATAGCGATGGAAGCTAGGAATTATGCGTATTGTCCTTACTCGAATTATTCGGTTGGAGCTGCGCTTCTTTGCAAGGACGGAAGGGTTATAACCGGCAGCAATATAGAGAATGCATCCTACGGAGTTTCAAACTGTGCCGAGAGAACGGCATTTTTTAAGGCAGTTTCCGAAGGTGAGAAGGATTTCGTTGCGATTGCGATTTCGGGAGGCAGCAGTGGAGAGGACAGCGATTCCTACGCCTATCCCTGCGGTGTCTGCAGACAGGTTATGAGAGAGTTTTGTGACGAAGAGAAGTTTAAAATCCTCGTGGTTAAGAACGAAAAAGAGTACGAAGAGTATCTTTTAAAAGATCTGCTTCCGAAGAGTTTCGGTCCCGACAACTTGGGCAAATAGTCGCGAAATCCTTTTATGTAAGGATATACTTCAAATAATTAACATAATATGGTATAATAAAAAGTCAGAATTTAAGGGAAAACAATTATTTTTACATAAATGTATGGAGGGAAACAAAATGGCTGTATCCACAGAAACCCAATATTTTAACGTCGGATGGGACGAGAGAGATTCCGTTAACAATATCATAAAAGAGGTTTACACAGCTCTTAAGGAAAAAGGTTACAATCCCGTCAATCAGATTGTCGGCTACATTATGTCCGGCGATCCCACATATATTACCAGCTACAAGGGCGCGAGAAGCCTTATTATGAAAGTTGAGAGAGACGAACTTGTTGAGGAAATGCTCCTTGAGTACATCTTCTCGAATGCATGGGACGAGGAAACCGATGAATAACGAAAGACTCATGGGGCTTGACTTCGGTTCCAAAACGGTTGGCGTCGCGTTATCCGATCCGACCGGACTTATTGCGTCTCCGCTTGAAATAATCGAGAGAGAACGCGAAGACAAATTAAGAAAAACCTACGCGAGAATCGAGGAATTAATAGAAGAGTATAATGTCACGAAAATTGTGCTCGGACTTCCGCTTAACATGGATTCAAGCGAGGGCGACAGAGTCAGGAAAACCGCAGAATTCAAAGAAACTCTCGAGCGAAGAACAGGACTTGAAGTAATATCCTGGGACGAGAGATTAACCACCGTCGAAGCGCATGATATCATGAGCGAGGTCGGCGTAAAAGGTGTGGACCGCAAAAAATATGTGGACAAGATTGCGGCTGCGATAATTCTGCAGAGTTATATGGATTCGTTAGAATAAGACGGAGCCAGGCACGCTTTGCGAGCCAGGCACCGAAAGAGCAAAACGGTGCCTGGCTCCCGTAGGGTGCCTGGCTCCGAAAGAGGAAAATACATGGAAAAAATATTATTTAAGGCAGATGGCGAAAACCCCGTTGAATTTTACGTACTCGAGCAGACCACCGTTTCGGGTATCAATTATATTTTAGTGACCGAAGAAGAGGACGGGGACAGCGAGGCTTTGATTCTAAAAGATACATCAAAACCCGAAGACGAGGATGCAGTATACGAGATCGTTTCCGATGATACGGAACTTAAAGCTCTCGCGGATATTTTCGAAAGCCTTATGGAAGATATTTCGTTTGAATAGTTTTATAAACAGATTAGGAGACAGTTTTGAATAAAAATAAAAATAGCGTTCGCATCATTCCTCTCGGGGGACTTGAGCGAATCGGCGTTAATATTACCGCCATCGAATATAACGATGAAATCATCGTTATCGATTGCGGTCTCGGATTTCCGGAAGACGATATGTTCGGTATCGACCTTGTGATTCCGGATGTTACGTATCTTGAAGATCACAAGGACAAGGTTCGTGCTTTTATGATTACGCACGGTCATGAAGACCATATCGGAGCACTTCCGTATATTCTTAAAAAGATTAATGTACCCGTGTTTGCTACTACTCTTACACAGGGACTTATTGAAAACAAATTAAGAGAACATGAACTGCTTGACGTGGTAGAACGTCACACGGTTCATTTCGGCGACGTGGTTAAAATCGGCCCTTTCGGTGTCGAATTTATCAAGACCAACCACAGTATCGTGGATTCGGCCGCGCTTGCAATCCACACACCTGCCGGAGTTATAGTTCATACGGGCGATTTTAAGGTTGATTACACACCTGTATACGGTGACCGAATCGATCTTGAAAGGTTCGCAGAACTTGGCAGCAAGGGCGTTTTGGCACTTATGTGCGATTCGACCAATGCAGAGAGAGAAGGTTTTACACCTTCGGAGAAAACCGTCGGACGTAAGTTTGATATCATATTCAGCGAACACAAGGATTCGCGTATCATAGTAGCCACATTCGCATCAAACGTCGACAGAGTTCAGCAGATACTTAATTCCGCACAGCGCTTCAACCGCAAGGTTGTAGTCGAGGGAAGAAGTATGATCAACATCATTGATGTTGCGACCAAACTTGAGCGTATAACCATTCCCGAGAATACGCTCATCGACATTGAAAATATCAAGGATTATCCGCCTGAGCAGACCGTGCTTATTACTACGGGAAGCCAGGGAGAAAGTATGGCAGCTTTAAGCCGTATGGCTATGGGCACTCATAAAAGAGTCAAGATTTCACCCAAGGATGTGGTTATCTTTTCTTCCCATCCGATTCCCGGCAACGAGAAAGCCGTTACGAAGGTAATTAACGATCTTTTACGACTCGGCGCAGATGTTATCTTTGAAGATACTCATGTTTCGGGCCATGCCTGCAGGGAAGAGATTAAGCTTATTTACTCGCTTACCAATCCGAAGTATGCGATACCCGTTCACGGCGAATACAAGCATCTTATAGCTCATGCAAAGCTCGTAAAAGAACTCGGCATGGATTCGGAAAATGTATTCATTTTATCGTCGGGCAATGTATTGCAGCTTGACAGCGAAAAGGCAGAGATTATAGGCAATGTTGATGCCGGTCCCGTATTTGTTGACGGACTTGGCGTAGGCGATGTCGGAAACATTGTTTTACGAGACAGACAGAAGTTGGCCGAAGACGGAATCGTGGTAGTGGTACTTGCACTTGATTCCTATTCGGGAGAGATATATGCGGGTCCTGAAATCGTTACCAGAGGATTTGTATACGAAAAAGAATCCGAGGAACTTTTAGGCAATGCAATGGCACAGCTAAGAGATTATCTTGAAGCCAAAAATTCCAAGGATGTTGCTGATATGTATCGCTGCAAGAATATCATAAGAGATTTCTTAAGCGAATATTTTTGGAAAAATACCAAGCGTAAACCTATGATTCTGCCGATTATTACAGAGGTATAAAAAATGGAAAGTTTTGACAAATTGACCGAAATCTATATTGAAGATTTAAAGAAGACTCCTGCATACAAAACATACAGAGACAAACTCAAAGCTCTCAAAAAAGACGATGAAATGTGGGAGAAAGTCAAAGAGTACAGAAACAAAAGATTTGACCTTCAGAAAAACACATCGGGTGACGAGCTGTACGATAAAGCGGACTGGTTCGAAAGAGAACATGCTTATATCTACGAGAACAAACAGGCAAGAGAATTTCTGGAAGCGGAAGTTGCTCTTTGCAAATTGATGCAGGATATTTGTTTCAGACTCACTTCTTCGATAGAGTTTGAATAGAGGTATAAAATGACCAGAAAGATACTACAGGAAATAGTTTTTATAGCGGTAAGGGTGGCACTTATTGTCGCAATTATTTATGCCGGATACAGCTGCATTTCCGCATGCTATGATTTCGGATATAAAATATTTGCCGATGAAGCCAAGGATCCAGAACCGGGAATTGTCAAAACGGTTGCCATTGTGGACGGCAAGAGCGACAAGGAAATCGGAGACGTGCTCGCGGAAAAAGGCCTCATAGACAGCGGCTTTTTATTTATGATTCAGGTTAAGTTTTCCGATTACAAAGATCAGTTAAAGCCCGGCGTGTACGAATTAAGCACAGCGATGTCACCCTATGATATGATGGCAGTTATGGCTGCATCAGGGGAGGATGAGGAAGTTGATACCGAAGACGAAAACTATGTACCGACCAAAAACGAAGCCAACCTCTGGGATGAGGCAGACGATACCGTAAAAGAAAATAAAGACGAGAAAAAAGAAACCAAAGAAGATGGAAATTGACGAAGAAAGAGCCGAAGTTTTTATACGTGCACATTCCAAGGGATTTCCTGAATACCTTGAGGTGCTTGAAAAAGAAGCGAGGCAACAGGACGTACCTGTTATCAGAAAGGGTACGCAGGAGTTACTTCGTTTCTTGTTATGTTTAAAGAGACCGAAAAATATCTTGGAAATTGGTACCGCCGTCGGTTTTTCCACACTTCTTATGGCAGAATACACGGGTGCGGATACAAAGATTACAACCATAGAAAATTACGCACCGCGAATAGAAAAAGCCAAAAAGAATTTTGTGGCATATGATAAAGACGGCAGGATAAATCTTATCGAGGGCGATGCGGGAGAAGTGTTAAAATCGCTGGACGATAAATATGATTTAATTTTTTTAGACGGTCCGAAAGGACAGTACGAAGCATATCTTGATGATATTTTACGATTAATGCCCGAGGGCGCTTTGTTAATCACAGACAATATTTTCAAAGAGGGAGATATCCTCGAATCACGGTATGCGGTTGAAAGAAGAGACAGAACGATTCACGCGAGAATGAGAGATTTCCTTCTTCGACTGCGCGATGAAGAATCGCTTGAAAGTGTGATTTTATCCTCCGGAGACGGAGCGACTTTAAGTGTAAAAATTTAGGATATTTTATGAGAAAGCCGGAACTACTTATTCCCGCAGGCAGTCTTGAAGTACTGCGTACCGCGGTGAACTACGGAGCCGATGCGGTTTATATCGGAGGAGATGTTTTTTCTCTTCGCGCAAAGGCAAAAAATTTCACAAAAGAAGAAATGATTGAGGGCATAGCATATGCGCATTCAAAGAATGTAAAGGTTTATGTTACGGCCAATATTTTCGCGCATAACAAAGATTTAAAAGAGGCAGAGGAATATTTTAAGGAGATGGCTGTGGTGAAGCCTGACGGACTGATTATCTCAGATCCCGGAATGTTTACTTTAGCCGAAAAATTCTGCCCCGAAGTTGAAAGACATATTTCCACGCAGTCAAACAATACCAATTATCTTACATACAGATTCTGGTATGAGCACGGCGCAAAAAGAGTTGTCAGCGCGAGAGAATTATCACTCGAAGAGATAAAAGAAATCAGGGCCAATATTCCAGAAGACATGGAGATAGAAAGCTTTATTCACGGTGCAATGTGCATATCGTATTCCGGCAGATGTCTTTTATCAAATTACTTTACCGGAAGGGATGCAAACCAGGGCGAGTGCACACATCCATGCAGATGGAAATATGCTGTGGAAGAAGAAAAAAGACCCGGTGAATATCTGCCTGTGTTTGAAAACGAGAGAGGCACATATATTTTCAATTCAAAGGATCTTTGCATGATAGAACATATCCCTGAGATGATTGATGCGGGGATTGATTCTTTTAAGATCGAAGGCAGAATGAAGACCGCTTTGTATGTTGCGTGCGTTGCGAGAACATACAGAAAAGCGATTGACGATTATCTTGAAAGCGAAGAAAAATACCGTGCAAATATGGACTGGTATTTATCCGAGATTTCAAAATGTACATACAGACAGTTTACGACGGGCTTTTATTTTGGAAAGCCTTCCGAAGAGTCGCAGATATACGATAACAACACATACATCAACGAATATATTTATCTTGGTATGTCCGATAAAACGGACAGCGAATCCGTATATATCGAGCAGAAAAACAAATTCTGTGTGGGCGACGAAATTGAAATCATGAAGCCTGACGGAAGGAATATTCCGACAAAGGTTTTAGCCATTCATGACGAGGACGGAAACGAAATGGAATCCTGCCCTCATTCAAAACAGAAATTAAGAATATTCTTAAGTGTGCTTCCCGATGCGGGAGACATATTAAGAACTCCAAATAAATCTATTTAATCAACGGAGTGTAAGATGAAAGACATTATCAACATTGAAGAGATTTTCGGCGAGAATGTTTTTACCGTCGGAAAGATGAAAGAGATGCTTCCCAAAGAGGTATTTGAGGAAGTAGTGCATGTAGCGGATTTCGGCGGCGAGCTTTCCAAAAAGTCCGCCGACATTGTTGCCAATGCAATGAAAGACTGGGCTATCGCAAACGGTGCCACACATTATACGCACTGGTTCCAGCCTCTTACCGGAACAACAGCTGAAAAGCATGATTCATTCATTTCCCATCCTGACAAGGAAGGCAAGATGATAATGGAGTTTTCCGGCAAGGAACTCATTAAAGGTGAGCCCGATGCTTCAAGCTTTCCCTCGGGGGGATTGAGAGCCACATTCGAAGCCAGAGGATATACCGCATGGGATATCACATCACCAGCATTTTTAAGAGAGGACGCAACGGGAACGATTCTCTGCATTCCCACCGCATTCTGCTCATACAAAGGCGAGGCGCTTGATAAGAAAACACCGCTTCTTCGCTCGATGCAGGCCATCAATGATCAGGCATTAAGAATCGTTAAACTCTTCGGCAACAAGGATGCGAAAAAAGTTATCGCTTCCGTCGGACCCGAGCAGGAATATTTCCTCGTAGACAGAGATTTATATCTTAAAAGACAGGATTTAATCTATACAGGCAGAACCCTTATCGGCTGTCCCGCAGCCAAGGGTCAGGAGATGGATGACCACTACTACGGATGCATCAGAGAAAGAATCGGTGCATTCATGAAGGACTTAAATCTCGAACTTTGGAAAATCGGCGTTACCGCCAAGACACAGCACAATGAAGTAGCTCCCGCACAGCATGAATTGGCGCCCATCTATGAGACTGCCAATATCGCATGCGACCACAACCAGCTTGTAATGGAGACCATGAAAAAGGTAGCAGAGAGACACAATCTTGCATGTCTTTTACATGAGAAACCCTTCAAAGGCATCAACGGTTCGGGCAAGCACAACAACTGGTCTTTAAGCACTGACAACGGAATGAATCTTTTAGATCCCGGCGATACACCCAATGCAAACATCCAGTTCCTTTTGGTACTAGCATGTATCATGAAGGCTGTTGATACACATGCGGATCTTTTAAGACAGTCCGCATCAAACGTAGGAAACGATTACCGTCTCGGCGCTGACGAAGCGCCTCCCGCAATTGTTTCAATGTTCCTTGGAGAACAGCTTGACGATGTGGTTAAACAGCTAGTTGAAAGAGGAGAGGCTACACACTGCAAGGAGAGCAATCATCTTGAAACAGGCGTATCGACACTTCCTGATTTCTTAATCGATCCTACCGACAGAAACCGTACTTCGCCTTTTGCTTTTACGGGTAACAAATTTGAATTCAGAATGGTCGGATCTTCCGATTCAATCGGTGATCCCAACATCATCTTAAATACAATTGTTGCAGAGAGTTTCTGCGAAGCTGCTGACAGAATTGAGGCGGCCGACAACTTTGACGAAGCAGTACATGACATCATAAAAGAATTTGTCACAGCACATCAGAGAATCGTATTTAACGGCAACAACTATTCACCCGAGTGGGTAAAAGAGGCCGAAAGAAGAGGCCTTCCGAATCTTCCCACCATGCTTGATGCGGTTGACAGCCTTACAACAGAAAAGAGTATCAAACTGTTTGAAAAGTTCGGTATCTTTACCAAAGCAGAGCTTGAGTCAAGAAAAGAGATTCTTTACGAAACCTACTCAAAGACAATCAACATCGAAGCAAACTGCTTAAGAGAAATGATTAAGAGACAGATTATCCCTGCAGAAATAGCTTACATGGACGAGCTTGCGAGTGCATACAATAACGGCAGGCAGGCAGGCGTGGAAGTTAAGACTGCAAAGGATATTTTGGAAAAGGTTAACGATTTTTCAAACAAGCTTTCAGAGTCGATTACTGAACTTGAAAAAGATATAAAAGAAGTAAGAGCTATTAAAGACAACAAGGAAAAAGCTTTTGCATACAAAGACAGAGTTAAGACACGTATGGAAGAGGCGAGATTCTATTCTGATGAACTTGAAAGAATAACGGATAAGGCATTCTGGCCGATACCGTCATACGGAGACTTATTGTTTGAAGTTTAATTTGAAGACTAGTTACTTTTGCTTTATGTAGGAGGAGGATTTTTATGAACAAACCGATTTTAGTAATCATGGCAGCAGGCATGGGTTCGAGATACGGAGGATTAAAACAGATTGATCCGATAGATGAACAGGGCCATATTATTATCGATTTTTCACTTTATGATGCTATGCGTGCGGGATTTGAACGTGCCATATTCATCATCAAAAAAGAGAATGAGGAAGCATTCAGAGAAGTTATCGGCGACAGAGTTTCAAAGCATATGGAAGTTAAATTTGTATTCCAGGATTTAAACGATGTTCCCGAAGGCTTTGAGATTCCCGAGGGCAGAGTAAAACCCTGGGGTACCGCACATGCAATCTATTCATGCCGTGACGTAATTGATGCTCCTTTCGCGGTTATCAATGCGGATGACTATTACGGCGTTGAAGCTTTTAAAGTTATTTACGATTATCTCGTATCACATTCGGACGACGAGAAATACAGATATGCAATGGTCGGATACAGACTCGGTAATACATTAACCGAGTTCGGTTCTGTTGCAAGAGGTGTCTGCGTAACAAGCGAAGACGGATATCTTTTAGGAGTAGACGAGAAGACGAATATTATTAAGACAGAGACCGGCGCTGCTTTCTCTGAAGACGGCGGTGAGACATATACCGAGATTTCTCCCGACACTCCCGTTTCCATGAACATGTGGGGATTTTATCCCAGCATCATAAAAGAATTCGGCAAAGCTTTAGATGATTTCTTTGCAAACAAGGTTGCATTAAATCCTCTTAAGGCAGAGTGCTTCATTCCCATTGAAGTCGATACTTTGCTTAAGGCAGACAAGGCTACCGTTAAGGTTCTTTCGTCAAAAGACAAGTGGTTCGGTGTTACTTACAAGGAAGACAAACCCTTTGTACAGGCATCGGTTAAAGCACTTAAAGAAAAAGGTGTTTATCCCGAAAAACTTTGGGAATAAATATATATTGACTCTTCCCCTGGGGAATCCTTTATGATGGATTTGAAAACAAAACAGAGGGCCTTCGAAAGGAGAAAAACATGTCAATTTTAGTAACAGGAGGCAGCGGTTACATCGGAAGTCATACCGTGCTTGAATTATTAAACGCGGGATATGAAGTCGTTGTAGTCGACAACCTTTCAAATTCGAGTAAGAAAAGTCTCGAAAGAGTAGCAGAGCTTACGGGCAAGGAAGCGAAATTTTATGAGGCTGACATACGTGACGAGGAAGCATTAAGAAAGATTTTCGAAAATGAAAAAATCGATTCATGCATTCACTTCGCAGGACTTAAAGCTGTAGGCGAAAGCGTTGCAAAGCCCTGGCTTTATTATGACAACAATATTCACGGAACACTGACTCTTCTTAAAGTTATGAATGATTTTAACGTTAAGAAGATTGTATTCTCATCATCCGCAACGGTTTATGGTGCACCTGCATTCGTACCCATCACCGAGGAATGCCCTACAGGCGAAATAACGAACCCCTACGGCATGACAAAGCGTATGCTTGAGATAATCCTTACCGACATGGCTAAAGCCGATCCTGAGTGGACTGTGGTGCTTTTAAGATACTTCAATCCTATCGGCGCACATGAGTCCGGACGTATCGGTGAAAACCCCAACGGTATTCCGAACAACCTTATGCCTTATATCACGCAGGTGGCTGTAGGTAAGAGAGAAGAACTCGGTGTATTCGGAAATGATTACAAGACTCATGACGGTACGGGAGTTAGAGATTATCTTCACGTAGTCGACCTTGCAATCGGTCATTTGAAAGCACTTGAAAAGATTGATTCTTTTAAGGGTACTAAAATCTACAATCTCGGAACAGGCAACGGCTACAGTGTACTCGATATTGTAAATACCTTTGAAAAGGTCAACGGAATAAAGATTCCTTATTCCATCAAAGCAAGACGCCCGGGAGACATTGATGAATGTTATGCTTCACCCGAAAGGGCTTATAAGGAACTCGGCTGGAAGGCCACACGCGGTATCGAAGAGATGTGCCGCGACTCGTGGAACTGGCAGAAAAACAACCCTAACGGATACGATGATTAGTCCATAAAATGCCCATTTTTACTCACTCGTGTCGTTATTTTAGTGCTTCATCAAAATAAATTGACTTATATATAACGAAGTGGTATTGTTACGATAGGTGGGGATTTTGAAAAAAAGGTGACATTTTATGAAGAAGAATAAAGGTTTTTCGTTGGTAGAGCTTATTATCGTAATTGCGATAATGGCTATCTTAGTCGGAATCATGGTTCCGGTTATGCTTCATTTTATAGAGAAGTCGAATGTATCAAGTGATTATCAGCTTGCAGATACAATCCGTTCGGCAGTAGCATACAGTATAGTTGATGCGAGAGTAAAGGATGATCCTGACAGTCAGCCGTACCTTGATGCAATGGAAAATCCGACCGCGAGTTATGTGGAAATCAACGGAAAGAAGATGATAAGCATTTCTTCCATTACCGGTCCTTGTGTTCTCAAGGAAAGTTTGGAAGAATACACAGGATACCCTCTCGGTTCTCTTAAATCACAGATCAGATCCGAACATGAAGCTGATACTGAAATCTATGTATGTACCACAAACGGCGTTGTTACGGTTGCTTTGTATCATACAGACAGCACCGGACGTAAGAAACCTACAACAAACCTTGATATAATTATTTCACAGTAATATAAAACAAAAATCGGCAGGAATGAATCCTGTCGATTTTCTTTTGCAGAGATTTATTTTTTCGGGAATGAAACATTTTTGTAGAAAGCGTTTCATTCCCGATATTTTTATTTATTCAACGCCGCGGCTTGCAAGAAGTCTCTGAATTCTCTCAGAGGGATCAAGCAAATCGCTTATGGAAGCGTCGTGATTAAGTGTATCAATGATGTAAGCAATGTACTTACTCATATCGCAGTTGATATACCAGTCTCTCTCGAGTAGATCGGGTGTCTGGTAAACAAGGTTTGTTGTAAGTACTCTGTGAATAATTCCTTCTTCGTAAGCTTTGTCGAATTTATCGAGACCGCCTGTGAAGAGACCGAAGGTTGTGAGGATGAAGATTCTTCTGGCTTTTCTCTTCTTTAATTCGGAAGCTACTTCAAGTACCGATTCTCCTGAAGAAATCATATCATCGAGAACGAGGATGTCTTTGCCTTCAACATCTGTGCCTAAGAATTCGTGAGCTACGATAGGGTTTCTTCCGTCAACTATCTTCGTATAGTCACGGCGTTTGTAGAATGTACCCATATCGATTCCCAATACGTTTGCCATGTAGATTGCACGTCCCATAGCACCTTCATCAGGGCTGACGCACATCATGGATTCTGCATCGAATTTAAGATCGGGAACATTCTTTACAAGGCCCTTGATAAACTGATATGTAGGCTGTACGGTTTCAAAACCGTTTAAAGGTATAGCATTCTGAACTCTGGGGTCGTGAGCATCAAATGTGATGATGTTGTCAACTCCCATATTTGTGAGTTCCTGCAGAGCAAATGCGCAGTCAAGAGATTCTCTTGCGGTTCTTTTATGCTGTCTGCTCTCGTATAAGAAAGGCATGATAACCGTTATTTTTCTTGCCTTTCCTCCTACGGCTGCGATAAGTCTCTTAAGATCCTGATAATGATCGTCGGGAGACATGTGGTTAATCTGTCCGCGGAGTTTGTAAGTTAAGCTGTAATTACATACGTCTACGAGGAAATAAAGGTCATATCCTCTGATGGATTCATCTATAACACCTTTTGCTTCGCCTGTACCGAATCTCGGTGTTCTGGATTTAAGAATGTAGGATTCTCTTTCGTATCCGTCGAAAGGAAGAGAGTCTTTGTGCTGATGTTCTCTTTCTTTTCTCCATTTAACCAGATAATTGTTGACTTTTTCGCCGAGTTCTCTGCAACTCTCCAAAGGTATCAGTCCCAGCGAGCCTACCGGGATTGAGTTTAAATCGCGAATTTCATCACGTTTCTCGGGCATTGTAAGGTTCCTCACTTTCTTTGTTCAATTCTTTTTTTATAAACACGAATGTCATTTCCCGAGAGATCGTATACATCATAATATGAGTAGATTCTCGAGAAAGTACGCTCGGTATATCTCTGACTGATTTCACTGTAATCAAGATTGGTTGAGATTACTGTGGATTTGTTTCTTAAATGGCGCTCGTTTACGATGGTAAAAAGTTCCTGGCAGACGAACTGGTTTGTAAGTTCCGAACCGAGATCGTCGATTACGAGCAAATCGCATGTATAAATATCCTGCATAGGA
Source organism: Lachnospiraceae bacterium G41 (assembly GCA_900100245.1). GTDB lineage: Bacteria > Bacillota > Clostridia > Lachnospirales > Lachnospiraceae > UBA3766. The sequence goes on from FNEU01000010.1 coordinate 101,065, forward strand.
TTATCGTTCGAGTATTTTTCTTTGCCAAACTTATATGAAGAAATCTTTTCAAAAAGAGATACGGCGGAAAAATAAATGACTGCATATCCCTTTTGTATCAGTGCATTTGCAATACAGTTTGAAAGATATGATTTTCCTGTGCCTGCGGTTCCTTTAAAAAGAATGTTTCCATGCTCAAATTCGAAGTTTGTGACAAGGTTTCTGGATGCTTTTTCGGCCTCGATAAAATGTGTCAGTTCTTCGCCTGTATGATATTCATGTGAAATGTTATCGAAGTTTTCTTCTTTTAGGAGTAGCTTTGCATTTGACTGCAGGTAAGTGCTGTCTAACTTGGCCTGCTTAAAGCAATGGCACATTTCAGTGCCTATATATCCGGTATCCTTACAATCCGGACATATATAAGGCGGGTTAAGGTAGTTAATAGAATAACCCGCGCCGGTAAGTAACAGCCCTTTCTTTCTCTTGAGTTCTTCGATTGTTTCCTTAAGAGATTCGGTATCGGCTGATGAGCCTCCTGTGAGAGAGGCGAGACCGGCTTTTATGCTTTCTGAAGCTATTTTATTTTCAAGTTCTCTGTATTCAGGCAGAACTTCGTATATTTCTTTTTTACGTTTTTCAATAAGGCGGTGACGGTCCATCTGACGTCTGTCATATTCCTGCATTATTGAATCTATTTGTGTATTATTAAGAGACAATGTAGTTTCCCTTTATTTCGTCTTTAATTCGCGTTCCAATGCATCAAAATCGTAGTTGCCGTGTTTGTACTGTCTGTACATATCCGTTGCCGTAGCGGTGGAAGAAACGCTTCTGGCAGGTGCTTTGCATGCGATAGCCTGTTTCTTGGCTACTTCTTTGCTCTGTCTGAACTTTTCTTCTTCTCTTGCCATTTCTTCAACGGTGGTAATGCCTTTGCTCTTCCAGTTTGAAAAGATTCCGCTTGCGTATTTTATGCGGTTTCCTGTGGTTGCCATGGAAGCTTTTTTGCATCCTTCGAGAATAAGCTCAAGATTCATATCGGAAAGCCATGTGTTTATAAAGGAAAGTTCATCCGATGTGGGAACCCCTTTCTTTCCGAGAGCATTCATTATAGCGGTAACGGAAGGACTGATATTTCTTTCGAAATATTTTGCTTCCGCAGCTTTTTTAATTGAACGCATGGATTTCTTTCCTTCTGTCAGACATTCATCAAATATTTTGTCGATGTCCGATGTTGAAAAGGCCAAATCCTTATATAAATGAGCGAGAGTTTGCAGATCGGTCGCTGATAAAGTTCTCTCAAGATATGTTTCGGCGATATTCTTTATGGAAGCCCAGGTTGAATCCTTGGACATTTCCACGAAATCCGAAGCCGTAAATTTTGTCTCGGGTAATTCATTCTCTGAAGAAGAAGCGGCATTGTTTGCGTCATTGCCTGGCAATACGGAAAACATATGCACGTTGTTTCTCGGATTTACCAGATCCTCGTCTACCTTATGAAGCTCTATTCCCGTTACGGTACCTGCTGCGTCAAACTCGAGTGAAAGTACCTGTTTCTGCTCCCAGTATTTTAAAGATCTGATCACGTCTTTTTCAGTATGGTTGAATTCGTCAGCGATATTTGATATGTCAAATGGTTTATGATTTGTAATGTGTCGGATAAGATACAGATAAACTTTCAGCTGCGCATCATTGGCATCCTTAAGCATATAATCGATAAATACATTAGATATCAAAGTGACACCCGGATCGCATTCTTCCGCGTATAACTTTATGATACTCATTTTTCAAATCCCCCTAAGCCGTAAGCTAAATCAAGCAAGGGTAATTATATGATGAATTTCATAAAATGTAAAGCGTTAAATATCTGTCAAACGCCCTATTTATAAGGGTTTCAGCGATTGTTGACAATGTTGAAAACTTCGCGTGCGAAAGTTTACATAAAAGGTTAAAAGTCAGTTATAAGCGATTAATATAGGGTATTAAAAAATTATTATGTAAATAAAAATATCCACATTCTTTTAAGGAACTTTTTTCCTCAAAAAATGTGGATAGTGTTGATAACTAACTTCCAAGCAGGTTTTCTCCGATTTTTAGTACATCTCCGGCCCCCATGGTTATCAACATGTCCTCGGGGATACAATTTTGTAACAAAAAATCTTCAATATCTGAAAAACTTTTAAAATGCCAGCATTTTTTGCCGAGATTCTCGATTTTTTGTCTTAAATCTTCGGATGAAATGCCAAGATTGTCATTTTCTCTCGCAGCATATATATCAGTAAGAACAACATTGTCGGATAAAGCAAGTGCCTCTGCAAATTCATCCATGAATGCTTTTGTTCTTGAATAGGTATGAGGCTGGAATACTACCCACATATTTTTATGAGGGTAAGTTGATGCTGCCTGAAGGGTAGCTTTAATTTCCGTAGGATGATGTGCATAGTCATCGAAGATGTTTACACCCTTGAGGCTTCCTTTATATTCAAAACGTCTTTTTGCACCTTCAAAGTTGAAAAGTGCCTTCACAGAAGTGGTTAAATCCAGATTTAATATATCGGCTAAAGCAAGTGCTGCAACGGCATTGAGCACATTGTGTTCACCGGGTACTCTCAAAGTCACTTCAATCTTATCTCCACTCGGAGTATTGAAGTTAAATACCGAATATCCTTCCTTTGAGATGTGTAAATCGCTGAAATAGTAGTCGCCCTCGTTTCCTTTTGCGAATGTTACAACCTTGCAGGAGAGTGAATCTGTTATCTCTTTGTAATCTTTTATACCTGCATTTATAAGAAGTACACCGTCTGCGGGGAGAAGCTCTCCGAAGCGCTTAAAAGATGTTCTGATTTCGTTTAAATCCTTAAAGAAATCCAGATGGTCTTCTTCTATATTTAAAATCACACCGTATTTAGGGAAAAGTGAGAGAAAACTGTTGGTATATTCGCAGGCTTCGGTAAGAAAATATCCGCTTTCTCCGATTCTTATGTTTCCGTTAATGCTCGGAAGGATTCCGCCTATGGAAAGGGTGGGATCAAGATCGGAGGCCATAAGTATTTCGCCTGCCATAGAAGATGTGGTTGTTTTTCCGTGCGTTCCGCTTATAGCAACGCTGGATGAGTAGTTTTTCATTAAGAGGCCTAAGAATTCGGCTCTGCTCATCATCGGAAGGGAGAGTTCCTTACATCGTATAAATTCGGGATTGTCTGCATGGATTGCTGCGGTATAAACGACGAGGTCTATGTCTTCGGTTATGTTTGAAGCACGCTGGCCTATGTTGATTAAAGCGCCTTCTTCGGCTAACTGGTCTGTCAGCTCGCTGGGTGCTCTGTCAGATCCGGATACTTTGAATCCTCTGGATAAAAGAATCTTTGCAAGACCGCTCATGCTGATACCGCCGATGCCCATAAAATAGACATGCTGCGATTTGTTAAAATCGATTTCCATATAATCTCCCTGATTTTTTCTTTCCATATAAATAAATCAACTTAATTATAATGACACAACGCTCAAAATAAAAGTCTCAAACCGCCTTTTGTGAAATAATGAGACAAATAAACATCATAAAAAACGCCAATTTTGTGAAAGTGCACAAAACCCTAAAATATAATTGGTCAAAATATAGAATATTGACGAAAAAAGGTTTGGCTGATTAACATAAATCGTTTTCGCGTTAGTACAAAATGGACAAACGGCATGGTATAATATCTTTATTGTTGGGGGACAATATTTTTAGATGCTTGAGAGGTGATCACATGATTAAAAAAGAGATGATTGCAATGTTACTCGCAGGCGGTCAGGGAAGCAGACTCGGTGTGCTGACGGCAAAGGTTGCCAAGCCCGCAGTTTCTTTCGGAGGAAAATACAGAATTATCGATTTTCCTTTAAGTAACTGTATCAATTCGGGTGTTGACACTGTCGGTGTATTAACACAGTATCAGCCGCTTCGTCTTAATACTCATATCGGAATCGGTATTCCCTGGGATCTTGACAGGAATATCGGTGGTGTAACGGTCCTTCCTCCTTATGAGAAAAGTACCGATACCGAGTGGTATACGGGTACCGCTAATGCTATCTATCAGAACCTGGATTATATGGAAAGCTATAATCCCGACTATGTTCTGATTCTTTCGGGAGACCATATCTACAAAATGGATTACGAGGTAATGCTCGACTTCCATAAAAAGAACGGCGCGGAGGTTACAATTGCCGCTATGCCTGTTCCTTTGGAGGAAGCAAAGAGATTCGGTATCGTAATCACAGATGAAAACAGAAAGATTACGGATTTCGAGGAAAAACCCGCAAATCCGAGAAGCAACCTGGCTTCTATGGGAATTTATATCTTCAACTGGAAGACATTAAAAGAAGCGCTTCTGGCAAAATCCGATCAGCCTAATCTTGATTTCGGAAAACATATCATTCCTTACTGTCATGAAAAGGGAGCTCCGTTATATGCATATGAATACAACGGCTACTGGAAGGACGTAGGAACCCTTCATTCTTATTGGGAAGCCAATATGGAGCTTATCGACATTGTTCCGGTATTTAACCTTTATGAGGAATACTGGAAGATATATACAAAGTCGGATACACTTCCGCCTCAGTATATAGCAGACAATACCGTCATTGAAAAGTGCCTTATTGGAGAAGGAACAGTTATTTATGGGGAAGTATACAATTCTATTATCGGTTGTGGGGTTACGATCGAGGAGGGAACTGTAGTACGCGATTCAATCATTATGAATGATACGTGCATCGGCAAGAATTGTGAGATTAACAAAGCAATTATCGCCGAGAACGTTGAAATCGGAAATGATGTAAAACTTGGTGTGGGTGAAGAAGTTGATAATGAGACCGATCCTCATATTTATAATCACGGACTGGTTACAGTAGGTGAGAAGACGGTCATTCCCGATGGCATAAGCGTCGGAAAGAATTCCGTTATCGCGGGAAATATCAAATCTGAAGACCTGGAAAATATGAGTTTGGCCAGTGGCAAAACGTTGATTAAGGCAGGTGATGAAGTATGAGAGCGATAGGAATCATATTAGCGGGCGGACATTCAAACCGTATGAGAGAACTTGCACAGAAACGTGCCATTTCGGCTATGCCCATCGCCGGAAGCTACAGAAGTATCGACTTTGCATTAAGTAATATGTCAAATTCGCATATTCAGAAAGTAGCAGTACTCACACAGTATAACGCAAGAAGCCTTAACGAACATTTAAGCTCATCCAAATGGTGGGATTTCGGTAGAAAACAGGGCGGTCTGTATGTTTTCACTCCTATTGAAACCAGTGAAAACAGCAACTGGTACAGAGGTACAGCAGATGCCATTTACCAGAATCTCGAATTCTTAAAAATGAGCCATGAGCCTTATGTAGTAATAGCATCGGGCGACTGCGTTTATAAACTTGATTACAACAAACTTCTTGAATATCATATCGACAAAAAGTCCGATATTACGGTTGTTGTAAAAGAAATGCCTGAGGGCGAAAACGTTGACAGATACGGTGTTCTTAAAATGAACGAAGAGAACCGTATCGAAGAATTTGAAGAAAAACCCATCGTGGCTAAGTCAAATATCGTATCCTGCGGTATCTACGTAATCAGAAGAAGACTTCTGATTGAGCTTATTGAAAAAGCCAACGAAGAGGGAAGATACGATTTTGTAGCCGATATTCTTATCCGTTACAAGAATATGAAGAGAATATTCGGTTTCAAACTCGATAGTTACTGGAGAAACATAGCCAGCGTCGAGGATTATTACGAAACGAACATGGATTTCTTAAAGAAAGACGTCAGAAACTACTTCTTCAGAGAATATCCTGATGTATATTCGAAAGTCGATGATCTGCCTCCCGCTAAATACAATGTGGGTGCCAAGGTTAAAAATAGTCTCGTTTCCAGTGGTAGCATCATCAACGGAACGGTAGAAAATTCATTAATTTTCAAAAATGTTTTCGTTGGTAACAATTGTGTGGTTAAGAATTCCATCATTTTGAACGATGTATATATTGGAGACAATACTTATCTTGAAAACTGTATTGTTGAAAGTCGGGATACTATCAGAGCCAATTCCAATTATGTCGGAGAGGGCGAGATTAAAATATTGATAGAGCAAAACGACAGATACTCGATTTAAAACGAACTACTTAGGGAGGGGGATAATTATGAAGATTACAGATGTGAGAGTTCGTAAAATGACTGACGGTGGAAAACTTAAAGGAGTTGCGAGCATCACTTTCGATGACGAGTTCGTAGTACACGACATCAAGATCATCGAAGGCGAAAAAGGACTGTTTGCGGCAATGCCTTCAAGAAAAGCCGGCGACGAGGGTTACAGAGACATCGCTCATCCGATTAAAACGGAAACCAGAAATTACATTCAGACAGAAGTTTTGACTGCTTACGAAAATATGCCTGAAGAATGATGAACTCTGAAATGTAGAGGGGATTAATATAACAGGAAAAGGGAGCCGAAAGGCTCTCTTTTTCGTTGCCAAATTGCAACTTAGACATAATGTGACGCAACTTAGCACAGGATTTATTGTTTTGGTTTTCTTTTTGGGATATCGTGTGCTCATAAAGAAAAGCGAAAGGATATTTTATGATGAAAAACACGAATGAAAAGAAAACAGGAAGATTTATGGAAGGTTTCAGATTTTTAATCTACGGCCTTGAAGTATTCGGAGTAATAGGATTTGAACTTCTCTGGGGATTTGTAATCGAACCTTTTTTATACAAAAGGGGAGTCAATGATTTTAATACATGGCAGATGATTATTCACTGGGTTGTTACATGTACGGCATGGGGCCTCGGAGCACTTTTGGTAGTAAAAGAGTGCAAGAAGAAATCAGGTCTTGATCTTTTAGGAAATATAAAGAATGCATCATTTTTTAACAAAGAAAACAAGATTAAAATCTGGCAGTGGATTTTAATCATAATCGGAATTATTCTCTGCCTTGTATCCACATGGATTGACTGGAACGGAAGCAAGGTTTTGGCTGAATTTCACAGTCGCGGACCTTTACTTTTTGTATTTCAATATATCTATTATCTCTTTGAAGTTATGCTCGTTTTGCTTATAATAATCTTTGGGCAGACGGCATTTGAAAAATGGTTTAAAAACAATAAGATTCCCTTCGGAGGAATTCTTGTGGCACTTACCTGGGGACTCGGACACTGGTTAACAAAAGGCTCGCTTTTCGCCGGACTTTATACGGCAGTCGGAGGATTTGTTTTCGGCAGTGCGTATCTTTTAAGCAACAGAAATGTTAAACTGTCATATGTATTACTTTGCATAATGTTTATTTTATAAGGAATCACATGAAATTAATTAAGACCAAAGAAGAAAATCTCGAAGAGAATTATCTTGAACTTCATTACGATAAAATTGACGAAGAAACGAGTGCTGTTCTTGACAGATTAAGAGATACTCTTCGATATATCGAAGGAACATTTGAAGATAAAAAAGTTACGATAGCTCTTACCGATATCTTTTATATTGAAACGGTGGACAGGAAAACCTTCGCATACACAAAAGATATGTGTGTCGAGATAAAAGAGGCACTAAGAGATATTCTTGAAGAGTATTCAAATATAGGATTTGCGAGGATAAGCAAATCAACTGTCGTGAATATTTACAAGATTAAAAAGCTTCAGGGTGACTTCAATATGAGGGTTATCATTTTCCTTAAGAATGATGAGAAACTCATAATGAACAGAAGCTATAAAAACGAATTTTATGAAAGACTAAATAAACTTCAGGGGAGGAAAACGAAATGAAACTTATAAATAAAAAGAACTTCATATCGATTGTTTGCATTTTCTTTACCCTGATTACTTGCGGAAAACTATTGGCAGAAAAAATGTCAAATTTTACGGATAAGTATTATACGGATAATATCTTTACAATACTTGCTTTTTCGGTATTAATTACCCTGATTCTTTCCGTGCATTATTACCTTCAGAAATTCCCGTTCCTTCTGGTGTTTGCAGGTCAGTATATCGCAACCGTTGGTATTGTTTTCATATGTATATGGATACACGGTCTTTTATCAAGTAATGCACCGACGGCATATTTGGATATGTTCTGGTCGATTACGATTCCGTTTTTTGCGGGAGCGATAGTTTATTATATCTGTTTCTTTTATCAGATAAAAAAAGCCAATAAGATATTGGAAAAATTGCAGTAACCAAATGGGTATCGCATAAATACTTCAGGATTGGTATAATAAATTCGTGGGAAATTTAGGAGTGAAAATGATGTTTGCAAAACTATCAAAAAAACTGATTTTAATTTTCTCTTGCTTGTCGTTACTTGCAGCGCTTGCAGCCTGTGGCGAAACACCTATGCCGGGCTCTGCGGGAAAATATTATTTTGTCTACGAAAAAGGCCCTTTGGTAACGCATACCGATTATGATTATACGATTACATTGGACGGTTACGGAAAGGGAGTCCTACTAAAAAAAGGCAACGAGCATAAATTAAAATATACGTATACATCCGACGGTACGATAAACTTTACCGATCAGATGACACGTATCAAATACAACGGAACGTTAAAGGACGGCGAGCTTCTCTTTTATGATGAGGATCCTGACAGCTTAATGGTTACGGAGTATTATTACACTAAATAAATCTTTTGGGAGATTAAAAGTATGGCATTTACACTGGTTATTCAGAGAAAAGGACTGTTCAGCAAAGCGAAAAGCATTGATTTTGCAACGCTTTTAAATAACTGCAAATTAAGTTACGGATCGTATAACGATTTTTATACGATGGATGAAGGAAAAACGAAGAGCGGAACGGCTATTCTTTTTAATCCCAACCGAATCGGAAGAGGTATTTTCTTTGACTCGAGGAATATAAATAAGGGCGAAATAAAAGTCGAATATAATACCCCGACGACAACTGCGGAGATAGAAGATTTTGTAAAAGTTGCCAAAGAAGTGGAAAGACAGTTCGGCAAAGCATCGTTTCATTTCGAGGATGAAAACAAGTATTTCAGTTCTTCCGAGCTGGAAAAAATGATACCGCAAATGTCGGAGTTTTCTTTAAAGCAGCTTAATGAAGGCAGTTCGAAAATTGACAATGCGCAGTATATTCTGACTTTGGCAAAATTCCCCTGGTATATGGATGATGAGGCAAAGGAAAAATATAAGACTGCCAAAACTCTGGATGATTTCGAAGAAACGATTCACGGATTGCAGAAGGATGATGTTTATTATGCGAAACCTTCATTGTTTAAAGACGGTAAAAGCGGCAAAATATTAGCCTTTTATACCCTAACCTCAAACTGTGAAAGTTATTTCCCGGTTAAGCCGGACAGCTTTTTAAATTTATATGCGCCCAAGATAGACGAAGCATTCATAAGATTTTTCATTTATGAAGAAGAGAAGGTTGTTGAAGGACATTATCCGTATGATAAATTCGTTGAATTCATAAAAGAGAAAGGTGCAACAAAGTTTGATGCCGAAAGGCTGCGCGTTCCCGAAATATCCAAAGCAGAGATTATGGAGTTTGTAGAGAGTGTTAAACAATAATCTGTACGCGGTTTTAATAACGGAAACATGCTCGGTTTAAATCGGGCATGTTTTTTGTAATTATAGGCGAAAATATGATATAATAAAGTGTTTGAGATAATTTTATGAGGTATTGAAAATGTTTATTATAGTCGGACTGGGAAACCCCGGAAAAGAATATGAGAACACTAGGCACAATGCCGGTTTTAACAGCATAGACGTGCTTGCAAACAAATATAATATCAATATCAGGGAAGCTGAGCATAAGGCTTTGGTCGGAAAAGGATATATCGAGGGGCAGAAAGTAATACTCGTAAAACCCCAGACTTATATGAACAATTCGGGCGAGGCTGTAAGGGAGATAACCGATTACTACAAGGTTGATCCTGAGAGCGAACTTATTGTGCTTTATGATGATATTTCACTGCCTGTCGGAACGCTTCGCATACGTGACAAAGGCTCGGCCGGCGGACATAACGGCATTAAGAGCCTCATTCAGCATTTAGGCACTCAGGTGTTCCTTCGAATTAAGGTCGGTGTCGGAGACAAAATCCCCGAGATGGACCTTGTTAATCATGTGCTTGGACATTTCAACAAGGATGATTCAGAAGTGATGAAAGAGTCCTTTACAAAGGCAGCAGAGGCGACTGTAATGATGCTTAGCGGCGATATTGAGAAAGCCATGAATATTTACAACAAAAAGCCTAAAAAAGAAAAGCCCGAGAAGACTGAAAGCGAAGAGCAGACTGCTGAAACAAAATCGAACGAAGAATAAAAATACATGGAAGTTTTTTACGCACCGCTTTATGAAAACAAGGAGTTTTCGAAAGCACATGAAGTTTTAAAGAATAAGAAATCGGTTTATGTGCCGGCTACGACGGACTCGCAGAAGATTCACCTGTCCCACGCATTCGGCGCTTCTTTTGACGTACGTTTTATCATTACCTACGACGATATAAGAGCAAACGAAATTCTCGAAGAGAGCCGTATGTACGATAAAGATGTCGTATATTTTAAGGGCAAGGATATCTGCTTTTATCAGGCCGACATCTGTGGCAATCAGATAGCGCAGGAGAGACTTCGTACACTAAGAAATTTCAGGGAAAACAAAAAGCTTACGGTAGTTACCACAATCGATGCATTGATGACGCCCGTAGTTCCGCCCGAAGTTTTTAACGAGAATATAGTTTCAATCAGTGTCAGACAAATCTGCGAGCTTGAGGCTTTAAGATACAAACTAATTCATATGGGATATGAAATGTCGGACATCGTTGAAACGCCCGGACAGATGCGTATTCAGGGCGGTATTCTGGATGTTTTTGATCTTACCATGGACAATCCCGTGCGTATTGAATTCTGGGGTGATGAAGTCGATTCCATCAGATTTTTTGATGCGCAGTCACAGCGTTCAATCGAAAAAGTTAAAAGCGTAACCTTCTATCCTGCGACCGAAAATGTAATCGATGAAAATGTTTTCAGAGACGGTTTAAAAAAGATTACAAAGGAATCAAAAGATCACGAAAAGAAATTAAGAGATGCTTTTAAAACAGAGGAAGCCGCGAGAGTTAAATTCGAAAGAGAAGAGTTTGATTTAAAGGTTTCCCAGTTTGCGAATAAGGTCAATCTCGACGGATATATCAAATACTTTTATCCCGCAGCATCGGGCTTTTTAAGTCTTTTTAAAGACAGAAAAACCATCATCTGCATCGATGAGCCGAAGAAGGTTGATAAAAAGGGCGAAGAGAGTGAAGCGGAGTTTACCGACAGCTTTAAGCACAGAGTTGAAATGGGCTATGCGCTTCCCGGACAGCTTAAACTTCTTCAAAGCTATTCGGATGTTAAGAAGCAGTATTTATCGTTTCCTACCGTAAAACTTGCAAGCTTTGACGATGAGCCGGGCAAAGACGATTATGCGGTAAACTTTAATACCGTCAGCGTTCCGAGCTATAACGGAGCCATAACAGAGCTCATAAAAGACCTCGAAAGATATCATCGCGAAGGCTACCGCGTAATGGTTTTCAGCGCATCCAAAACAAGAGCGCGAAGAATAGCGGATGATATCACAAGAGAAGGCATAGCGGCGTTTTATTCGGACAACAGGGAAAGAGTATTAAACAAAGGCGAAATAATGACCTTTGCAGGCACTCTTAAAAAAGGTTTTGTATACAGAAACCTTAAATTTGCGATGCTTTCCGATTCGGATATTTTCGGTAGGGAAAGAAAGAAAAGAAGAGGCAAAAAATATTCCGGATTAAAGATATTTGATTATAACGAACTTAAAGTCGGTGACTTTGTCGTACACGAAGAATACGGTATCGGTATTTACCGCGGTATCGAAAAAATCAGTCAGGACAGAATCACCAAGGACTATATGAAGGTTGAGTATGCAAAGGGTGATAATCTCTATGTTCCCGCAACCTCTTTTGATATCATAGGCAAGTATTCATCCTCAGAAGGTGCAACGCCGAGACTTAACAGATTAAGCGGTAAGGAATGGGTTGCAACCAAGGCAAAAGTTAAAGAGGGTGTTGAAGAAACAGCCAGAGAACTCGTTGAACTTTATGCTGAAAGACAAAAGCTCAAAGGTCATATTTACGAGAAGGATTCACTCTGGCAGAAGGAATTCGAAGAGATGTTTCCGTATGAGGAAACCGCAGACCAGATGGACGCAATCAATGCGGTTAAAGACGATATGGAAACGGGCAAGGTCATGGACCGTCTTATCTGTGGTGACGTAGGCTTCGGAAAGACCGAAGTTGCAATACGTGCGGCATTCAAAGCGGTTATGGGCGGAAAGCAGGTTGTTTATCTCGTACCTACCACAATTTTGGCCGACCAGCATTACAATACCTTCAAGGAAAGAATGAAAAACTATCCGATTTCTATAGAGCTTTTATGCCGTTTCAGAAGCACCGCACAGCAGCGTGCAACGGTTAAACGAATGAAGGAAGGCAAGGTCGATATCGTAATCGGTACACACAGACTTTTATCAAAGGATGTGGAGATTAAAAACTTAGGACTTCTTATCATCGATGAGGAGCAGAGATTCGGCGTAGGACACAAGGAAAAGATAAAGAAATTAAGAAAAGACGTGGATGTTTTAACACTTTCCGCGACACCTATTCCGAGAACCCTTCACATGAGTTTGACAGGCATCAGAGACATGTCGCTTCTGGAGGAAGCACCTGTCGACAGACTGCCGATTCAGACATTTATCCTTGAGTACAACGAGGAGTTTATAAGAGAAGCCATAAACCGTGAAATATCAAGAGGCGGACAGGTTTATTTTGTACATAATATCGTCAGAGACATTGACCTTGAGGCCGAGGCAATCAGCAAACTGGTGCCCAACGCAAGGGTGCGTTTTGCCCATGGTCAGATGAACGAAAAAGAACTCGAGGATATTATGTATGAATTTGTGCGCGGAGAAATTGACGTACTTATTTCAACCACCATCATCGAAACCGGCCTTGATATTCCGAATGTAAATACAATCATCATCGACAACGCCGACAGATTCGGCCTTGCGCAGCTTTATCAGCTTCGAGGAAGAGTCGGTCGAAGTAACAGAAGCGCATATGCATTCTTAATGTATCAGCAGAACAAGGTAGTCAGTGAAATCGCACAAAAACGTCTTGAAGCGATTCGCGAATTCACAGACTTAGGCTCCGGCTTTAAGATCAGCATGAGGGATCTTGAGATCAGAGGCGCCGGCAATCTTTTAGGATATAAGCAGTCAGGCCATATGGAAGCAGTCGGTTACGAGCTTTACTGCAAGATGTTAAACGATGCAATTATCGAAGCCAAGGGCGAAGAGGTAATTGACAATTACAACACGAGAATCGACTTAAATATCGATGCCTACATGCCTCCCGAATACATCATAAATGAGAACGAAAAACTTATTATGTACCAGAGAATAGCCTCGATAAACGGGAAGGTTGACTATGATGAGATGGTTGAGGAATTAACCGACCGTTTCGGCAAAGTACCCAAGCAGGCGGATTATCTTTTAAGACTCGCACTCTTAAAGAGCGCGGCTAGGGAAGAATACGTAACTTTGGTCAGAGGGTCGGAAGGAAAGATAAGAGTCGATTTGTATCCGAAGGCCAAGGTTGATCCCGACAAACTGGTTGATTTCATAAAATCATATCCTAAAATACGCTTCATAAACGGCACCACACCCGGATTTGAGATAAGTTACAAGATGTGCGGACTGCCCGAGAGAGACGAAGAAAAGCTGCTTGAGACGGCGGAAAAGTTCATCAGGGATATGAGAGTTATACTCGAATAGTTTGAAATAGGGAGCGTTTTAGTATATAATATATTAGTTATGCAGTTTAAAATGAGCGGATTATGTGAATTCGCCCGACATATAAAAATGAAAGACGAGAGTGGAGAAAATGGAACACATTTATGTACCGAAGGGATACAGATCCCCTCAGAGCATCAAAGAAACAGAAGTAGCAATCAAGGAAGTAAAGGACTATTTTGAAAGAGCATTGGCTGATGCACTCAATTTAACCAGAGTATCGGCGCCCCTTTTCGTATGGCCTTCATCAGGTTTAAACGACAACTTAAACGGTGTTGAGAGACCTGTTAAGTTTGGCATCAGAGAGCATGACGACGCAGAGGTTGAAATCGTTCATTCTCTTGCAAAATGGAAAAGAATGGCTCTTCACGAGTACGGATTTAAAAAGGGCGAAGGCCTTTATACCGATATGACCGCCATCAGAAGAGATGAGGATACGGACAATCTTCATTCAATCTATGTCGATCAGTGGGACTGGGAGAAAATAATTGATAAGGACGAAAGAAATTTCGACACCCTAAAAGAAACAGTCTTCAGAATTTACATGGCTATCAAGCAGACTGAGTTTTATATCTGCGGAAAATATCATTTCATGGATCCGTTCCTTCCCAATGAAATCTTTTTCATTACAACACAGGAACTTGAAAACATGTATCCCGACAAGACTCCCAAGGAAAGAGAAAATCTTATCACCAAGGAAAAGGGTGCTGTATTTCTTATGCAGATCGGTGACGATCTTGCTTCGGGCGAGCCTCACGACGGCAGAGCTCCCGACTATGATGACTGGAAATTAAACGGTGACATTTTGGTTTATTATCCCATCCTCGGCAGTGCTTTTGAAATTTCTTCAATGGGTATCAGAGTAGATGAGGATTCACTTGTTTACCAGTTAAAGAAGAAAAACTGCGAAGAGAGAATGGAATTGCCTTTCCAGAAAGCAATCTTAGAGAAGAAACTTCCTTACACAATCGGCGGTGGTATCGGACAGTCGAGAATCTGCATGTTCTTCTTACAGCGTGCACATATCGGCGAAGTTCAGTCTTCAATCTGGCCTGAGGAAGTATATGAAATCGCAGCCGAAAACGGAATTAACATTTTATAGGATTTACACATGAAAAAAGCACTTGAAAAATATATAATCCCGATACTGGCCGTTCTCGGAATAGTACTTTTGGACCAGTGGACCAAACACCTTACACTTCTTTACGTAAAAGGTACGGACGGATTTTATATCATCAATAAAGTTTTAAGAATATACTTTGTCAGAAACGAAGGCATGGCTTGGGGAATGCTTCAAAACAAGCAGGTTTTATTTATCATTCTCACGCCCCTTGTTCTGGCTGCGCTCGTATATTTTTATTACAAACTTCCCTTTGAAAAGAAGTTTATTATTGCAAGAATCTGCCTGCTCTGTTTATGCGGCGGAGCAATTGGCAATCTTATAGACAGAATATTCAACGGTGAAAAGCTATTCCACGGATATGTTGTTGACATGATTTATGTTGAAATTATTAACTTCCCGGTATTTAACATAGCGGACAGCTTTATTACCGTTGGCTTTGCACTGATGATTTTCTCGATGATTTTTGTCTATAAGGAAAAAGACTTCGACCTTCTTTTCGGCAAGAAAAAAGCTGAAGAAAAAAATGAAGAAAAAATTGAGGAAAATGAAAATGAGAATAATTGATGCGCATGCGCATATTTTTCCAAGCAAAATTGCTTTTAAGGCTTCTGAATCGATAGGAGAGTTCTACGGAATATCGATGAGCTCGGATGCTTCGGTTGACAGCCTTTTAAAATGTGAGGAAGAACTCGGAACAAGCTATACTTTGGTCTGTTCCTCTGCACTTTCACCTCTTCAGGTTGAAAGTATAAATAATTTTATTGCGGGTGAAGTTGCAAAACATCCCAACCTTATAGGTTTTGCATCCATGCACAAGGATTACGAAAACTACAAAGAGGAGCTTGCGCGTATAAAGGAGCTGGGTCTTCGCGGCGTTAAATATCACAACGATATGCAGCGCTACGATATCGACGATCCGAAGATGTTTCCGATTTACAAAGCAATGGCTGATGAGGGTCTTGCAGTACTTTTCCATATGGGCGATGACAGATATGATTTCTCCGCTCCCGAAAAGATGGTAAAGGTTGCAAAAACCTTCCCTGAACTTACCGTTATCGGTGCACATTTCGGCGGATACAGAAGATGGAAGGATTCATTTCACAATCCTAAACTTGATAACGTTTATTACGACACATCAAGCTCTTTGTTTATGATTGACAACGCTACGGCGGAAAGATTTATAGATCACTTCGGACCCGAGAGATTCTTCTTTGGAAGCGATTTCCCGATGTGGAATCCGAAGAAAGAGTTTGACAGATTTATGAAATTAAATCTTTCCGACGATGTTAGAGAAAAGATTCTCTACGACAATTTTGCGAAGGTTTTCAATCTTCCTTTGTAATTACTATTCGAACATAAGAAGAGTGGATATATATGAGTGATAATTTCAACACGATAAAAGAATTTACAGACGAGATTTACGAGAAATATTCAGACAACATTGCATATCGTTTCTTCAGGGATGAAGTTATTACAGACAGGACATACAAAGAATTAAGAAACGATGTATATGCACTCGCATCATCTTTTATTGGCAGCAATTACAAATCAAAACATATAGCAATTTTAGGCGGCACAAGCTATGAATGGATTGTGTCTTTTCTTGCTGTCATCATAAGCGGAAACGTAGTCGTACCGATTGACAAGATGCTTCTTAAAAAAGAAATGCTGTATCTTTTCGAAGCGGGCGATGTGGATGTAATTCTATACGATGAAGAATTCGAAGAGACCGCTTTAGAGGCTAAAAAGAACATCAAAAAAGTTAAAAAGGTTCACTGTCTTTTAGGAGAAGAATTCCGGGGATTTTTAAAGACTAAGGAAGTCGAAATGCCCGAGACAAATCCCGATAAAGTGTGTGAAATTCTTTTCACTTCAGGTACTACAGGAGTCAGCAAGGGCGTAATGATTTCCCAGACAAACATCGTTGTTAATCTTAAGGAAATCCACAGACTTGATTTTGCTTCAAACGTTTCGGGACCGAAGGTTGTTTTAAGCGTTCTTCCCGTACACCATACATTTGAATTGACTGTAGATAACTTAGGTATTTTATGTTACGGCGCGACTATCTGCATTAACGACAGCATCGAAAACATCGCAGCCAACATCAATACCTTTAAGCCTGCGGTAATGTTAATCGTTCCTGCGATTGCGGAAGCTTTGTACAAAAAAATAAAAGACGCAATGTCTGATTCGAAGACGGCTCGTAAAATAAATAACGGCAAACGCATCGTAAAAATGGCCGGCGTTGTCGGTATGGACGTGCGCCGTTCTATCTATAAATCACTGCTCGACAAGTTCGGCGGAAACCTTACAAACATCGTAGTCGGTGGCGCAGCGCTTCGTCCTGAAATCTGCGAATGTTTCGCACTCTTCGGAATCAATGTTTTCCAGGGGTACGGCCTTACGGAATGTGCTCCGCTTGTTTGTGCGAACTCACCCACGGCAAATAAAATCGGTTCCGTCGGAAAGCCTTATTATTGCGAAGTTAAAACCGTTGACTGCGAGATAGCGGTTAAGGGTGATAATGTCATGCTTGGCTATTACAAAAACGAGGAAGCAACCAAGGAAGTTTTAAAAGACGGATGGTTTTATACAGGCGACCTCGGTTACTTTGACGAGGACGGATATCTCTTCATAACAGGTAGAAGCAAAAACGTTATTATTCTTGATAACGGCAAGAATATTTATCCCGAAGAACTCGAAGAAAAGATAATGGTTATCGACGGAGTTAAAGACGTATTTGTCTATGGAGATAAGGGCAGACTCTGTGCACTCGTCCTTCCCGCAAACCCCGGTGACAAAGAGAAAAAGAAAGCCATCGAAACAGCCATAAAGAAGATAAACGAAGTTCTTCCCGGCTATAAGAAGATTACATTTATAAGCTTTACACACAGAGAGTTTCCTAAGACCACGACCATGAAGATCAAACGTCACGAACTCATGGAAATGGTTAAGAATCAGCTCGAGAAAAACGAAGTCAAATATGTGGCTCCGTCTAATCCCGCTGAGGAAAAACTCGTCAATGCATTTGAGCAGATATTGACAAAACGTGTGGGTATTTACGATGACTTCTTCGATCTGGGCGGAGACTCGCTTGCGGCATTCGAACTTGCTGCTATTTTAGGAATTAATGCGCAGGATGTATACGAATATCCGACCGTCGAATCACTTGCAAAATTCATGGCAGGAAACAACGAATTTGAGGATGAAGAAGACAAGGTTGACGTTAACTCAATTATTCTTCACAATTCAAACGTTTCATATAAAAACGCTCATAAATGCGTATTCCTTACAGGTGCCACAGGTTTCCTTGGTGCGCATATTTTACGAGAACTTTTAAGAAACAAAGTTAAGGTTGTATGTTTGGTCAGAAACGAAGAGAGACTTCGCCAGACCCTCGGCAGATATTTCCCGAAGGAGTACAAGTACTTTAATTACAAGGTTGTAAAGGGCGATATTGAAGCAGAGCATTTCGGACTTAACGACGTTGAATACTCAATCCTTGTAAGAAAGGTCGACACTGTAATTCATACAGCGGCAAACGTACATCACGCAGGTCATTACGAAGACTTTGAGCGAACCAATGTATGGGGCACACAGAATGTAATCAATTTCTGCAAGGATGCAAGAGCGGTGCTTCATTACACATCCACCGCATCGGTTAACGGTGTTGGTACTGTTGCCATTCCAAAGACCGACAAGGTATTCGACGAGTTTGTCTTAGACATCGGTCAGAAGTACGTTCAGAACGTATACATTCATTCAAAATACAAGGCAGAAGAGGCCGTTCTTCTTGCAAGAGAAGAAGGACTTAAAGTAAATATTTACAGAATAGGAAATCTTACCTGGAGAATGTCCGACGGTATGTTCCAGAAAAACGCCGACGACAACGGATTCATCGGAAGAGCCAGAGGCTTACTTAAAGCCGGTCTTTACAGTCCCGAAATTGCTGAATTCCCGATGGATTTCACTGCTGTTGACGAGTGTGCGAACGCATATGTAAAACTCGTTTTGCACAACAGAATTAACAATATTTATCATCTGTACAACCCGCATTTGTTTACCATCGAAAAACTGGCCAACAAACTGCTGTTTAAGTGCAAGAGTGTTCCGAGAGAAATCTTTGACAAGTTCCTAAAAGAAAAGATTACCGACAAAGACGTGGCAGTTTTATCATTCTACAGCTCGATTGCTTCGAACTCAAGAAACGTACCCGTAAGCAACGACTTTACAAACGGTGTGCTTTTGTCACTCGGATTTAAGTGGTCCAACATTGGCTTCCACTATCTGAAATATCTAAAAAGATTTATGTAATAAAGAGGCATTAAAGTGAAAATTGGAATTGATATCGGATCCACCACTATTAAGTCGGTGGTATTCGACGATTCGGGGAATTTAATACACAAGAGTTACGAGCGTCATTTTACTCTTATCACTGAAAAGACCAAGGAAGTATTAAAAGGTCTTATCGACAAGTTTGATATAAAAGAGCCCGTAATCTGTGCAATATCCGGTTCAGCAGGAATGGGTCTCGCGGAAAAGGCGGGACTTCCTTTTGTTCAGGAGGTTTATGCAACAAAGGTTGCGATTTCAAAGAGACTTCCCGACACGGATGTTGTAATAGAGCTTGGCGGTGAGGATGCCAAGATTCTTTTCTTAAACGGTAACCTTGAGGTAAGAATGAACGGAACCTGTGCCGGCGGTACTGGAGCGTTCGCAGATCAGATGGCGTCTTTAATGCAGGTAAGCGCAGATGAAATGAACGAGCTTGCAAAGAGCGCCGAGAAGATTTATCCGATTGCTTCAAGATGTGGTGTATTCGCAAAGACCGATATTCAACCCCTCTTAAACCAGGGTGCGAGAAAGGAAGATATTTCGGCGAGTATTTATACGGCCATCGTAAACCAGACCATCACAGGTCTTGCACAGGGCCATCCTATTGAAGGTAAAATCGTTTACCTCGGCGGACCTTTAACCTTTATGTCAGAGCTTCGCCTTGCATTTGACAAAGCTTTAAAGTGCGAAGGAACATGCCCCGAAGATTCGCTTTTTTTCGTGGCAATGGGTGCTGCTTATTATGCAAACGAAGCAGTGGATTTAAATGCCGCTTTGGATATTATTACTAAGTCGAAGGATTCTATCAGAATTTCTTCTCTTAAGCCTTTGTTTAAAGACAAAAAAGAGTACGATGAGTTTGTCGAAAGACATGCGAAAGACAGAGTTGAGAGAATTGAAGGTCAACCTTACGAGGGCGAAGCATTCCTTGGTATCGACTCCGGTTCCACCACTCTTAAAGTAATCCTTACCAACGACAAGGGTGAGATTTTATATTCAAGATACGAATCCAACCAGGGCAAACCGATTGATGTTGTGGTTGAGTCCCTAAAAGAAATGTATGAGCGTTATCCGAAGGCTCATATTGCATCGAGTGCAGTCACCGGTTACGGTGAAGACATGATAAAAGCCGCACTTAATATCGAGTACGGTGTAGTAGAAACCGTCGCACATTTCACGGCAGCGAAATTCTTCTTACCCGATGTTGAATTTATCATCGATATCGGCGGCCAGGATATGAAATGTTTCAAGATTAGAAACGGTGCAATCGACAACATCTTCTTAAACGAAGCATGTTCTTCGGGCTGCGGTTCTTTCCTTCAGACATTCGCATCATCAATGGGCTACGGCATTGAAGAATTTGCCAACCTTGGTCTTTTCGGAGACAATCCCGTGGACCTCGGTTCCAGATGTACGGTATTTATGAACTCTTCCGTTAAGCAGGCTCAGAAAGAGGGCGTTACGGTTGAGAATATTTCCGCAGGTCTGTCTATAAGCGTTATCAAAAACGCTCTTTATAAAGTTATCCGTGTTCATTCGGCTGACGAACTCGGCAAAAAGATAGTTGTTCAGGGCGGTACGTTCTTAAACAACGCCGTTCTTCGTGCGTTTGAAAAAGAGATGGGCGTTAATGTTATCCGTCCCGATATTGCAGGAATGATGGGTGCGTACGGCGCAGCTTTATATGCCAAGGAACTTTACAGAAGAAAAGGCAATAAGCATGATGCAGAATACGAAGGTGTTATTTCAAGCGAAGAATTAAAAACCTTCTCGTATGATGTCAAATCCGTTACCTGTAACGGCTGTAACAACCACTGCCAGTTAACGGTTAATACATTCACCGGCGGCAGAAGATTTATCGGCGGTAACAGATGTGAAAAGCCCGTCACCAAGAAAGCACAGGATGACTCTTTAAATATCTATGAATACAAACTTTCGCTCCTAAAAGAATACTCAGACGATGTATCAGAAAAGCCCGAAGGTTCAAAGGTTATTGGTATTCCTCTTGCGATGAATATGTATGAAATGCTTCCTTTCTGGTATGCATTCTTCAAGTCGCTCGGATATACCGTTAAAACATCGGGATTTTCCAACAGAGCGATGTACATAAAAGGTCAGGGAACCATTCCTTCGGATACGGTCTGCTTCCCTGCAAAGATGATGCACGGACATATCCAGACACTCATCGAAATGGGCGTGGATGTTATCTTTTATCCCGGCATGACTTATCACTTCGATGAGCATAAGGGAAGAAAGAATTACAACTGTGCGGTTATCTCGGGTTATCCCGAAGTTATCAAAGCAAATACGGTTAACTTCGGCGATATCATTTATATTAACGATTATGTCGGACCTCATGTTAAGAGCAAATTCCCTGAAAAGATAAATGCAATTCTTGCTAAGAGACTCGGCACATCTTTTACGTCATCAGAGATTAAAAAAGCCTGCAAAGCCGCTTATGAGGAATACGGAAAATATGTTTCCAAAGTAAGGTTAAAGGGCGATGAAATCATAAAAAGAGCCAAAGAAGAAAACAAGAAAATCATTCTTCTTGCAGGAAGACCTTACCATGCGGATCCCGAAGTAAACCACGGCATCCACAAGCTTATTGCCGCGCTCGGATTTGCGGTTATAAGCGAAGACTGCGTATCGTACAAGGTTGCAAAATTCAACACCAATATTATTGCCCAGTGGACCTTCCACCAGAGATTATTCTCTGCGGCAAAATATGTGGCCGACAATGCGGACTTTTATATGGTACATCTTGTATCCTTCGGCTGCGGCCTCGATGCACTTACAACCGATGAGGTAAGAGAGATCCTTGAGTGCAGAGGAAAACTCTATACTCAGATTAAGATAGACGAAGTAACGAACCTCGGTGCAGTTAAGATCAGACTTCGTAGTTTGATGGCGGCCATCGAATCGGGAAAGGAGGGCGAAGCCAATGAGTAATCAGAGCCCTCATTTCATCAAGAAAATAATGTTCACAAAGAAGATGAAAAAGGATTATACAATCCTTTCTCCGATGATGTGTCCGATTCATTTCAGACTCCTTCGTCCTGTATTCCAGAGAGTCGGTTACAAGGTTGACATTATGGAAAACGAAGGCCCGGATGTAATCCAGAAGGGCTTAAAATACGTACACAACGATATCTGTTATCCCTGCTCGCTCATCACGGGACAGATGCTTGCAACGATGGAAAGCGGCAAATATGATCCCAACAAAGTTGCAATGATAATCACCCAGTCAGGCGGCGGATGTAGAGACTCGAACTATATCAATTTAATGCGTAAGGCGTTTGAGAGAGCGGGTTATCCTAATGTTCCTTTTATTTCGGCCAACACCTGGAATATGGAATATGCACCGGGCATTTTCTTATCACCCTTAACTCTTTTATCAGCGGCAGCAGCACTTGTTTACGGCGATGCATTAACACTTGTTTCAAATCAGGTAAGACCCTACGAAGTTAAAAAGGGTGCAACCGACGAACTGTTAAATGAGTGGATAGAAATTCTCGGCAGAGGCTTTTCAAGAGGAAAAGGTTATACGGTTTCGGCAATGAAGAAAACCGTCAGCGAAATCTGTCGAACCTTCTCCGAAATAAAGGTTAAAAAAGTTGATAAAGTAAAGGTAGCAGTAATAGGTGAACTTTATCTTAAATATTCGGTTCCCGGCAACAACCATCTCGAAGAGTTCTTAACCGAACAGGACTGCGAATATTTTATACCGACTGTTTTAGGCTTCGGTGCATACAAAACAAACGGTGCACTTGAAGATTTGCGAACATACGGCGGCCACCCGATTAAGAGATTAATCATGGAAGCCGTAATGAAATATTATTTCTTTATCGAGGATCTTTTAATCAGCGGTATCGAAAAATGGCCTATGTTTACAGCTCCCGAGAGAGTCAACGATTTAAAGAAGAGAGCAGAGGGAATCATCGATACCACCAACAGCATGGGCGAAGGATGGTACCTTGCTGCGGAAATGCTTGAACTCGCAGAGCACGGATACGAAAACATCATCTGCGTTCAGCCTTTCGGCTGTCTTCCCTGCCATGTAGCGGTTAAGGGTATGCAGAATGTGGTAAGAAGAGTTAACCCTAAGATTAATTCCGTTGATATCGAATACGATCCCGGTGCCACAAAGGTTAATCAGGAAAACAGAATCAAGCTTATGCTTGCTGTAGCAAGAGAAAACCTTCAAAAGGAAACCGAAAACAAAGGTGAATAATGGCGATTTATCATAATCTTTCCGAAGAGGTACAAAACAGAATACGTGAAGACAGAGCTCTAAAAAAAGAGAATCCCTATGCTTTTAAGGATGAAGACGTCGTAAGACGCGAGCCCGATCACGATATTGCCAATCTTTGGCGCCCCGCGTTTGTCAGGGATACGGAAAAAATTATGCACTGCCCTTATTATGTAAGATACATGGATAAGACGCAGGTCTTTTCACTGTGTAAAAACGACGATGTTTCAAGAAGAGCCACACATGTTCAGTTCGTATCACGTATAGCCAGAAATATCGGTTCCGTTCTGAATTTAAACTGTGACCTTATCGAAGCCATTGCCTTAGGACACGATATCGGACATACTCCGTTCGGCCATGCGGGCGAGAGAAAGCTTGATGAGATTTTATATAAAGCAACAGGCAAACATTTCAATCACAACATTCACTCCGCAAGGGTTTTAAGTACTATTTTTCCTTTAAACTTAAGTCTTCAGACACTCGACGGAATCATATGCCACAACGGTGAATTCGAATGTAAAAAATATAAGCCCGTTCCCTATAATAATTTTGAGATTTTTGACGATAAAATGAAATATAGCTACGAAGACAGCGCCTACATAAAAACGCTTATTCCGGCTACACTTGAAGGCTGTGTTGTCAGGGTTTCGGACATTATCGCATATCTTGGTAAGGACAGACAGGATGCTAAGAAACTCGGACTCATCGAATCCGAAAAGGAATTCGGTTCGGCCGTAATCGGTAAAACCAATGCTGAAATCATCAACAACATGATAGTCAATATCATCGAAAACAGCTACGGCAGGGATTACATCAAGATGGATGATGAGTATTTTGAAGCATTTTCATCCGCCAAAAAAGAAAATTACCAAAAAATCTATTTAAGTGATAAAATAGAAGATGTATATAAGGGAAAAATATATCCGATGTTTGACGAGCTGTATGACGAGCTTTTAAAACAGGCAAAATCAGGCAGCGAAGATACATTTTTCTACAAGCATCATCTTAAATACATCGAAGAAATCACAAAACCGTACAGAAGGATTAACAACTACCGCGACGAGAGTTTTGAGGAAATGGTGGTTGACTATTTAGCCAGTATGACGGATGATTATTTTGTGGAATTACACGAATTTTTATTCCCTGATTCTGAGTTTAAAGTAGAGTACAGGGGATATTTTGACTGATTGTAAAATCATCGGAGGACGAGGGGTTATGAAGAAAAAAGTTGCGGTATTTGCCAATACATGGAGTGCCGACATCGTGTCTTCTTTTTTAAGCGGCTTTTATGATGCTCTTGAAAAAGATACAACCGACACGTTTGTTTTTCTTGCGGCCAATTCTTACGGCAGACCGGAAACACATAATCTGAGCGAAGTATCCATTCATTCACTTCCCGAACTTGAAAAATATGATGCGGCAATTATCTTTTCTCAGGGCCTTAATTCCAATCAGGTCAGAGATCAGATTTATGAAGATTGCGAAAAAGCAGGAATTCCCACATTCTGTATAGGCGACACCCATCCGGGATTTCACGGCGTTTTAGTAAAGACGGCCGATGCCATGAGAGAACTCTGCGACCATTTATACAATGAGCACAACGTTCGTAAAATCGCATTTTTTGCAGGTTCGCAGGAAAACGGAGACTCAAATGCCAGACTTGAAGCGGTAAAGAAATTTGCCGAAGAAAAAGGACTCGATTTTAACGAAGACCAGGTATTTTATTCAAACTGGGAAGTCCGCAGATGCATGCATTACATAGAAGAGAAGTACACCACCAGAGAGTCGCTTCCCGATGCGATGATTTTCGCAAACGATTTTCTGGCTATTTCCGCCAATATGGCTCTGGATGCCAGAGGATTTAAGATTCCCGACGACGTGCTTGTAACGGGATTTGATTTTGCAAGGTCAGGTCAGATTTATTATCCTTCCATCGCAACAATAGACCAGAGATACGATCTGATGGGTGAATACTGCGCTAAGAGCTTAAAAGATATAGAAGAAGGTAAGGAAGTACCTTCTGAGAAGTATGTTGACGGTGAATTTAAGCCCGGTGAAAGTTGCGGTTGCAAGAATCCCCGCAACGAAGATGTTAAGAGAAGAGAATACTGTCACAGACTCATCGGCAAAGAATATGAAGAAGATTACAGAATGAGCATTATCTACGGTATTCGTGCGGCATTTCAGGAATCCAGCAAGTTTGCAACACTTCCTTCGAAGCTTCAGAACACTTTGAATTTTACGGCCGATCCCGATCTTGACAGCTTTTACATTCTTATGGATCCTTCGCTTGAAAGAATTGCACTTGAAGATCCGGAAGAACTGCCGAAATACAGATATTCGAATAAACAGCAGGTTGTTGTCGCAAAGAAAAACAACAAACCTTTAAAGACCGATTATACCATCTGCAAATCGGAACTGATCCCCGAGTATGACGGTGAAGGCAGAAATGAAGTATATTTCATAATGCCGCTTTATATTGAATCCTTCGTAGTCGGATATTTCGCAATGGTCAGAAGCCCGAGAGGTATTGTTGACTGGATTTACTGGGAATATGCAAGCTGCTTCGGTCAGTCGCTGACATATTACAGAACAAATCTGAAACTGGCGGCATTAAACGACAAATTGTCCGAACTTATGCAAAAGGATGCCTTGACATCGCTTAAGAACAGAACTGCATACGAGAATGCCAAGGCTCATTTGAGAACACTTTACCTGGCACAGGATCTTCCCAAATTTGCCGTTGTCATGTTTGACTTAAACAACCTAAAAGAAATAAATGACGAATACGGTCACGGAATGGGCGATATTTATATCAAGAATTCCAGCGTGCTTATCTGTAATACATTCAAACATTCGCCTGTATACCGTATCGGCGGCGACGAATTCGTTGCAATCGTAAAAAATGACGATTACGATAAAAAAGAAGAACTTCTTAAGGAATTCAGAGAGGCGGTACTGGAACTTTCCCAGCCGGAGATTCCGCCCGAGAGAAGAGTATCCGTTGCTGCGGGCATGGCTGACTTTGACGAGATAGAAAATGAAAACATTGACAGTATCTTCAAAAAAGCCGATGACAGAATGTATGAGAACAAGCGTAAGATGAAGGCCGAATTAGGCTGGTAGAAAAGAAATGATTAAAGCCGGGTGTGGAAGCACCCGGCTTTTTAATGCAAAAAAATAGAAAAGGCCCGGGGATTGGGCCTTTTCAGGAGAAAATGAATAAAAAGTATTAAAAATACTAAAAATGAGGAGTGCTGACGAACCAAATCGTCAGGCAATGAATAAATGATTTAAATATATTATATTTTTGAACTGTGAAAAAAGTATGAACTTTTTTAATTAATTTATTAAAAAAATTTTATGATTTTAAGCCGAATAATTGCCGTGTCCACGTTGTCAAAACGTTATTTTAATGATAAAATGGGAATGGTGCAATTTAGGGCAACCAATGTATTGAGGCAAAGGAGTTTTATCCATGGATAATTTTACAGATAAGCTTGCACAGAAATTAAGCGCACAGGAGATGATTAAGGCTAATGCTCAGGCAGAGGCTAATGAAATGCGTCGTCTTCAGGAGCAGGTGGCACAGTATGAAGCCATTCTTCAGGATATGCGCAAATTAAACTACAAAAACTCCGAACTTACAGATAAAATCAACGCACTCGTAGACGAGTCTATCAATAAAGTTCAAACAAGCCATGCAGAAGGCGAAGAGGGTGAAAACGCAGAAGTATCAAAGCAGCTTTCCGAAGAGATTATTACTGCTATCGACGAAGCATTAAGCAACTTCGATTCCAATTTCGGAAGCGCATTGAACGAATCGGTCAATAATACCCTTTTGGTTCCCGTTGGCGAAATGAAGCAGGAAGTTTCCGGTTCCGTAGCAGACATCAAGCAGATTGCCGAGGATTTCAAGGGATCGGCAGACGATATCAGGTATGCATCGGATCTTGTAAGAAGCAGCGCAGATGATTTAAAGAGTTCCGCAGACGCTATGAATTCCTCAATCGAGGGTATTATTTCATCGAGCGAAGAAATTAAAAACACAACCGCTGAACTTAAGAATTCAAACGATGAATTAAAAACATCGGTTAAAACAAGCGTTGATAACGCTTTACTTGCCATCAGAAGAGAGAACCGTGAAATCGCGGATCATTTGGAATATATCCGTTCCGGTATCGAGACGATAAATCGTCCGAGCGAGGAAGAGGAAATGCTTAAGAGAGAAGAGGAAGAAAGAAAACTCTTCGAAGAGCAGCAAAAAGAAGAAGCACGTCTGATCAAGGAAGAAGAAGACAAGAGAGCATTACAGGAAATGTTCAAGCAGTCAGACGACTTTGTACATAAGGAGAATGTAAAGGTATACCGTAACGTTCAGGCCGTAGTGGTTGACGAATTCAAAAACCAGACAGAAGGTCTCACAAAGCACAACAGAGAGCTTTATGCAAAGCTTAAATCAACTAAGATTGCGGTTACCATAGCGATAGTTCTCGGAGCTTTAAACTTAGTTCTTTCTGCGCTTGCAGTATTTAACATTTTTAAGTAATTCCGGGCGTTATCGGTTGAAGTAATGAAATTTTTAACGCACCATCATAAACGTATCAGAGCAACATTTATAATAACAAGCCTATCCGTTTTTGTTTTAGGCTTGTTTTTGTTGCCGAATTTCACCACATATTCCTCTGAAGGAAAAAACACTTTTACTTTATGGATTTTAGGCGAAGATATGGGTACCGTAGACAGTGTCGAAAAGGCTGACGCGATGTTAGTTCAGGCCAGAGAACAGCTTGCCAAGGGCCAGAAAAATCTGTATATGGTAGAAAACCTTCACAAAGAGATAGTAGGCGAAGAATCCATTTACAAACAGGTGGATGATGAAGACCAGGTTTATGCAAAAATACTTAAAACCTTCAAGGATCATCAGAAGGAGACCATGACCAGAGCATATATGGTTAAGGTCAACAATACCACCGTTAACCTCGAAAGCTCCGATGATGTAAACGAGCTTTTAACAAGAGCCATTGCAAAATATGACGAGAATGACGAATACGAAGTCAGGACGGAGATAAACGAAGACAGAATCATGTCTACGCTTACCGCCAAACTGACCAGAAGAGATATAGATTTCGATGCGGTTTCTTTTAATGCCGGAATCGAAAGCGTGATAGGCAAGGACATTGCAGAGTCCGAACTTATCGAATACATGGATTTTAAAGATATCACCCAGGGCATAATGGATATAGGTTTTGCGGAAGAAGTAGAAGTTGCTGAAACCTATATTCCGAGATCCGAGCTCGTGGATGTTGATACCGCGCTTTCCATACTTACGGAAATGCAGGATGTTCAGCAAATTTACGAGGTTGAGGCAGGTGACACCCTTTCGGCGATTTCGAACCGAGTCGGAATCCCCATGGAAAGACTCGTTGAGTTAAACAGCGATTATTTAAAGGATATTAATTCGACAATCCGTGCGGGTCAGGTTCTTATCATTACAGTTCCCGAACCCGAACTTTCGGTTCTCTGGACCAGAAGAGAAATAGTTGAAGAAAGCTACGAAGCGGATATAATCTACATTGACAATGACAACTGGTACACCACCAAGCAGGTTACTCTTACAGAGCCGTCTGCAGGTTTCAGAAAGATAGTCAGTGACGTAACATACAAAAACGAAAATGCGGTAAGCAGAAACATCGTAAAAGAAGAGATTCTTTTAGAGGCTGTCGCAAAAGTGGTTGAGAGAGGTACCAAGGTTCCTCCCACATATATTAAGCCCATCTCCGGCGGTTCCGTATCAAGCGGATTCGGCAGAAGAAATTCACCCGGCGGAATCGGTTCGAGAAATCACCAGGGTGTAGACTTTGCAATTCCTACAGGAAGTACCGTTATGGCATCGAGCGGTGGTACGGTATCCTCTGCAGGATGGAGCGGCGGATACGGCTACTGCGTTCTGATTACACATCCCGATGGCTCGCAGACCAGATATGCACACCTTTCCAAGGTACTTGTATCCGCGGGACAGAGCGTATCTCAGGGACAGAAGATCGGTCTTTCCGGAAGCACCGGTATTTCGACCGGACCGCACTTACACTTTGAGATTATTTTAAACGGTACTCCCGTTAACCCGCTTAACTATATCAATTAATAAAACGGTGCCTGACTCCGAAGATGTCTGGCTCCGATACAGAGGAAATATATGGAAATCTACAGAATAAGAGGAGGAGAAGCCCTAAAGGGAACGGTAGACATCAGTGGTGCCAAAAACGCTGCACTCCCGATCCTGGCTGCTACTATTCTTACGGACGAGACAATTACATTAGAGAATGTTCCGAAAGTCAACGACACGATTATAATGGTTGAAACTCTCGTTAATCTGGGTGCCAAAGTCGAGTATATCGACGACAACACTTTAAAGATTAACACTTCAACTATCAATAAGTGTGTGGTGGATAATCCAAACATCAAGAAGATACGAGCCTCATACTATTTTGCGGGTGCGCTTTTAGGCCGTTATCATCAGGCCAGAGTTCCGCTTCCCGGCGGATGCAATATCGGCGGAAGAGGACTTGACATGCACGAAAAAGGTTTTGAAGCCCTTGGTGCTGATGTAAAGATTACCGCTACAGAAATAGTTGTGGACGGTACAGAAGGACCTTTAAGCGGAACCAGAATGTACATGGATAAGGTTTCCGTCGGAGCTACGATTAACATTATGCTTGCGGCTGTACTTACACCCGGCAAAACTGTTATCGAAGGTGCCGCAAAAGAACCCCACGTCGTTGATGTGGCAAACTTTATAAATGGTATCGGCGGACATATTACCGGTGCCGGTACGGACAAGATAAGAATTAACGGTGTGCCTGCTCTTCGAGGCGGCACATATGCGGTTATACCCGATCAGATTGAAGCAGGTACTTTTATGATGGCGGCAGCCATTACGCACGGCGATATAGTGGTTAACAATGTTATTCCTACCCACCTTGACAGTATTTCATCGAAACTTCGTGAAATCGGCTGTAAGATAGAAGAATCCGATGACTGGGTAAGAGTCATAGGTCCAAAGGACAAGCTTAAGAGGACCCAGGTTAAGACACTTCCTTATCCAGGATTTCCCACGGATATGCAGCCTCAGATATCGGTTGCACTGGGGCTGGCCGACGGATGTTCCACAGTGGTTGAATCCATCTTTGACAACAGATTCATGTATGTCAACGAACTTAAAAAGATGGGCTGCAACATCGTGGTAGACGAAAGCACGACTGCCTATATCGACGGTGTGGAATATTATCAGGGCGCCAACATGACTTCGCCCGATTTAAGAGCGGGAGCCGCGCTTGTATTGGCCGCACTAGCCGCCAAAGGAGTATCCGAAATTGACGGAATAGAATATATTGAAAGAGGCTACGAGAATTTTGACAAGAAGTTAAGAAATCTCGGAGCCGACATAGAGAAATTAGAAGTATAAGCAGACTGTATTTTTACAGTCTGTTTGTTGTTTGCGCGCCATGGGCGCGCTCTAACGGGTGCAAGTCCCGAACACGCCCAGATAGTGGGAAGTGTATAGCTGAACAGCAAGGGTGTCCATCGTGAGGTGGAATCTGAAGGAAGCTGCAAGCAAATCTCTGGTCCGACGGACAGAAATCACATATAAGGCTAGGCTACGAGAGACAAGTTGGCAACAAGCAACGAAGTCTAATAACTATCACATTTGTAGTAGCAGAGTAAATGTGGCGGATATATGGAGAGAAAGAGCGTGCACCTTAAGCGTGGAGGTCTCACAGAGGTTTCATTAGCCTAGTAACAACGAACTGTGAGAAGTCAGCCGAGCCCATAGTAGTGAAG